>CAZNAR010000001.1:0-283717 GCA_964571465.1 uncultured bacterium
TGCCCAAGATAGGACTCGAACCTACACACCTTGTGGGTAACAGAACCTAAATCTGTTGTGTCTACCAATTCCACCACCTGGGCAAGAAGGGCCTAAGGATAGCGTTTATTCAGGCTATCGTCAAGAAAGAACCCGATATTGCCGAAGGGGATGGATCAGTTCTCGTTGGAGCCAGCCGATATTTTCTTCAAAATATTTTGTTGCGATCTTCTTGAGGGATGCGATGTTTTCAGGGGTGGCGTTATCAAGTTGTTCTTGAGAAGCTCGTTTAAGGGTTGGTTGGATACGGACGACGGTAAGAGGCACTTTTGCGACATGCTTCAAGAGCTTGAATTGGAGAGTAAGCATCTCTTGGGTTGTCTTAAAAATCACATCAAAAATCATTGGAAGCCACTGGATCATACCGTAGTGTTCTGACTCAGCGGCATTAATGGCTTTAATTTTCATCTCACCGGTTCCTATTGATAGGATAAAAATGTCGCGATTAGGATCGATGTGACCTGCAGCTTTGATATAAGCCAAAAGAGAGGGATTATTGGCAGATAGACCGCCGTCCACGAGGTTCAAATCCTGGACAGAGTGGGACGGAAAGTAAATGGGTGCAGCAGCTGTTGCGATTCCAACATCTCGCATCAGATAGGGATTATTGCTTTTTTCTCCGTTGAAATGGAAAAAAAGAATTGTTTTACCTTTGACAAGGTCATAACTGGGGATAAGAATATCTGTCACACTCTCCTCAATGGTCGTGTCACCGAATTGAGTTTGGAGGAGTTTTTTGAGGTTTTCATTGAGATATTTAGGGGTTCGGATTCCTTCAAGAGATTTGATAGATTGAAGAGTTGTCTTTTCAAACACGACAGGCCCTTCTTTTTCAATAAAGGCGGCTAGTTCTTTTGCGCTAAATTTCGGCTTAGAGGGATTTCTAGGATCAGGAGCTGCTAGAGAAAGGGCTAAAATACCTCCAATCGATGTCCCAGCAATACAGTCAAAGACCTCTCCGATTTTACACCCCAGTTCTTCTTCGATATGGGAAAGGATTTGAATCGGAAGCATTCCACGGATTCCACCACCATCCATGCTTAGGATGAGGTAAGGAGGAGGCTTATGAAAAAAGACGGCGGTGACTTTACAGGCGATCGCGACAATTCCAAGGGTACAAGCAAGGAGGGGCTGGGTAATAGCTGCAAGAGCGGCGCATGTTAAAACGACGGTTCCAGCATTGAGTCCCCATCGCATTTCATTGACACGGTCAATTTTTTCATAAAGCTCAGTGAGTGAGGGTTTATCGAGCTCTTTTAGGTGAGGAAAGATGGTTTTTTCATAGTCATCAATTTCGGAAATGGACATGGCTCAGAAGTATAGCGTTTATGATTTAGCTTAAACAGCATATTCTATGTGCCTATCCTAATAAATTTGTCATGGTCTTTTCGTGCTTTTTGATTTGACCATCCCTCTCTGGCGCACATTTTAAACTGTTTTAGGCTTGAGTTAACATTTAAGTCTTGAAAGGCCGCCGTCAATAGGAATCACATTTCCCGTCATAAAAGAGCTTTCATCTGACAGCAGCCAAGCAATAAGTGAAGCAATTTCATTGGGTTCTGCAATCCGTCCTAGAGGGTGCAGTTTAGTTGATGCATCCAGGGAAGGTTTATTGTCTGTGATGTAAGATGTTTGTTGTGTTCTTGTTAACCCTGGAGCTATTCCATTAACTCTTATTTTTTTGTAAGCATACGAGGCGGCTGCTGAGATAATTAGGCCGTTGATAGCACCTTTTGCAGCGGCGATCGCCTCGTGGTTTCTGATGCCTATAAGGGAGGCGGTGGATGAGGTTAGAACGATAGATCCAGATTGCATGGAATCCAATGCATGTTTCAGAATACAAAAAGAAGACATGACATTCAATGTGATAACTTCTGAAAATTCTTTCATTGTTGTCTGCAAGATGGGTTTAAGAAAAACAGATCCAACTAATGATGCTACACCGTCAAGGCGTCCCTCAGAATTCACAATTGTTTGAAAAGCCAGCCCGACTGACTCTTCATTTATCGCATCAGCAACTATAAAGGGCTGTGAGAGAAGTTGAGATAGCTCTTGTAATTTTTTTTGGTTCCTACCAATCAGATAGACTTTATCGGTTGAAGTCGAAAGCAATTTAGACAAAGCCGAACCTATACCGCCTGAAGCTCCAAAAATTGCAAAGACTTTATTCATTATTATCCTGAAACACTGCTACTTGTTTATTAAGAGTTTTATTAAAATTATTTCCTTTGCCGAGAAACTCTCAAACGAGTTACTCGGCAGCCAGTTAACAAGTTACCTCCATCGACTTTGAATCGCTTTCCACTGAAAAATTTGGTAAAATGCCGCAAGCCCAACGACAATATATATTGTACGCATAATGAAAGGGATAGCGCTAAAAATAAAATGGACTAAGTCGAAATTAAAAACCCCCACTAAGAACCAGTTGAAGCCGCCGATCACAAGTAACACTGCTGCTAACACATCTAATGTCTTCATTTTTTTCCTTTTGTTTCTAGTAGGAACACCCCACTGTCTAATTAAAATTTAGCTTAACGCTCGTTTTTTTCTCTAGTTCAAAAAGTTTAAGTGTAACTAGTATTCCGTGTCTGGTTCGTAGACAGGATGGACCGGGAACCCTTGCTCACGAAGTGCAAAAATTGCTTTGGCCACCGGTTCCCATTTGGCGCTGCGGTCAATATGCAGAAGAACTTTTGTTTCCTCGGGATTTTTGGAGATGAGACCCATTTGCTGTTGTTTTTGGAGTTCTTTCTGGATGCTGCCAGTGGTTTCCATCGTGAATTCGTTCACTTCTGTGATCCACTTGTATTTCCCATCTTCCGTGATGCCAATATTGACGACAAACGGTTGCTCGGAGATATTCGTTTTCTTTTCAGTGTTGACTTTCACAAGGTTGACTTGGGTGTCGTAAAGGACAGCTCTTGTGATGGACATTGTCGCAAAGATAGCAACAATAACAAAAAGGAAGTCGACCATCGGAGCCAGATTTAAAGAGGCGGCCTTTTTAAGTTCATCTTCAGGAATGAGGCTCATGAAGGGTCCTTTATGTTGCTAGCCAGTGCTTCAGCTTCTGCTTCAACCAAGGTAAGTTGTTTCATGAGACGGTATTTTGTCATGGCGTGGAACATCAGGGCTAAGATGGCAACAACAAGTCCTCCGACAGTGGTTCCAACAGAGACACCAAGTCCATCAAACAGAGCAGAAATGCTTTCCGCAGAGCGGTTGAGATCATAGAATGCATAAAACATCCCGAGAACCGTTCCAAGGAGTCCAAGCATGGGAGCGATGATGGCAATATCGTTAAGTAGGTTGATTTTCTGCCAGTAGGCAATGCTTAAGCGTCGTCCTTCGGATTTCATCATCTCGAGCATAGCGGCTGACCCTTGGTGGCGGTTCAAGATAGCTGCTTTCACCATTCCAAAAAGTAGAGTTGGGTTATTTTTGCAAGTATCTAACGCTGTCTCATAACTACGTGCGCTCAGTTGATTTTTGAGTGTTTCAAATTGCTCTTTAGGAAGCATTTCACTGCTGCGGAGGCTGAGAAGTGCATACGACCAGATTCCAACGCTAGCAGCGGAGAGAAGAAAGAGAACAGTGTAGATTGTTGGAGATCCTGAGAAAACTTGACCGAGATCGATAATGACTCCGCTCGACTTGATTTCTTCTGCAACTTCCTTTTCTTCTTTTTCGATGGCTGCGATATCTTCTTCAGGGTCGATTTGGAGTTGTTGAACGATGGTCGGTGCAGGAACTTCTAACGTTTGTTCAGTCACAAGGGGAGTTGAACTAACAGGAGCATCTGTTTTAAACTCTACATCTTGAGTGGGTAAAATGATGGCTTGAGGGGCCTCAGTATCAGGAAGAGGGGGAGCAATAATTTTAAAAGATTCAATAGCTGTTTCTTCTTTTGCCTGTGTTGCGGGGATAACAATTTCATCATCAGAAGCATCAATTATACTTAAGGAATCTTCTGCAAAAACCATAGAGCAGCAGATTGTTAGGAGCCATATTTTCTTCATTGCAAGTCCTTTAAGTTAAAATAAATCAAGTTTCACCATATCAAGCGACCCTCCAGTTCGTCAACTTGAATGTTGATACTGAGGATTTTTTCCTCTATAATTCATGCCTTATGCAACAAAAAAAATTAAAATTTCCTTATCGGTGGGAAGACCGTAGGCCCGAGATCTCGAATGGGGTTCTTTTCATTCCTGACTACTACGACAAACACAAGGAGTGGAATTTCCCTGATTGGGAAACGATTTTCGGCAATACTAACCCGGTTGTCATCGAATATTGCACAGGAAACGGAACGTGGATTGCAGAAAAAACGAAAGACAAAACAAAAAACTGGGTAGCTGTCGAATGGAGATTTGAGCGGGTCCAGAAGATTTGGTCGAAAATGAAAAACCAGAACCTCGACAATCTTTTCATTGTGTGTGGGGATGCTCAAATTTTTATCAGGGATTACTTAAAAGATCAGTCGGTCGATGGAGTTTTCGTCAATTTCCCCGATCCTTGGCCGAAAGATCGACATGCAAAAAATCGTCTTTTTCAACCTCCTTTTATGAGTGAACTTGCCCGTACAGTAAAAAAGGGAGCCCCTTTTACAGTTGTCACTGACGATCCACCCTATAGCGAGCAACTGCGAGAAGTCACCTTTGCAAACGGTCAATGGGATGCCGTCTTCGAGGCACCTCACTATGTGACAGAATGGAATGGGTATGGGGCATCGTACTTTGATTCGCTATGGAGAGAAAAAGGTCGAGAAATTAGATACTTCCAATTTTTAAGGAAGAGTTAATGAAAACGATTGTTTTGCCTGCTTATCCTTCCCATGATTTAGATTGGGAGCTCGAAGATGTCAATGCATCTGAACTTCTCTTTGAGTTTAATTTTGGATGGAACCGGGGTCCTTTCTTGATCAATGACCCTGCTTTGTTTCAGTCATACACGCTAGCACTCGATCAGTTTTCTAAGGATATCTGGCCGTCTGTTCAAGAGCGCTGTCCAGGTGTTATCTTATATCGAGGATCTCTCTCAATTTTGTCTTCCATTGTGATTGCAGGAGATGAGTTAACGCCTCTGGAATCTGCAACTATTTTTGGAAACTATCTTCATAGGCTTGCCTCTTTCTTACCCGATGAAGTGACACCTTACTCCCTTTTTGAAGATCAGGCTGGATTTAGCGCAGGGCAGGCAGCTCAGTTGCTATCGCAAGAAAGATTTGCACACGTTTCTCTTTCTCTAACTCCTTCTGAAGAGATTATGGGTGTTCTCCTTCCACCGGATGAATTTTGCTCGCCCGAGCTTCTTGAAAAGTTAACAGATCTTTTAACATCCAATTCTAACTTACGCGTTATTCCTGAACGTCGTCTCAATGAACTCTGGAATGGGCTTGATGAATTAATTGTATTTGAAGAGGCTTTGACTTTGCAGGGGAAAAGACAGCTTTTGGGGTTTGAGGCAGCGGGAGGGAAAATTCGGAGCAGAGGGATTTGAACCCCCGACCCTCTGCTCCCAAAGCAGATGCGCTAGCCAAACTGCGCTATGCTCCGAAAGGGTTAAACTATAAACCTTTTGAATCTTTTAGACAAGTTCTTCATTTTAAAAATTGATTTTTGACGGCCAGTATGACAATCTGAGGGGATGTTAGACGATCATCTCCAACGGCTATCTGAGAATGGTTTCGATTTAAAAAAAGAGTTAACACCGGAGCGTGTGAACCAGTTTCAAGCGAAAGGAGCAGGTCTTATGCTCTCCTATGCTACTGAGCTTGTTTCAACACCCATCTTAGATGCCTTGATTGAATTTTCCAAGAAAAGAGACGCTCATGGGTTGATGAAGAAATTGCAAGCAGGGGAGAAGGTCAACAATGGAGAGAACCGAGCTGCTCTTCATACCGCGCTAAGGCAAAAGAAAGGGACACTGCCCGAAGCTGTAAAAGCATGGGCCGAGCTCGACAAGTTAGAAGATTTCCTCCCAACGCTGGACCACTACACTGATATTGTTCAGGTTGGGATTGGCGGGTCGTCGCTCGGGCCTGAAGCGATTTATCATGCCTTGAAAGCCTACTCCATTCCAGGACGGCGTGCCCATTTTATTTCAAACATCGATCCGGATGAAGTAACTGCTGTTTTACGACGCGTTCCTCTTCGAAAGACTCTTTTTGTGATTGTTTCGAAGTCGGGTTCGACTCTTGAAACAAACACCAATGAAGCTTTTATCCGCACCGAACTTGTTAAAGCAGGGCTTGATCCTATGATGCATCTGATTGCAGTCACAGGGAAGGGAAGTCCGATGGATGATCCCGAAAAGTACCGCGCCTCGTTTTATATTTGGGACTACATTGGAGGCCGTTATTCAACGACATCAATGGTAGGTGGAGTCCTGCTTTCTTTCACGCTGGGCATTGATACATTTAAAGCGTTTTTGGACGGCGCTCACTCCATGGATCAAGTGGCGCTCCGAGAAAACCCACGCGATAATCTTCCACTCTTGGGAGCCATGCTCGGAGTGTGGAACCGTTCCTTTTTAGGATTTCCCACCGTTGCTGTTATTCCGTATTCCCAGGCGCTTGCCCGCTTTCCAGCTCACTTGCAACAGCTCGACATGGAATCGAATGGCAAACGAGTTGATCGCAGTGGAAAAGTTGTCGACTATATGACCGGTCCTATTCTCTGGGGTGAGCCAGGAACGAGTGGTCAACATTCATTTTTCCAGCAGATTCACCAAGGAACTACGATTATTCCAGTGGAGTTCATTGGCTTCAAAGAATCCCAATATGGCTACGATCTTCTTTTAGAGGGATCAACTTCGCAAGAAAAACTCAATGGTAATATGCTAGCTCAAGCCGTGGCTCTTGCCCTAGGCCAAGAGAACAAAAACAAGAATCAAGAGTTTCCTGGCAACAGACCCTCCCAGCTTCTTATCGGCCAAAAATGTGATGCTCCCACTGTAGGGGCTCTTCTTGCCTATTACGAACACAAAGTGGCCTTCCAAGGTTTCCTGTGGAATATCAACTCGTTTGATCAGGAAGGGGTCCAGCTTGGCAAAAAACTAGCTACGCAAATGATAGCGGCTCTGGAAAAAAGTCGCGAAGATCAAAAAATTCCAAACCCTCTTGAGACAGTATTAGCCGAGCTCCTAAAATGATACCCGTTTAAGGAGTTCACTATGATTGAATCACTCATCCAACAAACACGTAACACATTTGTTACCCATATTTGATCCAAGAAATTTAACCAACCCTCTCATTTGGCAACACGGCTCTTTGGAGTCGAGCACTAGGATTGGCAGCAGGTGCCACTAAGTTGTGGCTGCCCTAGTTCGGCGGCCTTTTCAACAAGTAGATGTCTAGCCCTCGTAGCGGGGGCAGCTGGTTCAATTTTCACAAAGTATGTTCCGTTCTTGTCTCCCTTTCAGCTCCCCATTTCTTTAGGTGGGAGCATGGTACTAACTTTATTTCAGTCGTGATCCTGCATTGATCTGGATGGAATGATACGAAGCTGCTTTTGGAAAGAGGGGAGAGGTTAGAAATACTTGCCCAAAGCTAGAAACAGCAGAGAGAAGGACTTCTTTTCGCTCCTCGTCCAGATGAACTCCGAAATCATCGATACAAAAGAGAGGAGTAACTTGATGTTCCTGCAAGAGGTGTTTCCATTGAGCCAGTCGGAGAGCGGCAACAGCTGATCTCAGCTGCCCTTGGCTGGCATAGCTTGAAGCAGGAAGTCCGTTGATCAAAAACTCGACATCATCTCGATGCGGACCGAGTAGCGTTGAACCTAGAATAAGTTCCTTTTTGCGGTGTTTCACATAGTTATCAGTGAAAGAAGGTAGATACCGAATCTCAATCTGATCTTTTTCCTGAGAGAGCGTGAGCATGTTTTTCTTAAAATCTTCTTGAAGCTCTTTGATGAGCTGTTCTCTTTTCTTCCTGATATAAGTGGCAGCTGTAACCATGAGAGCTTCCCAGGGCTCTAACCCTTCTTCTTTCTTTTGTCTTAGGAGAAAGTTCCGGTGTTTGATGGCTTTATGATATCGAGTCACGTGGTAGACATAGAGAGGATCGCTTTGAGCTAGATGGAGATCCAGGAAGCGACGTCGGTCCGAAGGAGAACCTGTGATCAAAAGAACATCTTCAGGAGCCAGCAGGATAATTGGAAGCTGGCCGAGCAGGGGATTGAAATGGGAATACGACGTGTGATTGGTTTCGAGTTTTTTCACTTCTCCATCGAACGAAAGACGGATTTTTTGCTGGATGTTTTCTTTATTGAACTGCGCTTCCACAAAGAAGAAAGGAGCCTCTTTGTGGATGAGCTCTTTAAGATGGGGTGTCCGAAACGATCGGCCTGTTCCCACGAGGAACAAAGCTTCTAAGAGGTTTGTTTTGCCTTGCGCATTTTCACCAGAAATGAGGTTAACCCCTGGGGAAAATGTAAACGCTTCTTCCCTGTAGTTACGGAAATGGTGCAGATAGAGCTTTTCTATAAACATTAGCTATCAAGGCGCATCGGCATCAGCACAAAGTGAGCTGTTGTCGAATCTGTAATCAGGCCTGGGTTAAAAGCGTCGCTCAGCGAGAGGTTGACTGTCTCGTCTTTGCTATGCCGTAAAATATCCAGGAAGTAATGGGGGTTGAACGCGACGTCAAATTTTGGCCCACCATAATTGACAGACATGCTGACTTTCCCTTCCCCAATATCTCCACTCATCGCTGTGAGGTGGAGTTCGCCAGGGGCAAACGTAAATCGGACCGCACTACTGTGATCTGTTGTAAAGAGAGAGACTTGGCGGAGCAGCGACATGAGTTCTTCGCGGTGCAGGGAGATTGGAGCTTGGGCTTTTTTCGGAATCACACGGTCGACATCGGGATATTGACCATTGAGCAGTTTCGTGATGAGCGTCACCGAACCAATCTCAAGTCCAATTTTGTCTGCAAAGAAAGTGACTTTCGATTTGTCGTCTTTGATGTCGATCAGCTTAACCATCTCTTCTACAGCTTTTAAAGGCACGACATACGAGCCCACTTGAGTTTCAGGAAGGTTGACTTCGGCATACAGACGAGCGAGCCGTTTTCCATCAGTCCCAATAAACGTTGCAAGTTTCTCTTTGTGCTGTAGAAGAATCCCATTGAGGACTTGCCTGTTATCATCACGCGCTGCTGCAAACGAGCTTCGAATGAGCATCTCTTTTAAAAGCATGTTATCGATTTCCATCGAAACGCCACCACTCATATCGGGCAGTGCTGGGAACTCACTCTTATGCATGCCGCTCATCTTAAAATGGGATGATCCACAGTTGATGTGAGCTGTTTCAGGAGTTTGCGCGTGGATTTCAACTTGCGATGACGTTAACTCTCGCACGAGTTGGAAAAACTTCTTTGCAGGAAGAGTAATTGCTCCCTCTTCTTGTACCTGCGCAGTTGCATAGGCGCGCATACTCACGGTTAAATCGGTCGCACTTAAAATCAATTGATCATCTTGCGCCTCTAAAAGAACATTGCTCAAAATAGGAAGGGCTGGCTTTGCTGGAACAATCGCTTGAATTCGACCAATCAGGTTTAAGAGATCAACGCGCGAGATGAGAAGTTTCATGAGATATCCTTTTTCACAAGAAGATACTCTAAAAAAGAGTCAGCTGTCAATCATCACGATTATTCAATGATCGATCGATTTGACGTTCATGTTCTCGTTTTTTGAGAGCGGCACGCTTGTCGTACGCTTTTTTGCCGCGTGCAACACCGAGTTTGACTTTGACGAACCCATTTTTGAGATACATAGCCAGAGGGATAACAGTGAGCCCTTTTTCAGCGGTGGCATTTTGAAGTTTAGCGATTTCACGTTTGTGAAGAAGGAGCTTTCTTTCGCGTCGCTCTTCGTGATTGAAATGGGTTCCGTATTTATAGGGAGAGATGGAGGCGTTTTTTAGGTAAGGATCGTTTTTATAGAAGACAACGTACGCTTCTTGAAGGTTGCCGCCGTGATTACGAAGTGATTTGATTTCGGTGCCGAGTAGAATGATACCAGCTTCATATGTCTCTAGCACTTCATAGTTGTGAAATGCCTTACGATTCGAGACGAGATCTTCCATGGTTTACCCGAAGAGTGATTGGCCGAAGGGAGTGACTGAAATGCAAGTCTCACCTTTAAGGGTGGCAATGGCGACAATTCCTGCTTCAAAGAGGTGTTCTAAAACAACTCTTTCGATCAGTTTAAGCTCGTCTGTGGTGTAGGAAGGACGTTGGTATCTCCACAATTTCCCTGTTTTTTTCAGACAGACCGTTTGACCTTCACAGACAGGCGAATATACACCTTTCAAGAAGTCAGCGAGCCTGACCCACCCCGAGTTCACAATGCGTAAGATCGATTTTTCCAGTTCACGGATTACTTTTTCGCTCAGTTGCAGTTGATTGAGGGGGTGCCGGTAGAGATAAAGAGCCCGATTTTCGGGGCGGAGCTCAAGCCATTCGGCTCCAGCGTCCGTAAGGATGAGTTTCCCATCATTCAGTTCAGCCAGTTCTACAAGCTCTATTTTAAGAAGGAGCTTTTTCAAATACTCTTCGTCAGGGGCAGGAGTGGCGAATTTAATCGCTCCATTCTTTTGCTGCAGGAACCCGGGTTGTTTTTTTGCATGAACTAAAACAGTTGTCAGGTCTTCAACAAATGCAAAGTCGGTCGGTCGATACCGCTCGAGCTTTTTCGTGTCGGAAAGGGTGGGAGCGGTTGTTTCTTTGAGGAAGGTGAGGTGTTCTTTCCACTCATGGTAGAGGGTGACAACTTGGTCCCACTTATTTCCGTTCTTTCGATGGATGAGCGTGCAAACAAAATGGAATTCAAGCTGGAGGATCGCTTCTTGGAACTTTTCTGGAGTGAGTTTGTATTTTTTCAAAATATCTTGAGCTGGAACCTCAAACTGGGGTGCTTTCAAGACATCTTGAGCAATCGCGCTCAAAGTTGGGTCAGTGAAGTTGATATCAAGTAGATACCGCTGATAAATGGTCGGGGTAAGTAAATATTTTTCAATAAGAGAATCAAAGATATTATTTGAAGTACGGGGAATCGCATACCAGTGCGGGAGGACATGGATCGGGACTTTTTTCAAAAGGTGTTGGAGAAACTCCATGCCGGGCTCAAAGTCTTCTTCAAACTTCTCAAGCTCAGTTTCAAAATATTTTCTAGCTTCTTTGTCTACGACAACGTTATCTTCTTCGAACGAAAGAAGCCCTGTTTTTGCAATTTTTTGGAGATGGGCTAAGACCTTATCTTCCGGAAGATCAATGCTTTTAGCGATTTTTCGTACGGTGGTCCGGATGGAACTAAATAAAATTTCTTCAAGAACAGCATGTTCTTCGATATTTAATTGGGAGAGAAGGAGACGGTTTTCAATGTCTTTTTTATAGTCGTAATCCGAGAGAGTAACCTTGTGTTTTCGAACTGCTGTTAATTCAATCATATGACCTACGTCACAACTATAGATGATTTTTCTTTTTGAAGCAATTCAACAGTAAGGTATTTTTGTTACATGTCTAATTATTTACACCGGCACATTGAAGAGAAATGGCAACGTATTTGGGAAGAAAAAGATCTTTTCCGAGCAGAAGTTGACCCCACTAAACCAAAATATTATGTACTAGATATGTTCCCTTACCCCTCAGGGGCGGGTCTCCATGTCGGCCACGTCACGGGCTACACAGCCACCGACATAATCTCCCGTTATATGAGAAATAAAGGGTACAACGTTCTCCACCCTATGGGATGGGATAGCTTTGGCCTTCCTGCTGAGCAATATGCGATCCGTACAGGGACGCATCCCTCTGTAACGACCGAGCAGAACATCAACACCTATAGACGACAACTTAAATCTCTTGGTTTCAGCTACGACTGGAATCGCGAGATTGCTACCAGCGATGCTACTTACTACAAGTGGACCCAGTGGATCTTTACCAAGCTTTTTGAAAAAGGACTCGCCTACGAAGCCGAGATGTTGGTCAACTACTGTCCTGCGCTCGGAACCGTTCTTGCCAATGAAGAAGTCGATAACGGCAAGTCGAAAGAGGGTGGCCATCCGATTGAAAGACGACCTCTCAAGCAATGGATTTTGAAAATTACCGCCTACGCCGACAGGCTTATCCAAGATTTAGACCTTGTCGATTGGCCCGAATCGCTCAAACGACTCCAGGTGAACTGGATTGGAAGAAGCGAGGGAGCTAAAATCTATTTCCCCATAGAAGGTCATGACGAAAGAATGACCGTCTTTACCACTCGGCACGATACGTTGTTTGGGGTCAGCTTTATTGTGATCGCTCCTGAACATTCCCTAGTTCAGACTATCACAACGCCCGGGCAAAAAAAGAGTGTCGAGGCTTACCTTAAAGAGACATCTTCTAAATCCGATCTTCAACGGACCGATCTTGCAAAAGACAAAACAGGGGTTTGGACAGGAGCTTACGCGATTAATCCTGTGAATCACAAAAAGATCCCTATCTGGGTCGCTGACTACGTCCTCGGAGGGTATGGAACAGGCGCTGTGATGGGGGTTCCTGGCAGCGACGAACGGGACTTTGTCTTTGCAGAGAAATACAACCTGCCGATCCTTCATGTTGTAACGCCAGAGGAAGAAACGCTTTGTAATAGTGACTTCTTAAATGGACTGCACATTGAAGAGGCCCAAGAAAAAATGGCGACCTGGCTTGAACATCACAAGGCAGGGGAGAGAACCGTTACCTATAAACTCCGCGACTGGCTCTTTTCACGTCAAAGATATTGGGGCGAGCCGTTCCCCATTCTTCATTTTGCCGATGGCACCAAACGTGCTTTGACACTTGATGAGCTTCCACTTACACCTCCCTCTCTGACCGATTATAAACCGTCGGGAACAGGAGAAAGTCCGCTTGCAAAAGTCCGCGAGTGGGTCGAGGTAGTTGATCCTAAGACTGGTAAAAAAGCGGTACGAGAGACCAACACCATGCCGCAATGGGCAGGGTCGTGCTGGTACTATCTCCGCTTCTGTGATCCTCACAACACCCATGCCGCTTGGGATCATAAAAAAGAAAACTATTGGATGCCCGTCGATCTTTATGTCGGGGGCGTCGAACACGCTGTTCTTCACCTTCTCTATGCAAGATTTTGGCATAAGGTTCTCTATGATTGTGGCACAGTTTCAACACTAGAGCCGTTCCAAAAACTCCGGAATCAAGGACTTCTCACGTCACGCTCCTACAGACTTCCCACAGGGGCCTATGTTCCTGAAGGAGATGTGACTGAAAAAGAGGGTGAATATTTCCAAATGGGGACCGATATCCGTCTCGACAGTCAAATTGAGAAAATGTCGAAGTCCAAACTCAATGGTGTTACCCCTGATGAAATGATTGAAGAATTTGGAGCCGACAGTTTACGTCTTTATGAAATGTTCATGGGGCCGTTTGACCAAGAAAAAGTGTGGAATACCGATGCTGTGCAAGGGTGCTACCGCTTCTTGAACCGGTTCTACAACCTCGTCACTTCCGACAAAGTCACAGACGCCAAAGACGAAGCCGGCCTAAAACTCGCCCACCGGACTGTTGCGCAAGTTGAAAAAGACATCCAAGCGATGTCGTTTAATACAGCGATAGCCCGAATGATGGAATTTATCAACGATTTTCATCCTCTGCCTGTCTACAGCAAAGAAGCTCTTAAAATGGTGACGCAAACCCTTTATCCGTTTGCACCTCACATTGCAGAAGAAGCGTGGCAACATCTCGGTGGCGTTGAAAGCCTAACCTATGAGCCGTTCCCACAGATTGACCCCACCTATCTGATCGATGCAACAGCGATCTATGTCGTCCAAGTCAATGGTAAGATGCGCGGTAAATGGGATCTTCCAAAAGACAAAACGGAAGAAGAGATCATGGCCTTTATCAAAACTCAGCCTCAGATTATGAAACACCTCGAAGGAACCATCGAGAAAGTGATCTTTGTTCCCAACAAACTCATTAATATCGTGATCCATGCTTAGAGTTCTCTATAATTTTGGACTGTGTTTACTTGTGATTGGATACCTTCCCAAATGGCTCTGGGAAGCGTTTAAGCACAAAAAGCACCGCCGGTCGTTTCTTGAGAAATTCGGGTTTGGCATGCCGTCTTTTCAAACATCCAAGAAAGGACAGCGCATTTGGGTTCACTCCATTTCAGTGGGTGAAACAAAAGCCGCAGCTCCACTCATCACCCAGCTTCAGAAAAAACACCCCGATGCTTTTATTGTCATCTCAACTGTCTCTGAAACAGGGCAAGAAGAAGCCAAAAGAAGCATTCCTCATGCCGATGTCTACTTCTTTCTACCGCTCGATTTTTCGTGGATCATCCGCAAACTCATGCGAAAGATTAATCCTGATCTCCTTATCCTTGTAGAAGGGGACTTTTGGTTTAATCTCATCGACCAGGCTCCTCATGTAGCTCTAGTTAATGGGCGCGTCTCAGAAAAATCACTGGCTCGCTTCAAAAAAGTTCCCTTTTTCAGCCACCGACTCTTTGGAAAAATGGAACTTCTCTGCGTACAAAGCAGTCGTTTTAAAGACCGCTTCATCGAGCTGAATGTAGCTCCTCAGCGAATCTTCGTGACCGGTAACCTCAAGTTCGATCAACCGCTTCATCTTATCGATAGAACAGAGTGGGAAAAAGATCTTGGACTTTCTCCTACCGATCGCGTCCTTACGCTCGGCTCCACACACGCTCCTGAAGAAGAACATCTCCTAGAAGCGCTGACCCCTCTTTTTCAAAAATACCCTTCCCTCAAGATATTAATTGTCCCTCGCCATCCCGAACGGTTCACGGAGGTTGCATCCCTGCTAGAGAAGAAGGGAATCCCATTTAACCGTTACACAAGCTCTACTAAAGTCAACGCGCCCATCACCCTTGTCGATGCCATGGGCGTCTTAAATGGTTGCTACCAGCTCTCCGAAGCCGCCATTGTTGGAGGGAGCTTTATCACACGTCTTGGTGGTCATAATATTTTTGAACCGGCAGCTCTTGGCGTACCCGTCTTTTTTGGCCCTTCGATGTATTCTCAAAAAGATCTTGTTGAACTCGTTACCCACGCCGGTGCTGGCCGTCAGGTGACTCTTCAAAACGTTGCCTCTGCTGTTGATGAAGTTCTTGCCAACCCTCCTTCTCCTATGCATTCTGCAGGCCTACAGCTCGCTAAGGAAGTCCGTGGTTCTACCCACCGCACCCTTCAAGCTCTAGAGAAATTATTAGCAGTTAAAACGCCAGCTTGGCTCTAAATTCTTTTATGAAGGAATGAATTATCGCGATCTTTTCATTAAAAACTGCTTGAAGATAGCACTTTGGCTATCTACTTCGCAGATTTTTTCTGAAAACCTCATCGATAATTCATTCCTTCATAAAAGAATTTAGAGCCAAGCTGGCGTTAAATAACCGTCTTTGTTATGCTCATGCAACCTTATCGCGGGGTGGAGCAGTGGTTAGCTCGTTGGGCTCATAACCCAAAGGCCGGAGGTTCGAATCCTTCCCCCGCTATTCTTTCAACCCATGGCGGTATAGCTCAGTTGGTTAGAGCGGAGGAATCATAATCCTTGTGTCGTTGGTTCGAATCCGACTACCGCTAAATTTTCCCAGAAAATTTGAGGTAGAGGAACACATAGAGATGTGTTCCGTAGGGTTCGAAGTGAGGTCGCTTATATCACAACACTGGATCGTGTTTACCCTATCATTGGCGCTAAAAGACGATGCATAGCGGCTCTAAAGTAATCAAAACGATTAAATGAATTAATTTCTGAAGAGTGTGCTTTGTCTACATCACAAACTGCCTGGGTTTGGTCCGCGAATTTTTGTGATTTGGCAAAAAAGTTTAGCTCGTGGTCAGAGGTTGAAACTAGGCTCTTATATCCTAAATTACTACTTCCCGCAATGACAGTGTCATCGATAATGATAACTTTTTTATGATTTCCAATCTTAACTTCATTGAATTCAAAAACCCTTAGATTTTTCCTATGTTCTTCAGCAATTGCATGCCAGAGCTTAGAATAGTTGTACTTGTTTCTTGGGCCAAAGGCAAAGTGAGAATTAGGACATCCCGGATAAATTCCGCATGTAATGATTTCAATTTGTACTCCTCGGTTTGCCGCTTCAACTAACGCGTCGAAGATAGCCTGAGTCGGGTGAAAATACATATGGTTAATAACGATTTTCTTCGTAGCTTTTTCGATTTTTTTCATTAATTCTTGACCAAAGACACTTTTCGACTGTTCAGGGCCTGAGGCATACACTTTAAATGAGATCTTTTTGGCCTGGTCTTGTTTTTGGTCAAACTGAGCAACCGAAGTTTTGATCTCCTCAAAGGCTGGTATGGGAGTTTTTAAAAGTTGTAGTGTTACACTATCTTCATTGGATAATAATGAAGGAATTCCATTAAAGGCGCCGAGTGTTTGGAAATTCAATGGGGTAAAGGAATCAATTTCCCCATCCATAATTTGGTTGTATTGTTCCCACCGATACGCCAGTAGTAACATTTGCGTATGAACTTGTGAACCACTGATATTTTTGGAGCCTGCAGTTTTAAAAACAAAATCCATATCCCGGAACTGACCCGGAACGAAATAAGCTACTAACCCAGTATCGCAAACTACGTCGGATTCGGGATCTTCTTGTAAGTCATACCGACTTTGTAAATAGTCACTTTTGGGAGTATCACGTAGCCCGGTTTCTGCAAAGTTGTCTTTGATTCCGCTACCACCAAGAATGAAATATTTTCCATAATCAATCACTGTACACTTTGTGTGGTTTGTTATTTGCTTAACACCAGGAGAGATATGAAGCGCATCTCTACTTTCAACTAACGAAAATCTAGTGGGATATTTCTGCCTTAGCTCTGAAATTATTTTTCTGATTTGTGGGGTAAGAAATTTTGGCGATGAAATAATGACAACTTTAAGCTTATCTTTTTTTTCCATTTGTTGATCAATCAGCTGAAGCATTTTGATAAAGCTTTTCCCCCCACAGTAGTTACCAGAAATAACAATATTTTCTTCTGCAGCTACAATCAGTTGGTTTCTCCAGTACTCAGTATCAGCAGAATTTTCTGTTGGAAATGCATCACATATTCCTGTGCGAGGCTCTAGATTAAATTGCTCATTTGGGTTTACGATCACTCCAGAGATTTCTGAAACTTTTTTATAAGCCGTGATCATTCCAGTTAAGTAAAGGGACGAGGCTATCAGGAAAAAAGCCAAAGCGCACAGAGGATGTCCTAAGATGATGATTACAACAACAGCTAAGCAAATAAAAATAATGGAAATTTTTAGCCAAGGTAAGATAGTACCTAATAGCTTGGCTCCTGACGGAGAAGCTGAACCGGTACTACATGCATGAAGACCAAAGGAGGCAATCAAAGGTTTTTTCTTGGTCAAGCCACACAATGCTTTAGCGAATTGTTTGTTAATCAAGATCTCGTGTCCACTAGCAGTTACAATTTTATAGTTTTTGGAATTAGCCACTTGCAGGATGTCAAATTGTATTGTTTCTGGATTATCGGTCTCAGATAGAGATATTTGTTTTTTACAAAGTTCTGCAATAAGATGATCGAGATTTCGTCCTGCATAAATAGAGACGCTTTCACTGATTGCGGGCTTTTTCAGTCTAAAAGTTGCCGCGGAAGTCGGGTCGTCTTTATTTGAAACAAAAGATAAATGAGTGGTTTGCATATAATTCTCGTTATTATTTTTTATAGTAATAATTATAACATATAAATTGTTTAATTTTGTAATTATAAGAATACAGTTAAGAAAAAGCTCGCTATTATATAGATAGATTGTTCAATTCATTAAGCTTTATATACTTATGATAGGTTGTTTTGGCGTTATATACAGAAATCGTCCAGCCTTCGCGGCCGCCTAAAACACCTCGTTTTAAGAGATAGTTTTTAAGGAAGGCAAGGCCTCCGTGAAGGACAGCATGTGCATGAGAGGATCGTCGTTTCCCGCGGTATTGCTGAGCAAAGAGGGTGGAATAGCGGTCCATCTTCTGGGTAAAGTCTGCAGGGGTTCGGTAGGGAACATGTTTAAGGGTGGATCGAAGCTTGACGACTGTGAGGTTCTTGACGAGGACTTTTTCATGGACTGCGTCATTGGAGAAAGTGGTGTGCTTTCGGTGATAAAGGCGGATAACCCAGTCCGGGTACCAGCCCGCACAGAAGGTGATTTTCTTACCATTTAGGTAATTATCTCGCAGGATGGAATAGACGCAAGTGGGGTCCAATTTAAGGGTATGTAGCTCCCGAATTAGGTTCGGGGAGAGGACTTCATCACTGTCAATGGAGAGGATCCAATCATAGGAACTGAGTGTAGCAGCTTCGTTATGGGTGGGGCCGAACCCTTTCAAAATTCCTTTATGAATCGTTACATTGGAGAATTGAGCGGCGATTTCAAGGGTCGCGTCGGTCGAGCCTGTGTCAAAGATGATCACTTCAGGAAATGAAGTCAGAGACTGAAGGGTCTCTAAAAGGGTTGCGGCAGAGTTTTTGGTTAGGATGTGAACCGAGAGCGACATACGGAAGAGAGTCTATAGGATCAAAAGATAATGATACAGTTTTTTGTTGAACTGTGTTACGGTCAATCGTTAATGGATGGAATTCTCTTTTTTAAAAAATCTATTACTACACGAGTGATTGATTCAAACTCTAACCCCATAGTATAATCTGCCCATGTCGTGGAATGCCATTAAAGACCAGCTTATGAAAATGATGGGGGGGAAACCTCTCTTTATTTTATGTGCGATGATTTGTGGTTTTTGCATTATGGGCGACTACGGCATTGTGCGTCCTGTCAGTCATAGTATTTTTCTCTCAAGCTATGGGAGCCATGCCTTTCCATATGTCTGGCTTGCAATCGTTCCGTTCAACTTTTTAGTGATCGAACTTTATAACCGCTTTTTACCAAGAATTGGCATCCACAAGATGTTTTATCTAATCTTGTCGATCATCTTTGTTTTTAATGGCTCTGCTGCACTTTTGATGACGAAAATTCCTAGCTTTGCTTTCATCTTCTATATCTGGAAAGAAATTTATGTGATGCTTTTGTTTCAACAGCTTTGGTCTGTGATCCACTCGACGATTAAAATGGATCAAGCGAAATATTTGTATGGCATTATCTTTGCGTGCGGGGGACTCGGAGGGATTTTAGGGAATGCCTTTCCTGGCTATTTTGCTGTTAAAATGGGTTCTGCCAATCTCCTACTCGGAAGCCTACCCCTTCTATTAGTTTTAGGGATTACCTTCTTTTTCTTAATGAGAAATAGTTCAATTGAAAAAGAAGTTGCTCAGGGCCCCCGAATTACGAACTTCTGGCAAGGGGTTAATGCGATCCGTAACTCTAAATATCTCACTTTTATTTTGACAATTGTGGTTGTGATGCAAGTGACAACCACACTGATCTATTACCAATTTAACGAGGCGTTGGAACACTCGATTTTAGTCCAAGATCTCCGTACGGAGTACTGTGGAAAGATTTTTGGAATTGCCAACATCTTCAGTTTATCGCTGCAGCTTTTTGGCTCGTTTCTCTTAGTTCATTTCTTGGGCCTCAGAAGAAGCCATATTGCAATGCCTATCTTGCTGGCATTCAATGCTGTTGGCTCGCTCTTCTTCCCAACTTTTGCGATGATCTCTGCAGCCTTTGTGACAATTAAAGCGTTTGATTTCTCTCTCTTTGGAGTTCTTAAAGAGATGCTCTACATTCCTCTCAAGCAGGATGAGAAATTTCAGGCAAAAGCCATCATCGATGTCTTTGCCTATCGGAGCTCAAAAGCCCTAGCTTCATGTTTAATTCTTGCAATCCAGTTCATCGGCTTTTCTGAAATGATTTACACTCTCTCGTGGGGAAGCTTTGCATTGCTCATGCTCTGGGCATTCATTGTGTATAAAATGTTCAAACTCAAAGATGAGCCTGTTCGGGAAACAGATATCGGTTGAGCTTAAGACCCTTCTTCGTTAGAAAGAGGGTATGAAACCGTGGATGATTTTATCGGATCCTTTTAGAAATAAAGGAACCGCCTTTACTGAACAAGAGCGCGATCTTTTCAAGCTTCATGGAAAGCTTCCGTACCATGTTTCCACTCTAGAAGAACAAGTGGAGCGGCGGTATGCGAATTTTAAAGCTCAAACAACCGATCTGGCTAAACATCTTTTCCTATCAGCCCTTCATCAACGGAATGAAGTTCTCTTTTACAAACTCGTTGCAAGCCACATCTCTGAAATGCTTCCATACATTTACACGCCAACTGTCGGAGATTATTCGATTCATTTTAGCTATCTCTACACAGAGCCGCGGGGACTTTATTTAGCGTATCCCCACCAAGATAAAATGGAGGAGATCTTTGCGAATCTTGAGCAAAACGATGTTCAGGTGATCGTTGTGACAGATGGACAGCGTATTTTAGGGCTTGGAGATTTAGGTACTGGAGGAATTGCAATTCCTGTGGGCAAACTTTCGCTCTATACCCTTTTTGGAGGGATCCACCCTGCAAAAACTCTCCCGATTATTTTGGATGTGGGAACGGATAATCCGACGCTTTTGAATGACCCGTTGTATTTAGGTTGGAGAAACAAGCGGGTAACAGGCAGCGGCTACGACCAATTCATTGATCGATTTGTTAAAGTGGTTCAAAAAAGGTTTCCCAAAGTTCTACTTCAATGGGAAGATTTTGGAAAAGAGCATGCACGACCTCTCTTAGACAGGTACCGAAAAAAGATCTGTTCTTTTAACGACGATATCCAAGGAACGGCGGCTGTTTCACTTGCTGCTTTACTTTCTGCTATCAAGTTAGGGCAGGGGCAGCTGCACGAGCAACGAATTGTAGTTTTCGGAGGAGGATCTGCGGGAATCGGGATCTCTGAGCATCTTGTAGGAGCTATGGTTGCGTCCGGTGTTTCCCGCGACGACGCCTTGAAAACAATATATGTCGTCGACATTCATGGGCTGGTTCATACAGGACTTCCTGAGATTCCACCTCATCAACGACCCTTTGCTAGAACCTCCACAGACCCCAAGCAGCTCGACCTACTTGCAACCATTCAAAAAGTGCATCCGACTGTTTTAATCGGGGTTTCAGCGCAAAGCGGTGCTTTTACCGAAGAAATCGTCACAACAATGGCCCGTTACACTGATCGACCGATTATTTTCCCTTTATCCAACCCCACGTCAAAGTCGGAAGCCCATCCTGCAGATATTTTAAATTGGACTAAGGGCAAGGCGATCATTGCTACTGGAAGCCCATTTTCTGAGGTCATGAATCAAGGTCATCTCGTTCAGATTCCGCAATGTAACAACGTCTACATTTATCCCGGCGTTGGATTAGGAGTCGTTGCATCAGGAGCGGGTGAAGTGACGGAAAAGATGTTTTACAAAGCGGCAGAAATCTTGTCCCTTCATTCACCGATCCTCAAATCGCCGACAGGAGCTCTTTTTCCTTCTCTTGAAAATTTACGTGCTATCTCAAGAGAAATTGCCATTGGAGTTATTCAGGTTGCCCAGGAAGAAGGTTTGGTTCTGAAAGCCGATCCAGTCAAGCTTGTCGATAGTGTGATGTGGTCGCCTCGTTATGACACGACTGTCAAAGCTGTCTCGTAATCAGGTTCATTTGTAATTTCTTTCACAAGCTCGTGGTAGAGAACTTTATCGTGTTCATCAAGCACAAACACAGCCCTTGCACAAAGTCCTTCAAGAGGACCATCTGCTTGACGAGCCCCATATGAAACAGCAACTTCAGGCGTTCTAAAAAGAGAGAGGGGAGTCACGTGACTATAGCTGCCACAAATCCGTTTCAAGGCAAACGGTAGATCCATGGTGCAATAGAGAACCACCGTGTTTTTTTTCCCTTCGATCTTTTGATTAAATTTCTGAGCCGCAGTGGAGCAGACTGAGGTGTCAACACTTGGGGCAAAACAGATGATCTTTTTCTTTCCTTGGTAGTCTTTTAAAGAATGGTCTTTGAGATCGGTACCGACACCGATTAGCTCTGGAGCTTTAGATCCTATTGCGGGGGTACTACCTAAAATTTTAATTGGCTGATTTTTAAAAGTAACTTTTTCCATTCTACCAAGTGTAGTTGATTGAATCATCACTTTTCAACTTAAAATTTGGTGACTTAATTTGTAAAGATTTGTTAAAATATCTCCACGAATGAAGAAAAATATTACTCAAACTGCCCAAGAGAGATTACCCGAGAAAAATGATCAAGCAGCTAAGGCTTTGCCCGCATCCAGTGCGCAGATTCGCATCCCGACGCAACGACCCGTGCCCCAGCTGAATAACCATATCGAACGTCAGACAAAACAGATCACGAAGGAGTGGACCTCTGAAGTCTCTCATACTGATACGCTCTCATCGCAGTTTACTGCAGCGCCTAAAAAAAGTACTGAGCTTGCGCCTAAAAGGATTCAACGGCTTCATAGCAAAAAAATGAGTACACTCCTTCGAAAAATGGCTGAACTTCATGAAAGCTCCCGTAAAAAAGTGACTCAAAAGGTGTCAGTCATGGAAGAGCCTGAGAAAAAACTCGAGCAGAAACAAGACGAGCTCTGGCGCGATATGATGAAACCTCATGAAGAGCGGCACTATCAAATTGGCCGGATGACGAATTACTTCAGCTGAGCAAACCCCGAATAGCCCATCTTAAGAGATGAATTAAAACAGAACTCTAATTGATCGGAAACATTCCTCGTTAAAGCCATTTTCCAAGTTGCCCACTGTCCCCAATTAAGTCCGACTCCTTTCATCTCTTGAATATTCATTCCCGCTGCCTTACACCACTGCGTGAGTTCTTCTGGCTTTATGAAGAGATGATAGACATGCATGTTTTTAGGTGCATTTTTGATGAACCAATCGACACCTTTAATGACGAGAAGCCAACTTAGAAAGGTGCGGTTAAACGTATGGAAAAAGAAAAGGCCACCAGGCTTTAGAAGACGCGCCGCTTCACTCACGACCCTTTGGGGCTGGGTGACGTGTTCAAGCAGGTCCATGGCACAAACAACATCAAAGCGCCTGGAAGGAAGGGGAGAGGCTGTTACATCCGCCTGAATATAGGTCACAGAACCTGTTGTATCGTATTTTTTGGCAATCTCAAGGGAGTTTTTCGAAAGATCGACACCTGTAACTTGATGTCCTGCTTGTGCCAGAGCATTCGTAAGAAACCCTGCACCACACCCTAAATCGGCTATATGACATCTTGATTTGAGATGTCTTAAGATCCATGGGTTGCGAAGTCTATTTTCAGCACGGAGTAGTGCTACGGGATGGTTGGAAGCCTCCATCCATTTTTCACCCAACTCATGGTAAAAGTCGTTATTTATTTCCTGCACACTTCGATTTTAAGGAACCGAAGTATTTACCTGCAAAGTTTTGTGCCCAATTTTCAGGAATTAACAGACGGTGTTGATACGTTTCAACATCTTCTTTCTCAGTGAAAAGCCCCAAAACATACGAAGAATCATCCCATTCTAGCACACATTTAATGACTTTATGGGTTTTGATCGTGGTTTGTATGGCATTAAAACTATTTTGGTGCATCCACGCAAACATCCTTTCGGCCGTAGACCATTCTTTCTCTGTGAATGCAAGATGCATGTTATTTTGTTCGACAAAACGGAGCTTAAACTGACAAAAATAAAGAACGATTTTAGCGGTCGTATTAGTTGATTCTTTAAAAGTGCCATTCAACTTTCTTATCTCGGCAAGCGTTTGGTTCATTTTCACATTCGTTCTAATTGATCGGTGTTCAAAGGGAGCTCTTTCCAAAGGACATCTATCAATCTGAACTAAAGTCGAGACATCAACGGTATGTTTACAAGGGAGAAGGACAGGGTGTTGAAAAGCATAATAAGAGACACAATCATGAAAATCTGTTGTCATGGCGAATATTATACTAAATTATCTGTTTTATTTCGAATGAAGTTCCAATAAATGATCTGATAAAGGCAAAAGCAAATAGAACCAATAAGTTGAGAGGTAATTAAAATGTTTAATTGATCCACAGGTGGAAGGAAAGTAAATATTTGATTTTTATGCAGGTGCGGCCAGATAATGCCTACAAGAGAAAGTACGATCGAGTGGTTTACAAAGAGAAGGGCATGGAGCCATTGTTCAGCGGCGGGGCAATGCTCTTTGTGGACAAACTCATCTTTGGTGACAAAAAGGGTTGAGAAAAGAGCTAAGGCAATGTACCAGCCAATGAGCGAAGATTTATACGGGACAAACCAAACAAAGGCAAAGCATGCAATCACTGTTAATGTATCAAGAGGGTGTCCAATTCGCTCCCACTTAGGAAGATCTCTTTTAACATGGAAGAACGCTTCGTCTAAAAGAATAACCACAAGTTGTAAAACAAACGGGATGAAGATTAGCGATTGCATTGCAGAACGGCTCCTGCAAGAGTAAGTCCGGGTCCAAACGCGAGACTCACAATGCGAGCCCCACTGGGAATGTTCACGTCCTCCCACATCTCTTTCCAAATATGGGGAAGTGTCGCCGAAGACATATTACCATACTTATGTAACACCTGGGCGCTATGTGAAAATTGCCATGGCTCGAGCCTCATGAGGGCAGCGACCTGCTCAATAATTTTCGGTCCGCCGGGGTGGATGGCAAAATATAGAGTCTCGTCATTGGTGACCTTAGCCTTTTTCAAAAGCTGCGCAACAAAAACAGGGAGCGCTTTCACAATCAGAAGCGGAATCTCTTTTGAAAGGGTCATTTTCATGCCCCAATCATCACAGTTCCAAGTCATCACGTCCGTCGATTCAGAAAGAAGTTCTTCATGAAGGGCGAGCAACTGAAAGCCAGGTTCATAGATGTGCGAAACCGTGTATTTAATAAACCCATCGCCAAAAAGAGACTGGACGACCAGTTGATCAAGCGTGTGAAATGAAGGATTCATGTGAAGGCTGCAAATCTCTGTATGGACAATTTCTGAGATGCCTTCCGAGCCTTGTGCGATTCGGATCGCGGGAATAGAGGCATAGCAACCCATATGATAAGCGTGGGTAACAGTGGTTTTCTGACCTGCATTACGGAATGCCACTAGCTTTTGGGCAGGGCTTGGAGCAGTATACCCTGTACACGTCACATGGATGAGATGTGCAGGAAGTTTGGAACCCACAGGGTAGAATTGAGTTAAAATATCGGTCGCAATCCGATCAAAAACATTCGTACGCACGCCAAGGCCTGCTCCTGATTGTTTTACGCCTGAAGAATAGACCTCCATTTCATCCCATCTTTGGTGGAGACAGTCGTTAATGGAAACTCCTCTTTTGGAGATCTTTCCCTTACCCAATCCGATTTTTCTCAGCTGGGCTAAGACGGAGACTCCCACCGAAGTTTCTTTGGCAGATTTAGCGTGTGCCGCCGCGACCCATTCCAAGATATTCTCTTGATCGATTTCATTTTCAGGACGAATAACTTGAAATTTTGATAGAGTCGTAACCATGCTGCAACTTTATCAACTCTTTGATTAGATTAAAAGAAGTGGTCTTACGAACCCTGAGAGCAGTGACTGAAGCTTTGCAAAAATTGTTGACCTGACTGAGTGTTTTTGATTTGCTCTCGAACGATGGCAAAAAGACCTCCTGCTAAGAGGAATTCTTGCGGTTTGTCCATATCTACGTAGTATGTTTCACCTACAAGTGTGTCTTTAAACCAAAGCCGGTCGCGCTTGATTAATTCTGACCTGTAATACGCCTCATGTTGAATGAAATTCTTAAGAGGGTCTGTATTAGGATAATAACGTATAAGCATTTGTGCCGCTTGTTGGAAAAGCCTTATCATCCGAGTTTGCCCCTCTTCATCCTTTTCATCAAGGTAGTCTGCAGCCCTAGGAATGACTTGCTGTTCGACTAGCGAACTACGGAATAATTCAGGGGAAGCTGACGGCATGGGCATAGCTTTTTTTGCCCAGAGCGATGCAACCCTTGTATGGATCGATTCGACTATTTTGCAAAAAAACTGAACGACTCTGGTACCTAAAACTCTATCTAAAAACATATAGACCCTGCCAATTGTTGTGCTCGCATATCTTCCTCAATTGCTCGGGCAGCATAAAGTCGACCTTCTCCTGTAGCGTAGGGGTCAATTGAACAAGTCGTAGCAATCAGTACAAATCTATTACGGATAAGAGTATGTCTATTTCTAGCGATATAATACTGTCTTACAGATACTTCATCATAAGTACCATCTCCTAGATTAATTGAAGGCCGCTCAGGAGTTTTCTCACTAGAAACTGGTTTTTTCAAACTTGATTTGAGCCCTAAATGCTTATTATTTGAAAAAACGACCTGGAAGTGTTCAGACGTTTCTTCTTCTGGGATAACAGATACACGTTCTGGGGTCAGTTTTGCGGCGGAGGTGAAGTGGTCCCGGATCCACTGGATGCAGGCTTTAAAGAAGTCGCTCAAAGTATCCGCAAAGTCCTTCTCAGGATGATGGTTTGAACTACTTTGGCTCGCGTAATAGTAGGCTGTTGTATCTATCATAATTAACCCATTGTTATTATTTACCAAATCTTAATAATTATAACATTATTTTTAATTTAATTATAAATATATAATTATAGCGTTAATTGTGAGTGATTTAGCGAAGGAGCATGATGCTCCCAATGACGACTAAACAGATAGCAAATACCTTTTTGAGGTGGTCCGTTTGGAGTCGGTGGGCAAGGCGCGCTCCGAAGGGGGCTGTAATAAAGGTTGTGATGGCAAGCACGATAAAGGCGGGGATATAGATAAATCCAACGGTCATTTCATAGTAGGTCTGCCCTAGGCCTAAAAACAGATATCCTAGAGCTCCTAGGAAAGAGATGATAAAACCTGTGGCAGTCGAGGTTGCAACTGACGATTTAAGGGGGATTTTAAGCTTCACAAAGAGGGGAACTGTCATCGTCCCACCGCCGATTCCTAAGATATTCGAAAGGGCACCGACAAGAAGGCCTAAGCTATTTAGTAGGGAAGTGCTGGGGAGCTCAGGCTGTCCTAAATCAGGGAGTTTTTTGTAGAAGTAAAAATAGGTTCCTAAAAGAATGGCAAAGCTGCCGAAAATGAGCTGTAAAACGGTACTGGGTAATAAATGGCCCAGGTAGACGCCGATGAGGCAACCGGCCACAAGGCCTGGAAGCATCCGCCAAACCAGGGCCCAATAGACGGTGCCACTTTTATGATGCGTTCTCATCGATGAAATCGCATTAAAGACCATCGCCGCAAGAGATGTACCTATAGCGAGTTGCACTAGATTGACACTGGGAAATCCATAGAACTTGAAGAGGTAGATGAGGCAGGGGACCGTCATGATACCACCACTGACTCCTAGAAGGCCCCCTAAGAGACCTGCGGCGAGTCCTATAATCAGACATACGATAATCATGAGAGTCATTTGTCTCTGCATAAATGATTGAATTGATTAATCTCAAGTTCACGATGACAACCGAACAATTTAAACAATTTTATCAGACATTAAAAAGCCAAATTCCAGCTGGAGAGCTCTCGGCTCAGGAGATTCGCTCTTATTTTAGCAAGATCATGAACGTGTTCACTGCAGCTCCCGACATCAAGTTTGTGCCGACTCGCTTTAAGCATTGCGAGGGTGTCTGGGTTCAACCTCCTAAAAAATCATCAGAGAAAGTGCTTCTTTTCTTTCATGGGGGAGCTTACGTTGCGGGGTCGTGGCAGACCCATCAAGACTTGCTCGGGCGTCTAGCTCGAAGTGGAGAGATTTCTATCTGTGCAATTAATTACCGCTTGGCACCGGAACATCCTTTTCCAGCAGCATTGGAAGATGCACTTAATGCCTACTTAACACTCGCGGAGCGAGGTTACTCACTTATGATAGGAGGGTCTTCTGCAGGTGGGGGACTGGCTCTCGCACTCTGTCTTAAATTAAAACAAATGGGTCTCAAACTTCCAGCGGCTGGAATTTTGCTCTCGCCGTGGGTCGACCTCACGCATAAAGGGAAATCGCTCACGTCAAATGAGGGCAAAGACATTCTCAGTCGAGAGCGTGTCTTGAAAACGTCGAAGTATTATGTCGGAAACCTCCATCCAGAAGATCCTTTCATTTCACCCATCTATGGGGATTTGAGCGGGCTTCCACCACTTCTTATTCAAGCAGGTACGGTTGAGATTTTATGGAGCCAAATCGAAAAACTCGTCGAAGAGGCACGTGAAGCAGGCGTTGATGTCACGTTTGAACCCTATGAGGGAATGGTTCATGCCTGGCAGATCTTCGCTGCTCAAATCCCCGAAGGAGTAAAAGCTATCGAATCAGTAGGCCACTTTATCCGATCTAGATAATTTCTACATCAATCCTGAGATTGCTGTTATCGGACGTTCTAAAAGAAATCAGAATAATATTAGACCTATATAAATTGAGGCTGACTCTACACGTGTCCATCCTCATACCACCAAAACTCTCCATTCAACCGGCAATGACACAAGCAATCCTAAACCTCAACCAATGTCAATTCATTTGGTTATGATCAAGTTAATCTTAAGTTTGCTTGGCCGGTATGGATCACTCTAAATGTTATTATGAGATTGATACTAGGTGGTAGCTTTTCATGACTAGAAAATAAATTTAAAAACACCTTCTTTAATTGGAACTGGTGAGGAGGAGAAATTTTAGATGAAAATGACATCTATTTAAGATTCGGCTCCGGATTCGGGTTTTTCGTTAATTCATCCTTTGCGCTTCTTTTGGATAAGTAGAAGTAGGGGTCGGAGTGGACTATAAGCTTTGGCCTTACCCACAGAAGGTCTGATAATTGATCTTATGTTTGGTTTCCTGGTTGTTAATGACGACAGGAAAACTAAGCTGTGTCGATGCGGGCGATGGGCTAAAACGGCTATCGATCCCCAATCGGTATGTTTCAATTCTGGTTCAGCAAGTGCTTATTTTTTCTGGTTAAACCGTAAATTTCCAGCAATCAGTTGATCGCATTGTGATTTTATCCAAGCTTATAACTAAACTTTGGTCCACCCTTGGAAAAGATCAGCTTTTTCCTGAAGCTGCCTTTCTTTTGTTTCCTCTTCTAATTTTCTCACCCTATCTGCTTCTTGAATCGATGGGAAGTCTTTCCTATATTTATTATCTGGGCTGTACACATACTCTTCTGGTTTTAAAGGTAGGTTGAGTTTCCAGGGAGTAGCTCGTATCACCATCGGGGGTCCTTTGTTGTGCGCTATGTACTTTAGACAAGGTGAGAAAATCGTTCAATAGCCTCCTTGAGCTAAATAGTACAAGGCTGTAAAATTTGTAGATTATGATGAAAAAATCGACAATGTTATGGCAAATTTTGATTGCAATTGTGCTTGCGATCTTAATGGGGGCTCTCTCAACCCCTGACTCCACGTTCCTGGGAATCCACTACATCAAGCTTTTTGCTTTTCTAGGGCAGCTCTTTTTGAATGCCTTAACTCTTCTGATGGTGCCACTGGTTTCATCGAGTGTTATTTTTGGAATCAGCCAGATGGGCCGCGATCAATCGTTTGGCCGTCTGGGAACTAAGACGTTCTTTTTCTATATTTTAACGACGTTTTTGGCGGTTATTACGGGTCTTATCTTTGTGAATTTGTTTAATCCTGGACTCAACGCCCCTGCATCAGGGATCGCAGCGTCTGATTCGATGACTCAAATTTTAAGTCAGCAGCCAGGATCCCATTTCGATATCTTAGGTCAAATTATTTTAAAGATCATTCCAATGAATATCTTTGAAGCAGCTGTTCATGGGAATATGCTCGGAATTATCTTCTTTAGCGTATTATTTGGTTTCGCCCTTTCTAAGATTGATAACGAAGCGGCAGCAACTGTGTCAACAGTGATTAAAGGTATTTTTAATACCTTAATGAAAATGACTCAAATTTTTATGAAAGCGATGCCGCTGGGCGTCTTTTTCTTGGTGGCAAAAGCGACAGCAGTTCAAGGGTCGGATAGCTTTAAAGCCCTGCTCACGTTTTTTGGGACGGTGATCTTAAGTCTGATAATCTTCATGTTCGTTGTGCTCCCTATTTTGCTTAAGATGCGAGGTCTCGATCCGTTTAAACATCTCCGCGCCATGGCACCAGCTCTAGTCACGGCCTTCTCGACAAGCTCATCGACGGCCACTCTTCCAATCACCATGGAATGTGTCGAGAAACGAGCCGGTGTCTCAAATAAAATCTGCAGCTTCGTCGTTCCTTTAGGGACATCTGTAAATATGTCAGGCTCGGCACTTTATGAGTGTGTTGCTGCCTTCTTTATTGCGCAGGTGTATGGGGTTGATCTTTCATTTGTGCATCAAGCGCTCATCGTCTTCTTATCCCTGATTACTTCGATGGGAATCGCAGGTATCCCTTCCGGAAGTCTCGTCTCAATTATGATTGTTTTGAATGCAATGGGAATTCCGGTCGAAGGGCTTGCTTTGATTCTACCCGTCGACCGGCTGTTAGATATGTGCCGAACCACTGTCAATGTCTTTAGTGACAGCTCTTGTGCTGTTCTTGTGGCTCACTCCGAAGGCGAAAAAGTCCTTAATAAAAGCTATTAAGCGTCTTTAACTTCGACAGGAATCACGACAAGATCGTCTCCTGTTAGATCTTCAAGAGAGACGGAAAACGTTTTTTCAAACTTATCTTCTGGGATGTAGAGAACTCTCTTCACCATCGAATAAGGAACAATTTCTTCTGCGTCATCTTTAAACCCTTTCGCTTTGAGGATATTGACGATCTTCTTGTGACTTTTATAAGTCGCAATCGTTTCGATCCCACTCACGAGTGAAAAAGGCCAGAAAATGAAGCCTAAAATTTTAAGGCCTATACTCCGAGGAATCGTACCTTTGGTCTCTTTCCAAGCGATTTCACTAGCTGTTGCACAAGGCAGTGACGTGCTTGCTCGTGAGATCTCATAGGTGTGAGAGCCTTGATTCGAGATGCTGACTTCAATCGGCTTGTACCCTTTCGCCGTCACATCATATTTTAAAATTGACTTGCTCTCATCGGCTGAAAGCTCTCGGACCGAGACGTGGAGGGCTTTATCTTCTAAAGAGAAGTTTGTATCCATCACGGCTTGTACTGGACTCTTATTAACTAAATTAAAAGAGAACAGAATTGATAATAAAGATATATAAAAGTAGTCTTTTGATTTCATGACAACAATTATACCAGAACTGCTAGTTAAATAAAACTATCGATTAAAATTTTAATTTGTCGTGCTGTCCCCTCGGGATTTTCGACGTGGCAGGCATGACCAGCCTTAAGAATTTCATGAGAATGAATTTTGGCTCTCAGGTAAAGGTCTCGGTACGCTGTGTCGTACTCTCCGTGGATGAAAATCGTATTTCTGTGAAGCGAGGGCTGCTGGGTCAGAGAGTGGTTTTTAATCTGGGAGATTAAGAGTTCTGGTGTTTTCTTAAGGCGCCTTTCTAAAATAGAGGAAAATCTCGGGTGATTTCGAAGCGATTCAAATAAAGATTGATCATACCATTCTTTGAAAAACTGTGGGATCGAAAGGGTTTTTAGCTTTTGGATCCAAAGCTGTTCACTGAGTGATCGAGCCCTTTTTTCTTCCTCTGTTTGTAGCCCGGGATGGCCTGAAATTATGATCTTAGGTAAGGGTGAGCGCAGTGCGATGCGACCTCCCATAGAATAGCCAATTAAGATCCCTTTTGGTGGAATCTCAAAAGGATACGGAAGTGGGATACAATGAAAGCTTGGAAGAAATGAAATGACATCGTTCCAATCTTCCACGTCCCCTGCAAAGCCATGGAGGAAGTAGAGGCTCTTTTTTTCCATCGAGCCGACATCATCGCATATGAAGAATTTTTATTAAATACCTGCGGCACTATTGTCGCGAATCCACTTAGCGATTATTTCAACAGGCCTTAAAGAGATAATAAGCCCCAAATGAGATAAATTGTTGAATGTATGTTGAGCAACAGCGTTGGTAAGCTTAGCAGAATCTGCTGCAGTGAAAATATCGTATCTAGCAAAAATTTGATAAAACTTAGTTTTAGTGCATTGACTAATCTTGGTTCTTAATTTCTTTGTAAACGCACTATCAACTACCATTTCTTGGGCATCTTGACCCACGCCAATCGTGTCAGCAATCAAAGAACCTCCAAAGGGCGTTCCCAATGTGATAACTTTTTTTACATGTACATCATCCTTTTCAGCTAACTTGACTGCGTAGTACGATCCAACGAGCCCTCCTTTGGAGTGACAGACTAAAATAATCTCTTTTATTGGGCGATCTTTCAGAATCTTCTTCACTTGTGTAGCAACGAGAGGAGCATAATATTTTTGAATCGATTTAAAAGTCCCTATGTTCATGGTGTAGATAGGCCCAATCTCAGCTTTACTAAGTTCCTTTGCTTGAAAATACCAGTTGGACCCATAACTTAAATAGCCATTGAGAAGTAAGATAGGCGTTCCTTCAGTCTTTCCGTAGGGTCCATGGAAAGGACTATAGACAGAAAAAGGGAAAAGCAACGCTGAAATAAGAACTGCATTTGCTCCGAAAATAAGGGCGTGTATTTTATGAATAAGCGAGGCAAAACCTTTATCTTTATCTTGCACAAAGTGATCTGTAAACATAACAGCAGATGTTAGAAGAAGCCAACCCGATAAAGCTGCAGTTAGAATCGAAGTAACAACGAGTGGGTTTAGCACAAATACTCGCTGAGCAAAAATAGAAGATGTTTTAGCTGTAAGTGTTATTGCTAGAGTCGGAAGTGAAGAGAGGGTGCTTTTTGAGTAGGAGATAGCAGAGACAGCTGCTGTTGCCAGTCCGGCTGCGCCACAATAAAAGGGTGCACTTCCTATTTTTGATGTCATCTAAATTTACCTCTTTTTGAAGGCTATATTATAGAGGAAATCGTAGTAAAAATTAAGCTATAGTAATTTCTTTATTTAGATAAACATCTTGGATAGAGTGAAGGAGTTCAACCCCTTCTTTGAGAGGCTTTTGGAACGCTTTCCGGCCCGAAATGAGGCCGATCCCCCCTCCCCTTTTATTGATCACGGCAGTTTCTACAGCGGCAGCCAAATCGTTGTCACCAGAAGCCCCTCCCGAGTTAATGAGCCCAATGCGTCCCATGTAGCCGTTCGCAACTTGGTAGCGGACGAGATCGATGGGATGGTCTGAGGAAAGTTTAGTGTACATCGCTTCTGTTTGTTTACCGAATTTCAGCGCTTTAAATCCACCGTTTGAGGTTGGGAGTTTTTGTTTTACGATATCAGCGCCAATTGTCGCTCCTAGATGGTTCGCCTGTCCTGTCAGATCGGCGGCTTCGTTGTAATCTTTATCAGCGGTTTTGAAGGCGGAATTACGGACATAGCACCAGAGGATAGTCGCCATGCCGAGCTCGTGGGCCATTTCAAAACATTTGCTCACTTCTGTGATCTGCCGTTCACTTTCTGTTGAACCGAAATAAATCGTTGCACCAACGGCCACACACCCCATATTCCACGCTTGCTTCACCGAGGCAAAGAGCACCTGGTCATGTTTGTTAGGGTAGCTTAAAAGTTCATTGTGATTGAGTTTCAGAATGAGCGGAACACGGTGGGCATATTTTCTAGCCACTGATCCTAAGACTCCAAGTGTTGATGCAATGCCGTTCACGCCACCTTCAATCCCGAGTTTGAAGAGGTTTTCAGGATCAAAATAGTCGGGATTGGCAGCAAAGGAAGCTCCTGCAGAGTGTTCCACCCCTTGATCGACAGGCAAAATGCTGAGGTAACCCGTCTCTTTAAGGCGGCCATGGGAGAAAAGGGTTTGTAGGTTTCTGAGAACAGAAATGGAGCGATCCGACGGTCCAAAGATTTGGCTGACCCAGTCGGGATTGGGCAGGTGCAGCTTTTCTTTTGGAATCGTTTTGCATACGTGAGAAAGAAGAGACTCTGCTTTCGAGCCTAAAAGTTTTTGTACAGCTGACATGCGCTCATCCTATTTTAGTACAGTCCCCTTCGTTTCAGGGAGTTTTTTCCAAATAAAGTAAAAAGCAATCAGGCCAAATACAGCGTAGAGTAGAAAAGTTCCTGCTTGCGTAAGGTAAGTTACAAGATCCATGAACGTGAAAACAACTAAAAAGTTACAAATCCAGCTGACAAACATGGCTACAGAAACTCCTCGACTGCGTACATGATGGGGGAAGATCTCTGTAGTAATCATCTGTGGGATGGGGCCTAAACTGAAGGCAAAACATCCGATATAAACCATGAGACTTCCTACGGCAACCCAAGGTGCGTCTGAGAAAGAAAGCGCTACGAGCGAAATAATCATCCCTGCCAGTCCAATGAGCAAAAGAGGTTTACGACCTTTCCGATCGACGAGGAAAATTGAAATGATGGTCGAAAGAAAATTGATGGCTCCGATGAGCACAGCAGAAAGAATGGCAGTCGATGCTGACTTAAAGCCACTCATTTCAAAGATCGAAGGTGCAAAATAGATCACAGCGTTAATTCCAGTGAACTGTTGAAAAAAGTTAATCAAAATGGCTGCAATTAAAGGTGTGCGATATTCAGACTTAAAAACAACTTTCCAAGACGCTTTTTCTGTCGTGCTTTGAGGTCTAGAATCTGGAAGTGAAAAAAATCCGATCCCATGGACAATTGCTGGAAGTATCCCGAGTGCAAACATCCACCGCCAAGCACCATCACCTGACAAGAGATAATTGACAGAGTAGGCACATAAGATGCCGAAAGTGACTGCCAGTTGGTAGAAAGAGATATACCGACCCCGCTCAATGGCAGGCGCAACTTCCGCAATATACATTGGGCCGACAACGGAGATCGCACCAATCGCAAGCCCTTGCAAGATACGCCCTGTAACAATTGTTTCAAAAGTAGACGAGCAGGTCACGACTACAGCCCCGATTAAAAATAACGATGCAATCAAGATTTGAGATTTTTTTCGCCCCAATCTATCCGCCACCACCCCTGCAATCGCCGACCCTAGAAGAGCTCCTATTAAAATGGCACTCACTAGAAATCCTTGACGTGTTGCATCCAGCTCATAAAGGGGAACAAGAAATAAGAACGCTCCTGCCATCACGGCGATTGTGTAGCCGTACTGAAAAGCCCCCAAAATTGCAATACAATACTTCCAAAAACTCATGGGCCCATCATACCTTTTTTCACCATTTTATGTTGGATTTCAGTATGACTTTACAGAAAAAAGGGCGAGTATTTTTAGACCAGTTTCGAGTTATTCAAATGTAATGCCGTTTGTTCTAAGAGCTCTAAAATCACTGCATGAGCAAACCAAAAAATCTTTTCGCCTCAGAAGGTGACGCTGTCCACGCTTTTATACGGGCCAGCGACGGTAAAATTCATTCCATAACTGACACTCCAGAAACAAATCGAAAAGGAGCTTTGCATGGATTAGGGGTTGCAGATCAGATGGCAACTAATCGGATTTGGACAGTTCTTGATGCGATCCGTAAACACTACAGAAATCCAACAGAGCCTGTCACAATTCTAGCTGGAAAAGACAAGCTCCCTTGGTCTCCCACAGTTGGAGCGATTGTTGGGTTTATGTATTATCAAAATCTGGAGACGCGTGTTGATAAAACAGTTCTCTTTGCACGTGCTATTGAATGTGACGGCACTAAAAGATTAAGGAAATTAGTTCAGATACAAAATAAGACTTTTTAAGTAGTCGCCTTCGGGATGGTAAATTGAGACGGGATGGTCCAAAGCTTGCGCGTGCCGTCCGATGATCCTGACAAAGCGGCCCGCTTCTGCCGCGGCTTGGAAAACGATTTGTTGAAAGAGTGTCGCATCCATGTAAGCCGAGCACGAGCTTGTGATCAGGATGGTGCCGGGAGGCATTTTTTGGAAGGCCAGTCGATTGATATCGCGGTACCCTTTCGAAGCTGTTTCAAGATCGGACCGTTTTTTGGCAAAGGCGGGAGGGTCAAGAATGACTAAGTCGAAAGAAAGAGGGTTGTCACGAAGGTATTCAAAGACATCCGCCTGTACAATGGAGTGTTTAGAAAGGTCTACGGTATGTCTTGCCGCAAGTGCGCAGGCATCGGCTGAAATCTCAACAGAGGTCACATGGCAGGCTCCCCCTTTGAGGGCTGCAAGTGAAAAGCCGCCCGTATAAGAGAAGCAATTGAGAACTTTTTTATCTTTGGCTAGGTTAAGAACCGTTTTTCTCATTTCACGTTGGTCAAGGAAGAAACCGGTCTTTTGCCCTTCGAGCGGCTGGACAATGTAAGAAACTCCATGCTCAGTGATCGTGACTTCGGGTGTTTCGCTGCCGTAAAGGAGTGTGCGTGTTTCAGAAAGCCCTTCTTGATGCCGGGCAGGTGAAACCGATTTTTCGTAAATCGTTTTGGGTTGGAGAGTTTGGATCAGGTGTTCCACAACGGCTCCTTTCAGAAGCTCCATTCCCGCAGTGTGAATTTGAAGGACGAGAATATCGCCATATTGGTCAACAATGAGCCCTGGAAGTCCGTCCCCTTCTGCATTGACAAGACGGCGGCCCGATTCAGGGACGAGGTGGTTCCGGAGTGCGATTGCTTGATCAATGGCCGTACGCACAGAATCGAGAGGTTGTTGGTCTGTAAAATTAAGCATCCGGCCGGCAATGGAGTTTTCAGGATGAAAGTAAGCATGACCGAGGAGTTTGTTGAGAGAAGAGTAAACAGGAAAGATCTCTCCTGGTTTGTGGCAAGGCCTTGTTGCAATCGCCCCTGAAAAAATCCAGGGGTGGCGATTCAAGAGAGATTTCTCTTTACCGGGCTTTAAGACGACGCGAGACATAGTTTGCTGCTTCCGGAAGAGACTTTACCCGCAACGGCTCCTAGAAGGTCGTAGTCGGTGGTATCTGTAATCTCAACGCGGTAAAGTTTCCCGAACGATTTCACGAGCCTACCGTCGTTAATGATGACGATCCCGTCGATTTCAGGACATTGTCCAAAGAACCGACCCCGCATGAGTAGCGGTGAGTCCGGATGGTATCCTTCGACCATGACTTCGAGGGTTTGGCCCACATAGCGTTTGAGTCTTTCTTTCAACACTTCTCTTTGAACTTGGGTCAAGATCTCAAATCGCTTCTGCTTCACTTCTTCAGGAATATGGCCTTCAAGTTTAGCAGAATGAGATTCCTCTTCGAGCGAATATTTAAAGACGCCGACATTGTCGAGAGGATAGTTTCGGACGAAGTCGACGAGTTCTTGGAACTGCTCTTCTGTTTCCCCTGGGAATCCGACCATCAGGCTTGTGCGAAGAACGATATCTGGGAATCGATCACGGAGTGTCTGAATCATATCGATAATTTGCTGGCGAGAAGTGAGCCTTCTCATCGACTTAAGAATCGGCTGCGAAATATGTTGAATTGGCATGTCAAAATAACGGCAAATACGTCTGTCCGATTCGATAATATCCATGATTTCTGGTGTGATTTCATCTGGATAAAGGTAGAGAAGACGTAGCCAAAACTTTTTATCACTGGCTAGAAGTGCGCGGAGCAGTTTTGCAAGACCGTCTTTTTCGCGTCGATCTTTTCCAAAGTCACCTAAATCTTGCGCAATAAGGATGATTTCGTGGATGCCTTGAGCAAGAAGCGCATTAAACTCTTTGACAACCTGGTCAATCGTCTTTGATTTAAGAGGTCCTTTGATATTTGGGATGATACAGAAAGCACATCGCTTCATACACCCTTCGGCAATTTTCAAATAGGCAAACGGGCCCGGTGTTGAGACTTGTCGTGGGATTTCGCCCCACTCGAGATAACTGCGTGCTGTTGTGATCGACTCCCCGGCTTCTGGAGTTCCAACGGCGTCTAAAATTTTTTCCATATCGCCGGAACCTAGGAAATAGTGCACTTCAGGGAATCTACTTCGGATTTCAGGCCCATATTTTTGGACCATACACCCTGCCACAATGACTTTAGCTCCATCCTTGCGATTTTTAAGGAGAGCATCAATGGTGTCGCAAGATTCTTTCCGAGCTTCTTGTAGAAAGCCGCAGGTATTAACGATAAGAAAATCGGCATCTTCCAATTCTGGGGTGGGTTGGTACCCAGCTTTTAAAAGGATTCCAAGCATGACTTCGCTATCAACTAGATTGCGGGCACACCCCAAACTTGTGAGGTGAATTTTATTTTTACGTGTATTGACTCTTTTCATAATAGTTTAAGAAGTATACATTATTTTTGTGTTTAAATACTTGGTAAAAAAATTTCTGATTCTCTGTGCTTCACTCTGGGTAGTCATTACACTTACTTTTGTCCTTGTTCATGCGATTCCAGGCGATCCTTTTACAGACGAAGACACGGTACCTCAAGAAATTATTCAACAACTTAACCATTATTATGGGTTGGACCGGCCCATCTGGGAGCAATATAAGCTTTATTTGAACAACTTGCTCCATGGCGATTTAGGGTTCTCCTTTAAATATGTGGGACGGTCAGCCAATTCCATCATTAGCGATGGATTCCCTATCTCACTAATTCTCGGATTAGAGGCGCTTTTGATTGCCATACCAATGGGGATCATTTTGGGATCACTTGCAGCCTTGAATCGAGGTCGGTGGCAAGATCAACTTACGATGACAACGGCCGTGATTGGAATTTCAGTCCCCAGTTTTATTTTAGCAACGATGCTCCAATACCTTTTCGCAATGCAGCTCGATTGGTTTCCGGTGGCACGGTGGGGTTCGGTCTCTCAATCGGTTTTACCGGCGCTGGCCCTCGCGGCGTTTCCGATGGCCATCATTGCACGGCTCACACGCTCGAGCATGGTGGAAGTTTTACAAAACGATTATATTTTAACGGCCCGGGCAAAAGGACTATCGACTGTTCAAGTTGTTACAAAACACGCCCTTCGAAATGCACTTTTACCCGTGATTTCCTATTTGGGACCCCTGACGGCCAATGTTCTGACCGGAAGCTTTGTGGTGGAAAAAATTTTTGGGATCCCAGGCCTCGGTCAGTGGTTTGTCCTGAGTGTCTCTAACCGCGACTACTCTCTTATTATGGCGCTCACGATTTTCTACAGCGCTTTTCTGATGCTGACTGTCTTTGTGGTGGATGTCATCTACTCTCTGCTCGATCCTCGGATCAAAGTAGGTGCACATGAATAGTTATTGGGTTAAATCATGGCGCAGGCTTCTTACTCAAAAACGGGTCATGGTTGCGCTCTGTGTCCTAGGATTTTTGTTTTTAATGGCCCTCATAGGCCCCTTTTTAACACCCTATACCTATTATGAAACCCATCTTCCCTTAAAAAATCTTCCGCCCTCTTCACAATTTTGGTTTGGGACCGACGAACTCGGGCGTGATATTTTCACCCGGATTTGGTGGGGAGCTCGGATCTCTTTATTTGTAGGGGTGACAGCCGCGGTCATTGACTTGATCGTGGGTGTTATCTACGGCTCGATCGCAGGACTCTGGGGTCGAAAGCTCGATGAATTCATGATGCGGGTCACCGATGTCCTCTACTCCATTCCCTACCTTTTGATTGTGATTTTGCTGACCGTTATGATGGGATCAGGACTGCTTACGATCATCATTGCTCTGACGATGACGGGGTGGATTCCGATGTCCAGAATTGTTCGAGGTCAGATGTTGCAACTGAAGCAATTGGACTACGCGCAAGCAGCAGTGGCCCTCGGTGCGACCAAATGGAGACTTCTTTTTAGGCACCTACTCCCAAATGCAATGGGGCCGATTATTACAACGATGACTTTCACGGTGCCTGCCGCCATTTTTGCGGAAGCTTTTTTAAGCTTTTTAGGGCTAGGAATCCAAGCCCCTGTTGCCAGCTGGGGGACAATGGCCAGTGATGGACTCTCAGCGTTAAGGTATTTTCCCTGGCGACTTGCTTTTCCTGCCGGTTTTATCAGTTTAACAATGCTTTGCTTCAACCTTGTAGGAGATGGAATCCGAGATGCTTTTGATCCTAGGTTAAAACTATGATCTTAGAAGTGGAAGATTTATGTGTTGAGGTTCAAAACTGGAAAGTCATCAAAAATGTCAGTTTTTCACTGAGTGATGGAGAGAAACTAGGCTTCGTCGGTGAATCAGGCAGTGGAAAAACACTTCTCATGCGCTCTCTCATTGGGCTTCTCCCCTCTTCGATTTCAATCAGTGGAGGGACAATTCGGTATGGAGATCAATTTTTATCTTCGATGCACGAAAAAGAGCTCCAAAAAGTCCGTGGGAAAGAAATTGGAATGGTGTTCCAAGACCCACTGACTTTTTTAAATCCCACATCCAAGGTCGGTGTCCAAATCGCAGAAGGATACCGTCGCCACTATCCCCACATCAGCAAAGCGGAAGCAGAAGCGATAGCGCTTGAGCTCTTAAAAGAGGTTCGTGTTCCGGACCCTGAGCTCCGTCTTCACCAATACCCCCACGAACTGAGTGGAGGACTTCGTCAAAGAGTGTTAATTGCGATTGCCCTTGCTGCCAAACCGCGCCTTCTCATTGCTGATGAGCCGACAACGGCTCTCGATGTCACAGTCCAGGCACAGATCATGGACTTACTGCGAGATTTGCAACGGGACAAAAGTACAATCCTGATTACGCATGATTTAAGTTTGGTCGCATCGTTTTGTGATCGCGTAATCGTCATGTACGCAGGTGAGATCGTTGAAGATGCTCCCATCGATGAAATTTTCTCAAATCCTAAACATCCCTACACCGAGCAACTTCTCAAATCAGTCCCCTCTTTAACCTCTGAGGAAAGGCTGATTTCCATTCCCGGCTCTCCTCCTGATCTCTCTCAACCAATCCAAGGGTGCGCTTTTGCTCCTCGCTGTCCCTATGCATCAACTAAATGTCATGAAAAAAAACCTCCTATGGTGCAGATTAATGCAAACCATAAAAGTCTCTGCTGGCTGGAGGATAAGCCTTGCTGATTGCTCGTAACCTAACGAAAAAGTTTTCGACCTCACGCGGTGATTTCATTGCTGTGCGAAATGTTTCACTCGAAATCAAAGAGGGAAAAACCTTAGGTCTTGTCGGTGAAAGTGGTTGTGGGAAATCAACCCTCGGCCGTCTCCTTCTTAGACTCTTAGAACCGACTGCGGGCTCTATCCACTTTGATGGCGTTGACATTCTTTCACTTTCTCCTAAAGAACTGAAAAAATGGAGACAAGAGGCTCAGATTATCTTCCAAGATCCGTATGCATCGCTCAACCCCCGCATGACGATCGAAGATACGATCGCCGAACCGCTTAAAATCCATGGGATCGACCCCACACCCGAAACGATTATTGAAGCTCTCAAACATGTCGGCTTAAATCCTGATCATCGGTGGAGATATCCACACGAATTCAGTGGCGGGCAGCGTCAACGGATCGGGATTGCACGCGCGCTCATCCTCAATCCTCAGCTTCTCATCTGCGATGAACCGATCACGGCGCTGGATGTCTCAGTGCAAGCCCAAATTGTTAACCTTCTTAAGGATCTTCAACAGCAGCTGGGTCTCTCCTATCTCTTCATCTCGCACGATCTCCGTATGGTCCGTTATATTGCTCATGAAGTGGCTGTCATGTACCTGGGGGAAATTGTGGAACGGGGGCCGACTGAAGAGATTTATAAAAACCCGCAACATCCCTACACAAAAATGCTCCTCTCTTCGATCCCGATTCTTCCGGTTAGGAAAGAATCTCTGATGCCTCAGTTTTAACTGATAGCTTAGGATGGGAAATCCAAATGCGGCAGGGAGAGTGCATTAAAATATCACTGATGATGCGTCCCATCGCTTTCTCTTGATCTCCTGCCTGGACCGATTCAAGAACGATCAGATCAAACGATTTGAGTCGGGCCAGATCCATAATCGCTTCGGCAGTGTTTCGTGCACGGAGCACTTCCATTGTGATCGCCACCTGCTCTTCTCTTGCAATGGCTTCGACAGTTTGAAGCACCTGGCTTGCGAATTGGAGACGGTGAGGCAGCGGTGTCTCAAGCGGCAACGAAAACGGCACTTCAATAATATGGACTGCTGTCACTTCAGCGTTATGAAGCTTGGCCATTTCACATGCCAGCTGCATCGTTTCTGTTTGACTTGCACTTCGAACGGGAAGCAAAATATGCTTCATTTTAATCGGTTGGAAAGTCGGTACTTTGATTTTTTGGATGACAAGCTGACCGGTTGCTGTCATGCGTTGCTTTTTGCGATAAGCAAAATACATCAATAACCCAATGCCAATCCACGCCGATCCAACATATCTCCCCTCTGGTTTTGTAACAACAATGAGCAACCAGACTGCCAAGCTACTAATGGCGCCTAAAACGGCTGGTATGGGGATCTCTTTACCTTTAATTTTAATATTGAGTGGAACTTTGAAGGGACGACGAAGGTCAGGCCTTTTGACCCGCAAAACAATGAGTGACATTTGGGTTGAAAAGAAGGCAATCTGGGCCCCGAAGTTGTAAAGGTCGGCAAGGTAACTCATCCGGCCTCGACTTAAAACTACGATCATGATGGCCAGTAGTGCAAAGAAGCCGAGCGCTGTGTACGGAGTTCGAAAGCGCGGATGGAGTTTGTAGAGAAAGCGCGGCAGTTGATAGTTTTCACCCATATTAAATGAAAGTCTCGACGCTCCGATTAGACCCGCGTTAGCTGCGACAAAGAGAGTGACGGCAGCCAAGATCCCCACCCAGGGTGTTAAAAGAGCACTCCCCCAGGGAAGATGCGCCACAATCCCAGCAATCGGATTCTCTTCATAGGTGTGACCCAATTCAAAAGGTGATAGCACCGAAAAGCCGACATAGGTAAGGCCAAAATACATAAAGATAAGAACACCCACTGTGATCAAAATAGCGCGCGGCATTGTCCGCACAGGAGTGCGCGTCTCAGCGCTGAGCTGCGCGATCGATTCAATCCCTGTATAGGCAACCATCGCCATCGCCGTTCCTTTGAAAAACTCATCCCAACTCGGAGAGAAATTAACGCCTGCTTTATTAATCACGATTTGAGAGAAGAAAGTTGATAAATCTTCAATACTCAGAAGACCGACAATAATCACAATTAACTGCGTAAAGACCGTGAAAATCATTAAGAAAAAGCTTGTGCGAGTCGATTCTTTCGAACCCAAAATATTCAGAAATAAAAGAGCGATAATCACACCAACCGTGAAAACCGTTTGCACCGAGGTATTGGTGAGCTCTGGGAAGAAGTAACTTAAATAGGGACCAATGGTAAAGGCAGAGATCGCAATTGTGACAATGTAATCAAGAAGAAGTCCCCACCCTGCCGTAAAAGAGATCCAGTCATTGAAAGCATGGCGCGCATAGCTGGCCGATCCTCCTGACTCATGAAAGGCGGCCGACATCTCGGCATACGAAAGAGCCGTACAGATGAAGACAAAGCCAGCGAGTAAAAACGCAAGGGGTGTAGCCCCCAGCGCAAACATCGTTGCAATCCCCAAAGCATAGTAAATGGACGACCCTAAGTCACCGTACCCGATCGCAAAGAGATCGAAAATTCCCAATACACGCTTGAGTGAACCTTTATCCAGCTGAGAAATGCTGGAGTCTTTCCTGCCCATATCCCTTGATATGAAGGGTTAAAATATATTTATCAACACCTAACTTGTGACGTCAGCCGCACAGCGGAATCCGTAGGTGCCATTCATGGTCCCTGGATTGTTGCGGTGGCGGTGGGAGGTGCGCAAATCTTCTTTCAGACTTTTCCAACAGCCCCCTCGAAGAACGCGGTAAACCCCTTGCAAAGGTCCCTTAGGGTTGTGAGGTTCTTGGACAGAGAGATTATAGTAGTGATAGTCGTACCAATCTTGGCACCATTGATAGACGTTCCCGGCCATGTCATAGATACCGTAGCCGTTTGCAGGATAGCTGAGAACAGGCGTCGTGTCAGAGCTAAAGAAGTTGGCTTGCGTCCGATCGATATCTTTCCCTGTTGGATAGATGCAGTCGACAAGTCCGCCACTGGCAGCCACTTCCCATTCAGCTTCGGTCGGAAGTCGTTTACCCACCCATTTTGCATAAGCAGTCGCGCCATACCAAGTCACGCCGACTACCGGGTGTTTTGCATAGCCAGACTCGATCGTGATTTTACCGCCCATTCGCTTGATGCGAGATTCTCTCAGACGGATAATGTCGTTGTTGTTGTGATCTTTTTCGCCACCAAGTTCTTCAAGGAAGCGACCAAATTGTTCATTCGTGACAGGATGGATATCAATCGCATACGGGTTGAGGGAAATTTGGTGGCGAGGCATTTCATCTCGTCCCCCTTTATTACTCCCTCTTTCAAAGGCGCCGCCAGGGATCACTGTCATCTCTGTTAAGATCGGTGAAATCTCTTTTTTCTCTTCTGTATCGGGTTGATATTTAGCGATAATTTTCTCTACTTGAAAGATCGCCGCGGGGTCTGCATCAAACTCAGGCCGTTTGATTTCAGTCGGATTCAGCACCGGTTTAAATGCTGGAGATTCTTGTTGTACAGCAAGAGCTTGCGTCGTTTCAGATAGTTCTTGCATAAGCCCTAAAAGGGTATCAGGTCTTTTGCTTGGCTCTTGCGAGAGACACTTCCGGATGATTTTATCCCAAGCAAGCTTGTAATGAGGTGTTGTAACGGAAAGCGGCTCAAAAGCTCCTTCAGGATAGTGACCTGTCAGCATGAAATAGAGAAGCACTCCGAAGGCATAGATGTCTGACTTAGCCCCTGAAAAGGATCCTTGTTGCCACCGTTGCTCCGGCGCAAGGAAGAGGTAGTGATGCAAGAATGAGAGGTGCTTTTTGGGAAGCGCTTCTGCCGGCTCTCCGATTTTTGCCGCCACTGTTTGGTAAATCCGGCTCATATAAGGTGAACCACCTAAGATACGAGAAAGACCAAAGTCGGAAATCTTGACTTGAATCCCACTTTTTTTCTTGAGAATCAAAATATTGGACGGCTTTAAACTGCGGTGCGCAAACGGATCATGTTGAGATCCTTTTTGATGGGAATAATCGAGCGCGCTTGCAATTTGCGTCGCTATTTGGACGATCTCATCTTCAGGAAGCTTGCCGCCCCGTTCTCTTAAATAGTCGTAAAGGTTGAGAAGTTCCCCTTTTTCATCCATGACAGGATCGGTCACTAAAAAGTAGTGTCCATCCGCTTCAGACACATTATGGACTTTAACAATATTGGGATGGTCCAGCGTTGCTAAAATGGCAACTTCTGTTTCGAAGCGATTGAGAAAGTCGGTGCTTTCACAGAGAGAACTATCAAGAATTTTTAGGACGAAGTTTTTCTTCAAAAAGCGGTGCTCGGAAAGATAAGCCATCCCTAATGAACCTTGACCGACCATTCGGAGAATCGTGTAATCTCCGAGTTGTGATCCTTCTTCAATAGGACGTTTTTGATCCGTAAGCATAACTTTCGCCTTTATAGGTTTTTAATTACTTTGACGATTTCTTCGTATTTGGTCAAGGGAGGTTCGCATCGATTTTGGCGGCAAACCGAGAGAGTGGTCGATCCTGTCCCCTCTTTCCAGACGACCGTGCTATGGGGAATCAGCCGTGAAAGGAGGAGTTTCATGATCTCTTCTTTTTTCACTCCTTCCGATCCAACCGAGACTGTCATGGTGGTTGCATTTGTATCTAAATATCTTAGAAGAGCGGTGAGATGGTAAAAAGCGGCCGGCGCAAACTCTTGCATAATGGGCCTTGCCGCTTTAAAAATATCCTCTGCCTGTTTCAGATACTTGTCTTCTCCAGTGATGGAATAAAGACGTAAAAGATTTTCGCAATGAACGGCATTACCCGATGGCTCTGCCCCATCATAGAAGTCACATTTACGGATGAGAAGGGTGTCGTTGTCATTGGTTTGGTAAAAGGCTCCTTCAATATCTTTAAAGTCTCGCTCTAAAATGTCGGCCAGATGAACCGCCCATGTTAAATGGGATGCGCCCTGTCCGAGTTCATAGAGTGTTAAGAGCCCTTTCATCAGGAAAGCATAATCTTCGAGAAGTCCTTCAAAGCGGCTCTCACCTGCGCACCAACGGTGCTGGAGCTTGTTTCCTTTCCAGAGCTGCTTGTGGATGAACTCGACCGCTTTCAAAGCTGCCTCTAAATACTTTGGCTCATTGAAAACCTGGGAAGCGAGCGCAAGCGCGTCAATGGCAAGTCCATTCCAAGAGGTTAAAACTTTATCGTCGCGGATAGGCCGGACACGCCCCTGCCTTTTCTCAAATAATAGTTTCTTTGCTTTTGCAAGCCCTTCTTCAACTTCTTTGAGCGGGATTTGAGCAGCTTTAGCAAAATCTTCCATCGGAAGATCGATGTGGAGTACATTTCTTCCTTCAAAATTCCCCAGCGGTGTCACATCATAGTACGCGCAAAATAAGTCAGCATCGTCATCTTTGACTGCAGCTTTAACTTCTTCTGGTGTCCATGTGTAGAACGCCCCCTCTTTTCCTTCAGAGTCGGCGTCTTCGCCCGAATAAAAACTACCGTCCGCATGCTGGAGGTCTCTCAGTAAATAATCGAGGGTTTCACACGCGGTAATCTTGTAGATCGGATTTTCAGTGCATCTCCACGCTTGTGTATAAGCTCTTGCAATGATGGCGTTGTCATAGAGCATCTTTTCAAAGTGAGGAATAGTCCACTCCTCATCGACGGCATACCGAGAGAAGCCGCCACCCAGCTGATCGTAAATCCCGCCGCGCAGCATGGTGTCAAGCGTCAGGGTCACATAATAAAGCGCGCGACTATCACCGCGCAGTTTGGACCAGAGGAGCAAAAATTCTGCCTGAAATCCAAGAGGAAATTTAGGCTCACCTTTCAATCCTCCATTAATCGGATCTGCCAGGCCAAAAAATGTATCGACCGCCCCCTGCAGTGTCTGTTCTGTTGGTAGCGTATCACCTGTGGAATTGGTCGACTGGTTAAATGCTTCAACAATTTTCTCTGCTTGTGCAACAAACTCTTCTCGTTCGGGGCTGTCCCATAGTAGCTTCACTTGAGTAATAAACTCTAAAAAACTCGGAAGACCTCGAAACGGTTTCAGTGGAAGATAGGTCGCGGCTATTAGAGGTTTTAAATCGGGGGCTAAAATCAGATTGAGCGGCCATCCACCACCACCACCCATTAAGATTTGGGCAAAGTCCATGTAGAGGCTGTCGACTTCAGGATGTTCTTCCCGGTCGACTTTAATTGCGACGTAGTTGTCATTGAGAACTTTGGCCGTTTCGACATCAGAAAAAGACTCCTTTTCCATCACATGACACCAGTGACACGTCGAATAGCCTATCGAGAGAAAAATGGGACGACCTAGTTCTTTGGCTTTATCAAATGCCTCTTGTCCCCACGGATACCAGTCGATCGGGTTATGAGCATGTTGCTGGAGGTAGGGAGATTTTTCCTTGATGAGCCGATTCGTATCGGTCACATGACTCCCAGGAATTTAGCCAAGTACCACGCCAAAATGAGGACAACAGCAGAAAGCCCTGCCCATAAAATGTTAGGAAACCACTTGACACCACCGCTTTGGCTGCCACGCTTTTCAAGCGTGCCAATCCCATAAGAAAACTCATGCTTCTCGCCCGGCAGCTTAAAAGCACCAGGGTTATCTTTCATGAGATGATCGACTTCAAGTCCTAAGAAGGTCGCATATTGCTTCATGAAGCCTTGGGCATAGATCCCTGCCAAATGGTCAGTAATCGTTCCCTCTTCTATCGCCTCTAAGTGGGGTTGCCGAATAGACGTCGCATTCTCAACTTCCTTCAGCGATAAATTTTTTTCATGTCGTTTAATTTTTAGTGTTTCGCCTAGTCTTTTCATCTCGTCGTTCATGTTGCACCTTTTTTGTTAAATATAATCAGTGCCCTGACATTTAAACAAGGCAATCTGATAAGATGACTGATAATGAACACTTTTGTAGCGAACATTGACCTCGCTTTAGCACCAAAGCTCGAGGAAGATCTACTATCTCAAGGTTTTACTTTAACAAAACCACCTTACACTGTTTTTTCCGCCAATAAAACAGGTGTCTCATGCACGCTCTACACCAGCGGTAAACTCACTGTTCAAGGAAAAGGAAAGGATGAATTCATCTCGTTCTATCTCGAGCCTGAGATCTTACAAAGCGTTGCCTATAGTTACCCTGAAGTGAGTGTCGATCTGACTCCTCGTATTGGAGGTGACGAAGCAGGAAAGGGTGATTTCTTTGGCCCTCTCTGCGTTGCAGCTGTTCAAGCCGATGAAAATGGAATTAAAGAGCTCCTAAAACTTGGTGTTAGAGATAGTAAGGAGATGAGCGATAAAGTCATGCTAGCACTCGCTCCTAAAATCCGAGCCGTTTCTGCTGTCTCTGTGGTTCGCATCTCTCCTCAAAAGTACAACGAAATGTACCAGAGCTTCAAAAACCTGAATCGACTTCTCGCCTGGGGTCACGGGGCAGCGATCGCAGAGCTTGTAGAGAAAACTGGCTGCCAAAAAGCTCTTATCGACCAATTCGCCAAGGAACCACTTGTAGAGGCTGCCCTTGTCAAACGAGGTGTTCGCATTGACCTTACTCAAAGACCCAAAGCCGAAGAAGACCCCGTCGTCGCTGCCGCTTCAATTATGGCCCGCGCTGCTTTTGTTGACGGTATCGATGCTCTCAGTAAAGAAGTCGGTATGACTCTTCCCAAAGGGGCCTCTTCTCAAGTTCTCGAAGCCGGCCGCAAACTTGTGCGTGAGCAAGGTCGGGGAGTTCTAGAGCGTGTTGCGAAATTACATTTCAAAACCACATCAGAAATTCTTAATTAATTTCTTTTCATAATTAGTCTCATCTGATAATTAAACAAATATGACAATTAGAGAAATACAGATAGATACTACTAGCCTTCGAAACTTTGCCGAACAAAAGTCCGGAGATCCAGATAAGTATGTTTTATACTTAAAAGATGGAAAATTTGAAGCAAAACATCTTTCAGAAACCACCTTCTTTGAAAGAGTCAAAGCGTGGTTTGGCTTTGGTCCTCTTAGCCTAAGAAATATCGCCAAGTTCATTCAGGACTACAATGTTTTTGACAAAGATCTCGATTTGGAACGAAAATTCATTGCAAAGTGTGAACACTACAATCAATCCCATCATTTGCTAAAAGTAAGCCGTACTTTCTTAAAAACATTATCTAAGCATCACAGTTTAGGTTTTGCCGAGGCGAGCACTCTTTATGTCAAAAAAGATCACGGCGTAAAATCCGCAAGAAAGCTAGATCAAGTCCTAGACAAAGCTTTTGTAGATTCTGCTCTAGGAACTGGTTTTGTCATGGATTTAAGCAAAACCACGCCTAAGAATAGAGCTCAAGTTCAAGCATTTATAACTCGGAATCAAGCATCCTTTGGCAAACAAAAATTTAGCTCAATAGATGACGCAGCAGATTGGTTTGAAGAGATTCTTAAACCCTTAGAAGACCTTGACACAAATATTAGCATAGGCTGGGTTCAAAAAGTTGAGATCGATGGACACTTCTATCTCCTAACTTGCCAAAAAGGGTCCGTGACAACTTTTATTAAGCATTCAGATGGAACTATCGATCGAGTCGTTAATGAAAATCCATCTAAGTTGAATTTCTTTGTCGATGAAATTAGCATTACAGATGTCATCGTTGGAGTGACGGATGGATTTGGTGATTACGTCTCTGAAGAAAACTTGAAGGCAACACTTCAAAATGTCGATGATGACGGAAAACAATTTTTTAATCGTCTTGTTTCAACAATATCTCAAACAAACACTACAGGGCCTGCAGCTAGCGGAAAGCCTATAACCAAACAACTTTACTCTAGCTTTGATGCTGACAACAACGGCGATGATGTTGCTTTCTTTGTCTTAAGGTAACGCTTTATTTTTATTGGGCGCTTATCTAATAATGACTCCTTTTGTAGGAGTCATATGCGTATTTTAGCCTGTACATTACTTGCGACCTCACTTTCTGCTGCCCAGTATGGATTTTCGGATTACTATTTCGTCGACCCTGACAGAAATTGGCACGTCGAAGGATCGTATCGCTGGGTGGGACAAGCCGACTTTGAAAAAAGCAAATGGCACCACATCAATTATTCAGAGGCGGATGCCGGACTCTATTACACTCAAATTTTCGACGATGAAAATTCACTCACGTACGGCTTAGGATACGATTACCTAGGACTTCATTGGAAAGAAAATCCCCGCTTTGATCAGCAGAACTTCAATTACGTTGTAGGATCACTTGGCTTTGTTTCGACCACTTTAGAAAGATGGCGTTGGATTTTTAACGCAGGTTTTTCCGTCGATGCAGAAAGAATGGATTTCGGTCCGTCGGGCGTCTACCACGGGATGTTGTGGGGACGGTTCCATTTTATCGACAACATGGGAATCCATGTCGGTGCGCTCGGCTGGTATGGGGTTAAAAATGGACGGGGCTTCCCGGTTTTTGGCTTCGACTGGAGATTTAATGATAAATGGTCAGGTAATGCTATCTTTCCTGTCGACTACTCAATCACCTACTCGTTTGATGAAAGCTGGTCGGTTGAAACAGCCTACGCTAGTTTTGGTGGACCGTATAAATATCCACGAAGAGCCCATAACGGCGCTCCTGGATTTCATGATCCGATCTTCTCTGTCTATTCAAATGGGGTCGACTTGACCCTGAAGTATAAGTTTGAACACTTACTAAGAGCCACACTCGGTGTGGGTTGGGACTTTGGTGGCTGGGTTTACATTAAAAACCACGAGAGCCACCACGGGAAGTATTATCACTTCAAGTCCGCTCCCTATGCACAAGGGAGTATTGCGCTTACCTTCTAATTACTTAGAAGCTGTTGTTACTTGGTGGAGTTTGAATGAATCCACAAAGTTTTTGTAGCGAGCTTCATCGTAGTTAGGAATTTCGCACTCCATTGCCATCAGATAAAGGCTGTTTTTAACCATGACAGCTCGGCCTTTAAAGTAGACATTTCCAGTGCGGATAAAGAAATCAAGCGCCTCATGCCCATCGACTAGGAGAAGATCGGCAAAAAGAAGCTGATTTCCAGGATTGTGTGTTAAGACCCCGTTGAGGAATCCTTCTAAGCTCATCTGAGCATAGGCTTCGTCGACGAAATCAGGATATTGAGCCACTAGCAGCATGAAAACCGTTTGCTGGTCAGCTGCCGAAATGTAGGCATCGTATTTCAGCTCAAATCCTTCATCTGGCATCGCCATTTTCTCTGAAATATGCTCAGGCTCTGCTGGCATAAATAGTGAGCAGTTACCTGCTTTTGCATGGTATTCTTTCCAGCCCACTGGTGTGACTACCGCAGCCTGCGGTGTTTGTTGACTTGGTACCGCTGTCATTGCTGACGGCGTTAATACAAACAGCATACCACCCAAAAAGCCAAGTAGCGACTGTTTCATTCCCCTCTTGTGAAACATACTTCCCCCTTCCCTCTTTAACTGTTTAGTGACCTGCGCTCCCGATCAGCATAAAGAGCCAGACAAGCACTTTTAAGCCGATGAAAATCAAAATAAATGGCAAGAACACGTTTAATAAAGCCTTCCAAGCTGAAAATTGATGCGCCTCTCCAACCGCTTTTAATAAGATCACAATCCCCCAGACCATCATCACAATCGAGATGATCGAGCAAAGATAGGTGACTGTAAGTTCCATCCCTACTAGGGGGATCGAAAAAAAGGAGAGCGAAAAGATCTTATTTCCGAACATCGCTAATTGAACGAGCCATATCGCTATGGCGACTACATTCGTGACTGACGACCAAGCAACGGCAGTTCTGACATCTTGGAAACTACCTACACCGCCAATCCAGCGACCCGTCCAAGTAAAGAGAGCTGCCCCTACGTTCATTCCAATAAATCCGAGAACAATGGCACCTAGAGCTGCAATCCCCAGAATTGCACCGACCGAAAGACGGTCTCCGAGCGACATATTCTGGGCAAATTGTAAAATCAGCGGAAATCCATAGAGCCAGTATAAAATAACGATGAGGTACGACTTATTATAGGAGAGAATCGCTCGGATCGTTTCCCGTGGGCGCACCCACATTCCAATCCAAGGATTGACCGATAGTTTTTCTCCCATATACGCTCCTGCTATTTGTTTAGGCCCGTATGTTTAGGATAGAATGAAAAAATTAATTATTCAATATAATTCTTACTAATTAATTACAAAAACGAAACTATCGGCAGATTAAATGAAAAAGGCGCGCTTTTAGCACGCCTTTAATGTCTGATAATTTTAAGAAGGGGTTAGTTTGTCGCCTCTTCTTCCTCTTCTTCTTCCTCAGTTTCTTCGTCACCTGTGGAATCGGTCTCTTGATCATCCGATTGAGTTTGTGTAACGGCTGCGACTTTCTTTGTCTCAGAAGCCGACACGAATGGGTTGATCATAATGCATGAAACAACCAGCAATGCAACGACTAACATATTATCCATCGTCTTGTCTCCTTTATGGTGAATTAACATAACAAACACACCATTTCACGACAAGGGACTTTACAATTAATTTTAAAATTAATATTGATCAATTTATAAAATAAAAGGATTTAATAAATGAAAATTTCCAAAAAGAAGCAAATTAAAAAAATCCCAACAGAAAAAAACAAGAAAGTAATTAAAACACATGAAATGGAACTCCTCGAAAAAATCGAACAACGGATTAGCTTAAACGTCGACAGCTTTCTAATCTTAAGTGAAGAAGGAGAGCCAACCCAAGTCGCTTTAGCTCTTCAAAAAGCAAAAAATGAATTCTCTGAATGTGGCCCTGAAATGCACCGCATCGCACAAAAATTAGGAGGTGATTTGCCAACGATCGTCGCGGAGTTTCTGGAAAGCATTGAAATCGTCTTGCATGGACAAGGGCTCCTTGATGAAGATCTCATCACCCATTGTACAGATTCAGCAGCTCGTCTTAAAGCCGAATTGAAGACATAGATTCGGAATTAAACCGAAACCCGCTCTCCAAAAGTTTATGAGGCACTGCCCTGTTGCTTGATAGAAAAAGTTCGTCCCCCATTTCTCCAAAAAGAAGGTGAACAACCGATTTTGGGATTTTAAATAAAAGGGGTTGATGGAGTGCCTTAGCAAGAGTCTCTGCCCACTCCTTCTGAGTTACGGGATTAGGAGCGGAGCAGTTGACAGCCCCTTCTAGAGGTTTTGTAAAAAGCATCCATGAAATAGCTCGCACCAAATCATCCCTTGTAATCCAGCTCATCCACTGTTTTCCATCGCCAAGTTGAGCTCCAAGACCCAGACGAAAGAGTGGCAGCAGTTGGGCGACCATCCCACCAGAGCGATCTAAGACATTCCCAAATCTGCCATGAATCACACGGATCCCTTTTTGTGTAACACACTCTGACGCCTCTTCCCATCTCCCACACACATCTGCTAAAAAGCCGCTTCCTTGCCGACTCTCTTCCGTCAATTTTTCATCTCCCCGGCTTCCATAATAACCAACAGCTGAAGCTGAAAAAAAGAAACGAGGAGGTTTTTTCAGACGAAGAAGCGCATGGGAAAGAAGCCATGTTCCCCTCACGCGGCTTAAAAAAATACGTTCTTTTTTCTGCTTTGTCCAGCGGAGAGAGGCAATGTTTTCTCCAGCCAAATGGATCACCCCTTCCAACCCTTCCAGTGCCTCTAAAGGAATCTCATCCCGTTCAGGGTTCCAATAGATCGGCGACTTAGGGTCACGCGATGTCTTTAAAACAGTATAGCCATCGGACTGTAATTTTTGAGAAAGAGCGCTGCCGATGAACCCGGAAGCGCCCGTGATTAAGATTCTTTTATTTATTTGCAACCAGAAGAGCCGCCTTTTCCACAGCCACAGCAGCCGCACAGACACTTCCACTTACCAATCCAGCCGATGCTCCATACACCAGCAAGACCGACCAATGCATAGATAAAGCGAGCCAGCGAAGTTGTATTCCCTTTCGCAAGCCAAGCGACGAGATCAAATTGAAAAATACCCCAAAGACCCCAGTTAAGTGCTCCAACAATCACTAAGATCATTGCTAAAACTGATAAAAACTTCATAATGCCTCCATTATGACTTCACTATAAGAAAACTTTTTCTGCTTGTCACTAAATTTTTTACCTTTCTTATTTTTCCATCACGATTTACAATCGTTTCCCATGCAAGAAGAAGACTTTAATAAGCTCTGCAGACTCTGCAGAATTTCGGTGTCCGAAGAAGAGAAAGAAAAGCTTTTCAAGAGCGTGGCAGACGTTTTAAAATACGTCGAACAACTTGAAGAAGTCAATACCGACGGTGTTAAAACCTGTTACACGGTCCATGAAACACTCAAAAGTGTCATGCGCGACGACACCCCTGAAGCCCCTCTCTCCCGTGACCTCTTCCTTGCTGATGCCCCTTCACATGTCGGAGGAATGATACGTGTTCCTCCCGTTCTTAAACAATAGGAAACTCCGTGTACCAACATTCTGCACTCCACCTCCATGAACTCTTTAGAAAAGGCGAGCTATCGGCTCAGCAGATTGTGCAGCAGACATTAGAAAGGATCGGAAAACACGACCCTCAAGTGAAGGCGTTTCTTGCTGTTTTCCCTGAAAAAGCTCTCGAAAAAGCTAAGAAACTTGATGAAAAGCGATCTCGCAAAGAAAAACTCGGTAAACTTGCCGGTGTCCCGATTGCCTTTAAAGACAACATCAATATTTTAGGTGCCAAAACAACCTGCGGCTCTAAGTTTTTGACTAATTACGACGCCGTCTTTGATGCAACAGCCACAAGGCTGATCGAAGAAGAAGATGGCATTATCATTGGAAAGACAAACATGGATGAGTTTGCCATGGGATCGTCGACCGAAAACTCTGCATTTCACCCCACCAATAACCCCTGGGACCTGAAATGCACTCCAGGAGGCTCATCTGGTGGATCGGCAGCAGCCGTTGCTGCCCGGTTTTGTCCTCTGGCTTTAGGAAGTGATACCGGTGGATCGGTGCGACAGCCAGCTGCGTTTTGCGGAATCGTCGGTTTTAAACCCACCTACGGACGGATCTCAAGACATGGACTCGTCGCATTTGGATCATCCCTCGATCAGATCGGCCCGTTCGCTCATACAACCACCGATGCAGCGCTCATCTTGGACGTGCTCAGCAAACACTGTAAATACGACTCGACTAGTATTCCAACGACTTCATCTTCTGCTGTCGATGCTCTTTCAAAGCCGATCAAAGGTTGTAAAATTGGAGTCCCATGGCGTTTCCTGGAAGGTCTCGCTCCAGAAACACGCCAAAACTTTGAGCAAGCCCTTGAAGTCTATAAAAGCTTAGGATGCACGATCGTTGACGTCGACTTAGACCTCTTCAAATACTCGATTGCTGTCTATTACATCCTCGCAACTGCTGAAGCATCGACCAACCTGGCCCGCTTCGATGGAATCCGGTACGGCCAAAGATCCAAACGAGCAACCACCCTCGATGAGATCTTTGACTATTCAAGACAAGAAGGGTTTGGCCCTGAAGTTAAACGGCGTATCCTTCTTGGAACTTACGTTCTTTCAGCCGGCTACCAAGACGCCTACTACAAAAAAGCTCAAAAGGTTCGGACCCTTCTCATCGAAGAATACAAAAAAGCGTTTCAGAAATGTGACATCATCGCCACACCTACCTCCCCTTTCACAGCTTTTGAAATCGGGGCCATCCATGACACCCTGCAAATGTACCTGCAGGATATTTACACAGTTCCAGTCAACTTAGCCGGCCTTCCTGCCATCTCTATCCCATCGGGCTTCTGTAAAAACAACCGCCCCTTTGGACTCCATCTGACAGGACCCTTCCTGCACGATGCCGAGGTGCTTCAATTTGCAGCTCACTTTGAAAAAGCCCTCCCATCAGCCACCAAAATCCCTTCCCTTTTTGAGGAGCGCACATGACCGATATCAACTACGAAAATTGGGAAGTCGTCATTGGACTTGAGATCCACGTCCAGCTCAATACCAAAACAAAGATGTTTGGAACAGAGCCGTACCACTTTGGTTCAGAGCCCAACATCGATATTGGAGTGGTCTGCACAGGACAGCCTGGCTCCCTCCCTGTTATTAACCGAGAAGCCGTCAAAAAAGCCGTCCAATTTGGATGCGCTGTTAAAGCAAACGTTGCCACGCTCAGCCGCTTTGACCGGAAATCGTACTTTTACCCTGACAACCCTAAAAACTACCAAATCACCCAGTTTTATCAGCCGATTATTGAAGGTGGAATGATAATTACGGAAGTGGGTGGAGAGACCAAACATTTCAAGATCAACCGAGCCCACTTAGAAGAAGACTCCGGAATGCTTAAACACTTCACCGCCTTCTCTGGTGTTGACTTCAACCGTGCCGGCGTGCCCCTTCTAGAAATCGTCTCTGAACCTTGTATCCACTCACCCAAAGAAGCCGCCGCTTACGGTATGGCCGTTAAAGCGATCATGGAATACATCGACGCTTCAGACTGCAACATGGATGAAGGATCTCTCCGGATGGATGCCAATATCTCTGTACGACCCAAGGGCGAACAAAAGCTCCGTACCAAGGTCGAAATCAAGAACATGAATTCGTTTGCCAACATGGAGCTGGCCCTCGAGTCTGAAATCCGCCGCCAGATCCAATTCTATACCGCCCACCCGCATGAGAAAATCGAGCAGGGAACCTACCGCTACGACCCAGAGACCGGTAAAGTCATCATGATGCGTCTTAAAGAACAAGCCGATGACTACCGCTACTTCCCTGAACCCGATCTTCCCCCACTTGAGCTCTCACTTGACTACATCGAATCGATCCGCGCCGAGCTCCCTGAACTCCCTCGCGACCGGTACTTCCGTTACCTTAATGACCTCAAAATCCCTGAGCAACCTGTCACGCTCCTCGTCAACGACAAGAAACTCTCCGACTACTTCGAAGAAGCGCTCAAAAAATGTTCCAATGGCAAATCACTGGCCAACTGGCTCACCGTCGAATTTCCCGGCCGCCTTAAGGAAAAAGGCAAAAACCTCTGGGACCTCGGCATCTCCAGCGCCCACATTGCCGAGCTCGTTTCCCTTATTGACCAAGGGACTATCAACGGAAAAATTGCAAAAAGTGTCGCCGATGAGATGGTTGAAAAACCCCACCTCTCCCCTTCCACCATCGTTGAACAAAACCCTGACTTCAAGCCGATCCAAGACACGTCTGAGATCGAAGCTTTGATCGATCAAGTTCTTGCAGACAACCCAACAGCCGCTGCCGACTTCAAAGCCGGTAAAAGTAAAGCTTTTGCTTTTCTTATCGGCCAAACCATGAAACTCTCCCGCGGAAAAGCCTCCCCTGATCTTGTAAACTCTATTTTAGAAAAGAAGCTTAAATAACGTTTTTAGGTTATACTACGTCGATAAAGTATGGCGACTCAATTTATTCGTTCACTTGATCAAGCAGCTGTCCAAGCGATTACCCATTTTAATGGCCATTGGGGATCTGCCGCCTATACACTTTTTCAAACGGCTGTTGTCCATAAAGAAACCACCGATCCTAAATTTTCGCAACATGCTCTAAAAATTCAAGCTGTCTTTAATCTCATCGATATTGGGTCTGTACTCTGGGGAATTAAAACTGTCGCAACGGAACTCAATAATAAGTATCAGATTAGAGCAACTGGCTGGACGGGACGTCAACTCATCCTGGCTTCTAGTGGAAGTCTAGCCGCAGTCACACTCTTTTTCTTTGCAACCCTCTTTGCAATAACACGCCTGGAAAAATATTTTAATCCTCATAAAGAACCTAACGATCTACTCAAAGAACTCCCTGGTGTTGATTATGAAAAGATATCGATCCGGTTTGATCTACCCCCTTCTCAACTTTTGGCACAACAGCTCTACGCAGCTCGAATTATTCTCAATGTAGCTCTTGCCTGCCTCTCCAATTATCGGACTTTATCACTTCTGAGTTTAGTAGCCCAAATTTACAGTTCCTATAAACTTTTTCAATTTAAGTGGCTGAATCTCTCTCGAACAATGCAAGTTCATCGAAGTTTTATTGATCAAGTAAAAGTCTCGTATCACTGTTTACTAACGCCTGCCAGCCATCAATACGAAGCTAAGGAATGTGGTGCATTATGTGGGGGTGATGAACAGCCTGAATCTTATTTTTGCTCTAACCACACCTTTCACGACGCCTGTATTGCAAGCATGATTTATGGCAAAAGCGATCAATTCTTAAACATTCAATCCATTGTACGAACAGAAACAAGAGATCAATACGGCACATCTTACTCTTATAAAGCCCAACTGAAAGAAGCAAGCCTTCCTAAGTGTCCACAAGCTTGTTCTGAGCTCTATCCTTTTCATGGCTACTTTGAAATCAATGTTCACGATTGTGAGACAAAGGAAAATTACGATGTATCGGTTACTATTACGGATAGCATGTTTACACCGATGGATGCTCTTCCTCAATTCATGCAAGGTCTCAATCTCGTCTACAACACCTTTCAAGCGGCTTTAGCAACCCTGCAACAGCTCCACCCCGAAATCGCAAGCCAGATTCTGTTTGCCCAGAGGGTCATGTTACTGACTGATTCAATTGCTATAGCACGTGACTCCCTACAACTTTATTGGAAGCATAAAAAAGAGCTCTCTCAAAAAGATGCAAAACCTCTCCAACAAAAAGTTAGGGCTGCCGCTTTATCAATCTTGGGTGCACTAGGGATTCTCTGGATCAGTCTCAAGATGAAACCTTCCTGCGATCTGAAAAAATGCCTGCCTCTAGCCCCTGCGCAGCTTAAAAACGTCAATGTCTTTTGGGGAACACCCAGAATTCATCAACTTTCTCAGCTCATCCTTACATTGCGTATCGCATTGAACTTATTTTCTGCTTTTACCGCAGAAAAGCAACAAAGAACCCTGCACATATTTGCTGCTTCGTTGCAAAGTCTAACTCTCTATAAGATTTCTCAACTCCCGTGGTTAAAATTTGAGAGAACCTTTAAAAACCCTGATGGGTCCATTTGGGCGCAGAAGAGTGGCGAGCAGAACTCAATTAAAGAGCTCACCATAGGATCGCATATTTTACTACAAGAACCAGTTAGCAGCACAACAATTTCCCCTACCCTCAAATCACTCTACGACTACTTCACAAACTTCTTCAACGGAAGCCATAATTGGAGCGTTTACTGGGGGGGGGCCAATAAAGGAAATGGAGTAGAACTATTCCTCACACTTAACTATGACGTCAAAGTTATACCTTCTACTTTACAAGCCTCCCTTGCACCGTACGTTAATCGCGTTACAGCCTCCGCAGTTCATCGATCGCAAGGCTCTGCGGTTGTAAATCTAAAATAACGGTCTTTTAAAATAATTTTTATTACTTTATACCCAGGCTTATGAAGTTGTGGGTCGGGCTGCTTAGCGTTATTGGATTTGGCTGTATGGCGAATCGGGGGGTGGTCGAGCCGTATTCGTATGCGCCGAAATCTCCTTCAAGCATGTATGATATGCCGCTTGATCTCACGTCGCTAAAGTTAGACGAGCGGAAAGAACCACTCACGCTGGCAGAACTCGTCGACATCGCGCTTCGGAATAACCCCGCGACACGGCTGACATGGGCCAAAGCACGCGCTGCCGCTGCTGTGTGGGCACAATCGCAAAGCCCTAATTTTCCGACCATTTCTGGGAATTACACACTGACACGCGATAAGTCGACCATTGTGACGACAGGCGCTCAAACCCAACAAGGAAGCGCGCAAGGAACCATTGTCTTCTCACAGCTATCCAGTACGTGGGGACCCGAACTTCAACTCACTTATACCCTGCTCGATTTTGGACTCACATCCGCCAATGTACGATCGGCCAAAGAAGCTCTTATTTCAGCCGACTTTTCCCACAATTTCCAAATTCAAACAGTGCTCAATCAAGTGGCATCCGATTATTACAGCTACCTGAGTCAGCAGCAACAGCTCAAAGCCCAAGAGGCCGACCTCGATACGGCCCGCGTGACGGCAGATGCAGTCCTTGCCGAAGTGAACGCTGGCGTCAAAGACAAGTCGGACCTCCTGCAAGCCCAAACCGAGCTTTTGCAAGCTGAAGTAAATTTAATCAACCAACGTCAAAACGTCATTAATGCCAAAGCCGTCCTGTTCACCGATATTGGTCTGGGCGCAGAAAAGCAGTTACCAGTTGCTGATACGCTAGAAGTTCCACCGATTGATCAAATGGAAGAAAATGTCGATGGAATCCTCGCCGTTGCACTTTCGATGCGATCCGACTTACTGGCCGCAGAAGCGTCACTGAGAGCCCAGCAAGCAGCCGTTGACGCCTCCTGGAGACAGTTTCTTCCAAATGTCACGTATGATTTAGTCGTTAATCAAAGCCGGGCAAAACCGGGTGGAGATCTTGGCATTCAGTACAACGGTGTCGTTTCACTCAACTACCCAATTTTTTCAGGATTCTCAACAGTAAACCAATACAGGCAAGCCAAGTCGATCCGGGATCAAGCCCAAGCGACCTTGCGGCAAACAGAACTCAACGTGACAGAACAAGTCATCACATCGCACGCTGCAGTTCGGACAGCGTTTGCCGCACTTCGCGTAACAGATAAGCTGCTCGCAACTGCGCAAGAGCAATACGACGTCGCCCTCTCCCGCTATAAAACAGGTGTTGGAACCATCATTGAGCTCGTCACCGCACAAAACACCCTCGCCTCGTCTCGCGCGCAAAACGTGAGCACGACCACCAACTGGCTCTCTGCTCTTGTCAACTTAAGTTATGCAGCTGGTACACTCGTTCCTGTCTCGAAGGAGGTGCAGTGAGAAAGCTTTGGATCCTTATTTTTTTAGTCGCATGCTCTAAGACCCCACCGCCTCCACCTGAACCTCCCTATGTCAGAGTCGGCAAGCCGATTGTCTGTGACGCACCGATCTATTTTGAATATGTCGGTCACGTTGAACCGAATCTGACAGTCGGAATCAAGCCTCAAGTCAATGGAGTTTTAACCGGACAATATTTTGTCGAAGGGCAAGAGGTCTGCGAAAATAGTCTCCTGATGACCATCGATCCAAGACCGTTCCAAGTTCAACTCGAAAACGCCCAGGGACAGCTCGCACAAAATCTTGCCACTCTTCAGCAAGCTCAAGACATCGTAGAACGGTATAAGGAACTCGTTCCTTTAAACTACATCTCCCAGCTTGATTATGACCAGTATGTCACCAACGTACTGACGGCTCAAGCTTCGGTTCAGCAAGCACAAGCGGCTGTCGACAGCGCAAAAATCAACCTCGACTACTGCACAATCCAGGCGCCGTTTCGAGGCGTTGCTAGCAAACTGCTCGTCGACGTTGGCAATTACGTGAATGTCGGAAGCGATACCCCTCTTCTGACCATCAATCAAATCTCCCCCATCCGCATCAGCTTTTTTGTTCCTGAAAAAGATCTTTCTCAAATCGCCTGCCTTCAGGTGAAAGAGCCGCTCATCACCGAAGTTCGCCGTGGAGATCAGTGGATCCAGGGAAAACTTTTCTTAATCAACAACCAAGTCGACGAGTCAACAGGGATGATCCTTTTGCAGGCTCTGTTTGAAAACAAAGATTGGTCGCTCTGGCCTGGTGAGTATGTCGATGTTCGCCTCATTTTGAAAATTCAGCCAAATGCCATTCTTGTCTCAACACCGACTGTCCAAGTCGGACAAGAAGGAAGTTATGTCTACGTATTAAAGCCGGATCAAACGGTTGAACTGCGTCTTGTAAAAGTCGGACAAAAAGAAGAACAAAACACCCTGATAGAAAGTGGCCTCGCCGCCAATGAAACAGTCATTACCGAAGGACAGCTGAACCTTAAACCGGGCATTAAGGTACAAATCAAGAAATGAATCCTTCCTACCTCTTTATCAAACGACCGATCATGACAACTCTGGTGATGATCGCGATTGTTTTCTTTGGAATCTTTGCCTACAAACAACTTCCAGTCAGTGATCTGCCCAACGTCAATTACCCCGCAATCACCGTTTCCGTCAGCTACCCAGGATCGAACCCATCGATTGTCGCTAACAATGTCGTCAGCCCTCTCGAACGAGAATTTTTGACCATTGGAGGCGTCCAATCGATCGCATCGACCAGCGCAACAGGGGGTGCCACGATCGTTCTACAGTTTGATCTTAAGAAAACGATTGATGAAGCAGCCCTCGACGTCCAGACAGCCATCAACGCCGCAACCCCTAATCTTCCGCAAGACCTTCCCTACGCGCCCACCTACAGCAAGGTGAACCCTTCCCAAACGCCGATTCTCTACTTTGCAGTCACTTCTCAAACCATGCCGACCTATGAACTCTACGACTACGCCTACACCTATATTGGAGAGCGACTCAGCACAGTTTCAGGAGTGGCCCAGATCCAAGTTTATGGATCCCCCTTTGCCGTTCGCGTCCAAGTCAATCCCCAGAAACTGACTGCGAAAGGAATCGGCATTGATGAAGTGGCAAACGCTATCCAAAATGCCAACGTCAATATGCCAACCGGAACCCTTTTTGGGAAAAACCGAGAGTACACCATTAACGTCGACGGTCAGCTTGAACGAGCTGAACTTTACAACAATATCATCATCAAAAATGAGAACGGAAACATCGTGCGGATCCGTGACATTGGCCAAGCACTTAATTCCCTTTCTAATGACAAACAATCGCAAAAATATATCACCGAAAAAGAGAGCCTGAAAAGCGTGGTCTTTGGCGTTCTAACCCAGCCAGGTGTGAATTCTATGCAAGTGATTAGCGATATCAACACGATGCTTCCTCAGCTGGAAGCAGGGCTCCCTGGTTCTGTTCAGCTCTATCGACTTTTTGATAAATCGGTCTTCATCAACGAGGCTGTCTTTGATGTTGAGATGACTCTGGTCGTTGCCTTCTTACTTGTTGTCCTCGTCATCTATTTCTATTTGGGACGTCCACTCAACACCTTTATCCCAGCGATTGCGCTTCCGATCTCAATCATCGGAACATTTGCCGTGATGATGATCTTAGGTTACACCATCGACGTTCTCTCGCTGCTAGCCATCACCCTTTCGATCGGGTTTCTTGTCGACGATGCTATCGTCGTTTTAGAAAATATCGTCCGCCACGTCCAGATGGGAAAACCTCCCATGGAAGCAGCCATCGAAGGATCCAAAGAGATTGGATTTACGATTCTTTCGATGACCCTTTCACTTTCGTCCGTTTTTATCCCCCTCTTGTTCATGCAAGGGGTGATAGGTCAACTTTTCCATGAATTCTCCGTTGTCATCGTGACAGCTATTCTTCTCTCCGGGTTTGTATCACTGACGTTGACCCCCATGCTCTGCAGCCGCCTGGTGCAACCGTACCATGTGGGCAGAGAGCAAACAAAAATGGAGAAAATCTCAGAGGTGATCAACACAAAACTCCTTGCCATTTACGAAAAAGGGCTCCGTTTTGTGATGCGATTTCCGAAGATGACTTTGAGCGCCGGCGTTTCCTGTATTTTACTCACCTTTGCACTCTTTAAACTCCTGCCGAGCAACTTTCTTCCACCGGATGACATCGGCATGATTGTGATTCATACACAAGCGGCTACAGGAACCTCACCTTATGAAATGATGCGAATCCAAACCGAGCTTGAACAGATAGCGCGAAAAAACCCCTCCCTCGACTCGATGATTTCACTCGGCGCCATCCCCGATGACAACAAAGGGATCATGTTTTTGAAGCTGAAACCGTACAAAGATCGCCCAAGCGTTTTTAAAGTGATGGATCAGCTACAAAAAGCGTACGCCTCAACAACTTCTGCCTATGTCTTCATCAAGCCCCTCCCTCTGATCGATCTTCAAGTCTCCACCACCGATATCAACGCGCCATATCAGTTCACGTTGCAAAGTTTGACCACCGACGACCTCTACCCCGCAGCTGCAACCATGCTTCAAACGATGAAAAATATCCCCACATTGTCGCAGGTCAGCACCGACATGGAGATACAGCAACCGCAACTCAACCTCCAAATCTTGCGAGACCGGGCGTATGCGCTCAACGTCTCTGCAGAGGCCCTTGAAAATGTCCTCTCGCTCGCCTTTGCCGCTACCAACCTTTCGCCGATCAACGACCCTCAGAACCAATATTACGCCATCATGGAAGTCGAGCCGAAATACTACTCCGATCCGTGGTTCCTCTCGCAACTCTACATCCGCTCAACCACCAATAAGCTCATTCCACTCTCCCTTGTTACAAAACCGACCCAAACCATCGGCCCCCTAAACATCAACCGCCTCAACGGCCTTCCCGCCGTGAACCTCTTCTTTGATATCGGAGAAAACGCCCTCGGCCCCATCCTCCAAGAGCTCGAATCAACTGCAAAGCAAACCTTGCCAGCTACCGTGACGGGCCACATCCAGGGAACCGCTGACGTTTTTAAGGCCTCCTTTGCCAACTTGGCCGCGATGCTGCTTGTCACGATCTTCGTAATTTATATTATCCTTGGGATCCTCTATGAGAACTTTCTCCATCCGATCACCGTGATGTCAACACTTCCACCGGCAGCGCTCGGCGGCCTGCTGACACTTTTCATTTTCCAAGAGCCTCTTTCTCTCTATGCCTTTGTCGGTATCATTCTCCTCCTCGGTATTGTGATGAAAAACGGCATCATCATGATTGACTTTGCCAACGACTCAATCTTAGCTGGAAAAACACCCGAAGAAGCGATTTTACACGCTTGCACCACCCGCTTCAGACCGATCCTCATGACCACCTTCTCGGCCCTCATGGGAGCAGTCCCCATAGTGATGGGCATCGGTGGAATGACCGCCCAGGGACGACGCCCCTTAGGCCTTGTCATCATTGGCGGCCTTATCGTCTCACAAATCTTAACCCTTTATCTGACTCCCATCCTCTACCTCTACCTAGAGAAGCTGCGAGAGTGGGCCCATCGTAAATAGCTAACAGCTAAATAAATACAAACCAACATTAAGATTGTATTAATAATTAAAAATAGTATATAATAGACGAGTAAATTAATTAACGAGGTTAATATGTCTATTAAAGAAACTGGAAATGAACCCTGCCAAGCAGCGACCCCTGTACTTTTCGATGCTGCTATTCGAGATCATAAAATTGCCCCGGGGTCTGTCTCACTTTTTATCAACGGTGAAATCAACCCGATTGCTCGCAGATGTATTGCTCAATCACTCCAAGCGGTTCGCGCTCCCAATCCGTCAAAACCTTCGGCCTATCTTTTCTCACAGCTGACCGGTAGACAACTTGATGAATTCTTCGAAAAGATGAAAGCAAAACCTGCTTCTGAACAGCAGTTTCTTCTAGCTAGCGGAACCGTCCGTTACCCCCTCCTCCACCTTCTCACTTCTAAAATCGGCCTGATGGGTTTCTTCCATTGCGCAGGTGAGCATAATCAACCTTTAGAGCTTATTCCTTCCTTTGAAATGATGCAAACCCTGCTCGATGTGAAGTATGGCGTGCAAGCCCCTAAACTCGACCCAAGCCGCATTGCCCTCCCGCAACCGATTGAGTCCAGCCCTCTCCCACGAGGTACCCTTGCCCGTCTCCATCTCTCCTATAACATGCTTCTTGGCAATACCACAGCCGGCGACACCCCTGAAAACGTGCTCCGTAGACTCCTGAAAGACGTTGTCGTCACCCCAGCCTTGCGTGAAGAGATTGCCCTTGCTTCAAAGCAAATCCCCAACGATCCCTTCCTTGCACTCCTTGGAAAGCTCGTCAACGAAGCTCCACAGGCAAAGCTCTAAAATTTTGGGTGGAATTTCTCAAACGCCGCATGAAGGTGTTTGTGACTAATATGAGTATACCGATCGGTCGTGGCAATATTGGCATGACCGAGAAGTTCCTGAATGATTCTGAGATCAGCTCCATTTTCTAACAGATGCGTGGCAAACGAGTGCCTGAGCGTATGGGGAGAGATCGATTTGACGATTCCCACCTTCTTCGCATAGAACTTCACCCGCTCCCACACCCCAATCCGACTCATCCGCGTTCCTCGGGCTGTGACAAAAATAGGCCCCTCTCCTTCTGTCCTAAAATGCGTTAAAAAATGGTCCAATTCCTTAACGGCTGCAGCGGCAACCGGAACAATCCGCTCTTTGCCCCCTTTCCCCTTTACCCTCACAAAGTCGTCTGACACATCCCCTAGATTGAGCTGGCAGACCTCTGAGACCCGCAAACCCGATGCATACATCAAATGAAAGAGCGCCCGATCCCGTGCGCCGACAAAGTCATCCTTTCCTGGAGCCGCTAAAAAACGGGTCACCTCTTCTTCCGTCATCACTTCCGGAATCAGCTGCCACATTTTAGGACTTTCTAAGAAGAGTGTGGGATTGTGGTCCACCCGTTTTTCCCGCTTTAGAAAACGGAAAAAGACTTTAATGGCCACCAGCGCTCGGCAGAGTGAGCTCGATGCCGTAGGCCGATTTTTTAGATGTTCAAAGTAGTGAATGATATCATCTGAAGTGGGGATTTTCCCTTTGAGAAAACCATTTAGACTAGCAAGATCTCGCCCATACGCCTCCAGTGTGCGTGGACTTAATCCCTTTTCTGATCCAAGGTAGATGAGGAAGTCAGCAATCTCGTGTTCCATGGATTAGACCTCTTGCATAATTAAGGTTCTGTCGATTTTCTTAAGCTTTTTGAGCTAATTTTTAGTTTCTTTAGTGTGGGTTATATCAGTCTAAGTATATTACCCCCAATAAAGAAACTAAAAATGAATCAAAAATCTTAAGAAAAGCGACGAACCTGAATTATGCAAGAGGTCTTAGTCTACGAGGCGGTGCCTTGCTAGTCAAGAGCCGACCGATAAGTGCGATCTGCTGTTCATAGTGACGCTTTTGCTGAGCCTCATGTTCCCTGAGATCTTCGAGCGACTTGTCTTTTACAAACTCCTGGTCTTCTTCGCTCATCTTCTTCTTGACCCACTCGACATTCTTAGGGTTTGTCTCTAAGAATTTGCAGTAGGTTTTAAGATCGACCACCTTCTGTACTTCCCATCTCCGATGGTCAAATTTCCAGAGCGTTCCCGCCGTGTGAATATTAATCCCGAGCCAGACCGCTGAGAGAAGAAGCGACGCAATAAACGGAACAATCGCACCTGTTGCTATGGATAAAGCGACGACTCCCACAAATGAGATAACACTCAGTGCTAAAGCAAAATAGACAAACGCCCGATCCCGTTTTTTAAAGTGGCCATTTTGGAGGTGTTCCTTCAGCGCTTGACCGTCTCCTAGGAAGATCATCGCCAAAGCTGCAATCCCCGCTACAATCAATACGACCCCAATAGGAGAGCCCGTCAGAAAAATCGTCACAGCGACAATTGCAATGAGCCCAATTGCCGCCGCTGCCAATTTGAGGGCAGGAGCAATCCACCCTTTCACTTCTAAAGCTTTTTGTAAGGCTACCTTATCGCCCGCCTTCATCGCCTCCACAGCTTTGCTTCCCAGCTTGCGAGTGCACTCTGCTTCAAAATTAGCGCACGCATTTTTATAGGCCATGTACCGACCAAAACGAATCAGCTCATTTTTCCCTAAGCGACATCTGCTATCTTTTCCGATGAGTGCCCCAATGATTTCCGGATGGGTCATCACCAGTCTTCGAAATGCCTCTTTCTTATCAGGGATTTTAAGTTTCCCATCACTTCCATCTTCGACCTTCTCAAGCCACCTTGCCCCTGATACGAGCGCCAGCTCAATCTCTTCCTCAAATGTCATGTCGATTTGATACGACCGCTGCTTCAGTTCTTTAAAGAGCGCCTGGAATGGATCTTTCTCTTTCATGAGCTCCTGGCGCCACTTTCTTCCCTGGTACCAAGCGACAACCTCATGACCATAGCGGACAGCATTGACGATGTAGTAAATTCCAAAGAGAACCCCTGAGAGCCATGAGAAAACACCTTGTGCCGTCGAAAAAGCACCCGCCGTTGAAAAAGTGTGGTGGGCCGCTAGCGAAATATCTTGAATTCCATCGAGCGTTTTTAAACCTAAAACAGCTCCAGACGCCGTCGATAAAAGGCTGTTTTCAACCCCTTCAATAACCGCCAGCTGTTGCCCCACAGTATCCCCGATGTCTCTAGCCCGTCTCCAGTGTTTAACACTATCGACAACCCCTGCTGCCCCAATCCCAATGTAGGTCGCAGCGGGGAGCGAGATAAAGGCATCTCCCCCAATTCCTGTCGGTTTGACATGTTGAAAATTAGCGAACCCATCTGAAAAGCTTCGCATCGCCGATGAAAGATCGCCGACCGCATGACCACCGCCCGCTGCTTTTAAACAGCTGACATCACTTCTGACCTGCCCCAATTTACCCTGAATGGGCACTACGGACCGTCTCCCCATTTTACCTACAGGTTCTGTAGCTAACTGGCGAGCTTGGACTAGCGCATCAAAATAGACGGGGCTATTTCCATCAGCCATTTTTTAACCTTATGCTAGGTTTTGTAAATCCGATAATTCGTCTAAATCAAATTTGCCCTTCAATAGATTTGCGAATTGTCCGATCGGTCTAGACTGTAAAAAGACTTTCTCTTGCTCTGTCAAACGTGGAAAGACCGAATTGTCGACATCATTTTCATTATAAGCATTGAAAATCTTATCGTATAAACCTTGGGCAAACTCCTTTTCATCGATTCCATTCAATAGCCGTAAGTTAAGAAGCTCCACATGTGTTGAATCTTCGAGTTCTAATCTATCTTCATCCTCTTCTTCATCCTCTAATTTCAGGGGACTTTCAAAATGTCCAATAAATTTCTTCCATGCATTTTCTGTTTTCAATGCTTCATGGGACGTAATTAAGCGACTCTTACTAAAAAATCCTGCCTCACTCACTTTCTCTACAACTGCCTGTTCTTCATAGGGAGTGATTACATTCTGGAATAGCTTTAGTGCAACATCGCGTGTTTCCATCATCGTTTTAGTGATGGGTCGATTTTTACCGTCATCTGTTCTGAAATGTAAAATAGCCATGTAACGTTCATTATTAATCGTTACAAAGCCTAAGTTCATTGTTGCCTGACTATTACTAACTGCTTTAATACTCATAAATTACCTATTTTAAATACAATTATAGCATATTAACTAAAATTTTTTCTATACCATTTATTAAACCGTTTGCACATTTACCGTGAATGGTTTAAGATAAAGGATTCAGAATAAGAGAATTGTAAATGGCTGACATCAAATCACTTATAGACCCTTCTGCACGTAAGTACCGATCGATCATGATCTTCGGTCCTCCAGGAGCAGGTAAAGGCACTCTTGGTAAATTCCTCAGTAGCGCAGGGAACCATTTCCACCTCTCGTCTGGCGATATCTTCCGTGGCCTCTCTCCAGAATCCCCTGCAGGCAAGATCTACCATTCCTACGCCTCTAAAGGCCATCTGGTCCCAGATGATGTTACCATCAGTATCTGGCACCACTATGTCGAAGGACTCATTGCCACCAACCGTTACTTCCCCCACCAGCAACTCCTTCTCCTCGACGGTATCCCTCGTACAGTCCCTCAAACGGGTCTTCTCGACGCCTATGTTGACGTCCTCCACATCATCGTTTTAGAGACCGCTAATAGCGAAGAGCTCATCAAACGGATGAAGCGCCGAGGCATGATCGAAAAGCGGATGGACGACTTCGATGAAAACGTGTTAAGAACCCGCATCAAAGTCTACGAAGAGACGACCTCTCAGATCCTCAAGCATTACCCTGCAGCTAAAATCAGCCGTTTTAACGCTGACCAGCGCCCTCTAGAAGTGCTTCGAGATGTACTTTCTTCCCTCTCTGAACTTCTCAGTCATCCAGAAGCTTCCATTAAATAAAAAACGGCTACCATTTGCATGGCAGCCGTTCGTTAAACCTCTATTTTAGGAATAGAAGGTTAGTACTTTAATTATACTGGAAAAAGTGCAGTAAGATCCAGCATTTTTGGAGTTACCAATGGTGGCGGAGTCGTCGATGAACGGCCCCGTACAGGAATCTGTACTACAGTGTCCGTACTACCTAACGAGCTCGATCTTGAGCGGACTGGAGAAGCTACGTTTTGACGAGCAACTCTCTCTACAGCTGTATGCTGGCTTGGGTTTAGATCGTCCCTTAAAGCGATGTCATCGATTGTGCGACCTAAGAGTCGAACTGCTCGGATAACATTAGCACTTAAAGGTCCTTCTTCTTCTAATTCCTTAGCCATAGCTTGTTTAAAGTCAGATGTAAATCCTGCAAATTTAAACTCACCGATTTGGCCGTTCGCATCAACTGCAAAGCCTGCGTCTCTTAACTCAGCACTGCTTGCTTGAATTCCAGCTGTTGCTACTTGAATTTTCTTAGCTGATTCTTGAGCTGTAGCAACATGGCCTTGTAGAGACTGTCGGAGCGTTGCTACTTTAGCAGCAATGCCTTTAAAAGCCTCAGTAGCTTTATGTGCATGCAACACAGCAATTTCGTCATGTGTCAGAGAAAGAGTCGCCGCAGTCGCTTCTTTCAACTTAGCAACTGTTTGGTCTCTTGCATCAACAAGGGCATGACCTTTTGCATTAGTTGTAAGCTGTTTCAATTCAGCTTTTGCAACAGTAATCTCACCTGTTTTGCTTTCAAGCTCTGCTCTTTTAGCAGTATATCTTTGGTTCTTTGTTGTCCAAGCTACAAAATTTTGTCCGTAAGCTCTATCAAGAACATCAAGACTCTTGAGTTCTTGGTCAGAAACAGCCTCAGTAGCCTTCATTCCCTTAAGCTGTTGTTGGGCCTTGATACTCGCATCCAGAGCTGCTTTGGTTTCTTTTGTCTGTGCTTCTAATTCGGCTAATTCACCAGCTAACTCTTTTTGTTCTGCAATCAGTGTTCCCTCTTTGCCCACAAGACCTTCCAGACGCGCTGTCGCAGCAACAATCGCCTGATTCTCTTGTGCTAAGGTAGCTTCAAGATCAGCCTTACGTTGCATGAGCAGTTTAAAACGTTCTGCACCTGGTAAATCATCACTTGTATTATCTCCAAATACAGCTGCAAGCTCTGTTAACGTACATGTTCTTTTGAGCGTAAGTTCAGCTGCTAGTTTCCTTTCTGCTTTAGCAACTTCTTCTCCTGCAAGTTTTGATGCAACCATTAACCCAGGCAGAGAATCTACATTCTCATTATGGGCTTGGTAAAGAGCTGCTAATTGATCTAAGGATTGGATGAACTTATCACCTTGCAGACTTGTTGGCAGTTGAGACATTGGAATTTCTAACTCTGGATTTTGGAGCTTTGCCAAAATTAAGTTATTGTAACCAGCGATTTTCCTGTCGACAACTCCTTCAGGGATTTCATTCTCGCTGAGCATTCTTACGACTTGTAAGTTTGTAAGCTTGTTATCCGTGCTTGCTTTTGAAAGTTCCTGGTAAACACGAACATAGGAAGCTAAAATATTAGCAGTGCCTAAATCTTCTGGATCAAGAAGAGATGTAATTTCTTCTTGCTGAATTGTGGTTTCTAGAGCTGTTCCAAGGACATATTGCTCTTCTGCACTGAGAGGAGTACTTCTATAACCTTGCTTGTGTTTTTCTTCAATTTGATCTAAGAAAGATTGTCCTGAAAATGTCTCAACAATACTATCAACTGTGAATCCACCTTGCGAAGTCAGGGCTGCTCGAGCCTCGTGATCCAGCAATGCTCGACCAACGGTTCCTTCAGCTTTACCAAGGAGTTGTTTGTTTAGAATTGTATTAGCATCATCAAATTGAGTGTCAGATGTTTTTCGCTTATCATCAACAGTTGCTAAAACAGCTTCATAAGCTGTTTTTAAGCCGCTATAGTTAGCTGTGTCAGGTTTTTTAGAAAACTTCTGAAACGCTTCTTGAACTTTACAGCATTCGTGGTAGAAACGTGCTTCTGTAATCAGTGCTTCTCGGTTGCTATCTGTTACTTTTTCAGCAAAGAAGTAGCCGATTCCGCCCAGGGCGAAAAATGCCTTAACTTTATTGCCTAACCCTTCTGCTGTGATAAATTCAATGCCGCGAATCGCAAGCTTGTCTTTCGCGCTAAAGCCCTTTTGAGCTTTTGCAGATAAAAATTCTTCAAATGTTGCATGAGGGGTTTCTGCTTTTGGAACTACCATAACAGAACCTGAAACATTAGGCTTTGTAAAACGAGCACTTACTGCCTCTTTGAAAGCTCTAAAGGCACGACCTGCGCGTTTAGCAAGGCTTGGTTGTGGATCAGGCATATAAGGCATACCAAACTCATCTTGCTCATCGTCTGAAGAAATAATGGGGTAATATCCGCTAGTTTCTGGAAACACAGTTGGAAGATCTGACTTTGTGCCTGGGAAACTTGTTAAATATCTTGCATCTGATGACATAATTATTATCCTTTTTTATTAAATAATTAAAAACTTATAAGTAAAATTATAATATATATTAGCAATTAATTAAACATTAATTTAACTATTCCATAACCCTTTGATTATCATCTGTCTTCATCAGTGTTTCTAGTTGTTGGGGGGTTAGGTAATAGACCTTACTGGCTAGTAAATGGAGCTCTGTTTTAGCCTTACGGACGCCGACTTGATATGTTTCTCTAAAAAGGGCTCGACCCTGGACTAATTCAGCCTCAGTTTCAAGAACTGCAGATCTTTGAACTGCAATCTCACTTATCACCTGTTTAAAAGCCGCTGTGCATTGGTCAAGCTTCGCTTGGTCAACAAACTCTTGGGCACGAAGGTTAATCGTTGCTTTAAGAGAGGTGGCTCTTTTTTCATGGCAACCTTCAAGGAAGAACCGCATCACTCGGCCCGCCTTCTGAATTTCGGCTTCGAGTTGCCAGACCTGAATCTGGAGATCGGTTGCCTTTTCCTCTAATCCTTTGGGGTACGTTGAGAGTTTGCGCTCAAGTTCCATTTTCTGTAGGGTTAGATCACTACGAATTTGGACCAGTCGTAAGATTTCACATTTGTGACCTTCTAGCTTCTCAGTGCTTCCTCTTAAATAGCGGGCTTCTTGCTCGTCTGAGGTGCTTCTTACAAGAGAAAGCTGTTTTTCTATCGCCTGGTATTGTGCTAAGTCTCTGGCAATTTGTGGGTTAGAATCGGGATTTTGGGGCACATGAGTGACAAAGTATTCAAGGGGGACTATTTCAAGATCACTGCGAGCAAGATGGGCCCAATTTGCTATCAGTTGGTCATAAAGCTTTGTTTCTGTAGTGTCCATATTCGCAAATGCATCAGGATGTTGGAAGAGCTTCAGAAGCAAAGTATATGCTGCTTTTTGCGACTCCTGATTGGGACTTAAGTAATCAGCAATTGCTTTGAGTTGAAGATCGATAATGCCAGCTTTCACATCTTCGGGCTCAATTTTACAAAGGTCATTGTGATTGCGGAGATTTTCTTGGACTTTGGGGTGATCGGCTCCTAAGAAAGTGTTATAGTACATATCAAGGACTTTACCGAAAATCATATCTTGTTCAGTCTTAAGCCCTTCAAACAGGAAAAGGAACGAAGCCAGTCCAATATCTTTCTCGGACCGCACCTGCCAAACTGCACGTTCTGCAATGGCCATTTTAAGGAACGGAATGTAAGGGTCTGAAATCCACTTAATTTTAGATGTGAGGGCTCCTTTGACTTCGTCAAGCATATCAAAAACTTGGGTCTGCGAAAGGTTTTGCCAATCAGGCTGAAGAAAGGTCCAGTTGATCATTTGTTTTAAAAGGCTGTTGAGACGGTTTTCTTGATATTCCAGTGCTAAACGAATCAGCTCTCGTTGTTTAAAAGGTGAGGTGATGAAAATCCCAGGGCAAATTTTTTCGAGAAGAGCTTTTCTTTTAGGATCATCACCGACGAGTTGTTCAAAGGTAAGGGGCTCTCCTTCTATGACGGGAGGGTTGTAGAGATTTTGGAGTAGGGTTACCCGTTCAACTGTCTTACGAATACGCTCTAAAATAATGGTGAATTGATAGCGGGGCCGTGAAACAGGAAGGTTTTGGCGATCAACGGTTTTTGTCCCGAGGTTACTTACTTTCTCCCAAAGACGAGCGATAGGGATGCTCAAAGGACCTCTCTCCAAGCGTAAAACTTCCCCAAATTGCTGGGGGTTTTGGGATGATAAAATGCCTGCTGACCTTAAAGAACTTGTAAAGAATGACATATACTACCCATTATTAAGTTATTAAACAATTATTGTTATATTATAAATTATTTAGTAATATTAGTTAATATATAATTAAAATTTTATTATAATAAGTAATATAAAATAAGGATGTTAATATGACACAACTACTCCAAACCCGTGTTGCCTTCCTTGAAAGCCAAGTCGATCTTTTGGAGACCGAGATCACAACCCTTAATGAACTTCTTGTCGAATGCGGCTTTACAGATGGGATTAAGACCCTTAAGTCGACCGTCCAGGAGCTCTTGGCAGGCGGATCAGACCGTCTAGAAGACGATGCTGAACACCAGATTTAAATAGGATGGGGGCTCTCCCCTTCCTAATTCCTTGATTTTTTGGGTAATTTCTTGTTTAATTAACCTATATTTATGGGAAAGCTTATCTTTGAACATAGTGGAGAAGAACACGAGGTCGCCGCTGGCGAGCCGATTGCACCTGTTTGTGAAGAAGCAGGGGTGCCATTTGCTTGTACCGAAGGGGTCTGCGGGACCTGTGTGATCGAAGTCACAGAAGGAATGGAAAACCTTTCCTCCTTTACTCAAGAAGAACAAGATTTCCTCGGTGAACTCGGCCATGAAAGGCTAGCCTGCCAGTGCAAACTGAGCGGTGGATGCGTAAAAATCAAGTTTTAGGAGACTCCATGATTACCAAAGAGATGACAATTGAAGAGATTTTGACTGCGTTTCCTCAGAGAAGCCAGCGGCTTGCTCAAGAGATGATGAACGCCGGTCTGAACTGTGTTGGATGTGGCGCATCTGTTTGGGAGACTTTGGAAGCTGGAATGCTCGGCCATGGATTTGGAGAGCAAGATCTCGAAAAGCTCTTAGGAAAACTGAATGGAATCCTCGCAGAAAAAATCGATGTTTCAACGATCACACTGACTCCTAAGGCTGCCGAGAAATTTAAAGAGATCTTAGAAGATGAAGGGAAAGAGGGCTGGGGTCTCCGTTTTGGAGATAGAGCTGGTGGATGTAGCGGTTTTGAGTATGTCCTTGATTTCTCTGAAAAAGCATCTGACGCCGACGTTGTTTTCGTCTCCGAAGGTGTAGAAATCCATATTGAGAAACAGGCTTCCGAGCGTCTTAAAGGGGCGGTCATTGATTTCGTCGACGGTCTTCAAGGCTCCGGCTTCAAAGTCATGAACCCTAATGTCAAAGGCTCTTGTGGCTGCGGTAAGTCACAAAGCTATTAAAGGTAGACTTATCCGAGATTTATTGAGGAAAGAACTAGAGAGTTACGTTTGATGCGTACAAAGGTCATACCAGGCATAATTCTTTGCTTCGAGTGCTATAGGATTTTGTAGCCATTTTTCTAGATCTGCAGCAATGCCGAAGGGTGAATAAAATGATACTTTAGTACTATTTAAAACTAAATTGACTAAGCTAGGATCAAAACCTTTTTCTTGCTTCATTAAAGATTGAAACATTTCGTAGACCGCTTTTGCAACTGCAAGCATGTCACCATTTAAACTTGATGTTTTAGTTTGACTTTCTAAAGCACCCAGATGTCTTTGAAGAGCAGCTGTAAGTAGATTCGACTGTTGAGCCGCTATCATCGCCATTATTCTTTCTCCTTTCTGCCTATTTTATACCCTTCTTTCGGGTATCCATAATAAACGATATTTTCCAATTCTGTAAAGTAAGGGACATCTCCATTCAAAAGATCAATATAGACTTGATTTCTAATAATTATTTTTTGATTTTCAGAAGTCACATAGCCACGGCTGTTTAGAGCTTTTTCAATAAGCTTAGCCATTTCAACGGCTGCATCTCTTGTATTGTCATAGTAATTAAGTAAAACCAGTTGACCGGTATTAACCAGAACATGCCGAACAGAAAGAAGCCGATTAGGATTGACTCTTTCTTGCCATTTTTTAATTGCAGCTTGCTCTATGCTTGTGAGTTTCTTCCAATTGGTCGCTCTGTAATCCGCTGCATCTCTAAAATAATCATCAACCATGAGCATGGTAAGTTGTCTAGGGTCCATCACTTCAAGATCAATCGGATAGATATTTCTATCTTTCCCTAACCGTACATTTTCACTATGCAAATCAGTCGACTCGATTGCAACTAACACCTTATGTAATCGCTCAAGCTTGAGAAATAGGTCTATTTGTTCACTCTTTTGAATTGTTTGAGAGTAGCGAATAAAAACCTCAGGAGTTCTTCTTGCTCCCTCCCCTTTCAACTTTTCATCGACCACTCCTAAAGAGCGTCGCTCATCATTTGGAAGTAACATGTCTTCCCCATCGATGTATTCCCAAATGCTTTTATTTTCTTCCGGAAATGAAACAATTTTATAATGAGGCATCTCAAGTTCTATGAACAACTCTTGAATAGCTTTATCGAGAACAGCAGACCGAGGCTTGTACATAACCGTAAAAGCTTTTTTGCCCTGCAGAGAAAAAACAACCTTTGCTGGAAGCTTCCCTTTGTCGTGAGTTTCTTTTCCAGTCAGTTCGATTTCGAAGGTAAACTCATTAGGTGAGCTAAGTTGATGTTCCTTGGTGCCAAATTCCTCGATGATCCTTTTCTTATTCCTTTGGAGAAAGTCTTCGATCTGTTGTTTATTGAAAAAAGTATTGAAAACTCGATTTAAAAGCTTTTCCCTAACATAGGGAAGGGACGCTTGGTTTGAGAATAAAGGACCAAAGTCTGTATGAACAACCCCGTATTTCTTTTGATATAAAATTAGAAACTGGGAAATCTGGTCTTTGAAATTCGAACTTGTAGTAACCGTTAACAGCTCGTCTAAGTCCCTTTCAAATATTTTAAACTCTGAAGCCCAGCCGACTCCAATTAATTGCTCTCTTCTGGTTTTAGAGGCTAAAATTGGATCAAACGAGTTGGATGTAACTAATAACTCTGGATGAAGAATCTCCCATATTCGATCTCGTGTAATGAGTTCTGCACTTTGAGGAAGGTTTGTACCTGAATAGGTGCTAAAAACATTCTGACCAAGACGGTAAATAACCTTATCTTTGAACTCTCCACGGTCAATTCCTTCTAAAATTCGGTTCCAACCTTTATCATCAGGAATGCCATAGTCTGTTGACGCTGACATGCTTTACCTATGAAGAGCGCGGTTATGAACGGCTAGTGCTGCTTCTTTGAGGGCTTCAGAGAGCGTAGGATGAGCATGGGGCGTGTGGGCAAGCTGGGTGACCGTGAGGCCGTTTTGGAGAGCAAGACACCCTTCAGTGATCAGTTCTGAGGCGTGGGCGCCAATGATGTGAACACCAATGATTTTGTCGGTGGCACTATCTGAGACAATTTTTACAAAACCTATTTCTTCCCCTGTACATTTTGCTCGCGAGTTGATTTTGAAAGGGAACTGCCCTGTCTTGGGTTTGAGGCCTAGCTTGGTGGCTTCGTCAGTAGAAAGACCGGCTGAGGCGACTTCAGGGTAGGTGTAAACGACGCTCGGAATCGCGATGTAGTGGACGGTAGGGTTTTGGCCGGCGATGATCTCGGCGGCAGCGACACCTTCTTCAGAGGCTTTGTGAGCAAGCATCGGGCCATCGACAACATCTCCAATGGCATAAATTGTAGGTACGGTGGTCTGAAACCGGTTGTTGATGGGAATCGTTCCTTTTAGCGTAAGAGAAATGCCGACGGACTCGAGTCCTAGCTGTGCGGTGTAAGGTTTGCGTCCGACTGCAACGAGAACGACATCGGCTGCATGGGTCCCTTGATCGGTGCGGAGGACGATTTCATTTGCATTCAGGTCGGCACCTGTCACTTTGGTTGAGAGATAAAACGTCATTCCTTGTGCAGTCAGTGCTTTTTGAAGTTCTTTCGAGAGATCAGCTTCAAGCGTGGGACAGACTCGGTCCATAAATTCCAAAAAGGTGACTTTTGATCCGAGGCGACTATAGACAGAGCCGAGTTCAAGACCGATAACACCCGCTCCAATGATGAGAAGTTTTTCGGGTACTTTAGAGAGAGAAAGGGCGCCTGTTGATGAGACAATTCTCTTTTCATCAAACGGTAAGAATGGAAGCTGCGTTGGCTCAGAACCTGTTGCAATCAGGATGTATTTGGTTTCGTAGCTCTCCCCTGCCACTTGAACAGTGGTCTGAGAGGTGATTTTTGCAGCACCAGGGATGAAGGTGATTTTATTCTTATTAAAAAGGGCTGCAATCCCTTCGTTAAACGAAGTAACGACTTTCGATTTACGGTTCATCATCTGGGTGAGGGAAAAAGAGCAGGGGCCTGCTTCAATACCTAAATCTTTCGCATCGTGAGTCATTTTCCAATAAAGTTCAGTGGAATGAAGGAGCGCTTTCGAAGGGATGCAGCCGACATTGAGGCAGGTGCCACCGAGCTCTTTTCTTTTGTCGACGCAAGCGACTTTAAGGCCGAGCTGCGCTGCCCGGATGGCTGCGACATATCCTCCAGGTCCAGAACCAATGACGATTAAATCGTACATCTTATAGCTCCAGGAGAAGACGGGAAGGGTCTTCGAGGTTTTGCTTGATGTGAACGAGAAACTGAACGGCCTCTTTTCCGTCGATGAGTCGGTGGTCATATGAGAGAGCCAGGTACATCATAGGTCGGATCACAACCTGATCATCCACTGCAATAGGTCGTTTGACAATTGCGTGCATGCCAAGAATCGCACTTTGCGGTGGGTTGAGAATCGGGGTTGAAAGGAGCGATCCAAAAACACCGCCATTGGTAATGGTAAAACAGCCCCCTTTCAAATCATCGATAGAAATGGAGCCATCACGAGCTTTTTTTGCAAAAATTTCAAGCTGTTTTTCGATATCGCCAAACGTGGCGCTGTCGCACCCTCGAATGACAGGAACCATGAGTCCTTTCTCAGTAGATACGGCAACACCGATATCGAAGTTAGGGAATTGAACGATATCTTCCCCTTCAATATAAGCATGGACTGTTGGAAACGCTTTGAGCGCACTGACAGTGGCTTTCACAAAGAACGACATAAACCCGAGCTTGACGTCGTATTTTTTCTGAAAATTCTCTTTTTCGCGGCCGCGGATTTCAATGATTTGGGTCATGTCGGCTTCATTGAAGCTGGTGAGCATCGCGGTTGTGTTTTTCACTTCGACAAGTCTTTGCGCAATGGTGCGACGGAGACCACTCATCCGTTTACGTTCACCTTTGAGAGTTGGAGGAGGTTGAAGAGAGGGCGCCGGCTTTTCGATACGTGTAGCAGACTCAGCAGGCATGATCCGAGCAGGCGGTTCGGAAGTTGTTGGAGCTGGTGTGGGTTTAGGAGGCGGCGGCGCAGCAGCTGCAACTTGTACCGAGGTGTCGACGGTCCCAATCACTTGTCCGACAGTGACGGTTTGTCCCACTGCGACATTGAACTCGAGTTTTCCTGCTTGGGGTGCATAGAGAACTTGATTCACTTTGTCGGTTTCAAGCTCAATCACTTCTTGGTCGCGATTAACCACTGAGCCCGAAGGTTGAATGATCCGGCTGACAGTTGCCTGGGAGACCGATTCTCCGAGCGGGGGGACTTTAATGTCGACTTTCACTTAAATGCCTCCTGCAAAAATTTGACGAGTTGCTCTTTGTGAAGCACATGGGAGCCAGCTGCTGGAGAGCTGCTGGCATCCCGCCCCACAAATCGAACCGCTTTTGGAGTGAGTTGGTTGAGCTCTGGAAAGATGTAACTCCACGCACCCATGTTGCGCGGCTCTTCTTGAACCCAACACCAATCTGACGTCCCTGAATAGCTCTGTATCACATCTCTGATTTTTTCAGTGGGAAAAGGATAAAGCTGCTCGATGCGAATAATGGCAACATCGGGCGTTTTGCGTGCTGCGAGCAAATCGTAGTAAACACGACCGCTACAAAAAATAACTCGCCGGGCCCTTTTTACAGGGGGCTCCACAATCGGATCGAGAATTACTTCTTCAAAACTGCCTGCTGCAAATTCACTGAGTGAGCTGACACATTCGGGATTTCTAAGAAGTGCTTTAGGAGCCATTAAGATCAGGGGTCTTTTCGCTTTCTGCAACCCTTGACGACGAAGGAGGTGGAAAAGCTGAGCCGGAGAGGTGCAGCTGGCCACTGTCCAGTTGTTATTGGCCGAAAGCTGTAAAAACCTCTCTAAGCGAGCCGAAGAGTGTTCCGGCCCTTGATCTTCATACCCATGTGGTAAATAGAGCGTGAGACCCGACTTATGTCCCCATTTTTGTTCCGAACTGGAAATAAATTGGTCAATGATCACCTGTGCGCCGTTAGCAAAATCTCCGTACTGCGCCTCCCAGATAACCAGCGCCTGGGTGTAAAACATGCTGTAGCCAAAGTCGAATCCTAAAACTGCAAACTCCGAGAGCGGAGAGTTGTAGACATCAAAACTCGCTTTATTGGTGGAGAGATGTGAAAGCGGGTAGTACCGCCCCTCTGATTTTTGATCGACCCACATCGCATGACGGTGTGAAAAAGTTCCCCGGCGTGAATCTTGCCCTGAAATCCGGACATGGACACCCTCGGCCAGTAGTGATGCATAGGCGAGATGCTCTCCCATCCCCCAATCGATTTTCTTAGCTGTAGGATATGTGACCATCGCTAAACGATCGTCTTGGAGTTTCTGAATCTTCGGATGGATGTTAAAACCTCCAGGAACCTTGCAAAACTCCCGTGCCAGCGTTTGAAGCGATTCAACCGACACAGCAGGAATCGGGGCTGGTTCTTCTTTCTTCAGGATCTCCTTTGTCGTTGATGGCGGTTTAGAGGAGACTTGATCAAGCGCTTTTTGAAGCTTGTCTCTAAACTCAACTTCCGACGCATGCGCAACAGCATCGCTGAGAAGTCCGGTTGAAACAAGTTTTTCTAAATAAAGCGAGCGGATCGTTTTTTTCTGACGGATTTTAAGGTACTGCTGCGGCTGGGTGAATGCCGGCTCATCCCCTTCATTGTGGCCGTACTTGCGGTAGCAATTGAGATCGATAAAGACGTCGATATGAAACTTCTGACGGATTTTAAGAGCGAGTAGAGCTGCATAGACACACGCATCAGGATCTTCAGCATTCACATGGAAAACCGGCGCTCCAAAAGCCAGTGCGATGTCGGTGCAATACCGTGTCGATCTCCCATCTTTAGGGAGTGTCGTGAACCCGATTTGGTTGTTGATCACGATATGGAGCGTGCCACCTGTTTCATAGCCATTCAGCTTGCTCAGCTGAAGCGTTTCATAAACGACGCCTTGACCTGCCACTGACGCATCGCCGTGGATCAAGATCGGAATCACTTCTTTCCGCCCTTTAAGCTCTTGTTTAGCGCGCGCTTGTCCTTCCACCACTGGATCGACGGCTTCTAAGTGACTCGGATTGGCAGTGAGCGTGACACTCACCTGCTCCCCTTTTTTCGTTGTCAAACTCCCCACAAACCCTTTGTGGTATTTGACATCACCGGTTCCCTCTCCCAGTAACGGTGTGTAGTAATCTTCAAACTCAGAAAAAATCGCATCGTATGATTTGTTGAGAAGATTCGCCAGAACATTCAAGCGCCCACGGTGTGCCATCCCCAGCACCACTTCGTGCACCCCTTCCGCATTGGCCGACTCGACGATCATTGTCAGCATCGGGATGAGCGTCTCTCCCCCCTCGAGCGAAAACCGTTTTTGCCCCACATATTTCGTGTGGAGAAACGTTTCAAAAAGTTCTGCACGGTTCAAGTCTTGGAATATGTGCAACTTCTCGTCCGTGGTCAGCGGAATGACAAAGCCAGGTTCGATCTCTTTTTGGATCCACTTTTCAAGCTCAGGGTTTTGAATCCCCATGTACTCGATCCCGATTGAACCACAGTACGTCTGCTCCAAAGCTGCGATGATTTCTTCGAGCGGTGCGTCTGTTTTCTTAAAAAAACCATTCGTTGGATAAAGAGTTTTGAGGTCGCTCTCTTGGTAGGCAAGCTCTGGAACTACAGGAGGCTCTTCGAGACAGTTGAAATGAGCCTTTAAGTGGCCATACGTACGATAGGCTTGAATGAGGTGATCAACCTTAACATCGGCGGCGTTCTCTCCCCCACTCAAATTTCGGGCATATTCCCATCCTTCAAAGAAATGTTTCCAAGATGGCTCTAGGCTCTCTGGATTTTCCAGATATTTTCGGTACTGCTCATCCAAATATGCTAAATTGGAAAATGAAAGATCTTCCAAAACCCGACTCCGATTAAAGTAATTTCTTAACCTTTAATTAGCAGAGTCGGTTTTTTTATGCTTTAGAATTATCTGCTTTCAAGATCTGCGAATAGCTTTTTGAATTCCATCTCCGGATTGATCGGTGGCATCGGTCTTGAGATCGGTCTTGAAGGAATTGTAATCGTACGACCGCCAGATTGAATCTTCATCGGAGGTAATTCTATAGGTTTGTTTACGACTTCCCAAGCTTTTTTCAATTCACTCAAGTCGAGCCGTCCAAACTTCCTAGAAACAGCTGCAATGACCGTATCGTTAGACTGGTAAGCTTTCATCGTGAAAACAACCCCATACGATGTCGCCTTATCTAAGAATTTATTGAGATCTTCAACTTCATCCTCAAAGTCGTACTCTTCGAAGTTGTCTTCTTTATCAAGTTCGATCTCGCTGTTAGATGAGCACGCTCTTTGCAAAATAACATTTCTAGTTGTGATCGTTTTTCCATCTTCAATGCGCTCGCTTTCTGTCACTTCAGGGGTAGTCCATTTTATCATCCGTATTTCGATAATAATTTTTGCCAAGCGATCTGTTTTGCTGGCAGTTTCTTGGACTTCGTGAGCCCATTTTTGCAGACCTTGTGGATCAATGCCAAGGCGTGGGTCGTTGAATTCTACAATATTGTCATCGAGTGTTACTAGTTCTGTCATCTGATTCTCCTATAAGTTTACCCATGATATAGTACTAAAAGCTGGTGATTTTTTGTTGAAAAAAATCACGCTCCCAAAAGCAAAAGGGATCTCTGGAAGAGCACGACCTCTGATTGCCCTGATTCGATAGTACGCATATTTCTCTTACCGATTAAAAAGTTACTCCCCGATAGCGGAAAGGGGGTACTTTTTGGCCTGCTGAGGAGGGACGTATGCTAAAAATTTTTCAAACTCGACTTGAGGATCGCGCTGACACATCTTTTCCAGACTTCTATTAGCTTTCTTATCTTCCTGAGCGTTCTGGAATTGCGTCATGTCAAGCCGTCCAAACTTGCGAGTATAGATGGCGGCTATAGTTTCATCGGAGTGGTAGACTGTAATCATAAAGCTAATCCCATAAGAAGTAGTATTCTGTATAAATTCATTGATAATATTATTATCGTCTTCAAAGTTGTTCGTCTCCTCGTCAAACGTTTCCATCAAGCCGTCGAATGTCAAATGAGTAACAGATGTAGACCCGACTTGAATAACGTAGTTTCTAGATGGATCCGATGCACTAACAAACCCATCGGCAACTAATTTTGTCGACCGTGTTTCAGTGAAAATTCTTCCTAATTGTCGGTGGGTTTTTTGGGCAGTTTCTTTTAATTGTAGAACCCATTCTTTCAGTCCGGTTGGATCAAGGCCCAGGGCAGGGTTATTAAATTCTACAATACCACTACTGTTTACGACTAATCCAGACATATGATTCTCCTACAATTTTCGCCAGAGACTATACGGGGAACGATAGATTCTCTGTTAAGAAAAAAATAGGTTGGCAGAGCTATGATTTATAGGCTATTTAGAGTTTGAATAAGTTTTTCAAATTCGGCTTTGGGATCAATCGGTGTGATTGGACGCTCGATTGGTCTTGAGAGTATCGTCACTGGTCGTCTCCCTACCTGAATTGTACTTGGTGGCACTACAATCAGCTTATTCTCAGCTTCCGAAGCTTCCCTTAATTCGACTAAATCGAGCCGACCGAATTGCCTATGAATGACTGCAATTAATCTATTATTAGACCGGTATGCTTTTATCCTGAAAACAACACCGTAAGACGTCGCCTTATCTAAGAATGCGTTAGTTCTTTCTTCTTCTTCTTTAAAGTCGCTTACTTGTTCAAGTGCAATTTCTTTTTTAATAATACTTGCTGCTTGGAAAACAATGTTCTCTGTTGCGTCTGTACTGCTATCTTCTTGACGCTTACTTTCTGTCACTTCGGGCTTAATCCATTTTATCATCCGTATTTCAATTACAACTCTTGCCAGTCGATCGGTTTTGCCGGCAGTTTCTTTAATGCTCTGGGCCCATCTTTGGAGGGATTCTGTGTAAAAGCCCTGCCTTGGGAAATAAAATTCTACAATATTGTCATCGAGTGTTATTAGTTCGCTCATCTTACTCTCCTGTGAACTTTTCCATGATATAGTACTAAAAGCTGGTGATTTTCTGTTGAGAAAAAATAGGTTGTTAGAAATAATCCTGAGCCTCCTTGCAAAAAAATGTTTTGTATTTTAAAAAGGACCTATGAAAAGTGAACGTTTAAGAAAACTCGAAGCGGAACTCCATGATCTCGACCAGTGGCTGAAACTGGGACTCGTTCCCAAAAAAGATCTTGACAAGCACCGAACAGAAATCGTCTCTTTAAAAGAAAAAATCCAAGAGGAGAAAGAACGTCTCCGCTTCCTCAAAGAAAGCGGTGCGATGGAAGAGTACGCTCCTCCTAAGCGGTCGGCTCACGGCCGCCCTGCTTTTCCTGATACAGCCAGTATGCCCGACATCGAGATGCCTGAAGAAGGGCTTACCGATTTCGGCTTAGAAGTTGAAAGCGAGTCGTATGACTTTGAATCTTCTAGTGGCGATGAGACAGAAAGTGGCTCTGAATCTGGAACTGCCTCTGATGAAGATGCAGGTGATGAGGATGACGAAGATGAAGAAGACCCTTTCAGTGATCGCAACCGCTGGAAACGGGGCGTTCTTGAAGATCCTGATACCGACTCCTGGTAGAAATGATCTCGTTCTACACCGAAAATGATTCAAAATTTAGGAATTTGACAAAGAGTCACCCTGAATTTGAACCAGGTGAAGCCGACGCTCAAGCTGCCCATGTTCAAGAATATGGGCGATCGAAGCGGGTTTCAAATTCTGTGGCAAGCCGACGCCGTCAAAAAACAAATTTTGAATCATTTTCGGTTTATATTCATGTTCCTTTCTGCACCAAGAAATGTCCCTATTGTCATTTCTTTGTCATGCCTAATGAAAACCATGATCTTTATATGCAGGGACTTAAAAATGAGTGGAAACTGATTCAGTCTCTCATCCAAGGAAAAGAAATCGTCTCGCTTTATTTGGGTGGAGGAACCCCTTCTCTTCTGGGACCTGAGAAAATCGGAGAGATTTTAAGCTGGATGCAAGTCAAAGGTGAAATAACCCTCGAAGTCAACCCCGACGATGTGACTTTAGAGAAAATGGAAGCGTTTCAAAAGGCTGGTATCAACCGTGTTAGCCTGGGCCTCCAGTCGCTCGACAATCCGCTTCTAAAAAAACTCGGAAGACTCCACACCGCCCAAAAAGCAATCGAAGCGGTCCACTTAACTGCACAAGCAGGGATTAAAAATATCACCGTCGACCTCATGTATGAAATCCCCGGACAAACCCTCAAAATTTGGGAAGAGACTTTAGATCGAGTCTCCACCCTCCCTATCACCCATCTCTCCCTCTACAATTTAACGTTTGAGCCCGGGGCAGTCTTTTATAAAAAGCAAAAAGAACTCTCACCCCTGCTCCCATCGCCTGAAGAGTCGCTTGCTATGCTAAACGCCGCTTGCACAAAGCTTAGGGCAATGGGGCTTTCCCGGTATGAGATCTCAGCCTTTGCAAAACCAGGCTTTGAGTCGGTCCATAACACAGGTTACTGGACCGGAAGGCCTTTCCTGGGACTTGGCCCCTCTGCCTTCAGCTTTTGGGAAGGCCGCCGTTTCCGTAACGTCTGCCACCTCAAAAAATGGAAGGAAATCCTCTCTCAAGGCCAACTGCCCCGCGACTTCGATGAAAAACTCTCCCCCCTGGCCAGCCTTCACGAACGGCTTGCCGTTAGGCTCCGCCTGTTTGAAGGGGCTCCTCGCTCTGAGTTCCCCATTGATTCAGACCTTGTTAAAAAACTCCTTGAAAAAGAGTGGCTAACCCTCACTCCAACCCATTTTCAGCTGACAGAAACAGGTCGTCTCTTCTATGATAGTGTCGCTGAAGAAATTATTTTATGATGGCTACAATACTTGCTCTTACTACTTGTGTTCGCGTTGGAGAAGGAACAGTTGCTCCCCTCCATGAACAAAAACTAAAAAGTCACGACGTACAAACCATCGGGATTATTGACACCGACGAAAAGAAAAAATCGTCTCCCTTTAAGTGGTTTGAGTCGTATGAAGCAGCTGCGGCCGCAAATCCTACCTTCTGGGATGTCTGCACACCTCCAGATCAACATTTGAGCGTAATCAAGAAAATCATCGCAGTTGATCCGAAAGCTCGTATGATTGTTGAAAAACCGATCTGCATGTCCCATGAAATCGAAGAGCTCAACGAAGTTTTAAAAACATTTCAAGGGAAGCTCGTCGTTAATGAAAATTACCTCAGCTCCGATATAACTGAGAAAGTCCGCGCCATTGCGTTCGATGAACTTAAATTGCAGCCGACTCGCATTGTCATCGAGATGGATAAAAATAGAATGGCAGATTTTAAGAAAGGACGGTATGTCGATCCTGAAGGTGCTTTTAAGTATGAAGGGACGCACATTATCACCATTTTAGATTCGCTGGGGATCCCGCTTCCTAGCAAGCCCACCTCGGTTGTCTATGAAGACCTTTCACCGGCGTTTCCTCAGCAGGGTTCAGCCGATATTTTGTTTGAGTCAGGCTCTCTTCAAGTCAACCTCTACTCTTCTATGAAGGGCACCCTTAAAAACCACTATGCTCCCTATGCCCGGGCACCGATTGAAGAGCACGAAACAGCACCACGTTACCGCGTCGTTGCCATCGAAGGAGGAGCTACAACTATCGTCGGATTTTACGAGCCTCTTCCTAACCATCCACGAAGCATTGGTGAAGTCGTCGTCCTCGTCGATGGGAAAGTCATAAAAACCTATCCTTCCATTCCCGATGACACCATGGGAAAACACCTTGGAAAAGCTGTTGACTACCTGACAGGTAAAACCGAAGTGAACCCTTGTCCCCCAGAAACCGCCATCCGCATTGTTGAAAGGCTCGACTCAGTTCTTCCTAAAGCTAATTAGAAAAACGGCTCTAGATTTCGATGCAGGAAGAGGTCTCTTTTTCCACCCGGCAATCGTATCTGTTCTAGAATAGGCCTGTGGCCCCATCAACTCCAATGAAATGCTTAAGTGTGCAGTTTCAGGAAGATGTTTGATCAGAAGTTGAAATAACTTTTCTGTCTTGTAAGGTGTCTCAATAAAAATATGCGTGTAATTCGGAAGTAGTTTCTTAAGCGCAAGAGCAAGCTCTTTTTCTTCTCGGGGAAAATAGCCATGGAAGGTGAACGCTTGTCCAGAAAATCCTGACAGCTGCAGCGCCATCATGAGGGAATTGGGCCCTGGAATTGCTTCGACAGGAATTCCTGCATGGTGCGCTGCTTCAACGACAGCAGAGCCAGGATCAGCAAGGCATGGAAGCCCTGCATCACTGATAAGTCCCACAATCGCTTCGGGGATTTTGATGAGCCCGGCAGGCTTTAGAGTATGTTCATTTAAAATATAGGTGGGACATTTAGGAAGCCCAAACCGCTTGAGAAATTGATAACCACCTTTATCGCTTTCAGCAATTAAAGCATCGATGTGCGGAGTTGTGTAACTCCACGTCGACTCTTCATGAAGAGCGTTAGGAAGAAGAATGAGTTTTTTCATGGATTTTTGCCTGGAATAAATCGAAAGCAATACTTAAATCAAGCGGTGCACTCTTAGCGAGAAGTTCAAAATCATACAGTTTTAGAAGACCGTTTAAGAAAAATCGCGACCCTCGCTGGGTTGCAACCGGGATAAATTTATCAAGAGAACGTACTGACGGAAAATGTTTCTTCAGTTCGTGTGGTGCAGTTTTTCTCTCGAGAAAATCGGCTATTTGCGCGCCGAGTTGTAAGTGGTAGCGCACTTGCCCCAAGAAAGGAAAGAGAAACCCTAAATCACCGATTTTTTCTTTGAGTGAGACAGGCTGCTTCCACACCACCGTCTCTGCCAGCTGCCAACCCGTTGTCAGATCTTTAGCCCCACAAATCGCCTCGACATCTTTTCTTTCGATAACGGCTTTCTCTGCAATAAACGTGATCAGTTTTTTGAGCTCTTGATGCAGCGTTGCCAGATCAGGCCCCAAATGACGCAGCATCTCTGCTGCAACGTCCGATGAAAGTTGTTTCCCCGCCTTCCGCGCCTCTTCCCTAACCCACTCTTGAAGACGCCTTTCCTTATCCCACGGTTTTTCATCACTGATATCGACAGCCACAAGATCTTTTTTTCCTTTCTGATACAGCTCCGCCACCGGCTTTGCTGTGGAGGCCAGGAAAATCAGAAAGACGTCCTGCGAGGGGTGATTCAAAAGATCGAGAAAAGGGCCTAGCGGCTTCACCTTATCAATCTGCTCGACGATCAAAACCCGCAAACCACCCCACAGACTTGGAGCTCGCATCTCATCTTGAATCACCATGGGAGAGACCTCCGGAGCGTCAAAACGGGTGATCTGTAGTCCCGCGTCTTTTTGTTTTAGCATCTGAACCAGCTGCTCGGTCCAAAGCCTTTTCTCATAGTCACAGGACGAGATGAATAAATAGACATGGGCTAAGTGATTCGGAAATGACTCTTTGAGATGTTTTTCAAAAGCACCGCTCGTCTGAAATTTCACGCTTCACCCCAGTGGAAAATAATTTTCTGCTCAACATCCGGATGGAGGCTATGATGGATCGGACACCCAATCCCTGCCTGCTCTAGCTTGGCAGTTGTCGCTGGATCATAGGTTTGCGGACAAAAGATATGAACCACAACCTTACCCACCTTGCGAGAAGGAGCGTTTGCCATCTCTTTCTCAACAGTTGCTCTAAGGCCCTTCAGGTCAACCTTCAGGCGGTTTGCCAAAATCCCCATCACTGTCATCACACAGGTTCCCAGGGCAACGGCCAGCAGGTCAGTCGGGGAAAAGAGCTCACCCTTCCCGTGATTATCTTTCGGAGCGTCCGTCTGGATAACGGACCCACTTTCAGGGTGCTGGACCCGGCATCGCAGGTCCCCTTCGTAAGTCATTGTAAACTTGGTCATTAGTTCAATTTAACCTAAAATCGATCCACTGACGAGTAAAATAATTACTTGACTTTTCCCCATTTTTCTCCTATAGTGAATGTAGAGGTTGGTATGAAGAAAAGAGTTTCTAAAGCGACGACCCGCAAGCGTGAAAAAGCCACCTCGATCCCTCCCGCTCGTCTTCTGACTGCAGAAGGATGGAAGCGTCTCATGATGAAGAAATCAAAAAAGTCATAATAACGTTTACAGTTTCTGACTGAGTTTGGTAGCCTAGTTCCTTCATTCGGAGGAATAATGTCGACGCAAACGGACAGAACGCGCCAGCTGCAAAATAAAGCGGTTTTAGGAATTTTGCTCATGATCTTGGGGCTTGCGCTTTATCCGCTTGCTGACGCCTTCACCAAACATCTGATGGGAACTTATTCAGTTCCGCAGGTTTCGTTTCTAAGGGCTTTCACACGGCTGATTCCTCTCCTTGTCACCGTCTACTTCCACGGAGGAATGAAGAAGGTTTTTGCAACGAATCATCCGAAAAAACATATCGTTCGCCTGATGGTTAACTTGGCTTACACCCTCGCCTTTATGTACGCCTTCTCGATGGCGTCACTGACAACGATTTACACGCTAAGTTACACGTCTTCTCTTTTCATGATTGTGCTTAGTGCGCTGATGCTCAAAGAGTCAGTCACTTGGGACCGATGGGTCGCAGTAGGAATCGGAATGGTTGGAGTGATCATCGCGATGCGCCCTGGATCGAATGTTTTCGAGATCGCAGCTGTAATTGTGTTGATCGGGACATTTTTAGGAGCGCTCAATAAGATTTTAATGCGCAGACTCGCTGAAACCGAACACAGCCTGGCGATTGCGGTTTACCCAAACTTGATGATGATTCTCGCAATGGGACCGTTTCTTATTACAAGTTGGAAATCGATGCCATGGGAACATTGGGGACTCTTTGCCATCGTAGGTATCATTACAGCTATTGGTCAATATGCGATTGCACAAGCCCTTCGATACGCCCAAGGCTCGGTGCTCGCTCCGATCGATTATTCAACCTACTTCTGGGTGGTCGCTCTTGACGCCTTCTGGTGGAATAAAACACCCGACGCTTTCATGATTGTAGGTGCCGCGATTATCGTGGGAAGTAATTTTTATATTCTCTATCGAACTCGTAAAGAGCAAGCTGCGAAGAAGGCTGTTGCGACAAATTAAATTTATATTGAGTAGTTTGTGGGAGAATCGACATTCGGTTATAATGTCTTCAACCTCCCAATAGTATGTTAAAAGGAATAGTTTACGCTTTATCGGCCTGCTTCATTTGGGGCCTTATCTTCATTGTGCCTGGATTCATGTCCAGCTTCAGCGCCATTGAGATCGCCATGGGTCGTTACTTCGTCTATGGAGTTTTCTCTCTTGGCTTGATCTATCAGGCGCGAAGAAAAGGTGGATGCCGCTACCCCTTTCGGGTTTGGCTGAAGTCTCTTCACTATTCGCTTATCATCACTGTTGGCTACTACACTTGCCTGGTTCTAGGACTTCGATATTCAACGCCGGCCATCTGCGCCTTGATCATTGGACTCAGCCCCATCGTGATCGCCTTTTATGGAAACTGGAAACAAAAAGAGGTTTCATTCCGTAGCCTCATCGCCCCCTCCATCCTCATCCTCATCGGCCTTGGGATGATCAACGGCCCCAATCTTCAATCCAGTGACACACCCACCACCTTTATCTGGGGTCTTTTTTTCTCTACATTGTCACTTATTGGCTGGAGCTGGTACGTTGTTGCCAATGCCCGCTACCTTAAAAATAATCCCCAAGTCGATTCAGGAGATTGGAACAATCTTCAAGGAACCACCTCGATTTTCTGGGTTGTCCTCATTGGACTCTTTGTCCAAGATCACATCCACTTTGACCAGTACCTACATTGGAGTCCCGATCTTCAAAGTTTTATCATTGGGTGTTCTGTCTTAGGGATCTTCTGCTCTTCTGTTGCGACAGCTCTCTGGAATAAAGCCAGCATCCATCTCCCGGTCTCTCTTGCGGGCCAGCTGACGCTCTTTGAAACGATCTTCGGTGTCCTCTTCTACTACATCCTAATTGGACAGCTCCCTCCCCTTATGGAATCAGCCGGTATCGCGCTGTTCCTCTTTGCCATCACCTTAGGCGTCCGTAGACAGACCGTTTCGGTTGCCTAGAACACGTTAATTGGGTACAATTTTGTCTTTAAATACAGAGGAAATCATGAACCTAAAAGGTAAAAAAGCTTTTATTGCAGGAATCGGGGATGATCAGGGGTATGGATGGGCGATTGCGAAGGAGCTCGCCAATGCAGGTGCTGAGATTATCATTGGAACGTGGACGCCGATTGTAAAAATTTTTACCCAGTCTTGGAGCTTAGGCAAGTTTGATGAATCGAGGCTGATGGCAAATGGGAAAATGATGGAGTATCTGAAAGTGTATGCGCTCGATGCAGCGTTTGATAAGCCGGAAGATGTACCCCAAGATATTAAAGAGAATAAGCGTTATCAAGATGCGTCAAGCTACACGATCTCTGAAGTGGCTGCCCAAGTGGAGAAAGATTTTGGAAAAATCGATATCTTGGTCCACTCGCTGGCGAATGGTCCTGAGGTGAAAAAGCCGCTGCTGGAAACCTCAAGAAATGGGTATTTGGCGGCGATGAGTGCGTCGAGTTATTCATTTGTGAGCCTGCTTCAACATTTTGGACCGCTGATGAATCACGGGGGATCAACGATTTCTCTCACGTACATCGCGTCGGAGCGGGCTGTTCCGGGGTATGGCGGTGGAATGAGTTCGGCGAAAGCTGCGCTGGAAAGCGATACGCGTATGCTCGCTTGGGAAGCGGGAAGAAAATGGAATATCCGCGTGAATACAATCTCTGCAGGACCTCTCAGAAGCCGTGCTGCGCGTGCGATTGGTTTTATTGACAGCATGATTGCTTATTCCAAAGCGAACGCACCTCTGGCAAAAGATCTCGAAAGTGAAGAAGTGGGAGCTGCGGCTCTTTTCTTATCGTCTCCAGCAGCATCAGCTATTACTGGCGTGACACTCTATGTCGATAATGGGCTCCATGCGATGGGAATTGGGGTCGACAGTCCTTCACTTATCGTGACAGAGTAAACTTTCTTGAGAGTTGGACTCCAATTTTTATTGGAAGTAAAACAAGAAAGAGAACGGTAGAGACTGTAATTTTAACGACATTGGCAAGTCTTCTGAGCCACGTTCTATTTTCATGCTTGGGGTCGACTTTTAATACCAGCGTGGGGCCCAGTCCTGCTGGATGCGCATGGGCTGCAAAGAAATTGAGTCTCGCCTCAGTCACGACAGCATAAACTTCAAAATTCTCCGATTCGGGATGGTATCCCACCGATTTGACAAGATCATTTAAATGAAAAAACGCTTTTCCATGGATGTGGCTTAAGCCTCCTTTCATGGGGATAAGTCCCGGAGAGGCGTAGGCATAGACTGTGACTTTACTGCCATACGCATGACCGGCATGGTAGGCAAGGGCGCCTCCTAAGCTCATCCCAAAACAATCGACCTTCTCTTTCCCTTCCATCCAACGATCGAGAGCAGCGCGCCCTTGCTCGAAGATTTCTTGTCCGATCGATTTAACCGGGTGCAAATCACTCCAGAGGGCTTCTAAAAAACCTTGCGCAGTCGGATAAGGCGTACCACGGAAAACAAGAATGGGTAGAGCTTTGGGTTCATCGAGAGGCTCAAGTCCATAGGCGTAAATCTCGTCTTTGACCAGAGGGATATAATTCAAGATATAAGGGACGAGCTTCCACTCCCCTTCAATCAATCTTAAGAGATAAATTTTGGAATGATTCTCAAAGTCAAAAAAGGGAAGGAGGGAGATTAGATTGCCGATGAGCATTTCAGAGACTAGGCTGTCACGATCTTTCCAGCCCGGATGGTGGTAAAGAAACTTGAACACTTCTTGGAAATGTGCGCGGTGCTCGGAGACGAGTTTTGAATCGTACTCCCACAGAAGCGCTTTCGCATTCCCCTGCTCGAAAAACTTTTTAAATGCATCGCTGGTGGGGTCAATTAAGAAACAAAGCCCCGCTAAATCAGGATGCATCTGAATGTAGCTTTCTTCCAGATGGAGATGCCCCTCTTCGATGCTGTGGATCGTTTCTTTAAATTTAACATCCATCTGAGTGAGCTGGTCAGACTTTAATTTCAGGAGATGGAATCCCCAAAAGCCATAACCGGCATTCTGGACTGCAATATCTCGAATGTCATTCCACTTGGCTTGAAGTAAATGCTTTTTATTTTCTGAAAGATTTTGACTGGCTGATTCTAAAAACCGATTATTTAAATCACCTAATTTCATTAACTTTATAATAGACGGAAGGCAATTTTGATACGAGCAGCTTTTGTTCGTTCGATGGTACGTAAGGCAATCGTCCGATCATACGCTTCGAACTTTTCACGGCTGAGTTGCCCAGGTCTGTTCCCAACATGGAGATGTCCCCAAAACTTTCCCTCCCCTGATTCTAAGGTGAAGATCATTTCAAACTTGAGTCCACCTGAATTCACTGTGATCGGCTCTCCGAGCTGAAAGGTTGTTGATTGTAGACCGGAGACCAAGAATTCTGAGCCAGGAACGCGGTTCACAAAATAACTCACTTCGATCTCATCGTGGACTTCTTTTTCAGCGAGGTCGATGAAAACAGCATCTTCTTCTGTCAGTTGTCCTGTCGTGGCCAAGAGAGCTGAATGGGTTGGATTGCCACTTCCCCAAAAGCGGTGTGACCACGCATGAGAGGGATTCGGAAGTGTCACTTGATTGGGATAAATTAAACTCGCCAGCAGATGAACAGGATGGTCACGCAGAGCACGTGCCGCCATCTTACCGCTCCACTCCCCCAAGATCAGGTCGTACAGCGTGACTGCCGGCTCTCCCCTCTCTTGTTTTTGTGCACCTGTAAAACAGAGCGCCTCACTATTCCACCACCGCAATGCGGGCGTCACGTCTTCGCCATTGAGCTGCGACTGGACGAGTAAATCGGTCAACTCTTCGGTCCCTTCAATCGGACGCACGAGCGCCTCTAGCTTACCACGCAGTGCCTCTCCCAACACCGATGAAAAGTCTCTCAGCAAAAACTGCGCGACAATCGAGAGCTTTTTTTCGAGCTTGCGAGATTTTACCTGCGGGTACTCATGCAAGAAAATCGGAAATCCCTCCGCCGTCTGAAAGGCAAAAAGTCTTTCGAGCAGTGTTTTGGCTTCCAAAACATTTTCAACCGTCTTCGTCCTAAAAAGCGCCAGCGCAAAACAAAAGTTCTCATAGACCGGTATCGTCTCTGCCGACCGTTCAAGATTTTCATATGAATGGTGAATAAATCCCGTTAGCGGGCTCTGCCTTGCACGCCCCGCCTTAACCGCTAGCTCTAGTACTTTCATGGGAGCCATTGTATACGAGAAATCGTATTCCAGACAACCTAACACTACTTATCTTATTACATGTCAGTAAGTTATAGAAATCAGAGGATCACACAAAATGTAACAGAAAAACCCAATTGTGATTAACGGGTTTATCTGTTACATTACTGATATGATAAGATCAAAATATTCAGAGGCTTTCAGAGCTCTTTCCAAAAAAGGCGTTTTTTCTTCTGCCGAGGGAAGGGAGGCAGGAATTCCTGCCCGTATGCTGGCCTATTTCCACGAAAAAGGTGAGATCGAGAAGGTCAGGCGTGGAATGTATAAGATCAAAAACATCGATTTCAATTCAGCATTTGAATGGGAAGACTTAGCAATAACTGCATTAAGCATTCCGAACGGTGTCGTCTGCCTCATTTCTGCCCTATGCTATTATGGTTTGACAGATGAAATCATGCGAGAATTTTGGATCGCCGTTCCTCATGCTACGACATCCCCTTCCAGAAAAAATACTCGCATTATCCGAATGCGCACTATTTCTTTTGGGCAGACTTCAATTAAAATCGGCAGTCAAAAAATTAATATTTTTGACCGGGAACGGACCATTGTCGATGCATTTCGCTATCTGGACAAAGAAACTGCCTTAAAAGCATTGCAAGCTTATTTGAATGAGAGAAAACCTGACATCAACAAGCTCCTAAAATATGGAAAGAAGCTTAGAGTTGATTTAACCCCTTATATTTCGGCTTTTACACTATGAAATCTGCAATCGAACAATCGATCAAAGAAAAAATCAAAGCTCTTGCTAAAGAAAGAGAGTCGACATTTGCCGAGTTGTGGCGGAATCTGATTCTGGAAAGATTTCTAACACGCTTAGCTAAATCTCCCTACAAGGGAAAATTCATTCTGAAAGGGGGCACATTACTTGCAAAGTACATTCCTCTCGGACGGGAAACGCAAGATCTAGATTTTTTCATTCAACAGCTCTCGAATACTGAACAATCTTTGAGATCTGCTTTAAAAGTAATCTGCGATGTAGATGCCAGTGACAGCTTTTCTTTCGAAGTCACTAAAATCAAAATCCTCGAACATTCGCTGCTCGCCTATACAGGAGCTGAAGTCACCTTACAGGCTCTATTCGGCGCTACAAAAACAGTTATACGCATGGATTTGGGGTTTGGTGATCGAGTCGAACCAATTGAACACCCGATAGATTTGACCGCCACATCGAAAGGTCCCCTCTTTGAAAGCAAAATTTCTTTACATTGCTATCCGAAGGAATTTATTTTTGCAGAGAAACTTGAGACACTTGTTTTCCGTGGAGAAGGCAATACGAGAATGAAAGACTTTCATGACCTTCATTCTCTGATTCGATTGAATGCTTTAGACAGCATTCTAGCAAGAAAGGCTATCCAGCTCGTTTTCCATCACAGAAAGACTTCAATCAAGAAACTTCCGGCCATCTTTGGAAAAGATGCTTTTGAAACGCTGGAAAAAAACTGGAGTGCCTACCTAAAAAAAACCAAATCGAAGAGCGACACGTTTAAGCTTCCTGAATCGATTGTGGATGTAGTTTCAGCAATAAATCGATGGCTGGAAGGCAATATATTTTAGATAAATTGAAAATAAACAGATAATCCATGATGATGTCATTTATGCTGAACATTTTACTCGCCGTTGTAGAGACACAGACGACAAATCCGGAACCACTACCGAGCTATGAGGGGGCGTTTTTGAAAATGGCGCTCACGTTTGTGGCGGTCATTGTGGGGATTATCGGAACCATTTGGTTCATGCGTAAGCTTTCAGGGGGACGTTTTGGAGGAGGTAATGGTCAGGCAATCAAGATCATTGAAAGAAAATCTTTAAGTGCAAAGACGATGCTCTATGTCATAGAGGTCGACGGAAAACAAACTGTCATTGCTGAATCTCAACTCGAGATCAAAAGAGTGATGGACCTTACACAACAATCGGAATGAAGAGAATTAGGACTTTGATGATGAGGACTGCGTAGGCAGCGATCATCACCCAAAGGTCTTCTTCGAGGATTCCAATGGAAAGCAAGAAGACACCGAGCGCTGGCAAGAAATTTGCATGGGGCGCCAGTGGTAAGAAGAGAAAGAGTCCACAGAGTGAAACAATAAATCCATTGAAGGTTTGAAGGAATGGGCTTTGTTGGTAAACGGTGCCGCGCGGATGGATTGTTTTTTCGGTTTTTTTGAGAAACTTTACCCATCTGACAAGTCGGTGAGCCATCTTATCGCCCGAGATTTTTTTCTTCCGTAAAACTTTAGGAAGCCAGATCGGTTTATTGAGAGCAATGCGGATTCCCGAAATAAAAATAATCACACCAAATGCCATCATGATACCTGGAATCGATGCGAAAAAGAGGAAAGGAATCGAGAAGAGAAAGGTGAAAATGGCAGGGCCTGAAGTTCCCAGATGGTCTAGAAAATCGGCCACCGTCATTTCTTGACGACCGCGGCAAAAATGGATGAGATCCTCGAGCTTATTTGATAATGCTTTAGGCATAATTTCCTATTAACAGGTCGCAATATTTCTATTCTACAGAAAAATGACGGATCGCCTGAATCGTCTCGTCAAGATCATCTTGGGTGTGAGCAGAAGAGAGGAAGTTGGCTTCATAGGGCGCCGGTGCAAAATAGACGTGATGCGCAAAGAGGTGCTTGAAGAAGCGGGCATACAGACCCGGTTCGTTAAAGAATGGGGTGAACATCGACCCGACTTGTGTGACGTGGCCGGGGATGGTTTCACGCAGGACGTTCACGATTTGGGTTGTCTTCTTCTCTAAATTTTCAAAGAAACCTGTTTTTTCGAGTTCACAGAGTGTAGCAAGGCCTGCGCACATGGCAACAGGGCTGCCAGAGAGTGTTCCAGCTTGGTACACTTCGCCGAGTGGAGCGAGATGGTTCATTAGATCGGCTCGTCCACCAAACGCGGCTGCTGGGAATCCGCCGCCGATTATTTTTCCAAGACACGTCATGTCGGGAGTGATGCCGTAGTAGCCTTGCGCGCCCTTCAGACCTACTCGGAATCCTGTTATTACCTCGTCATAGATAAGGATGATGCCTTTGCGGGCGGTCTCTTCTCTGAGCATCTGCATGAAATCACGGTTTCCGGGGACAACACCCATGTTGGCAGCAATCGGCTCTAGGATCACAGCGGCGATATCGTCGCGAGACCGAAGGACTTGGCGGCATGTTTCTAGATCGTTGAACGGAAGACAGAGAGTGTGTTTAACAAAGTCTGATGGGACTCCTTTGGAGGAGGCTTCAGGATTCAGTTGAAGCACGCCGGAGCCTGCGCGGACAAGGAGTCCATCGGAGTGGCCGTGGTAGTGTCCAATAAATTTAATGATGGTAGGCTTGCCTGTTGCTCCCCGCGCAACGCGGAGCGCGCTCATGGTCGCTTCTGTCCCCGACGAGACAAAACGGATTTTTTCAATGGAGGGAAGATGGTGGCAGATTTTTCGCGCAATTGCTTCTTCATACGGCGTTGCCATTCCAAAGCTCGAGCCGTTTTTGAGTTGCTCAAAAGCGGCTTGAACAACGACTGGGTGGGCATGACCTAAAATGAGTGAACCCCAGCTGTTACAATAGTCGATGTAACGGTGGTCGTCAGCATCCCAGACATAGGGGCCTTGACCCCGTGCTGCAATGAGCGGTGTCATCGCAAGACCTGGAAAAGATCTGACGGGAGAATTGACTCCTCCAGGAATTTTTTCCTGAGAAGCTTCGAAAATAGCGCGGCTTTTGTCTCGGTTCATGCAAAAAAGTATGCCCTCGATAAAAAAAACATTCAAGGGCATTATGGAGATGATGCGCCGCTATTTTTTAGCTTTTTTAACTCCTCTGATGTTAGTTGCAAGTCCGATCGACTATAAAGTCCACTTTATTGGTCTCGATGATAAAAGCGCGCTTGAGACTGTCAAAGATGCGACATTTCTCACGACACTCAAGAAGAAAAAGCCGATTTCCATCAACGCACTGAGATACCGCGCAGAGTCAGACATTCCCGATATTTTAAAAGCGCTTCACTCCCATGGCTACTATGACGCCTCTGCCCAAATTCAGATCGTCGAAGAGGGAGATGAAGTCGATGTTTTTGTCATGATCGAGCCAGGGCCAATCTACACGATTGGATCGTTTGAAGTCACGGTGACCACCAACGGATCTCCGCAGCCGTCACTCCCTCTTGATGCCTTAGGAATCCAACTGGGCACTTCTGCAAATGCGGTCAAAATTATCGATGCAGAACTCAAGTCACTGACGCTGCTGAGTGAGTGCGGCTACCCTCTGGCGCACGTCCTCGATCGAAAAATTATTGCCGACTATAAAACCAAAAAAGTTGCTGTCCATCTCTCGATTGAGGCGGGACCTTTAACGTATTTTGGAGATACCACAATCTATGGATCGCCTCATATTAAGAAAAAGCTTTTTGAAAATAAAATGGCTTGGAAGACAGGTGAGGTGTATGACACTCGGCATGTAGAGACCACTCAAAAAAAACTCCTTGATACAGGATTGTTTAGCTCTGTCATTATCTCCCATGATGAGGCACCGAATGGGGAAAAGCAGCTCCCGATGAGAATTGAGGCAACGGAAACGAAACATAAGAGCGTGAATGTCGGAGCGAGCTATCAAACCTTTTTCGGGCCCGGTTTGACCTTCGGTTGGGAAAATCGAAATGTTTCAGGACTGGGTCGCACGCTTTCTCTGAAAGGTGACGTCACAGCAAGAACACACACAGGGACGGCGACCTTTTTTGTCCCAGATTGGTGGAAGGTCGACCAAGACTATGTCTTTCAAGCTCAAGCGATGCAAGAATCGATCTATACCTACCATCAACAATCGTATAACCTCACCCAAAGGCTTGAAAGAAGGATCGATACGCAATACAGAGTCTCGATTGGACTTAAACTCGAAAGACTTTTTGTAACAAATTCTGTCGATAATGGGATGTTTTCTCTGATCGAAGTGCCCCTTTATTTCCGCTTTAGTAGCGCTAACCATCTTCTTGACCCCACCAAAGGACAAACGCTGATCGTCAAAGTGATGCCGGTGATGAATTTTTCCCATTTTGACCACTACTATCTCGAAACGTTTGTCTCGTATGCATTTTATAAACAAGTGACTCCCACCAATTTTTTTGTGATTGCAAACTTGATCATGGCAGACTCGATTTGGAGCTCTCACCTCGGTTCGGTTCCTGTTCCTAAAAGAGTCTTAGGAGGAACGGATGAGGACTTAAGGGGCTACCGTTATAAAACGGTCAGCCCACTGGATGGCCACAAGCCGATCGGGGGACGATTTGGTCTCTTCTATACGCTGGAAGGACGGTTTAGAATTAGTCGAACGATCGGTCTGGTTCCTTTCTTCGATATCGGGCAAGTCTCGCTCTCTTCATTCCCTAAGTGGGATCAAAAATGGTACAAATCAGCAGGAATTGGTTTCCGCTACTTCACCTTCTTGGGCCCCATCCGCCTCGATCTTGCCTTTCCCCTCGATCGACGCCATGACATCGACTCAAAATATAGAATACTTGTAAGCATAGGACAAACATTCTGATGAAACTGATGCGATGGATCTTTATTTCTGTGTTAGCACTCTTTCTCCTTGTCTTTGGAGGGCTTCTGCTTTTACAAAGTCGGTGGACCAAAGATCAACTTTCTCAAATTTTACAAGAAGTGGCCCTTCAGGCAGGTGTTCAACTTTCGATCGAAAAAATTGAAGGGGAGCTCCCGCTTAAGTGGACTTTTACCAATGTCCATGCCGTTCTTCCTGAAGGCGACACGGTTACAATCGATAAGCTCCGCCTACGTATCGCACTTCTTCCACTATTACGTGGTCACTTTGGAGTGAGTTATCTGAATGCAGACCATACGATGGTTGCTTACTCCCCTTCTGAATCAGACTCTCCGTCGTCAAAGAAAGGAATTAAAGGATCATTTTCGCTGAGATCAGCGAGTTTCGATGAAATCACCGTCCTAAATCGACAAACAAATGAGCAGATGACTTACAGCTGCCGTGCCCGTGGGAAGTGGCTGCGTGGAGGGCGGTCATTTTACTTGGATGGGTCGCTCCACTCAGCGGCTCTTGATCTCAACCTTTTCTGTGAAGGGAGCAAAAAGCTTGATCATCTTCAGACGATACTTGATCTGACAGTCCGGTCTCAAAAAGCGTTTGCCCCTTTCTATACTATTCCGCACGCCATGTCGTTTGAGCTGAAGTCTCGCTCAGAAGGATCATGGCTGACATGGAAGTCTCTTCTCACAGGGAAGGAAACGGTTTCCAACGATCCGATTTCAGGTGTTGTTGATGTGAACGTTTTGGATTTAGCGCTTCCCAATTTCCAACTGGAACCGCAAGCGTTTCAACTTTCATCACGTTTTTCACTCTTTGCCAATAGAAGTTGGGACCTGTCCCACCTTGCAATCTTAAGCCCTTTTATTAAGCTCCAAGGGTCCGCTGAATTTAACTCGGATGGAGTGCCCACAAAACTACATACCTCCGTTTTACTTCCGAACCTTTCCCATTTTTCTACTTATTTGAAGGGCGAGGCCAGTGGAGAGATCGATTTAAGAGATGAGAAATGTCATTTGGTGCTCCGTAGCCCCGATCTCACAATGGATAAAACGACGTTCCAAAACGGTCAGATGGAACTGCTCGCTCAAGTGCAAGGCAGCGAATGGACGGCAGCTGCCACCATGAAAGCCGAGCACCCCTTGCTTGGGTATGAAGCCAGTGGAGAAATTATATGGGCACCCAAGAACATTTTCCAGATCAAGTCGTTTGACCTGATCGCTAGAAATGGCAGGTTGTCAGGCGATGTAACGATCCATGACCGCAGCCATATCTTCGGTGGCCTTTCATTTCAAATCTCTGATCTGACTCCCCTCTCTGAACTTCTAGGAGTCGATCTTGCAGGACAAATCGGTGGACAGGTGCAGTTTGAAGGCGAGAATATGACGGCTCGCGCGCTCGGCAAACATCTCAAAGTGCATCAATTTCTCTCCAATCGCGTCGATCTCGACCTCAAGTATTTAAAACTCTCCTACCCTCTGCAGGGGAAGATCACCGTTTCAAGTGATGAAGCTTACTTCCGCGATCTCTACTTTACTTCGTTTGCTTTTGAAATGGGGTCCGATACAGACGAGTGGGACTATAATCTAAAAGCCCAAGGCGATTGGAAAGGACCGTTCGACATTTTGACCCATGGGAAACTCCATTTCACAGCCGATTATTTTAATCTGCTGTGCAATGAGCTTTCTGGAAAAATTTTAAACAAGCATATCGTGCTGCAAAAAAAATGCAACTTCGAACTTTCAAAAGAGCGGTTAAAAGTTGATACAGTCGATTTGACTATTGACGACGGTCATCTTAATCTCTCGACTTTGTGGGATGCCTCGAACGGCATGCTCCGTATGACGGCACACCATTTTCCTCTCGACTTTCTTACCCTCTTTACTCCCCGCTTTTCTCTTAAAGGTCTTTCGTCGATTGATGTAAACCTGGAGGGTAAAAAAGAGTCGCTCACCGGTTATGTGAATGTTCTCTTAGAGCATGCCGATATTACGCCTGCCGGTAGCACCAAACCGATTCAAACGAAAGGCTCTTTGCAAGTCAACGTGGCAGACAATAAACTTCAACTTCATACTCATCTTGTTGCCACGGGTGAACAAATTTGTGAAGTTTCAATGACAGCTCCTCTGCAGTTTGAGCTCTCTCCTTTGAAAATGACGATCCCACCTCATCTCCCGATCTCTGGTCAAGCAACGATCGAAGGAAATACCGAACAACTCTTTGATTTTATCAATTTAGGATCTCAGCGCGTCGGTGGGTTCCTATCGTGTCGTCTCTTGCTCAGCGGAACTTTGAATGAACCGATCTTACATGGACCGTTGTCAATTCAAGGTGGATTTTATGAAAACTATTTCATCGGAATCGCCGTAAAAGACGCCTTCGTGACAGCAGAGGCGACAGGTCATGATCTTGTTGTTAAAAAAGCGGTGACAACTGACGGAGAAAAAGGGTCTTCAGAAGCGACAGGCGTCTTTCACCTGAAAAAAAGCCTTCCATTTGCGATTGAAGGAACGGTTAACCATTTTCGGGTGATTCGGTTTGACTGGCTTACTGGTGCCTGCTCAGGACCGTTTACAATTGATGGCGATCTCAATGGAGCCCTTGCTAAAGGGAAGCTTTCTCTCGATGAGGCCGATGTCACGATCCCTGACCAACTCCCTTCAGAACTTCCGACACTTCCTATCACCTTTATTAATGAACCCGAAGCGTTTTATAAAAAATTCCAGTATGGGACGCCTTACCCTTTCCGCTATGACCTTGATGTCCACGGAGACCACGATCTTCGGATGTCTGGACGTGGAATCGAGGCCGATCTTGAGGGTGATATTCACATGACAGGTCAAAACCTTGATGTGATCGCCACTGGAGCCCTGCATACTAAAAAAGGAAAATTCTCCTTTGCAGGAAAAGATTTTACTATCCATCAAGGGGAAATTTTATTTTCAGAGCAGAAAAGTTTCTTAAATATTACGAGTACGGTGGAATACCCCAATCTTACTGTCACCGTCCACTTCCGGGGCGACCTCCGCTCTCCTCAACTTATTTTTGAATCGAACCCTTCGATGCCAACAAGTTCGATTTTGGCTCGCATTCTCTTTAATAAAGACGTCTCCGAACTTTCGGCCGGGCAAGCGATTCAACTCGCGAATACGATTGTGACACTTTCGGGCAGCTCAGGACCCAATGTTCTGGAGTCGATCCGGAAAAATTTAGGGGTCGACCGCCTCTCTGTTTCTGTCGACAAAGAAATTGATAAAGAGAGCGATAAAGAAAAAAATACAGTCTCCGTCCAAATCGGGAAATATATCACCCGGGGTGTCATGATTTCACTCGTCCAAAGCACTGAGAGTAGCATCATTAAGGTCGAAGTTGAGCTGAAAGCAGGTTTTATTTTAGAGGCCGAAGCGAAAGAGGATGGTGAAGGAAAATATTCAATTAAATGGAACAAAAATTATTAATTCCAATAAGTACCCTTTTTTGCTATATTAAGAGGGCAAATATAGGAGTTTAATCAGATGACATCAAGAATTGATTTAGATTCACCCGATCGCGTTCATGGAGTGATAGAACCACTTCGCGACAAGAGAGTTGAAAACTGGGGTGAGAACATTGGAAAACTGGTCGTCGAAGGTTACAACGCCGTTGAAAAAGCTTCCCATGCTAAATCCCACATCAAGATCAATGAACTTGAAGCATTGGAAGGGAAATTAAAATCCGTTACAACCTTCCTTTCAAAACTTGAAGCCGGTCTTGCTAATCCTGATGCTAAAGAAGTTCATATGACGGAGCAAAGCCAACTCGTGGAAGATATGCATCGTATCTGTGACCATGACCTTCTTAAGAAAACAATTTGGACACGCGCAGAAGCAGACACGATCCGCACAGCGCTGACACGTCATAGCCAGATCGTCATGCAAGAAGTTCACCATGCATCAAGTGCTGTTAACCGCTCGATTGAAGAAGGGACAGAACTCCTCCAAATCGTCCGTAAGATCTTGGAAATGTGCAACAGCCTCCACCAATCATTTACTTCAAACCAAAGAAGACAGTAATGAACATGCAGGACGTCTACACACAGGCAGTCTCTGAATATGAGCTCGGTCACTATGACCAAGCTCATGATCTTTTTTCTCAGCTTTCGACGGCACTCCCTGCTCAGCCGGAAGTTTGGAAGGGACTTGCTGCATGTAGCCAACTGCAAAATCATTATCCCGAAGCCCTCATGGCCTGGAGTATGGCCGCTCTTTTAAATGAGCACGATCCGCTCCCCCATTTCCACGCTGCTGAGTGTCTTTTTGCCCAAGGTGAGAAACAAGAAGCTCAAAAAGCACTAAGAGTTGCTTTAGGCCTTCCTTGCACTGAAGAAGTTTTAGATCAAATCGTTCGTTTAAAAGAGGTCGTAGACAATGGCTGATGTAGGCACTGTAACACAGGCTCTTCCTTCCACAGTAAGGACATCTTTTCCTGCTCAAAAACCGTTTGAGCCTTCAAAACCTGTTCTTCTACGGATGATGGATGTCCATCGATCCCTGGGGAAAACAGGTGATACCGCTTCTCACTATATCCTGGACCGCATTGAAGGAGAAAGAGTTCAGCTCCAAATTTGGAGTAAAAAAGAGATGGACCATCTCATGGAAGTGGCCAACCGTACGTTGCTCGAACATACGTGGTCAACATTAAAAACTGTGGCAGAATCTTTCATCTCTGTCTTTAGTTTTGTAATGGGCGGCTACCTGCTCGCTAACGGAGATGCTACCGCTGGAAACTTCCTGATCGCAACGGGTGTTTTTAATATCCTCCAATCTGTTTTTGCACGGCAAGGAATGTGGGACTGGATCACCGATACGCTCGCTGAAAAACACGAAGCGTACCGCGATCGCCTAAAACTAGCTCTCCCAATCATTATTTCTACATTAAGCTTGGCCTTTTCGATTGCAGGATCCCGCTTTGTCGCAACCATGCAACCCACTGATTTAGTTGTCCTCCTTGAAAAAGCACGAGGATTTATTGGTGTGGGAGCCCAAGGCATGAGCTCTTACCTCACCATCCGAAAAAGTTGGGAAGAAGCCAAGTTGCCCGGCCTTCAGGCAGAACTGAAGAGCCTAGAACAAAATACTGATCTTTTGACTCGTTTGTTAGACGCTTGCATCAAAGAAGGCCGTCGCATGAAGTCAATGGTCAAAAAACCAATTAACGCCCTGATGCAAGCGACAACACTTGCATCCCAAAAAGTTTAGGAGGACCTTACTATGCCCGCATCCGTTATGCAAAGAGCAGAAAAAGTTTTACTCGATATCTCTAGAGATTTACGAGCGATTCAATCACATGCTTACGCTCTTCAAGATTCCATTGCACAAAAGACACATGATGGTTTCGTCGACCAGAAATGGGTTCTCTACCGCAAGCCGTTTTTAGAGGCAGTCTCAATGGGAGCTTATGCCGTAGTTGCTGTAAACCCTGCAAAACTAAAGGGCGCACTAAACTTGACAGACGAGAAGCAAGCTCTTGACCTCGTCTCGCGCGCAACAGCCGCACTCACTTCCGTTGCAGTTGAGCCTTCAAGCGTTTCTGTGCAGGCAAGCCTGCAAAAGCTTCAAGCAGGACAAGGAGAACTGACAACTTTCCACAACAGCCTTCAGAGCATGATGCAAACGCATGACGCCGCTCTGCAACGTCTGCAAAACATGGAAGGGGCTAACCGCCAAGCGGGTTAATCCCTCATGCTTTCAAAAACCACAGTCTGCACATGTCGCTGAAGTTCACGGGCATCGTGTAGGCTGTCTGAAGTACCGCTTAATCTCTGCTCCACTTGACCTCGTCGATTAGCAGATAGTACACCTATTTTCTCGTATTCATCTAGATAAACTTTAATTAGATTCGCTGTTGCAACTTGGGCAATCTCATTGAAAGGAACCACAGCATCCACGCGGCTTAAGAATGCGTCGGCATCTTTTGCTTTCTCATCAGGATAACACTTTTGAATCCCTTGTTTCACAGCATCAACACTTGTTCCTACCTGTATAGCAGTTGAAATGTTAGAAGTGAGTACAAAGACAGCGCAGCTTTTATCGACAAAGGGCCCATTGTTACTTGAATAACCCCATGGTTCCACCAAATAGTTCTGAGTGTCGTCTAAAAGCTCTAATAGACACGACCGTTCTTTATCATCCATTTTATCCCACTCTTCCAAAATAATAACGCTTGTAGGTCGATGTAACAGATGCGCCAGAATCTCACCTTTAATTCTATCCCAGCCAAAGATCCCCCCCGCTTTCTGACGGTTCAAATTGATTCTTCGGACATTCATCTCACATGCTTTGGACGCTGTCTCTTCAATCCCATAGATGAAATTAAGCTCATAGGCCAGCTTGGTAGCTGTTTCAGATTTTCCAACACCGGGACTCCCCGCAAAAAATAAGACAAGAGGTTTACCATTTCTGGGAGGAACCGTTCTCCACTTCTCAACTGCTTTGCAAATGATATCAATGGCCTGATCCTGCCCTTTGACTTCTCGTTGCAATTGAGCAGATAATTTTTTTAACCGCTCACGCTCCTCTGCAGATGCTGGACCAAATAGTCGTGCAAATCGTCTTTGCATCACAGGAATAAGGCCATCGGCAGTTGTCTCTGGCGCTTGTTTTAATCGACGAAGCTCAGCGGTATAGATCGGCATCAACACGTTTTCAACCAATCGGAAGGCATCTTTGAGCACTTGAGGTTCTAGCTGGTGTAAAAACCGCTCACGCCAAATTTTTTGTAAAAGAATCTCTTTAATCTTCAAAATTTGGTGCAAATTCTGCTCAGCATGTTCTATTTGTTGGGTTTGAGAAGGGCCTCTCACCTTATTGCGCCAACTGCTAGTCCGGGTTCTTAACTCAGCTGAGATGGTGTCCAAGATATCAGCTGGAGAAAAAGGTGTCTTATCCATCACAACTGCCATATGCGCAAATAGATTTTGGAGTTCCTCTTTAGTTCCATATAGACGTGTCGCTAAGTTGAGCAATTCTTGAGGGGTGATATCAGGCGCTCGAATGGATGAGAAATTCCGATTCAGCTCAGGGCTCTCTTCCATTTGCTGTTTATCGTCTTCATTCATCTCCATCAGACATCGTATTTTCCCCTGCTTAAGAGAAATTTGAATCAAATCACTCAGAATTTTTTCAGCAGGCATTTCTACGGGGCCTCGGGGCATATTCCCCACCTGGCCTCCATTTTCACTTTGAGGCTGATAATGCTTCTTTGGGAGTAGATAAGACTTTATTTCGTCTATTTCAGTGAAGACGACGAGTACATTCCCCCCTCTTGTTAGGTGACTTAACGTTTCATACCATCCTCGGTAAACTTCATCTTTGTTACGGTACTCTGTCAGAAACATTTTCACATTAAATTCAACGATCTGCAAATTTTTGAGTGAGGGTAAATGAGCTGCTTTGTCGAAAAGTTCTGCGACCCTTCCTGCTGCCGTGATTTCACCAAGAACGTTTCCGATTTCCCCTAAAAAGGTTCGATGGGTATTTCTTGAGTAATACCACAAAATATTTGCATTTGCTTCACCCGGTTGACTCATTCCAATCGTTTGAAGCACTGTCTTGAGGGCTGATTGGTAGGAAGGGACGTGATCTAACCCACGGTGAGCCTTATGAAACGTCATAAAGTTTTCCGTCAAATTCGTGAGAATCCCTCTTTCCTCCCGCATGCGATAAAACAAGTAAAGAAGCGCTATGAAGGAAGCTAAGGCAAATTTTCCCTTTTGCTGCAAATAGACTGTTCCTATTTCTTGCAAAGAAGAGGGTAAAAAATCTCGAACACTTTTCCAAATCGCTTGTGTGGCAAAAGGAGCCAAGCAATTAAAACCGATCGTATAAGCTAAGCGTGGTGAGGCTTGGATAGGTCTGAGAAGGTCATACCAAGGGATCGAGTTCGCATTGAATAATGAGAAAAATGGTAGCAGGCTCATCGCCCACGATTGAACCTTCACAGCTTTCTCATCTTCTAAAGAGAGGGGCAGCCCCTCACGGAACGGCGGATGAATGAGGAGAGAATCCCCTACGGAGGCCAGCAGAGTATCTTTATTTTGAAAAGCTCGGCGGACAAGTTCAATGGGAGGGTAGTTTTTGCTAGCCGCTAGCAAGTCTTGTGTCTCTGCTTGTGTCAGACCTGTCTGCTTTCGGAGTCCTAAAGAGACGTCCCATCGATCAAAGGGAAGAATATTGGGTTGGGTCAAACGTCGATAAACAAAGGCAACCGCAGCTAAGGCACAGACGACAACTAACCCGACTTTTGCTAGCTTTTGATTTTCTACAATTTTTGTCTTTACAGCTTCATAACAGAATAATGAGGTGCTGATCATCTTCGTATTTATCATTGATTTACCTAGTGAATTAATGGGGCCTAAATAATATCAAAAAGGATCTCTTCTCTCCTAGTAGTAAATATACCGAAAACGACTCAAAAGTTGGTTTTTGATGGCGGCGGCTACACCTGGTTCAAATTCGGAGCGCCTCCTTTTCAAATTCCCAATTTTTGAATCGTTTACGGTATAGACGTTTTCATTCAAAAAAGTTTATTTGCAGTAAATGCATAAACTGTATGATGAGGGGATGGAGAAAGAAGAAGTAGAAGAGCCCCTTTTCACATGGATCTTAAGGCGCTTTAAATTTATCGAAGGCGTCGGAGAATATTCAAGGCTATCGGCTGATGCGATCAAGGCTGCGGTTAAAAAACCTCCGGCTATTAGACTTATTTTACAACAACTCTACGATATCGGTGTTGCTTCGTTGCCGGTGGTCGCCATTACCGGCTTTTTCACGGGGCTTGTGCTTGCGGCCCAATCGATCTATCAGCTCTCTGATAAAGGACTTGCCAGTGTGACAGGCCTCATGGTGGCAAAAGCGATGATCACGGAGCTCGGGCCTGTGCTGACGGCCTTCATGGTGACAGGAAGAGTCGGTGGCGCTATGTGCGCAGAGCTTGGAACAATGAAAGTCACCGAACAGATCGATGCCTTGGAAACGATGGCAGTCAACCCCAAACGGTATCTGGTCGCTCCTCGCCTTCTCGCGGGATCGTTCATGATGCCGCTTCTCACCATTTTTGCGATCGTCATGGGAATTTTTGGGGGTTACCTGATCGCTGTTTATTTCTTTAAGATGGCTCCTTCGACTTACTTTGACTCAATGCCTCGTTACATCACGACGTTTGATCTGCTAACAGGAATCGTGAAATCGTTTGTGTTTGGCGTACTGATCATGTCGATCTCGTGCTACAAAGGGTTGAAAACAAGCGGCGGTGCTGCAGGCGTTGGAAAAGCAACGACCAGTAGCGTGGTGATTTCGTATTGCTGTATCCTACTCACCAACTTCTTCCTCACAATGGCCCTAAACACCTTCCGAACCCAACTCCAAAAGATTTTATAGATGACGAGGCCACTGATCGAGATCCGAAACCTTTGTAAGAGCTTTAATAAAAATAAGGTTCTCGACCACCTCAACTTAGATATTCGCGAAGGAGAGACCCTTGTTATCCTGGGCCGTTCTGGGATGGGAAAAAGTGTTCTTTTAAAACATATCATTGGCATCTCGAAGGCCGATAGCGGAACGATTGATGTTGGAGGCGTGCGGATCTCCGATTTAGAAGGGCCTGATCTCTACACCGCTGCAATCAACATGGGAATGCTCTTCCAAGGAGCGGCCCTATTTGATTCAATGACCATTGAAGAAAATACAGGATTTTTCTTGAAAGAACATGGTGACCTACGAAATGGAGTCGAGCTCTCCGATCAAGAAATCGAAGACCGCGTCCGAGGAGCGCTCGCAATGGTCGGTCTTGCAGGTACTGAAGACAAGCTCCCCTCCGAACTTTCGGGGGGTATGAGAAAACGGGCAGCCTTAGCACGCCTCATTGTGTATCGACCCTCCATCCTCCTCTATGATGAACCGACCACGGGTCTCGATCCGATCACCTCGATGCAAATCAACGAGCTCATCGTCCAAACTCAGAAAGAGCTCAAAGCGACCAGCATTGTCGTCACCCATGATATCTTGTCTGCCCTCTACATCAGTGACCGGCTCGCCCTCATGAATCAAGGAAAAATTGCCTACATCGATCAACCCGACGCTTTCCTGAAAATTGACGACCCTATAATTGAATTCTTAAGGAAGACAATAACTCAAGACCCACGTAAAATTAGAGAGCTACATGCCTAATTCAATCAAAAACTTTCTCATCGGTTTATTTTTATTAACGTCAGTCGGCGTCCTCGTCGGCCTCGTCATGTTTTTAAAGCCGTCGGTTGGCGATGAAAAGCAAACTATTTTGGTTCGTTTCTCTAGCATCAACAAAATCAATGTCGGAACCCGTGTCCTCTTTGCGGGAAAAGCAATCGGTGAAGTCACAGCGATCAATGAAATCTACCACGCCCGTGAAACTCAACCGACAGACCCACTCGGACGCCTTTACTTTTATCAACTGACTCTCAAAATTGATTCGACTGTCCATGTCTACTCCACCGATGAAATTTCTATCCAGACATCTGGACTAATGGGAGAAAAATCGATTGCGATTGTCCCCAAAGCTCCTCCCAAAGACATTACCCCTGAACTTATCACTGACAAAACACCTTTCTATGCGGACTCTGTTGACCCCCTTGAAAACACATTTAATAAGCTTTCAGATATTGGGGACAAGCTAGACAACACCATTGACCTCGTCCGAAACTGGTTTTCGGCTAACGAAGCCAAGCTCTCTCAGTCGATCGCTTCCTTCGACGGTGCGATGTCACAGATCGACCGCTTAACTGCTTCGATGAACCAAGAAGGTCTCGTCCCACAAATGAAAGAGGCCACTGTTGCAATGACCAGTTCCATGGAAAAGGTCAACACAGCCCTCAACCAAATGCTCCAAGACAACGTTTTTGAAAACCTCGGTGTAGTAGCAAATCACCTGACGACTGCGAGCGCCTCGATCGACAAGATCTGCAACGAAATCTCAACCGGTCAAGGCACCTTTGGAAAACTCGTCCAAGCCGATGACATGTATCTGCGGATGGCAGCCATCATGAGCAAAGCCGACACGATGATGAATGATATCAATCACTATGGTATCTTGTTCCATTTAAACAAAGGCTGGCAAAGAACCCGTACAAAGCGAGTCGCCCAGCTCGAAGCCCTCGAATCGCCTGTCGCTTTCAAAGACTACTTCCAATCAGAAGTTGATCAAATCAACACCTCTATGTCACGCATCTCAATGCTCGTTGAAAAGGCCCGCGAAGATAACAAAAAAGAAGTTCTGGAGTCGCCCAAATTCCGTGACAACTTCGCTGAGCTTTTAAGACAAGTCGATGAGATGTCAGACAACCTTCGTCTTTATAACGAACAATACGCGCAAATCATCAAACCATGAAAGAGCCCCTCCCCTATGCTAACCTCACGAAAGGGTCGCTTCTCCTGGCAAGTCCTGACATCGACACCGGCCTTTACTTTCGTGGAGTGATTCTCCTCTGTGAACATGGCCCGACAGGCTCGTTCGGTCTTCTCATCAACAAACCGCTCGAAGTCGAGATTCCTGAAGATATCATCAATTTAAAAGAGATCCCGAATCCCAAAGTCCAAGTCCGCGCTGGTGGCCCCTTGCAGCCCAGCCAAATGATGCTCCTTCACACGCAAGCTCTCGAAGGAGAACAAACGCTTAAGATTTGCGACGGTGTCTTTCTCGGCGGTGACCTTCAATTTCTCCAAGAAGCGATGGCTGACACCAGTGGACCTGCCGTCAGACTTTGTTTTGGATTTTGTGGATGGGGACCGGGACAACTCGAACGAGAATTCCTCACAGGGCTCTGGTTTCTAAAACCTGCTTCCCCCCAAGCCGTCTTTGACACCCCACCCCAAGAACTCTGGCGCACCACCCTGCGTCAAATGGGCGGCAAATACGCCACCCTTTCGATGATGCCCGACGATCTTTCGTTGAATTAAGCAACTTCGGTGATTTTGATGTGTTTGAAGGAGAGGTCTGGGAGGACCTTGGCGCATCCTTTCAGGACTCCGTCGCGGTCAGCCTTGATGGCAAGCTCGAAATGTTCAAGCGCAGACAGGGTACGTTGGATCCGGCGGGTGTCGATCGACCGGTGACGGACGAAGAGAGCTGGAATGAAGAAAGCAAAGAGGAAACAGTCGCGATCATGTTGGGTCCACGGCGCTTTCGTTGAGAGCATGCGGGTGTAACCGTAGAAAGAAGCTGAAGCAGCCGCGCCGCTGTCGATTCCATCTTTGCAGCTTAAATTCATGACATCAGGCTTTTCTTGGTCGAGGTACCGCAGAACAATGAAAAAGTAGAGAATTTCGATGAAATCAAGTCGTTGTTTGCGGTCAAGGATTTTGCTGCCGGAGAAAAATTGGGTGTGGATGAACTTTACAAGCGGTTCAATCCAGTTTTTAGGTGAGTCACCTTTGGGAAAATAGAATCCCATCTCGGTGCCACCGAGAACCTGTTCGAGGGTTGTCTTGCAAAACTGCGCGGCATCCGACATCTCTCCAAAGTGGTTAATCTGATGGTAAAAGTCGGTGTCTTTCGGGAGAGTCACCAAATGGAGAGTACCTGAGAACTCCCCTTTTTCTGAGAGATCTTCCAGGAGTTTGCAACGAAGCTCTTCTTTCCACGAGGTTCGGTCTTGTAAATTGACATAGAGATGGCTTCGGTCTCCGAGGGCATGGAGGTACCCTTTAAATTCAGCTGTGATTTCCCCTTTCTCGAGGGTGAATTGATGCACAGGAGCTGGTGTGTGAACCACCGTAGTGTGAAGCTCTTCGGTCGATAAAGTAAAAAACTGATTCGGCGCATTTCCTTGAAGAAGAGGATTAAATCCCATCTTTTCTTGTCCCTGTCGAAACATCTTTAAAACCTTCATCAGCGGACCCGATGGATGGCTTTGTAGAGCCTGCACGATTTTTTTCTCCGCTTCAGCCAGAGAGGTCCAAATCGAGTGGGAGGTGTCGAGCTCCTTTCCAACAATTGAGTAGAGAAGGCTCATATCTTCTTGCCTTGTTCCAATGCGTAAGAAGAGGGCATGACTCATACGGTGCATTAGTTTTAGGGAGACGTGATTCATCTCACTAAGCTTAGCTTCATCACGCCATTTTGAATAGGTGTCTGTCTGAAGTGCCCATCGCAGGTACATTTCAAAATCATTCCAATAGTCGGTTGCATATTTCCCTGCTGAGTTATGTTTAAGATTTTTAGGGTTTGATGCAAGAAGGAGCGCCATGATCGCGTTAGAGACGTGCATGATCGTCTCATTGTCTTTATGATGCAGCGCTTCTTTGTAAAAAATATCGATGAGATCGGAGCACTCTTGCAAAAGTCTTTGCGCCGACAAATGGAGATCTCGATCGAGTGCTATTTCCAATTTGCTCAGTAAGTCTTCCCGTTCTACCGAGATAAATGTCTCATCAAAATTTCCAACCATTCGAAGATGGCGGAGTAAATTCGAGGTATAAAACGGAGTTCCATCGTCATGGGTTACGTAAAACAGTTCATAATTTTGATCTTGCCGCACCATGTCTAAATCTTTGAGAACCTGCCGCTCTTCATCACCCCCATGGACCTCACTTTCAAGTTCCCAACTTTCAGCATGTATGTCTTTTTGAACCTTTGAGAAAACTTTCGCCAAATAAAACTGCTGCAATTTCTTAAACTCAGAGATAGTTTCATCTTTTGCGTGGGCCCCTTGAAACAGTTCGGTATACTGCCCTACTTTATCAACGGCTTCCCCCGCTAGCTGCATCATCGAATGAATCCCTTTCTGTGTCTGAGGACGTGAAAGTTCACTGCGGTCTTTTTGATACATGTGATGGAGGTAGGAATTGATGGTACGGAAGGTCTCTTGAATGGTGGCTTGATTCTCTTCGATCTTCTCGGGATCGAGCCACTCGACCTGCTCAGGTTTTTCGACGTCTAAGTCGGCCAGGTGGGAGAGTGTATCGACAGCTTCTAAGACAGTGATTTGCCCCTTTTTCTTCTTAGCCATAACCCACCCTCTTTTTTATTATTATAGAATAATTTTGAATTAATTATATTTGTTATTATAAATTGATAATTAATAATAATTTAGAAGAAAGTCTTTAAAAAGAAGAATAAAAGGCCTGAGACAATTCCTGCTCCAGGAAGGGTTAAAATCCAGGCGACAACCAGTTTATGGGTCGTTGTCCAGCGGACTTTGCTCGTCCCACGCGCACTCCCCACCCCCGTAATACTCCCGACGATCACATGGGTCGAGCTGAGCGGCATCCCGACTAAGCTGGCAGCGAGCATGACGACCGAAGAGCTGAACTCGGCTGCAAATCCATCGATCGGCTTCAGCTCCGTAATCTCAAACCCCATCGTGCGGATAATCCGAAAACCACCCGACGCGGTTCCAATCGCCATCACAATCGCGCAGGCCCCAATAACCCAGAGCGGGATGTGAGGGGTTGTGATCATCCCAGCAGAGAAAAGCCCCAGCGTGATAATACCCATGCTCTTTTGGGCATCGTTAAGCCCATGAGCAAGAGCAACTGCCGCAGATGAGCCTAGCTGAAAATATTTATAAAACGAGCGATCTCTCTTTGAAATCTTGAGTAAAGCCGCCATGAGCCCCCACGCGATAAAGCAACCCAAAATGGGAGAAATGATCATGGGGATTAAAACTTTGTAGGCAACCCCTTCCCAAAGAACAGCCTGCATCCCACCGTTAACTAGAGCGGCTCCAATGAGCCCTCCAATGAGTGCATAAGACGAACTACTTGGAATCCCTAAATACCACGTTGCAAAGTTCCAAAGAATTGCACCTACAAGAGCAGACAAGACCATAAACTGTGTCGCTTGCTGGACTTCAACAAGTCCTGTGGCAATCGTCTGAGCAACCCCGCTGATTTGCGTTGCACCTATGAAGTTAAAAATAGAGGCAATAACAATGGCGACTGCCGGACGAATCACCTTCGTAGCAATCGGCGTTGCAACGACATTGGCCGCATCATGAAAACCATTGGTAAAGTCGAAAAGCAGCCCGAAAATGACAATCAAAACAACGAGTTCCATCTCTTTACCCATACAGGGTATGGACATTTAACGAAAGATCAGATAAACCGGAATCAAAGTGAGGATTTATGGCCCTGTTATCAAAAGCGTTTTGGATTTCTGCGACTCTGATTGCTGCTATGATTGAGGGTGATCGAGCAGGTGATGTACGAGTTGTTCCTGTCGAAAACACACCCGAGCCAGATGCTGTTGAAATGCGTATTGCGTATCCTCGTGAAGGAGAAGTTGACACTGACAATCCCATCATGGTGCAACTCCGCCTTGAATCCTACGCTCTTGGCGTCTACAGCGATTTCCCTCGTGCAAAAGAGATCCAAGATACCAAGGAAGGACAAGCCGTTCATATTATCATTGATGGCAGACCCTTTGTCGCTGTTAACGAAGCGATTGATGAGATGTCAGAAACAGAAGAGATCGACTACGACCAAACGATCAACATGCGTCTTCCCTACAAACTCCCTGAAGGAGAGCATATCATGCGCGTTTTCCCTGTTCGCTCCTTCGGAGAATCTCTCAAAGGGCCTGGTGTCTTCCAGGCCGCGAAGTTTTACGTCGGCAAAAAAACACCTGCACTCAACGTTGACCTCTCGATACCCTATCTCACCTACAACCAACCTCAAGGCGAATTTGATTCAAAAAAACCGATCTTACTCGACTTCTGCCTGGCTAACACCCAGCTCTCCCCTGACGGTTATAAAGTCCGCCTGACCATCGACGGATCCGATAAGCGCCTCCTATCTACATGGAGTCCGTACTACATCTACGGCCTCAAGAAAGGGTCTCACACCCTCAAGTTAGAGCTCCTAGATCCTTCAGGCAGTGTCATTAAGCCTCTTTTCGATGATCTCCAAAAAACGATCATTGTTAAGTAAGTAGCTCATAACCAACTGCTTAGGTAGATTCATGCACACCAGAATCTATTTGACGACACGACCTTGCTTCCAGTATGCTTTCCCCCTGCTATGCGCTGGATTGTCAAACTTGTTATTTTTGCACTCTGCTTCTATGGGGTTGCTAAGTTCTGTAAAAAACAGACCGGCAGCTTCACGATTGCCCGCATTACATCGGACTTGAATTTCCATCCCGAGTGGGTGGTTGACAACACACAGGAAGAAACGGCGAAAAAGGCACTCGCCCAGCCGTACCGGTTTTTAGGGAAAGGGGCTCAGTCGTTTGTATTTGCGTCTGACGATGGCCAGTGGGTCATCAAGTTCTTCCGCCACCATCACCTTAAGAAGAATTCAAAGCTTGCAAAAGATTTTGGCAGCTACAAGATCGCTTTTGAAAAGCTCCGTGATGAAACAGGCCTTCTTTACCTCCATCTTAATAAAACCTCCCACCTCCATCAAACCGTTGATCTCGTCGACAAGATCGGCATCCACCACACCATCGACTTGGACCAGTATGAATTCCTCGTCCAAAGAAAAGCTGAGCTGGCCTACCCCGCTCTCCAAAAGTGGATCGACGCAGGAAAAATTACAGAAGCAAAAGAGGCCCTGACAGCTCTTGTAGATCTACTGAGGACAAGAGCCGGAAGAGGCATACACGACAAAGATCCCGATCTCAATACCAATTTTGGGTTCATTGGAACAAAGCCAATTCAGTTCGACATCGGACGGTTTAAACTCACGGAGACCTCTCCTGATAAAAACGAACTCATCCGCATCACAGACAACCTTCATCAATGGCTCATGGTCCGGGTTCCTGAATTGGACGAACATTTAAAAAACGAGTTAAAAAAATGATCAAATATCTGATTGCTCTTGCTGTCGCTTCCTTCTCTATCGCTTTCTACTTCTTTGAGAAAAACGACCGCTTTTTAACCATCGAGATCAAATCGAATCACCCTTATGAACCGGCGTTCGAACCGAGACCCCTGACCCAAGCAGAAGCAGAAGAAGTCGATCACGCCCTCTCTCAAAAGTTCACCTACCTCGGCTGCGGTGGTCAAGCGTTTGTCTTTTTCAGTGAAGATGGAAAATATGCCCTCAAATTCTTCAAGCAACGTCATTTCAGGGAACCGACGTACCTCAATTACATCCCATTCATCGAACGGTACCGGAACCTTAAATTCAGCAAGCGGAAAAAACGGATCAACCAAGAGTATAGTAGCTACAAAATTGGATTCGATGAACTGCCGCAAGAAACCGCTCTTGTCTATCTTCACCTTAATCGGACTGATCATTTTAAAAAATCGGTCACTCTTGTTGATCGATTAAAGCTCGAACATCAAGTCGATCTCGATACCACCGATTTTATCTTGCAACGGAGAGCCCAGCTCGTTCCTGACACCATCAACACCCAAATGGCAGCTCACGATGTCGAGGGCGCAAAAAAAACCATCTCAGCCATTGTCGATCTGATTGTTTTCCGCTGCAAGTCCGGCTACGGAGATAAAGATCCTAACATCGCCACCAATTGCGGAATCTATGAAGGTCGCGGCATTAAAATTGATGTGGGCAGGTTCTACCACGATGAGCGGATGAAAAATCCTCTCTTCTACAAACCTGAACTTTTTCACCTCACACGTCCTTTTCGTAAATGGCTCGTGCAACACCACCCGGAGCTGGTCACGCATTTAGATACCGAAGTTCAGAAAGTGATTTTCTATGATTAAACGTGTTGGATATCTATTCCTTTTTTTGATCGCCTTCAACTTCTTCGAACACTTTGCCCATAAGAAAACCGACGGCTTTTCTCCTCACCGCATCCGGTTTGGAACGGAGCTATCTCAAGGAGAGCCGTCTCTGATTCCTGAACTAAATCAATCGTTCCACTATCTCGATTGCGGAAATCAGTGTTACGCTTTCCTCTCTGAGGATGGAAAATACGTCCTCAAATTCTTCAAATATGCCCACTCCTCTGTTCCCCACTTTCTCACCCAAATCCCGCTCCTCAACCGCTTCAAACCATTTAGACCTCACCGTTTTGAAAAGCAACAGTGGAAGCGGGAGCGTGACTTCAATGGATACAGACTTGCTTATAACTCTTTTCAGCAAGAGACAGCTTTAGTCGCCCTCCACCTTTCTCCCACCGATCATCATTATCCTACCATTACCATCACCGATAAACTGGGCTGCGTCCACACTATCAACCTCAACGAAACCCCTTTTATCCTGCAGCAAAAAGCAACTCCGATCTATAAGCAGCTAAAAAAATGGCTGAAAGCCGGTGAAAGTGGTCTTGCGAAAGAAGGAATTGCCAGCCTCTTAGAACTCCTCCGAAAACGGATTTCTCTCCATCTCCAAGACGATGACGTCCACTTTTATTCCAACTTTGGTTTTATTGGAACACAGGCCATTCAGCTCGATCCTGGCCACTTCACAGAAGGGACCTATCCCGATCCTGCGAAGGAACTCGAAGAGCTTAAAGTCGAACTCGTCAGCTGGTGTCAGAAACACGCACCGGAGCTTTTATGAAACGACTGATTGGACTTGTTCTTTTTTTACTCGTCGGATTTTTATCAGAATCGATCACATGGGAGTTCACATTAAACAGACACAAACTCACCTCTCTTCCGTTTGCTTCGTCAGGCCATTTTCCTGCAGAGCTGAAAGGACAAACCTGGAAACTTCAGGCCCAAGGAGGACAGTCGTATGTCTTCGTTTCAGAAGACGGTACCCGTGTACTTAAGTTTTTCAAAGACCAACCCCGTCCGTGGCTTAAGCTCACTTCGTACCAGGCCCTAAAAAACAAAAAGCTCCACCGCACTCTCTTGGGATACACACTGATGCAGGAAAGATGTCCTGAAGTATCTGGAATCGTTTCCCTTCACACTGAGCCGTCTACTTCCATTCCAGCCACTCTCATTGATCGATTGGGAAATCAACACACGATTGACCTCGATTCTTACCTCTTTGTCCTTCAGAAAAAAGCCGAGCTCTTAGAACCACCGCAGAACTCTACTGAAAAAGAACACCTCCTCCAAGAAATCTCGTCACTACTCCAAACACTCGCTTCCCATCACCTGACCGACCACGACCCTCGTCTCCACCTCAATCTTGGAAGGATCGGTTCCAAACTCGTGCTCATCGATCCGGGTAAAATTGCAGAGAGTGAAACACCTTCTTCAGAGCTGCCTGACAAATTTCTGGAGTTCATCCGATGAACTGGAAAAAACTTCTTGTTGGGTGCGTTATTTTTATCACGGTTGAACGGTTTTGTTACTTTCAAACCGGAACCTTTGCCCTACCTAAAATGGTGCACGAAGGATCGCCCCCATCACCTACTTCTCCAGATTCACAAATTCAGTTAGAACAACCCCTCCGCTTCATTGGAGCTGGAAAACAGTTCTTTGCCTTTGAAACGGCCGATGAAAAATATGTCGTTAAATTCATGAAGTGGAGCCGCAGACGCCCCCTTCCCTGGCTGGAAAAACTTCCTCTTCAAGACTACCTAGCTAAGCGCGCCAGACTCGCTGCTAACCTTCAAAAAAGCAGTCTCCTTGGACTTGAAAAACTCCCTGAAGAGACCCAGCTAGTCATTCCCAAACTACCAGAAACGTTCACCCTCATTGACAAGCTCGGCATCACACACACCGTTCCCTCCAGCTCAGTTCATTTCTACGTGCAACGGAAAGCGTCCAACTTTACCGATCATTTCAATAAAAACCCTACTGACTCTCTCATCCAGTCGTTCATCCACACCGTTGCAACCCAGTGTCGCAGTGGCATTGTCAATCTTGACCCCGTTATTGACCGCAATTATGGCGTTGTAGAAGGCCACGTCATCCTACTCGATATTGGCTCGTTCCTAAAATCCCCCAAACTTCATCACACCGCAGCCATCCAACACGAAATCGTCCTCGAGCTTCTCCCCCTCCGAGCATGGATCCAACAAAATCACCCAGAACATCTTTCCAACTTTGATCGCGCGCTCTCTCAAGAACTTGATTCATTTTAAAAAATCGTTATAATTTTTGCGAAGGCGGTATCCCATGTCACGCAAAGTTCCACAACGCTCCTCTTGGTCGATGTTTAGATTTCCTAATTTTCTAGATGAACGGGAAGAAGAAGGATGGCCTGAACACTTTAGTGAACCCTCGGGTCTCTCTGTTTATGAAGATGAAAAATATGTGACAATTGAAGCTGCCGTTCCAGGTCTTGAAGCCTCGGAAATTGACATGACCTTTGATAAAGGGATCCTTTGGATCAAAGGTGAGAAAAAAGAAACTGAAAATACCTCCAGAAAATACTACCGCAAAGCTCTCTCCTTTTTTTCTTACCGCATCACAGTTCCGGGAAATATCGACGAAGATCAAACACCCGAAGCGACATGCTCTCTCGGTGTTCTCCGTGTTGTTTTTTCCAAAGCCCATCTTTCTGAACCTAGGAAAATTCTAATTAAAAATAATTAGAACTAATTTTCCTTGAATACAATTAATTTTCTAGTAAAAATCTTCAGAAAAATTTTGTATTTATGAGAATCAATTTAGAAAAAAGCTCCATCCCCGTGATTCCGCCTGTCATACAGACTTGGAAAAACCACACCGTCTCGTGGATTGACTCCCTAACATCCTCTCAAGCCACCGTCACCAAGGTGCTCATGGTGTTCACCTTATTTACTTTTGCTATCATCTCTTATCTCTACCATCGCAAGCCAGCAGCTCCACCACCCTCTCCTAAGCTGGCTCCTCCGCCTCCCTCGGAGACAAAAGACGAAGTATCACATCCTGGTCCTAGAACACCTGCTCCTGCTACTAGACTGCAACAAAGGGCAAGGCCTATATTTTCATCTCCGTTCCCAACACCGCGTCCCTTGACTGTGGCAGATCTTGGCACACCACCTCGTTACAAATTATATAGACTAGCAGGAACACCCATCACACCCAGCTCTGTCGCTTCGACACCTGTTTCTGAGATTCGTCGGCGCTGGGCCCGTATACCATCTACTCCAATAATCGATCTCTCTATAGATCGCGAAATTTCAACAGATCTAAGTACAAAATATCAACAACTTCTGTTGTTAGGGTACAATTCATTTGTTGATAAAGCGCCTGCTGACCTACAGGACAATGTTAAAGCTTTAAACTTCGATCCGAAACCTAAACAGCTTATTTTAGACTTGGATGATGGAGATGTCGCTCAGTTAGATTGGAATGAGGTTCTAATCGCTCGTGGATATTTCGAACAAATTCTGACCTCGACCCAAGATGACATTCAAAGCCTTCTTGCCGAAGAGCAGCCCCCCTTTTACGGTCAGAGTGTCTTACCCTTCTTCCGTGAGCTGAGTATTTATTTTAAATCGAACGATCCGTTTGAACAATTCTTCTTCACCGAGCTTGTAGGATCGTTCTATCAAGTTCAAAAAAAGCTCCTGGCTGACCCGTTTCTCTTTTCTCTTGCTTACCCTAATGTTGAACTCGTTGAACTGTCATTAGACTCCCCAGTGGCATCGCCCGGAACTCCAGCGACTCCGCAGACTCCGACAACACGTATCTCCATTTCTCCTCTGGAAAATGACGCCCTCTTGTGGGGTCAAAACCCTGTTGTCCAATGGCTCATTTATAACTTGGTCTCATCGGAACCTAATTGGGAAGCTTTTATTAAGTTCTCATCCGATCTTTATTTGGACAATTTTCAAAGAATGGTTCTTTATCTCTATACGCACTCAAAAGTTGACACACGCTTAATAGAATCAGAAGTTGCCGAGCTTCGATTAAAAGCTGTCAATCATTTGGGCTTCTTAAGAAACGCTTTAGTACCTCTTAAGGATTTACAACTCGATGAACTAAAAACAAAAGTCAAAGCACTCACAGACGAGCAACGGTCTCAGCTATTTGAATCGTATGTGTTTTACAAAGTTCTCAACGAAATCCTTCCAAAAACGTTCGAGGAAATCTGTCCTGACTGGCAAGTCAATTTTGGCGCTATCGTATTAAAACTTTCGAGCAATGACATTGTGCTCCAACCTCAATTCGTCCCTGTCCTACCTCCTCCAACACCTCTTTCCACTGCAGCAGTTCAAGCTCCACGTTAATTTTGCTTGCATAATTTTATTTATCAGATTTAAAATCATTGCCAAGTTTTTGACTCCTATGCTGAAAGAGGCAAAAACCAAATCACAATTTTAAACTGAAGCGAGGTTATCATGGCAGCTCCCCTACCACCTATTAGTTCTCCGACATTGTTCCAACGATTTGAAGTACAACCATCCAATTTGGAGCGAGAAGCGACTGCTAATTTCGTGAATGCGGGACAAAACTCCAACCGCTTCGTTGCAGTCTGGCAAGCGATTCCAGCCATCGCCGCCTCTTCCATCATGATTATCGGCAATCCTCTCAATGGTATTCTCAAAGGAAGCGTCACCTTCTTCCAAGGAAACTTCTCGGATGGTGTCTCAGAAGGTGTCTGTGGAATTTTTAACGCAACCCGTTCTCTCTACAACGTCGCACGTGTTTTTTGGACAGCTGTCTTCGGTCTTTTGGCCCGTGAGACCATGTATGGTGCAATGGTTCCACAACCCACTGAAATCCAACTCAGAGAAAGAGCGGTTAAGCAATTAACTCAAGATCAGCAAAGACTCTTAGTAACGGTTGGTAGGTTACAAGCTCAAGAAGCTAATCTCCAAAGAAGCGCCGTTGATACTGCCGCTGCAGTTCAACAGGCTTTAAACAAACCTGGCATAGGTGTTAACGCCCAACTGGCTGCGACTCAAACGATCATACATCAAATTTTCCAAGAAGTTGGGGCTACCAAAGATCCAACACTGAGTGAGCCCTACCTAGAATTAAAGAGACAATATACTGCAACAAGCGAGCGACTAGAACAAGCTGGTCTTGAGATCGAAGAGCTCCGTACCAGATTTCAAAAACAGCTCGATCAACTAGCCGAGCAACATAGAAGTGCATTAGCTGATGCGAAAAATCCTGCTTTGAACGGATCAGATGAAAGAGTAGAACAATTGACTACAGAACATAAACGGGTAGTTACACAACTTACAGAGGCTCACGAAGAAGCTCTTCGTAAAGCTAATGAAAGAACTGATAATGCTTTAGAGAGTCTGGAAGGAGCTAGAAAGTCTATTGATGAATTGACAGCCCAACATGAACGCGTGCTCCAAGACAAACAAAAAGAATTTGAGCTTGCGTTACAAGATGCTCGTGATCCTGAGAAAAACGACACAGTAAAAAAGCTTGAGCAGTTAACAAGAGAAAATAGTGAAGCACGTCAGCTTCTTGAGCAGCAGCACTTAGAAGTAACTCGAGCGCTGGAAGAGCAAGTCAGAGATTTGACATCGGCAAAGGAAAAAGTTGCTGCAGAGGTCATCATTGCAAAGAGATTAATAGAGACATTTCGGGAACAAGCTAAAGAAGCCGAAAAAGTGCCTATGCAGTTAAGAGCCGAGCTCGATGCTCAGAGACCTCAACTAGAGGAAGCAGCACTGTTGTATGCTATGATTGAGAGGCCTGATGCAGTCACTGCTGGAACGCACAGAGGATCAAAATCTAAACCAGTGTCAGACCTAAGGGATTTGATCTTATCCTATCAAGAGTTTCTTAGCCTTTTCAGAGGAGACTTCGACAAGCTGAAAGAATTAAAAGTTGCTAAGTCAAGTACACACTATACTTTCTGGCAGTATGTAACTAATCTACAACAACAGGCTGAAACACAATCATCTTTAGCAGATTCAAACGGCAAAAGAGCGGACAGGTTACAAAGTAGCCTCGAGGACGTGACAGCACAAAAAGACCGAAAAGATCAACAATACAAAAAAGAGAAAGAAAAAGCTGATCGTCTTGAAGACGAAGTGAGACGCCTTCAGCAAAAAATTGCTACTCTGGAACAAACACCCGCTGCGAGAGGTGATGCTTCCACACAATCGCCGGGAGGAAAGAGCAGCAAGAATGAGAAGAAGTAGAACAGCTAAACAGATGAATAGGTCATAAACAATCTTTATCCAAGGCTTTTAGCTTAGCTAGAAGCCTTGGCTCTTTCATAGCTTCTCTTATTAGTTTTACCCCTTAATAAAAATAAACCCAGGATTAAGTATGTCATCAAGACCAGTATCAAACCCGCCTAGTTACATTTGTGATAACATTACCTATGGCGTCGGAATTTTAGCCAGTTTTGGATTCGGAGGTGGTCAAGCCTACCAAATGGTCACACAAGGGGCGAGTAGCCAAGGGTGGACAGGAGTCGCGGGTATTACACTCGCCTTCGCAGTATCTACTTTTGCAATCATTCGTTCATCCCAACACCAACGAGCTGCACAGCAACCCCAAGATGTCGAAAGAGCTCCTTTACTCCGAGAAAGAGTAGATTACGGTACGAACCTTCAGGCAGTAGCGCAAAAACTAGACCAAATTTGCCGTCAGCTGCAGCTTCCAGAGAGCGAGACCCGAGGAATCTCTGTTCAAGACCAAGAAACTCCCGAACAACGAATTACAAGACAAATTGAGGCAATCTTCCAACATTGCCTATTAAAGCAGAAAGAAGTTGGGCAGCTTCAAAGGCAACTAAAATCGAGTGAACAAACTGTTCCTACCAGTGTGGAAATGGGCCAGGTTCCTCTGGAAACAAAAGTCAAACGCCTAGAGAGGGACCTAAAAGACGCAACTGAAGATCTGAAGCATGCCCAGCAACGGATTGAAGCTCTTGAAGGCGTTATTGCAGAAAATGAGATCGCCTCGTCTCTCTTCCAAAGGTATACTGAAGAACTCGAGCGTCAATTTACAGAACTGACCCAACGTGATACAGGTCAATCTCCTCAGACATCGGCAATCACTAGTATATTATTAAATATGAGGAAGGTGAATACAAACAATACATCTCGCAGCCAATCTGCCACAAGTTCTCGCAGCCAATCTGCCACAAGTTCTCCGTTTAAAAAACCTTCTGAGGGTACTCCTGCAGACAAACGAGTCTCATTCCTTGATCAAAATGAATAAAAGTAAAAGCTAGATCTTATAGATCTGCATGAGGCCGTGGAGGCCGTTGGCGATCGATTGAACAGCCATGGAGGCTAGAATCAGGCCTCCAATTCTGGTGACGATGTTGATGCCTGTGTGTTTCAGAATACGTTCGATGTGACTTGCAAAGTAGAGTACGGAGCCAGTGGTTAGAGCAACAAGTGCGGCACAAATGGAGAGGAGAATATGATCGACAATCCCTGTCCAGGTGGAGGCTGCCACAATGACGGTTGTGATGGCACCGGGACCTGCCATAATCGGCATGGCTAGAGGAACAACAGCAATCGAGGCTTTACGGAACGCTTCGGCCTGGTCTTCGGAGGTTTGTTGAATGCGGCTCGGCTGAGCATTCAGCATCGAAAGGGCGATCAAGACTAGAACAAATCCCCCTGCAATCTGAAAGGCAGGAACTTTAATGCCGAAGGCATTTAAGAACGGCAGTCCAATCCACGTCACTACGGTTAAAATAATTGCTACTGCGATGCTGGCGGTAATAGCAATTTTTTTCTTTTCTTCCACAGTGCGGCCATACGAGAGGTTAATAAGGGCCGGCAGGGCTGAAATCGGGCTACAAACGACAAAGAGGGAGGTGTAATAGTTGATAACATCGGCTAGCTGCATAAAACCTATCCTTTATATTTGATCCAAAGCCTCTTGGCACGTTATTCTTGTATACCAAAGTTACCATTATGAGTAAAAAATTAATTCGTCTATTTGTCTTATGGAGTGCGGTCCTGATCCCTTTCCTCTTGCTGTGGCTTAATAAGGGAGAAAAAAAGCCTCGGCTTGGGAAAATCCCTGAGAAGCCGTTTGTCATCGTTATTCCCTCTTACAATAATGAAAAATATTGTCAGCAAAATATCCTCTCTATTCTGGGGCAAGAGTATCACAATTTCCGAGTGATTTATTTAGATGATGCGTCGACGGATCGAACCTTTGAGAAAGTGGAAGCGATCGTGAGTGACTCCCCTCTAAAGGGACGGGTGACGCTCATCCATCGAGAGAAGAATGTCGGCTCCGTACAGAATTTGTATGAGGCGATTCAAAGCTGCGGAGACCATGAGATTATTGTCCGTGTTGATGGGGATGACTTTTTAGCCCATCCTTTTGTCTTAAAAAAGCTCAACAAAATCTATGCCGATCGCAACGTGTGGATGACGTATGGAAACTACTTAGATTATCCAAGCTATGAACAAAATCCCAAACTGTGTGAAGAGCTTCCGTCGTCGGTGATTCGGGGTGGAAGTTTTAGAAAATACAAATGGGTCTCGACCCACCTTCAAACTTTTTATGCGGGCCTCTTCAAAAAGATCGATGTGGAGCATTTGAAAAGAGAGGGAGCATTTCTACCGATGGCAGGAGATGTCGCTCTCCTTATCCCTCTGCTTGAAATGGCGCGGTCTCATGTCCGTCATATTAAAGAGGTCTTATATCTCTACAACCGCATCAATCCGATCTCCGATCATAAAAAGAATCTTCAGTTGCAGTCGGCCTGTGAGGGATATGTCCGTTCACTATCCCCTTACGCGCCCTTAGAGAAACCTCCGTATGAATGAACTCTTCTTTATCATTCAGGTGGGAGCCGTTGTCGCTTCTGTTATGGGAGCCAGATGGCTTGGGAAAGAGGCCATTATTACGCTGGCGGTCCTGCTGGCTGTCTTTGCAAATTTCTTCGTTTTGAAACAGATCAATATCTTGGGGTGGACAGTCACCTGTAGCGACGCCTATGTGATCGGTCATCTGATGTGTTTGAACCTTCTCCAGCAACGGCATGGGAGAGAGAGTGCTCAAAAAACTATTGTCCTCTCTTTTTCGGCGATGCTCATTTTTGCCCTCTTTGCGCAGGTCCATCTCCTCTTTGTGCCTAGCTCGTATGACACAGGACACAGCCACTATGCCGCTTTACTTGGAGTGGCACCCCGGCTTCTGGCAGCCTCTCTTGCTACGTTTTACTGTGTCCAAAGGCTCGACCTTTATTTGTTTGGTAAGATCTTGAATCTACTCCCTCAATCGTCGTGGAAAATACGGTCGGCTATTTCTCTGGTGATTTCGCAAGGATTTGACACGCTTCTCTTTACTTTGCTGGGACTCTATGGTGTCGCCCACGATTGGGTCTCAATTTTCTGGATGAGCTTTGCCGTCAAATGCACCGTGATCGGCCTCATGGCCCTCATTTGGCGAGAAGAGAGGCTTCGTGAAATTTGAAATTCTCCACCAGTCTAAGAAATCGCGGGCACGTGTCGGGAAGATTCATACGCCGCATGGAGTGATCGACACGCCGAATTTTGTGGCGGTTGGAACCAACGGTACTCTTAAATCTTTAGACAATAAGACCGTGCAAGAGATTGGTCTTCAGCTGATGTTTTGTAACACCTATCACCTGTTGCTGCAACCGGGAACAGACGTCGTTAGGGATGCAGGAGGGATTCATTCTTTTATTAATCGGAAGCTGCCGATTATCACGGACTCAGGAGGATTTCAGGTATTCAGTCTTGCGTACGGTTCTGTCGCCAATGAACTTAAAAGTCGTGGTACAAAGAAGACCGATGGGTCGGTCTTAAAAATTACGGAAGAAGGGGTCCTTTTTAGATCGTATCGAGATGGTAAAAAGGTACTGCTGACGCCTGAGAGTTCCATTGAAGCACAAAAGAACTTGGGAGCCGATATCATCATTCCTTTTGATGAACTCCCTCCCTACCATATTGGACGAGAGGCTCTGGTTGAGTCACTGGAACGGACCCACCGTTGGGAAAAAAGGTCGCTGGAAGCTCATTTAAAAGATCGTAAAGATCAAGCGATGTATGCGGTGATCCATGGAGGCGTTGATCCAGAGCTGCGGCGAAAAAGTTGTGAGTTTCTATCGGCGCTTCCATTTGATGGGTATGCGATTGGGGGAAGCGTTGGAAAGAATAAGAGCGAGATGATTGAGATGCTTGGGAACCTACTCCCCCGTCTTCCAGAGGACCGGCCGAACCACCTTTTAGGGATTGGGGACCTTCCTTCGATTGAAGCGTGTGTTCCACTTGGCATTGATACGTTTGATAGTTCATATCCGACGAAGGCAGCACGTCATGGGGTTGCTTTTCGGAAAGAGGGCCCCCTTAATTTGACACGTGGTGAATGCGCCACTCAATTTAGACCTATTGATTCTGAGTGCACCTGCTCAACATGTGCCCATTTTTCCGTCGCCTACTTAAGTCACCTTTTCAAGGCTCGCGAAATCACGGCTTTGACACTGACAACCATTCATAATCTTCATTACATGGTTCAGCTGATGGACAGTTATCGCAAAGCCATTGCAGAAGACCTAATCTGACCAGCCTCTTCCAGTTGAGTTCGATAACAGTGGTAGCAGGCGGGAAGATATCTCTCTTCAGTTCCTAACTGGACCGTCGGACCATCCAGTGTTGCTTTTCCATTGACATGTTTGATATTCACAATCGACTTCTTATTACAGAAAAAACACGTCGCTTTCACTTCATCGATGGAGTCTGCAACTTCCATGAGGCGCAGAGAGCCAGGAAAAAGTTTGGTGCGAAAATCGGTTCTCAGTCCATAGCAGATCACGGGGATCTCTTTGGTGAGAGAAATTTCACGGAGTTGATCGACGTGTTCCATTGAGAAAAATTGAACTTCATCGACTAAAATACAGCTAACATTGACGTAGTTTTGATCGAGAAGATTTGTTTCTTGTCCCACCAAAATATCTGCCTGCATTTGGAGTCCTGCCCGCGATTGAATTTGATCTTTCCCAAAACGGGTATCGAGTTCTGGTTTCAAGAGTAAGACTTGCTTTCCTTGCTGACGATAGTTGTGAGCAACGGCCAAAAGGTTAAGTGTTTTTGCACTGCCAACTGTTCCGTATCTAAAGTAGAGCTTCGCCATAACTTATCCTTTTTTTTTGACGCATTGCCTGTTTCGTGATAGAGTCAAAACCCAAGTGTAATTGAATGAACCATTTTGAGGAATAGATGGCTTCAGATATCAAAATCAGAACACTGATAGGTCCAGGAATCAAGACCTACATCCAAAGCATTGCAAAAGTGCGTGGACAAGTTCTAAGTGAAATTCCGTATTTGCAACTGGGAGGTATTGAAACAGATCTCAAATACCTTAAACATATCAGCATGTGCAAAGACGCGATTGCAATACTCGTCTTTGACGGACCCAAAATTATTGGAAGCTCCACTGGAATGCCTCTTGCCGAAGAGCTCCCAGGATTTCAGGAGCCGTTTATCAAACGTGGACTGCCGGTGGAAGAGTATTATTACTTCGGTTTCTCTGCCCTTTTAAAACCGTATCGGAGTCGAGGCATTGCGCACCACTTCTTTGACCTCCGTGAAGAGCATGTTCGTCATCTAAAGCGTTTCACCAAAATCTGTTTCACTTCCAGCATTCCTCCTAAAGGGATGCACCGTACTCCCGACCAAACCAACCTTGAAACATTTTGGCAGAAAAGAGGGTATGTCGAGCATCCTGAAATGACGTGTCGCTATCCGATCCTCGATCGACAATTCGCGATCTCTCTCAAATTCTGGGTTAAAGAGTTAACACAGTTGTCGCAGAGCCATTCAGATCCGCTGGGCTCTTATGTCTATGAGTAGCATTTCTCCTTTTCACTATTCGGTCTCTTGGACAGTTACCACTGCAGCCATGCTGTTAACGAGTCACTACACACCCAAGTTATTTTATCCGGGAGCCTGTGCCTACACCTTGTATAATGTGATTCAATTCGATCAGGCGCTTTTAGAAAAACAAAATCGCTCCTCGATTCAGAGATGGATGGTCACCGCCTGCTTGGTGATGAGTGCAGCGCTCGCAGCAGCAGTGATTCATGCGGCTCACTGGACTGCGACGTCGATTAGCCATCAGGAGCTCGGCCTTATTTTCTTAAAAGTGGGTCTCATCTTGATCTCGACGACCTTCATGACCCCGCACATTCGTACGATTTACTTAAAAGGACTCCATCTCTCTGAGCAAAAAGAGTGGAAAGAGATTGAGCCGTTTCTAGCATTAGATCATTCACAAACCTCGACTTGGCTGATAGATCGCCTTATCCGATTTTCAACGCTCCTTTTTCCATCGTCGGCGCACCACTATGGCCACCATGTTCAGGCAGAGACATTCCCCTTACTCCCTGAATCAGAGCGGGAAAAACTGTGGAAACAAGAGTTTGAAGAGTTTAAAACATGGCACGAAATCAGTGAAGAGGAAGAGATTGCCTATCTTCAATTCAGATGCTTACATAAGCTCTCTTTTTTATCTTCCCAGTCTCAGATTCGGCTTGTGGAAGAAATCCTGCAATTCCAAGAACTTGTTACAGATATAACACCATCACTCCATCCTGAATTTATAAATTTTATCTCCCATAAAAGAGAGCTCTTAAAAAGTTCATTGAATACAAGAATCACCGGTTTTAGTTCTCAAATTACATCTCCTAATTTTTCAACAGAAGCTCTGCAGCAACTTCAGAAAGATTTTTCTTATCTCTTAGCGGAGGTGCGTCTTTACCTTCCAAAGGAAGCAGCAGCTCTTATTAGATTCCGGCATGATGTTATTGAACCATTTCTTTTAGAACATGAGAGAGTTGTTTCAGCTAGCCGTGTCGGTCAATCTCCGTTTGACGAGTCCGACTCCCCTGCTCATTTTTTCCTCTTATCCTCTCCAACGATCGGCTATCCCAAGCTTGTTCAAGCTCTAAGGCCTGAGGGGGAAACGGAGGCAACAAAGCTCGGTCATTTATACCAGCTTCTGGATGACCATGGCATCGGTACGATGCAGTTGTTCATCGATAAGGTGATGGAGGGGAATCGAACTCCTTTTTTACAAGAGAAGGCAACGATTCATGGAGATTCCTACGATTATGCCATTCCCGACACGGTTTTTGAGAAACTTCAAGCCTATCTCAGCCATAAAGCTTCTTTCAGACTACGCATCTATCAAGTGCTTTCGACCAACTTTTCTACTCCAGCACCCACTGAAGAACTGTTTGAGAGAATTGCCTACCGTGTGACAATCCTTTTCATCACCCTGGCCCCTTTTCTCCAAAATCCTATTTTGGGTTTGTATGGAATCTTTTTAGGTGGTTTGAGTCGAGTTCCTTTCCCTCAATGGGCCTATCAGGGTCAGTTAATGGACTATGCAACTTTAGTCAATGTCGCGCTGCGCCACCCTCTTCTCCCTCAATTACGTCTTGCTGAAACCTCCGAACTCAAAACCTTTGTGAAAAGTGATCTCTTAGGAAAGCTTACGATTGTAGGTTATGAGCTCGTGATGGGCTCGATGCTCCTTCTGGCACGGCGTCGTTACAGCGGACTCCCCCCATTAAAGATCGGCGCACTCATCCAAGGGTTTGCAATCGGCCACGAAACCTTCAGCTAACACACACATAATTCGGATGATTCCACGGGAGTGTCCCTTTATTGAATTCTGGATTAAAAGTCCCTAAGTAACTCACCACATTTGTAAGAGATAAGAAATTCAGTTTTTTAACTTCCGAAAATGCAATCTTATTGTAGAACAGATTTTCTCTGGGAGAAAAGACCGTTCCACTCGCAATAATGTAGGGCCGAGAGCTGGGGATGCGGTGTAACGAATCTATTTCTCCATCTAACTGATGAATATAACCTGTTGTACTGGCAAGAAGTACTGAATCGGTGTCATAAAAGTGCCAGCGAAAAATCGCAAGAGCACAAACTTTGACTGCGCGGGCAAGAACGAACAAGTCTGGAATATGGAAATGGGTGATATAATTTTGCAGTTCATGTAAGGGTCTGGGAAGTAAAATGCTACCCTCTCTCACATCGCACCGTATCGACATAGTTCCTCCTCTTATTACGTGGAGGAAATCTTAATTAAATATTTAATTAATCTCAAAGGAGTTTAAGAAAATTTCGTGCTGCAGCTCTCTAGGGGTTTCAGGAGTATAAACCACCCAAAGCTTGTAGAGTGTGTTACCAACGAGAATAAGACGCCCTTCGATCTCTTTATCCCCTTCTTTCATTTTGAAATCCATCGCCGGATAATTTTTGTGTTTAACGATCTTTTTGTCGACGATTTCAGCCTCTGGCATGTGCTCATGGACGACTTTCATCGCACCTTTTAAGAGAGTGTTCGAGCTGAACAATTTCCACTTCTTTGGGAGGTCGAGATAGCTGACTGAAAACTCAGCTTCTTTATGGGCTTTAAATTCACTCATTTCAAGCGGTGCGCCATTCGGAACTTCAAATTGTTTAGGCTCTTGTTCCACAGGTTTTTTGGGGAATTGAACTTGAAATTTACCATTGTCGGAGATGTATTGAACCCATCCCGTACCTGTTATTGTTTGCTCATAATGGACAGCAGCATTGGAAATATCTTCCCCTAAAAAGAGAGCGCTACCTGCCGAACTAGCAAGCATCAGGGCTAAGAGGTACCTCTTAATTCCAATCGATTTGACTTTCAGGTCTTTTGTTCTTTTGAAGAAAAAAGCCCGTTTAAAACTCTCACTCCAGGATAGAAGAGGAAGCGACAATCCAAATATTTTTTTTCCAGGGGTCGTTTGCAAGGCATAAAGAAAAATAGCCTCGAAAGGAGCCCAGAAAAAGGGGACCACAAGCGCCCATAAAAGAAAAAATTGACTCTCTATTTCCATTGGAAGAATGAGCGAGATAAATACGGTTATAAAATAGAACAAACCGTAGTCAAAAAGGCGTGCTAGAAACCGTCTTAAAAATAGAAACATAATGCAAATATTATACTCTTCTTTATCGTTTAATCCAATAGATTAAAATTTTTAATTGACTTAAGTTTCAACGGTTTAACATTGCAAGAGAAAGAATCTTTCAGGCAAAATCGACCAAATTTGAGGTAATACATCTATGCGTCGATCCATTTGTGTTTGTGAACCTGCGAGTTGTTTTGCTGGAGAAACAGGGAATTTTCAGTTTATCTACACCCCTGCTGTGAACCTTCCAAAGGGAGCCAAGCTCAGATTTGATTTAGCAACCAAAGGTCGTCCAATCGACTGGGTCCTGCCGCAAACCAATCCGAAAGATAAAAAGAACCTTATTTGGGCACAGCTCCCCAATGGGAAAGGGATTGGCGCCAAGGTTATCGAGAAAGGTGATAAAATCTCAAAACTTTATGAATTTGTCCTTCCGAGTGAAGTGAAAGCGGGAGAAGCACTGACGATTTTCATGGGATCACCGCTGAAAGGCGCAGGTAACGGATCACGCGTCCAGCTGAATGTCCAACGGCGCAGACCTTTCCACCTCTACATCGACCCCCGAGGGAAAAACGACTTTAAGGAAGAAGAGACGTTTCACATAGATATCCGCGGCAATGTTTTAAGTAACATCCGTATTTTGGCTCCGTCGCTTGTAGCGAAAAATAAGCGGTTTGATGTGCTGGTCCGTTTTGAAGATGAGTATGGAAATTTAACCAATTACGCGCCCGAAGGAAGTTTGATCGAGCTTTCGTATGAAAATCAGCGTGAAAACCTCAACTGGAAACTGTTTATCCCCGAAACCGGTTTTATTAACCTCCCGAATCTCTATTTTAACGAGGCGGGGGTTTATAAAATCCAACTTCTTAACTTGAAAACAGGTGACAAATTCTATTCCTCGCCGATTAAGTGTCTTTCAGAGTCGGCATCCATTTTATGTTGGGGTCTTCTCCACGGAGAATCAGAGAAAAATGATTCCGGTGAAAGTATTGAAACATGTCTACGTGAATTTAGAGATGAAAAAGCACTCCAGTTTTTTGGCGTCTCCCCTTTTGAGAGCGCAGAAGAGACTTCCAATGAAGAGTGGAAACTGATCTCTGCACAAGTTGCCGAATTCAACGAAGATCAACGGTTCACCACATTTTTAGGATTCCAATATCCTGCTGAAGAGGGACTCCGTCAAATTGTTTATACAAAGGATCAAAAGCCTCTGCTTCGGCACAAAGACGCTAAAAGCAATGTCTTGTCGAAAGTTTACCGATCGCTCAGTCCGAAAGAAGCGCTGGCCGTCACCCTCATGCCGATGGCAAAAGGGTTCGAAACCGACTTTTCGAGTTTTGATCCAGAGATGGATAAAGTTGTTGAAATCTACAACGCCTGGGGATCGTCGGAGTGCACCGCAAAAGAAGGGAATTTACGCCCCATCAAGTGTTCCTCCAAAAAAGGAGTCCAGGAGACAGACGTCGGCTCTGTTGTGAAAGCTCTTAGAAACAACAAACGTTTTGGCTTTGTTGCGGGTGGACTCGATGATCGCGGCATCTATGAGAAGTTTTTCGAAGAAAACCAAGCGCAATACTCTCCAGGTCTAACGGCTATTTTGGCGGCAGAGCACACGCGTGAATCGCTGGCAGCGGCCCTTCAAACACGGTCGTGCTATGCAACGACTGGAGCGCGCATCATTGTAGGTCTTCATATTGCAGGAGCCCCGATGGGTTCTGAGCTGAGTACCAAAGTGAAGCCAGGTCTTGTTATTAATCGACACGTCACTGTGTATGTGGCAGGAACAACCGCGATTAAAGAAATCGCTCTCATACGCAACGGTGAAGTGCTCAAAACATTTAATACCAAAAGCTATTTTACCGACTTTGCCTACGACGATATGGAACATCTTTCCAAAGTTGTTCTTCCAGGTGGAGAAGGAAAATCTCCGTTTGTTTTCTACTACCTGCGCGTGACGCAAGCAGATGGTCACATTGCGTGGAGCTCACCGATTTGGGTTGATTACCCCGAGTTTCAAGGAGCTGCCCCTAAAAAGAGCAATACCAAACCGCATAGGTAAAACGACATTTCAACAGTGCCAAAACCCTGGGGTTCAAAGATCAAAAAGCTAGCTGTATTGCATTAATACAGCGCGCTTTGTGGTCGTTGAGACGCAGAGATTTTTGCTGCTGTTTAAATGTCATTTTAACTATAAGGTTGGTATAGACCAAGTGATTATCTTAGGATCTCAATCCCCCAAGCGGCGTGAAATTTTAGGGTATTTTTCAATTCCCTATTCTGTGGTTCCGTCGGATTTCGATGAGGAGTCGATTCCTTTTGCAGGAAACCCCGGCGAGCATGCCCTCCTTCTCTCTCAAAAGAAGAATGAAGTGCTCCAGAAAAAATATCCCACCGAAGTGATCTTAACGGCCGACAGCGTTGTCTATTGCAATGGAAAGTTGTATAACAAGCCTGCCAATGAAGAAGAGGCGTTTTCATTCATGAAAGAGTTTAGTGGAAACTGGCAGTCGGTTTTCACAGGTGTGACCGTCTCCAGAGGCCCTATTTCTCACTCGGCGTTTGAAGAAACCAAAATATTAGTCAACACTCTCACCTCTGAGCAAATCCGCAAGTTTCATTCCACCATCTACTCTCTTAACAAAGCGGGTGGTTACACCATTGAGAAAAATGGGATTTTGGTTGTTTCCAGACTGGAAGGGTGTTATGACAATGTCCTAGGGCTACCGATCAATACGACCCGGGAGCTCCTGCTTAAAGTGGGGATTGATCTATGGGATTTCGTCAAAGCGCCTTAAGTCTCTTAATCTTGTGTGGATCTCTTTGCGGCTTAGAAAAAGAGCATGTCACTTACCTCATGCAATCGAAAGAAATCGACGGCGCGCTCGATCTCTATGACACTTATAAACAAGAGATTGGACGACATGACTTCGAAATTCTCGTTCAAATGTGCAGCATTATTTTGCAGCACGGCATTAAGAGCTCCGATCTCACGACACAACTCTCCAGTCTCTACGGTACTTCGGTGGCGAGCCTCAATTCGTCGCTTGACATTTTGGAACAAGGGATCAAAAGTCAGAATATCGAGACTCAGCTTGCTTCCCTTCAGATGCTGGCACGCCTCCATGACGATTATGGCGATGAGCTCCTCACCAAGGCGATGGCGTCACCTTTCCTCATGGTGCGGATGGAAGCTGGCTACCATCTGGCTGAGAGAAAGCACCGTAAAGCAACGGGCCATTTAGAAGCACTCATGTATAAAATTCCTCAAGAATATTGGTTTTACTTTCCTCAATTTTTTGCTCTTGTGGGCACGCATGAGGCAATTGAAATGCTCAAGAAACTGATGGAAGACCCAATGGCCATGACAAGGGTTGAATCGATCTTAAATGCAGCTCGTTTTGGAAGAGATGATCTTCTGCCACGTATTAGGGCCCATGCAACCCATAACAATCCGGATGAGCAGGAAGCGGCTGCGACAGCTCTTGGGATGCTCAAAGATTCTCCATCAATTCCTAAACTTGAGAAACTCACGAAAAGCTCCTACTCCTCCGTCAAGCTTGCAGCACTCCGCTCTCTTTATCTGCTAGGCGACACAAAAGCGCTGCTCCCTATTTTTGATCTGGCAAAAACTGATGATCTCTTTGCAATCGCGCTTCTCGGTGAACTCCCCGGCGGTGAGGAAATCCTTGCAGAACATTTAGAAAGCCCCCATATCCATGTCCGGCTCAATGCCACACTCTCTCTTCTCTTCCGCAGAGATCCACGCTGTTTAAAAACTCTCTACGAATTTTTGCTCCATGACTCAAAAGATTTAGGATTTCAACCGTCGAGTTCGGTCGGCCACTCTCTGCTTGCTTGGAAAGCAATTCCTTCACTCAGACAACACCAGAAACAACTCGCAATGGATCTTTCGGGGATCACCCTCCAACTCCGTGAAAGAATGCTCGCTGCAGCCCTTGAACTCCCTGAAGAAGATTTTATCGCGATTGCTTCGCGCGTTTTTGAATACAAACAACTCGAACTCGTTCCCGTCCTCGTCCAGCTCCTCGAAAACCATGCAACACCGTCCGCTCTACGTCTCCTCAGAAAGCATGCCGAATTCGCAGGGGCTCCTCTCATCCGGATGTATTGCAACCTCTCTCTCTTCCGATTGAAAGAGGACGGTCCCTATGAGCGTCGTTTAAAAACCTGGATTGCCGAGGCTCAAAAAATGGAAATGATCAAGTTCCGCCCCGCAGTCCCCTGGAATGCTAAAAATACTCTTTCAACCTACGAGCTCACCCCCGAAGAAAGCACCCGCCTGCTGCTCGAATGTTATGAAGCCCTTTCGGAAGAACACAACGAGCAAGGGATTGAAATTATTCTTCAAGGGATCCGCACCGGTCACCCCAAAAATCGGTATGCCCTTGCAGGACTCTTGATCCGTACGCTCCAATAAAGTATTCTTCTGAGATGCGCTTAAAGCTCCTTTTAACTTCGCTGGCTCTATTTGCCGCTCCCCTTTTGGCTGAAGAATATGACGTGCAGCTTAAAAATCCTCTCTTTTCAGGTGGGACTATTTCTTCGAATGAAGGGGGGGTGATTTCAGGGCCTGGCATCCGGATTCAAGCGCAACATATCTCCTACACCCACAAAACGGAAAACGGCATTCAAATTAAGAAAGTCCATGCCGAGGGCAACCTCTTGCTCGAATATCAAGGGAAAATTTTTGTCGGTGAAAAACTCGATTACGATCTCGAGAATAAAACGGGGGTCATGACAAAAGGCCGAACATCGACCGATTACTGGTTTGTTGGTGGTGATGAGATTGAACTTCTTCCTGATGGAAGCTTTTGGGTTACACACGCCTACTTAACAACCGTTGAAAGTCAAGATGCTTGGTGGCAAATCCACTCGTCTAAAATCGATGTCGATGATGAAAGCCTTCTTAAAGCGCGCAATATCAAAGTTCGGTTTTTCAATATCCCGATCTTTTGGATCCCCTCTTTTAAATTTGACCTCAAACTTTTAAAAGAGCCGCCGATTCGTTACAAGTTCGTATGGGATCAGATTTTGAAACAGAAAATCTCGATGCGGTATGAGCTCTACTCCACAGAAACGTTTAGTCTTTTTGGGCGTCTTGATTACCGCTTTAAAAGAGGTCCCGGAGCGGCCATTGAAACCGACTACCAATCACTAGATAAAATCACCCGTTTCCAAACAAAAAACTACGTCGCCCACGACAAAACGATTGCCGATCAGTCGAACAACAAACGGTACCGTTTCCAAGGGCTTGTTAACACCTCTTGGCGAGATGAGCGGACAAAGCTCCATTTAAGTTACGACAAAATGAGCGACGATAAAATGCCGCAAGACTTTAAAGACGATGACTTTGAAGTCGGTACCCAAAAACGAACGATCTTGTGGGTCTCTCACATGACCGATAACACGACATCTCGTTTTACGCTCCAACCTCGGATCAACCAATTCCAAAGTATTAACCAGCAACTTCCTCTAGTCAACATGGGCATCCGTCCGTTCCCTCTAGGAACGTCCGGCATCATCTTTGAAAATCAATTTTCAGCAAGCTACCTCAATTATATCTACGCGCAAGGGCTCGCGGACGATCTTCCAACATCACGCTCGGGTCGTTTTGAAACTCGTAACACACTCTATAAACGTTTCGACATGGGACCGGTCTGGCTGACCCCATGGGCCGGTTTTATCGGCCTCTTTTACAGTAATACGCCCCAAGATCATGCGGTTGGTCAAGCGATCGGCTCGTATGGGTTTCGTTTGAACTCGAACCTTTTCAAGACGTATCCGACGTTTCTTCATAAAATCGAACCGTACTTAGAACTGCGGGGGCTGACGTCGCCGACCACGCCCTCGTCTCATCACTACTTCTTTTCGATTGATGACGGTCTTGCTAAACAAAACCTCTTCCGCCCCGGTGTGATACAGACGTTTTATCCCTTTGGAACAACCCTTCTTCCAGAAGCGACGGTGGATCTCTACACCAACATCTATGCAGGTTCGACTGCTTTCCGCCGCGGAGTTCCTAAACTCTATACCACTTGTGATTTTAGATACCCTTCATGGCTGATTTCAACCGATCTCGTTTACAATTTTCAGGAAAATGTTTTTGACCGCACCAATCTCCGTTCTGCTTGGACGATCAATGAAAACGCTGCTTTTACATTTGAATTCCGTCACCGTAGTAAATTTGACTGGAGAAAATCAGATTACGACAACTACATCCTCGATATTGCACGTCCTATTGACGAGCTCCTTCACTCCCCTCTCTCGGATGGTCGCAATACCTATCTGACAAAATTCCAGTTCCGCCTCTCCCCTCTCTGGACGGCGCATCTGGAGTCCCACATTGGTACAGGCCGTAAAAACGACCCTGACTATTATGCCTGCGAAGTCAAACTTGCCGTTCTTCTGACAGGTCGCTGGCAAGTCGAATTTGGTTACAAATATTCTCCTTCCACGCGCCAGTGGATCTTCCCTTCTGTCAAACTGCTGAATGCTAAGTTTTAAAGCTTAAAATGATTCCTGACATAGGCCGCAAGAGTCCGGGTCGCACTAGAACTGTTTTCTTGCTGCAGTAGAGAAACTTGGGCATCTTGTAAAAGGGGAAAATGATGCAAAATCGCAAACTCTTTTGGGACCACTTTAAGCGGTAAAACCGTCATTCCAAGGCCTGCTTTGACAGCGGCTATCGTTCCCGTTAAGCTTGTACTCGAGTAGACGATTCTCCAAGGAAGACCTCGCTGGTTCAGGGCACTAATGGCTCTCTCACGGTAAACACAAGGTGGTGGCGATAGAATCAGAGGGAGAACCTGATCTTCAAAATGACGATCTTTGCTTGAAACCCATACAAGAGGCTCTCTCCAAATCTCCTCGCTTCTTGGATGTCGATTTTGAGGGTCTTCCTTAATGAGCACGAGGTCATAACGTCCCTCATTGAACCCTCTCATTAAATCTAATGTATATTCACAATTGAAACGGAGTTCAATTCCGGGATGGGCTTGAAGGAAGTCTCCCAGAATCGGTGGAAGATAAACGGTTGCGATGTCTTCGGGTGTTCCGAAAGAAACTTCACCTGTTAGAGGGGGTTGTTGAAAATGATTCAACATCGCTTGTTCGAGCTGCAAAAATTGCTCCGCGTATGCCACTAGCTGCTCTCCTGCAGCTGTCAGCGAGACATTTTTTTTACCCCTGAGAAGTAGCGGTTTTCCGATGAGAGATTCAAGTTTTGCCACTTGGAGACTAATCGCGGACTGAGATCGAAAGAGCTTCTCTGCAGCCTTAGTGAAATTTTTCGTTTTTGCTAGAACTAAAAAATTTTTTAACAAATCTATATTCATGAGAAAAACTCATCGTTTCTGAGAATTATATTAATTTTACTAATATAAGGAAAGTCCTGAATAATAAAGGCAGATAAGGATAAAAAGATGAGTTATTTTGATCTGACATTCAAAAATGTAATTAACGCATCAGCTTTTTGCTTTCTTTTAGGAATTGGAGCAACTTTTATTAAAAATGATTTAAAACTTCCGAATTTTCTTAACAAAGCTCTTCCACTTTCAATTTTATTTTTAATTGGGCTCAAAGGTGGAGGCCCGCTTCAACTTCAGTTTTCCTCTTCGGCTTACTTCTTTCTGATTTTAACGTCGATTTTAGTCGCATGGGGTTTTCTACACCCTTTCATCTCGTTCTATCTTTTAAGAACCTCTACAAGCATCGATCTATCAACGGCTGCTGCCATTGCTGCTGCTTTCGGCTCCGTCAGCGTTATGACTTTTGTAACGGGAGCCTCTTTCTTAGAGAGTTTGAATGTGAAGTATCAAGAGTATCTCATTGCAGTCATGGCTCTGATGGAAATACCCGCCATTATTTCAGGTCTTTTGATTGGTAAAATCTACGGCAAGAATCAATCGATCGAAATAGGTCAGGTCATCAAGAAGGCTCTGTTTAACTATCCGATAGGTATGATTTTACTCGGTCTGGTCTTTGGGGCTCTACTAGGCCGGCTGGGTCAAACGGAGATCACTCACGGACTTCACGCTTCCTTTAAGCCTCTTATGTGCTTATTTTTGTTCGGAATGGGTCTGAGAGTAGGACTTCACAGACAACATTTTCGCTTTTTCTCCTGGCAACTGAATTTGTTTGCAATCTACATGCCTGTGGCCAGTGGACTCTTCGGTCTTTTTGTCAGCTATCTGCTTCAGCTTGATGTTGGAACTGCAACCATGGTTTCTGTTTTAACAGCGAGTGCTTCTTACATTGCGGTTCCTGCAGCAATGCGTATCGCGCTACCTGAAGCAAAGGAAGCAGTCTATCTGCCTCTCTCTTTAGGAATTACCTTCCCTTTCAATATTATGATTGGAATTCCTCTTTACTTCACCTTAGCTAATTTGATCCTCCTATGAAAAAATCGACTTCCCTCTATCAAGGAGAACGAATTGCTTTTGCCACCATGCATCGAAAGGAATTTTATCTACAGGGTGCGTGCAAAAAAATCTTAGGAGCATCTCTGCAGGGACTGGGAGGTCTCCTCAATACAGATCTTTTGGGAACATTTTCAGGAGAAATCGAAAGACCGGGGAGCCAAAAAGAAACGGTTTTGAAAAAGTGTCTTTTAGGTCTTGAGCAGTCTGGACAAGAGTATGGAATAGCAAGTGAAGGATCGTTTGGGCCTGACTCTCTTATTCCATTTTTTAACTCTTCAGTTGAAACAATTGTTTTTATCGATAAGAAACGGAATTTTCAGCTCCTTGAATCGGCTCGCTTTCTTAAAACAAATTACGCGTATCAAATTATTTCGACCTCTCAAGATTATTCAGAGTTTCTCAAAGGAGCCCTTTTTCCCTCCCATGGATTAATCGTGCGGCCAAATGTGTGGGAAGATAAAACCATTGTCTTTAAAGGGATTCAAACCTTTGATGTTTTGAAAAAATCTATTTCGATCTGTTGCACCCAATCGGCGGACGGAAATGCGTTCATACAAACGGACATGAGGGCCCACATGAATCCGACAAGAGCCTTCAATCTACTTAAGCTGGGTATTCGACTCTTCAGAAAATTAGGGCGTCTCTGTCCTTCCTGTCATTCTCCTGGTTGGGGTCCTTCCAGAAAAGTGACAGGGAGACCGTGTAGAGTCTGCCTCTATCCAACTCTTGAGCCTCGTAGCTCTCTCTGGAGTTGCTCTTGTTGTTCTTTTGTGGAAGAAAAACCACTGCATGATTCTAATCTGAAGGGAGATCCCAGGTATTGCCCTTGCTGCAATCCTTGAAGAGGCGCTTTTATGAACCTGTTTCTAAAACTAATCTGGGCAGTTCTTGGATCCTATAGAATGGAACAGACAAAAGCCTGTTATGGAATGAAATCTGCGTGGACGATCAATGAAAACGCTGCCTTTACATTTGAATTCCGTCACCGTAGTAAATTTGACTGGAAAAAATCAGATTACGACAACTACATCCTCGATATAGCCCGACCTATTGACGAGCTCCTTCACTCCCCTCTCTGGACGGCGCATCTGGAGTCCCACATTGGTACAGGCCGTAAAAACGACCCTGACTTCAAACTTGCCGTTCTTCCCACAGGTCGCTGGCAAGTCGAATTTGGTTACAAATATTCTCCATCGACTCGCCAGTGGGTCTTCCCTTCTGTCAAACTATTGAACGCTCGCTTCTAGAGTAAACTTTTTATTTGAATTAAAAGCCTCTCACTCGTTATTTCACGAGTATGGGTCTGCACGCTATCTACCAACAGAAAAAAAAGAGTCCGAAAGAGGCCATCTCCCTTGTGCCAGCCACTGGCACGATTTCGTTTGGCATGCGGGCAGCGACTCCTCCAGCACTTCTGACAGCTTTGGCTCAAAGAGCACGCGACGGCTCAATCAAAGATTTGCGGGCCTACTATCTCCGGTGCGGACCTGTCGCACTTGAAACCATCTTTCAAGAAGATCTATTGCATCTTATCCACCCTTACTCTTCGATGCTAACGCGGGGTGAAATCGAATTGGCAAGTAAAGGGTTTGCCCAAGGAAAAAAATACATCAACTTTGTCCCTGTCTCGTTCAGTCAATATCCACAGCTGTTATCAGAGACCATTGGAATTGACACGTTTTTAGTCACTGTAGCTCCGATGGATGAGTTTGGATATTTTAACTTAGGAATTCATGGAGACTACGCAATAGAAGTCGCACGCAACGCTAAAACACTCATTGTTGAAGTGAATGAAAACATGCCGCGGACCACTGGCAACACCCTTTTGCATATTTCAGAAATCGATGCGCTCGTCGAACACACAGCTCCACTGCTCGAAGATGTTTCAAGGCCTGGTGATGAACTCGACCGAAAGATTGGGCAAACCATTGCGGAAATGATTCCGGATCGGGCCACCCTTCAGTTTGGAATTGGTGGTGTCCCTAACGCGGTATGTGAGTCGCTTCATAATCATAAAGATCTTGGGCTCCATACAGAAGTCTTGACGCAAGGTGCGCTGGATCTCGTGAGAAAAGGGATCGTGACCAACCAGTATAAAAACCTTTATCGACACCAAACAGCTTTCACATTTGCTGCAGGTGACCGGTCACTTCACCAGGCAATCCACAATAACCCTTCGATGGGATGTTACGCCGTCTCTCAAATTAATGACCCGTATGTGATTGCCCAAAATGATCATATGATCTCTGTTAATTCGTTCATTGAAATCGATTTTAACGGACAAGTGAACGCCGAATTTGTTCAGCACCAATTTTCCGGGGTCGGGGGTCAACTCGACTTTATGCGAGGTGCTAAACTTTCAAAAGGTGGAAAAGCGATTCTAGCCGGACATTCTGCGACAAAAGGGGATAAGATGTCTAAAATTGTCCCTCGGCTGACGTCGATTACGACAGATACACGTCTCGATGTCGATTATATTGTGACAGAGTATGGAGCGTGCCGCCTTACCGGCCTTTCAACAACAGAACGGACGAAAGCCCTCATTAAAATAGCCCATCCTAAATTCCGTGATGAACTGACGCGCCAAGCCAAAGAGCACCATTTCATATGAAGTTTCTCTATCGAAGCCTCCTATTTACACCAGCTATTTATCCCGAACGATTTGAAAAGAGTTATGAATGTGGCGCCGATGGAATCATTGTCGACATGGAAGATGGAGTCGGTCTTGCGCAGAAAGAAGAAGCTCGACGTCATCTAGCCCCCTACTTTTCCAAAAAAGCACATCCTCATTTTGTGAGAGCACTCCGTATTAATCCTCTTAAAACAGCTCTTGGCCGTGCCGATTTAAAAGAGCTTCTAGAAAAGAACATTAAGCCTGACATTCTCATCTTACCAAAAGTGGAGTCACCTGCAGAAATCGTTGATAAACTTTTGCCCCAAATCCCACTCATCGCGTTTATCGAATCGCCCAAAGGAATGGCCCTTGCCAGAGAAATTGCCCTCTCCAGCCCCAGACTTGTCGCTTTAGCTTTTGGAGTGGGGGATTATGCTGCCTCTCTAGGAGCCGCCCATGACTGGGAAACGATGTCGCATGCAAGATCAACGCTTGTGCAAGCAGCGGCAGAAGCTGGAATCGATGCGTTGGATGGTCCCTATTTTGATATTGCAAATTCTGATGGGCTTTCCGAAGAGATCAAAAAAAGCGTCCGTTTTGGGTTCGCAGGAAAACTTGCGATCCATCCTTCCCAAGTCAAACAAATAAATAACGGATTCTCTCCTTCTTCTCAGGCGATTGAGCACGCGCTCAAAATTGTCCGTGCTATGGAATCGAGTCGTGGAGGGGCTTGCATGGTCGATGGAAAAATGGTCGACGAACCCATTCTTCTTTCAGCACGTCAAGTCCTGGATCGAGTAGAAAAAATAAAAAAGAGGTCGCATGGATAAGCTCACTCAGCACCAGAAAATCAAAGAACATCGCTACCGTGAAGACCTAGGGCTGTATTACGAAGATTTTGTGGTAGGTGATGTGATTGAGCACCGCCCCGGCCGAACGATCACTGATGCAGACAATATCTGGTTTACGCTGCTGACCATGAACTCTCTTCCCCTCCATTTCGATTATGAATACTGCAAGAAAACTGAGTGGAAAAAACCTCTAGTTGTTAGCACTCTCACTCTTGCGATCGTAACTGGTATGAGTGTTCATAGTACGAGTCAAAAAGCAGTGGCCAATCTGGGATGGGATAAAATCAAGCTTCCTCACCCTGTCTTTGTCGGCGACACCCTTTATGCTGAGTCTAAAATTGTTGCCAAGCGCACCTCAAAATCCCGCAAAAAACAAGGGATCGTGACCGTCGAAACTCTCGGCAAAAATCAAGACGGCACCGTGGTGATCTCGTTTGAGAGAACTTTTCTCGTCTATTGCAAAAAATAACTATTTATTCTTTTTCTTGAGGGCTCGAAGCTCTTCTTGAACATCGCGGAGGTATTTCTCTTCGACACGGTCAATGAAGAGGACACCGTTGATGTGATCGTTTTCATGGAGGATCACGCGGGCATTCATGCCTTCGATTTCTTCAACAACGTGCGAGCCGTCGAGGCGTGTGTACTCGACTTTGATTTTGACGGGTCTTTCAACAGGGAGATTGATTTTGGGAATCGAGAGACACCCCTCATCACTCACCCACGTCTCTTTGGAATGGGCCACAATTTTAGGATTGATGTAGACGATGGGCTCGGAAACAGTCCACTTCCCATCAGGGCCGTCGATGTAACGTCTTAAGACAAAAAGCTTGATGGCATGTCCCACTTGCTGGGCGGCAATCCCGATTCCATTACTGACGTCCATAGTTTCGACCATGTCTTGGGCAAGCTGACGTATCTCTTCGGTAATTTCTTGGACAGGTTCCCCTTTTTTGCGGAGAATAGGATCTCCGTAAATGTGAACTTTGAGCTTCACTCCTGAGATTCCTCAATTGTTGGTGGGAGAGTTTCAATCCGGTTTTCTCCGATGGAAGAAGACCAGATGGAGAGCAACACACAGGCGATCATAAAAGCAACAACAAGCCAACCGGTAAACTTTTTGAGAACATCGGCTGTTGAGGTTCCAAAGAGAGATTCTCCTGGGTCACCACCAAAGGAAGCGCCGAGTCCCAAACTCTTACTCTCTTGAATTAAGATAACAAGACAGAGAATCCCACAGAGCAGCATGAAGAAAAAGATCGCTAGATAAAATAAAAACGTCATTGGTTAAACCCTCTCATAATTGAAATAAATGACTGAGCCTCTAAGGATGCACCACCAACAAGGGCGCCGTCAACATTTTTTGTTTGTTTCAGCTTGGGGGCGGTCTCCGCCGTCACCGATCCGCCATACAAGACAGGCCTTTCTTTTCCGATCGTTTGTTTCAAAATTTCTTTGCAGGTTGTATGGGCCTCTTCAATCATCTCCGGCGTCGCACTTTGCCCTGTTCCAATCGCCCAGACAGGCTCATAGGCAATTACACCGTTAAAATTTTCTTCTAAAACCTCCGTTAACTGCACCTTTAAAACTTGCGTTGTTTGACCTTTTTTTCGCTCGTCCTGTGTTTCACCAATGCAGAGAAGAGGGATGAGACCCCATTTTTCTGCCGCTTGAATTTTTTTCTTAATGGAAGAGTTGGTTTCTCCAAAAAGACGTCGTCTTTCCGAGTGGCCGATGATCACAAACTTGGCTCCACAGTCGGCCACCTGAGCTGCTGAAATCTCGCCAGTAAAGGCTCCCTGGGGCTCAAAGTAGATGTTTTGAGCGCCGACCCAAATCGAGCTTCCGTGCGCTTTTTCAGCGGCCAGTCGCAGTGCTGTTGCAGAGGGCGCAATCCAAATAGTTCCTTGAACATGAGGGATGATTTGTTTAAAAAAATCTTCAACCTCACGTCCGGTCTTGTGCATTTTCCAGTTCGCAGCAATAATAGGTTTCATACGATTATTTTAATGTAAGAGACAAAAGACCTCTTGTATAGTTAAGGTTCTGTCGATTTTCTGGGCTTTTTGAGCTCATTTTAAATTTCTTTATTGGGGGTTATATCAACATTCGTATATTACCCCCAATAAAGAAATTTAAAATAAGCCAAAAATCCTCAGAAAAGCGATGAACCCTTAATTATACAAGAGGTCTAATGCAAGCAAACGACATTCTTTCGGTTTCTCAGCTCACCCTTTCAATTAAAAAGCACCTGGAAGGAAGGTTTCAGACCGTCAAAGTTCAAGGAGAAATTACCAATTTTAAAGAACAGGCGTCGGGTCATCTCTATTTCACCCTGAAAGACGCCGAATCCCAAATCTCGTCTGTTTTATTCCGGGGAAGTGCGGCAGGCCTTTCGCGACTTCCTAAAAATGGCGACCAGGTGATCGTCCAAGGGGAGATAAGCGTTTATGCTCCGCGAGGAAATTACCAGCTGATCATCCGCCAGCTTCAGTATGCCGGTGTCGGTGAGCTCCTCCTCAAACTCCACGCCCTCAAAGCGAAGTTAGAAGGGCTCGGTTGGTTTGATAAAGGGCGCAAGAAACCGCTTCCCACCTCTCCTAAAACAATCGGTGTTGTCACCAGTCCCACAGGGGCTGTTATTCAAGATATCTTAAATATCCTCAGCCGCCGTCATGCGGGCTTCCATCTCATCTTAAACCCGGTCAAAGTCCAAGGTGAGGGAGCCGCAGGAGAGATTGCAGCAGCCATTGATCAATTTAACAAACACCGCCTTGCCGATGTTTTGATTGTTGGGCGCGGAGGTGGAAGCCTAGAAGATCTCTGGCCATTCAACGAAGAGGTCGTGGCAGACGCAATTTACCGCTCACGCATTCCGGTGATTTCTGCTGTCGGTCATGAAACCGACTTTTCGATTTCCGATTTTGTAGCCGACCTACGAGCGCCGACACCATCAGCTGCCGCGGAACTTGTGATGGCAGCGGCCGACCACCATCTCGGACAACTTTTGGCCTTTCAGAAACGATTCGATCAGCTCATCTCTCATCACCTTGCATCCCATCGTCAAAAAATCACACTTCTCGAGCGGCATCCCCTTCTCTCATCCCCTTTTGCTCTGATCGAGAGCGCCTCTCAACGTCTCGACAATTACACTGAAGAATTCGATCAAACAATGCTCCAAATCCTCCAAACCCACCGGCTTAGACTCGACGGACTCAAAAGACAGCTCGGTGCGATGGACCCCCAAATCCGCATCAACCATCTCAAAGAAAAACTTAAATCACTGACTGCGCACCTCAAATCGATCGATCCTAAAAATCTTTTAACGAAAGGATACTCCATCCTCTTTCGGGAAAACGACAATTCCGCTATCGTTTCTTCTAAAGATCTCAAGGTGGATGACAAGGTCCGCGTCCAACTCCACGATGGAACAATCAAGGTAGAAGTATATGAAATTTGAAGAAGCCTACTCCCGACTTGAAGAGATCCTTCAAGCGATGAATTCCGGGAAAGTCGCCCTCGACGACTCCCTCAAGCTTTACGAAGAAGCCGATAAGCTCATCACCACCTGCCAGAAAAAACTCACTGAAGCCGAGAAAAAAATCGAAATCTTAGTGAAAAGCCGCTCCGGCGAGCTTACAACAGATGAAGATGGAGTGCCGGTAAAGGAACTGTTTTGAACATCGCTGTCTTTTTTAATCCCCATCATAATCAATCGAAACAGCTTGCGTTGGGCATTCGGGATTTTTTAGCACAGCATCAAGTTCAGATTGTCGTCGAAGATGGTCTGGCCAAAGAGATGGGATCGACTCCCCTTTCTAAAGCATCCACGATTCAATTCATTATCTCGCTCGGCGGTGATGGTACCCTCATTAACACAGTCCATGCCCATGCTGACATTGATGCGCCGATTTTAGGGATAAACACAGGTCATTTAGGGTTTATGGTCGGTGTGCAAGTCGCCGATGTCTACCAAAGTCTTCAAGATTTATTGGACGGCTCTTATACGGTCGAAGAACGGCTCATTCTGGATGGGAGCAACAACACATTTGCAGTGAACGATTTTGTGATTCACAGATCGCCGAATCCCAGCATGGTTGAAATCGGGATCCATGTTGGTGGGATCTACCTCAATACGTTTGAAGCGGACGGGCTCATCATTGCCACACCCAATGGTTCCACCGCTTATTCTCTAGGCGCTGGCGGTCCGATTGTGAGCCCTTCTCTGCAGGCGATCGTCATCACTCCGATCTGTCCTCACACGATCTCTAATAGACCGATTGTGCTTACTGCCGATAAAGAGATCCAAATTCAATACCTCAGTGACTATCCTCCCGTCGAAATCCGGGCCGATGGTCTCCCACCTTTCTCCCTTGCCACTGGCGAATCGTTTTTCATTCGTCGCAGCAAGCGCACCTTCAAGCTCATCAACCTCACCCGCCAAGACTACTTCTCTACGTTGCGTACCAAGCTCGGCTGGGCTGGTAAACTCCGTTAAAAACGTCCAATAAGCTGGATGTTTCCTTCGTTACTGATGTATTTCTTGCCACTCATGTAGCGGTAGCCCATCTCGACGGAGAAACGGTCACAGAGGAAAAGCATCTGCATCGAGGCATCCAGAGAATAAAGGAAGCGGTTAGGGTAAACACCTTCAACGACAAATGATCCGGGCTCGCCGCGTAGGTTAGCGCGGTAGTTGGTTCCCTGCGGACGATTTTCCCAGATGCCGCTGGCTTTTGCTCTTGGAATCCATTTCCAATTATCAAAGGCAAAGCATCGGTAGAGATCAAGGCCTGCTTCACTGCGCCAGAGTCCATACATTTTATGACGGACGTGGAGGTTAAGGCTGTCTGCGCCATGCTCGTCAAAACCTCGCTCGTGCATGTAGACGTAGTTCACAGCGCCAAACGGTCTGACTTCAACGGCCTTCGTGTTAAATCTAAACCCTGTGCGAATGTCGGCAGAAAATGCATACGCATGGTGATTTGTTTTAGCGGTCCGGTTGATCGTTCCGAACACAATGTTGCGCTGCTCGTCGATGTCATTCCAGATTCCTGTTGCACTGAGGTCGAGGAAGAAGATACGGCTGTAATAGGCGCCATATCCACCCCCATAGTAACTCTGCATCGTTCCGTGGCCGCGATGAGAGTGGTTATGAAGATGAGTGTTACTATAACCAACAACGGCTCCAAGGACGCCTCGAGGGCTTGCACGATAGTCAAATCCAAAAAGTCCTCCGTAGGTGTTGTTATTGTAACCTACGAGATCGCTATGTCCTGTTTGACGACCCCACTGACCCCAGCTATCTGCCCAGATTTGGTTACGACGTTCGTTGGGCTCACAAGGAGAGCATCTTAAGGGTGCGAGAGCATCAAGACGATGTCCCAGGCTATTTTGGAAACTATAAATATTTTCTTGATTTGCCAGCATCATCCCTTTGTAAGGATCAGGAGAAATCTGTTCAAAAGCTTCTCGCATTTCGTCAAGGGAAAGGGATGAAAGTTGATTGATGACTGTCGCAAGATCACCTGTGGCCGTTGTTTGGAACGGCGTCATGTAAGCTGCAACGCTTCCTGGATTTCCACCTTGAATGAGCTCTGAAAATGCCACTACATCAACTGTGAGCAAGAGCTGGTTTGCAAGATAAGTCAAACTTCCTTGGAAGACAGGTGATGTGTTGATGACGGTTCCGAATTGGTTCGTAATACCACCTGATGTATTGATGATCGTATATTGTTGTGACGAAGAAAACGTCCCATTATTGAGCGGCATCAGATAAATCGTTGATGTCGGGTCAATCGTAACACTGCCTGTGACATCGAGTAGGTCTGCAGATACCGCATCGAACTCAACTTCATAAGACGATCCAGCATTAAAGTTCACGTTGCTATTAACAGTCAGAATCCCTATCGAATTTCCTGGAGCAAGCCTTCCATTATTGGTCACAACTCCATTAATAGGACCCGTTCCACCTAACGTTCCAGCAGCAGCTACTGTCACGGGACTATTCAAGGTATTATTGACACTCATGAGCCCTTCTGTAACAGTCACGGCCGTTTGGGTAATCGGACCAGAGACAGTTAGTTTTTTTGCTCCTTTCTTTTCGAGCGTACCTGTTCCAGTCAATGCTCCCGTATATGGTTTTTCAGCAACCACATCATTGTCCTGGTTGAAGGCTAATACAGCATTATTATTGATGTTCCCTTGTAGAGCATTTGAATGACCTTCCAACGTTCCTTCATCGACATCGGTGCCACCAGTATAACTATTTTCACCTCTAAAGATTTGTTTACCTGCTCCTTTCTTCGAGACTTTACCGGCTCCCTTAATGTCTCCTTTGTATTCTGCTATGCCTGCTGTAGGGTTAGACGTTAAATTATTGCTGCCAAGCTGGACCTCACTGGCAGGTTCCCCTTTTAGTGCGGCAACTTCGTGGTCTGTCACAGAAGTAGCGGATAGATCAAAGGCAGCTGCTGCTGCAAGATTGAGCTCCGTTGAAGTGGGTAAAACTGCAATATTTGCTAATCTAAGGGCTCCTGCATCGATATAAGTGTCTCCAACATAAGTCAACGGTTGTTCAAACGATAAATCTGCAGAACCCGCTTTACGCACCTCCCCTGCACCGGTAATATCACCGGCATAGATTTTGGCTGCCTCCATTTTCATAGTAAGATCTATGGCTGCGACACCGCGAGCAATCTCACTACCAACAACTCCCTCTACATTGCTGTAGGTCAGCGCAGTTGCATTGCTTGCACTTATATCCAAAACAGATGTCGCATCAGAGAGATTCACTGCTGACTCAAGAGGAAGTGCTCCATCTCCATCTAACGTGATTCTTCCTGCAGCAATCTCTGTTTCAGGAGCATACTCAGACGCTTTTTTGAGGATAAGCTCGCCGGCACCCATTTTTTTGAGTCCCTTACTCCCTTTGATCTTTCTCTCTGCTGTTAGCTCTTTTCCACTTGCGACTGCAACATTTGAAATCGTTGAAGCTGTTAACGCGCTACTTGCAGCTAATTCAATTTCGCGATCGATTGAAAACGTCTCATCAGCTTGGAATGTCGCATCTTCTTCAATCTCTAGGGCTAGCCCGGCAAGACCCAGATTCGCATCTACAATGGCTCGCAGTTTCCCTCTTTTAACTCTTGTCCCCCCCTGATAAGTGTTCGTTCCGACTAAAATTAAATCGGCTGGACCATCCTTAATGAGCTGCCCTGCCCCAGAAACTACTGCATCAATGGTATAGTCTGTCTGAGTATCAACTTGAACGCTGCCTGTTCCTAAGGTCATATTATTAGTAGTTGTGACAGGTGTCATTGAAGGAGAGTCGATTGTCAATGTCGTTCCGGTTCCAAACGTCACGGGTCCTGTTCCAAAACCTGCATCATAACTAGCCAGAACTGTACCGTCATTAATGAATAACCCCCCTGAGAAGCTATTATTATTGGATATCAAGTTTAAAGTTGCAGGGCCTGTTTTAACAAGAGAGCCTGTTCCGGAGAAATGCCCACCTAAAGCGCTATCAGAATTTACTTCTATAGTCGTTGTTCCACTCAACGTGAAATTCATTTCTTGTTGTAAGGTTGTATCTAACACAAGGGTAGTTCCATTATTTAAGGCGACAGAATCTGGACTTCCTAAACCATGGTCATTTGTGATTCGAAGAGTCCCTTGATTCAGGTTCAGTATCCCGGAAAAACTATTGTTGCCTCCAAGGGTTAATGTTCCTGTTCCATTCTTATTGACTCCTCCACCGGTTCCTCCTCCTTGCTGCTGGTTACTATCGATATTTGAGGTTATAGAGAGTGGTAGCGTATTATTGAAATTAAGAACGCTACCCGATCTTAGGAAGATATCGGGTCCATAATTTTGTCCTGCAAAAGAGTCTCCTCCTCCACTAGCACCTGCAATTGAACTATTTCCTGAGAACGTTACCGCATTACTTATGTTTAAAGTCGCCCCATCTTGAACAAAAATGGCACCTCCCATTCCTGCCCCACCGCCGCCACCACCGGAGCCTCCAGATGTACCGCCATAACCTCCTCCAAAGAGTGATCCACCTCCTGTATCACCGCCGGCTCCACCGCCCGCTCCAAAGCCTCCCTCAGCTCCTGTACCGCTGGGACCTGCTGCGATATAACCACCGCCGCCGCCGCCGTCAAGACCGCCGACTCCACCATTTCCTCCACCGCCTCCTGCTCCTCTTCCAGCAGGAAGAGTTGCCGCGTTGCCGCCACCGCCGCCACCACCACCATAGCTTGTCGTAACATTCCCAAAACCGTTTCCTCCCGTTCCGCCGCTTCCTCCAGCTGTGCCATTTCCTCCACTACCGGCTCCCCCGCCAGCTACTGCTCCACTACCAGCTCCCCCTGTAAAAGAACCACTTACACCCTGCGCATTTCCTCCATTCGAAGCTGTCCCCCCTCCATAACCACCGCCCGCTCCGCCAAGCCCTGTACCATCTGATCCTGCCACTCCATCGGTCGAGCTACCATTTCCTGCACCCGCATGGCCTCCGCCGCCGCCGCCTGTTCGTAAGAGAGAGACTGTTGACGAACCTCCATTTCCTCCGTTGTAGCCTCCACCGCCGCCGCCTGCTCCTCCTGCACCGTTATATGAACCCCCAGTACCTCCTTGTGCGACGTTATTTGAAAACACAACGTTCGAAAGGCTTACGCTTCCAGTATGATGGACATAAAGGCCACCACCACCACCTGCACCACCCCCCCCAGGAACAATTCCAGCTCCTCCGTTTCCCCCTTTTGAGAGACCGTTTTGAAGGTTGAAGTTAGCGAGCGTCGCATCACCTTGCGCAATAGAGAAAATCGATTTATTTCCTCCACCGTTGACGGTGATAGCAGATCCGGTATTCTGGATATTCACTGTATCGGAAGATGTTGAAAGTGCGATTGCTGGTAGAGATGAGGCAAGATTAATCGTGCCACCGGCAATCGGAGTACAATTGATGGTTTGGGAACCTGACCCAACCGTATTGACTTGAAGAATGGCAGCTCGTAATGAACCTGCGGTCGGGGATGTATTGCTCCCATTATCAGTGGTTGTCGTCACATCGACTCCTAGAGCCAAATCTGTTGCAAAGATCGTTAATAATGTCAGACTCGAAAAAATCAATTTGTGGTTCATGGAGTACTCCTACTTCTTGAATCCTCTTTAGCTTGTAAGTTATTTCTTTAAAAGATGTTTGTGATTTTATCCCCTTTTCCATTAATAGACAGAAAAGGAGTCATTATGAACGTCAAACAAGTGTCAGGTATTTTAGCTGTGATCGTGGGTGTTGCGCTGATTGGATTTAGCATCTACGCGAAGAATAAAATTCTTCACGCCAAGGAAGGGATTGATCAAGTTTCTGGATTTTTCCCTAAAAGTGAAGCTGGAAGCGCTGTGGAACACTCTGTAAAGGGTAAAATTAGCCGCTATGAAATGATCGCTCGATGGAGCATGATCGGCGGGGTCGTTCTTGCAGCAGCAGGTGCTTACTATGTGGTCCGCTTTAGAAAAGGTTAATGTTTTTCCATTCTAACTTCGAAGTGGTGCCCATCAATCCACCAAATGGTCATTGAGTTGGGCGCCGTCTCGTTAAATCTCATGCATCGGTCTAAAGGCTTTTCTATCCCTTGATTTTCTTCTCGGACAAGGATGCGCACCTTATAGAGCTGAGCAAAGGCATAAAATTCGGCAAGACTTGCCCAAAACTTATCTTCCGCTGCTTTTTCAAAGTAATGGTCGAAACGAGTGGAAGATGCGAGGTATGGATCAATCTCGCTTTTCAGTACCACAATTTCCTGCCGGATTGCCGAGGGATCGACCGTTGACCTCTCAAGAGAAATAAGTGTGATCGTATCTTCTCTCTGATAGATTTCTTTTTGCTTATCGGCAACAAAAATATCGATGGCTGCATCGATATACCCTTTTAAAACAAGATCATTTGTATAATGAGTTTCTTCCCAATCGATTATCGTTTTACGAAGCTGGACAGGATCAAGTCGATAAGAATAGACAGATTCGTCCATCTGAGACGCCTGAAGCTTATATTGATTGTACAGCTCATAAGCCGTGCTTGCAGCCTCAAAAAAGCAGTTTCCTCTGTCATGAATGGGAATATGTCCACTATCTTCCATACGGATGGGGGCTTGGATGAGCGATACTCTCTGTCTAATAGCTGCGATATACTGTTTTTCAAGTGTTTCAAATAACACGAACCATGTAATGACATGGTCATTCTCTTTATGAGGTTCAATCTCTTTTCGGAGATCAACAAACCGTTTTAGCAAAGCTGCTCCTTTCTCACCTCGCAATCCAGAGAGTCCTTGCTGATCAAAGACATGTTCACAATCGGTATTCAACTGTTGAACTTTATTAATCAGGTCTTGATGCGGTGGTTTTTCTGGGATTGGCTCAAGAGGACTGATGAGATGAGCACCCAAATTGTAAAACCCTCCTGCAGCGGCAAGAGCAAGAGCAAAGGGGAGAATGACAATTAAAACTAGGCGAGTCATTTTTCCGATTATTTCTAAAGAAGGATCTGTGATCACTGAGATCTCTTTCTGAAGCCATTGAGCGGGTTTATAGAGGTTCGTTCCGTAGTGTCTCGGATCGACTAACCCTGCTTGAAGTGTTTGTACAGTTGCCATATGGCGAAAATTTTAACACATACCAACAAAATTAAATAGTATGTAAAAATTTTAGTTGATAATGAATAAAGAACCGCTCTAAGACCGTTTTAAGCTTCACGTGATGAAAGAGGGCCGTACGTGCCTCACTGATGAGAGGAAGGGCCTCTTCAAGCCGTAAAGGGTCATGCTCGCGGATCCAAAAGAGGATCTCCTCAAACAGTCGATCTGTTTCAAGGAAAGAGAACTCATCTTTAAGGGGGTGAAGAATGTGATGAAGCTCCGTGTACCCTTGCATGTGGAAAAGTTCATCGAGGGGTAAAATCGATTTTTGCTCCGTTAGACGCGTGAGGGCCTCTGCCACTGAGCCCTCGGACAAGAGAGCAATTTTTTTTGCCTCTTTGGCATGGTGCTTCTCTAAGAGGAAAAGAGTGAGTTCTTCCTCAGGGACCGGATAGAAAGGGATTTTAGAGCAGCGAGAAAGAATTGTAGGCAGAAGAAGAGAAACCTGGGAAGTGATCAGAATAAACTGTGTATCTTTTGGCGGTTCTTCAAGTGTTTTTAAAAGGGTATTACTCGCTGTTGGAAGCATCTTTTCGACGTCGTGGATGATAAAAACTTTACAAGCTGCTTCAAAGGGAGGAAGGGCTGTCTCATCAATCACCTGCCGGATGGTGGCTACAGGATGTTGTTCCGACTCAGGATCGGGGTTGATGACATGAAGATCAGGGTGCTGCTCTTTCGTGCTTTGAAGAAGTGCGTGAGCCAATCTCACTGCAAAGAGTCCCTTCCCTACCCCTCGTGGTCCATGGAATAAGAGCACTTGCGGAACATTGGAATGGCTAAAAAGGCGTGCTAAAATCTCTTTGGCTTGGCTATTGCCAATAAGGCTGGAGAAGTCGCAGGGCATCTTGGAAAACGGCGTCGGGTGTTTTGGATCCATCTAAGACATGAAACCTTTTTGGATCTTTTTTCGCAATGGCCAGATAAGCCTGACGGATTTTTTGATGGAAGGGGAGATTTTCTTTTTCAATGCGATCTTTGGTTCGTTGGACTCGGCGGAGCCCTTCTTGGGGGTCTATATCGAGATAGAGGGTGATAACCGGTTCGAGGTCTTGGGTGGCAAAGTGGCACAGCTTGCGGATCCACTCAGGGTCAAAGCCGCGTGCTCCTCCCTGATAGGCAACGGTGGAGTCATTGAATCTGTCACAGAGCACAAATTTACGCGCCTCAAGTGCGGGAAGAATCACTTCTTGCACGTGTTGAGCTCTATCTGCCAGAAATAAAAAAAGCTCAGTACGAGAAGAGATATCTTTTTCATCATGGTGTAAAAGAAGGTGGCGGATAAGTTCGCCTGTCATGGTTCCACCTGGAGCCCGTGTTAAAAGAACGGGTTTCTTTTGCGCTTGGAGGTATTCATAGAGTTTTGTAATGAGGGTGCTTTTTCCAGCACCCTCTCCGCCTTCGAACGAGATGAACACTAACCCTCCTGAGGTTTGGCTCCGACAAGTTCTTCGATTTTCTGAACTGCGACAACTTTATCTTCAGCAGGCAGGTTCACAAGGCGTACTCCTTGGGTGGATCGTCCCATCACACGCACGTCTTTCATCGACATCCGGATCGTTTGTCCAAGATTTGACATCATCACAACGCTATCGGTGTCAGTCACAGAAATCGCTCCAACAACGAGACCATTACGTTGGCTGGTGATGATAGAGCGTACTCCCACACCGCCACGGTTGGTTTGTCTAAAGTCTTCGACGCTGGATCGTTTTCCATAGCCGTTTTCGCAAACGACGAGGACTGATTGATCCGGTGTAACGATTTCACAGCCGATGACTTTGTCGTCTTGATTTTTGAGCGTTACGCCGCGGACTCCTCGGGCAACACGGCCGATGGCACGAATGAGATTCTCATCAAAGCGGACAGCCATTCCATTTCGAGTAAAGAGCATGATCTGTTTTCCTGCATGAACAAGCCGTGCAGCAATTACTTCATCTCCTTCGTCGATGTTGATCGCATAAACCCCTTTACGTCTTTGTGAGTTAAACTCAGAGAGCATCGTCTTCTTGACAACACCTTGGCGAGTTGCAAGCAAGATCGAAGCGTTATCTTCAAAGTTACGAACTTTGAGGACGGTTGCAATTTTTTCATTGGGCTGGATGTCTTCGAGGAGATTGATGAGTGGTTTTCCTTTCGTACGGCGTCCACTTTCTGGGATTTGCCAGACTTTGAGCCAGTAACATCTTCCAAGGCTTGTAAAGATCATCAGCGTATCGTGTGTGGAGGCCACATAGATGTCTTTGAGAGAATCTCCCTCTTTCTTCATCTCGAGCCCTGAAACGCCTTGACCACCCCGTTTTTGTTCACGGAACGTGTCGATCGGCATCCGCTTGATATAGTCGTCTTCAGAGACGGTAATGATCACAGGTTCATCGGGGATGAGGTCTTCCATTTGGAATTCCCCTTCAGCGGCAACAATCTTGGTGCGACGCCCTCCCCCTTTATTGTGTTTACGAAGATCTTCAAGTTCATCTTTAATGATGCCGCGGACCATTGTTTCACTTGCAAGAACAGCACGGTAGTAGGCAATTTTTTCTTGCAGCTCTTTATATTCACTCTCGATCTTACCTCGCTCAAGGCCTGTAAGCTGGTAAAGTCGGAGGTCTAAAACAGCATGGGCTTGGCGATCGGAAAGCATATACTTTTCCATCAGCTGTGCTTTAGCAGCTTCACGGTTGTCGCTTTCGCGGATCAGTTTGACAACAGCGTCAAGGTGATCTAGTGCTTTTAAATAACCTTCTAAAATATGAGCCCGGGCTTCGGCTTTATTCAGCTCAAAACGGGTTCTTCGGCGGATGACTTCAATACGGTGCTCAACCCACGACGAGATCATGTGTTTGATCGTCATGGTGCGTGGCATTCCTTTATCGAGTGCCAGCATGTTACAACCAAATGTCACCTGCATATCGGTGAATTTATAGAGTTGGTTGATGGTTACATCAGGAATTTCATTCCGCTTGAGCTCGAGTACAATGCGCATTCCGTCTTTATCCGACTCGTCTCGGAGATCTGAGATGCCATTCATTGTTTTTTCGTTGACAAGTTCGGCTATCTTTTGAATTAAAATCGACTTATTGACGTTATAAGGGAGTTCATCGATGACGATTTTTTGACGATCGCTACCTTCTAGATCTTCGACATGCATCACGCCTCGGAGCATGATTTTTCCACGACCTGTATGATACGCCTCTTTCACTCCCCGGTAACCGCAAATGACTCCACCTGTGGGAAAGTCGGGTGCGGGCATCACTTCCATGATCTCATCAATAGTTGTGGCTGGGTTATCAATGACGCGAATCGTGGCAGAAATCAGTTCCTCAAGGTTGTGAGGAGGAATGTTGGTTGCCATTCCGACAGCAATACCAGAAGATCCGTTTGCAATAAGGTTCGGGAACTTAGATGGGAAAACAGTTGGTTCAACTTTTGTCTCATCGTAGTTAGGAATATGATCGACAGTGTCTTTGTCGAGATCTTCCATGAGCGAGATCGCTGAAGAAGTAAGACGGGCTTCTGTATAACGCATCGCAGCTGGTGGGTCGCCATCGATCGATCCAAAGTTACCTTGTCCATCGACGAGGCTATACCGCATCTGCCAGCTTTGTGCCATGCGAACTAGTGTGGGGTAGATAACAGTTTCACCGTGTGGATGGTAATCCCCTGAGGTGTCTCCGCAAATTTTAGCGCACTTTCTGTGTTTGGCTCCTGGGGTCAGGTTCAGTTGTCGCATCGCAAAAAGGATGCGGCGCTGAGACGGCTTTAATCCGTCACGCACATCGGGAAGCGCACGTGAGATAATCACGGACATCGAATAACGAAGGTAGCTTTCCTTCACTTCATCTTCAACATTACGAGGTACAATCATTTGATCTTTTGGGTAGTCCATATTTATCCCTTAAATGTCTAAGTTCTTTACGGAGAGTGCGTGTTTTTCAATGAAGGCACGGCGTGGTGGTACATCTTCACCCATGAGCATCGTAAACATATGATCAGCTGCAATCGCATCAGGTAATGTCACGCGAATGAGAGTCCGTTTTTCTGGATCCATGGTGGTTTCCCAGAGTTGGTCGGCGTTCATCTCTCCAAGACCTTTGTACCGCTGGATCTCGATCCCCTTGCGGCCGTTGGCGCGGAGGAAATCGATCGCTTCTTTGAGTGTAAAGATCGGCGTTTCATGTCCCTCTTCATCCATGATATCAAGAAGTTTTCCATCGGCAATTGCATAGTGGTCAAATGAGAAGTTAAAGTCAGCCAGTTTTGATCTCAAACTATTCATCTTGCCTTCTTCAAATAGCTCTAAGAACGGAAGAGGCTTGTAGACAAATGTTTTCATCTCATCGGTCTGCTCTTCAGCAGGGATTGAAGCAAGTGTTTGAGCATGAACATCTCTTTGTATCGCTTCATCTTCACTTCTAAGACGTGTGAATTCGTCATCAGTGTAGACAAACTTAAACTGATCGCCAATTTTGACTTGGAAGCGTGGGAAACGTCCTTGCTCATCTCTTGAGTGGAGAAATTCGCGGAAAGGAATCCCTTTTCTTTCAATCGAGAGGATGAAATGTTCAATATCAAGAATCGATTCAAGTAGAAGATGAATTTCATCGTTGTTCATCGGATCTGATTTACCCATGAGACGAAGATCTAAATCACTTGTTCCCAGCTTGAGGAGATAATCATCCATCTCGCGCTCACTGTGAATATAGCGTGATATTTTTTTACGCGTCACACGGTAGAGAGGCGGTTGGCCGATGTAGACAAAATTGTTTTCCACCAATGCTGGCATGTGTCTGTAGAAGAAGGTCAAAAGAAGCGTGCGAATGTGAGATCCGTCGACGTCGGCATCGGTCATGATGATGATTTTGTGATAACGGAGTTTTTCGAGGCTAAAGTTGTCTTTCCCAATTCCACATCCAAAGGCAGCCACCATAGCGCCGACTTCAGTGTTTTGCAGAATTTTCTCTAAACGGGATTTTTCAACGTTTAAGATTTTACCGCGAATCGGAAGAACCGCTTGGTATCTACGGTCGCGTCCCATCTTTGCAGAACCACCCGCAGAGTCTCCCTCAACGATAAAGAGTTCACAATGCGCTGGGTCTTTCTCTTGACAATCGGTGAGTTTTCCCGGAAGTCTTAAACTATCGAGCGCCGATTTTCGGAGCGTCAGCTCGCGTGCTTTTTTTGCCGCTTCGCGGGCCTGGGCAGCGATGATCGATTTCTCCACGATCATCTTTGCTATGTTTGGATTTTCATCCAAGAATGTTGTCAGCTCTTCACCAGCAATCATCTGAACGACAGATCCAACGTCGCTATTTCCTAGACGCTGCTTAGTTTGTCCTTCGAATTGAGGATTCGGAACTTTCACAGAGATGACAGCCGTCAAACCTTCTCGCATGTCATCGCCTGATACGGAGATCTTATCGTTCACCTTAACGAGATTGTTATTCTTGATATATTGATTGAGAACGCGTGTGAGTGCTGTTGAAAAACCAGAGACGTGTGTTCCGCCCTGACGCGTTGAGATATTGTTCACATACGAATGGAGATTCTCAATATACGTATCGTTCCATTGAAGGGCGATTTCAACATCAACCGGGCCATCTGAAACATCTCGAACGCCATGAATGTAAATAGGCTTAGGAAACAGAGGAATTTTATTTTCGTTCAGGTACGAGACAAATGAGACGATCCCCCCTTCGTAGAAAAGGCATTGTTCAGGGTGATCCATGTCTCTTTCATCGCGATAGATGATCTTAATTCCGCGATTCAAGAAGGCAAGTTCTCGGAGACGCTTGAGTAGAATGTCATAATCGTAGGTCATCACTGTGAAAATCGTTTCATCCGGCCAGAAGTGGACAAGGGTTCCACGCTTAGTGGTTTCGCCCACCTGTTTGAGCTCTTGGGTCGGTTTTCCACGGCCAAATTCCATCTGGTATTGAAGGCCATTTTTATAAACTTCGACATGGAGTTTTTTCGAAAGAGCATTTACGCACGAAACACCGACTCCGTGGAGACCACCGGAGACTTTATAGGTGGCTTTATCGAATTTACCGCCGGCATGGAGAATGGTCATGACAACTTCAAGCGCAGAGACATCACGTCCTTGCTTGATCGATTCTTTCTCATGCTTACCAATCGGAATTCCACGGCCGTTATCTTCAACGGCAACCGATCCATCTTTTTGGAGTGTCACAACAATTTCATTACAAAAACCAGCAAGGGCTTCATCGATACAGTTATCAACGACTTCATAAACGAGTTGATGGAGGCCGGCTGAATGGGTATCACCAATGTACATCCCAGGACGCTCACGAACCGCCTGAAGACCTTCTAAGACGGTGATCGAACTTGCGTCGTAGGTATTTTTATTCTCTTCTGTCATTGTCGTCATAAGCCTATACAAAATTTAAGTTTATTAATGCCGCTATCTGGAAACTTTAACTGCAACTTTTTTAATAGTTTTGATCCTTCATGTTGAATAAGCAAACTATATAAAGTCGTGTTCTTAACCTTTACCACAACTGTTCCTTTTTCAAAAGAAGAAGCTACAGTCATCCCCTTCCACCTCGGATCGATGATTTTTTCCCACTCTTCCAAAATCAAATCAGGCCTTAAATCAACTTTAGTTTGAATGTCATCAATAAAGCCAGCAAGCAAATCTTTTAATTGTCGGTGGGGTAAAATAGATCCTTTTTTCTTCATGAAATTCGTAGTATCAGCATATCGAATTTAAGCCTAATTCACAACACAAAACCCAAGTTACTAAATCACTCTATGACAGCCATCTCGATCAACGAAGAGGCCACCCAGCTGGGGGTCGGATCATTTTGAAAAAGATGGGCAACATCGACCAGTCTCAGATCTAAAATTCGGGACCTTAAAGGTCCTTTAAGGCACATCAAAACCTGCCCGGTGTCCGATCCATCACTGACCGATTTGAAAGAGTAATCCAGGTAACCATTATAGTCAGGCTTTTCGAATATTTTAAGCCCCTGCTGAATCGTACTGATCGCATAATCTTCTGCCTCTTTTGAGATGGGAATGATCTGATCATCGGGAAGGCCATATGCCTTTCCATGGTGACAAAAGTCTGTTGTCAAGACTATGACACTGTCTGGCATGTACGATTTGAGCTGTTCCATGTTGGGAAGCTTCCATGGAGCTCGGTTAGCAAGGCAAGGATACGCCAAGATCAGTTCGGGGGGAGTTTTGAGATTCCGTTTTTGGACTTCGTAATCCCAGAGCACCTTAAAATTGAGTAGGGAATACTCGCTTTCCCAGTCACACTTTCCAGGAAAAAGAGGGCCAAAAATTCCCCAGCACGATTCGCCTGAGATATCCTCTCCTGCCAACACTTTTTTCCGTGCAGCAATGATGTGCGCCCGCTCCAACGAATGGAGGACGCCCAACGCAATTACACGGGGTGCCCCAGAGTCTAGGCAGCCACGGACAACTGCTGCGACTTGATCTCCACAGGTTCTGATTAAGGTGTGAGGAAAAATAACACTTCCCCCCTTTAATAAGGTGGGTGCTAGGTCCCACTTCCTGCTCTGATGGAAAAACCGTTCGATTTCATCGGTGGTCAAAGAGGCAAGTTCACGTGAAGATAGACCCACTACGCTACTCTTTAACATGCTATCAAGGCGTTCAGCCCCAATGCGATCAAGAAGTAGATCGACATTGAAAGAAAGTCGTTAATCGCTGTCACAATAGGACCAGCGGCAATGGCGGGGTCGACACCGATCCGCATAAAAAATAAGGGAGAGAAAACGCCTAAAAGCGTACTTGCAAAGCAAGCGCCCCAGAGTCCAATCCCAACAATAAGTCCTACTTGAGCCGCGGGGATTTCAATTCCCGTGACCCCAATCAAATCAAGACCACACACTAAAATACCTGCCAAAATACCAAACATCACCCCACTTGAAACTCCAATGATGATCTCTTTTCTGATCGCTTCCCCTTTTGAGCCGGTTGATAGACCTCCAGTTGCCATACTCCGGACGAGAACCGTACTACATTGAATGCCGATGTTGCCTGAAAGACCTGTAATAAGAGGGACGAAAAAGAGTACAAACGTTAAGATCCCCCCTTCATAACCTTGAATGGAAGACATGACACCCACATTTAAAAGCCCTGCACACAGCGTCACAACAAGCCACGGAGCTCTAGCAAAAAGTCGTTTCCAGGTCGGCTCATGTTCCCGGACTTTTTCTCCAGTACCTGCCATTTGAGCAATCGTTTCATCGGCGATATCTTCCATCGCCTCCATCACGTCTTCATATGTAACCACACCCAAAAGCTGCTCTTCGCTATTTACAACAGGAAGCGCTGGGAGCTTATAACGCTCGGCCACATCAACAACCTCTTCTCGAGAAGCTTCTGGAGAAATTTTATGCAATACAGGTTTCATCACCTGCCTGAGTGGTAAATGAGGTGGATTAACAATCAGATTTCGTTCTGGAACATACCCTTGCAACTCACCTGCTAGATTGAGGACGAAAATTTGCCGGGTCAATTCAATGCCAGGGTTATCTCGAATTACAGCAGCAGCTTCTCCGATCGTCACATCCATAGAAAAGGCAAAAAACTCGTTGGTCATGAGACGGCCTGCCGTATTCCGTTCATGCTGCTTAATCTCACGTATACGGGCTGCCTTTTGCACTTCAATCATATCCATGATGCGGCGAAAACGCTTTTCAGGAAGGACTTCCATAACAGAAACCGCTTCATCGGGTGGCATTTGTTCAATTAAAAGCTTGGCTTCTTTATCACTGATGTGGCGGAAAACGGCTGTGCGTGTACCCAGATCGGTGTTAATCATGAAGGCGATTTTACCCTCTAAATCGGCCAAATTTTCATAGAGAATAGGACGAATATTAGGAGGAAGCCGAGAGGCTGCGTATGCCAAGTCAATCGGAGCATGTTCACACGCAATTTTGACAATATCGTGTAGGATTACTTTTGAGGTTTGCTTGTGGTAGGCGTTGTCGAGTTTTTCTTTTAAGATATCGTCGAGTTGAACTGTTTTTGAGTCCATGACAGAAGTTGGAGAAGAGGTCTCGAGAGTAAAATTGTCTCTTTCCATTTTCTACCTTTAATAAACGATCTACATCCTTTTATTTTACGCCTAGAAAACTTTTCTCTCCATCCTTTTATTTATCTCGAAAAGGATTGGTCGTATTATTCTTGAAAAGAGCATCGCGAGCTAAAACGATGTTAGAACTTTTTGGGAGCGTCCCTAATATTTGGTGGATTTGATCAATATCTAAGAACCTATCCAAGACGTCTTCTAACTCTTTGCTACAGGTATGGACATTTCGAAGCGCTGTCATATATTCACCACTTTGAGCTCCATAATTTTCTTCAGCATATTTTAAAAGAACCTGGGCAGTTTTCAGATGGGCCTGCGCTTCTTCCATCGTTACGCTCCGTCCTCTTAAGACGCCTGTCGCAGGTGGTACTGCTGAAGTGAATGGATTGTGTCCCGTATCTACTTTTTTTGAATACATGTGAACAAAGATAATTCTTAACGTTTTTTTGACAACACAGTTAATGATTTCATTTTTGTAACGGTTCTGCTAGATTGTTTGTCTTAACCTTTAATTTAAGTCGAAGAGAACATGTCACAGCAGAATTTTTATCCCCCAGAAAAGATCCGTAATATTGCCATTATTGCCCACATTGACCACGGGAAAACAACCCTTTTGGATCAGATGCTTAAGCAATCGAATGTCTTTAGAGACAATGAGAAAGTGCCCGAGCGCGTCATGGACAGCTATGACCAAGAGCAAGAGCGCGGGATCACAATTTTTGCTAAACACACGAGTGTTTTCTTTGAAGATTTTAAAATTAACATTATCGACACTCCAGGCCATGCTGACTTCTCAGGAGAAGTCGAGCGTGTTTTAGGTCTCGTTAACTCCGTTCTGCTCATTGTTGATGCGCAAGAAGGACCGATGCCACAGACGCGCTTTGTCCTTTCTCAAGCACTTAAGATGGGAATCCGTCCGATTGTGGTTCTTAACAAGATTGATCGCCCTCACGCAAACCCCGATCGAGCCCTTAACTTGACATTTGACCTGTTCGTCGAGCTCGGAGCCACAGATGCACAGCTAGACTTCCCCATTATATACGCGTCAGGACTCCAAGGATTCGCGATGAAAAACCTGGGCGATCCTCAAGTCGACCTCAAACCTCTCTTTGAGCTCGTCGTCAGCTTTGTTCCTCCACCACCTGGAAATTTAGAACTCCCCTTCCTTATGCAGTCAACAACACTCACGTACGATGACTACGTCGGCCGTCAAGCGTGCGGACGTATTTTAGAGGGAAAAATTAAGAAGGGCGACACGATTGCCAGAGTCAATAAAGACGGACATCCGACTCAACACAAAGTGGTCCGCATTGAAGGCTACTTGGGACTCAAGAAAGTTGAAATGGAAGAAGCGGGAGTCGGCGACATCGTCAACATCGCAGGGATTCCTGACGTAACAATTGGTGATACCCTCTGTTCTCCTACGAATATCGTTCAACTTCCTCCGATCAACTTAGCTGAACCGACGCTGACAATTGAGCTCATGGTCAACAACGGTCCTTTTGTCGGTCGTGATGGAAAGAACGTCACAATGAATAAAATCCGAGACCGACTTGTCCAAGAAAAACGTGCCAACATCTCTCTTAAAATTGACATGAGCCGCGAAGAAGCAATTGAAGTGAGTGGTCGGGGTGAGCTTCACCTGGCTGTTCTCATGGAAGCTATGCGACGAGAAGGGTATGAGTTTGTGATTTCAAAGCCACGCGTCATTATTAAAGATATTGACGGCGTAAAAAGTGAACCGATGGAAAATGTTCACATTGAAATCCCTCAAGAATATTCAGGCTCTGTTATTGAGGAACTCTCAAGACGCCGTGGAGAGATGCGTGTTTTAGAAACCAATGAACATGGCATCACGACTCTTCAATTTTACATTCCTACCAGAGGTTTGATGGGATACCGGGGCGAATTTTTAACAGCAACCCGCGGGCTGGGTATTTTGACATCCATTTTTGAAAATTATGCACCTTGGAAAGGTGAAATTGTAGGACGCCTAAAAGGAGCCTTAATTTCAGGAAATCAAGGAAGAACAACCGGATATGCGACGTTTACTCTTCAAGAACGAGGCACTCTCTTTGTTGCTCCTGGAGATGAGGTATATGAAGGAATGATCGTCGGCGAAAATAGCCGCGATAACGACCTCATTGTCAACGTGACAAAAGAAAAGCAGCTGACCAACATTCGTGCCGCAGGAAGTGATGAAAACATTATCCTTACTCCGCCACGTAAGTTCACTCTTGAAACAGCGATTGACTTCATTAACGAAGATGAATTTGTGGAAATCACTCCTAAAAACATTCGCCTTCGAAAAAGATTCATGAAAGAAAACGACCGAAAAAGGGCCGAGAAAAAATAAGAAATGTTCAAAGAGCTGACGACCAATAGAAGATTTTTGGTTCTGTTCTCTTTAATGTTTGGCATCGTTTGTCTCTTGAATGTGAATTATTGCCTTCTTCGGAGTGCAAGAAATGCTTTAGCTGTCGTCGATTTAGGACACGGCGCTAGCTCCATTCCCATTTTTGAACTCTGCGGGACGATGCCGGGGGCCGTGCTCATGGTCTTCCTCTTAACACGTCTCTTAAATCGGTTTTCGATTCATAAAGTTTTTCTTATTACACTGGCAGTTTTTTCAGGTTTTTTCCTTTTCTTTGCGGTGGGAATCTATCCTTCTCTCCATTTATGGAAGGAGACACTCGCTGGATGGTCGTGGCTGCCAGGTCATGAATGGTTCTCTGTCTTGCTTCCGCAAGGGTTTTCGATGCTTTTTTTTGTGATGGCAGAGCTGTGGAAGATTGCACTGTTAACAGTGCTCTTTTGGGGTCTTGTCAATCAATACATTCCATTGACAGACGCGAAACGGTTTTATGCGCCCCTCATGCTCGGCGGTAGCATGGGGACGATGTTATCAGGTCCTTTGATTAAGCTCTGTACCTCGGACTATGTTTCAGCCGGATCGTGGTCCCGATCACTCACTCTGATGATGATTTCCCTTGCCCTCTTAGGCATGGTTACCGCATGGCTTTATACCAAGCTATGGAGAGAGTTTGCTGGTCCGAAAAAAGAAGAAAAAAAAGAGGAAGAAACCCTCTCTCTGTGGGACAGTGTTCGCCTCTGCCTTAAATCACGTTACTTGCTTCTTCTGGCCTGGATTACCGTGGCTGATTATGTCGCCTACACACTTGGCGAAGTCATTTTCTTAGATGTCCTCAAACAAAAATACCCTGATCCCAGACTCTATTGTGATTACAATGGACAGCTCGCTTTTTGGAGCGGACTTTTAACAGCCGTCAGTGCCCTTATTATCACTCCTTTACTCCTCAAGAAATGTCGGTGGGTTGTCGCCTCCCTCGTTACACCTGTTTGTCTTCTGATAACCGAAGGGGCTTTTTTCTTCACTCTCTGGACTCCATCACAAGAGATGCATTTAGAACTCCTCGTGCTCTTGGGCACCATTTTCTTCTGTGTGGTCCGGGCTGCTAAATATACTCTCTTTGATACGTCAAAAGAGATTTCATTTCTTCTTCTCCCCTCTCTTGAAAAAATGCAGGGCAAACTCGTCATTGATGGAATGTGCTCACGCATCGGCCGTGGCGGCGCCTCCCTCGTGAGCATCTTGCTCATTCAAATCTGCGGTGGCGTGCTGGCCAGTGCTTTCGTTGCGGGTTGGATCGCCCTTGGGATTGGCGCTAGTTGCGTCTTCTCCACTCTCAAATTAGGTCTTCTTGTCGACCGAAAATCCAAGCCAGAAGCGATTCCTTAATCTGTCGAGAATAAAATTAGTTATCCCAAATAATTTAGTGGTTATGTAAAAATCTTTCGTCATGGCTGTGCCTCAGATGTTTAATACCATTTCGACAAGGTATGATTTCATCAATAAGGTATTATCCCTGGGTCTTGATCGGTATTGGAGAAAAGCCGTTATAGGCCATCTTCCTACTAAAAGTCGTATCAAACTTCTCGATTGTGCAACGGGTACTGGTGATCAACTGGTGACCCTTTTAAACAACTGCCCTGCTATTTATGACGCCGTTGGCCTAGATCCTGCTCAGCAAATGCTCGAATTTGCCTCCAAAAAACTTGAGCGAAATTCCCACAAATGCCGTCTTATTCAGGGGAGGGCGGAAGAAATCCCCTTTCCAGATGAGATGTTCGATGCGATCACCATCTCTTTTGGAATTCGGAATGTAGCAGATCTCTCAAAAAGTCTCCGAGAGATGTACCGAACCCTCGTGCCGAAGGGGCGGGTTATTCTTTTAGAATTTTCTCATCCTCATAATAAATGGGTTCGAAAACTCCACTCTTTTTACCTCAATCGGATTGTACCCACAGTCGGAAGTCAGCTTTCAAATAACAAAGTAGCGTATCGCTATCTTACCAACACGATCGAAACTTTTCCTCAAGGTGAAGCGCTTTGCTCTATCTTGAGACAGGCCGGTTTTACAAATGTACACGTGAAACCATTAACGTTTGGGACCGTCTCTATTTATATAGGGGAAAAGCGATGAAACGACTCATTCCTATTCTTCAAGTTTCCAAAGAGTATCCTCGCTTTTATTGGAAGGGCCGTGGGAGTAATAAAGCGTATGTCGGATATGGACATAACACCTCATCTCCATTTACATTTCAGGCGCAAGCTTTTTATGAACAGGGGTGTGAAGGACCTTGGAAAAATTTTCCTCAAGAATGGAACCTCTCTCCTGAGCATCTGATCTCAGCTGATTGGGATGAAGTCGGAGCAAAACCTCAACTTCCACTGTGTCTTGAGAGAAAAGACAACCCAAGCTATGAAAAATGGTGGCATCTTGTTCAAGATGCGTCTCAGAAAATTAATCAAAATCTCTTTAGAAAAGTTGTCCTAGCTAGACAGACAACCCTTACATTTGATTGCATTGTCGACCCCTTGGAACTTCTAAAAGGTCTGATGCTGTTTGGCAATCAGACCTCCCTTTTCATGGTTCAGCTTACTCCTGAGATCACTTTTTTGGGAGCCAGCCCTGAAAAACTCTTCAGACGTCTTGATCGAAGGATAATAACAGAAGCGTTGGCCGGTACGATTAGTAGCACAGAAAAATGGAGCCCAAAGGAGTTTGCAGAAGTCGAAGCCGTACGTATCTTTTTAAATAATCAGCTCGATCCGTGCTGTACGGATTTGCAATGTGGCTCTCCAGAAGAAAGACCTTTTGGCAACTTGAGACATCTTTATCAAAAATTGGACGGAATGCTAAAGGCAAAGATTTCCGATAAGATGCTCATTTCAAAACTTCATCCGACTCCTGCCCTCGGTGGATTCCCTCGCGAATATACACTGCGCTATCTCCGTTCTATGGAGCCGATACAGCGTGGTTGGTATGGGGCTCCTATTGGACTGGTATCGGAAAAAGAGACCGATTTAGCCATCGCGATTCGATCGATGGTCGTGAGCCAAAACCAAATTCACCTTTTTGCAGGAGCTGGAATTGTAAAAGATTCCGACGCAGCGAAGGAGTGGGAAGAATTAGATCGTAAAATAGCGCATGTTATGAGGTGGTGTGATGAATGATCGATTTGCAACGCAAATTATTGCACATCTTGTCCAGCAAGGTGTCCGTAAAATCTGCTTTTCACCAGGTTCTCGATCGTCTCTCCTTGCAGCGGCGGCAGCTCGAGAGCCACGTCTAGAAAAGTTTGTCCATTTCGACGAACGAGGAATGGCTTTTCATGCCTATGGATATGCCAAAGCCTCCAAATCTCCTGTTGCGATATTAACAACTTCTGGCAGCGCAGTCGGAAATATTTTCCCAGCTGTCATGGAAGCATCGCACGACCATATCCCCCTCATTTTACTCACCGCTGACAGACCTGCAGAACTTCAAGATACCATGGCGAATCAGACCTGTGATCAAGTAAAAATATTTGGAAATTATGTCCGCTGGTATGCCGAAATCCCTGCCGTCCAAGAGCAACTCTCTGATGAATATTTAGGGTCGACTGTTGCACATGCCGTCTACCGCAGCATGGTCCCACCCCCCGGACCTGTCCATCTCAATTGCCAGTTTCGCGAACCTTTTTTCTCAGGAGAAACATTTGAAGCCCCTCCTTCAACCCACTACGAACCTTCCCATGCAATGATCGCGAGTGCCACCCTAAAAAAATGGGCCGATAAACTCTCAACCTTCAAACGGGGTGTGATTGTTGCAGGGGCCATGCCTCCGAACAAACGAAATAGCGCCATTTTTCAGCTCGCAGAAAAACTTGATTGGCCCGTTCTCCCTGATCTAATGTCGGGACTCCGCTCTGAAGTTTCCCACTCAACTCTTATCGCCTACTATGTCGACCTCTTAAAGTCGATTACCGATTTTGAACCCGATTGCATCTTACATTTAGGAGATCGCCTCATTTCAAAACCTCTTCTGACGTGGCTGTCAAAAGCCAAACCATCTGTCTATTTAAATGTTGCCGACCATCCTTACCGTTATGATCCTTTCCAAAAAGTCTCCCATCGAATCATGACCGATCCGGCCCTCTTTTGTGAGCAGCTTCTTCCTCTTCTCCACCCTCAATCCTCTTGGTTCACCGAATGGAAATCTTTAAGCCAGCTCGTTGAAGGACATCTCGATGAAGCGGTGACTGCTCTATCTGAGCCGGCCCTCATTCGTTACTTACACCACCATCTTCCTTCCCATTTTGCGATTTACTTCTCTAACAGCATGCCGATCCGGGATGCCGACCGTTTCTTTTTTCCTAGACTCCACCGCGGACCTATTTTTGGACAGCGGGGTCTCTCAGGGATAGACGGTAATATTTCGACGGTGATTGGCCTTGCAGAAGGAGCGGGCAGACCTCTTGTCGCTGTGATGGGCGATCTTGCCGCTCTCCACGATTTGAACTCTCTTGCACAACTGCGTAGCTGCAAAACTCCTGTGATCTTAATCGTGGTCAATAATTGCGGTGGAGGGATCTTCTCTTTCCTGCCCATCAAGGAGCAGAAAGACATTTTTGAAGAGTGTGTTGCCGGCTCTCATCCTTGGAAATTTGCAAAAGCAGCAGAAATGTTTCAAATCCCCTATGTCAATTTGACAAATTTCGAAGATCTTCACCGAGCTTTAAGAGAAGAAAAAACAACTTTGATTGAATTCCCTTCTAACCGTGAGCGGAATGTTCACGATCACGAAGCCATCGATAAAAAATCGCAAGAAATGATTGAACACTTTGGAGCAGCTCTCAGATGAGTACCCTCACAGAAACATGGATCCCCTGTGGAACCTACACCGATATTCTTTATCAAAAAATAGACGGCATCGCAAAAATCTCCATCAACCGTCCTGACGTGCGAAATGCTTTTCGCCCTCTGACAATTAAAGAGATGATGCATGCTTTTGAAGATGCTCGCATGGATGCCTCGATCGGAGTTATTATTATCACGGGTGAAGGACGCGAGGCATTCTGTGCTGGCGGTGACCAAAAAATCCGCGGCACTGCAGGCTACAAAGATGAAGTTGGAACCGAACATCTCAATGTCCTGGAATTCCAACGTCAAATCCGCACCTGTCCTAAACCCGTCGTCGCGATGGTCGCAGGGTATGCGATTGGCGGTGGCCACGTCCTCCACGTTGTCTGCGATCTGACGATAGCCGCTGACAACGCCATCTTCGGACAGGTTGGACCTCGGGTCGGGTCGTTTGATGGAGGATTTGGATCGAGCTTCCTCGCTCGCATTGTGGGGCAAAAAAAAGCACGCGAGATTTGGTTCCTCTGTCGAAAGTATACGGCGCAAGAAGCACTCACCATGGGACTTGTGAACACCGTCGTCCCTTATGAACAGCTCGAATCAACCACTCTTGCATGGTGCCGCGAAATGCTCGAGCTTTCCCCGATGGCGCTCCGCTGCCTCAAAGCTGCCCTCAACGCTGACTGTGATGGTCAAACAGGTCTTCAAGAGCTTGCAGGAAATGCCACGATGCTCTTTTATATGACAGAAGAAGGACAAGAGGGACGAAGCGCCTTTGTCGAAAAAAGGAAACCAAACTTTAAAAAATTTAAGAGAAAACCATGAAAGCCGCACTCCTTTGGCTCGAAGCCACACGCCCTAAAACACTTCTTCTTTCCGTGATGCCAGTTCTCATTGGCACAAGCTTCGCCATACATCAAGGTTCATTCTCTCTCATCACATGTCTCATGACTCTTCTAACGGCTCTCATGATTCAAGTTGGCACCAACTTTGCCAACGACTACTACGACTTTCTGAAAGGAGCTGACACTCCTTCGCGAAAAGGTCCTCGTCGCATGACGCAAGCAGGTCTAATCTCTCTCTCTCAGATGAAGCTTGCAACTTTTATCACCTTTTCAGCAGTCGCCCTTCTCAGCGTTTATCTCTCCTCCAGAGGAGGTCCTATCTTTACCCTTCTCACAACTCTTTCGATTGCCCTCGGCATTCTTTACACAGGCGGTCCCAAACCTCTTGCGTATCTAGGTCTTGGAGAAATTTTTGTTTTTATCTTCTTCGGCCCTGTTGCCACAGTCGGTGCTGCGTATCTGCAAACCCTCACTTTCTCGTGGGAAGCATTTGTTTTAGGACTCACTCCCGGACTTCTTGCAAGTGCAGTTCTTGTCGTGAATAACCTCCGAGATATCGACGAAGATAGAAGAGCAAATAAAAACACCCTCGCCGTCCGTTTCGGAAAAAAATTCGCACAGGTTGAATATACTTCCCTTGTTATTCTCGGCTGCCTTCTCCCCCTCACGATGGGATGGTGGCTCTCTGCTTTTGCGCTCATCCCGGCAATCATTCCTCTTAAAAGCGTGTGGAACAGTGACAGCAATCTCAATACGACACTGGCTCAAACGGCTCAAATTGGACTTGTGACGGCATCACTGATCGCTTTTGGACTTCTTGTCCATGCAGTTTGAGATTCGCCCTTTTGAACTGAAGCACAAACGACTTCCTACAAAGAAGGGCGTTTTACTAGAGCAAGAAGGACGGATCAGTGAAGTCTCTCCTCTGCCAGGACGGAGCTGCGAAACACTGGATGAAGCCATCGAGCAACTCCACGCCGTTCAAAAAGGATGGAAAGGACCTCTTTATCCCTCTGTCGAATTTGGGCTCTATGGACTCATGGTCCCTCCAGTCGAGTCGATTCCATGCGCCTTATTTCTTTACGGCACACCCGACGAAGTTCTGAAAACAAACCCTCATGGCTGCACCTCGGCAAAACTTAAGGTAGGTCACTGGAGCGTGCGTCAAGCGCTCAGCGTTATCCAAGCACTCCCTTTCAGACTCCGTCTCGACTTCAACCTCCAGTGGAAACCCAAAGATGTCGAGAAGCTCTGCTCCCAATTATCTCCCACACAAATCGAATTTTTAGAAGATGCAGGAACCGTCATTCCTGGCTTCAATGCTGCCTATGATGAACGACTTTCTCTCAAATCCCTCAACGTTTGGAAACCGATGGTCCGCGGCCTTCCATCCCCGAAAGAACAACTCATTCTCAGCAGCTCTCTTGAGAGCAGTATTGGTCTACACCAAATTGCCTCTCTCATCCAAACCCATCAAATCCCTTCTCATGTTCTCGGCCTTGGTACCATTCTCCATCTCGAAAATGATCTCGTACAAAACAGTGCCTTCCTAAAAGACGGCAGACTTCACTTCCCCCCCTCCTGGATTTTATGCTAATCACCGATGAATTCGAATGGGATCATCCCACCTTTGAAGCGTATGTCGAAGGGATGTGTTCCCAAATTGAAGCGTACCCCTCTTCTGTGATTCCCTTTCTAGCCCACCTCTCTGCTCTCACTATTCTCACCTTGTTTGCTACATGGAAAATCGGCAAAATCGCCTACCCTCTCAATTCCAAAAATCCTTCTCATCCCACTTCTCTTTTCACACCGACGATGCCTTCCCCCTGCACTCCAACACCGACTCAATGGGATCTTTCTAGACATGCCACCTATCTCCAAACATCAGGTTCTTCAGGCGCTCCGAAAACCGCCTGTCATACACTCTATAACCATGTTAAAAGTGCCGAAGGCTCGCAGATAAAAATCCCCCTCCAGCCTCATTCCATCTGGGGACTTACCATTCCTCTCTACCATGTCGGAGGACTTGGAATTTTATTCCGCTCCTACCTTTCCAAGTCGAAGATTCTCCTTTCTAAAAACTGGAGCCGTGCGACACACCTGTCGCTCGTGCCCACACAACTCTACCGCCTATTAAATGATCAAACGACTCTCCCTAATCTCCAAACACTTCTCTTAGGCGGCGCGCCCCTTCCTAACCTCTCCACTTCTTGGAATGTGCTTCCCACCTATGGAATGACTGAAATGAGCTCTCAAATTGTTACCGATCATACACTCCACCCTTCTGCTCAAATGAAAATCACTCCAGAGAATGAAATTTGGGTCCGCGGTGAAGTTCTCTTCCAAGGATATCTCCAAAATGACACCCTCCACCTTCCGCTTAACTCCGAAGGGTGGTTTGAAACGGGTGATCTCGGCCTTTGGAATCAAGGCCGGTTTGAAATCATCGGACGAAAAGATAATCTCTTCATTTCTGGTGGTGAAAACATCCAGCCCGAAGAAATCGAGGCGGCCATCCGCACCCACTGTCACATAGCTGAAGCGGTTGTCATCCCACTCAAAGATGAAGAGTTTGGGGCACGTCCGGCCGTCTTCTTACGAGATCCTTCTCTTCTCCCCCTTATCCAAGAAAAACTTTTAGAGGTTCTCCCTAAATTCAAAATCCCAATCCGCGCCTTTCTTCTTCCTGATGAGGCTAGTTTTAAACCAAACCGAAAATTTTTGCTCTCAATGATTCGATAATTATAATCCCTCTGTTTTGTGAGAACTTTATGAAACATCTGGTTTTATTCCGTACCATCTCATTACTTTTCATGCTTAATACTTTTTTTTATCAAAAAATCCAAGCACACATAGCTGATTATGATTCCTAAGAATATCTGGATAAATAGCATTATTGAATCACTAAAAGAAATTGCTAGTGAAGAATATCAAGTCAAAGGGTGGGTAAAAAATGAAATTAATGCATGTTGTACATTTGTAGAAACTTGCTATCGCCCATTTGATGATATAGACATTGCAGGTTTCTTTGAACATGCCAAAGAATTTGGGTTTTCCGATATCCGATACAACATGGTATTCGATGCTTGCAAAGCTTTTAAAGATTTTTCCAATAAATATACTGACTATGAAGACTCTTTGATTATTTTTAATGATCTAGAATTGCAAGGAGTAAGGAAACTGGCCAACGAGGCTCTTTGGGCCTTGGGGATAAGTCACTATTTACATCCTTCAAAGGCGACCTCCTATCATCTATTTTAAGAATTTCTGAACCTTTAAAAACCTCATTTAATGAATATAATCATTTTACGTACTTAATCGATTGGTTTTTTGAGTCTAAAATCGAGCAAATTATTGATAGGTATAAAGACTATGAGATTTCAGACATTCAAGTCATAACACTCGTAGATTTTTATGAACACTTGAAAAGTTATATTTCAAAGTTGAAAAGTTCGGGCACGAACAAAGCTATTAGTGATCCCGATTACAATCTAATTCAGATTCTAGCAAAGCAAGTGATAGAACTCTTTGAGTATAGATCTTTCCCCAATGAAAATGATGTGTTATTTACAAATCAGTGAATTTTCAGCTGTCAAATAACTCTCATTCCTTCATACTTTCTCCTATGAAACATTTTAAACTTTTCTTCGTTCTTTGCCTTGCGCCCGTCATGATCTTTGGAATGTATCGCGAGCGTGTTAAGCAGGTTCATTTGGTCCATGATTGGACAAGCGATCCGAATGATCAAAACTTTATCGAAAATACCGCACTGAGATTAATCCGTGATACGCTCAAACTCAAGCAGACAACGTTGAAAGTCACAGACCTTGAAAAAGAAAAAGACACCGATCAACTCAGTTATGTTGTGGTCTATAATAAGCCACATTTTTTGAAAGATAAAACGCTGGCAAAATTTCCCACGAAAAAAGCAGTTTTATTCATGTGGGAGCCGCCTGTTGTTCAAAAAAATCTCTACACGGATCGTTTCACCTCCAAATTCAAACGGGTATATACCTGGGATGACTCTCTGGTCGATAATAAAAAGTTTTTCAAGTTTTACTACCCTGTCCTCCAGTCGATGAGAGAGAATCTACCGTCCTTTGAAAACCGGAAACTTCTGACACAGATCTCGGGTCGTAAAAAAAGCAAACATAAAAAAGAGCTTTACAGCGAGCGCGTAAAAGTGATTGATTATTTCCAAGATAAGCCTGAAGGGGAATTCGAGTTTTATGGGGGAGGATGGGAAAAAGATCATTATAGACACTACAAAGGGGCTCCGGCTGATAAATTTGAGGCTCTCAAAAACTACAAATTCTCCGTCTGCTATGAAAACATGAAAGACGTCCAAGGGTATGTTACGGAAAAAATATTTGACTGCTTTGCCGTTGGAACGATCCCGATCTATTGGGGGGCTAGTAACATTACAGACTACATCCCTAAAACCTGTTTTATCGATCGACGCGACTTCGCAAGCTTTGAAGAGGTTCTCTCGTACATCCGCTCGATGGATGCCCAAACCTATGAGACTTATCTCACAAATATTCGGACATTTTTAGCAAGTGACCAAGCGAAACTTTTCTCTCAAGAAATGTTTAATGTGATCTTTTTAGAGGCGATCCGCTTCCCATAAGTCTTTGACAGACAAATGTTTGTAATAAAATATCGTCGTTGATTGAGGGAAATCTTCCCACTCGCCTATAATCCTGATGCTATGGTCCTAAACAGTACTCCCTCACCTCGGCTATACGATATCTCCAGCGATAGATTGGATGAGACAGCAACCACTTTGCAAGAAGAAGGTGAAAAAGCCCTTCTCCAAGGTGATCAAAAAGGGTTAGAGCTCTTGGAGCAAGCCGCAGAACTTGATCCACACTCCCATCAACTCTTCTACCGTCAAGGACTCGCTCTTTTCGAGTATGGATCTCAAAGAAAATGCACGACAACCCTCCGTAAAGGAGCCCAAAAATTTAAACAGGCCACCGATCTCCATCCCCTTTTCTGTGAAGCCTGGCATGCCTGGGCAAGCACCTTGGTTCTCCTTTCAACGCTGAGCGGAAATTCCGACTACCTACTCGAAGCGCAAGCCAAGATTGAAAAAGCAATACCCCTAGCTCCGAAGGAGCTCTCCTCTGAAATCTATTGGGATGCCGCTCTCATCTACCAAAAATTAGCTCGAATCTCAGGTGAGTTAGATGACGTCTATAAATCGATTCAACTCTTTGAAAAAAGCGTCAGCGCTGGTGATATGCCCACCTTTGAGTTTTGGAACGACTATGGCCAAGCTTATGTTCAGCTTTCCGAGAAGATCCAAGATATCCATCCTACCATCAAAGCCATCACCTGCTATAAGCAAGCCATCAATCTTTCACTGGCCAATTTCGAGGGATGGTTAGGACTTGCTCGTAGCCTCCAAAAGCTTTATCTCTTCTCGAGAGAAAACGAACACTATGTTCAAGCCTCGGACTGTTTTGCTGCCGCCTGTCAGCTCCAGTTAGATAATGGACAAGTTTGGCTCGAAAGAATTTCTTTCATGATTGAGGCAGGGAGACGAAAACAAGAGAGCGGTAAAATCCGAGCAGCTCTTGAAAAGTGTGAACAAGCAACGGCTCATCTTGCCCCTCCTTTGAAAAGCCTCCTCTTAGAAGATATCAAAACAAGTGTCGATCCCGATAAATGGAATCAGAAAGCAGAGAGTCGCAAAAAGTTTTCTAGAGACTATCTCCACTTACAAGCCCTCTGGGCAGAAGCCCTGGCGTTGCTTGGAAGTTGGAACTCTCGCATAGAGCTTGTCCAAGAAGCGGAAAATAAAATTGAATGGGTTTTAGATGAGCTCGAAGAGGATGATCCATTTATACTTAATCAATCGGGGAAATGTCTCTTCTCTTTTGCAAAATATTATCGAGATTTAGACCTCTACTACCAAGCGATTGAAGAGTTTCAATCTTCTATTTCTCTCGATCGGACCCAATGGACGAGCTGGGTTTGGATGGGGATCGTTCATGCCAAAGTCTACGAATGTACGGAAGACATGGGTGCGCTTGAAAAAGCCCTCTATTTCTATAGTAAAGCTCTGAAAATTAAGACCGATCCTGCCCTCTATTACGAACTTGCAGCTTTAATGATTCTCATGGGTGAAGCCAATCGAAATCACGAAATGATCGAGCAAGCCCTTTCTTATCTTGACTACCTTTTCCAAACCTATAAATCGATTGCTTTTGAAAATCCAGAGTGGTTCTACCAGTATGGCATTGCTTTAGACATTCAAGGCGACTATAAAGACGACCCGGCTCTTCACCACAAAGCCCTCGATGCCTTTGTCAATGCCCTCATGCTCAATCCCAATTATCCAAAAATCCACCAACGACTTGGAATTGTCTATTCACACCTGGGTGAATCTGTCGGTGAAATCGACTATTTATACCGCGCCTTGCACCACTTTAAATTGGCCTCCCGTACTCAACTCGATGATGAACTCCTCTTAATCGACTGGGGACTTGCTTGGATTCATCTGGGGCTCCATGCCACCGACCAGACCATGGAAGAAAATAGTTTCCGTGAAGCGGAACAGAAACTGATGCAAGCAGCAAAGCTAGGAAGTCAATCCGTCTACTACCAACTCGCCTGTCTCTACTCACTGCAAGGCGCTTATAATCATTCCATTTTATATCTAGAAAAATGTCTAGACACCAAAAATCTCCCTCCCAAAGAAGAGCTTCTGGACGACGAGTGGCTCGATGGAGTTCGCCTTTCACCTCTATTTCAGGAATTCCTCGCTCTTTTGCCTGAGAGCTGATAAAGTAAAAGAAACTTAAAGAGAGTTAATAATGGATCGAAGAACGATTATTTTTGTCATTTTGATGACCGCAACTTTTTACTTGGTCAACCACTTCGTATTTCCTCCAAAACCCGCCCCTGAAGGTGTTGCTACGACAACCCTTCCCGTTGCGCCCTCTCCGACAATTGTTCCACAAAAAGATGAACGCTTTTATGTCATTGAAAATGACTACCAACAGCTCGTTGTTTCTTCATTAAACGGAGCTCTGGCTGAAATCAATCTCCCGCTCCAAAGCCAAGACAACCCCAAAAGTGTTGTGAAGAAAATTTGGGTCGACGAAACACTTCAAAAAGAGTATTCACAAGACGACTACTTTCCTGCGGGCCCTTATCAAACTTATCAAGGATCGTTCAACAAAGGGGAGCTCGGCAGCTACTACCCTCTCTTAAGACGGGATGTCGCTCCAGCCTACTACGGACTTGCAACAGCCACCACCCGTCCTGAAAGTGCAGACTCGACATACCGTGTGAAACGACTCGAAAAAAATCTCATCGAAATGGAAGGAACGACAGCAGGCGTTCGGGTCCGAAAGATTTATCAACTACCTGAAGATGCCTCTGCAACTCCGTATACTTTTAATTACAGTATCAGTGTCGATAGCAATCCGATGGAGCTGACACTTTCCACCGGAGTTCCAGAAGTCGAACTGATTTCCGGAAGTTCCTCTCCTTCCCTCCAATACCGCGTGATCAACCAGAAAAATAAACAGTTTGTCGAGCAACTCTCCCTTCCTAAAGAAACAAATGTCCTCACAACCGTGCACCCAGAATGGATTTCAAATTCAAACGGTTTCTTTGCTGTGCTCATTGATCCCCAAACAGAAATGGGTGCTGGCTTTACCGCATCCCAAGTTCCTGGAAAAGCAGCTCCTACACGTCTCAGCTTGATTGATGCAGAGAATAACCGTTATCCAGCCGCAAATTATCCTGGATACGACCTTAGGCTCCCTTTCAGAAGTCAAGACGGGACCTACACTTTTAGAGTCTTCGCAGGACCTCTTTCATCCACAGTTTTAGAAGCCAATGATGCAGTTTACAAAGAGAATTACAAAGGAATGCAAACCTTCCATGGCTGGTTCTCTTTTATCTCGGAACCGTTTGCCAAATTTCTCTTTTTCCTGATGAAGATCTTTTACTCTGTCGTCCATTCGTGGGGTTTTTCCATCATCTTACTCACGATTGCACTTCGTTTGATGATGTACCCTCTTAACGCCTGGTCGATTAAATCGACGATGAAAATGCAAAAACTCTCACCGAAGCTTGCAGCGCTGCAAGAACGGTACAAGAAAGATCCGAAAAAAGCACAAGTCGAAATGATGACACTTTACAAAGAACATGGCGTCAACCCACTCGGCGGATGTTTCCCTCTTCTACTCCAAATGCCGTTTTTGATTGGAATGTTCGACCTTCTTAAATCGACCTTTGAGCTCCGCGGAGTCTCATTTATTCCAGGGTGGATCACCAACTTAACAGCCCCTGACGTCATCTTCTCGTGGAGCACGTCGATTTGGTTCATCGGAAATTCGTTCCACCTTCTTCCGATCTTACTCGGTGTTGTCATGTTCTGGCAGCAGCGGATGAGTAGCATGGCACCTAAAAACCCGAAAGCGATGACAGATCAGCAACGTCAGCAGCGGATGATGGGAAATATCATGGTGATCGTCTTCACCGTCTTATTCTACCACTTCCCCTCCGGACTTAACATCTACTGGCTCTCTTCCATGCTCCTTGCGATCTTGCAGCAGTGGTGGATGACGAAAAGAAGAGTCACAGTGTGAAGGAGTGGTTCACATTTTTAGATGAGCATCAAAAAACAGTCGGTGTTGATGCCATTGAGAGATGGGCTCGCACCCTTAAAATTCTCCATTTTGATGCAGGCAACCTCTATTTAGAAGCGTCAGACCCGTTTCAACTCAACTGGTTTGAACAGTACCTCCGTCCTCTCATTAAGCAGTCGTTTCACTCGCTCAGCGGACGTCCTATCCGGGTTCATTTGACCCTGGCGGGGGGTGCCCAGAAAGAAGCCAAGAAAGAGTGGAAGCCTGCGCTCGATCTCCATCCGGACTCCTTACTTACCAATTGCATGTTTGAAACCTATTTTGCAGGAGTTACGAACGAGTTTAATCTAAAACTCTTTCAAGACACTCTCCTTCACAAGAGCTATAATCCTATCTACCTGCAAGGCCCTGATGGTGTCGGGAAAAGTCACCTCCTCATGGCAGCAGCTCATTTCCTTAAAGATCAAAAGCGGACCGTTTTCTATGTGAAGGCCGATCGATTTACCCAACATATTATTGCCGCCATTCGATCGGGGGCCATGCAAACCCTCCGAGACCTCTACCGGAAACATGACGTTCTCATCCTCGATGAAATTGAAACTCTCTCTGACCGAACCGCCTCTCAAGAAGAACTCTTTCACACCTTCAATACGCTCCACCTGGCAGGAAAGCAGATCGTGATCGCAGGTGATGCACTTCCCTCTGACCTTCGAGGAATCGAGCCTCGCCTCACAAGCCGCTTCGAATGGGGCCTTGTTCTTTCCCTTAAGTCCCTTAGTGAAGCCGACCGAAAAACTTACTTAACCCAGCTTTTCACCCGCAAAAAGATCCCTCTTCATCTCGTGCCTGACTGTCTCACTCTTTTCCCCACCATTCCCCTTCTCAATCGAGCCGCCGATATTTTGGAAGTTCGTACGCGAGATACGTCTCCCACACCTGCACTCCTTCAAACATGGCTCTCCCCTCTCATCCAAGAGCAACAGAAAAAAGCCCTCTCATCCAATACTATTTTGCAAGCTGTTGCTAGATATTTTGATATTCATTTAGACGATCTTGTAGGAAGATCCCAGACACAAGAACACGCTAGCCCCCGCCAAATTGCGATGTACCTCTGTCGCAGCGAGCTCCATCTCCCTTATATGAAAATTGCCGACCTTTTCTCCCGCGACCACTCCACCGTCATGACCAGTGTCAAACTGATCACGAAACGATTAGACGATAACCCATCCATTCAAGAAAGTGTCAAAACAATCAAGGCGAGCTTAAAATAGCTCCCCGTGGTCTTAACATCCGAACAATGGTCATTTGGTTTCCTTCTTCTCTTTTGACTAACAAGATTGAGTCTTGATATCTCAACAACATTTCATGAATTCTCCAAGTCACTCCAGGCTCCAGTGTCGTGTTTTCTTCTATCAACGTTGCTAGATAAATATTAAAAGACTCACTGGTAACGCGTATCGCTTCATTAAAAGGCAAGAATTCCTCTTTTCCTATTGGATCCCTCGGAAGAATGTTATACCCCCCATCGTTGTTTGGATAGACATGAAACCAAGTGGCTGCATACTCTTCGAGAATAGAATAACCATTTTTACGATTGTCATCTCTGGGAAGAATTTTAAGAGCAGCCAACTGACTGGGCGTCAGTCTAACATCGTCGCCATTCTTCCAAGTAGGTTTTATGGGAGTTTGTCGTCGAACAACTTCATAGTAATAGCCTGTTGGGTCTACTTTACGTTCGAACTCAAATACCGATCCTTCGTAATGCTCCAATTTAGATACCCCTCTATTTAACGGGTGGGGGATCGAATAAAATTCATTGGCTTCTTGGGGAAGATTGTGGCCTCGATCCTTTGGATGCCACTTAATCTGTAATTGATCCATCTGACTTTGTGATAGCCGTACCATGTCATCGAGGGGAATATCCATCACATCTGCATGTAGGGTGTTCATTTTTTCGACCCCGAAAAACTCGAGAAGAGGATTTTCAATAGAATAAAAGCGGTACTGAGAACGTAGAACCATTTTGATAACAAAAGCGATCAAAGGAATCGCTAGTGAAACTCCTTTTCTCAAGTCGATAGACTCTTTTTTAATCTTGAGTAGATAGAGAGAATAAAAAGCGGCACCAAAAGAAAGAATTTTGAGCGCTGTTTTTAAGAACGGCTCTGTATCTTGAACCTTTAAAATTCCAAATCCTCTTGGTGGATTTGATTCGACAACGACAACTTTTCTTCCTGATAAACTGAAATAATTATCCACTATTTCTAAAAATGTTTGGGCTAGAGTTTTGGAAATCTCGAATTTAATGGGTGTCATAAAACCAATGGAAGCCATCTTTTACTCCGAGCAAATTCTTTCTGTATAAATTTTAAAAGAATCAATGAAATAGGAGAAAGAAAAACCCTGCACACAGAGCGGGCAGGGTTTTTTGAAAGAATTTAAATCTTGATGAATGGTTGGCCCGGTTTGCCAGGGGTGCTAGGACCTGATGGCATGCCAGGAATCGGACGTTGTGGTCCTGAACCCGTATCTTGTGGTTCACGGCCTTCTGAAATGTCTTTTGCACGTTTTCTCCAACGCTCAACAGCTTCGACAAAGATCGGAGCAAAACGACGCAGGGCTGAAGGATCAGCGCCAATCCCCATTTCTATCACACAATGCATCAGAATGAGTTCTTCATTCACTGCAACACCAATACCACCGCCCGCCATTTGACCGCCGAGCATTGATCCTTCGAGAAGGGATTCGTAAAGTTTGAGTTTGTGGTTGGTGTCTTTGGGAAGTCCATCTAAGATTGGAGAATAGAGATAGAGTCTATCTGAATGAGGTTCGTAAGTGATGTGTAGTGAGAAGGTATTGTCAATACCAAGAATACAGGTGTGGTTTTCGTCAAATTGGAGCCCCTCTAAGTTAAGCTCCTTGCCAAATTCTTTTAAATTGGCTTTTGCATTTTCGTACGACATTCATTCTCCTTGTGTCTATATGTAGACCTAATAACGTGCAAGTGTCGCAATTTATCAAAATAATTGCAAATATATTTGTGATTCAAATATTTTCTTGATAAGAACAGGATTTGTAAGAGAATTGCTCTTTTGCTATCCTGAAGGATTATAACGTGAGCTTGGAGGACGTGATGCGCGCTTGGAAATGTTCTATAGGATTGGGAATCGTCCTTTTGGCAGGCTGCCAGCATGACAACAATGTGGCGACCGCTCTGATCGAAAAACCGGTCACTGCACGTCCTATTGTTGCTGTCGTCCCTGTCATGGATCGATCACGTCACGAGCTCTCTTGGAACGTCTCTCATGAACTCACCCAAGCACTAAGGGCCCGTTTAGCTCAACACAACACTCTTTATCTCTTAAGCGAAGATCAAGTCTACGCATTGACCCGCAAATCGATCAATGGAAACGACCCGTTTGGATTCGAGACAGCGTGGGTAAAAAAAGGGTACCAACAAAATGAATTTGTCGCTTTCTTCGAGCTGATTGATCATCGTGAACAATCTCTCATTGCAGAAGAGTCGGATGCATCTCCTGCTGAACTGACTCTTGCTATGCGCGTTCGAGTCTTTGATTTAAGAGGAGAAACTCCCAAAATTGTGCTCGAAGAAAGAGTGGAGCAAACGCATCACATTCCAAAACAATTCACGCGTAACCAATTTAACCAAGTTCCTTGGGGAGATGAGATGTTTGAGATTTCACCCTTAGGAATTGCTCATCAGAAACTGTGCCAAGAACTTGCAAGCCGTGTGGAAGACTATATCCTGCTTAACTGTAAATCATAAGGAAAAGCATGCTACAAGATGCCCTTCAAGGCATTATTTTTCTTGGAATCATTGGTTTTTTAACGAACATTATTGCTTATCGACGCGGATTCTTTAACCGTCCGTCTTATCCTAAACCTCCCATTCGTTTTACACATCTCGTTTCCGTCTTTGCGATCTATTTCGGCTATCTTTTTGTGCTTCCATTGTTTTTGTTCCGGATAATTCAGAGTCCTACGATCAACGAACTCATGACGTTGCAGTTTTTTATCGTTGTTGCGATGTTCATAACGCTCCTTTTCTATATCCGCACTGAAGGACGAGGAAGCTTAACAGTTGCGATTAAAAACCCTGAAAGTAAGTCTTCAAGATGGACGGATATAGGGATTGGAATTGCTGTTTGGTTTGTCGCCTTTCCTTGGGTTGGCGTTGTCAGTCAAATCTGCGACTTTATCCTTGAAGCTTTCTTCAATTTTAAATCATACGAGCAGGTCGCCGTTCGATACCTCAAAGACAATCTCGAATCCCCGGTTCAAATGGTCCTAGCGCTTTTATCGATTGTCATCCTTGCACCGATTGTTGAGGAACTGCTGTTTCGCGGGGCACTCCAGCAATTTTTCAAGAGATATTTTTCGGTCAAAACTTCGATTATTTTAACAGCTGCTATCTTTGCCTGTTTCCATTTCTCTGCCTCACAAGGGCTGGGGAATTTTTCCCTCATTCCTTCTCTATTTACATTTGCCTGCTTCTTGGGCTACACCTATGAAAGACAAGGATCGATCTTTGCATCGATTGCGCTCCATCTGACCTTTAATCTTGCCAGTTCGTTTCAAATCATCTTCTCGACTTAAACCCTCGCTTAGATGACAATAATGTCTATGATCCCATCTATCGAAACCTTTGGGGTGTCGGACATCGGACTCTCCAGACAGAATAATGAAGATATCTGGGCAGAATTGCCCGATGATCACTTCTATGTTTTAGCCGATGGGATGGGGGGACATTTAGCAGGAGAAGTCGCTGCCAAAGAAGCAGTCCTTCATTTCTGTGATGCCGTCGATAAATATTTCCGTAGTTCCACCCCACCAACACTCTCCTCTGTCAAACGCTACATTGGTGAGACATTCATCTCGGCAAACTCATGGATTCGAAGACTGAGCAAAGATCATCCTGATCTTCATGGGATGGGAACAACTCTCTGCTGTCTTCTGCTCCTTGATAACAAAGCAATTATTGGTCATGTCGGAGACAGTCGAATTTATCGGTATCGGAAAGAGCTCCTTTTACTCACAAGAGATCACTCGCTCCAACAAGAGATACCGAGCAAGGGACGTTCTATTAAGCACATTCTTACCCGCGCGCTTGGCATTTCTCCAGCTATTGAACCCGACCTTTTAGAAGCCCCCTATCAAAAAGGAGACATCTATCTCCTCTGCAGCGATGGCCTCCACGATGCTCTGGCTGATAAACAAATTGAGTCGATTTTCAGACACTCGACCTCCCTCAAAGAAGTTTCGCTCGAACTCGTTGAAGCGGCCAAGAAAAATGGGGGGCATGATAATATTACTCTCCTTCTCGTCCGGATAGGTGACACGACATGAGAAAAATCTACTTAGATAACAATGGAACAACAGGGCTAGATCCTCTCGTGGCTCTCGCCATGCAAGAAGTGCTCACGCCACTTCCGCTGAATCCCTCAAGCGTGCATCAGTTCGGGCAAGAAGCAAAACGGTATATCACTCGTTCCCGAGATACGATTGCTCACACACTCCACGTCAAACCGAGCGAACTTATTTTTACTTCGGGGGGAACTGAGGCTCTCAATTACCTGATTCGGGGATTTTATGCCCTCACACCCCAGGGGCATATCATTAGCTCCAATGTTGAGCATCCGGCTGTGCGCCTCACACTGGCCGACCTCGAACGAATCGGAGCCTCCGTCACCTATCTTGATGCAGGACTTTGGGGCGCGATTCGCCCCGAGCAGCTCGAAGCTGCTATCACCCCCAAAACACGGCTAATTACTCTTATGGCCGTCAACAATATCACAGGGGTCAAAACTGACCTGAATGCCATTGCTGCGATTGCAGAGAAACACCAAATCCCTCTTGTTGTCGATGGAGTTCAACTGCTGGGGAAAGAGCTCCTGCAGATTCCTCGAGGTGTCAGCGGAATGGCTTTTTCTTCCCATAAAATCCATGGACCGCAAGGAGTTGGCTTGGCTCTATTGCGACCTCATTACAAACTCCCCTCTCTAATCACAGGAGGAGCTCAAGAACATGGCCGCAGAGGTGGCACGGAAAATATCCCAGGCATTGTTGGCTTTGCAAAAGCTGTTGAACTACTTCAAACAGCTCTTCCAAAAGCTACAGAAAAGATGCAGAAACTTCGAGACCGGTTGATTGAAGGGCTGATGCAAGTCATGGGAAATATCGTCGTTCACGGACAAGGACCTCGTATCTGTAACACCGCACATATCGGTTTTCCAGGAATCGATGCCGAAACTCTTTTGATTCAACTCGATTTAGCCGGAGTTGCTGCCAGTCACGGGTCGGCTTGCAGTTCCGGAGGCCTTGAACCGTCTCCGATTCTACTGAACATGGGAATCCCCTCCAAAATCGCAGCTTCCAGCATTAGATTTTCTCTTAGTCGATTCACAACTCAGGAAGAGATCGATGATGTCGTCCAGCTGATCGCTCAATTGAACCGTTAATTAGCAAGCTTTGCACGACACTTCTGGACCAACCCAAAATCTGGGTTTTGAGAAAGTGCCTCATACTCTTCTAACACTTGCTCCTAGGTTTCATAAGACCACCGCTTCCAGGCAGGGACAAAATCGGTCTTGCATTTTGACTCATAATCACACGGTTTTGGAAGCGATAATAAACAAATCAAGAGGAAAACTGCTTTGAGAGCAGCTTTAGAATTAGCCCAGGTACAATTTCTAACCTTCTGCTTCTTGGGAGAAGATGCCTCAAGTGCATGACAAATATCATCCTTGCGAACTAATTTGTCTGGTATTTCAAGCTCTGTATCGGGACTTGACATGACTGAATCTAAAAAGAGCTCACTCACACTACTTTGAGGAATCAGATAGGCCTGTATTGTACGATTTCCCTCAAGCCCAAAACCACGATTGCAGAGAACAAGATATTTTTGAAACAATACCATCATGTAGAAATGTTCTGGCTTCGAAGCCGGCACCATAATTGGATATCCTGCTTTATAGAATTCCAACATTTCGACCGAACAGACACCGATTGCCAATTGGACCGATTTTTGTATAGTCATCAGATGCGAATCGTCAAGCGGCAGAGAAAACAACAAATCCTTGATCAATCTGAGCATATGAACCTCCTGGTGTCCTTCCAAATGAAAAGAGATTCCTCCCACGACTGAAGTTCCTCCTATCGAATAAACATGAGCAATTTTTTTCTATAAAGCCACTCTTTTACCAATGGATCTGTTTGAAAATACTTAGACGCGATACTTATACGTTCGTGTTTAATACAAAAATCTTTTAAAGATATGACCTTCTACTGGGGATTTCCTTGAGACACCGAGATAACAGTAATAACTTTGCCATTTAACGAAGCCCCTTGGAACACAAGTTGATGTCATTTTGGTATCGTCATAGTCTACAAATCGTATACTCTTTTTTTATAAATTAAATATTTAGGAATGATTAAGAAAAAATACAAATTGCTTATTATGAGTGCTTTGAAAAGATTTATCCGATATAAATCGTTCTGACAGCGATGGTTTTAGGGCCTAAGAGGGTAGATTCCTCAACAGTCAGCTCAAACTGGTCGATACGGACCGATTCGCCGGCCGCCGGAAGATGACCTAAAAGATGGGTCATCAGCTCGACAAATGTCTCTTTCCCATGGGCATCGAGAGATACTTTGTAGATTTGATTAAAGTTTGCGATCTTCTGATCCCCGGGAAACGTTCTGTCTAAGACCACATGGTGAGACCTTGGAACCATCTCTTCAAACGACATCCATGAGTCTGCGAGCCCAAAGATCTCATCGATGATTTCATCTAAGGTTAAAATTCCTCTGGCAAGCCCTTTTTCGTTCAAAACAATTGCCACACTCTCATTATTCCTCCTAAACTGTCTTAGAATGGTCAAAATCGAGTCTTTTTCCGTAATGAACCACGGAGCTCTTGCATGTTCACGCACCCGTTTTGTCTCTGGAAGGCGAAGCAGATCTCGTGGATAAGCAATCGCAATGATTGTCTCTGGATTTTTGTTATAAATCGGGACAAAAGGAGAATAACGGCTATTGAGGAGTGAGCGCATCTCAGAAATCGTGCAGACGGAGGGGACCATCTGTATCTTGGTGAGTGGTTGCATGAGATCTTTAGCTGTCATGTTTCTCAAGGCAAAAATCTGGGCAGAAATCGTATTAAAGTCTTCTTCGTCTTTTTCCTCGAAAATCTTTTGCAGCTCTTCCCGGCTTAAGTAGAGGCCTCCCTTTTCTGAAGACCCTATCAGGCGGTGAACAATGCGGCAAAAACCGTCAAAAAGCCAAATGAGCGGTCTTAAAAGATACGACATCGCATAGAGGATAGGAACCCCAATCATCGCTGCATGTTCGGCATACCGCCGTCCTGCGAAAAGAGGGGCAATTTCAGCAAAAATGAGAACAATGATGACCTGCGTGAGTGGTGCAAGGTCAGGGTTCAACTGGAAGCTTTCATACAGCCGTCTGGACGCCTCCGATCCAATTTGGAGGGCTGCATTGATACAGATTAGCGCCGTTCCAAAAAGACGGCCTGGATGGTGCAGAAGATCATTGAGCCAAATTGCCCGTTTATTTCCTTTACTGACGTAATATTGAAGGCGTACTTTGTTAAAAGAGACGCACGCCATTTCAACCATAGCAAAAAAGCCTTGGACAACGAGACAGATCACTATCAGCGTCAGGAGAAATTCCCACGATTCATTCATCGTTTTTTCCTCATCCGTCTGATATATACGCGTCTGACACGTGTCGGATCGGCGGCCAGCACATGGAAGAGGCAGTCATCGGTGATCAGCTTACTACCACTCTTAGGAATGTCACCCATTTTCTCCGTTAAATATCCCCCCACTGTGACCATGTTATTTTTTGAGATTAAAGGGAGATCAAAAATCTTTTCCAAATCTGCAAGCTCCATTTTACCACTGGCGATAATGACATCATCTCCAGAGAGCGTATAGAGGTTTTTCTCGTCTCGACGGTCGGCAATTTCTCCAATCACCGTTTCAACCAAATCTTCGAGGGCAATAATCCCCGAGACAGAACCATATTCATCGACGACAATGGCAAACGACTCTTGCCTGTCATAAAACTGCCGAAGAAGAACCTTGGCAGCCACTGTTTCAGGGACAAAGAACGGTTTCTCCAGGATTGGAGAGAGGTCGTCTACCGAGTGGATCGATTCCCTGTGAAGAAAAAACTGCCGACTAGTCATGACACCAACAATTTGATCCAGCCCCTCTTTGCAGACAGGGATTCTAGAACACTCTTGATCGACAAATAAATGAACAAGGCGGGAAAGCGGCTCTTCCAAACCATAATAGAGCACTTCTTCACGAGGACGCATCCGTTCCTTCACGGTTGATTCTTGCAGGGCAAGATAGCCTCGAATGAGTTCTGCCTCCTCAGCTTGAAGGACTCCATATTGCCGAGAGGTTCGGAGCGCATGTTGCAATTCATCGATCGAAATTTCCTCTTCCTTTCGTAAAAAGAAAAAGAAGATCCGGGATACGACGCTGGTGACCGAGACCAATGCTTTACGAATAGGGCTTAAAAGGCGTTGAAAAAAATACAAAACAGGAGCAACTCGGTAAGAGATACGGGTATTATTGACAAGACCTATTGATTTCGGGACGACCTCCCCTAAGAATAGAGTCAAGGCCAGTGGAACACCCACATTCAAAGCCCAATTCGAAGCTTCCCCAAAAAGAGAGGCTGAAACGTTTTGAACTAAAATATTCACGGCAATATTGACCATGATGATTGTTACGAGCAAATCACGGGGCGAGGAGAGGAGATCCGCCACGAGTCTTTTACGGGTGTCTGAATCGGTTTTATACGCCTTAATTTTTAGACTGGAAAGGGAAAATAGCGAAGTTTCCGAGGCAGAAAAAAAGCCTGAACATAAGAGCAAGAGAATTAAAAGACTAATCAGCATGAAAATAAACTTTCACTTGGCCTTCACGTACCATACCAAGGTTACGCTTTAAGACCATTTCTACCCAAGCAGGATCTGTTTGACTTTGAACCTGCAAGAGAAGATCTCTCTTTAGAGTGAGCGCTTCATTTCTATCTTTCTCAAGTTGGTGCAACTGGGTCACCATTGCATCATACGACCGATTTTTTTCTCGGAGCGCCTGGATAAAGAAGAGAGCAGCTACAGCCAAAACGATGTAGAACCATCGAGAATTACGTACGGATGTGGGTTTAAATATGCGCGCCATCTTAAGCCTGATTCTAACGATCTCGCTTTTTTTGCGAAGAGGTTTTTTATCGGCGGATAATAAATTAATGCATGATTAAGATGCAATACATAAATTGCTTACCCTGAATAATTTATGCAATTGGGAGAGTAATGTTGGTTTGGTTCATGTATTTTCCACCACGATCGGCATACGAAGTTTCGCAAACTTCGGCGGCTTGGTAGAAAATAACCTGCGCCAATCCCTCATTCGCATAGACTTTAGCAGGAAGGGGCGTTGTATTGGAAATTTCTAGGGTCACATACCCTTCCCACTCAGGTTCGAATGGAGTGACATTCACGATAATTCCACAACGGGCATAGGTTGACTTCCCAAGACAAATTGTCAGAACATCTCGTGGGATTCTAAAATACTCTACGCTGCGTGCCAAAGCAAAAGAGTTGGGAGGAACAATGCAATAATCTCCCTCAATATGGACAAACGCATCATCACGGAAATTTTTTGGATCTACAAGGGAATTATTGATATTTGTAAAAACTTTGAATTCACTGGCGACGCGCAAATCATAGCCGTAACTAGATAGACCGTAACTGATAACTTTCTTCCCTTCACAATATCGAACTTGCCCATCGACAAACGGTTCAATCATCGCATGTTTAAGAGCCATCTCACGGATCCACTTATCTGATTTGATCGTCATGTTTTCCCTTTTTCTGACGATCTTACCATATTCACTTCAAAAGTCTACTGGATTTTGCGCTAGCTGGAGAAATCTCCATTTGCTACATTTAAAAACAATGACCCAAGAAAAATTCATTGAATCATCGTGGTCACCCGAATGGGTTAAACCGGATGAAAAATTAGAAACAACGCTGCGTCCTCAGTCGCTTACCGAATTTTTTGGTCAAGAGACGGTGAGGGAACGACTCGGCATTTTGATGCACGCTGCTCAAACACGCAAAGAACCTTTGGGGCACATCCTATTCCATGGTCCTCCAGGTGTTGGCAAAACAACGCTGGCCCACCTCATTGCAAAAACAATGGGAACCAACTTAACAGTCACCTCAGGTCCTGTGATCGAGAAAGCGGGTGATCTTGCAGGAATTTTAACAAATCTAAAAGAGGGTGATGTTCTTTTTATCGATGAGATTCACAGGTTATCAAAAACCATCGAAGAGTACCTCTATCCAGCGATGGAAGATTTTTGTCTCGATCTCCTGATTGACAATGGCCCTGCTTCACGCTCTGTTCAAGTAAAGCTCAATCGCTTTACTCTGGTTGGTGCAACGACCCGCGTCGGACTTCTCTCCTCTCCCCTCCGCTCCCGTTTTACCTTCACCTCGCGCCTCGATTATTATGAGCCGAAAGTCTTAGAAAAGATTCTCCTACGCTCCTCTCAGCTGCTGGGAATGACCCTTTCTTCGGAGGCAGCCCTTGAAATTGCTCTCCGAGCTCGAGGCACGCCACGTGTTGCCAATAACCTCCTCCGATGGGTGCGCGATTTTGCCCTTTCTAAAAAAGCCGCTAAAATTGACCTCACTGTCACACGTGCAGCGTTAGAGATGTTGTCGATTGACCATTTAGGACTTGATGAGATGGACAAAAAGCTTCTTTCGGTCATGATCGATCACCATGAAGGTGGCCCTGTCGGAGTCCAAACGCTGGCCGTTGCTGTTGGGGAAGAGGCCGAAACTCTTTCAGAAGTTTACGAGCCGTACCTGATCCTCCAAGGGTTTCTTAAACGTACACCTCGAGGCAGAGAAGCGACAAGGCTTGCTTACACACATTTAGGGAGACCCCTCCCCTCAAAATTTAATCAAGGAGAATAACAATGTCTTTTAGGCATTTAATCACACTCATTGGTGGAATGTTTGGAATGATTGCATCACTCCATGCTCTCCCCCAAAACACCGATTTCTCGCAGAAATCAAAACCGACAACCCTCAAAGTCTTACTTCAGAAACAAGTTCCTGAGTTGAATTTAGAAGTGAAAGGTCGTCACTATATTTATAATCCTTTAGATGGAACCCAAATCTCGTGGGGACTTTTAAGTAAACGACATGCCGTGAAAGCAGAAAGCTACGGAATCCACTGGGGAGATAAATTCCCAGGTTCCTACCAGCTCCGCTTCGTTCCTGGCGATAGCCAAAGTTCGATCCTCGTCAATGGGATCCAATATAGAGGCTGCATTGAAATCTACCTTACAGATGGAAAATTCAACGTGATCAACGAAGTCGATGTTGAAAACTACCTCAAGTCAACCCTTTCTGCTGAATTTGCAGTCGCTCCGCATGACGAAGTGATGAGTGCTGTCTCGATTGTGGCACGAACTAATGCCTACTTTATTGCACAGCGCAATAAACATGCGTTCTGGCATGTGACGGCTGATGAAGTTGGATACCAAGGAGCTGCCATGCTCTTTAGACCCCACGTTGAAAAAGCCGTCGATTCAACTTACCATGCCATTTTGACCTACCATGACGCTCCATTTGCCGCGACATGGACTCAAAATAGTGCTGGTAAAACAGTCGACTTTGCTGCAATTTTCCGAAAAGCAATCAGCACACCTCCTGGTGTTCAAGTGCCGATTGCTCTAAAGGATCGAGATCATAGTCAGTGGAGCTGTGCTCTTCCTAAGTCACTTTTAGCACAAGCAACAGACCTGCCCAACATTAGCGGTGTTGACCTCTATGTCGCTCCTCAATCGGAGAAAGTTTATGCTGTGAAAGTTTCAGGCGAAACGATGGTTAAAGATTACGATTTTTCAACATTCCAACGGATTGTCGGAAAAAACAAACTCCGCAGCAATGATTTCAAAATCCAAGTGAAAGGAGATGAAATTGTCTTCACTGGATACGGAGATGGACCTGGCGTTGGACTCTGTCTCTATAGTGCTAAAGTCCTCGCTGAACGTGGAGAAAAAGCTCCTAAAATCTTAAGTGATTTCTTTCCTGAAACTCGTTTGGAAAAAGTTAAGTAAGTAACTGATTCGACTCACCTTCTCCTCCAAAGGAGAGGGTGCGTTTTTATACATCAATAGATGCCAGATATACTGATCTGTCGTCATCCCTTTCTTATCAAGGCCATCCAGATGTTTTCTGAATTCGACTGCTAGAGCTCGATGTTCCATTGGAATCGACCATGCTTCTTTTTGTTCTTGGGCTTTAGCCTCTGCTCTAGCTGCGAGCAGTTTCACGACATATGAAAGAACTCCAATCATCGATGCCATTGCTCCTAAGCACTTTCCACGATTCTTAATTGCATAAGTAATGACGAAAGAAGAATAGACGGCGATGCATTTACTGACGAGTTCGAGCTTTGACAAAGAGATTTTTTTATCTGTCCAAAACACAACCTGTCTGCCTCGTAAGGAAGCTTGATCACTTGCTTCATAGATTTGCGTATCACGCCCTTCTCCACTCCGGGTATATTTTAGATCTTGAACATTTAAACAATTATCTCCACACCCTCTTAAAAGCACGCTCATTTAAAAATCTCCTTTCTAAATTAATCGTTAATTATAGTTAATTTAGTAATTAATTTAAATTTCAGATATTATTTTAATTAAAATAATTAAAATTTAACTTTGCAATAACTGGGGTAGATTAAATACGAAGCATCCGCTACAATGAAATCGCTGGGGACCCTGAAGAAGGAAATTGTTTGAACCAGGTCAGGACCGGAAGGTAGCAGCCTTTAAGACGTCATTTCCTGCTACAGGCCATCTCCAGCATTTTCTATAAGTGCTCTATCCCAAAAATTCTCGGAGTAATTTCTGCGTTAAAGCCGCTCAAATCGGCGAACGCAACTTCATGCGTATAATTCAAGTAGCCTGTGGTCGACGATTTCAGAGAGCTTTCACACTAAAAATTACTCCGAGAAGTTTTGGGATAGAGCACTAGAAACTCCAAGTCAACCCTGCTGTTAGTCCATGAATTAGAGGGGCTCCGATCGCCCGATAGACGTGATTTGTCGAATTGCTTTTGACAAGCTGGTCAGGGGCTAAGGTAACCCCATTGAGGTAGATAAACTGGTAGGCAGCATGGATGTTCATATAGCTGGCAGGCTGGTAGGTCAGCCGAATTGACCCTTCCGTCACAAGCGGGGCTGAAAAGCCTGACTCCTCATAATCCCGCACCGTCACTGTATTATTGAGATCCCCTAGAAACGTCTTTTGTTCCCCTGCATCAAACCCGACCCCTGCAATAAGTATGAGATCCCAGGTAATCGTCTTGGTGGGACGCCAGGCAAAAAGGCCTCCCACTTGAATCGCGGGAATATGGTTCGAGGTATGGACTTTATAAGAGCTTCTATTTGAACCATTTGTGAACGATACGTCGAGAGCCTCTCGGAGCGACATATATCTAATACCGACTAGATAAGCGGATGTAAAATAATTCTCAAAACGGGATGAATTATAGTGGAAGAAGTTGAGTTCGCAATTTTGAAATTCTGAGCTGTATTTGGCCTCCCCTGAGTCGGCCCCATCAAAATCGTTGGTAATACCAGGGTTTGATATTGAGAAAATGATCGATCCCGGATCACTTTTAGAACAGCTTTTCTCCCAGCTATTGAGCCATAAATAGGAAAGATCCCATACGACTTGGTCGGTAAAATAGGTGGCTGCAATCTTAAATCCAGGCTGAAAGGTGAAACCGTGGACCAAGTCTTTTGACCCACAGCTCGGGTAACGGCAGTTACAATTCGTTGTACCACTGTCGATCACCAATTTGTGCTTATGACTCTGCTCTCGTTTGAAGTAGGCAAAATCCCCGGTGAGTGAAAAGGAGGTGTTTAAAGTCCCTCCTTCTTCTGTCGCATGCAAAGAAAGGGTCAACGCACTGATAAGGACAAAGGTTTTTTTCATATTTTTTCAAACATATCATCCCATTCTTTATTTGCCTAGGCGAAGTCTTATCATATTAAATTTTTTAATTGTCATAATTAAATCTAAGTTTATGTCGATTTATAAACAAAAACAAACTATAATATTTGCATTAACAAGCGGTTATTATTTATGATGAGTAGTTTTCCTTTTAATCCAAGAGTCCTAGGAGCCCTTTTTGGGGTCCAGAAGGTGACTGATCGTGAAGAAGCAAGACCTCTACAAGATCGTATTGGAAGTGGAGTCTACACTATTTTAGATTGGACTGCTTTACCTGTGTTACGCCGTACTCTTCTCCCTCTCGTAAGTTGGACTTTTACAACCGCAATCAATTCAGAAACCGCAAAAAATCTGCAGGGAAAGGCTCAAGTTTGGGCTCGCAAGCAAGCCCTAGACCAAATCACTGCTAACATTACAGGCCAAGCTGATCCGGTTCTTTCCGAACTGCTAACAATTCTTATCCAACTTCGAGATAAATCTCCAGTCATCGATGAAGAAGCACAGCCTGATGGTGAAGGTTACTATGAACCACCCACTGTAACTTACACATTGGAAGAAAAGCGACGTGCAGTTGTAGCGTTAAGAAGCTTTCTACAAAACCACAAAACTCTTTTAGAAAATGCTCGCCATGCGAATGGAGCAGTGATTCGCCTTGAGGGAGCTCAACAACATGCTTTAACAGGGCTGCTGAACAAACTGAATCGCATTAATGTAGATCAAAATGACATCTGTTTTGAGCTGGATAACGCTATCACCTTCTTAGAACCTATTGTTGAAAGTCAGATGGGCTTGCTTCCACGACTGAGAAATTTAGGCCAATCTATGGATGTTGGTAAGTTTTTAGAATTACTAGGCCTTCCAAAGCCAGACCCTGAAAGAAATCTCAGGGTTAACCAAGAGACTGAAGAAGCTGAACGAGCTCTTTTGCGTCGGGTCACTGAGCAAACAGCAGAAATTGCGCCTCCAGTGAAACTGTTTGAAGAAGCTGTTATTGAAAAGCTTGATGAGATTGCAGATCTTGCAATTAAGATGACTCTTGTTCGTTTAATCTTTAATGGAAGATCCAAGGCTGTTTTCGTCAAAGTCTTTAACGAAGCAATGACCAAAAAAAGTGATGACGTATCGTTTGATACTGCTTTCCTTAAAGCTCTTGAAGATGAGTTCTCAACCAGCAATAAAGATCAATCGATCGTAGATCGAACACGGTATTGGTTTCATTTGAAGATTTCCCTTCCCTTTCTGAAATTTTATATGGGCTCGATGATGGGCCGCTTTAAGGTCGACCTTTTGATGTTTTTAAAAAGAAGTCCTGAGGAAAGAATTAATGATGTCTTTGCTTGTGCCCTCCAGCCTTTAAAAGCTCATATGGCTGCTTTCTACTCCTACAATCGCAAGCTTGCTGGAGAGACAGTCTCAACCTCTATTGACGATACTAATCGAAAATATTTTGATGCGTTGCAGCTCGACGACAGCATCTCGATGGATTCCGTTTTATTGCAGTTTTCAAGTTTTCTCGTTGAAAGATATGCCCCCACTATTTCATGGACCCAAGGAATACAGACCTCTCTAGATAAACTCCAAGCTAAAGCAGCTGTCCCTTTTGCAAAGTGGGGAGCCGTTCGAGCTGTTTTAACAGCAACTAAAGTTACAATGGTTGGGGCTGCTATTCTGACAACAGGGGCTTTCGAGTGGGCCCTCAATAAAGGGATGAAATATCTCCTTCGAAATGAATTAAAAAAACAAATCAAAATTAATTTCTTTAAGGGCGAAAGCTCTGCATTAACTGCCCATTCACGTTACCAGTACTTTATCAATCGATTTATTACAGGAAAACTTCGTCATTTCAACGCAAATGGCGCAACGAAAGATCAAACTCCACGAAAGCTTCGCTCATCTCCAACAACACAGCAAGAAATGCAACAAGTGATCGATGAGCTTTTTAGAAACATCCCCCTATCGATTGCAACACGGAGTGCTGAAACCCTTGGGAAATATTTCAGCAGTGATGCTATTGAACAAGGGAAACGGGGGGCTTACTCGTTCTTTGTTGATCAATTTACACCGACTGTTTCATTAGAGATTCTAAAAGGATTGGAACACTTCCTTTATGATGATAAAGAACAAGGAAAGACGCTGGGCTTACTCTCAGAGTTTGTGTGGTATACAACAAACAACCTAACAAACGTCATCACAACAGAAGCTACGGAAGCCGAGCAAACTGAAATGATTGCAACTGAAACCGATATGCATGAGCAACTTCGTATGACAGTTCAATCGGTTGTTAAAGAAGGTGTTGCAACAGCCTTAGATCCTTCTAAAAAACACCAAGACTCAACGAATGCGGTTTTTGCAGATATTAGAAGGCAGGCGCAGGAGTTTTCTCAGTTTGTAGAACATCAATCAGACGATGATTTAGCTGTTTTTGAGAAAGAGTGGAAAAGGCTTAATGAAGCGATCTTTGCCATGTTAAAAGAGACAAAAATTGATAAGATTGTACACGTACGTAGTGAACTCGTGATTGCATTTGAACGAGCAACCGTCGCATTAAGTCGAATAATCGCAGAAATAATGAACCATGAAAAAACTCGTAAACAACTTCAACAGCACCTAGAGATCCTCAATGGCTTGGAAGGTCAAATCAAGGCTGCGGACGGGCGTGAAAAAATAGCTAAACTCAGCATTCTTGGTGAAAAAACGTGGGTGAATCCTAGACTAAAAGAGTGTATCGGTATCTATAAACAATATCTCAACGATTACCTCGCAACCCGTTCTAATCAATCTCTTGTTAAGCAAGAGAGAGACAATGCAGCGCAGTTCGAACTTGAGCTGCAAAATGAAAAACAACGCTTGATCAGTTTAATTAAAGAACAAACCGATGAAATTCAATTTCAATTGCAACAAGCCCAAGCCGATAAAGGGAAACTTGATCAGTGGATTGCCAAACTGAGGCCCATGACCCTTACAACTGAAGATGTAACATCTCCCTTGACACGTCTGATTAAAACCATGAACCTCCAAGGTGTTGTCCAAGATGGGGCGGTGACCGCTGTTGTCCAAGCAGTGCGTGAATTGATTAATTTTAAGGAAAAATCGTATCATTGGAACCAAGTCTTGATCCGTGCAATGCATGCATCAAACAAGCACGTGACAAGATAAGAGTGGATGAACGAAAAACATTTTACGGCAACAGCTTACATCGTTGAGAATGGGAAAGTTCTTCTCATACCCCACCCAAAGCTCAAGAAATGGCTTCCTCCCGGCGGCCATGTTGAGCTGAACGAGACTCCTCCTGAATGCGCTGCCCGTGAGGCGTTGGAAGAGACCGGGATTGAGATCCATATTATTCCCCAAGAAAACATCTGGATTGATGAATGGAATGCGAAAAGCTTTCCCCGTCCTTACCTCTGTCTGCTGGAAAACATCCCTGAACACGGAACAAAACCAGCCCATCAACACATGGACTTTATTTACCTCGCTAAACCTGCAGGCGGAACATTGATGGCAGAGGCTCGGTGGTTTTCTCTCCAAGAAATCGAAGTGCTCCAAGATGACGAAGAGATTTTTGGTGAAACCAAAAAGACAATCCGACATATTCTGGAGTCATGGGGAGCCCTCGCGCCATCTTCGTAGCCTCTACAGGTCAAAACGTCGGTAAAACGACGGTTTCTCTCGGGTTATTTTCTGCTCTGCAAAAACGGTTTTCTAAAGTAGGCTTTATGAAGCCGGTGGGTCAACACCATGTCGAAACCGAAACGGGTGAGCGGGTCGACAAAGATGTCGTCCTTTTTAAAGACCAATTCGGGCTGGCATCTTCTTATTCAACGATGAGCCCCGTTTTATTCCCCAGCGGTTTTACACGTGATTTTCTCGATCAAAAGATGACCTCGAGCGAGCTTCAAAGCTCGATTCAAAAATCGTTTCATCAAATTGCCTCTGAAAATGAAATCACTCTCATTGAGGGAACAGGCCATGTCGGGGTCGGCTCGATCACCGAACTCAGTAATGCTAAAGTGGCTGCCCTTCTGAAGGCACCGATGATCATTGTCGCTCCTGGAGGACTCGGAATTTCATTTGATGAACTCGCCCTGAACAAAGCCCTTTGTGACCAAGAAGGGGCGAAAATTGCCGGTGTGATCTTAAATCGTGTTTTTCCTGAAAAGCAAGAAATGGTCCTTAAGTATATGTCCACGGCGTTAGATCGTTGGAAAATCCCCATTGTGGGGTGCATTCCTTTCGATCCTTTCTTGAGCCATCCTTCGATGCAAGATTTTGAGCTTCTGTTTAAGACCACGCTCCTGAGCGGAATCAATCATCGCCTGCAACATTTTAAACATATCAGACTCACAACTCCTGCCGATGGCATGTCTCAGGGGCAATTGATTATTCTGCCTGCCGACCGTGAAGAGGCCATTTTAGAGGTCTTTCCTTACAAAGAAATCGGTCTCATTTTGACAGGCAGTGTTCCACCGAGCTCCTCTATCATGGAACAACTTGTCCAAGCTGACATTCCAGCCCTTTACACGCCGATGAGTAGCTACCAAGCGACCAAAATGATCTCTTCTTTTACGGCAAAGATTCGGAGAGAAGATAAACCGAAAGTCAAGGAAGCGATTGAGGTTGTTGAGCCTCGACTAAACCTTTCCATTCTTTTCTAAGAGCCTGTGGCGTTACATTTTTCAAGCATGCCCCTGTAGGGCACGTCCGCAGACGAGGACATCTTGCAGCGAAACTTTCTTGATAGGGGCATGTTCCCTGATAGTGATGGTGATGCGACCCTATTGGTTTATAGACAGAGGCTTTTGTCGGTCCGAAAAAGCTAAAAGACGGCGTGCTCGTTGTTCCACAAAGTGCAAGCGCTGCAGAATCGACAGCGATGACGAGATCCATTTGTCCCATGACTCGCTGCCAAAGAGAAAATGAAAGGCCTTCCAAAGACACGCTCTCAGGAAATTGCTCCGCAAGCTTATCTGCTCGTTTCTTCTCCTCTTGATTTCCGGAGACAAAATAGAAGAGGCACTTTTCTTTTTCATAAAGCTGTTTTAAAAATTCCGTGAGAGTCTCTTGCGCTAGACATTTATTTTCCCATCTCGAAGCAAAGGCGACCATCACGGAAGGACGATTTTGTTTGAGATACCGTTTCAGCTCTTCGGCCTCTTGTTCGGTTAAATGGAGTTCAACTCCATGAGGGGTAAACGGGGTTTCATCTTTGAAAAATTGCTGCACAATGGAGAGATACCGCTGCTGGATAGGAAGCTCGGGAGAAACTTCAAACCGCTCCCGCGTGACAAAATAATTCGGCCATTCAGGCGAAGAGTTCCAGCCAAACCCAACTTTATGATTTCCACGCGCAATTTGAGTCAAAAAGGCCGATTTGGTGTTTCCTTGCAGATCAAAAACTGCATCATACTGTTTCTTCTTTAGCGTCGAGATAAAATGGATCAGCTCTTGATAACTTTTTTTCTGGAATAAATGACGTCTCCAACGGCGAGACCCAACCTTATAAACAGTTGCAATGTCTGGGTGGGATGAGACAAGCGAAGCATACTCTTCTTCAACCACCCAGTCGATTTCACAGGAGGGATCTCGTGCTTTGAGATACTGAACCACAGGAAAGGTCTGGATGATGTCGCCAATCGATGATGTTTTAACAATCAAAAAATTCATTGAAGTTGATTATACCATACGGAGATCTTGGAGTGCTTGTGAAAAATCTTTTGGCAGAGGAGCTTTGAATATCAATTGTTTTTTTGAAATGGGGTGAGGAAATGAGATTTCGGAGGCATGAAGCAGGTGGCGATGCGCCGTATAGCCACACTTAAACTGTTTTGCATAATGGTAGTCGCCTAGGATGGGGTGCCCTGCCTCTTTCAAATGGACTCGGAGCTGATGCGTCCGTCCGGTGATCGGATAACATTCTAAGAGGGTCGCTTTAGCCCCTTCTTTAACTTTAACCCACCGTGTTTCAGCAAGCTCTCCGTGCGGGCCTGACCCATAAACAGTTTGTCCTTGAAACCGGTGCTTCGGTGCTAAACGAGAGACGATCGTTCCTTTTTTTTCTTTCACCAGCCCATCGACAAGAGCTAGATATGTTTTATGCACCTCTTTTTGACGGAAGAGTTCGATCATCGCTTCTAAGACCGGTTTTGTTTTTGCCACAAGAAGTACACCTGATGTCTCTTTATCAAGACGGTGGACCAAATGTCCTTTAAAATTCTTAGGGTCACACACCACACCTGCCGGTTTATCAAACACTCTCAAATTATCATCTTCCCAAAGCAAGACGGGCTTTAGACTCTTTTTTTCTTCGTTGAGTTCTAAACAAATTTCGTCCCCTGTTTTCAATTGATGAGTAGAGAAAGTTTCGACCCGTCCGTTGATCGTACACCGTTTCCCTTCGATAGCCCTTTTTAAAGCTTTGACCGATGGGGCTTCAGGACAGTTGTCTCGCAAGAAAGCAAGAAGCGTCATTCCTTTTTCTTGAGCCGTAACTTTAAATCTCATGGGGATTTGAACCTATCCGAATAAATTTATCATGGTCTTTTCGCACTTTTCAGCTCCAAATCGGCGATTTTCATTTGGTCCATATTAAATTAATATGGACCAAATGAAAATCGCCGATTTGGAGCGAAAATTGTCGGAAGGTCCATAGATAAATTTGTTCGGATGGGTTCTTGGATTAAAATAGGTTTTTTTTGAGGGTCGAGCCATTGGAGTAGGTCGCTTAGATCTTCACGGCTCATCGCAGTACAACCGGCTGTCCCACTTTTTTCTTCATTCCAAAGATGAAAGAAAATAGCAGAGCCCGCTCCCGGGATGCGGTCTTTAAAGTTGTGATGAACGACAAATCCCATTTCATAGAGATCGATCGATCCCATTTTTTCGGAGCTTGTCCAATCGATCTCTGGAATTGCTTCCCGGTTTACAATTTGATTGTAATAGCGCGAAGCGGGATCATCAACGGCTTCGATGTGTGGACTGAGTAGGATAAATTCGAGTTTTGTCGAAAACCTGTTAAGTCCAAACGCAGGACCGATCGAAAAAATACCGGCGGGCGTTTTACCATCTCCTTCCCGTTTTAAATTTTTTGTAGGGGTTGAATGAAGGCCCATTCCCCAGGCCATGCCATTTTTTCCAATGACAACAGGCGTTGGAGGCTTTCGTAGTGTCCATTCTTCGTGTTGTGAAGCCCGCTCATACTGAGACATCTCGCCTTGCATCGACTCCCAGGAGGGAGTCGTGACAAGAATGAGTTGCAAGGCTTCTTCCATCATAGCTGGGTAAAATACTCAACAAGAAGGCGGACGCCAACACCAGTAGCCGGTGTTGAGTGATAGTCGCGCGGTGCGTTCAAATAGGCAGTTCCCGCAATGTCTAAGTGAGCCCACGGGGTTTCTTGAACGAAAGATTGAATGAACATTGCACCTGTAATTGAAGATGCTTTTCGATCAACCGCTGCATTTTTGATATCGGCAATGGGTGATTTGAGAGCGTCTTTATATTCGGAGAAAAGAGGCATCCTCCAGAGACGTTCGTGGACCGCCTCACCTGCTTTGAAAAGGTGGGCTGCGAGTTTATCGTCATTGCAGAAAAGTCCTGAGGCTTGATCTCCCAGAGCAATGATAATTCCGCCGGTCAATGTTGCAAGGTCGATCACGCGGGACGGTTTGTAATGGTCAAGCACATAGCTGATAGCATCAGCAAGAACCAGACGCCCTTCAGCATCGGTGTCGTAGATTTCAACGGTTTTGCCGCTGTAACTTTTATAGACATCGCCCGGCTTGTAACTTTTGGAGCCAATCGAATTCTCGGTAGAAGGAATCACCCCAATGACATTAACAGGCACTTTAAGTGCAGCTAAAGCTTTTAAGGTTCCAAGAACAGCAGCTCCTCCTGACATATCGTCTTTCATCGTCTCCATGCCACCTTTAGGCTTTAAAATGAGACCGCCGGTGTCATAGGTGATCCCTTTACCTACAATCGCTGTCCGATCTTTCGAGGAGGGGTTACCGCGGTATTCGACCAGGATAAGTGCCGGATCCCGGAAAGAAGCCCTATTCACTGCTAAGAGAAGACCAAGGCCGGCTTTTGTGATTTCAGCTTTGCCAAGAACAGTTGCTTTAAGAGCGGGCGAGCCTTTGCAAATTTCTTTGGCTGTTTCTGCCAGTTTCTGAGGAGTAATGTCGTCAGCATTCCCGTTGATCAAATCGCGGGCAAAATTCACGGCATTCGATACAATCTCTGCTCGTTGACATTCTTTCTCTTGATTTTTTGAAACTCCGACAAAACAGACTTTCTTGAGGGCGGTTTCTTTCTCTGCTTTCAGGTCATTGAAAACATAATTCGAAAGGATCACACCTTCGATGAGAGCTGTATGATAGTCGCCCCCTTCAGGACAGACGAAAGAGAGCGATGTCCACTCTTTCTTCCTACAAAGTTTGACAGCGACTGAAGCAGCTTTTCGGAAGGCCTCATCGGTCGCGCTCGATTTTTTTCCACATCCCAAAAGAAGAAGCCTGCTTTCTTTCTTATGACCAGTGTAAATGAGGGCTGTCTCCCCTTCTTTTCCTTTAAAGTCATCTTCTTGAAGCACCGCTGCAAGCTCTTGTTTAAAAGGGGCCAGCGTAAAGGCAGGTTCCCCCTTTTTTGCTCCTTGCCAAAACGGAAGGACAACCAGATCTGCCTGGGGTCGGTCTGCAATCTTTGGAACGGTGGTCAGTTGCATCAGAACGGTACCTCATCATCAGAAAATACAGGAGCTCCTCCACGCGCTTGACCGTGTGCAACAGGCTCAGAAGCGGCACTCTGTGATGTCTCGTGTGACGCATCACGATCAGATCCACCATCAGGACGTCCAAAGGGGCTAAATGAAATGCTAAACGCTGTCAAACTCATCGACACTTGGGGTTTGCCATCACGATCTGTAAAGATTTCAGGTTTGTTCATCTCCCCCATCACAACGATCGGGCTTCCTTTTTTGAAATAAGGAATCATTTTATCGAACTGCTCACCCCAAATCGAGACTCTCCACCAAATGGTCTCATCTTTAGCTCCTCTTCTGCAGCGGGCCGCAACTCGAAGTGTTGTCACTTTTTGGCCTGACGAAGTAAAGCGCACCTCAGGGTCGGCGCCGAGATGTCCGGCAATCATCGTATGGTTCATTCTAAATCCTCCACTTAAATAACGTTTTTCACTAGTATATACCTAGAAGAGACGTTTATGCACACGAAAAAAATCGAAACAGATCAAGCTCCGCAGGCACTGGGTCCTTACTCCCAGGCGGTTCAGGCAGGCGGTTTTTTATTCTTAGCCGGACAAATCCCCCTAAACCCCCACTCCGGAAAAGTCGAAGAGACGACGATTGAAGGACAAACGCGTCAAGTTTTCTTAAATATTGAAGCCATTTTAAAAGCTGCCGGCTTGACCTTTGATCATGTTGTCCGTTCTGAAGTCTTTTTGAAAGATCTATCCCATTTTACGAGTATGAACGAAATCTACGCCCAATTCTTTAAAGGCCCTGTTAAACCAGCGCGCCACACAATCCAAGTTGCCAAACTCCCCCTCGATGTTCTCATTGAAGTAACCTGCACAGCCTATGTCTAATAACATTCCTCTTCACATTTCCTTTCCTAAAAGCAGTGAAGATCATCGGATGCGACTCGTTGAGATCAACGGCTCGATTTTTGCAATCTTGTTTGCCCCCCTTGAATCTGAAGGACCCATTCGATTAAATTGTGAAAAATGGAGTTTGGTTTTGCTAGCTCCTCTTAAAAGTAAAACGAATATTTTGGTTTCTGCTATCAACCTTCTTTGTTTAAGTGAGATCGAATCCCAGGAAGGGATGGTGAATTTGCATGCGTCAAATCGACTGGTCAGATTTACACCTATAAATGAACAAGAAACAAAGTTGTGTGAGATGGGTGAAACGGGAGAATCCTACCTGGAAGAAGATTCCGGAGCTCTTTTGTATTACTATCAACTTTTTGAAGAGATCGTAACCCAAATCCACCTCGATACACCTAACGCATTTGCCGACGCGCAGCAAAAATTTATCACGGCTCTTTGCGCGCTTGCTCAAAAAATTGAAGAAGAAGCTGAACCTTTAAGCCTTCAAAAAATTTTAGCCACTTGGAAGATTCCATCATTGTCTTAAAAAGTTCGCTTTAGTAAGAGAGCTTTTATGTATGGAAATGAACTAGTCGATCCTATCTCTCCACTTCAAGATCCTCACTCGGACCTCTCTCTTTTTCTCTCTAGAAAAATTCGGGAGCAGGCTGCATCGCAAAGCTCTTCAAAAGAGTGGTCCCATTATTTACAAGAAAAGCTGATCCAAACCATCACCCCAGATTTTGAGAAAAAATTTCCTCAAAGCAGATTAGGAGCTGCAGCGGTTAAAAAAATCTGGGAAAAGATGAATCATCTGAATGAACTCTTTCAGAATCAAACTGAGGCTTTAAACTCTGACGGAAAATTAAATTTACACTTTTTAATTCGAGAAAATTTAAAAACCACTTTAAAACAAAAAAGAGGGATCTCTTCTCACCCTTTTTTAGTTGCTCAGCAACTGGCCTTGAAGGTTGGAGAGGCGCTTGCCTCCTATGAAGGGGTTAAACCCGAGCTGGGTCATCTCACTGACCTTATCTGGTCCTCGCTCAGTCATCTTTTACCAGCTGAAAAGCTCTCTTCATTTAAAATAAAACTCGATATCAAAGACCGCTTGATACTTAAATGGATGTTAGACCTTTTAACAGCAGAACCTGGAATCTCTTATTTAGAACTCTACGCTCTCTTACAAAGTAAGCTGACGAAATTTCAGATGTTTAGAGGTGTTTTCACGGACGATGTTGAACAACTCACCCTGGAATGGGCTGCAAAACTTCTCCCCTTTACAAACTTCTATCAAAGCAACTCCAGTACAGTCATCCATAACCTCCGCAAGTGGGTGAAAGAGCAGCTGGGTATGAAGACACTTCTAGAAGTTAAAGCTGAAGCTCTTCAGCTCCGCTATGCCATTTCGCTCAGCGATCTGGAGATTATCGCTGCTGAGCTAAAATCTCCTGGCACACCTTCTCCTCTATATAAAGAGCTCTTGACCGAAGCACAGACCCGTCTTGTCTATTATCCCCTTGAAGATTGGAAAACAACCATTCAGCAAGCAGCTCATTATCTTGAACAATGTGTCGAAATCTCCAAGTTAGGCTCTCGGAATGAGTGGAACCGTCGGATTGAAAAATGGGCATGCCAAGGAGAGCTTGTACTTCGTTTCCTTGAATTCCCCGAGTCTCCCCTTCTCTATTTTGCTCACCTACACCACCAAAAGAACACCTCATTTCAAGACCCAACAGTGACAGTTCAATTGAGAGAGCGTTTTCTCTACCGTTATACTTCTCCGCTACTTGAACCCTCTATTGTCCACCATGCAGCAGAAATCATACGTAAACATGTATGGTATTCTTTCTCTTCACAAGACTCTAACTTCCATCGCTGGATGCAGCTTCAGAAAGGGAGTGATGAAAATGAGATCCGGCTCAAAGCCTCAAGGATGTTTCCTTTATTCCCGCTGCCGGATCCACAACACTAAACCCAAAATGATCATTGGTAAAGAGAGCCACTGTCCCATCGTCAGGAATGAATGAAGCCAAATGCTTTGTTCTTCCTTAAAAAATTCGATGAAAAAGCGGAAAGAGAAAACAGCTGTTATAAAAAGACCACAAAGTTTCCCTGGATGCCAAATGGAAAGCTTGTGTCTCAGTCGCCACATCATGCTAAAGAGTAGAAGATAAAAAACTGCCTCGTATAGTTGAACAGGGTGCCTTGGAACAGGAAAGCTTCCATCCGCCGGATGCCCAAATACAATGGCCCAAGGGACTTCGGTCGGTTTTCCTAAGATTTCTTGGTTGATGAAATTTCCTATACGAATACAGGCCGCTGCGATCCCAGCCACAATGGAAAGCAGATCAAGCAAACGGAGTGTTTTGAAGTAGCGGTGACGTTTTTGATAAAAAGTCACTGCAACGATGAGTCCTATCACTGCTCCGTGACTTGAAAGCCCTCCTTCCCATAAACGAAAGAGAAAGAGAGGATCTTTGAGAAAAGAGTCCCATTTTTCGTAGAAAAAAACATCAAAAAGCCGTGCTCCGAGCAGAATGCCAATCAAAAGATAGGTACTGACTTGGTCGGCAATTTTTCGTGGATTCTCTCGAATTTTTTTATGGGGGTCGTTTTTGAGGAGTTTGACGAACGCGACATAGGCCAAAAAAAAGCCCACTGCAAACAAGACGCCATACCAAAGAATAGGCCTACCCAGTAGTGGAAGATTCCAAGGAAAAATGGAAGGCGAGGGATCCCAATGCAAATAAGAAAGCATGAACACTATCGTAGAAAGTCGCCTCACATTTGGCAATTGAAAAAATAAATATTATTAAAGAAAAACAAAAATATAGCGTGAAATAAATTTCTATCTAACTCAAAAAGTGGGGATATTATGCACTCTAAATGGGCAACAGCAATCTCAACCGTAGTACTCATGCTTACGCACTCTCAGCTCACTGGAGGGGCTCTAAAAGAGATCCTCACTTTCTAGCAGAGCCTCCCATAGGATTTACATTTAACTTTGAAGTCGACTTTTAACAAGTTGTCTAAAGTAAAGCATAGAACCATTGATCAAGGCAGAGCCGATTGTAACATCGATTGCCCCACGGATATCAAACGCAATCGGTAGAACTCGAAAGAGAAGCCCCAGCCCCATCATCGAAGCTAGAATCACGTAATATTTCCGGTCATACGCATTTGCAAACGGGATCGGATCTTGCAGAGAGTAGAGGCGGTCCACAATTCGATTGACCGTTTTAGAAAGAACCATCCGGCCTTTGATAAACCCTACAAGAAGCGACAAGCAGATCAAGACAAGGGCACCCTGTTGCAATGAGCCAGCAAGTTGTTTCAACCACTGAAGCAAGGCAGGCGTCTCTGGCTGCATCATAGCAAGCGTTACCCAGTTTAATCCTTTGTACATCAAATAGACACCGATCACGAGCCAAGAGAATCCAGAAACTACAATCCAATGTTTTGCTTTCATATGAATCTATCCCAGAATTTCAAATATTTGATTTTTAAAGTGTTTTTTCACAGCTTTTAAAGTCGCTTCGAAGGACATACTTGCATATGTAGGCCAAGAAGCGACTTTAAAAGATGGGGAAAAAGACGCCAAAAACAGATCTTTAAACTTCTGGGATATCATTACAACCAGTGTACCTATCAACAAATTTTAATACGAGCTCTTGTCCAAAAAAGAGCTGCTCGCTAGACTCTCATCAAAAAAGGACTATAAGATAATGAATATTTCACTCGCCTTTTTACGAACCCTCTTTGTTTTACTGAGCATCGTCTTTATGACGCTCTTCATGATTTCTCTACCCTCAGGGAAAACAGTTGGTAACACGCTTTTTGGCGTTGGTATTGGATTTACCTTTGGAATGGTGCTCATTGCCTTTGATCTCTTGTTCCGTAGGTTCAACCTCCGCTCATTTAACATCGCCATTCTCGGTGTTTTCATTGGCTACCTAATGGGACAAGCCCTTTCACTGATCCTCCATGCGATCTTAGAAGTCAGCTCCATTGGGGTCTTACTCCAGCCTCATACGATTGAACTCATTAAGATTGCAGTGATTTTATTTGGAGTCTACCTCGGAACAATTATGACCCTCCGCTCGAGCGATGAACTCTACGTCAGCATCCCCTTTGTGAGATTCACCCAAATTTCTCAGAAGAAAAAAGATCTTGTCGTCGACATCTCTGTTCTTGCTGATCCACGCATTATCGATCTGGCCTCGACGGGCCTTCTCAATCACCAACTCATCATTCCCCGCTTTGTCGTGAAAGAACTTTATGCTCAATCGGAATTAGGGGATGAAGGAACTCGCAGCAGAGCAAAGCGGTGCCTCGAAGTCGTCAAAAAGCTCGAGACAATTCCCGAAGTTGAAATACGTTACCACGAAACCGACTTCCCCGAAGTGAAAGATATGATGGGCAAAGTTGTCCGACTCGCCCGCCTTCTTGATGCGAACATTTTAAGTTCCGACATTAGCCGTGTCCAAATGGGCACCATTGAAGGGATTACCGTTGTCAATATCCATGCACTTTCTAACGCTCTTAAACCTCTCATGCAGGGGGGTGAGCTCATCCGCATCAAGATCCAACGGTATGGAAAAGAACCTCGCCAAGGCGTCGGCTACCTAGAAGATGGCACCATGGTTGTCGTCAACGGTGGAGGAGACTATATCGGTGATACGATTGAAGCCCGTGTTCTTTCTGTTAAGCACACCTCATCCGGCCGTATGATTTTCTGTAACGTGGCAGAAGAAGGGGTTGAAGGTGACTACACCGATGAAGAACCGATGGATGATGAAGATCAATGACAGTTGCTGGAGTTGGAACTGACATCATAGAGATTGAACGTGTCCGCGAAGCAATTGCCAAGCACGGCGATTCATTCATTGAGAAAATCTTCACTCAGTCAGAGCAAGCCTACTGCAAAAAACATCAAGATCCGATGCCATACTATGCCGTCCGCTTTTCTGCCAAAGAATCGGTCGTAAAAGCTCTAGGCAGCGGCTTTGGCGATCAGATCGGCTTTCTTGACATCGAAATCTCCCATGATAAAGCTGGTAAACCCATTGTTTACTTTTCTGCGAAAGCAATGAAGAAGTTCAACAATCCTCATGTGATTCTTTCCATGAGTCACTGCAAAACTTACGTATCAACAGTGGCTATTTTTCTAGAACAGTGAAAACGGAAGCATGTAGGAAACGGTGAAGAAATTCACATTTTCCGGGAACGAACTTGCATACACTCGTCTTGTGTATGCCAGTGAAAGTTGTCCCCAGACTTCAAAGACGTAAGTGTACTTAAGACCTAGATCGATATTCCGATGTGCAATCGAGGCATAGCCGTTAAAGTGGTTGATGAAAACTTGTTTGTGATGACCAAACCCCAGAGCTCCATCGAAAAAAAGACCTAAACGATGGGCATGCGCAACCTGCCCTTCTAATATTCCAAAACCACTGAGCCATGGATAGCCATGATTTGCTTGGCCCAGAGATGCTCCACCATAGGTTCGTACTCTCCAATCGAGCCCCCGGTCCCACTCACGCCCGACAGCCGTATTGATTTCGAAATTGATGTATGAGTGATACGGACAGCTTACATCATGAACGCTGTGACGCGTCACACCACGGATTACAGCTCCTGTTGTCAAAGAAACAGGGTCTCCTAAAAGATCGTCAAGCCATAAATAACGTGCCTGAAACGCTAAACTCCGAAGTCCCATCGACTGCCGCGGAGTATCTGCAAATTCAATCTCAGTATCGATCAGCCATGTGGGAGCCGGTGAGACGCCGATGTCAAATGCAAGCACATGGTCGTGCGAAGTGCTCTGATGAATAGGAACTCCGTTTTGTACACGAGGATATTCGCTATAAGTATAGGTGGGAGTAAACGTGAATTCCCACACCGTGCAATACCACGGAAGACGATCGAGTCCACACAAAGAGAGCGGAAAAAGCAGTAATAGGTTACGCAGTCGCATTTTCTCTCACTGAAAGCCATCGTTCTGCATCGAGCGCTGCCATACAGCCACTTCCTGCTGCTGTGATCGCTTGTCTATAGTGCGGATCTTGGACATCTCCCGCTGCAAAAACGCCTTCGACATTGGTGCGAGAAGATCCTTTGACAACTTTGATATAGCCTATTGTGTCTAGATCGACCTGGCCACCTAAAAAACCGGTATTCGGTTGATGACCGATCGCAAAAAAGAGCCCGCCTGCTGGATGCTGCTTCACTTCACCAGTTACGACATTTTTTAGCGTGACGGAGCGAACAACCGTGTCACCATCGACTCTTTCCAAAACTTGATTCCAGAGCACCTCGATTTTTGGATGACTGAGGGCTCTTTGCGCCATGATTTTCGAAGCCCGCAGCTCATCTCTACGGTGAACAATAAAAACTTTACTTCCAAACTTCGTCAGAAAAAGAGCCTCTTCGACCGCCGTGTCGCCCCCTCCAATCACATAGAGAGGCTTCTCCCTGAAAATCGGCATTGCCCCATCACAGACGGCGCACGCAGTCACACCCTTCTGCCAGAATTCGTTATCCCGAGTTCCTGGGACATCTAAACGCTTTGCCTGCGCTCCTGTCGCAATAATGAGAGCTTCTGCTGTGAAGATGCCTGAAGCTGCTTCCACCACAAAAGGAGACTGCTTCAAATCGACCCGCGTCACATCCTCGGTGATAAACGTCGTTCCAAACTTTTCAGCCTGTTTCCGAAATAACTCGATCAGCTCCGGACCCATAATCCCTTCCGGAAAGCCGGGGAAATTTTCGACATCGGTGGTTGTCATCAACTGACCGCCGGCAGGACCGACATAAAACCCCTCAAAAACGAGCGGCTCTAAGTTCGCTCTCGCTGCATAAATAGCTGCCGTATACGATGCCGGACCCGACCCCACAATGATGACTTTTCTTCTTTTCATGTTTTCCTCTTCTTTTCCATACTGCAAGATTGACGAAAATTTTTGCAACAAAGTCAGTAAATCGCTACAATTTTCGCATGAGAAGCATCAAACTCGAAAAACTAAAAAAAGTCATCGGTGATGGCCTTATTATTAACGATATCAGCCTGACGATTCCTGCAGGTAAATTCTTTGCCTTGCTAGGTCCCAGCGGTTGTGGAAAAACAACCCTTTTAAGATTGATTGCCGGCCTTGAAAAAGCCGACGCCGGAAAAATCTTCCTCGGTGACGAGGATATCACACACGATCCGATCCACGAAAGACCTATCAATATTGTTTTTCAAAACTACGCTCTATTTCCCCACCTCGATGTCTTTGATAACATTGCCTATAGTTTGCGGCTCAACAAACTCCCTAAGTTGGTGATCGAGCAAAAAGTCTTCAAAATCTTGGAAGCATTCCACCTCGAAAACCATATCTATAAATCTCCCTCTCAGCTCTCAGGAGGCCAACAACAACGCGTTGCCCTCGCTCGAGCCATCGTTAATGAACCGGACGTGCTCCTCCTCGATGAACCTCTGGCCGCTCTCGATTTCAAACTGCGCGAAAGAATGCTTATCGAGCTGATTGAACTCCAAGATAAACTTAAAACGACCTTCGTTTACGTAACCCACGATCAGTTTGAAGCGCTTACCGTCGCCGACCAAATGGCGATCATGAACCACCGCGGAGAGATCGAGCAAATCGGAACCCCCAAAGAGATTTACGAGTTCCCTCACTCTTCCTTTGTGGCCAAATTCGTCGGAACGACCAACATCATCAGTGGAACGCTCCGACATATGGATTCTCCTGAACCTGAAATCGAGATCCCAGATCTTGGCCGCTACAAGCTTGTGGCCTCCCACATCAAGCCTTGGATGAAAGAAGGGTGCGACATTTTGATGAGCATACGTCCCGAAAAAATCTTCATTTCAAAAAAAGATGTTAAAAACTTTTCCAACACGATGAAGGGAACCGTCCAGTCAATTGTTTACCATGGGCGCTCCACTCAGTACAACATTTTGCTCAAAAACCACCTCAAGCTCCAAGTCTTTGAGCAAAACGAAGAACACTTCCCGCAAGAAGTGATCGACTACGACAACGAAGTCAACCTCTATTGGCAAAAAGAAAACGTGGTGATACTAGAAAAATGAGATTTCCGAGACCGCCTGTTTCAGAACATCCTTTCTCAATCGGTGTCCCAGCGATCCTCTGGCAGGTCCTCTTTTTTTACTTTCCAATCCTTCTGATTGTCGTTACAAGCTTTATCCAATTTTCCCCTGAAGGAATTCTCGAAGGGTTTACTTTTTCTAAAATCACCTACTTCCTCACCCCTCTGTACGTTCGTGTGATCGGCCTCTCCTTTGGCCTGGCCATCATCAACGTCATCCTTTGTTTTTTGGTTGCCTACCCTCTCGCCTACTTTATCGCCTTTAGGGGGAAAAAATTTAAAAACGGACTCCTCTTTCTCCTTCTTATCCCGTTTTGGACCAACTTCCTTCTCCACGTCTATGCGTGGTTTTACGTCCTTGAAAAACACGGCTTTCTCAACAACCTACTCCTTCAGCTAGGCTTGATTAAAGAACCTCTCTTACTCCTCAACTCCCCGTTCGCCATCATCATCATGATGGTGTACTACTATCTCCCATTCATGGTGCTTCCTATCTACTCTTCTCTTGAACGATTCAATAACAGCTTGATTGAAGCCTCCTATGACCTTGGCGCCTCTTGGTTCCAGACCTTTAGACGCATCATTCTTCCTCTTACCATGCGAGGAATCCGAGCTGGATTCTTCCTGGTTTATATCCCTTCCTTTGGGGAGTTTGCCATTCCCTCGTTGATGGGTGGCGATAAAATCATGTTCGTCGGTAACGTCGTTTCTGAATATACCCTCGCCGAAGGAACGGGCTCTCTGGGTGCCGCCTTTATGGTCGTCAGCTGCGCGTTCCTTTTGATCACCGCTATATTCTTCTATTGGCTTTTAGGACGTTTTACAGAACCTGTGAGGGACCGTGAGTAAAAAATCGCATGTCGGTCGATTTGGACATCTTATCTTAATTGCTTGCACCTATCTCTTCTTATGGGTCCCGATTATCGTGCTGCTCGTTTTCTCCTTCAACACCGAAGGATTTCCTTCCCCTTGGAAATCATTCACCCTGCGCTGGTATGTTGAGCTCATTGACTCGATTTACCTCTGGAAGGCGTTTGGGAATTCCCTCCTCATCGCCATCAGCTCAACTGCCATCTCGGTTCTCATGGGCATCTTCCTAATCTTTTTCGTTGCCCAAGGCGGTCGTGTCGGAAAATACCTCAACCTCTTCTACGGAAGCGTGATCATTCCAGAAACTGTTCTGGGCGTCAGCCTCCTTGGCTTCTTTAGCCTTGTTTCCATTTCACTCGGCCTTGCAACCTTGATCGTAGGGCACACTGTTTTAGGCCTGGGATTCGTTATCCCCATGGTCTATGCTCGCTACCTTGAGCTTGACCACCGCCTCACGGAAGCCTCTCTTGTGCTGGGAGCAACTCCGATTCAGACTTTCTTCAAAGTCACGCTGCCCCTCCTCCGCCCCGCCCTCATCACCAGCGCGCTGCTCGTTTTCATCATCTCGTTCGACGACTTCATCTTGACCTACTTCTGCGCAGGAAGCTCCGTTCAAACCCTCTCCCTCTACATCCTATCGATGATACGCTCCGGGATCTCTCCTGTTGTGAATGCACTCTCAGCTCTCCTCCTCTTCATCAGTAGCATCATGGTCCTTCTTTACTTCCAACTCAGTTCACGGAGTAAAATTTTCATATGATTAAGAAAATTTTGATCCGTTCCTCTGTCATCCTCTTTTGGATCGCTCTCATCTTTGGAGTCCTCTACTGGCCTGAAGAGACGTTCCTCACCAACAACCGCTCAATTAACGTCTTTGTTTGGGGCGATATTTTAGATCCCTCGGTTGTTGCCGATTTTGAGAAAGAGACCGGCATCAAAGTTAACATGAACTTCTATGCCTCCAACGAAGAAATGCTTGTTAAACTCAAGGCCACCGGTGGTCAAGGGTATGACATGATCATCCCGTCTGACTACAGCGTCGAAATCTTAATTAAAGAAGGTCTTGTCAAAGAGCTTGATAAAAGTCAGCTTAATTTCTACTCCAACCTCAACCCCAAACTCCTCAATCTCTTCTTTGACCCGGGCAACGTCTATTCGATTCCCTTTGAATGGGAAGTCTTTCTTATTGGGATTGATAAAAGCTATTTTGCTGATAAAAAATACACCCCTAGCTGGGACATGCTGTTTGATACTGACAACCTTTCGTACTACGTCACAATGATGAACGACCCCATTCAAATGATTAACTTTGTCTCCTTCTATCTCTATGGAGACCTCACCGAAGTGACCGACAACCAGCTTCAAGAAATCACCGACCTCCTCACCCGGCAGAAAAAGCACGTCAACGCCTATGCCGACTTCCGCGGAGACTACTTCCTAGCCACCAAAAACAGCTCCGCCATTATTGCCTCTACATCCTACCTCTGGCGTACCATGAAAAAGTTCCCCTTTGTCGGCTTCGTTGTCCCCAAAGAAGGGACCTTCATTACCATTGAGAATGTCTGTATCCCTAAACTCAGCAAAAAAGACGACCTCACCTACCAGCTGATCAACTACCTCTACACCCGCTCCTCAATGAAAACCCACTACGACAACTTCTCCATCTTCCCTGCCACCACCGACGTCACCCCTGAACTCAGCGACGACCCTGAGACTCAACAGATCCTCAATATGGAAGGCGACGCCTTCAAAACCCTCCGCTTCACCACAGTAGTTACAACCCAAGATAAGATCCGCGACGCCTGGGTCCAAGTCAAAACGAATTAATCAACCCCTAATCTCTTACACCCTTATTAATAGGTACTTAGAACATAGTAAAAAATTAATTTTTAAACTATTTTTATTCATATTTTTATTTTGATAAAATTGCTCCGTAAAACGAAATAGTACTAAATAAAAGGAATAATTTTATGTCAGCCCCTATTGAGTTAAACGGTAAGATGTTCATTCAAGATAGTCCAACAACAATCCAGATTGTTGAATCAGAGCCTGAAGCTACGCAAACCACTGGAAATGAAGAACAAGCAGCTCTTGTCCCAGTCAAAGAGAAGAAAAAAGAGAAAGCTGTCGACACGGTTCAACCATGGTGGTCTTGCCAGGGTGATGATGATGAAGAGGATGAAATCGTTGATCCTAAGAAGCTTGAAAAAAAGTTTGAACGCATGGGATGGCGCCAAGGCGGCTTCCTAATTGGAGCTTATGCAGCAACCTTCCTCGCAAGTATCTTCTTTATGAAAGCTCCTACCAACGGCACTTCTACAACCCCTACCATTTCCAGTGAATTTGCCGCCGCTTCGATCGATATGGCAAAAAAGGCTATCCAATTCGTACCTGTTGAATATCAGGGTCGAGTAAGAGCCGCGACTTATCTGGGTCTACCAGCGATTTTTGCAGCTTCGAATATGATCGAAACTCCTAATCCTATGGTCAACCAAGCATTAAAGGCTATTCCTTGGATCTATCCTACATTTGGCGTTTTAAGAACAGACTTTTCACAGTACATCAATCTCTCCCCGTTCATGAAATTTCTCAGCACGGATGGAAAAGTTGACCATAAAAAAATGATTGCTGTTGTCGATGCAGGTCTTAAAATTGCTACGTCAGCTGCAGTCCTTTCGGCCACTAACAACGGATTTATCACAGCTCCTGCCGCTGTCATCTTCAAAGGTGAAAGCCGCAGATGGGTTGACGCAGCCGAGCAAAAGATACTTGCCCTCGAAGGCCCCCAACGAAAAGCCGCTCTTGCCTTCTTCTTCGGAACATTAGGTGCGATGGCAGTCGCTGGCGGTACTAATATGTACTTCCATGGACCTTCAGCCCTTAATACCATTCTCCTCACTCCTGTGATTGATACGATTATCCGCACGGGTAAGGCGAAATTGAAAGGTCTTCAAAATGCTAAAAAAGATGAAAAAACAGAGGTTGCTGCCCGCGACATTAAATACTTCATGAAAGAAGCTGCAAAAATTGGCGGAATGGGAGCTGTCGTTATGGTACTGGGTACCCTCGCTGCTCAAGCTGCAAAAGGAAGTGCAAGCTTTGCGACAACAACTTTGATCGATATCATTAGTATTGTCAAAGTTCTCAGTAAAGAGATCTCACCTTATGCCATGATTTCAATAGCAACTCTCTTCATGACAATTGCTGGTTCAGTCTACATGGCAAAAGAAGCCGCTGGAGCTCAAATTCCTCATGAAGTTTACTTGATTCTGTTTGGTATTGCCGCTGTTGCTTACTCAACCGCGATGTACCAAATCCGTAAACAAGTCGTTCCTCCTAAAAAAGCTGAGTTCTTAGCAGCAAAAGCCGCTAAAAAAGCTGCAAAGAAAGCTAAAAAGGCTGCTAAAGCTGAAAAGAAAAAGGCAAAAACTGAAGAGCAACAACCTCTTACAGTCACTGACCTTACTAACTTGGAACTGCAAGAACAACTCTAAAGACTAAAAAAGCCTAGGCCTTCCCGGACTTCATAGGCCTGGGTTTTTTTATTTAGGATTATGTTCACTCAAAGAAGGATTAAGACCTTTTCTTCGATGAGTGACATTTTGACTCCTCTCGAGTTCACTAATTTGCCGTTTTAACGCTGCAACTTCCTCTGCGTGTTCTTTCTTTAACCTCGCAATGACACCTTCTGTGTCCGACACGATGAGTTTATTTACAGTCTCATAGAGAGCCCCGTCTCTTAACTTCTGAAGAGCATCTTTTGTTGTCTTTAGTTCTGCCTCTAAAGTACCCATACGTTCTTGCAAGAGTTTAAGCTGTCTATCTAAAAGGACGTTTGCTTCTTTAAACTGCTGCGCTTTTGCTGTTGCCTCATCAAACTGCTGTGAAAGCTTGGTCTCTTCCTCTTGTGCTTTTCTAAGGCGCCCTTTTAAATCTTGAACCTCATCTTGCAGCGTCTGTGTCTTATCGCGAGCTCCTTGTGCTTGACCACTGACTTCCTCGTGGAGTTGCCTCTGAATATGCAAATCTCTCTCCAGCGTTTGTCCTAACTCTTGTGCTAGGCGAAGGCTTTCAGCTAATTGTTGCTTTTCCAATGCAGCTGCACTGATTTGACTTTCGAGGGATTCCATTGTCAGAAGATATTGTTCAATTTCTCCTTCAAGCACTTTGACTCGGACTGCTGATTCCTCAAGCGCTGTAGTGTTCGCTCGGTCTATTCTCTGAAATGAAGCAGTCAATTCCTGGGCCTGTGCTTCCAGCTCGGAAATCCGACTTCTTGACTGTTCAAGTTCAGTTGTTCGAGCTTGCGTTATCTCTCTTTGCCTTTCTACTGCTTGTTTTTCGTCAGCTAGCGAGCATGTCAGTGCTTGAACTTGAGCTTCAAAACCACTTATCTGTTCTTGCAATCCTTTAAGCTCTCTTACTCTAGCCTGATCTGTGCTTCCAAGATCCGTGAGTACACGATCTTTGACTTCTATTAAAGCCTTAAGATCTGTGACCTGCTTTTCGAGCTCTATTGCTCTAGTATCAGCCGTCTCTATTTGCTTTGCTAGCGCTTGTTTTTCTTTAGTTAGTGAACTGGTCACTGTTTCAAGTTGTGTTCTTAAAGCACTAACATGCTCTCGCGATTCCTCAGTCTCTTTCGCTTTAGCTCGATCACTACTTCTCAGAGCAGCCAATGCTTCATCTCTTTGTGTGATTGAGCCCCGAAGCGCTTTAACTTGCTCCTCGAGTTCTTCGACTCGAGTTACCCGATCCTGCAACTGTGTAACAAAATTAGCGAGTTGCTGCTCTAAGTCGCTCACTTGCTGATCACTGGTCACCTGTTCGTCTTTAAGAAGAGTTCTTGCGCGCGCAAGATGCTCCTTTATAGATTGGCTGAGTTGCTCTAGGGACTGCTGAGCTGTTTGGAGCTTTGATCTTAGGCTTGCTATTTCTTGCTGGTCTCTCTGGGTTGCTGATTGCACTTCAGGGAAAGCAGCAAAGATCTCTTGCGGTTTGAAGACACCGACAACTGCGGCAACTAAAAAGATGGTGGCTACTTTTATGCAAAGAACAGCTTGTGAAAGTTCGGTATAAGGGATCGTTTGAGTCCGGTTATCATGGATCAGGTAGGCAACGAAATGGATGCCTCCCTGCGAAACAAAATATAGACTGGAGGTTGCTGCCATAAAAACAGCTTGGATAGCCGTAAGAGGGGCTAAAAGATGTCGATCGAGGATAGAGCCTGTGGCATGTCTTCTAATGCAACACACTTTCTTATGAAGTTCGAGGCACTCTTGAGGAAGCGCGAGTGTGGCTATAAAATTTTGGACGTGGGCTACCATTTTACGATCTTGGGTTAGAAGTTTCGTAAAAAGTCTACTGTTGAAAGTGAAAAATTTGCAATGAAAAAGCCTCGGAAGAGTTTCCGAGGCTTTATAGAGTTTTAAGCGCCTTTCTTCTTCTTGATGAAGTCGACAACGTCGCCTACAGTTTTGAGTTTCTCTGCTTCTTCTTCAGAGATTTCAAAACCAAAACGCTCTTCGAACGTCATCACGAGCTCTGTGATATCAAGTGAGTCGGCATTGAGATCTTCAATGAACGACTTTTCAAGAGAGACATCCGCTGCATCAACACCGAGTTGTTCAACAACGATGTCAATGACGTCTTTTTCAATAGATGACATAAGCATAATTTCCTTTTATGGTTAACAGTTCACATCACCATGCCACCATCCACCGTCAGAGTCTGGCCGGTGATATAGTCGGACATCGGACTGGCTAAAAAAACTGCAGCATTTGCAATCTCTTCAGCAAGCCCGAGACGTCCCATGGGGATTTGTTTAAAAATCACTTCTTTCTGCGCATCGGTCAAGACATCGGTCATCGATGTTTGAATAAACCCGGGCGCAATACAATTTACACAAATTCCTCTGCTTGCAACCTCTTTAGCAAGCGATTTGGTCATCCCAATCATCCCTGCTTTGGAGGCGGCGTAGTTCGTTTGACCGGCGTTACCCATGAGCCCTACAACTGAAGAGATATTGATCATCTTCCCTTTGCGGCTTTTAAGCATCGGTCGAACTAAAGCTTGGCAGGTATTATAAACAGATTTGAGATTCACAGCAATGACTCGGTCCCAATCGTCTTCCGACATCTTCATGAGAAGGCCATCGACGGTGATGCCGGCATTATTAACGAGGATGTCGATATTTCCCAGCGTCGCTAAAAGCTCAGTGATCGCTTGATCAACCGCCTTTTTGTCGGCAATATCGAGAAGTTTAAAAAGAAATTTTTGACCGGGTTCTCCTAGTGCTTCCATTTCTTGGACGACTTGAGCCGCTCTTTCGCCATTGGTCCCAAAAATAATAACAGAGGCTCCTTGCTTCGCATAAGCTAAAGCAATCGCCTTTCCAATTCCCGCAGTTCCACCTGTGACAAGGGCAACTTTATTTTGCAGCAGTTTCATTGATCAGCTCCAAATCTGTGATTTTTTCAATACTCAATGTAGGTGCCTTCACACCAATTTTTCGGTTCATTCCAGCCAGTGTTTTTCCAGGTCCCATTTCGATGTAAAGTTCGATGCCTGCTTCCTCGATTTGTCGGATGGCTGCTTCCCAACGCGTGGGAGAAGCGACTTGGTCGATGAGATTTGAGCGGATTTCAGGAATCGAGCGAGCAAAATTACCAGGGACATTCATCACAAGCTCAACCCTGCTTTCTTTAAGGTCTGCAGAGCGAAGTTTCGGCTCGAGCTTGAGCTGTGCTGATCGCATCAGAGGAGTATGAAATGCTCCTGAAACTTCCAGCGGAAGAACTCGTTTGGCCCCTTGAGCTTTTAATGCCTCTTCAGCAGCTGGCATGGCTGACGTCAGTCCTGCAATGACCACCTGACCTGGGCAATTGAGATTCGCAATCCACACATTAGTGGGAAGGTGAGCCTTAACAACATCCGGTTCAAGCCCCAGTACAACGCGCATTGTGCTAGGCTGCTCTTCACACGCCTCTTGCATATAAGCGCCTCGTGCTGCCACGAGCTTTAAACACTCTGCAAAAGAAATTTTCTCAGCTGCAAAAAGGGCCGTATACTCCCCTAAACTCAGGCCTGCACAAACAGAGGGAAGGAGACTAGGAAATTGTTGCCGCACTGTTTTCAAGATGGCAGCAGACGTAATAAAAATTGCTGGCTGGCTGTTTTTTGTCTGAGAGAGAGTCTCTAGAGGTCCATTAAAAATCAGCTCTTTCATGTTTTGAGAAAGAACATCGGATGCTTCTTCAAATGTTTCACGTGCAATCGAAAAAGCTTCGTAGAAGTCTTTTCCCATGCCTACCACTTGTGCTCCCTGTCCTGGGAAAATGAATGCTTTTTTACTCATGTGTCAGTACTGCTGCTCCCCATGTTAATCCCGATCCAAACGCAGTCAGTAAAATGTTCTCTCCTGCATCGATCTGTTTTTCTCTGAGTAGTTCATCTAGAGCAATTCCAAGGGATGAAGCAGACGTATTTCCATACTTATGGATCGTGACAAAAACTTTCTCCGAAGGAACATTGAATCTCTTTGCAAGCGACTCAATAATGCGAAGATTTGCTTGGTGTGGAACAAACCACGAAATATCAGTCTCTTGAAGTCCCGACTTCTCGATCGATTCTTTCGATGCCGATTCCATCCGGCGCACAGCATGTTTAAAAACTTCTTTCCCTTCCATCCTCAGATAGTGAAGGTTGTCTGCAACCGTCTTCTCTGTCGAAGGATTACGCGACCCTCCCCCTGGAAGAACGAGAAGCTGAGCTTGCTCACCGTCCGCACCTAAAGTGACATCTTTCACCAAAAGACCTTTGCCTTCTGAAGAAATGACGGCAGCTGATGCTCCATCTCCGAAAAGAACGCACGTATTCCGGTCTTTATAATCGACAATTGATGACAACTTCTCGGAAGCAACAATCAAGATATTTCGGTACATTCCCGCTTCGATAAACGCCTTTGCAATCCCCAGAGCATACAGGTACCCCGTACAAGCAGCTTGGATATCCATCGCAGCGGCTTTATTAGCACCGATCTGCTTCTGAATGAGGCAGGCTGTACTTGGAAAGGTATAGTCGGGAGTAATCGTCGCAAACAAGATCAGGTCGATCTCCTCTGCAGGACATTGTGCAGCTTCTAAAGCCTTCAGTGCGGCATCACGTCCCATATCCGAGGTGAACTCGTCTCCACGGGCGAGCCTACGCTCTTTCATCCCTGTCCGTGTGACAATCCACTCATCGCTGGTCTCGACCATCTTCTCGAGGTCTTCATTCGTAAGAATCTTTTCAGGAAGATAACTCCCTGTGCCTCTAATTTTAGCTTGAATTCGAATATTTTTTTGCATGGAAATCTAGTATACCTGGAATCGTTAAAAAAGACCATCCTTATAGACTTTTCTTGAATCGTTTTAAATCATTATTTTTGCTATGCTATTTCCCATGACAACCCGTGCAGTATCGTTTACAGAATATGCCTTATTAAACCGTTGGGCCTTGGATTGCTTCTCTCCTTCAGACTTCCAAAAAAAGAGGATTGAAGCTGTAGGGAACTCTGTCTTTCAAACCTTACTTCAGTCCAAAACTAACCCTTATTCGAATTCTGAGAATTCAAGTTATTTGTATCGAGCTAGTAAATATTTGATTCATGTGCCCTTTAAAGCTGCTTATGTCGCTTTGGTAACTTTCACCTTTTCAAGGGTAGGAGTCGTCCTGAATGCCGCTTTTACCACTCTTTCGTATCTCCGCTTTCGGTACAACCCTAATGACGAGAATTGGGAAAAGACAAAAAATTATGCCTATGCTTTCTTTGCCGATTTGACATGTGCTACCCTCGGAGCACTCTTCACCAAAGTTGTTGTCGAGTCTGCATTCTATACCCTTCATTTTGCAAGAATCGGAACTTGGATGGGGACAAGCAAGCTTCCTATAACAACTTCAGCACTCTATGGTGCAGGAACCCTAACCACAGCCCTTCTGGGAATCGCCTGTCTGAGTGCCATCCAAAGCCCTTCGATTGCACCTCAGTTTTTTGCAAGACCTCAAGACCGTGTTGGGATGTATTTGTCTTTGATCTTAAGACAGAAGCTAGGTCTTGTAAATCAGAAAGGGGGTCTCTTACCCTTCTCAAAAGATGATCGACTCGACTACACAGAACGGAATAGAGCGTTTTCATTCCATGGGGCTAATTTCAAAAATCTATGTGAGTTCATTCAAAATGCGGAATGGGAACTTTTAGACAAAATTAAACAATGCAATCAGATTCTACCCTCAGACAAACAAATACCCTTTCAATATCCCTTTGATGGAGAGTCCATCGCATGCTCATTAGAAACTCCAAAGCATGGATCATCGTCCTTAGGACTAGCTTCTCAAGAAGACATCGCTATTAATGACCTCAGAAATTTAGGCCGTAAAATTAAATTACTCAAAGATATCTTCCTGACAGCTCAGAAATTAACTCTTGAAGATTCTATTCCTATGATGATTCTTAAAGCATTTATTAAAGTGCAGCCTACCACTATCAAGTTTGACGACACTCCTTCGTTTATTAATCAAGCCGCTTATAGAGAATACTTCGGATTAGGATATAGGTCGCATCAGTCCAGTGAGATCCCAGACTTTAAAGAACCACCTCTTGATCAGAGTGCCCGCCTGGAGAAAGCTTTTGCCTGGGGCACATATCAGCTAGATCCTATTAACCCTACCTCCAAATCTAGACCAGCTACCGGACTTGTCGACCAATTTTCCTATGATGCCAGCGTCAACAAGTGGAAGTTTAGCCAAAAAGAGACTATTCCACCCTTTACAACGCTCTTCTCGCTTACTCCTAATAGCTCCTACTCTGAGTACAAGAGCGTTAAACGAAAATATTGGATTGCAATCCACCCTGATAGGAATAAGCACCCTAAAGCAGATGAGCTTTTTAAATGTTTAAGTGAAATCTTTGAAATCCTCGATATGAGGTACAAGTAAGATGGCTAATTTCGTGAATACATTTCAAACCGGTTATGCTGCTGTTCGCTGCGCACTCGAATGGGGTCAACAACATCTACCTTCCGCAGGCACTAAGACCTCTGTTATTGCCCGCCAAGCTCTTTTTGCTACTGATGTGATGGACACAGCTTTTACAGGCTGGCGTGTTCAGAAAGAGATGCGGAAGAACGACTCTTCGCCTAATGAGCAATTTTACATAAATTGTGCTATAAAAGCCGTTGCATTGATTGCTTTGGCAGCGTTGTTTGTAAAAGGAACAAATCGATATCTAATACCTCAGCTTAACCCGCTTTCCCTGTTACAGCAAACGTCGATCCCTAAGCACTCAATTGATTGTGGAGCTAAAGAAGTGCTTGAAACTGTAACAGCAATATGGACAAAGACGACCTTAGAAAACCTAACAACGGGACTCTTTTTCATCCGCACTGTGTTAGACATCTATCTTGCTCGTTCAGATCGACAACATGTTGTGAGGGGATTATTGAATGGAGCTACTGTTTTTAAAGCAGCTCAGTACCGCACCTTAGAAGTCAAAAGCACAACGGCCTTCTTACTTCAACGTACGAACTATTCCTACTATCCAAGTCAACTCTATCCTAAATTAAGTGAGTACTTTAAGGTGCCGGTAAAAAAAGTTGAAGCGATTTTTCACCTCAATACACAGGGCCTTACAGAGAGCGGTCTGGTAGAATCGATACAATCTATTTATGACTATTCCACAAAGATGTTTGATAAGAGTGTTTGGGGCCGCCATTGGCTCAGTAAAACGGCATATAGAGATTATTATACAAGAGTTCTTACTCCTTTTGATGAAGCACAACGATCACTCGATGACCTAGCTAATTTTAAGCTCGTCTATCAAGTGAAAATCGTAGGGAATCCGCCTCCAGCACCGGTTCAAGTTCGTGTATTACATGAAGATAAGGTCTGGCAATCGTTTAAAGGAATCGACATCTTTAAATGGATCCCTCAGTTTTGTGTTCCTGGTCAAAGGGTGAACCATTCAGAGTGGATTGAAGCAAAGCTTGATTACCCTCTCTCGCGCTTAGATCGTTTCATGATCAATGCAAAGTGGTTTGTTTCTAAATTGTTTCAAAAGAATTGATTGAAAGTCGGCGAATATGCGATAACGAATCGTATATGAAAAAGTTTGCAGCACTTCTTCTCATGGTTGTTTTCCTCTCTACCTCTTCGACGACAATGGCTGGCGATACAATTGAACAAGGATGGAAAGAAGATACTGAAGCTCTTTGGCATACAGGCTCTGGTGCCCATGATGGCGCTAGCACGGCGATCAGTGCGACTATGATTGGGTGGGGTGTCGGTCTGGTCCTTGCCATCGGTATCTTGGCAGCGGTCCTTCATCAAAGCAATAGTGGATCGGGGCACAGCCACTGTGGTTCAAATTAAACGCATTCTCCTAGCTATCTTTGCAACATGCTCAATCCACGCAACTGTTTTTTTTATTCCTCCTAAAGGATGGGAAATCGCAGACCCTAGCCAGCTTGCACCCAGTGTTCATATCTGCTTTTTAGGTAAAAGTTCTAAGGGGCTTGCCCCCTCAGTTAACTTGGCCACAGAGCCTGTCGACATCTCTCTTGATGCCTATGTGGAAGAAGTCAGAAAAATTCACGTTGCTGACCCGAACTCTCGTTGGAGAGATTTAGGACGTTTCCGCTCTCTTTTAGGTGACGGACGGTTAATGGAGATTGAAATTCCTTCGGAATTTGGAACAGCACGCATGGTGCAGCTCGTTGTCATAAAGGACAAAACAGCCTATATCTTAACAACAGGCGCTTTGAAAGAGGAGTTCTCCAAATTTTACAAGACGTTTGATCCGGTCCTTCGATCGCTCCAAGAAACGACAAATCTAACGCAAGCATATCCCCTTAAATCAGCTGATCTCAAAGCTTTAATTGACAACCTCTCACAAAACATCAAATCGGAAAACTTTGAAAAAGATGTTTGGCAACCTTTTGAAAAAAAAATCATCAATGACTTTACGGAAATGGGTCCCTACTGGCAAATTCTAATATTAAATGAACTACATACAAAAATGTTAACATTGAGGTCCTCTAATGAGTAATATGCGAAAATGGATTGGAATTGTGACAGGCACATTATGTGTCTTGTCATCATCTCTTATCGCCGACGAAGCCCTAGCAGTTCCAGCTGAAACAATGCAAATTGTCGCAGTTGAAGAAGCTGCAGCTCCTGCAGTTCTTGCAGATACACCCACCGATGCTCCTAAACAAGTTGGAAAAGCATCTGCCGATGCATCAAATACAGCCAAAAGCAGCAATGCCGCAAAATATGTGCTTGCAGCTGGTGCTGTCGCTATCGGTGTAGCAGCTATTATTTTAGTCTCCCGTCATCATGGCCATCACCACCATGGTGGAGGCTCTTCTGCAGCTCACTCTCATTAATTTTTTGAGGAGAAGAAAGAACATCTTTCTTCTCCTTTTTCTCTGGGGTTGCACGGCCTCTCCCACCTGGCATGTTTCTCATCAAAAAGGGGCTCAAAAAGAGTTTGACTCCTCTAGACTTTCTTACCCTCTTCATGATAAAGTTAATGGGATTGGGGTTGAAATGGTCTTTGTTAAAAACAATCTTAGAACCTATCTAGAAGTCCACTCTCAAACGATCCCTCCTTACCGCAATAACCCGAAAGAAGCGCTCGTTAAAATCACCGTGGGTGAAAAAACACACCATGGTATCGTCCATCGTCATCAAGGGGGACAACGTGCAACGCTTCCTCAAGATCTGCAAGAGATCATTGTCCAGCACCTCCAAGCAGGCTCCCCTGTCAAACTCGAGCTTATCGGCTACTCAACCACTCTCCAGCCCGCTGATTTTTCCCTTGCTTATCAGGAGATACAAAAAGCTCCTCTAAACCTCCCTGTTCAATTTCTCTTTAAACTCTAAGGATATATGAACCAACTTGACCAGCTCAAAAAAATGACCACCATTGTGGCAGACACAGGCGAAATCGAAGAAATCAAAAAACATCAGCCCACCGATGCGACCACCAATCCTTCTCTCATTTTGGCTGCCTCAACTAAACCTGAGTACCAATTTCTCATTGAAGAGGCTCTTTCCTTCGGCCGTAAAAAAGGAAAAAGCAAAGCTGAGCAACTCTCTCATGCCTTTGATAAGGTGTGTGTTAATTTCGGCCTTGAAATCTTAAAAATTGTCCCCGGAAGAGTTTCCACAGAGGTCGATGCAAGGCTGTCGTTTGACACCGTAGGATCTGTGCAAAAGGGGCGTGAACTGATTGCTCTTTACGAAGCTGCAGGCATCGACCGGAAACGGATCTTGATTAAACTCGCTTCCACCTGGGAAGGTGCGCAAGCAGCCTTCCATCTTGAGAAAGAAGGGATCCATTGCAATATGACGCTGATGTTCAGTCTCGCACAAGCGATTGCTTGTGCAGATGTCCATGCGACTCTCATCTCCCCTTTTGTCGGCCGCATTCTCGACTGGTATAAGAAAAATGAAGGTAAAGAATATCCTGGTGCATCGGATCCTGGCGTCCAGTCAGTCACCCAAATTTACCACTACTACAAAAAGTTCGGCATTAAAACCCAGATTATGGGGGCCTCGTTCCGTACCAAAGACGAAATCACCGAGCTTGCTGGCTGCGACCTGCTCACGATCTCTCCTAAACTTTTAGATGAGCTCCGTTCTTCCGAACTTCCTGTTCCGCGTAAGCTCGATCCTACAGCGTCTCACAAAATGGACATCATTCCTCACAAAGTCGATGAAAAGACATTTCAATGGATGATGTGTGAAAACGCAATGGCAGGGGAAAAGCTGAGCGAAGGGATCCGCAACTTCGCTAAGGACGTCGTGAAACTCGAGCAACTCTTGTCTAGCCGCCTCTAGAACGAATAGGTAAAACTCAGCACGCCGGAAACGAAGTCCAGGGAGTTTCTTCCCCACACGGTAAACCAAACACCCCCTAGAAAACCTAGGTTTTCATTTACGTTGTATTCAAGAGCTGGAGCCAAGCTCAATTGATCACTAAAAGGACCTCCAACCACCTCATCAACACCTTTATGACCTGAAAACGTTGTTTTCTGCGCGTAGTTATAAACAACATCTAACGCAAAAACCCACCGCTGCGTGAAACTAAATTCATATCCTAAGTCGGCACTGTAAGAGTTTCCCAGGCGGACCTTTCCATGCGTCCCTTTTCCCCCGCCGTAGGCATTATAACCTTTCACATGTACCATCGCTGGAAGTCCCCAGCTTTGTGCTAAGCGAAACGCCATCGGGTGGGTTGTCAACCACCAGACTACTTTAGAGATGTTAAACCCAAGTGTTGTTTGATACGCACCCGATCCAGTTGCATCCGTTCCTCCTTTATGAGAATTGAGATGTTGATATTTCCCGGTTGGTAAATTCTCTTTCACTGATATGAGAACAGCAGGACGGTAAGCTGTCTCCGATAGGATTCCGAATCCCAAGCTTGCAGTGGTGTCTCCCCAATTCATATCAGAATGGCCACTCTCTTGATTGCGAAGTCCCTGCGCTGAAATAATCCCATCCATCCACTTGAGCATGCCAAATTGAAACAAAAATACAGGATTGAGTTGGTTTAAATGAGGAATATGATGCGAATGTCCACTCTGGTTAAAGCGGGCGTAGTTTTTGGTCATGAATAGGTAAGGCTGCACATTGAAATAACCCGGAGGGATGATATGGGCTGACGGTGCTAAGAGAGGTCCCGTATACCACGGATTGAACATCTTTTTAGCCCGCGCAAATTCAGCTTCAGCATCTTTGAGCTGCTCTTCAACCTTCTGTGGAGAAACCGGCTTCGGATCGTCCGCAAATAAGGCAAGCGAGCTCAGCAAAAACAAATACCCAATCTTTTTCATAAACATCCTTTCTGGAAAATCTAATCGATTGAAGAAAATAGTTAAAGTCGAATATAGAAATGTTTATGACAGACATAACACCCCAGATGAGACAGCAGTACAAGCAAGAATGCGTTCAAGGGGTTGATCTTTTCCAGCGCAGCTTGCAGGAATATCAGAAATCGCAAATCCCTGCGCAGAAAGAAGAATATAAAGACGTCATGGATAAAGCCCTTCAGGTTATCCGTGAGACGGTGCCTCAGTGTCTCAGCAAAGCGATGCAACAAGAAGAGCTTGAGCTCGAAAAAGATTATCAAACCTACATCGATAATCCTTCGCCTGCCAATCTCAAAAAACTGACGAGCGATCTGCAACAGTTCAAGAAAGAAATCTAATTCTATTCAAATCTAGAAAGACCCTTCGACCGACTTTTTTCAAAGGCAAAAGCAAAGACCGACATTGTAACAAGAAGATAGATGATATTGAGGACAAGGCTCCACCAGAAAGCAGTCCATGGAAAGATCTGGTGCTGGAGAACCGTTCTCATTCCTTCAAAGACATGCGTTGTCGGCAAAGCATAGGCGACTGGATGGAGCCATTTCGGAAGAGCGGTGACAGGATAATACACCGCACTGACAGGCGCAAAAATATAAGCCGTCATCCAGGCGAGCATCTGAAACCGTTGTCCCCAATAAATCACGACGGACGCTGCTAGAAATCCAATCATCCATCCCGACATCATCAAAAGGGCAGTAAAGGGTAAAAAGGCCCATCCGATTGTGAAAACATTCAAAGCATAGAGCACATAAACCAGAATCGAACCAAAAGCTAAGGTAATAAAGATCTTTGTAAAGGAGAGCATGATCACACCCACCATCCACTCACGGAGCTTCAGAGGCGTGGAGAAAAGATTGACTAAGTTTCGGTTCCAAAATTCCTGGAGCAGATTAACGGAAATCTCATAGTTTCCCCGCCAGACAATCTGCCAGAAAATCAGTCCTGTCATCACGACGAGTGCAATATTCGAAACATGTTCATTCCCTTGCTGAATCCACACCGTTGTGATTCCCCACAGTGCAATATCAATGGCTGGCCAATACAAAAGATCGGCAATCTGATCAAGCTTTGCAAAGAGGTAAAAATAACGTAAAAAAACAGCCCAGCACCGTCCGAATCTCATGTTTTTCTCACCATCTTTAAAAAATAATCTTCCAAAGTGGGATGATGGATTTTAATGGAGCTGAATGAGACCTCTTGCTTGACAAGTCTTCCTAAAAAGACTGCAATAGATTTCTCTTCCATTTCCAGTTCAATCCACCGATGCTCAATTTTATACGGTAGTTTCAGTTCCTCTGCGAGCTTGACCGTTTTTTCTATCCCATCCATAATCAAAAGTTCAACTTTCGGAATAGAAATCGTTCGGATGAGATTTTCAGGCAAATCATTTGCGATGATCTTTCCTTGCTCCAAAAATAAAACTCGATCACACAGTTCTGCAACTTCATCCATCTTATGCGAGGTAAAGAGCATCGTGGTTCCTTCCTGATCCCTCTGCTCTATTAAAAAGTTACAGACTTCCTTTGCCATGTCAGGGTCAAGCGAGGCCGTCGGCTCGTCCAGAAGGGCAATTTTAGGTTTTACAAGAAATGCTTTCACTAAAATCAAGCGAGTCAATTGCCCTGCAGAGAGCGACGTGACAGTCGCTTTCAGTTTGTTTGCAATTCCAAACCGCTCTAAAAGGGGCTTCTGCCGTCTTTTGATCTCCTCACCGGAGAGGCCATACAATCTACCGAAAACATCTAAATTCTGTTCAATGGTCAGCTTCCAAGGTAAATTCACATAAGTACTTGCAAACGACACATGCTGCAAGACCTCTGATCGGTGGTTCTTTAACTCTTTTCCAAAATATTGAATGGAACCCGATGTATAAGTCAGCGTTCCAAGAAGCATGTGAATAGTTGTTGTCTTTCCGGCGCCGTTGGGACCGAGCAGACCCAAAATCTCTCCATCCCCGAGTTCAAATGTAACCTCATCGACAGCAGTAACCGGAGGGGTTTCTGGGAAGGTTTTGGTTAAATTTTCGACAACTAGAACTGGTTTCATAAAGAAAAGAGGGAGTAAATTTCCTTTTAAGGATACTGACTCCCTCAATAAAACGGAACGGTTATTCTAGAATGCGAATCTTAGCGTGAAAATAAAGTTATTCTCAAAGTACTTATTGCTCATCTCTGCATTGTAATAGGCCGATGGCAAGAACCGGTCATTCCAGAGGGCTCCTGTGAGCCCTAAGCCTACACCAATCATGTTGCGATCAGGATGGAGACCCACAACTTCGAATGGCACATCGGTTCCAACGAACTCAGTCGTGTAGCGTGAGCCATTCTTACGGACCTCACGAATCCAGCTGATTTTTCCTTCTGGAATCCATTTACTTCCTTTGATAGAGAAGCAACTAGAAAATCTGGCGCCTGCTTCCCCTCTCCAAAGATCCATGTTATCACTCTTCACGTGGAGGTTAAGACCATTGGCACCATGTTCTTTAAACGAGTCGTCCCACAAGTGGATGTACTCGATACTTCCAAACGGCTGCACTTCTAAGTGGGAAGGCCCAAATGTCGCTCCTGTTTCAAAAAATCCAATCCCTTCCCAACCACTAGTTGTGTGACGTGCTGTTCGACTAAGGCTTAGCTGTGGAACGTGGATCTGTCTGGTTCCATGCATATGGTTGTAAGAGCCGAGAAGAGCAGCATTAGCAAAGAAATGCTTGCTTGCATAGCCGCCATATGTTCCGAACCAGTAGCCATCTGTATGAGCCTTTCCTTGGTGATGCTCCCACTTAACGTGAGTGCTTGTATAAGCTGTGCTCACACCGAAGACAAGGTGATTTCCAACTGCATAATCAGCTCCAAACGCACCACCACCCAGCCACTCATGGTAGCCGAGGTTTTGCTGCTGCGCATGTTGATGAGCAATGTCACCGAGTCCGCTGAACCAGATGTTCCACTTGCCATCTTGCGGAACGCAAGATCTATTGGTCATTTGGTGTAGGCGGTTCATATAAAGAGTATTCATCCGTACGCCGGCATTTTGTTGCGCTAATGATATCGCTTTAAACAGCGAGGGTTGCATCTGATTTAATGCATCATCAAGCGCATCAGGACCCAGCAGGTTGAGTCCCAGGTAAATCATTCCTAGATCTGTGGAAGGAGAAGGATCGATGGCATCGAGAGCGTTAGCAACAGAAACAGGATTTCCACCAAAACCTCCTCCTGTCAGCACAGGACCCAGGCCTGATCTCTGCAACATGAGTTGAATGTCATTCGCATTATAGATGACAGATCCTTGGAAAGAGCCTGCATTCGTCAGCGGGTAGTTGATACCGTTCAGTTGTATGAGCTCATTCGTAAAAGTTCCTGTTCTTGCTCCGGTAAACGTGATCATCGTGTAGGTTGCTGAGGGAGCATAAGAACCCGTCTCTGGAATGATCAAGATCGAAGATCCTGGATCGAGATTGACGTTCCCTGTCACATTCAGAAGATCGGTGGAACCTGCCGCATTGAGTTCATTTTCATGCGTACCGGTTGCTCCAACTGTGTAATCTCCTATAATGTTTAGCGTTCCAATCGAGTTCCCAGGGGCTACTGTTCCGTTGTTCGTGACATTTCCAGTGATTGTTCCTGTTCCCATGAGGATCCCTGGCGATGTAATATCAACTGTGGATGTCAGAGTTCCATTCACACTCAGTGCACCACTGACCACATTGGTTTGAGCGATATTGGACGAGAGTCCAGTTAGAGTAAAATTAAAAGTACCATCTTTAACAAACGTACCAGCTCCTGCACCAGCTAAAGCCCCTGCAAAAGAAGAGCTTTGATTCGAGTCGATCGTGAGTGTAGAACCACCAATAAAATTGACACTGCTGGTTCCATCTAAAGCTCCGATTCTTTGGCTATGAGGAGTTACACCCCCGGCAGATAGGTTCAATCCACCTGAGTTTAAATGAACAAAGGTACCTGTTGGGAGGGCATCATCGACGGCTATGTAAATACCTAGAGTATTTTGGAGGGTCGTGTCGCCACCATAGGTTTGGTTGGTGCCTAGCGTTACTTCTCCAGTTCCCGTGATTAAAAGCTGTCCCGGACCTGAGATGACTCTGGAAAAGGTTGGATTGGCGGCTTCATCGATATTGAGCGTTGTTCCGTCGGATGTTTGAATGTTAGTTGGGAAACTCAATGCAGGACCTTTTAGAATCCCTTCATTAAGAAACGTCGTCCCGCTATAGGTGTTAGTTGTTCCAAAGACAAGCGTCCCTGCTCCTGTTTTGGTAAACGCGCCGCCACCACTGATTTGGTTGGCTAAAGTAACTTGCCCTCCACTCACTTGCACAGTGCCTGCGCCTTGAAGGAAGACGTCTCGTGAGATAGAAATCGGGCTGACGTTTGTTGTTCGAAGAGAGGCCTCTTTGAATGTTATTCCTCCCAGTGCACCTCCTAGATTAGAATCGGACGAGATGACGACGGTTCCTCCTTTTATTTCGGTGCCTCCTGCATAGTTACTGCCCACAGATGTGAGCACAAGCTCTCCTGCTCCAATTTTTGTTAATGAAGAGACCCCCGTAATATCCCCAGATAATGTAAGGGTAGCCCCCCCATCCGTGTCGATGATTCCAGCACCTATTAAATCTACGATCCGTGATGTTGTGAAAGTCTCGGTCGCTAGAAGAGTGCCTCCATTTAAAACAATGTGGCCTCCACTTTGTCCTAAGTTTGCATCTTTGTTAACCATCAAAGTTCCGCCAGCTATTGTGGTATCTCCTGAATAGGTATTATTTAAGCTATGTGTTGAAAAATCTAATGTTCCCACTCCACTCTTTGTGAAACCGCCCCCAGTAGCAGCTCCTCCATCTCCATCAATGGGATATAAAGGTGTTAAAGAGCCTGTAATATCGTAAGTGACTTGTGTTCCAGCCATCATAAAAAGATCGTTACCAAAGGAGCTCCCATTTCCGGCTCCTGGACCTCCTAACCCTCCTGCTGCAGGAGAATTAGCTCCATAAGTAAATACTGGATTGATCAAAGAGATTTGACCTCCTACTCCTGAAACAGTTCCATACTGTACAAAGACAGCGCCTCCCAATCCTGCACCACCACCGCCACCTTGGAAATTACCTGATCCACCGGTTGCACCAGCACCACCTCCAAACGTAGATGTTCCACCGGTTCCTCCATTACTGCCACTACTTCCACCGCCTCCAAAGCCGCCGTTTGATCCGGCAACCGCTGTTGTTCCAAGGCCCGCAGCACCGGCCCCTCCACCAAACCCTCCAGCTCCTCCAAGATTAGCAGCCCCTGAAGTGCTTCCTCCGCCGCCACCTCCGCCGCCTGCAAACCCACCGAGACCTCCGGCACCTGCAGTCGTAGCTCCACTAAAGCCGCCGCCGCCTCCTCCACCGTTAATTCCACCGGCTCCTCCATTGCCACCGATTCCAGATGTGGAAGCTCCTCCGCCTCCGCCGCCTCCACCCAAAGTATCTGCTGATACTAAATAACCATTCCCTCCGCGAGGTGCATTTCCAGCTGAAACACCGCTTCCACCTCCGCCGGACCCAAGTCCTCCATCGCCGCCTTGACCACCACCGGCTGTCCCATTAAATCCATAAGCACCTCCGCCGCCGCCGCCTCCACCTTGTATCCCTGATGTGCTACCATTTCCTCCCTTACCACCAGGGCCTACTCCAGCACCGCCGCCTCCGGCTCCGCCGCCGCCACCTGCCCCTCCAACTCCGTCTGCGCCCGCCGTTCCTGCTCCTACACCGCCAGCCGTTCCTGCTCCACTATCCCCACCATTCGGGTTGCCTCCAGTAACACCATTTCCACCAGTATCACCAGCGCCGCCTCCCCCTCGTCCAAGCCCATTCCCTGAATTCCCCCCATTCGTTGTTGAGCCGGTATCCTGCCATCCTGAAAGGTTATAACCACCGCCACCTCCGCCTGCTGTGATTCCATCTCCTCCAGTACCGGTATTTCCGCCACCCCCACCTCCGCCTGCTCCTGCTGAACCTCCGGCATACATTCCTCCTCCGCCGCCTCCTGCCGCATTGGAAGCGGTGCCTCCGGCTCCTCTAAAACCGCCGCCGCCGCCGCCGCCGCCAAGGTTAGTCCCTGAAGAGTCACCGCCAGATCCTCCTAGACCGCCTCCCCCTCCACCACCCTGGTTGGCAACTGTCGAAGCAACGCCACCGTTCCCACCACTAACAATATCTGCGCTAAAAGTAACCCCTGTTAGATTAGCAACGGCATTCTCTTTTACAAAGAGAGCAGCACCGGCGCCAAGCCCTCCACCAGCGCCTGGGCCGCCATTGCCCCCTTTAGCTGCCATGTTATTGATTTGGGTTGTAATACCAGGAGCTCCAAGGTTCAATGTAACGCCTGACTCAAGAAAAAAGGCACGTGTAGAGGTTCCGTTTCCAACGATTGCGACACTGGCTTGGGGAGTTATGGTCACACTTTGAGTGATTGGAGGGAGAGAAGTTGTCAGGTTGATGGTCGAAACTGAATTGTCAATGGTAATCGTATTGGGTCCGATGGGATCGCTATTACAACCAATAACCGCTTCTCTTAAAGAGCCTGCACCCGAGTTATTTCCATTTAATACAGTAATGCTTGCAGCAGACAGTACTGCTTGACATGTAAGCAGTGATAAACCTGTTAAATAAACAGCAGCGCGGGACTTAGACATGGAGATCTCCTCTTTCTATGAGGAGATAACTTAAAAGATAATTAGAAACAAGAGATGCCGGAAAACCGGCATCTCTTAAGAGAACTTATTCAGAAAAAGCAAAGTCGAGAACATCTTCTTCGCTTCGATCGAGATATTTTTTCACACGGTTGTGATACTCGATGAATCCTGTTCCACCTGGGATCATATGACCCATGATGAGGTTCGACTTGAAGTCGAGGAGGAAGTCGGTCTTGCCTTCGGAAGCAGCGTCGGTAAGAACGCGAGTGGTTTCTTGGAATGAAGCGGCTGACACGAACGAATCGGTCGTAAGAGACGCTTTGGTAATTCCGAGGAGAACCGGAGACGCTGTCGCAGGCTTTCCACCTTCTTCAACCGCTTTACGGTTTTGGGTGTGGAAGTGTTTACGATCGATATCTTCGCCGTACAGGAAGATCGTGTCACCGGGATCGGTAATGCGAACTTTTTGGAGCATCTGACGGACAATGATCTCGATGTGTTTGTCGTTAATATCAACCCCTTGGAGGCGATATACTTCTTGCACTTGGTTCACGAGATATTTTTGGAGCTCGCGGACACCGCAAATCTCTAAAATCTCTTGTGGGACGACGAGTCCATCGGTGAGCTGTTGACCCTTGATGACGTTGTCACCTTTTTGGATGATCAAGTGTTTTGTGAGAGGAATGAGGTGTTCTTCTTCCATTCCTGTCTCTTCGTCACGCACAACGACAATTCGCTTGTTCTTCTGTACGCCACGGAAGTCGACGACACCGTCGATCTTGGCGATTTCTGCTGCATCTTTCGGACGACGTGCTTCGACGAGCTCGGCCACGCGAGGAAGACCTCCCGTGATGTCCTTCGTCTTGATCGCGCCACGTGGAAGACGGGCAAGCAATGTTCCGGCTGCGACATACTGTCCTTCTTGAACAGAGATGAAAGCGCCTGATGGGATCGCGTAGGCTCCGACGAGTTCATTAAACTCTTTGTCAGAGTAGATCATGATTTGTGGGTGGAGCTCTCCACGGTGTTGTTTTACAACCAGCTCAGTTTGACCAGTCTGCTTGTTACTATCACGCTGTGTTGAAATCCCTTCCACGAGGTCTTCGTACTTGACGTAACCTGGACGCTCGCAAATAATTGGGATATTGTGTTGCTCCCACTGGGCAATCTTGACCCGTTTTTTGACTTTAGATCCGTCTTCGAGAAGAATGCGTGTTCCGAGTTCGATGTTAAACGTCTGGAGAGGCTCGATCGATTTTGTCGAGAGGAGTTTTTTGTACTCATCGAGAGATCTTCCTTCATCGCGGACGATGTGGAGAAGACCATTTTTGTTAAGAGCAATCCAGATTCCTTCTTCGTTTTGAACCGTACGAATGTTCTCGTAGACGAGAATTCCTTCAACTTCAGTCATCAGTTCAGGACTGAGAGCTGCTGACGCAATACCACCTAAGTGGAACGTTCTCATGGTGAGCTGTGTTCCTGGTTCCCCGATCGACTGAGCAGCGATAATACCGACAGCTTCACCCATTCCAACGAGACTTCCGTTGGCAAGGTTAAGGCCGTAGCACTTCATACAAACGCCACGTTTTGATTCACAGGTAAGCGTAGAACGAATACGAACCATGTCGATACCGGCATCGTCAATCGCTTCGGCTTGTTTTGCGTTGAGGCAGTCGCCAGATTTTGCAAGGAGCTTGGTGTTGTCACCAGGGAGGAAGATGTCATCACACACGCTGCGGCCGAAGATACGGTCGCGGAGTGGGAGGAGCTCTTCTTGTCCTTGTTTGATTGAGCTCACTTCGATTCCGTTGAGCGTGCCGCAATCTTGATCAGTGATGATCACATCTTGCGCAACGTCGACGAGACGGCGTGTGAGGTATCCAGAGTCAGCAGTTTTAAGAGCGGTATCGGCAAGACCTTTACGAGCTCCGTGAGACGAGATGAAGTATTCGAGAACGGACAATCCTTCACGGAAGTTTGAAGTAATCGGAGATTCAATAATTTCTCCAGAAGGTTTTGCCATCAGTCCCCGGAGAGCTCCGAGCTGTTTTACCTGCGATTTGTTACCACGAGCTCCCGAATCCATCATGAGATAGAGTGGGTTGAGCTCGACACCTTTCGGCTGGCTGATCAGCTTGAAAAGCTCTTCTGAAAGCGAGTCAGTGACTTCTGTCCAAATACTGATGATTTTTGACTTACGCTCACCGTCGGTGATGATACCGTCTTCGTACTGTTTGCGAACAACTTCAATACGTGAGAGAGCTCCATCGATCACTTGCTGCTTATTAGCAGGAACGCGGACGTCTTTCACAGCCATTGAGAGAGCAGCTTTTGTTGCTTCTTTAAAGCCGAGGTTCTTCAAATTGTCTAAGAACTGAACGGTCGCTTCTAAGCCAACTTTCTTATAGGTTTCCAAGATGAGCTCGGACAATTTTTTCTTGCGGAGCGCATAGTTTTGGAAGCCAAGTTCTTTGGGGACAATCGTGTTGAAAATCACACGACCCGGCGTTGTTTCGATGATACCAGATGGAAGTCTGAGTTTAATCTTCTCATGGATATGGAGACCACGTCCGAGTTCGTCTGCACGATCGCCTTCTTTTTTCTCATCAAGACGGTTGAAACTCATACCACTGTAGATGGCCATGAGCACTTCTTCGGTACTTCCAAAGAGTTTCGCTTTCTTTCCATGATCTTCTGGTGAGAAGAGGGGGTCGTGCATGATATAGTACAATCCCAAAATCATATCTTGAGAAGGCACGGTTACCGGTTTACCAGATGAAGGCAGGAAGATGTTATCTGGTGCCATCATGAGGGTTTTTGCTTCAATCTGTGCTTCAACAGAAAGAGGCACGTGCACGGCCATTTGGTCACCGTCGAAGTCGGCGTTGAACGCGGTACAAACAAGTGGGTGAATCCGGAGCGCTTTACCTTCGATAAGGGTTGGCTCAAACGCTTGAATCCCGAGTCTGTGCAGAGTTGGAGCACGGTTGAGTAACACTGGATGCCCTTTGATGATCTCATCGAGAACGTCCCATACTTCAGGGGCTTGCCGTTGGATCATTTTCTTTGCAGAGCGGATCGTGTAGACATAGCCAAGATCTTTAAGGCGTTTCACAATGAACGGCTCGAAAAGTTCGAGAGCCATCTGTTTAGGGAGACCGCACTGGTTGAATTTGAGTTCTGGACCGACGACGATGACGGAACGGCCAGAGTAGTCAACCCGTTTTCCGAGAAGGTTTTGACGGAAGCGTCCTTGCTTTCCTTTGAGCATCTCAGAGAGAGATTTTAAAGGTCTGTTTCCTGCGCCCATGACAGGGTGGCCGTGGCGGCCGTTGTCAAAGAGAGCGTCAACAGCTTCTTGCAGCATCCGTTTTTCGTTGCGGATGATGACGTCAGGTGTCTTTAATTTGAGAATCGCTTTGAGACGGTTATTACGGTTAATCACACGTCTATAGAGGTCGTTAAGGTCGGATGTTGCGAAACGTCCACCATCAAGAGGAACAAGAGGTCGCAGTTCTGGCGGAATGACAGGAACGCATGACATGACCATCCAGTCAGCTTTGTTAGGAGAAGAAACAAAACCCTCAATAATTTTGAGACGTTTTGCCAGCTTCATCCGAGCTTGCATTGACTTGGTTTTCTTCAGCTTGTCTTTGAGGTCGATAGCAAGTCCTTGGAGATCTTCTTTTTCAAGAAGTTCACGAATTGCATCAGCACCCATGCGAGCAGTAAAGCTATCAGGACCCCACTTCTCTTGCGCTTCGCGCAGCTCGTTGTCGTTCATGAGTTGCTTACGCTCAAGTGTTGTACGACCTGCATCGGTGACGACGAAATCTTCGTAATAGATGACTCGTTCTAGATCGGACGTCGACATTCCAAGAATGTTACCGATACGGGAAGGCATCGTCTTAAAGAACCAGATATGGACAACAGGAACTGCGAGATCGATGTGAGCCATTCTTTCACGGCGCACTTTAGAGAGTGTAACTTCGACACCACAACGGTCGCAGACGATCCCTTTGTGTTTGATTTTTTTGTATTTTCCGCAAGCACATTCCCAGTCACGAGTAGGACCGAAAATCTTCTCACAGAAGAGTCCTCCCTTCTCTGGTTTAAAGGTGCGGTAGTTGATTGTCTCGGGCTTTTTGATTTCGCCGCGTGACCACTCATTACGAATGACATCTTCTGAAGCAATTTTGATTGTTAACTTATCAAATTGCTGTTCTTGAAAGCCTTCCATTCTTTTACCCTTCCTGTGCTGCTGTTTCTGTGCGGATATCTAAGCAAAGTCCTTGCATCTCTTTCACGAGAACGTTGAACGATTCTGGCGTTCCCGCTGTGAGGATATTGTCACCTTTAACGATCGACTCATAGATACGAGTACGGCCGGTGACATCATCGGATTTAACGGTGAGCATCTCTTGAAGAAGGTGCGCAGCTCCATAAGCTTCGAGCGCCCACACTTCCATCTCCCCGAAGCGCTGACCTCCCATCTGCGCTTTACCACCAAGCGGCTGCTGGGTGACAAGCGAGTAAGGACCAATCGCACGGGCGTGGATCTTATCTGCAACAAGGTGACTCAATTTAAGCATGTAGATGTAGCCAACGACAACGCGGTTGTCAAAGCGCTCACCTGATCTACCATCATAGAGCCAAAGTTTTCCATCTTCTGGAAGACCTACTTCTTTCATCATCTCCCAAATACGTGACTCAGGGAATCCTTCGAAGACCGGTGTCTTGACGTAGATTCCAGCTTTGCGAGCTGCATATCCAAGATGTGTTTCAAGAAGTTGCCCCATGTTCATACGAGAAGGCACCCCGAGAGGATTCAAGATCATCTCGATAGAGGTTCCATCTGGTAGGTACGGCATGTCGGCTTCAGGCACGATTTTAGAGACAACCCCTTTGTTACCGTGGCGTCCCGCCATTTTATCCCCGACTTGCAGCTTACGCTTCGTCGCGACATACACTTTCACTTGGCGGATGACTCCTGGATCGAGTTCGGTGTCCCCTTTCTTCATGTGCTCAATTTCAGTTTTGTACTGAGTTTGCAGCGTCTCCATCTTCACATCAAACTCACGGAGGATTTGTTTGAGTGTTGAGTAGACTTCGTGGTCAGAGAGAAGTAGATCTTCTGCTTTCTCAGATTCTAAAGTTTCGAGGTTGTCTTGTGTGATGACTTCCCCTTCTTTGATGATGACGTCGCCCGTTTTGCGGTGCATGACAGGTCCTGGGGCTTTTTCTCCGAGGAGAAGAGCGCCGAGTTTTTCATGCAGCTCCATAATGAGCTCGCCTTCTTTATTTTTGTACTCTTGGTGGATGTCTTTGATGCGACTTGCTTCTTCAACGAGCTCGTCATCAGTTTTTGAGAGACGATCTCTTCTTGAGAAGACTTTCACATCCATCACGACTCCTTCCGTGCCTGGAGGCGCAGTAAGGGAAGCATCTTTCACGTCAGCAGCTTTTTCACCGAAGATCGCTCTTAAGAGTCTCTCTTCAGGAGCGAGCTCCGTTTCTGATTTTGGAGTGATTTTACCGACGAGGATATCTCCTGGTTGAACTTCAGCACCAATACGGATGATTCCATCTTCTCCAAGATTCGCCAATGCTTCTTCAGAGACATTAGGAATATCGCGTGTGATTTCTTCTTTTCCAAGCTTGGTGTCTCGTGCAGTGAGCTCAAACTCTTCGAGGTAAATCGAGGTATACGTATCTTCTCTTAAAAGTTTTTCCGAGATAATGATCGCATCTTCATAGTTGTATCCACACCAAGGCATGAACGCCATGAGGACGTTTTTACCGAGAGCGACTTCTCCTTTATCGGTGGAAGAGCCGTCCGCAATCACGTCGCCAGCTTTCACCTTATCACCGACGTTGCAAATCGGAGTTTGGTTGAGGCAGGTTCCAGCGTTGGAGCGCATAAACTTTTTAAGTTCATAGGTTCGCTTGTTAAGTGGGTTGGACTTTGCAGCGACGACGATTTTAAATCCGTCGACGTACTCAACCGTTCCACTCTCTTCTGCGATAATGACCGCGCCAGAATCTTTCGCTGTGCGGTGCTCGAGTCCTGTACCTACGATCGGAGCTTCGGTTCTGAGAAGTGGTACGCCTTGGCGTTGCATGTTCGATCCCATCAGCGCACGGTTCGCGTCATCGTGCTCGAGGAATGGAATCAGTCCTGTGACAACAGAGACAAGCTGCTTAGACGAGACGTCCATGTGGGTGACTTTCGTCGTCTCGATTTTGAGAGACTCACCTTTATGTCGTGCCCAGCACATTTGTTCTTCAAACATGCTGTATTTATCAAGAGGAGCGGACGCCTGAGCGATCACGCACTGCTCTTCTTGGTCAGCTGTCATATACTCGATCTCTTTAGTAACAACACCCTCACGGACGATTCTGTACGGTGTTTCAATGAATCCGAGTTCGTTGATTTTCGCAAACGCAGAGAGGGATGTAATCAAACCGATGTTCGGACCTTCAGGTGTTTCAATCGGACAGATACGACCGTAGTGGCTTGGATGAACGTCGCGGACTTCGAAGCCAGCGCGCTCACGGTTAAGACCACCGGGCCCGAGAGACGAGAGTCGTCTTTTGTGCGTGAGTTCAGCAATCGGGTTGGTTTGATCCATAAACTGAGAGAGCTGCGATCTTCCGAAGAAGTCTTTGAGTACTCCAGCAAGGCCTTTTGCAGAGATCACTTTACCAGGAGTTAGGGTATCAGCAGAGAAGTCAAACAGGTTGATTCTCTCTTTGATGATTTTTTCCATTCTTGCAAGGCCGATACGGCATTGGTTTTGAACGAGTTCACCAACCGATCTTACACGTCGATTTCCGAGGTGGTCGATATCATCGACAGATGCATCGCTATCTCCCCTCTTTAAGCGAATGAGGTATTTGAGAGCGCCGATGACGTCTTCCTTACGAAGTGTCACGTTTTCAAGCTCTGCATCAGTTGTAGAGAGTTTAAGCTTGCGGTTCAGCTTGTAACGTCCAACTCTTCCTAAGTTATAACGCTTCGGATCGAAGAAAAGACGCATCATGGTTGAACGTGCATTTGAAAGCGTTGCAGGCTCACCCGGACGGATTTTTCTGTAGAAATCTTTCAGAGCTGATTCATATGAATCTGTAGGGTCTTTTGCAAGCATCTTGATGATCGGAGATGTCTCGTCTGCATCTTCGGCCACTTTAATCGCACCGATTCCTGCATCCAGCATCCGTTTGAGCATCGCAGTGGTGAGTTTCTCCCCTGCTTTTCCGAAGATCACTCCACCTTCACTATCTGCCACATCTTCCGCTAAAATTTTTCCAACGAGTTTTGTAAACTCTTTCTCAGATTTGATTTTAACACGCTGGGTTGAGAAGAACTCTTCAATGATATCTGCATCGGAAGAGTAGCCGAGCGTACGGATGAACGAGGTTGCTAAAATCTTACGGCGACGTTTTTTGCGGTCGACGTAGATGTAAATCATATCGTTGGTGTCAAAAGAGGCCTCGAGCCAGCTTCCACGGTAAGGGATCATACGGAAAGAATAGATCATGATTCCTTTCGGATGGCGGTCTTGCTCATACGAGATACCAGGAGATCTGTGGAGCTGAGAAACGATCACACGCTCAGCGCCGTTGACGACAAACGTCCCTTTCTCTGTCATCACAGGAAGGGTTCCCATGTAGACTTCTTCTTCTTTAATCCCGGTCTCATCTGTAAGACGGAACTTAACTTTGAGGGTAACGTTGAATGTAATTCCACGGCGGATGCACTCTTCAGGAGTGTACTTTGGAACCCCTAAGCTGTAAGAAAGATATTCCAAGACAACTTTGTCGTCGTACGACTTGATTGGGAAGATCTCATTAAAAACTTCTTGCAGACCGACATTTTGTCGTTCATGGGGAAGAACATCTGCCTGCATGAATTCGCGGTAGGACTTCAGCTGGATTTCAATGAGGTTTGGAAGATCGATAATCTCTTCCTTCTCTCGATAACTGATACGCTCAGGTGCATGTTTTAGCATTGAGAGTTGCTCCTTTTAATGTGTCTAAGTAGCCTACCTAAAAAGAGATAAGCTACTTAGACAATTTAAATGCGAAAAAGCAGAAGCCTAAAAACAAGGCTTCTGCTCGACCCTTCGGTAGGGTAATTTATTTAGAGACCTTTGACAGTCGCTTGTCCGCCACCCGCTGTGATCTTCTTAACGATCTCATCGGCTTCAGCTTTATTGCAGCTCGGTTTCAGAACTTTTGGAGCTCCGTCTACGAGGTCTTTCGCTTCTTTGAGTCCAAGACCTGTGACTTCACGTACGGCTTTAATCACGCCGATTTTCTTGTCATCAGCACACTTCTCGAGAGTGACTTGGAACTCTGTTGACTCAGCAGCCGCTGGAGCTGCAGCAGCAGGAGCTGCCATCATCATTGGAGCCGCAGCAGCAGCTTTAACGCCCCACTTGTCTTCGAGCATGGTTTTCAGTTTTGACATGTCGAGAACGCTAAGAGCGCTTAAGTCGTCGACGATTTGATCTAATGTTTTACTCACAATTTACCTCATTCTTTTGTTGTTTTGTTATCTAAGCAGTTTGCAACGCTGGAAAGTAGCGCGTCGATAACGCCGAGGAGCTGTGAAGGCACAGCTTCGAGGAGTCCGAGGAATTGCGCTTGCATTTCCGGTTTGGATGGAAGTTTTGAGAGGGCCTCTAAGTCTTTAGCAGAATAGAGCTCACCTTCAAAACGGCCACCGACAACTTCCATCATACCTTCATTTGATTCTTTGAATTTGAAGACTGTTTTGGCAGTTTCAAGAAGGTCTTGGGTTGAAAAAACAACGCCAATATGACCTTCTAACATTGCAGGGTCTAGTTTTAATCCAGCAGCCTCTGCTGCTTTCATAAGAATTGTTTTGCGAATCACTTCGAAATCACCACCTGACTTCATCAGGTCGAAACGAAATTGAGACGCCAGGTTAGGATTTATTTTTCCATAACGAGTCAAGATAAACCCATTCGATTCTGTAATTTTATCTCGAATATCATCGAGAAGTAATTGCTTTTCTTGTCTCATTATTAACCCTCCCTGCCGCCGTCTTGGAGTCCGCTCATGTCGATTTTAAGACCTGGTCCCATTGTCGATGAAATGGCAAGAGATACAAGGAAGTGTCCTTTCGCAGTAGAAGGACGCGACTTTGCAATTGCTGATACAAATGCTTTTGCATTTTCAATGAGTTTTTCTTTCGAAAACGACAATTTACCGATACCATTGTTAATGACACCAAATTTGTCGGTCTTAAATTCGATTCGTCCTGCTTGAATTTCGCGGACGGCGTTTACGATATCATTGGTCACGGTTCCCGCTTTTGGCGTTGGCATCAGACCACGTGGTCCGAGTACTTTTCCGAGCTTTCCAACTTCACGCATCATATCTGGTGTTGCGATCACAGCATCAAAATCAGTCCAGCCCCCTTTGACTTTCTCAAAGAGTTCATCATGACCTGCATAGGTTGCGCCTGCATCTAAAGCTTCTTTCTGTTTTTCGCCTTTGACGAAAACCAGAACTTTTAACTTTTTGCCAGTCCCGTTCGGTAACGAGACAACGCCACGCACTTGTTGGTCTGATTTCTGGGTATCGATCCCTGTTTTCAGCGCCAGATCCACCGACTGGTCAAACTTGACCGGTGGTGCTTTCTTCAAAATTTCGATGGCTTCCTCGATCTTATACAGCTTTTGCTTGTCGACGAGTTTTTCCATCTCCCGATTGCGTTTACTTTTCATATTTATCCTTCGATGATGTCCACTCCCATGGAGCGGGCAGTTCCCATTACGAGTTGCATTGCAGCTTCGTCTGTACGCACACGCATATCAGGCTTCTTCTGCGCTACAATTTTCTTAACCTGGGATTTTTTGAGTTTTCCGACTTTATCCCGGTTTGGCACTTTTGAACCTGACTCAATCCCGAGCTCTTTTAAAATGAGACGAGATACAGGAGGTTGTTTGGTGACAAACGTGAATGTTTTGTCAGAATAAACAAAAATTTCTACAGGCAGTATATCGCCAGCTTGCGCTTGCGTTTTCGCATTGAATTCCTTACAGAAACCCATGATGTTCACTTGGGCAGCTCCAAGCGCCGGTCCAATTGGAGGCGCAGGGTTCGCTTTTCCTGCTGGAATTTGCAATTTGATAACTTTAACGACTTTCTTTGCCATTGTTCTTCTCTACTTAATTATGTTCAGCTTCTAGAGGCACTTGTTCGACTTGCCAGAATTCAAGGTCATCGACACGCGTATCGCGTCCGAAAATGGAGACCAGAACACTGAGACGCCCTTTGTCATGGAAGACTTCTTGAACAGCTCCCACAAAGTTGACAAAGACGCCATCGATAATTTTAACTCGATCGCCAGGTTGGATATTGTGTTTATGCACAACGCCTTGACGCTTCTCTTCGAGTTCGGAGAGGATAGAGTCTACTTCTTTCTGAGGAAGCGGCATCGGCTTCTCCCCGCCTAAGAAATCAATCACTCCATTCGTATTCTTGACATACATCCATGAATCGTCAGTGAGCTCCATCTTGACTAAGATGTAACCAGGCCAGAGACGTTTTTCACTGATACGTTGTTGTCCCCGCTTGACTTCAGCCACGTTTTCTGTGGGAACCAAGATGTCAGAGACCATATCGGTCATTCCTTGAGACTCACGATTTTCCTCGATCGCTTTTTTAACGCGTTTCTCGAGGCTTGAAATCACTTGTATTACGTACCACTTATGCATGTTTTACCCAAAAATCAGGTGGATGAGTGTTTTAAATCCTGTTAAGCAACCTTTAATGAGAAGATCGACTCCATAGATACCAAGCCCAAAGGCAAAGGTAGATCCTACGACAATCTTCGTGAATAACACGAGATCTTCTTTTGATGTCCAGGTGACTTGCCGAAGCTCTTTTTTAAGCTCTTGCAAGTATCCAATCTTCTGAGTTTTTTCCTCGGAAGGCACCTCAAGTTTATCCACTTGAACTCCCATCTCTCATCCTATTTTAAACGAGTGCGGAGGGATTCGAACCCCCGACCAGCGACTTTGGAGATCGCTGCTCTACCAGCTGAGCTACACACCCAAGAAAGAGTGATTTTTCAATCACTCCCTCAATAAAAGCCTTACTTAGTCGAGAATCTTTGTAATGGTTCCCGCACCGATTGTACGTCCACCTTCGCGGATCGCAAATCTCATTCCTTCTTCCATCGCGATTGGCACGATGAGCTCCCCTTGGATCTCAACGTTATCGCCAGGCATGACCATCTCTGTTCCTTCAGGAAGGGTTACAGTTCCGGTTACGTCTGTTGTTCGGAAGTAGAACTGAGGACGGTACCCATTGAAGAACGGCTTGTGACGTCCACCTTCGTCTTTTGTTAAAACGTAGACAGCGCCTTTGAATTTCTTGTGGGGTTTTGTTGTTCCAGGAGCAACGAGAACCATTCCACGCTCAACATCTTCTTTCTCAACACCGCGCAGGAGAATTCCAACGTTCTCACCTGCCCGACCTTCGTCGAGAATCTTGTTGAACATCTCAATTCCAGTTACAACAACTTCTTTTGTATCGCGCAGTCCCACGAGTTGAAGTTTATCGTTCACTTTGATAACTCCTCGCTCAATACGACCAGTCGCTACTGTTCCACGACCAGAGATCGAGAAAACGTCTTCGATTGGCATTAAGGCCGGCTTATCTGTGTCACGAGCAGGAGTTGGTATTTTTTCATCAACTGCATCCATCAGTTTCAAGATGCTATCAACGTACTCTTTATCCCCTTCGAGAGCTTTTAGAGCAGAACCACGGATAATCGGTACATCTTTGTATCCTTTGCTTTCAAGAAGCTCGATGAGTTCCATTTCAACGAGGTCAACGAGTTCTTCGTCGCCCTTGCCGATCATGTCCATCTTATTGAGGAACACAACGATTGCAGGAACACCCACTTGGCGTGCTAGGAGGATGTGTTCTTTTGTTTGTGGCATCGCTCCGTCTGTTGCAGCTACCACGAGAATCGCTCCGTCCATTTGAGCAGCACCAGTGATCATGTTCTTCACATAGTCAGCGTGGCCTGGGCAGTCGACGTGTGCATAGTGTCTTTTATCTGTTTCATATTCAACGTGTGTTGCGTTAATCGTAATTCCACGCGCTTTTTCTTCAGGTGTATTGTCGATCGAAGCGTAATCACGGAATTTTGCTTTTCCTTTTTCGGCGAGCACTTTCGTGATCGCAGCAGTCAGAGAGGTTTTACCATGGTCAACGTGACCAATTGTGCCGATGTTGACGTGCGGTTTACTTCTTTGAAATGTTTCCTTTGCCATTGAATTTCTCCATTTATATCTTTCTTATGCCCAAGATAGGAATCGAACCTACGGCCACTTGCTTACCATGCAAGTGCTCTACCACTGAGCTACCTGGGCTCACTTAAGGTTCGTGCCCATTAACCCGAGCTCTAGGATGCTTTTTTGGATAAAAAGGTACCCTTCAGCTTTCATTAAAGGCACTAAGAATACTGCGCAAAGTAAATAAGTTCAAGGATTAAAAAACAAAAATTATTTTTGACGATAAATGATTCGAGCTTTTGTCAAATCATAGGGGGACATTTCAACAGTGACTGTGTCTCCGACCAAAACTCGAATATTTCTCATTCTCATCTTTCCACATAAATGGGCAATCACTTTCATCCCATTCTGCAAATTGACTCGAAAGTGCATATTTGGAAGTAATTCTTCTACGGTTCCGTCGATTTTAATCGTATCTTCTTTAGGCATAACCCTCTGATAAATTGTACATCTTATCAAATAGCCTATTTCTCGAAAAGAAGCTTTCAATGGAATCTGTCATCCTCGAAGATCTACAACAAAATACTCTATTTAGCATCAATTTATTGCTATATACATTTATAGGTGGTCGGCATTCTACTGCAGGCTTGTAAACCCAACGACTCAATTAATTAACTCTATAGATGTAAAACGATTTGCTTGATCAAGAGTCGTTGACCCAGGAAGAGAAGTGCCGTATTGCAAATTTTGACTTGATAAATGCTGTAAAACTATTTGCTTTACAAGCTCTATTAATATGCTGGCCCCTATCAGCTCTAAGACATCTTTTCCTTCGGTATGAATACTTGAAACCTCAACTTTGGGTATCGCTGGCAAACGATAAACCTTATCTGGTTGATCCAGAAAGGCAATTTCCAAAGAAAGATTTTCAAAAACAGCTTCTCGAACCAGTAATGAGATTTTATTGAGGCCTGTAAAAGATTCTTTCCATTTCTCATAGACCACTTTAATAATATCGTCTATGTTGCTTGAACTGGCATTGACTGTTAGAAATTGCCATTTCAAAACGACATCACTCACAGTCAATTTTGAAAGTTCAATCGAGGGTGAGAAGTATCGATTAAGTGGTGCATCAAGAGCTAGTCTTTTGATTTCCAAAATATTTTCTGCTGGGTAACCAGGGGGATTTTTAATGACGATATCTTTCAGTTCTATCTCAACAGGAGATAGGTGACTCCCATTGATGTACAAAGGGATCGCAAATATTTCTCTAAGTTTATACGACAATATGTCATGAAAAAGAAAGATTGCCCCACATACAGCTACTAAAACAAGTAAGATTAGGCCATAAAGATACTTCAAATCAAAACTCCAGTTCTATTCTACCGTGAACTTCATTCATATGAACCCTTGAATTGTATTGACCTTTGTAACCCAAGATAGATGAAAAATACTTATTGGTCGCCAATTTAAGACCGGCTTGTAACCCGCATAAGTCATTAAAAAATGACTTCTTATAGCTTGCCGCTCGAATTTCACAACTATTCTCCCCTTCAGGAAAAGTGCTGACTTGATATGAAGTTGTGAGGGGCATTTCACGGATCCAAGAAAGATCGAAGTATGGCTCCCAACAGAATGTCGCTTGCTGAAACTGTAGCTCTCCCTTAACACCAAGCTCAAACCTTAAAAACTGCTGAGTGTGTGCTCTCACATCTAGGTCAAGACTTTCAGCTCCAGACTCTTTGAATCCTTCTCTTTTGAACAGGTTGTAAAGAACAGACCCGAAAGGTTTGAATATCGCCTTCTTCAATGGGAAATCGGCCCCTAAATGTACAGTACCATACATTCCATCAAAATGACTTTTCGCATCCCTTTTAAGAGTTGAAAACTTGATTATTCGAGTCACTTGGTAAGACGATTTTCCCAACATGACTGAAATATCAGCATTGAGACTTCCTGATTGATAGGAAGTGTAAACGGCTCCAGTATAGTTCTCCGTGTTTCCAGTACCAGACTGAGGTTTTCTCCATTTTATAGACGACTGACTGTACGTCCCAGCTGCCCCAACATTCCATTTCCTAAAAAAACGAAAATCATACCCTATTAGACCTCCAGAAGTAATATTCGAAAAGTATGGGAGGTAGCCAAAAGGCTTATTTCTGTTAAAATCTCCAAAACCTGCAATCCAGATTCTATTGGAACTCAAATGACTCTGCTGACAGTTAAGAGTAGATTGCTGAAAAGAAATAAGTTCTGCCAGGGAGGCATTTGTTCTAAAATTTATCCAATCAATGACCCCATAATTGACTGCTGTTAACTCCACTAATGCTTGGTTCGCTTCTTTAAAACCTAAATTATTCATCAGCTGGACAACATGATAAAAATCACTCCCGCTTCCAGCTTGAACACTTTCAATACACTTCGAAACTTTAATAGGAAGCCCTCTGATGAACGTTTGATTAGAAAGATTAATACCTACTTGGCCAACGTTCTGCTTAAATTGTGGAGTATGCATGCGCAAATTATCTTCTATTTTGCCTATCTCTTCACTACCGTTAATAGTACTGAATCCTGTAAAAAAAACAGTTGTCAACAATATTTTACTCATCGTCATCTTCATTTTTGGTTTAAATTGAACATATCACACAATTTTTTATTTGTAAAAATCAAACATTTTCTTAGAATCTCCTGATAGAGGTATAATCGTGACTAAATATTTCGTACTGGGCTCTTTTCTAACTACTTTCTCTATATTTCTGCAGGGGCATACTAAAAATTCCGGCCATGTTGATGAGCAGACTGTCCATGAACAGCAACCAATCCAGCCTCTTTTGCTGGAAGATGCTGCTTTGCAAGCAAAAAGTTCGGAGAGTTCAACCGATTCTATTAGTAGTGCGTCCAGTAATCCGACTGCCAACCCTAACGACGGTCTCATCAAAGCTTCAACTGTGAAAGAAATCCTAGATCTGATCAGCAATGATGAGACGTACAAACCTCGAGTCAATTTTTTTCTGGGACTGGGCCCCCTTAGATCAACATATGACGTTCAATTTTTTAGCACAGTAGATGCCAAGGAAGTAGGACTCAAAACTGTCTTGGACTATGAAAAAAACAGAATCCCCTCCTCTTATTCTCTAGGGGGTAAGGGACGTGCATCGATTCTGATGCCTACTAACAGGTGGTTTGATGTCGTCTATGACTTTGTATTCATTGATGGTTCAGCTAAAGGAATCGTATCCGATTTAAATATCCCTCTGTTTGGCATTGAAGGAATCTCACTCTATGGAAACGCTTCTGTTAAAGGATACTACCAAACGGTAGCAGGATATTTTTCTAAGGATATTTCGTTTGGCTTCCTCGACAAATATTCAAGCATGAATTTTGGGCTTGGCATGTGTTATCAAAGGCTAAGTTACTCCTTTGGTAACACGACGACAATTGCAACCGCCACATCGATAGGCTCATCCAATACGAATATTGGCTTATCAAACATTATTTCTCAAAAGACTGTCATTCAAGGAATAGGCCCTTCGATAAGCTACAGATCTGATATTTTTCTTCTGCCTGCAAGGTTCAATCCTCATCAGTTTCGCTTTTTTGTCAGCACGGAAATTTCAACGGTGTTCTTTTTTGCTCAATCTAACGGATCTGCAGACTTGAATTTTCAGCTTAAAACAGATACAGATGATTTTTCTATTGATCCAATCGGCTTCAATTGGCGGACAAGTCCAGCTAGTTTTAATAGCATGACTTTCGAAGGAAATGTAGGTTTCAAATATCTCTATAACTCCTTCTCTCTTCAAGCCGGATACAAAAGCTATGCCTTCCTACCTAACTTTTCGATATCCGATTTCTTTGGTAGTCTGAGTACAGGGGCTGTTCCAGATCTGACATTTCTTTTCTTAGTCGCCCCAAACCCAGGCTTTTCGGGGTGGGAGTTGAGCATCTCGTATGATTTTTAATCCCCTCTCTACTTTACCCTTAAATGGGCGGACCTGCAGTAGAAATTATTCAAAAATTGATGCGATAATTTCTAGCCTCAAACGTGTTTTTAGTTTAAAATGTCTTCATGGACGTCGCAGGTAAACAGTCAGATTTAAAGAAATTGTTTTCGCTATTTTCTACTGCAGAAGAAAAATATGAAAAGATCATTGAGATGGGACGCGTTCTTCCCCCCCTTTCACCTGAGGCAAAAATTGAAGCAAACCTCGTCTCAGGCTGTCAAAGCCTTCTTTATCTTGAAACGACTTATAAGAACAGTCTTGTTTATTTCAACGCCGACTCCGAGGCTCTCATCTCTAAAGGTCTTGCAGCTCTTTTGATCTACGTCTATTCAGGACAACCTCCCGACTCACTTTTCAAAGAGCCTCCTCTTTTCCTAAAAGAACTTGGCATTACCCGAGCCCTCTCCCCCGCTCGTTCCAATGGACTTCTTAGTCTCTACAAAAAAATGCAGCAAACATCTCTTATCCTCTTTAAGAATCTTTCCAGCCTCTAAAAAAAGATAAGATGACCCACCAGTATCTTGAGAAAAAACCTTTACAGTTCGAATTTGAATACCCTGTTTTTCGTGTAGGAGTCTATATCTTTTTAGCCTTGGATTTTTCTGTCGTTGGGATCATGCAACTTAAAGATTTTGCCCAGAAAACGACGCATGGGGTGTCAAGGGTCTTCCCTCTTTCGTTTTTCTTACTTTTTGGAAGCAAAAAAAATAGAAAAGTCTGTTTTTCTTGATTTAGCGCTCAATAACTATGGTCGTCGAGTTTGACCTTACCACGGAATGTCCTATAAACATAGACCCCGTAAGCAAAGACGAGCGGAAGTCCGATTAATACAATGATTAAAAGGACCTTTAATGTGAGTTCTGAAGAGGCTGCATTCGCAATCGTCAAGCTGTTGTTAAGGGGGTCAAGGCTTGAGCGCACAAGCGTCGGAAAGCTGCCAATGGAGAAAAGAGCAAAAAGTCCCACAATCGTCAGACATGATGAAATAAAGGCCCATCCGCTGTTATTTTTCTTGAGCTGTCTGGGAATGTTTAAAATCATAAGTACAGCCGCCACAGGAACAACAATGAGTCCTAGGTGATCCATGATTCGGTGCGTCATGTAAGGAACGTAGTAGAACGTTGCCAAAGTGAACACAAGGTAAAAACCAATAAAAATCGCGATACATCTTTTTGCCCATGTTTTGAGCTGTTCATGGAGTGTGCCTTCTGTTTTCATCACCAGATAAAGAGCTCCATGCATGGCAAACAACGCAACCGTTGTCAGTCCACATAAAATGGGATAAGGACGGATGAAATCGAGAAAGCTCCCCACGTAATCTTTGTTGTTATCAAGGGGAATCCCTAAGACAAGATTGGCAAGCATCAGCCCTGTTCCAAAAGCAATTAAAAGACTTGCGCAAGAGAAGGCGACATCCCAGCTCTTTCTCCATCGAGTTGACTCGTGTTTACTTCTAAATTCGATTGCAACTGCCCTAAAAATCAAACCAAACACGAGAAGCATGGTATAAACATAAAACGATGAAAAGATCGTTGCAAAAGCTTCAGGAAACCCAGCGAAGAGAGCACCCCCTACGATCACAAGCCAAACTTCGTTCCCATCCCACACAGGCCCGATGGCATTCAAAAAGATCCGTCTTTCCCGATCGTCCTTCGTAAAAAGATGTAGGCTTCCCACCCCTAAATCAAACCCATCTAAAACAGCATAAAAGGCAAGTGCTGCTATGAGGACTAAGTACCACAAAAAATCGAGCATATGAACCTTAACTTAGAGGGTTACGATAAACTTCTGTAATTTTTTCTTCCTCAGCAGGACCTTGCTTGATTTTTCGATTGAGAAGGAATAGAAACATGAATAAGAGCAGAGCATAGATCACAATGAGCATTCCGAGTGACCAGGCAACTTGGGAAGCTACAAGTGATTTCGAAACACCTTGGTGCGTACGAAGAAGCTTATAAACAAGCCAGGGTTGCCGGCCAACCTCCGCCGTAATCCAGCCCACTTGATTCGCAATCATGGGGAACATCACCGATAAAACCATTGCTCGCAGGGTCCACTTCGCGCCGCCCAGTCTGTTCCGATAAAGAAAGGCAAAAAAGGTAGTCAGTACCATAAAACCCCACATCCAGATCATCAGATGGTAAGACTGATAGACGATCTGTACAGGAGGACGCTCATCTTCGGGAATATCATTCAGTCCTGTGACAGGTTTGTCAGCATCGTTGTAAACGAGATAACTCAAAAGTGATGGAATTTTAAGTCCATGCAGAGTTTTATTTTTTTGGTCGACCCATCCGATGACCGATAAGGGAGCCTTTTTTTCAGTTTCATAGAGTCCTTCCATAGCTGCGAGTTTTGCAGGTTGGTGAAAAGCGACGACTCGAGCAGATGAGTGGGCGGAAATAAGCTGCAAAGTCAGAGTGACCGCTGCAACCGGTAAAGCAATCTTGATGCAAGCTCTTGCAAATTCGAGATGCTTTTTCTTGAGATAGTAATATCCAGCAATACTAAACACTAAAAAGACGCCTGCCAGCCAGCAGCCAAAGATAACATGTAAAACCCGATCGACAGAAGAAGGGTTGAAAATCATCTGCCAAAAGTCGGTGACAACAGCGCGTGCTTGCTCACCTTCTCCCACAATTTTAAAACCGGTAGGGGTTTGCATCCACGAGTTGGCGACTACAATCCAAAGAGCACTGAAGTGAGCGCCGAGCGCGACCATGCATGTCGAGAAATAGTGCATTTTAGGAGTAACGCGGTTCCACCCGAAAAGCATGACCCCTAAAAATCCTGACTCGAGAAAAAAGGCAAAGACCCCTTCTGCTCCAAGGGCACTTCCAAACACATCTCCCACGAACCGTGAGTAGGATGCCCAGTTGGTTCCAAATCCAAAAACTTGGACGAGTCCTGTGGCCACCCCTAAAGCAAACGTGAGAGCAAACACGCCCGACCAAAATTTCACCATTTTTTTATAGAGAGGAAGCTTTGTCTTCAGATAAAAACCTTCCATGATCACCAGCATGAGACCGAGCCCGATACTGAGCGGCGGATAGATGTAATGAAACATGCTTGTCAGGGAATATTGAATCCTAGAAAGGATAACTGCGTCCATTGCGCCATCATACAATTCTTTAAAATAATGTGACAATTAAATCTTGAATTCCACCATTCACTTCAATTTTGTCTGCATGAAGGTAGACATCGTATTCAAGACGGACACCAAATTCTCCTGGCAAATAGATTCCAGGCTCAATGGAAAAACAAGTCCCCGGAATGAGCAACCGATCATCGTGGGTCTCAAAACCATCGATATTGGCTCCTGGTCCATGATCTTCTTCATGGATATTATGACCGGTGCGATGGGTGAAATATTCTCCATAACCTGCCTTTTCAATCACGTCTCTGGCAACCTGATCGGCTTCAAACCCTCGCATCTGTTTACCAACACGCGCTGCAACCCATTCGGTTGCTGCTTTTTGAGCCTCATACACAACCTGAAAAACTTCTTGCTGCTTCTGTGTAGGCTCTCCTGCAATTGCAACCCTTGTGATATCTGCATAAACAGCGTGCGGCACTTTTTTCTTACACCATAGATCAATCAGGATCCAATCCCCTTTCTGAATTTTTTGACTTCCACTTTTTGAGGGTGCATAGTGAGGCATGGCAGAATGTTCATTCACACCACAAATCGGCTCTCCTTCCATCACGCAACCAGCTCTCTCAATTTCTTTCAAAATGAACTGCTGCACATCGTATTCAGTCATATTTTGATTTCGTTGCAGTTTATCGCCGATCCAACTCCATGCCTCACCCGCAACGCGATCCAAAACCTTTCCTGCTTCGCGATGCAGCTCCAATTGCTCTTTACTCCAGACACACAAAAGCTCTTGTAAAAAGTCACCTGAAGAAATAACCGTGGCCCCCAGCGTTCGAATCCGCTCCACCATCCCGGCATCGACTTTAGCCAGTGTGGGGATGTTACAGTTGTTTGAGTACTCCATGGCAATCTGGTAGGAGCCTTTTAAAAGTGAACGAAGAATCACTTCCAATTCTTCAGCCGATGAATAAACTCTTTTCTCTCCGGGAAGATGGGCTAATATGTGCGTTTCAATCCGATGCACAACTGCTACAGGAGTTCCTGTCTTTGGAATCCAATAGAAAAAACGACGTGTTAAGTGAGCTTCGGGTGCAATCTTAAGAAAGTCGATTGCAATCGAATTGCTCCTCCTAAAATCATAGAGAAGCCATCCGTCAATGGTTCTCTCTTTTAAAAGAGACTGAATCTTCCCGAGATTTAAAAATTCCACTCTAGTTCCAAGTTGACTGCATGAGATTGATAGGGTTGGTTAAATTGCCCTTGAAACGTCAGACTCGCATAGGGGTATTTGGGATTAAGAGATTCGAAAATCAAACCAAATTCTCCCACACCTAGATTCTGTGGTGTTGTCAAAGTTTCTACGGTGAAGGAACCTGGTGAGCCCACCAACAAGTCCTGCTGTTGAAAGATCTCCCGGTAAAAATGCGGGGATCAGCACTGCTCCAAGTTGATACTTTTTCCAAGAATTCATTATTCACCTCTTGCCTTATCATACAGTTTAAAATGATTTATTCAATGGTAGAGACATTGAATGATGGCAGACGCTGCCACAACTCTTAAGAGTTGAAAGGGTTCGCCTAAAATGTCGACAAGAAATGGAATGGAGTCTTGGGTTCCAACGTGACCGATGGCTTCGAGAATTTGGATCTTGGTTTCACGGTTCATCTGAGGATAGATTTCTCGTAAGATTTTGACAGCCGATGGGTCGCTTCCATAGAGGGCCAGCATGAGGGCCGCTTGGAGGCGGATGTGAGGGTCGTTTTCTTTTAATAACTCACGGATGATTTCCATCGAACCACTGTCTCCTTCTTGAAGAAGGACGGCAATCGCAGCGCCCGTAACGCCGAGCGTCTCTTTTTTGAGATACTCTTTCACGGTCTCTTGCGCTTTAGGATACTTTAAAATACAGAGCAGATTGAGTAGATCAAGACGTGTTAGCTGATCGACCATGGTGGGGTAGTTTTGGATATGCTCCACGTGGTAGGCCATGTTAGGAACCACCATCTGCACAGAAGACGAATCGTCCCACATAAGAGGGCCTGTCTCTGGATCACGGAAGAAGTCGTCGATCACTTGGCTTGCTTTTTCCACCAGCATCCGTTGTCCGACAAGTCCGAGGGCTAGATTCGCTTTGACAAAGCGGTCTTCATGAATGGCCAGCTGTTCTTGGATAAGAGAAAGCGCTACTTGCCCACACCGAGGGAGCATCGAGGCAGCAAGCCATCTCCAACGAGGATGGATATCACCTAGCCATTTTTTAATCGACTCGACTCCTGCTGCATCTCCTTGCCGACAGGCTACCCAAGCAGCTGTAATCGAGACTTGAGGATAACTATCGTCCATCAATTGAACGAGTCTCTCCTTTTCAATCTTGACATTCATGAGTCCTAGAGTTCGGAGAGCATAGGTCCTCACATCGGGGGAAGAATCTTGAAGAAGTTTATTCAACTTGGGAGTGTCACTATGAAGGTCAAAGTAACCCATCAGCTCACATCCGAGCTGACGAAGTCCTGCCCGTTTACTGCTCAGAAGATTATTCAGGTCATCCGTGCGGACTCCGTCGTACATTTGAACAAGAGCCAGGATGGCTTTAACTTTTTCTTCAGCAATCGTTTTAGGGTGGGCCACGATTTTGACAAGCTCGGGCTTAAGTGAAGTGATTCTCAGCTGACCGATCGCTTGGATGACTTCTTGTCGCACAAACCAAACGTGTTCTTCCTCAATCATCCGTGCCAGCTCTTCTTGCAAGACTCCGTCCCCTAAATAGGCGGCAAAACGGACTCCAAAAAGGCGGAGAATCGCATTCGAACTTCGGAGTGCTCCAACCAGCATCGGAACGGCACGAACATCTCTTGTAATCGAGGCTCCAATGAGCGATGAGAGGTGAATATGGGTCTGTGGTGAGAGCTCCCCTTTTTTCAGAACGCTCCATGCTAAGATTTCAAGAGCATGTCGATCTTTTTGAAACTCGTCTCGCTTAACGTTCCACTCCCGAAATACAGCCGTCTCATCCCCTTTTTCAGCCAGCGCTTGAACATACGCCAGGCGAACACTCTTCGATTCAGGGTATTTTTCTAGAAACTCTTTTGCAACTTGAGAAGCCGCACTCGCATCATGGATTTTCAAATGGGCATAGATTTGACGTGTTGCTTCCTCTTCCGTGGCCAGCAGAGATCCAATCAAAAGTGTAGACGCCCATATCAATTTTTTCATGCCAGATGCATTAGCCTGCGCCCTCCGATTAGGTGGAAGTGAAGATGAAAAATCACCTGCCCCCCTTCCTCTCCATTATTTGTCACAAGTCGGTATCCATCTGCAACATCAAACTGCTCGGCCATCTGCTGTGCCACCTGGATCATTTCTTTGATCAGGTCTAAATCTTCCGGTGCAACAGACTGCAAGTTAGGGATTGCCTTTTTAGGCATGATAAGAAGGTGAACAGGTGCTACGGGATATTTATCTTTGATTACTAAAATCCTCTCGTTTTCAAACACCTTCTCTGCAGGGAGTTTCCCTTCGATAATTTGACCGAAAATAGTTGTCATAGAGCTTTCTCCAATGCTTTAAGTGCAGCTTCCTTAGTTTCCCACACAGATATAAATCGTCCCTTGTGGCAAAAAATTGCGCCGTCGATTCCTGAGACTTTTTTGAGCTGTCCATCCATCAATCCAGCCCACGCTTCAGGAAGAGGCTTACGCACTTTCATCCGATCGCGACTATTCGGTGGGATCCCGCGCAGCTTCCAATGCGTCCCTGACGGCATCACGATAAACTGAGCCGGGTGTCTTTCCCCTCCCATTTCGAAAAAAACATCCATCCAAGGCAGTGCCTGGTCGAAAACGAGCGCCGCCCCTTTTTGCGCCATGGCTGCTTCGACCCGTTCGCGACATTTTTCGACATAGTCATACCGCTCTAAAAGCCTTTTCAAATGCCCCGTCGCAAAATCGACCGCTTCATCAAACGCATGGCGCATCACTTCGATCGGAGCGTCATAAACGGGCGGAACAAAATTTGAAATCACCTGTGAAAACGTGCACACACCTGGCTCGAGTGTCACCCTTCCGTTGTCATGCGCATCGACTCCCATCACCAGGGCTTCATTTAAAAAGTCGAACTTTTTCTGATCAATCACGCCCTGATCAAACAAATATCGCAGGATCATGCCAGCACTGCTGAGCTCTCCCTGATAATCGGCTTGATGGTGATCGAATCGCTTGAGTGAAGGATCATAAAGACTTCCGACATCGCAGACGTATTCGCACGTGTCTAAAACAGACGTCTCCCGCGACCGAATAATTTGACTCCGATCGATGCGGTTAAAAACAAGCAGCAGCGCCGCAGCTGTCACCTCATCTGCGTGGAACGATCCGTCGTGCGTGCCTAGTGATCTATTTCGCATAAACCGTCATTATACAACGGAAGTATGACATTTGACAACTTGTCTCCTACTCCGTAGGATGCAGCTATGGAGAGTTATTTATCCTCAACCCACCATGATCTGGTTACCCCCGATGGGAAAATCACCCAGATGCAGGGGCAACAGGTCCAGGTTGAAATCGAAAATATTTCTTCCGTCTTTGTAGGCTACAAGATTCCGAAAGAGCTGATTATTTTTAATTTTAAGAGCCTGCTAGCGCAACTCGGACTCAATGCCACACTCTTAAATCTTGAGCTGATTCCTCACCAACATAAAGCAATTTGCACACTTAAGATCGATGCCATCGGGCCACTTGCTCAGCAGATGCTTCCGCAACTAACACCAGGGGCCTACCTAGGTAAACTTTTTGCCGCCGATGATCGAAGACGTGTGCGAGATCCCGACTATCTCACCCGGATGTTTGGACGGTCCGATCGCGAAGGACGACCCCTCCTTTCTCTTGGAGGACCGCAAGGCACCGATGGACTCATTTTAGAAAAAATGGATGGAAGAGCCATTGCTTTCGTCGCTCTTTTGGAAGGAACCATCACCTATAACAAATCGGTCGAAGGACTTCTACCCACACTGGCAAAAGGACTGCATGACCCCGATGCGAGTTTGCGAACCCTTTTAAAACTCGATCAAGAGTGGAATGCCGGTGCTTGCCGCACAATCCCCCCAAGCGACATCTTACTCGTTAAAACACTCCCTCTTCACATCCGCACCGTCTTCGGACGGGTTGTGCAAGAAATGCTTCCCAAAGGAGTCTCACACACCTCCGCCTCCGTGCTTCAGCCCGACACACAAGCCTCCGGTGATGTCTATGAACTCTTCGGCTCCTCTGACAAAGAGCTGCGAGATGTTCCGCTGGAGTTTTACACATTAGAACCTCACCGCGAGCACGTCTTTTTTTCCGATCGTGATCAACTTCAAACCGCTCTTGAAGATCCGCAGATTCTTTTTAAAGCTTTTGAGACAGCGCCCGCTCCCATGCACCATCTCGCTGCCGTCTTTGTCGTCAAAGGAGATCAACTCCTCAACTTACAACCCAGCGATTGGATTGCAAGGGAGCCTCGCATGAGTGATTTCCCAGGAGTCATTAACCCGAGCCGGCAAGTGGCCGCCGTTCAAAAGTACATCCATCAACAGCCGTCGTACCCTTTCCTGAAAGCAATTGAAGAAGGACTCATCACCAGTGAAGGAATTTTGCTAACTCGTTACTTCCCGTCCCCTCTTTTAAAACAGATGCTCCTCAACGATCAAATCCACCGCAACCTCAAACGGATTTACTTCCAGTCACCCTCATTGACTTATGGCGATTTCTTTTCGCACGAAGACCGCTCACTTCTCCTAGATCTGGCTAAATTTGGAATCCCCACCTACTGGGTCGACCGGACGTCGCAAAAAGTTCTCCAATATCTCCCCAAGCCCGGAAAAGATTCGGGAATGTTCGTACCTCCTGAATTTGCCGAAACGTTTCTTAAAGCAACTCTCTTTGGCATCTACGGCTCCAATCTCCTCGAGCTCGATTTTGACAAAGAGCTGACCGAGCTTTTGCAAGGTATTCTAAAACTCCAAAAAGAAGTGAACCACCCTCTTCTCAATCCAGAAACGCCTATCGCACTCGTCTCAGGAGGAGGCCCTGGTACCATGAGTTTAGGCAACCGCGTTGCCAAATCGCTCGGCATCCTCTCATGCGCGAACATCATGGACTTCCGCGGAAAAAAAGGGGCTGTCGTTAACGAACAAAAACAAAACCCTTACATCGACGCCAAAATGACCTACCGCCTTGATAAACTCGTCGAAAGACAGTCGGAATTTAACCTCGACTTTCCCCTCTTCTTGATGGGAGGCGTCGGCACCGATTTCGAATACGCTCTCGAAGAAGTACGACGTAAAGTCGGAGCAACAACTGCAACACCTATTCTTCTATTCGGAGAACCTGACTATTGGTCAGAGAAAATCACACACCGATTCCAGTGTAATCTTAAAACAGGAACGATCAGTGGATCAGAATGGCTCAGCAACTGTTTCTTCTGTGTACGAACGGCTGCCGAGGCGCTCAAAATTTACAAACAATTCTTCAGCGGAACCCTCAAGATCGGACCGCAAGGCCCCATCTACGATAAAGGGTTTGTTCCCCCTGTTTAGAATCCCCAGGAAAAGCCGAGCTCGCCGTACTTAACGCGCTTGTTGAAGAACTGTCCTTCATACGAATACCCTTCATGGTACTCAATATAGAGTCTCATCTTACGGCCGACACCTTGCAACTTACTGAGCTCATAACCGAGCTTGAACGTCATATCGAGCTCCCAGTTATGTTGTTGCCAGTTTTCCATATGCGCTGCAAAAAACGGCGTTCCATAGAGACGATGGTAGTAGTGCTTTTGACCAAATAAACGGACTTCAGCTCCCCACATCACATACATCGGACGGAGTCTAAACGAAGGATCGCTATGAAAGACAACTCCAGGTCCACCATAGACTCTTAAGCCGCTTGAAAATTGATACGAGTTGATCCAGTCGACTGCTTCAAAACTCGGATTCTTCCTTTTCTTGATATAGCGTGGATTGTCGACTAAAAACTCATCCCCTAAGTGTCCTGAAATATGGTAAGGACGGAAACGGAACGACCACTTATTGTAGGCATATGAAACAGGAATCCCGACCAAGTAGTCAGTATTCATCAGCTCGCAATCTCCACCACCACGATGTGGCACATGACTAAAGTTAAAAACAGCCCAGACACCAGCTGTAATACCAATCTGCACGTCGGCACCTGAACCCATGACGTTGAGCCAGCGGAAAAATGGAAAGTCATCTCCCAGTGAGACAGCAACCGCCTTGCGGCCCATCACCTCATCCCCAGCACGGTAGTTGACCGAGTAAACAGGCTCTCTAGGATCGGCAACGAGTGGTTGAAAGAGGACCGTTGTTTGTGGGAACCAGACACCTGAGACTTTAGGAGCTTCGGTATATTTTCTTCGAATAGCACTGTCTTCCGATGTCATTTCCCGTTTCACTTCAACTGACTTAACCCCGGGAAGATCTTGAACAAACGAAATAATACTCTTAGCAATCAGATCGTTATTCGGTAAGTTGTAGAGCGTGACATGGTGATCTTTAACAACGACAATCACGTTGAATTCATAGTAGGTCGTATCAATCAGCGATTGAATGTACCCCTCTAAGTAAGGGTCCGTTGCATGCTCAAAGTTCTCAACAGGAAGCTGATCCCCCCTTTTAATGGCAGACAGCTCCGGGTCAATCTTGACTATTTCACTATTAACTTCTTCCGCCCCAAGACTCATCAGGCATAATGAAGATAAGACCATCCATCGAGACAGCATACAACTCCTTCGTCACCTAACTGTCTCTATATCCGACAGCCTGATATAATCCAAAAAATATTTTACATTGAACCAACTTACCACCTTCAGTATGATAACTCCCTCTCGGGGCAGTAGCTCAGTGGTTAGAGCGGCGGACTCATAACCCGTTGGTCGCTGGTTCAATCCCAGCCTGCCCCATCGTTTTAGATATTGGTAGCGTGAAAAAATACGTCTTCAAACCCTACAGCAAGATTTTTCCTGAGCTCTTTCAAAAGGAAAAGGATAGAATCGTCCCTCATTTGAAAGGAGTTTTAGCCATTGAGCATGTGGGAAGTACAGCGGTTCCTGGCCTTGGCGGAAAAGGAATCATCGATATCGCGATTGCCGTCAATAAAGCCAACCTTGATTCGACATCTAAGCAACTTCAAGATCAAGGATATGAATACCGGCCATCGTTTAGTACCTCAGATCGATTCTATTTTATTACTTATTTGCCAGATCCTGAAGAAGGGACTCGAAGATACCATATCCATTTGACTTATCCTGAAAGCAACGAATGGAAGGAGCTAATTGCTTTCCGAGATTATCTTAGACATCACCCAGAAGCAGTCCAAGAATATGCAGCACTGAAGCAACAAGCTGCTCAGGAAGCAAATGATGATGGGAGAAGATATCGGCAACTAAAAGAGCCCATGTTTAAGAAGATTAGAAAAGGTCCTCCCCCCTATGAGTGAGAGGAGGAGAGTTTCTATAAAATTTGATCGGCGAATTTCATCATTGCTTGCGCCATAAACTCGGCCAGTTGTGGGTGAAACGGGTCGAGTTGCTTCCTTATTTCAGGGTGCTCTCTATACAGCTCTGCCATGGCCTTATAGACTTCTTTGGAAGCATGATGAAACTGGTCTATTAAGTGATGATGCTTCTGAATGAGCCCCTGTACTTTTTTCGAGGCAGGGTCTAATTCAATACAGAAAGCTAGTTCTTTGAAGAGCTGAGCTGCTGTTTGATTTATATTGTCGTAAAAAGCCTTTCCTCTCTTTTTGACATCTTCAAGGTCCTTTGTGGGATTTCTAACACTTCTCCCCACAATCTCTTCGGCAGCGGCGTAAGATGCGCCAGCTTTTGCTTTCTTGACTAAAGTGATACAAAAACCATCAAAAATCTCTTGATCTTTCATTTTCTTTATCCCATTTAAATGTTTGATTGTCTTATCGATGGTCTTGAGCAGCCGCCCTTTTTTCTCCCATTCCAGCTGCAATGCCTTCCGATGGGAATGTAGAGCGGAAAGTTGGTCAAAGTCGCTTCTTCCCAGAATCTTTTGGATCTGTTTGAGCGAAAAACCAAGCTCTTTAAAAAATAAGATTTGCTGAAGCTGTAAAAGCTCTCTTTCTTCATAGTATCGGTACCCATTTGAACCGTAATAGGCCGGCTTTAGGAGTCCAATCTCTTCGTAGAAGTGAAGTGCACGTATCGTCACCCCAGAAAGTTCTCTTAATTTTTTGACTGTATAAGCCATCGATTTCCTATCCTTTAATTTCCCTGTGATTTTAAAGGATGGCTCCATAATAGAGAATAACGTATACGTTAGGGTCAAGGCGTCGGTTATCGAGCGAGGGCTTTGGCCATGTTTCTAAAGATGATCCAATGAAAAGGCGTCACCAGAGTCCAATAAACCCTTCCCCACAAACCCTTGGGGCGAAATATGGCAGTTTGAACCAAAATATTCTCCTTCGGATCGATTTCAAACTGGAGCCAGGCCTCCCCAGGCAGTTTCATTTCAGCATAAAGAACAAGCCTAATTTTTTTTGGATCTGCGACGATGACTCTCCAAAAGTCGATTGTATCGCCAACATGTAGGTCCGTGGGATGACGGCGACCGCGATTGAGCCCAGCACCCCCAATCAGCTGATCGAAAAGGCCTCGAAGGCGCCAAGCCCAGTTCATCACATACCATCCCCGCTCTCCACCGATGCTCCAAATTCTTCTCTGCAAAACATCCAGCGGTACTTGGATCTTCTGTTTTTGAATGTCTCTTAAACATCCTTCCTTCGGCGGTTCGACGTAATTTAGAAAATCGTCATAGACTTTATCGATATTCCAAGCATCCATCCAAGTTGAGACGACTTCATTTTGTGCAATCTTTTGAAATGCTAATTCAAGAGCTTGCTCGTATGTGAGGCATGGGTGGGGCAAAATACGATCGATGGCTGTATTCAGTTTACGTGTCGAACTCTTCATGCTTTCGACTAGATAGCTGCAAATTGAAAATCGGACAGAGGTAATCAGCACAAGCCAATAACTAGATAACCGTGGCGTAAGAACGGGAATATCAATGATGACTCTCTTTAACTTACGGAAGGCAGCGTATCTTTGAAGAACCTCTTTAAAAGTCATTGATTCGGGACCCCCGATATCAAAGGTCTGATTGTAGGTCTTTTCATTGAAAAGGACGTTGGTTAAGTAAAACAGGACATCACGGATTGCAATCGGCTGGCAATAACTTTTGACCCATTTAGGCGCGATCATAAACGGCAACTTTTCACATAAATCGCGTATGATTTCAAACGATGCGCTTCCGGAGCCAATGATGATGCTTGCACGCAGAATCGTCGTAGGGACAGAGCTTGAAGAAAGGATCTTTTCCACTGCCAACCTCCCCAAAAAATGGGGCGAGAGCTCTTTCTCATTCTCAATAATGCCGCTGAGGAAAATGATCTGTTTAGCTCCGCTCTTTTCAATCAATGAAACGAATTTCCGAGCTACTCCCATTTCTACTTCAACAAGGTTTTGGACGAGGCTCCCCATAGAATGGACAAGGTAGTACGCTGCATCAATATGAGATGGCCATCCCTTTATCTCCCCCTGGGATCGCAAATCGCCGTAAATGAGAGTAAGGCGTTGGGAGTCTTTGACTTTAAACTCGGCTCCTTTGACACGCACAAGAGCAAAAACTTCATGTCCTTGTTCCAAAAGTGATTGGATGACCCTTTTTCCAATAAATCCTGTTGCTCCAGTTACAAGAATTTTCGTCATCGGCCATCCCTATTTCTTTTCAAACAACTGATCTAAAAAATTTTCTGCAAGCTTGTGCAGCTGGAGGTCGCGCTTTTTTTTCTTTGCAAGCAGGTTTAAAAAAGAGAGTCTGGGCTGCGTGGCAAAAAAGCGGTGGTGTTTGATTAAAAATTCCCAAAAAAGAGCGTCCCAAACTCTGCACCACGCCCCTTTCTTAAAGTCGCTCATTTTCAAAATGTAATTAGAGCCGCTGAAATACGGTTTTGTAGTCATCATCCCCCCATCGGCATACTGGCTCATTCCATAAATGTTGGGGACCATGACCCAGTCGTAGGAATCGATAAAAAGCTCCATAAACCATCGATAGGTTTCATCTGGAGATAGTCCACAGAGTAGAAAAAAGTTTCCGAGAACCATCAGTCTTTCGATATGGTGTAAATAACCATTTCTGAGCAATTTTTTGATCGTTGCATCGATCGGGTTCACTCCCGTAGAGCCATGATAAAAAGGGAGAGAAAGTTTGCGTTGGTGTTTGAAAAAATTCCGTTTTCGCTGCTTCTCACCTACCGCATGATAAACCCCTCGGACAAACTCTCTCCAACCAATCAACTGTCGAATAAATCCCTCAAGACTATTAAGGGGGATTTTGTGCTTCTTGGAGAATTTGATTGTATGATCGATCACTTGGCTAGGAGTTAAAAGTCCAATATTTAAAAGCGGAGAGAGACAAGAATGAAATAAGACCTCTTCATTTTGAACAATCGCATCTTCATAATCGCCGAAATGAAGCAATCGTTTTTCAAGAAAGTGCATCAAAGCTTTCTTAGCAAGTAGATGCGTTGTAGGATAGTTGAAATGGTCTGTCGAACCCGGATTTTTGGGGTAATTTTTTTCTACATAAGAAACGGCCTCTTCGACCTCTTTTGTTAGCGCAAATTTTTGGGGCGGTGGGATCTTAAAGTTTTTTGGTATCCTTTTTCTGTTTTCACTATCAAGGCTCCATTTCCCACTGAGGGGCTTGCCACGCTCATCCAAAAGTAGATCTAACTTTTTCCTCTGATAAATGTAAAAAGTTTGGCAGCTAAAATGTTTCTTCCCTTTAAAAACCTGCAAAAATTCATCATGCTGTGTCAAAAAACCAGGACTGGGATAGATCTCCATTTTAATGTTTCTTCTGCGGGCAAGGGCAGTTATTCTTTTTGACAATTCAACATCATCAAATTCAACAACGTGGATGGAAGAGACCTTTGATTTTTTTAAAGCGCTTTCTAGGTCTTTCTCAACGTAAATTGTCCTAAACCCTTTGCTTTCAAGCACCTTTTGGAAACTTTTTAAAGTCGCTCGATGGAGAACCAACTTCTTTTTATGGAACTTAAAGTCGGAGAAAAATCTAGGATCCTCAACGAGAAATATTAAGCGGCCCTTTCTAAAGGCTGGGTGATTTTCAAAGAGTTGATGAGGGAAAAGAAAAACAGCTTCCACTAATGATTTAACTCCCAAATCGCCCAATTAAGAGCCGATGCATAGAGCGTCCAGATAAAATAAGGGATTAATAAAATACCAGCCGGCCTATAAAGCCTGAAAAAGAGATAGGTGTTAAATCCAATCAAAATAATCAAAACAATAATATCGATAAAACCCCAAAAGGGACTTCTAAGGAAAAAGAAGAAATACGACCAGAATAAATTGGCCGTCAGCTGAGCTCCGTAGACCCAAAAAGAAGAGCGGCGCATGAAAGACGGCTTGACCTTTGTCCAAACAAGCCAGCCTGAAACAGCGATCATGAAATAGAGAAGCGTCCATGTGGGTCCAAAAACCCAGGAAGGTGGAGTCCAAATAGGTTTCTTCAGTGTTACATACCAATCTCTGACTGAAACAAATGTCATCTCATGACCAGCCCATCCAATGAGAAAAACAAGACAAACAAAACCTACAAGTGATAACCAGCGTTTCAAATTCGCCTCCAGGGGTTTATGATCTTTCCTCATTTTAAAGAAACTTTATTTTAGCTCAAATGGTAATGGTTCACCTAAAGCTCTCATATTGGTATAGTCTTGCGCATGTGCAATGCAATTTTTATCTTCGGCCCTTCTTGCAGTGGCAAGTCGACACTAGGTCAAGCCCTTCAAACCCACCTGGGACATGAGTGGACCTACCTAGATCGGGACGATCTTGAGGAATCGACTGCAGACCAAGTTCTTGAAGAGAAAATTGCATCTCTCCAAAGTAAGATGATTGTTGATTGTCAGGTGCCTTGGAGAAAGAAAAAAGACGGCGAGCTCTATGTGATGATTCTTTCTCCTCTGGACGTGCTCTTAGAGCGCGATGCGAAGCGAACTGAAAATCTTCAACGGTGTGAAAAACGGGCCTACTACGCCAGAGAGTTTGTCGTTAAAACATATCAAATCTTAAGCAATCTTGATCCCAAACAGTTCGACGTCTGTTTTGATTCACGCCAACTCTCTATAGCAGATGAGATCTGTAGAATGACTCCCCTATTAAGATAAGATTTCAGGATATTTTTCGGGGTTTGCCAGACAATACTCCTCTCCGAAACTTCCCTCAGGATGTTCGGCAACAGTAACGTATTTTCTCCCTTCAAATCCGCCCCGCTCTAAAAACTTTTTATTTTGAAGTTTGAGTATATCTTGGAGCATCAGGTGATGGAGGTCGCAGAAAGCGACGATCACTTCAATAATATCGGCAAGCTCTTCCAGAAATAACTCTTTTGTGGGAGCGTCACACGCTTCTTGAGCTTCTTCGAGAAGTTTGATTTTAAGCTGCTGAATAAACTCATCGTTTTCTAAACGAGTCCAGTGTATTTTTGACCCTTGTTCTTCTAAGCGGTCAACTGTTTTATCTCTCCAGAGCTTATTTTGGTAAAATTTCCGAAATTTCATAGCCGGCCTCATATGACATTGGAAAGTCATAAAAGTTAAAGCACGTAGTCGAATAAGTCAATTCTCGTTGCTCGATGAGTCTCTTATTTTATAGTCATAAATCATAAAGGCTTGTTACGCTTTTCTCTTCAAAAGGAGGAACTGATGTCTTCCATACCTTCTTGCTCGGCAAACCCTATTACAGTAACAGCTCCTATGTATGTTTTTCGCCACCCTGCTGCTGAAAACAAAAAGGAAGAAATTTTCAGTCATGCGCTTGGACTAACTAATACAACCATCTATTCTCGGCATGCCCAATTAGCATCAGCTCCTGCTAAAACCGATTGCGTAACAGCTGCATGCTATATCGCTATCAACGCCTTTGGAGCGAACTTTTGTCCAGATATATATGAGGTCAACACTATAAGAAGAATACCCGCTTCAATGACACTATGTGGATGGGAGGTTCAACCTATCGCCAAACTCGAAGAGATAAGGCCAGGTGACATGCTATTTCTTTCAAAGACTGCGAGCAGAATCAACCATATGGCAGTTTGTCTGAACGCTTTTTTGGTATTTCATTCAAATATGGATGACACCACGGGTGTGATTGAGACTTATCAAAAGCTCTTTGAAAAATACAAACCGATCCGTGATCCGTTTGACCTGGCTACAAATGAACCTTCTGAGACAAATTCAGAGGCCGGATCAGCTGCAAGTTCTGTAGATAATACAAGAACTGGCTTACTCCGATCCCATTCGGTTGACTCTATGTTTTATGATCCTGCAGCACTAACGAGCACCGTTAGACGATCGCTCAGCCCTATAGCATCGTCTCCTAGTATCAGTGTTGATCTAGACCAAGTGGAACAAAGAATAGTCCGTTCCGCTTCTGGCCTCCGCCTCCGTCAAACAAGTGATTCTGTACCCACCCCTGGACTGTCGTCAGTAATAACAGGTAGTGATGTATTGAGTCCCGAAGTAGACGAGACTGAAAAATTTCTCGCTACAAACGCCTCTTCCTCCCCTATTCAAGATTCTAGCAGCATTCCTTCTCGCTCCGAGAGTCTGGGTCCGAGCCCCCTCAGGAAGTTGCTTACCGATCTCCGTGTGACTAGAGAAGGAATAGGGAAGATGCAAGTAAGTCAGCAGGAGAAATTAGAAAATAATTCTTCCAACTTGCTTCGCTCGTGATCTCAGAAAGGAGAGGGAAAAATGGCATCGACAAGCCTTTATCCTGGTGAAATGCCTAGAATGTTAGTACTCCGTCACCCTGAAGCCGTTAACTATCGACATTCTATCCTAGCAAGTGCTGTTGATCTGACTTATATCACGTCTTATGTACAGCACCCACCACTTGAGGAGGCTCCAAGGAAGACCGACTGCGTCACTGCCGTATGTTATATAGCAACACAAGCATTTGGAGGCAATTTTTTCCAACACGATTTCGATATAAGAAGTATACAGAAAGTTCCACTTTCTATGATTTTAACCCACTGGAATGTCGTAGAAACTCCAATCAATAAAGCCCTTTGTGGTGATATATTATTTCTAACCGGAAACTCCCAAAAAAAATTGCGTCATGTTGCAATTTGTCTTTCTGATGGGGTTGTTTTTCATTCTAATAAAAAAACTCAATCAGGAATAATTGTTTTCCTCGCAGAGCTTTTTAAATCGTATAAGCCTGCTGATAGTTTGGATCTCCTATTTAAAGACAATTCAGATGATATAGTATCTGACACAAGCTCTACAGTAGACTCCCCTCAGCTAAAAGAAGAAAAAACTTCAAAACTTCGACGATCGCTATCTGAAGGCTCTATTGATTTTGATCCAAGTGACCTGAAAAACAGAGTCAGACTCTCTCTTAGATCGATATCTACTTATCATATTTCTACCGAACTAGAAGAAGTAGAAGAACACGTCATCCGTTCAGCTCAGGCACTTCGCCGAAGGAGCTTGCCAGATATACGCTCAAAGAACCTGTCTGGAAGCCCTCTCCACGATCCAGCAGGATCATCCCGACTATTTTCTTAATTGAAAAAAATGAACTATCACATGAATACACAGAAATGATACTCGAATAACCGACAAGAACAAAGGGACTTAACAATCACAACGCTTGCTTATCGACTTTTCTCCGAACCGCTTATTAATCAATCCATTATCGTTTTGAGATATCCACAAGTAGATCAAAACGACGTAAACAAGTCGCTCACTCTCTTAATTATAAATAATTTACTTCAAAGGATTTCCAGACGAAACACAAGCACCAAAGATTACAGACTGCCTAACAGCAGCCCATTATAGAGATTAACTTATCACAAGCCAAGGGAGGAGACGTCATCTTCACAACAACGAAATCTCATCCCATAAGCATTTCACATTTAGCTATGTTTATAGATCCTAACCGGGTGATTCATTCTAATTTCCATCACGGGACCGCCGCAGTTATTGAGTCTTATCGACTTTTTTCTGAGCGGTACATACAGATGCTTTCAATGTAAGAAATGGTTTCAAATCACGATCCTGGCGCCTCTTTAAAAGCGGTTTCAGAGCCAAGTATGGGTTATCAATTGGAAGAAAATGGACCTCTTGTCCCTTTAATCGAAAATGCTGACTCGGTTGAAAACATGAGCTTTATCGGAAATCTATTGCAATCAAGAGACATAAAATTGTGACAACAATGAGAGAGAATCGAAACATTTTATGAGCCCATTTTTCTGTGCTTGCTATCTTAAATCCTTTCACACACAGCAAGAGCCATCTTAGGCCTAAAAGGAGTGCAACAGTTAAATAGGCATACCCAGTATATCCATAAAATGTTAGGAGTATCGTCGATGCAATGAAAGCAAGGGTGTAAAAAACCATTCTCATTTTTGTGACAGCAACCCCTTTGACAAGAGGGAGAACTGGAATTGAGGCAGCGGCATATTCTTTCGAGCGGTAGAGTGCAATCGCAAAAAAATGGGGCATTTGCCACAGAGCGATCATCAAGAAAAGGAGAAGTGCCCCTCCATCTAGCGTGTGACTCACCGCACAGTAGCCAACGACCGGAGGTACAGCTCCTGCAACGCTACCGATTTCGGTCCCATAAACCGTCCGATACTTTAAAAGAGAATAGAAAAAGACATAAAGGACAAATCCAGCCAACGCAACAGCTAGTGTTAGTAAATTGGTCAAGAGCGTCAAAATAGCTGCTCCTAGGATGAGTAGACTCACTCCAAAAACAAGTGCATTCTGAACTGAAATGGTCCCTTTTGCCAATGCTCGCGTCTGAGTCCGCGTCATTTTCTTATCGGCTTCTCGGTCCATGTAATTATTGAGAACACATCCTGCTCCCACAATGCAAGCGAGTCCGAACATTGCAGCTAGAAAAAGGCCCCATTCAAAATGGCCTTTTGATGCCAGCGCAAAACCGGCCGCTGCCGTGATGCTATTTCCCATGATGATTCCAGGCTTTGTTAGCTTTAGATAGTTAATAACCATTCATGTCCATCAAGTTGTAGCTCAAGCTACTCATAATCCAAAGTGATCCAAACACAATCACAATAAGAACGAGCATCATGAAAAAGAAGAGCATCAGCTTCCAATGAGGTTTTGTCTCTTGGGCAATCCGCAAAAAGTAAATCATCTGCACAATGAATTGTACGACTGCGAGCACGATGATGGAGACTAAAACTCCCTTGGGAGAAAACCACTTTTCGACCACGACAAAATAAGCGGCCAATGTGAGAAAAAGGGAAAGAATAAAACCGGTGATGTAGTACTTCATCTTAAAGCACCCCCATCAAGTAGACGATTGTGAAAATGAAAATCCAGACAACATCGAGGAAGTGCCAGAAGAGTCTGAGACACGACATCCGCCGAATGGTGAAGGGATTAAACCCTTTAAAGGCGACTTGAAACATCATGACAATCATCCAAATCAGTCCAATGCTAATGTGCGTTCCGTGTGTTGCAACTAAAGTAAAAAAGGCCGATAAAAAGCCGCTCCGCCTCCAGCTATTGCCCTCCTGCACAAATTTCGTGAATTCATTCGCTTCCATTACCACAAATCCTAGTCCAAGGAGAAATGTAACTCCGAACCAAAAGAGAACTTTCTTTGCCTCTCCTTTACGCGCTGCAAGGCCAGAAAGACCGCACGTAAAGCTGCTGACCAGAAGCAAAAGTGTTTCCCAGAGCGCGTAGGTAGGATCAAAAAGGTCTTTGGATGACGGCCCACCGAAAGTGCTGTTATGCAGTACCGCATAAGTGGCAAAAAGCGTACCAAATAGAACGCAGTCGGTCATGATGTAAGTCCAAAACCCAACATCGATTAAAGAAGCTGCTTCCTCTTCATGACTCATGGTGCTCAAGCTCCTTTGCAGTAATCACGTACTCAATCTTGTCATCGGATAAACGAACAATTAAACAGGCCACAATGCCGATCATCCCGAAAAGAGCGAGCCACATGATGTGCCAAACAAGGGCAAACCCGACGACCATACTGAGTCCCCCAATGAAGAGCCCGATGTAGCTATTTTTCGGCATGTGGAAGGGTTTAAAAGGGGCAGGTTTGACGGGGTCTGAATGTTTTGCAGCCCAAAATGGATCACGGCAGTGGACCTCTGGAAGGACAGCAAAGTTATAGTGATGGGGTGGAGATGTCGTCGACCACTCGAGCGTTCTTCCATTCCAAGGATCACCTGTCGTATCACGATTTTGATGACGCTGTTTGACACTGACAATCAGCTGAAGGACCTGGAAGAAAAATCCAATCAAAATGCTTACGGTACCAATGGCTGTTAAAATAAAGAGTGGCTGCCATCCTGAGGAAACTTCATAGTGATCCAGCCTTCGTGTCGCTCCCATGAGACCCAGCAGATAGAGTGGCATGAAGGCGACCAAGAAACCAATGATCCAAAACCAGAAAGCAATCTTTCCTAGCCTCTCATTGAGCTTAAACCCAATAATTTTGGGGAACCAGTAGCTATAGCCTGCAAAAAAGGCAAATAACACACCCCCGATGACCATTGAGTGGAAGTGAGCAACAAGAAAGAGACTATTGTGAACCTGAAAATCGACGGGAGCAATCGACATCAAGACCCCCGTAACACCGCCCGTTGAAAATGTGACGATAAATCCCATAAACCAAAGCATCGGCGTCGTAAAAATAACCTTTCCTCGAAACATGGTGAAAAGCCAGTTAAAAATCTTCACGCCTGTGGGCACGGCGATAACCATCGTCATAATTCCAAAAAAGGCGTTGATATTCGGGCTGGCCCCCATTGTAAAAAAGTGGTGCAGCCACACTATGAAGGATAGAAATGTGATTGAAATGATGGCCCAGACCATCGACACATATCCAAAGAGGTATTTATGGGAGAACGTTGCCACAACTTCTGAATAGATTCCAAACGCCGGCAGCACTAAAATATACACTTCGGGGTGGCCCCACGCCCAGATCAAGTTGATATACATCATCGGGTTGCCCCCAGATCCGGCCGTAAAGAAATGCATCCCTAAATATCGATCGAGGGATAACATTCCAACCGTTGCAGTCAGAATGGGAAAGGCAAACAATATCAGCACTAGACATCCAAGACAGCTCCAAATAAAGATCGGCATTTTCATAAGCGTCATGCCGGGGCATCGCATCTTAAAAATGGTGATGATGAAGTTAATCCCGGAAATTAAACTTCCTATCCCTGCAATCTGGACACTCCAAATCCAGTAATCGACCCCGACCCCTGGGCTATAATCTAGCCCTGAAAGAGGAGGGTAAGCGACCCAACCTGCCGCAGAAAACTCGCCAATGGCCAGCGACGTTAAAATAAAAGAGGCCCCCGATGCAAAAAGCCAAAAACCGACTGAATTTAAGAAAGGAAAAGCGACATCGCGCGCACCGATTTGAAGAGGGATGACCAGATTCATCATGCCAAAAATAAAACCCATCCCGACAAAGAAGATCATCGTCGTTCCGTGCGCCGTAAAAATCTGTTGGTAGTGAGACGACGTTAAATACCCCTCCGATGCCCCCACCGATAGAGCTTGCTGTGCCCTCATCATGATCGCATCAACTACTCCTTTAAAAGCCATGATGAGAACAATTACGATGTACATTGTCCCAATTTTTTTCGGATCGAGAGAGGTTAGATATTCATCCCAAAGCCATTTCCACTTTTTGTAGTAAAAAAGAAGACCCACCACCACTAAGGTGGCGACAAGACCCATGATGTTAGCTCCCGTCACAATCGGATCGTGCTTAAAAAAAGCGTCTAGGGTTAATCGTCCAAACATATCAATTATCCATTGGCATCATGTATTTCATAATAATTGCTTCAAAGAGGTCTTCTTTTTGCAGAACATAAGAAGTAACCGGATTATTTTCACTCGGCTCTGCAAGAACATTATAGGTTGCTTGATTCAAAACGTTCTGAGATCTTTTTGTTTCTTTGACCCATGCATCAAACTCCTGCTGAGAGCAGGCTCTGGCTTGAAAGATCATTCCAGAAAATCCTTTTCCACTGAGGTTGGCCGATGACCCTTTGAATGTTCCCTCTTCATGAGCAATGAGATGAAGCTTTGAGCGCATCGCCGGCATCGCATAGATCTGCCCGCCCAGCTGCGGAATCCAAAACGAGTTCATCGGCGCGTCAGACGTGATTTCAAAATTGAGCGGCGTCTCTTTTGGAAACTGAACCCAATTGACAGAGGCAATGTTATAGTCAGGGTAGATGAAAAGCCACTTCCACTGCAGAGCCACAACCTGCACGCGCAGAGGCTTAACGTCCGAGCTCAGCGGCTTAAAAGGGTTGAGATCATAACAACTTTTCCACGTCCAAACCGAGAGGATGGTGATCACAACACATGGAACGAACCAATAAACAAATTCAGCCCAGTTATTATTCTCCCAATTCGGATCGTATTTAGCTTTCTTGTTGCCTGCTCGGTAATGCCAAGCAATCCAAATCGTTACAATAAAGACCGGGACAATTATGACCATCATGAGGAGCGTCGAATCGACCAAGAGAGTTCTCTCACGTGCCGCAATCTCTCCCATCGGAACCATTACAGCAACGGTGCCGATATCGATTTGAAACAGGTAATACGTACCCACTCCAATCAAAGCTAAAATAAACAAGTACCAAATTTTTCTTCGCATCTTTTCAGCTTTTTACATGAAGCCTGATTCGATGTCTAGCTCTACTTTTTTTTCTTCAGCGCGGTCCCGACTTCTCTGATTTTAGCGAGCTCTTCCAGAACTTCCTCAGAGGTTCGAGGAGAGGAAAAATCTTTCCGTATGGGACGTGACTGTTTGGCAAGCGAGGCACCCCTGGCAATATTGGGATGATTGAATCTCTTGTTCGGGCCTCGATGTGCGATTGCTTTGAGCGCCGGTTGAATTTTGACTTCTTTGAGATTGGAGTGAGCTGATCTTCGAAATTTAGTTGCACTTCTCCCAACACCTGTGGTGGCGGTGGTACCCCTAACCAGTGCGGCTCGGGAGGAGGTCCTTGTGTTCCGGCTCCCTCATGCGCAGCTGTTGGCGTTGGATGTGGAACAGCTGGTGACGGATGCGGAGGAACCATCGTCTGCTCAACTTGCCCCTTAGGAACGGCCTGTGGTGCCAGTGGCACCCCTAACATCTGTGGCGTACCCCCTTTGCACCCCCCTCACATGCAATCAAGTTGGAGCCAACTGCGGAACCCAACCTGATGGTTGTGGTGCGACGCTGAACTGCGGTTCTTGCACACCTCCAGCAACCTGTGGCGGTGGTGGCGTTCCGAATCAGTGTGGGGTAGGACCCTGTCTGCCCTAATGCAAATATTTTAGTTGAGTAAAGCTCTATTGTATTATAGGGCAATTTATGCAAAAATAATTGCACTATGTTTACCTATGAATCTGCTTTTTGGTTTTGCGCATTAGCAGGGAGCGGAATGCTCGCACTTCAAATCGTGATGAGCCTTATCGGAACAGATCACGATGCGCACGAACAGACCACCATCGAAGATGGCAAGTTCAAGTGGATGACCAAACAAGCCTTTACAGGTTTTTTGATGATGTTTGGGTGGATCGGACTTGCTTGCAGCGAGCAATTTTCCTTTTCTATTTTTATTTCCCTTCTTTTTGCCCTTGGCGCTGGTTTGATTGCTTCTTTCATTGCCTCCTTTATTTTTCATCTCGCAAGGAAAGCCCATAGTTCAGGAACCGTTTTTAATATCGACGATGCGATTGGAAAAGAGGCTGTTGTTTATCACCGTATTCCCAAAAACGGCACAGGCAAAATCACCGTCTCACTTCACAACTTCACCCATGAAATTGACGCCCATAGTGAAGAAGAAATTACCTCATTTACTCATGTTCAAATCATTAAGAAACTGGACGACAAAACCGTTGTTGTCACACCCAAAGTAGGTCCATCATGAATTATTTAAATACCTCTGTCGTCTTTTTTCTCCTTTTCGTCTTTTCAACTCTCCTTTTTTTAGCACGCCTTTATAAAAGATGTCCCTCGAACAAAATCCTCGTCGTCTATGGACGTGTGGGTGGCAGCAAGACCGTGCAATGTTACCATGGAGGAGGAACTTTTGTATGGCCGCTGATTCAAGGATGTACTTTTTTAGATCTAACACCTCGCACCATTCATATTCCTCTTAAAGGCGCCCTCTCGCATCAAAATATCCGCGTCAACGTCCCGAGCACCTTTACAGTAGCGATTGGTGTTGTCCCTGAAATCATGAATAATGCGGCTGTCCGTCTACTTGATCTCGACTACAAAGCGATCGAAATGATGGCAACAGAAATTATCATTGGACAGCTCCGTCTAACCGTTGCATCGCTTCGTATCGAAGAGATCAACCAAGACCGTGAAAAGTTCCTTGAGATGATCAAGAAAAACGTTGAACTCGAGCTTCATAAAATTGGTCTTACCCTTCTGAACGTGAATATCACCGACATCACCGATGAATCAGAATATATCGACAGCATTGGTAAAAAAGCATCAGCCACAGCCGTTAACCAAGCCAAAGTCGATGTTGCCGAGCAAGAAAAGCAAGGAGATATCGGTAAATCACTCGCTGAAAGAGATCGCAGAGTCTCCGTTGCCTCCTTCAATGCTGAGGCTGTCAAAGGAGAGAATGACTCGAGAGCTCAGATTGCGATGACCAATGCGATCCTCGCCGAAAAAGAGGCAGAAGCGGCCCAACGGAGCCAAGTTGCAAAACAGCAGGCCGAGGCCCAAATCCAAAAAGCTCGTGCTCTTGCTCAAACAGAATTCTTAGCGGCTGACCAAATCGTCCCCGAAGAAGTTCGGAAGAAGAAGATTCAGATCGAAGCCGAAGCTGAAGCACTCCGAAAAGTCGTCATTGCCCGCGGTGAAGCCGAAGCCATCCTCGCCATCAAGCAAGCCGAAGCCGAAGGGATACAGAAACTTCTCAACGCAAAAGCAAAAGGTTACGAGCAACTCGTCACTGCTTGTGGAGACGACGCAAAAAGTGCTTCAACCATGCTTCTCATCGAAAAACTTGAAGAGCTTGTGAAGATGCAAGTCGAAGCGATTAAGAATATTAAGATCGACAAGATCACTGTCTGGGATAGTGGCGACTCTTCAAAAGGATCGGCCACTTCGAACTTTGTGAGCCAGCTCGTGAAATCACTTCCAGCTCTTCACGATGTCGCTTCCATGGCAGGCCTTGAGCTCCCCCAATATCTTGGGAAAGTGACACCTGATTCGATTGTGGAAGAGGTGACCAAAAGTAAGTCGTAAAAATCTCTAGCTTTATCTCCCTCCTTCCGCTAAATAGGGGTTATGAAGCGTCAACCTAAAGAGATGTATTATTTATCGTTTATTGAGATGTGCCAGCGATTTGGCCTCTGGGGCATTGGCAATCTCCTGGTGATTTACACTATCACCCATTTTAATTTTACCGACTCTCAGGCCACACAACTGTATGGTCTTTTTTCAGGAATTGCCTTTATTTTGCCTCTTTTAGGTGGATATCTCGCTGACAGAACGAATTATAAAATGACAGTGATCTTCGGATCACTTGCTCTGGCAGCCGGTTGTTTTCTCATGGCGCTCGGTCTTTTGCCGCTCCTTTATCTCTCCCTTCTTCTTGTCGCCGTTGGAACCAGTGTTTTCACCCCCAGTATTTATACCATCCTCGGCTACATCTATCATGATAAGGAAGAGCTCCGAGAAGGGGGCTTTTCTATTTACTACGCCGCTGTCAATGTCGGCGTCTTTTTAGGAACGTTTATTTTAGGGGCCCTCGGCCATGCCAAATTGTGGTCGCTCGCTTTTATTGTGGCCGGTGTTGTCCAACTAATTGGACTCTTTACCTTCTTGCGTATTATCAAACATAAAGCGTTTGCTCACCTGCATCAAAAACATGCTCATGCCAACCAAACCGAGCAGAAAAAACCTCTGCTCAAGCAAGAAAAAGATCGCATCGTTGTGATCTGCACACTCTCTGTCGTCTCAATCCTCTTCTGGATTGCCTACAATCAAGGGTGGTCTTCGATGAGTATTTTTGCACTTAAATTCACCAACCTCGAAGTTGGAAATTTTAATCTACCAAGCGCGTGGCTCCTCTCACTAGAAAGTCTTTACCTCGTCTTGCTTGCATTTCCCCTTGCCTGGCTTTATAACTTTCTTGCTAAAAGAAAGCTCGATCCTACCCCTTCGACTAAAACCGTTTTTAGCCTTGTTGCAATGGGACTTTGTTTCTTTATCATGTATGTCGGCTCCAAACAAATCCCTGATGGGGCAGAAAAAGCTTCTGTGAGCGCCTGGTATCCTATTTCTTCGTATGCCCTCATGGCGATCGCAGAAATGCTACTGGCCCCCATCGGCCTCTCTCTTGTGACACGACTCTCCCCCCGCCGTTATACTGCCTTTCTAGTTGGAATGTGGTATCTCTGCGTCGGAGTTGCTTTCTATTTAGGAGGCACCTTAGGAGGACTTATCACAGGGATGCCGAGCATCGCCAGCTTCTTTGAAATTTTTGTCCTTATGTCATGGATTCCAGCGGTCGGTCTTTTCTTCTTTGTGAAGAAACTCCACCGCATGAGCCACTCGCACTTATTTTAACGATCAACTGCTGAAGCCTTTTCTGAAAAGGTTCCGACGTTTTTCGATAGAGGGCTAGCATCCGATACGAAGACGGCTCCGGCTGCCAAGAGACGGGATAAAGAGAGTAGTTCTGAGCAAGAAAGTCAGGAAGAAATCCGATCTCCTTGGAGTTTGAACAGATATCTGCAATAAGGGACCAGCTGGGAAGCCTAGCTTTAATCGGAATCGGCTTCTGATAGAGAGCGCGCCATTTTTGCTGCAATGAAAGCACCTCCAGCTGATCTTCGGGAAGTAACACAGGGCCTTTTGTAGCATTTTTCTGCGATGAATAGAGCTGAAACTTCCCCTTCCCTAGCTCAGCCACCTGAACTCCCTTCCATGGGGAGTTATCGAGTACAATGGCAAGATCGGCCTCATCCCTTAAAACAGCCCCATACGCATGATCGGGTCTCACTAAAGTTAAATCGATACTTTCTATCGGTAGAATAGGCGCAATAGCAACCCGTGCGATCGCGTGCGTTGTTGCGAGTCGAATCGGTTGTCGTTCTTTGGAGGCAACCGTCTCCCTGAGCATTTTAAGCCAAGCCTCGGCACGCGGCAAAAGAAGCTTTCCTTCATGCGTCAGCCTAAACTGTCGTTTCTCATGGGTACAGAGACGCTCTTCAAAGGCAGCTTCCACTCGTTGAACAGCCGTGCTTGCGGCGCTTTGACTTAAGTGGTGCAGAGTGGCGGCCTGCCCCAGGCTTTTTAAGTGAGCCGCCGTGATAAAAAGCTCTAGGTCAGCTATGCGTAAATCTTTCATATCGATTTTTTCGATTTAAGACATCGATTATATCGACAATACAAATAGTTTGCAAAGTGAATATAATTCCGCTATTGAAGGAATAAAGAGGTTATATGAGTTATTTACTTAAGTTTTTCCAGTGGATTTGTAAGTTTAATTTCGGAACATTCGAAAAAGAGGAATTTAAGAAATTCCTCCGGATGGGTCTGATTTTTGCTCTCATTATTGGAGTCTACTGGACACTACGCCCCCTCAAAGATGCCATCTTCATCCAACTCGTTGACAAACTCCACCTCCCCTACGCTAAAACAGTCTCCGTCATCGCTCTCTTACCTCTTGTCATGTTCTATACCAAACTTCTGGAGAAGTATCCCCGCGAAAAAATGCTCAAAATCCTTCCTGCTTTTTATGGGATTACAGTTTTAATCTTCAGTGGACTCATGTACATCGCCCAAGCCCCTGCAGAAGTCATTGATGCCCGCTCAACGATGGGCTTTTTAGCCACACGAGGACTAGGCTATCTTTGGTACCTGTTTGTAGAAAGCTTTGGATCACTTGTCGTCGCGCTCTTCTGGGCGTTCTCGGCTGACACTACGGAACCGACATCTGCGAAAAGAGGCTTCCCTCTCGTTGTCGCCATCGGTCAAATCGGTGGAATCATCTTCCCCTACACTGTTGGCGGCCTTCCCCATCGTTTAGGCCTTTCTACCGACACCCTTTCAATGGTCTTCCTTGGGTTCTTCATCCTAGCCATCATCCCTCTCGTACGTTATTTCCTCCGCGCCACCCCCAGTCACCTTCTGAAATCGTTTGAAGGGAAGAATGAAAAAGCAGCTGAAAAAGAGCAAGAGCCAGGATTCTTGGAAGGGCTGAAGCTGATGCTCAAACATAAATACCTCCTCGGCATCTTTGCAGCGAATTTCATTTATGAAGTCGTGATAACCATCTTTGACTTCAACTTCAAACTCGCAGCCGGGACTGAATTTACAGGTGTTGCACTCAGTCACTACTTGAGTCTCTATGGATCAAGCGTGAACATCGTATCGCTCGCGTGCCTTCTGCTGGGTATCAGCAACGTCACCCGATTCTTAGGTATCGGTGTTGCACTCGCTGCAATGCCAATCATCGTAGGACTAGCCCTTTTCGGCTTCCTCTCACTCAACAGCCTCTCCTTCCTCTTCTACCTCATGGTCGGATCTAAAGCGATTAACTACGCTCTTAACGGCCCCGCCTTGAAACAGCTCTACATCCCGACAACTCCAGATGTAAAGTTCAAAGCCCAAGCTTGGATTGAAACCTTTGGTTCCCGCGCTTCCAAAGAAGCAGGATCGATCTTCAACATGCTCCTCTCTCCCCTTCAAAAGGCGTTTGGAGAGATCGTTGGCCGCAGCAAATATTTGATGTTCAGCGGATTCTTAGGATTCCCACTGCTGGCTCTCTGGTTTGTGACTGCCATCTACCTCGGACGGACCTTCAAAAAGGCCGTGCATGAGAAGAAAGTAGTTTGCTAAGCAAGCAAGCACCCTGCAGTTAAAAGAGCCGCTCCTGATTGCAAATCATTTCTTTAATGATTGAGGATCAAATTTATAGTATCTATTTGGCATAATATTTCCATGTATAAAATCCCGTCCTTTAACCTCACTAAAATACACAAAGCTGCGTTAGGGGCATTCTACTTAGGTGGCGTCGTTTTTCTTGCTACATCTCTTTACAATCGCATTGTCCAAGACTCCCAAAAGATGATTGCGGTTCTCTTGAAACGAATCCATAAGAATCATAACGATGCAAGAGCCTACTCCGAACTTGCCGACCTCTTACTTGTGGGTGGATCAGTGACTTTAGAAGATGGCACTTTGATGACCCAGCAGCAGCTCTTATTGAAAGCCGCTGGACAACTTAGGCTTGATGCACAAAGCCTATCTTTCGTAAAAAAACTAATTTTAGTTTTTAATGATTCTAGAATAGTTTACCACTGTTTTTTTTGATCCCATTTCGATATACCTATTGCATGAATAGAATCCCGTTAGGAGGACTTAGCAGACCTTCAACTACGATACCGACTAGTGGAAATGAAACTGACTCCACCTCTTCTCAAACATACAAAGCTGCTTTAGAGATATTCAACTTAACTGGCAAAGCTGTTCTTCCTAAACCTTTTTCCAATAGAATCGTCCACAAACCCCGCTCCCAAATCGAAAATCTCTTAAAACAAATTGAATTAACCCCTCATGATGCGAAAGCCTATTTCGACCTGGCCTTCATCTTAGCTTCAGACAAATTGTTGACTATAGGTGGTCAACAGATGACGAAGCAGCAGCTC
>CAZNAR010000001.1:283817-654998 GCA_964571465.1 uncultured bacterium
AGCTTCAGACAAATTGTTGACTATAGGTGGTCAACAGATGACGAAGCAGCAGCTCATCTTAAAGACAATTGAGCTGGATCCAGAATTTGCCACTGCCTATAACGAGCTTGCTTACATCCTACCTCCTGGCGGATCGGTTACTTTAGGTGGTCAACAGGTATCGGAGAAGCAGCTCTACTTAAAGGCAATTCAGCTAGATCCAGAATTGCCCGAACCTTATTTCAACCTGGCTTACATCTTAGCTCCTAGCGAATCGGTAATTATAGATGGTCAACAGATGACGAAGCAGCAGCTCTACCTAGAGGTGATTAAGCTGGATCCAGAATTGGCTTCAGCGTATAACAACCTGGCTTGCATCTTACTTCCAGGCGAGTTAGTGACTATAGGTCGTCAACAGATGACGCGGAACGATCTATTCCTAAAGGCGATTGAGCTTGATCCAGAATCGACCATAACAAAAAATAACCTGGAATTATCTAACCTCCTGGCAGACAGGCAACCGTTGATGAAAAAACAAGCTGAACTTACCCCTTAAAAGCTCTCCATGCACTATAACACTCCATCCTGGGCTCACCCGCGGTTACCACAACCTTGGTAACACGTTACCAGACAGTGATAGTATCCTACTTCCTGATAAGCTGAATTGTATCAAAGAGCCAGCTGCTAACTTGGGAAAATCCCACCTTATCAAGGTGTAGAAACGAGTTTGTTAAAAACCTGCTCGTACTCTTGCTCGAAGTGAGTTAGAAGATCGGGAGACAAATTCCCGAGCCATTTTTTAAAGTCGTTGGGAATTTTGGGACTGTGGACGGTGGTATGACTAAATCTTCCTATATCAATCTCAACTGCTTGAGTGCCAAGGAAAGCGTAGTTCTTGCTGAAATTGGGGTCTCTATCTGCCACTCCTTTATCACACCGCTCTTTTAAGAGATGGACAAGCGATGAGATCGACGCCTTTGCACTCTCAAGATTCCCATCCTTCACATCTTTTTCAAGAGATGCATACACAAGCTCTCCTCTTTTCTGCAGAATGAAGGCATAGTCGGCTAAACAGATTTGAGCATCTTGGATATTAACAGTGTAATGGAGAGGTGTTCGATCAAGATGGACCAAAAGAAGTCCTGTCTCTTCTCTGAGTTCGTTGTAAGCGATTCGGTAACTCGTAAAGTCTTTGATCAGGTTGTTTTGTTTCCCCTGCATCTTTTTTATCTTATAGGGAAGGGGTGGAAGCATCTTGATCCACATCGGCACTTCAAATCGCTTCTTTTTAAACAGTTTAAGAACTGTTTTCCCATCTTCGCTAAAAAAAACATACGCTTGAGCACCGCTTCCCATATAGGTAAATTTTTGGGCTAAAGCAGATTCGATGGCTTTCTCTTTTTCGGCGGAAAGAGGCCCCACATTCCATAGATGAGTGCTGACAGGCGCCACTTTTGAAAATGAAAACTCTGGTTCAGGAATAAAATAAAGAAGTGCGCCTACGGCAAGAAGACCAAAGACGATTGTTTTTTTCATCATAGGTTTCTATGCTAGCAGATAGATGAATCTGAGAAAATTTAAATTATTTCCCGAGGAAGAACTTTTGACCATTCCAGAGCTGGAGAAAAGACTCTCGTATCGTCATTTGCCTTTAAATGTTCATGAAGATGACCTCAAACTAAAAGGAGAGCAATCGAATCCCTCTCACCTTGCAAAAAGACTGGGCCGAAAATACCACAAAAAAATTTTAAATTCGTATATTCCGGACGTCTCGATCCGCTTTGTTCATCCTTCAGTGGGATATGGACTCTTTGCTGAAAAGCCTCTCAAAAAAGAACAATATGTCGGTGAATACACAGGAATTGTAAGACGGAATGATCGAAGATATTTTGAACCGATCAACAATTACTGCTATGAATATCCCGTCCCCGATGAAATAGGACGTAATTATGTGATTGATGCAACGTCCGGGTGTCTCACCCGCTTCATCAACCATAGCAGCAAGCCTAACTTAAAACCCCTCCATGTCTATTGGGAGGGGTTTTATCATCTGATTTTCTTGAGCCTGCATGAGATTGCCAGCGGAGAGCAGCTCTCGTTCGATTATGGCGAGTCATACTGGTACATTCGAGAAAAACCTGTCGACTTATAACGTTTGATCGACCGTATTTTCCCATCTGAGCTCAGGTTTCTTCATCCCATCACAGACCTTGTTGTGAAGTCCTTTTAGCCCTTCAAACACAGGAGGATTTATGACATTGAGTTTATCTTTACGGGACCACTCTGCAGCTAAAGTAGGGCCTTCGCTCACTTGCAAGCGGAAATAAAAGAGAATGCGATCCGCATATTTTAAGAAGGTATCAGCAATTCTTTCATGAACCATGAGCTGTTTATTCAAGACATCTTGATCGGTGGTTTGAATGAAAACCTGGTCCCGTTTAGCAATCGAGTCAAAACGGACTTTATCCGGTGCAGAGACATGGAGAATGGTGATCATATAACCATGTTTCTTAAGAAACTCTAAAAAGAGATACGTTTTATCACTCGATGCTGTCGTGCCAAAATAGAAGCTAAAATGTTCTCGAATCAAGTGAGCGGTGATCAGATGGTGCGCAAAGTTCGATCCAGCTCGCCATTTGTTATAAGCAGCTCTAAGCCCTTCTGGTGAGCTGTCTTTTTCTACCATGGCTTGGTAGGTGCGTTTCATCTCTTTCAAGCAGACATCGTCAGGGCAGATGTAGGCATAATCCTTATCACCTCTATGAATACGCGCAAGTGTTGACTTCCCGACCCCTGGAGCCCCTGCAGTAATAAAAACATCGCCCAATTGATTGGGATTACGAGCCATAATCCGATCCCAGATTTCTTGGATGTCTTGTTTGAGACGCTCAAACTCTTCAGCGGTATACTGTGTGGTGTTTTCTGCAAACCCGATTCCTTTGGCAAACCCTTCTAACACCTTTCTAGGAAGGGAATAAGAAAACCGGTCGTTGAAAATCTCGTCCAAATTAAAAGAAATTGTTGTAGTTGCAGCCATAGAAACTCCTTGTAGTGGCAGAAACTCTACCTCAAACTCTTGACATCTGTCAAGTTAGGAATAGTGGTATTTTTTGATTAAAACAGGCATAATTTTTGTCACAAACGGAGAGATAAAATGAGAACGTCTACTATTTATTTAAATGGCCCAAGTCCAGCGATCTTGAATCCTGCGGAGCCTCTTTTATTCGACACCCAGCTCATTTCGGTCGATGTTTCCGCTGAATCACCGACTTCCAAGAAGTTTACTTATGGAGAAAAATTTGATACCAGATGCCATCCACTGCAAGGGCAAGAATTTTCAAAACTAAAAGCTTGTTTTTGGAGATCTATTGTGGCTGCACAACTACTCGGAGTGAGGAATCTTGGTCAGTGGGCAATTACGATCCTCTACGGAGACTACACAGGCCAAGAAACGCGAGTGACTTTAACAGAGCAAGGAGTTATGTTGGATCTAACACATTTAACTCCAGTTGATAATGAAAACAGTTTGGAAGTCTAATCTCACGATTGCAGATCTACAGAAGCGGTGTGAAAACACCCTCGTCACCCATTTAGGGATCGTTTTTACCGAAAAAGGTCCCGATTATTTGATGGCAGAAATGGCAATCGAATCTCACCATAAACAATATTCACAAATCCTCCACGGTGGTGCTTCTGCTGTCCTTGCTGAGACGATTGGAAGTGCGGCAGCGATTTGCGCAGTAGATCCTAAAACCCATACCTGTGTCGGACTCGATCTCAACATCAATCACCTTAAACCGGTTCACTCGGGAAAGCTGATTGCAAAAACGTTCCCTAATCACATTGGACGGACAACGCAAGTCTGGACCATAGAAATCAAAGATGATGAAAACAGGCTTATTGCGATTAGTCGATTAACCGTTGCTAACTTGGAGATCAAATCATGAAAAAACTGCTTTCTCTTCTACTTCTTTGCTCTGCTGCTTATGGGATGAAATGTGACACCCTTTATATCCTTCACGATGCAGGTGAAACGATGGCTTTAGAAGATGTCTTGAACAAGGCAGAGGCAAACCACGACGACTACCGTATCTTTGCACGAGGAGTTGCCGACCGTTTTGTGCGAACGAATCCCGCTTTAAAAGCTAAAATGATCACCGTCGATTTAGATGAAAATATCGAGTTCGATTGGAAACGTGATGCTCTTTTAAGTGATAAAAGTATCTCAGCTATTTTGGAACAAGTTGAGCCGACAAAAGTCATCTCAGGCGTTGCTTTTGAATATCAAGGACAACTTCTTGAGGCGTTTGAAAAACAGGGCGCTCATACTTATGCGTTCTGGGATAATATTAACGCCAGCGGCACCGATAGTTATTTCTCCACAGCAAAGAAAGTAGCAGCCGTGGCTCAAACACTTCTCGTTCCTTCAGAGTCGTTTTTGAAAATATATCCCAAAGCACACGTAGTCGGAAACCCAGCCCTCGAAAAAGTTCCAAATCCTCTCCCTGTACGTCCGACAGACCTTCCTCTTGAACACCCCCTCATTGTGTGGGTTGGTGGCTATGGAGATGATTATAATGCCGCTCTTAAAACATTCATCGAAGGAGCAGACACACTCGATGGATTCATGATTGTTCTCTGTTACCACCCGAAATATGGCGGCGTTGTTGAAAAAGAGATGATTCTGCAAAACCCCCGCTCAAATGTTTTTATATTTGATGCCAATAAATTCTCTTCTTTTGAAGCCTTGGCGCAAGCTGATTACGTGGTTTGTCATCAATCGACGGCTGGCTTGCAAGCAGTTCTCGGTGGGAAAAAGGTGTTGTACCTGACCCCCAAAGGGCAGAGTTACACAAACGCGCTAATCGAGCAAAATGTAACGCCTCAAGTGGCAACGATTGAGGAGCTCAAAACTAAGCTGCAAGATTCATCAGACTCTTCTGTGGATATCTTAGAGCTACTACAAGTTCCAAAGAATAGTTTAGATCGACTCTACACTATCTTAAAATCCCCATCCGTAGTTAAACGAGACAACGCCGATGGGAGAGATTGAGAAATAATAAAACTGCTTTTTCTGATTAAAGGTTTTAAATTCTTTTCCAAAGACGAGCTCGAGCTCGGGAATACATGAACCTATCCAACTTAATTTATCTATGGGCTTTACGACAATTTTCGCTTCGAATCGACGATTTTGTTTTGGTTCATATTAAAAATATGGACCATAACAAAGTCGTCGATTTGAAGCTGAAAAGTGCGAAAAGCCCATAGATAAATTAAGTTGGATAGGTTCATTCCCATTTATACTTAGAAGAACTGTACTTTGTTCAGCAAGCTCCAATTCCTGGCATAGTCCCCCAATACCAATCTCCCCAGGTTTTTGGGTAATAGAGGATATCGCATTTGAGTGAAATGGCTGGCTGTCGGTGCAAATGGTGAGACATTAACAAGAGGACCCCAGCCCCACCGTTCCGAACGAAAACGGTATCCCAGTGCTCCTTCGCCGCCCAAAGAGAAATTAAAATCCACACACACACCATCGGCCGTATGCAAAAGAGTCAGATGTTTCAGTTACTTTTTCTGTTTCTGGGATTACAACTTCATTTGCATGAATAGTTTGCTGAAAATAAGATATTGGAACGAAAAAATCAAAATCTTTTTCATTATAATACCTCATGCTAAACATGCGGTTAATATAAGAGACTAATCCTTAAATTACGATACTAAAACCGAGTTTGAAGTTGGCCGATGATGCTTTGGAAAGTTGCTCCTTCTCCAAACTGTCCTTCGTAACGAAGCGATGCGGAGCAGCGGTCCTGCTTAAAGATAAAGGTCAGCCCCATCCCGGCATCAATGAAATTACGAGAAGGGAACAGTCCTTTCACTGTAAACGTGCAAGGGAACTGTCTGAATGTTGCTGTGAGATCTTCTCCATGTAGTCTCTCTTCTCGAACCCAGCTTGCTTTTAGATCATGCACCCATTTGGTGTGGGAACGCTTCGCGCATTTGGAGATTTTTAAACCGAGCTCCGATCGGAACATTCTCGAAGTAGAAGAGGCTATCGTGAAGTTGAGAGACTCTGCTCCCGTTTCCTGATAACCCTCTTCCCACCCGAAAAGATAATCGACCATTCCAAATGATGAGAGTGTGACATCAGGTGCAGGACGGAATAAAAGACCTGCTTCGAGGTGAGGGAGGAGTGTTTCTCCATGGTGATCGCTGGACGCTGTTCGATCAAGGAAGGGGATCCTCCGATCGGCATCCAAGTTTGCAAAAGAGCCGATCAATGACGTATTGAGGTAAGCAAAACGGCCGATATAGCTCATGTAAGGACCACCTGTCACTCGATTGATCGTTGAAGAGCCTCTATTTCTCTTCCAATGTAAATAGGTATGGCCATATTCGACGGCAACCCCTAAGTAGAGGTTTTCAGCAATTCTCCCGTCAAATCCAACCATCAACCCAGCAGCTGGCGCCCAGTAACCAGCATTATGATCTGCCTCTCTTTGATCAGACCAGTTCCCTGCTAAGCTCGCCCAAAAATTGGCGGTACGCGCTTTGGCGATCTCTCTTTCACAGGTTGATCTTTCAAATTCCGCCATTCTCCAATTAAGGAGTTGCTGTGCCAAAAGAGTGTTCTCTTCTTCTACAACTGTCAGCGCACGGAGCGAAGACGGCTGCATTTGATCCAGTTGGTTTCTAAACTGCTCTTCAGTCCCAAAAATCATATCGGCGATGATCGACTCTAAGTCATGATCGGCCTTCATGTGAGCTTGGGTGATACATTTTGCAATAGAGCCTGGATTCCCACCTGTGATGACATCGGCAATATTTTTAATCTGAATGTCAACCTCGACCGACCCAGGCAGAAGTTGATTGTAGATGATTTCGGTGTCTAAGAAAGGATTCATTTGTTGAAACCCATCGAATTGTCCTAGAACGGGCAGCGTTGAAGTGATCACGGCATAACGTGTCTCTTCTTCATACTCACCTCGGATTGCATGAACAATAATTTGGGATCCTGGTTGAATTGTCACCTGGCCATTCACAACCAATAGGTCGGAATTAGTCGGAGTTAAATTCGCATCATAAGAAGAACCTGCTTGAAAGGTGACCGGACCATTGACTGTGAGTGTTCCAAGAGCTAACCCACTGCCCGGATTAATTGTCCCTTGTGCTGTGAGAGGGCTTGCAACCGTTCCTGTTCCACCGAGAGTTGCCCCACTATTCACTGTTAAATTCGATGCTGTGAGTGTTGCACCTGAAGCAACATCGAGCTCACCTTGTAAAATAGAGACAGTCCCTTGTGTTGCACTGCTGGTCAATGTTAATGTTCCGCCACCGCCGACTTGTAAAAGACCATTTCCACTCAAAGGTCCTGTAATCGAACCATTGAAAGCTTGGTTATAGTAGAGCGTACTATTATTAACGATTGAGCCTGGTAAACTCGCTGTCGTTCCTTGAAGTATTGCTGTTCCCGTTACAAGCGTCCCACCTGTGTAGGTATTAGTTCCTGTGAGAATTTGGGTCCCTGATCCTTGAACGACAAGCGATCCCCCCGTCCCGACGATGTTGCCTGAAAAAGTTGTCGAAGTCGTTGTATTCAGCGTTAATGCTCCACTCACCAAATCAACTGAGCCGTTGCCAGCGAGTGATGCAATCGCCAAAGGATTGTTACTCAAGAGTAAGATTCCAGGAGTATTGAGGGTGACAGTACCTGTTGGAGCTAGACCGTTTGCAACTCCCATCTGCAGGGTTCCTCCATTGATCGTTGTTCCCCCTGTATGGGTCTGTGCCGTTTGGATTGTCCAAGCAAAAGGGCCTTGGAACACAACGCTTCCTGATCCGCTAATTACTCCGGCAAAGTTTGCCGAAGCTGTAGGATTCACGATAAGCTGTCCAGTGCCGAGTGTAATTTGGGTGCCTGCAGCTGAAGCTAAAGTCCCTGTTGATTGCTGAAGGTTATTTAAATCAAGAATTCCTGTTCCAGCCAGCGTCACGGGACCGTTTGCAGGAAGGGCATTGGCGACTCCTAGTTGAACAGTTCCGTTGTTAATGGTCGTGAGCCCTGTGTAAGTTTGAGCCGAACCCAGCGTCCAAATAAATCCGTTTCCGTTGAAGATCACAGGACCAGACCCACTAATGATCCCGGAAAAATTCGTCCCTGCATTTAAATTAACTGTCAGCTGGCCTGTTCCCAAAGTAAGACTTCCAGCTGCTGCACCCGACAAATTCCCAACCGATTGGTTAAAATTATTGAGATTGAGAACACCGGATGTAAGAGTGACATTTCCATTTACTGGGAGAGCGTTATTAACACCCGATTGCAAGGCTCCACCTGTAACAGTAGTACCTCCGGTATATCCATTCGATGCAGTCAAAGCTAAGCTACCACTCCCACCTACAGTGAGTCCACCCGCTCCAGAAATCGCTCCACCATAACTGTTGGCCGCTGTTGTATTAACCGTTAAAGTCGCTGTTCCCAGTGTAATCGGTGCAGTCCCTGTAAGCCCGCCGATCGTTTGAGCGTTGCTATTCAGATTCAATGTTCCACCTGTCATCGTGACACTACCTGCGGCCGGAAGGGTTGTGGCGGCATCACATTGCAAAATTCCCGACTGGACAATCACTCCAGCAGAAAAAGTGTTTGCTCCTGATATGATCGTTGTTCCGGGCCCGGTTGTGGTCAGACTAAAAGCCCCACTGATAACACCGCTTAAAGTGATCGGAATACCTACATTTCCAACAGACACCTGAAGATTTGATGCAAGAACGATGGGAGTTGATATTGTATTGGCATTCAGCGTCGTCCCGTTGGTATTAATAATTGCCGGTGATGTTGACGTGCTCATGGTGATTGAATTCGTTCCGGAGATGACCACTGCGTTTGCATTGGGACTGAGAAAGGAAATCTGTCTTAAGAGAACAGTTGGAGCGACATCTTGTGTGATTGTCATCGGATTAACCGTCGGAGGAGGCACTCCAACTTCCACTAACTGATCTTGTGCATTCGGGACAGTCCCTGTGAACCAGTTACCTGCAACGCTCCAATTGCCACTCGTCGTAATATTCCATGCATTATCAGGAGGAGCAGAACAAAGACTTAAAGGGATGAGCGATGTGAGCAGCCATGCTTTTTTCATAAAAATTAAACTTAACTGAGTAAACCTCAACTGTCAAGATTGTTTATTCATACTGGAGTTGCGGATAAAACTGATAGATGCGGGCTTTCTTTTCGTAGAGAAGATCGATCTGTCTTTGAAGTTCGATCGCTTGAGCTCTTTGATCATCGGCTTTATGCCAGGCAGCGTGAGCATCGTCGATGCGACCAGTATTGTATTGCCAACGATCTCCTTCGGCTTGATATTGCTCTGCAAGGTCAACATGTTTTTGTTTTTGATCGTGCAGTTTTTGTATTTGCGCGTCGATTTTTTTGATCTCTTGCTTGCACGCATCTGAATTTGCATCGGCTTGTAGAGAAGAAAAGACCAATACAAGAACAAACCACCATTTTTTCATGATGCACCACCTGCTTTTAAATATAATCATAATCGGTTAGAGTTCAAGAATGAACGCATGTAACCACGATCACCGTCACATCACGGCCCTAAATAGTGCTCTTTGGATTGCCGTTATCTTTATGGTCATTGAAATCATCGGCGGATGGATGGCCAATAGCTTGGCCCTTATCTCCGATGCTCTCCATATGTTTACCGATGTGGGAGCCTTGCTGCTGGGATTGATTGTATCGAAAATCGCCCATCGCCCTTCAACTCCGAGCATGAGCTATGGGTATCAACGTGCGGAAGTTTTAGGGGCCTTGGTAAGCTCTGTTTCTCTATGGGCCCTCTGCGGCGTTCTATCCTATGAAGCGATCCATCGTTTTTTCGAACCTCAAGAGGTTGAAGGGAAACTTGTGTTTATCGTGGCCACAGCAGGATTGGTGGCCAATCTCGTGATGTTAAAACTTCTCCATCCGACGCAAGGGCAAAGTTTGAATGTTAGAGCCGCTTATCTTCACGTGTTGGGAGATCTCTTGGGAAGCGTGGGTGTCATCATCAGTGGTATCATTTTGTGGATGACAGGATGGAATCCGATCGACCCCATTATCACACTTCTTTTCACCCTCTTTATTATTCGTGGATCGGGGAAAGTCATTAAAGAATCGATCTCCATTTTAATGGAAGCGACTCCGGAAGGAATCGACCCCACGGCCGTCAAACGAGAGCTGGCCGCACTGCCTGGCGTCAAAGAAGTTCACGACCTCCATATCTGGGCAGCCTCTGTTCATAAGGTAGCTCTCAGCGTCCACCTCGTCTCAGATAAGCCGGCAGAAGTGCTCAGCCGGGCACGAGAATGCCTAGAAAAAACGTTTGAAATCCGCCACGCTACGATCCAAGTCGAAGATTCCAAGGATTTTGAAGGTCGTTATTGCTACGATTGTCAAAATAATTTATAATCCGGCTATGAAGAAGTTATTACTTATAATTGCTGTTCTGTCAATTTCCATAATTAATGCATTTTCTTTGAAAGATAAAATAATTAATGGAAAGCAGGGGGACTACGCTGTGACCGAGCAGGGAGGAACCTCCTCTGTGCTCCTGATCCGTGCCCTCACTCCAACCCATTTGATTTTAGAAGAGATCGACGCACCAACACTCGTTCGTAAGTCAGATAGCTGGAAAGAGTGGATTGCAATGGAAGCTCCAGGACATACAGCCTGGCTCACCTATATTATTGATCTTAAAAATAACCAACTTCAAGAATGTTACTCGTATACTCAGGGTGGTTGGCTCGCGACTAATGACTCCCATCACTTTCTCCCGCGTCTTCTTTCCCTTTCTTTGCAGAAAACAGCTCAAGATCAGCGCAAGAGAATCGGCCCTGCTCCTGAAGCCGGTGAAGAAGATCGTCGCTCCATTTGGAGTCCCTCTGTCATTGTGGAAGGACAAAAAGTCGATAAAGCAGCGATTACCGCTTGGAAAACAAAGTGGCCAACCGATGGCTCATTAATTTCCGGTTGTGAAATCGAGGTCTATTTCTCCTCTCAGGCGTTTCCTGTGTGGATAGAAGTCAAAAGCCCTCACTACAAAGCCTCTCTGCGCTCTGTTGATTCAGGGCAAGGCATGTCATCGCCAAAACCTCTAGTCTTCCAACAATCCCCCCTGATTTTAGGTTCAGGCATCTGGAAAAGTGATGCGGTTGAACTCATGATCCACTGCCCCACGTATTTTACAGCTTACAAAATCTTTGCGAGCGATCTCACAGATAGTCACCATCCTCTAGTTGAGCTTGCCGAATCTCCCCTTCTTCAATCATCCCAATCGACTCTTAAAATTTCTGAAACAACTTTGGAGCAAAACCTGATCAAAGGTCACCAATACCGTTGGGTATTAGTCCCAACTGCCTTTCCATCCCTCGTCATTTACTCTGAACAGACGTTTCAGTGGTGAGTTGTGAACAACATTTCCACAATTTGATTTCTCTCTATGAAGACTAAACTTAAACTCTTGATTGTCTTGAGCTTAGTCAATTAGTTGCATTGATTTATATTTCAATTTTTATTCTGATATAAGGCGGGGTTATCGACAAACTTTCCACAACCCTTTCTACTCAATCTTTGTCAGAAAAAATCGATTGGCATCTAAAAGAGGAGCATGCTAGACTCCGCTGAAAATAATGAAGAAACATTTACAGCGACGTAAAGCAAAAAAGCTTCTCATCACCGTTTACCACCGTTATTTGAAGCTGAAGAATAAGCTTCCTCCCTCAACCCGTGAAGAAGTCAAAGAAAAGCTCCTTGAATTACAAACGGCCATCTTGGCTAAAGATGACCATCGATGTCTACTGTTGTCTGCTCATGTCCAACAATTGTATACCGATTATCTGAAGAAAACCCAATTTCAACAAATCCGCGACTTTATTGTTGGTATTGGCGTTGCACTTTTTGTTGCAATACTTATTCGTCAGATGTGGTTTGAGCTATATGAGATCCCCACAGGGTCGATGCGACCGACTTTTAAAGAACAAGACCGCCTTTCTGTTTCAAAGACCGATTTTGGCGTCAATTACCCGTTAACTCCGGGTCATTTCTACTTTAACCCCGAGCTCATTAAGCGCAGCAATACATTTATCTTTACCACAGAAAATATGGATTTTGCTGATGCAGACACCGTCTATTTTTGGATTTTCCCCGGCAAAAAACTTCTCGTTAAGCGGCTCATGGGAAAACCAGGCGACACCCTCTATTTTTATGGAGGATTGATGTATGGCATCGATAAAGACGGCAAAGATATTTCTCCTGAGTTGCAGCTTGAATCCCTTTCAAAGATCGATCATATTCCTTTTATTTCCTTTGAGGGAACTCATACGATTACGACGGCTTCCATCTTCCCAGGTGTCTACTCACCTGTCATGATTTATCAGATGAATCAGCCGATCGCGCGTCTTTATGCGCAAAGCCCAACTATAGCACGAGGCGAGCTCCTTCCAAGTCTTACAAAAGACAATCCGACACTCCACTATTGCCAGCTGTGGGGCCTTGGGAACTATGCAATGGCCCGCCTTCTAACAAAAGAACAAGTCCGCATCTTCACCGACCAAGATCCAACGCAAATGGAAGAAGGGATCCTTTATCTAGAAATCAGACACCATCCCAGCTTATCAGGAGCTCGCATGGGATATGATGAAGCCCATCGTCTACGTCCTCAGCTAGGACTTTCTACGTCGATCATTCCACTTCAAGAACACCATCTCAAAACGTTGATGCAAAACCTTTACACCGCCCGATTTGTAATCGATAAAGGATTTGCCTACCGTTACGGCATTGATCCCAAAAGATACGGCCACCAATCGTTTTTCCCTTACCTTCCTGGCATCCCCGATGGAATGTATGAATTTTATTATGGCAAAGCCTATTCAGTGGGCTGGCAAGGGGTTACACGGGAACTTCCGAACTCCAACCCTCTCTATTGGTTTGATATCCAGCGCACGCAACTCTTTTTCAATATCGGCATGGAGCTTGACACACGGTATAATCCTCAAAGCAAAGATCAAACCATTTTCCCTTCCCGCTATGCCTACTTCCGGAATGGAGATCTTTATCTGATGGGAGCGCCGATTCTTTTAAAGGACGATCCAACGCTTACCCGCTTCATTGAACGGGAAGAAAAACGGGAGGCCTCCTCTCGCTTGCCCTACATCCCGTTTGTAGATCGAGGACCTCCACTTCTATCCGATGGGTCTCTGGACGTTGATAAAATCAAGCAGTATGGTCTCACTGTTCCCGCAGAAACTTATCTAGGCCTCGGAGACAATCACGCAAGCAGTGGTGATAGCCGGCAGTTTGGATTCATCCCTGAAGCCAACCTCCGCGGCGGCCCTTCCTTTATCTTCTGGCCTCCCGGCTCACGCTTTGGAGCGCCCAACCAACCAGGCTACCCTTTCCTGAATCCAGGACGGATTGTCATCTGGTCGCTGGCCGCCATCGGTTTTGGAACCTGGTGGATCATCCATCGTCGAAGAACACACCTTCCTTTGCGTGGACTCTAAGATCTTCTTGAAATCTCTAGCTTAAAAGTACATATTTTCTTTTCAAAGGAGATTATCGTATGAAAAATCAAAACTGGTTTTCTCAAAGACTCTTGCTATTAGGCTCTGCATTTATCGTGGTTGCGCCTCTTTCAACTGTAGAAGCGCTCCCGGAGATCATCGATTCATACTTTGATGAAGATTCGATTATTAAAGCTGCCCAAGCAAAAAGAATTGAAAATGTGAGAAGGTTACTTGCGAAAGGCGTAAATCTCGAAGAGCGCACGGAAAAGAAAGAAACCCCTCTGATTCTAGCGGTTAAAAATGGAGACAAACCCCTGGTTGAACTCCTTTTGGCTGCTGGGGCTGATGTTCATGCTAGAGATGAAAATGACGACACACCCCTTTTATGTTCAGCGACCCAATCAAACGTCGACATTGTATGTCTACTTTTGCAAGCGGGCAGCGATCTTAAAGCTGTTAATAAACAAGGAGTCAACGCTCTTACACTTGCAAAGAAAAAAGGACCGCATGCGAATGCTCTTCTCATTTTTAAAGCTCTTGTCGATGCCGGAGCAGATCTTAATGCTCGAGATGAGAAAGGTGAAACTCCTTTATTACTATCAATTACCGAATCGAATCTCGATTTCGTCAATTATCTGATTGAATCGAAAGTAGATCTTGAAGTTAGAGACTCTGAGGGAGCAACACCCCTGATGCGAGCTTGCCAGAAGGAGAATTTACCAATAATAAAGCTGCTCCTAAAGGCGGGTGCTAAATTAGAAGCATCCGATGAATTTGGAAACACCGCTCTACTTAAAGCTGCGTCCCGATCTAATGTAGAAGTCATACGACTCTTGATTCAATCGGGCGGAAATGTTGAAGTGAGGAACCATCTAGGAAACACACCTCTCTTACGAGCAGCTTCAGCCAGTAGTGAGGAAATCGTTTCGCTTTTGATCGAAGCAAAAGCCGATGTGAATGCCAAAAACAAGGAGGGTGAAACACCTCTGCTGTTAGCAACAAACAGTAACAGAGTAGGGATTGCTAAGGTTCTTCTCAAAGCAGGCGCCTCCATTGAAGCTGTCGATTCCGTCGGTGTGACTCCCTTAATCACTGCTTCCTTTAAAGGACATGTCGGGATGGTAAAACTCCTCATTCAATACGGAGCTAATCTTAACACTAAAACAACAAAGGAAGTAACGCTTGTTACGTCGGATCGCTCACGCATTTACGAGCCTGAATGGATGAAAAAAAGAACGACAGTTCCAGCTGGGGCAACGGCACTCACTTTTGCTGAAAAATTCACACCTGACAGTGGAATCGTCAAGATTTTGAACGATGCTCAAGACCCTACGTATTTCCTCTATTCTCTTCCTAAATAGTTTTCATCAATCGAGATCAAGTAGAATATACTTGATCTCGAGAATCTAACGGCTTGTGTTGTGTACCACTTTCTGTAGCGCGAGTGTCGTTGGGTAGCCGTTAATATCAACAGGATCACCTGCAACAGAGGTAAAATCAAAGCTCACTGTCAGTGTCTCATGGCAGATGTAGTCCCGATGCTTTTCAAACGCTTTTCGCACCTCTTCTGAGGTTTGAATTTTAACATCGATTCGGTCGGTGACTGCAAAGTCGATCTCGCGTCGCAGAGAATTGATTTTATTCACGAGCTCGCGCGCAATTCCCTCTAGAATGAGGTCGTCATTCAGCTCTGTATCAAGAGCAACCGTCAGGTCGTCTTTAGACTCTGCAATGACGCCTGGGTTTACTTCTCTTTCAACAGCGACATCTTCAGGAGTGAGTAAAATGGTTTCTCCTTCTACACCAATCTCAACTGTTCCACCGGCTAGAAGCTTTTTAAGCGCTGTAAGGGAGAGTTTTTTAACCTCTTCTTGCGTCGCATTCATCAGCTTTCCAACTTTCTTTCCTAAAATACGGAAGTTCGGTTTAGCTTTGAGTTTAACAAAGCGGCTTTCGTCTGCATGAAACTGGATCGTTTTCACATTCAGTTCGTCTGCCACCAGATCTTGCTGCCGCTTGAGGGCTGCTAGAACTTTTTCATCGGAGCAAATAAGATGGGCGCATGAAAGCGGTTGTCTGACCTTTAACTTGTTTTCCTTGCGAAGGGCGTGACCAATGCTGACGACTTGTTGAACAAGGGCCATCTCTTCTTCTAAAGAAACGTCTCTCCATTTCTTTTCTACCTGAGGGAATTGACAAAGGTGCACTGAAATCGGATCACTCTTCTGCCTTAACTGACGATAAATCGCATCGCTTAAAAACGGCACAAAAGGTGCTGTTACCTTACACACAGTCACAAGGACGTGGTAAAGTGTTTGGAACGCCTCTTGTCGATCTTGAGTCGCCTCGTCTTGCCAGAATCGTCCTCTAGAGCGACGAATGTACCAATCGGTGAGGTGATCAATAAATCCAACGAGCGGCTGCACCGCTTGCTGCAGTTCAAACGCCTCCATCGAGGTCGTCACATTTTCAATGAGCTTTTGGAGCTCTGACAAAATCCAACGGTCGATGTCAGCTTGCGGTTTTTGCTTGATCTCGGACGGCTCATATTTGTAAATCGTGGCGTACGTCGACAAGAAGAGGTAGCAATTCCACAGCGGAATTAACGCTTGTCTTAAAACAAGCTCCACACCGCGCGCTGAAAAGCGGAGGTCATCTGCCATCACGGCAGGACTATTGAGTAGATAGAGGCGAACCGCGTCTGCTCCAAATTTTTCGATCATCGCTCCCGGCTCAGGATAGTTTTTGAGACGTTTTGACATTTTGGTGCCATCTTCTGCCAAAATAATCCCATTCACGATGACATTTTTGAATGCAGGCTTATCAAAGAGAGCCACCGAGAGAACCGTCAATGTATAAAACCAACCCCGTGTCTGATCTAATCCCTCGCCAATGAAATCAGCTGGGAATGCATTGAGTGTAGAAGCTTCATTTTCAAACGGAAAATGGTTTTGAGCATAGGGCATCGATCCTGACTCAAACCAGCAATCAAACACTTCGGGAATTCTCTTAAAGACTTTCCCTTTATGCGTGAACGTCAAATCATCGATAAAATGTCTATGAAGGTCGGTGATCTCTTTACCTGTCTTCTCTTCGAGATCTTTCACACTTGAAATCACAACGATCTCGCCATCGTCACTTCTCCAAAGAGGAATCGGTGTTCCCCAGTACCGGTTACGAGAGATCGCCCAGTCGCGTGCATTTTCAAGCCACTTACCAAACCGTCCCTCTTTGATGTGATCGGGAACCCAGTGGATCTGCTCGTTGGCTTTTAAGAGACGATCTTTGATTTTTTCAACTGCGACAAACCACGTCCGGACCGCTTTATAGATGAGCGGCGTGTCCGATCTCCAGCAAAACGGGTAACGGTGGTGGATCTGTCCATGGTGAACAACTCTCCCCTCCCCTTTCAGCCGCTTAATGATCTCTTTGTCGGCATCTTTGACATAAAGCCCAGCATAATCAGGCACTTCCGCTGTAAATTTCCCGTTTTGATCGACAGGACAGACAGGATCAATGCCTTCTTTTTGACAGACAAAAAAGTCGGCTTCACCAAAGGCAGGTGCCATGTGAACAATCCCTGTTCCATCCTCAATCGTGACAAATTCATCGACGAGCACTCTAAAACTCTTCAGATCTCCCCTGTCGACAAAGTAATTAAATAGGGGGGTGTACGAGAGTCCTTTGAGCTGCTTTCCTTTAAAGACTTCTAAGATCTCTGCATCTTTAAAGTTTGCTTGCAACCTCGCCTGCGCTAATATATAGAGGCGGCCATCAGCTCTAATTTTCACATAGTCGAGTTCAGGATGAACAGCGACAGCCAGATTCGATGGAAGTGTCCAGGGAGTTGTCGTCCATGCAAGGAGCGAAACTTCTGGATCATCTTGGAGAGGGAACGATACCACCAGCGACGGATCATCGACTTCTCGGTAATTCAAGTTGGCTTCGAAGTTTGACAGCGGCGTTCCCAGCTTGGCTGAAAACGGCATTACTTTAAAACCCTCGTAGACAAGTCCCTTTTCATAGAGCTGTCCAAAGACCCACCAGACCGATTCCATGAACGACTTATCCATCGTATGGTACGTCTCATCAAAGTCGACCCACCGACCCATGCGGTTCACGGTATTCTTCCACTCCTGGGTGTATCTTAAAACAATGCTCCGACACTCTTCGTTGAACTTGGCGATACCGAATTTCTCAATCTCCGGTGCACCGCTTAAATTCTGTCCTTTCTCAATCTCATTTTCGACTGGCAGTCCGTGACAGTCCCACCCAAAGCGGCGAGGCACATGGTACCCTTTCATCGTCCAAAAGCGTGGCACCACATCTTTAATCGTTCCCGCCAGAAGATGTCCGTAGTGAGGAAGCCCTGTCGCAAAAGGAGGACCATCATAAAATGAAAAGGAAGGTCCATTTTTAGTCCCTTCTAGCGACTTTTGGAAGACCTTTTCCTTTTGCCAAAACTCTAAAACTCTCTCTTCTCTATCTGGAAACGACTCAGACCCATTCACTTCAAACATTTTTTATACCTTACTCAAAATCCACCTATGGTATACTACTCTCGCTTTATGATACAATGATCATGGGGGTGAAAGGCTTCGACTAGGGAGCTGAAGACCCGTGGCATGCGGAGGTTATCGATCTCCTCCTTAATCCATCGGTAAACAATAATTGACGTTGAACAAACGCCAGGACTTCTCGCTGCTTAACGGCACTTGAGTTCCGATCGCCCAGCAACTGACCGGGAGTGCTGGAGCGATCGTCATATTTCCTGGTGTGATCCTTGCCCTCTCCTTTGGGGCACGTGTATCGAGACATTCAAAGGAAAGATGATCAATAATGGGGCGCCTCCCAGTGTGATCATTTAAATTTAGGAGGCGACAAGCATGTAGTCATGAGTGGGATGTTCGCTTAGGACGAGAGTTCGAATCTCTCCACCTCCAATAAACAAGCCGGGTTTTAACCCGGCTTTTTTCTTGTTGAGTCTCTTCTAATTCTAGCTTATCTTCTGTTGCCATGAAGAAACAAAGTCTTTTATTAACTTTTCTTTCTCTCCTTAGCTACTCTATTCTACCTCTTACAGCAGATCCTGTTAAAATCTCCCACTCAGTTGTACCTCTTTTAGAAACTCTTGAGAACAACCCGCCAGCGAAATACTCACAAAAGTACAGATTAGAAATCGAAGAGTCCTTAATGAAAAAGGCCGAAAAAATTCGGGTTGTCACCTACAATGTTCTCTTCAATCTATTTGATGATTCCTTGAAAGACAAAAATCACTGTTGGACAGAGCGCTTGCCAAGCGTGCTTGCCTGCATAGAAAATATGCATCCTGACATCCTCTGTGTTCAAGAAGTCTATCCCTCTCAGCTAGAAGATTTGAAACACTCTCTTGGAGCAGTTTTCACTTCTTTTGTGGGGAAGAGCACTCAGGGTGAGCTTAATGCTGTCTTTTATCGAAAAGATCGCTTTGTGTTGGATACAAAAAATTATCAGGTTAACACGCTAGACGTCTCAAGTGCTTCATTAGAACTACCTCTGAATCCAAACGATGACTCAGTCGTAGCAAAGATTCCCAATTTTCTTCCTCCAAATTTAGAGCCTGGCAGGCAACTTACACTCGCTCACTTTCATGATACTCTTACAGGGAAAAAGTTTGCTCTGATCAATACCCATCTGACCTATTACCGAATCAATTCTAGAGAAGATCAAGCCCTCTTTATTGATAAGTTAATTCAAGGTCTTCAAAGACCCGTCATCGTATCAGGAGATTTTAATACCTTTCCTAACAGACCTGACCGTATAAAAATTCCCTTTTATGACGGAGATCGTGTCTGCCAGATTTTGCAGCGCCGTTTAAAAGAGACCAAAGAAGTGGCATTGTTAGGACATGTAGGACCTACGACGACGACCCTACCCGATTTTTTCTCTCGAGGTAGTAAACCTTTTGAAAATGACGAAGACTCTGATGTCATTTTAGATCATATCTTTGTTTCACCAGACATCACTGTTCTCATCAATGCTACCGAACCGATTCAAATCAATGAACGCTTTCCTTCCGATCATATGCCAGTGATTGTCGATGTTTTACTTCCTTAAGTAATATATCCTCCAAAAGCCTCTGGCTTTTGTCGAGCTAAACTCGTTGTTTTGCATTGCAACCGGAAGTATAACAGCAGCAGCGTCGAAGGTGGCACGATCCAAATGGTATTTTTTATCAACTTTGTGAAATTTTTCTGATAATCTTGAGAAAAAACTACACTCGTAAGTGCTATCAAAATCACTCAAACTCTCTTCATTAGTGTCTCGGATTAATAATAAAAAAATTTAGGAAAAATGATTTATCCAAACGGGAAAGTTCCTCCTTGTTTAGTCTATCCAAGATATTTTCTGTGTGTTAATCAGGGATTATGGACAGACTTAGGTGTAAAATTGCTTTGATTACGGGAGCTTCACAAGGAATAGGCCTTGCTTGCGCTGAACTTTTTGCAAAAGAAGGAGCTTTTGTCTATCTTACTGATGTCGCAGATGATTTGGGAAAGAAAGCTGCTGCCCAAATAGGCCCACAAGCTAAATACCTTCACCTGGATGTTCAATCTGAAAGCAATTGGGATGCTGTCATTGACGAAATTATTCAGGAAAAACATCACCTTGATATTCTTGTCAATAACGCAGGGATAATGGGGTTTCGAGAAAAGCTTGGACCACAAGATCCCGAGAACGCTACCCTCGATGGTTGGAATAAGGTGCACGCCGTCAACACAGATGGCGTTTTTTTAGGATGCAAAAAAGCCCTTCATGTGATGAAAAAAGGTAAAGGATCTATTGTCAATGTTTCCTCTCGATCAGGTATTGTAGGGATTCCAGGAGCAGCAGCTTACGCTGCAAGTAAAGCGGCTGTCCGAAACCACACCAAAACCGTTGCTCTCTACTGTTGCGAGAAAGGGTATGATATTCGATGCAACTCTCTTCACCCTGCCGCTATATTCACCCCGCTCTGGGATCCACTGATCGGTAATGGCAAAGAAAGAGAACAAAAACTGAAGGAGATGGCAGGAGGTATTCCGATGAAGCGATTGGGAACGGCTGAAGAGGTCGCCTATGCCGCCTTATTTTTAGCGTCAGACGAAGCAGGATTTATCACCGGAGCCGAGCTGAATGTAGATGGAGGAATTCTAGCAGGAAGCAATTCATCGCCAGGCCGTATCGACGACTAGTCAGCCAGCAAGCCGCTTGCTATCTCTTTAGCTAATTTTCCATCCACGGAGTTGTTAAGCTTCATGATGGCTTTCATGACAAGTCCCAGCTCTTTTTTTGTTTTAGCCCCCGAATCGGCAATGGCTTGTAGGACAATTGCTTTGGTCTCTTCTAGAGAAGGAGTTTTAGGTAAGAACTCTTGAACGATCTGAAGCTCCTTTTTTAAGGGTTCAGCAATATCGGGGCGGCTCGCACTTTCAGCCTGCTCTAGAGCTTCTTGGAGATTTCCAAAATAGGTTTTGAACAACTTGACAATCTCTGCGTCAGGAAGATTCGCACGAGCATCGACCGCTAAAATCTTTGCTTTGAGCATGCGGAGTGTTGCAAGCCGAATCTGATCTCGACTTCTCATGGCCTCCTTAATCCCTTCATTGATTTGTTCGATAATCGTCATACCGTGTTCCTTTTCTTTTTATCGTAGGGAAACGATTCAATCTTTCCCAGCGAAAAGTATGCTCTCGTAGAGGAGAAGCACGGAGGCTTGCAACAAGAGATCCTCTTCTCATTGAGCAGTCCTTCTTCTTCTAACGATTTGGAAGGAAGTTTCCAAAACCCTCCGAGAGAGTAATAGCTTATTTTTCCTTGATCATACTTTAAAATAAAAGCCCTCGCTTAAGCAGAATATCCAGCAGGTGTAAACATACAGCTCCATTTGTTTTAAACAGCTTTAGTTTGGGGGAAATTGAAGGGTCGAAACTACGGAAAAAAGCCCAGTATACTTTTTCATATCATTGGAGAAAATCCACCCTAACATTTGGGCAATGAAAAGATTCATTTCTACACCTCAGATCCTCTAGTGATCCATTGGTATATGAGCCGTGGTGGGCAAATCCTCGCTAAAAAGCCTGCACGTCCAGTCTTCAACGATGGCCGTTTCGGGATTTTTAACACATGTTTCAAAGAAATGCGTCACGTACTCGGAAGCACAGTGAAGGTCAAAAGCTTCCACATTCACATACTCTTGTAAGAGAATAATGGTATATTTCGAAGTTCCTGGTGATCCAGGGTGCTTGATTTGCCGTGTTACATGAGCTCTGATACATCCTTTTTCCTTCTCTCGTGTTGTTGATAACACGTTTTGAGCCCACTCCCAGAGCTCTGGGTCTTTATTTTCCTTTGGTTGCCATTCCGATACAACAAACACATGACCTGACATATTTCTTCCTTGGCTTTCATCCGGTGCTGCACATAACACACTACAGTAGAAAACAACGATAATCGCTATCCATCTCATAACGCAAAGATATCACACCGCCTTGAAATCGAGCAAAGATTAGACAAAAAGCCAAATATTCTATAATTTGATGCGTTACATATAACTCCCACGGAGGTTTGCTTGTCATACAGAATTCTACTTCTTTTTGTTCCCTTCTTTATCTCGAATTGTAATTTGATGGCTTCTCTAGAAAAAAATAATCTCATTCCTCCTACTAAAAAAAATGTTCATGAACTTCGATTCGTGACAACTCGCCGAGGTGATAATGGCGCCTTAAGAGAATCGCTTCTTAATGAGCTTAAAACTATTTTTAAGATCGATACTTTTATAGAAACGGGCACCTATTTAGGTGATACGACTGTTCGTGCAGCCTCCATTTTCAATCAGGTACATACAGTTGAACTCTCTAAAGAGCTTTTTCATAAAGCGTCAACTCGATTTAAAAACTATAAGAACATTACGGCTCATTGCGGAGAGTCTAATCTTGTATTGAGAAATATCCTTAGTAAATCATTAGGGCGTTGCTTATTTTATCTAGATGGGCATTATAGCGGGCACGTGACAGCTAGAGGAGTTCTGGATACTCCCGTAATAGAGGAACTAGAGGCCATTGGAAATGCCCAAAAAACAGATTCTATTCTTCTTATAGATGATATTCGTCTCTTTCAAAACTCCTCCTACCCTAAAGAACTTCAGAGCTTAGATCTAGGCCTAGAAACATATCCAGATCTTTCAGTTCTTCTTAATGCCATTCTCAAGGTCAACCCTCACTATCAATTTTGTTTCTTAGGAGACGCTCTTCTTGCTTTCCCAAAAAGCGATCTCGTTTCGTTGTCACCGGTCTTAAGAGCTTGCACTGTTCATCGATTAGAAGCGGTTTGTGAGGACCTTTCCAAAGAGGATTTACAAGAAGCTGATGATGTCATTATCCATGCACAGGAGGATGAAGAGAAAGAAATTGACGTCTACTATCACATGTATGCGCCCTTTGAGCTTCAATACGGCTATCGAAGTTATGCCTGTCTTTGGAAAGCCCTTACTTTAAAGGGTCAAGGGAAAGAGGATGCGGCACATGCTCTATTGAATGACGCCAAGTCCCATAGTCTGCCAAATTGGAGGGCTTACTTCATTGATTGAGATTCGTACAATTTTATTCTTAAACCAAAAGAAAGAATTATGAAGCATCTATTTTTGGCAACTTCGTGCTTACTTGCATCCTCGCTGATGGGCGCACAGAAGACACTAACATCTATTCCTGAGGCGATAGTTACAAAAAATCGTATTGAGAAAAAGGCCGGGAATCCCCGGCCTCTTCTATTTAAGAAGCCTTGAGAGTTGCGGCCTCAATCCGAGCCGTCGCAAGTTTAGCTTTCGCTTCAATCTCTGCACGATAGGGATAGAAAGGATAGGCCCACAGCTTAGCCTCTTTTTCCTTCCTAGCTTGATCAAGGTATTCGGCACTTTTTTTCTGATTGATCGGAGCTAAGATCTCAGCTGCCTTGCAGCAGAGGTCGATCCATTGATAGGCTTGTTCGACCTCCGACAAATCTTTAAAGCGGTCATCACAATAAGGCTTAATTGCCTCCAGCGACCCATACTTTACAATGTAAGGCAAAAAGTCAACGAGAGGGTCTTTCCCTTCTGATGTTGTTGAGAATAAGTGATAAATATCAGGCTTGAAAAATGCCATTCCATTGAGTGAAACCGCAATTTTTAGAAGATCGATATTTCCACCTTTTTCCAGATGTTGAAAAATCTTCAGGGTATCAGGGTACATGAGATCCCAATAAAACTTTTTAAGATCTGATTCTGAACTATTATTCTCAAAAAGTTTGATCATTCCTTTAAGCAGTGATTTTGCTTCAGAAATTAGAAGTCCTGTACCAGCAAGCCTAAAACCGGTGTCTTCCTCAAGCTGATAAAGTTCTAGGAAAAGGCTCTTATAAGGATACTGGGTTGAAAATCTTGGCATACTCTCAGATGTGAGATACATAAATGCATAAATGGTAAAAAGATCTTTCTTTAAACCACGTTGCGTACCAGAAAAAAGCGGTTCAAGATCAGCCCCAGTTTTTCCCTTATAGGATCTTGTTTCATCGGCAAAGTTCTCAATTGATCCACCGTCTTGTGTAAACGCTTGGACTTTCATTTGGAAAATTTCTTTTAAAAGGGTAAATCTTTGGGTGGGTGATGACGTTATCTTGATTTTAGCTTTAATTTCCTGTTCCCGTTCCAATATTCTTAGATTAGGACTCGTTGCACGCTGCAGAGCTTCTTCAGCCTTCATCCTGTTTTCACTAACACCTGGCGCCGTGTGCTCCTGTGTCACTACCGCTTCAACTTTTTCTTGAGGTAAGTCGTCTTTACGATCAAAAAAATCAATTCGTGTCTCTTCTCTTATTCCTGAAATCTCAGTCATATAGCCTCCATTTAACCCAGAAATCATATAGAGACCCTATTTAGAAGGAAATAGTTTTTATTTACCTTCTTACTGGCAAATACCGTTAACACAGGCTTGCCCAGGAGGACATTGGGTATCCTGTGTACAAGGACCGCATGTATTTGTAGACAGATTGCAGACAGGAGCATTTGGAGGACAATTTGAATTCGCTACGCACTGGACACATTTTTGATTTGAGATATTGCAATATGGAAGGCCCTGTATAATCGAACAATTGGCATCAGATAAACATCCTGCACAGAGGTTATTCTCGCATAGATAGCCAGTTTGGCAATTGCTGACCGTTGTGCAAGGATCTCCAATACCACCTGCACTTCCAGCTCCTTGCGCTTGCTGTACGCAGATACGGTGTACGGTTTTTTGCTGCGTCGAAATCGTATTGTTTCTCATCACTTTTTCAAGCGTGTGGCGTGGAAGACATCGGTTAGGAAAAGCTGCCCTTGTCACGAAATTTTTAACCATCGTATATTCAATTTCAGGGGGTTTACCAAAACTTAAATTAATCTGCAGAAAATTGCTGTTATTTTGGTTACTGACCCTTCGCCCCATTTGGAGGGTTAAAAACGATGTGAGATTAAGTTGAAGAGCTCCTCCACCCCCGTGAATCGATCTGAAGGTATCTCTTTTGGAGTAAAAACCATCAAAATTAAAACGGATCCAGGGAAAATAAGGCATGGGGAAATCGAATTCCCCGGCAAAACCGGTTAACGCTGTTTCACTCTGTTTTGTTGGGCAGGTTGTTTTTATCTTTGTAGAGCCGGTGATCGGTTGGTAATAATTTAGGCGTAAGGTGATATTTCTGTAGTATGCCTCAAAACCAGCTCCTAACCGTTGATCGGTGTGTCTTTGTACCACATCGTAAAAAATGTTTGTTCCAACAAGCCAATTTTCGCTCCTTGATAAGTATCGATATCCCATTCCTAAATTATAAGTCTGAGAATGTTGCGCACGTGTAAACTGCGCTTGACCAAACCAGGTGTTTCTGTACGTTTGAGCTGTTTGGTAAAATGGCTGAATGGTTTGAAGCGACCAGGCAGGTGTGGTTCGCTGCTCGGTTCTCCAAAAAACATCTGTTCGTCGTGCCCAATTCGACCAATTGTTATCAGGGCGATTTTCAGGCGCCTGGCAATTTGTATAATCACTGGAAGGTGGTGGTGGGGTTGCTGGGTCATTTGCACTTAACAAGAGCGGGATAGAAAAAAACAGATAGAATAACTTTCTCATTTACAACCTCTTTTGAAAAGAAGATAGGCAAGTAAATTATTTATGTCAGCAAAAAAAGAGTTGACGCATTTTTGAAGCACCCAGCTTATAAGTCAGCTCTTGAAACGTCACGAAGACAAAAAGAAGCAAAAGATAGTAAAACTGGATGGAAATAAATAAGTTCCAGTTAATATGGCTTAAAAACTGATCCCATCCCATTTCAAAATGATCACGAGCTCCCACTAGAAAAGGAACCAACCGAATCAAGAAACGAACGACTAAAAGAATCAACCAATAAAGAGCCGTTTTCCAAAGTATAGGATAAATAAGGGGCTTATTTCGATACCGATTAATGAAGGTCCAATGGTCGACAACCAGCACCACCTTGGCAATAAGTGCAGCCGCAATAGCTACCTCTCCAAATCGGAAAGGTGTGACCCCCATGTGCTCGAAAAGAAACGCTTCAATCCAGTTGATCAAAGTAAAAGAGACAAGAAAGAAAATAAAAACGGGTAAAATGTGAAAAAATTCTTTCTTAAACCACAAAATTACCCTCATATTTCATCCTTTTTAGAGGTCAGCAAATCGGTCTGCTGCCCGAATCAAAGCATCCATAATTCCAGGTTCCGTTGCTGCATGCCCTGCATTAGGGATAATCTCTAGCTGTGCCTCAGGCCATGCTTTATGGAGCTCCCAGGCACTTTGAATAGGACACGGAATGTCGTACCGTCCTTGCACAATCACACAAGGGATATGGCGAATGGTATTGACATTCTCTAGAATCCAGTTGTCTGTCTCAAAGAATATATTATTCACAAAATAGTGACACTCAATCCGTGCAATCGAGTCAGCCGATTGATCTTCCGTAAAACTTGCAAAAAGTGCGGGATCAAAGATCAATTTCGAAGTGCTTCCCTCCCATCCAGACCAAGCTTGAGCTGCAACTCTTCGCACTTCAGGATCAGAAGAGGTTAACCTTTTATAATAAGCCTTCACAAAATCTCCCCTTTCTTCTTCCGGAATCGGAGCGATAAAAGTTTCCCAGATATCGGGATAAATTTGATGAGCTCCGCTTTGATAGTACCAGTAGATTTCCTGAGGTCTGCAAAGGAAAATCCCTCGCAGAATCAATCCTTTGACAGATTGTGGATGTTTAATAGCATACGTCAGACCTAAAGTGCTTCCCCAAGATCCGCCAAAAACGACCCATGTCTCAACTCCTAAATGGTGTCTCAATCTTTCAATATCATTTACTAAGTCCCATGTCGTGTTATTTTTGAGTTCAGAAAAGGGCAGGCTTTTGCCACAGCCTCGTTGATCGAAGAGAATAATGCGGTACTTTTCCGGGTTAAAAAAATAACGGTGATATGTAGAAAGACCGATCCCAGGTCCTCCATGTAAAAATAGAACAGGTTTGCCACTTGGGTTTCCACACTCCTCCCAATAGATGCGATGCCCACCTTCTTCAGGTAAATAGCCTGTTTGGTTAGGCTCGATAGAAGGATAAAGCGTTCGGAGTGGATTAGCTGACAAAATCGCACTGAAAAAACCACACAACAAACAAACAATTCTAATACTCATAAAGCCTCTTTCGTCTATGATAGAGTAGCGATTTCTTAAAAGGAAAGTGTATTCATGAAAAATTTACTTTTTTTACTTTTATGCCTCACTCAATTGCTCTTTTGCACAGAAGAATTCCGCAACCCAGACCATCCTTCTCTCCCCAAGCATGTTCTCCTTATCAATGACACCATGTCATGGTACCATTGGGGCTGCACGGGAACTGCTACACAATTAAAAATCTCTATCATTCGTGACTGTGGTTTTTTTCTCTCCTCAGTTCCCATTCAAGCCAATTATGATATCGTCGATTTTCCACAAACGGCTGACGAATTTGATAATCTAGAAAGATTTGAGCTATTTAAGAAATCTAATAGAGATCTTATTGCTACGCTTGAAAAATCAGACGTCGTAGTCATTAACGGGGAAGGCACACTCCATGGGATTAAACCGGGCCCTCTACGTCTTCTTTATGTTGCCTATCTCTCGAAAAAATTCTTAGGTAAGCATGTTGAAATTATTAACCATTCCTTTTACCCACAAGATACCCTTGAAATAGATGCCTCAACTGAAGCGACCAAAATCTATCAAAAAGTCTATTCCTGTATCGACTTTGTCGCTGTGCGAGAAGATTTGAGTGCAAAATTGATGGATCAGATGGGAATCGCAGCAACCCGCTCATTTGACTGCCTTCCCCTCTACATAAAAGAGAATTATCCCCGCACGAAAAGAAGCCATCCAACCAAAGATGTTTTACTGCTTGCTGGATCTGCCGCTTGGGAACAAGAGGGAATAAAAACCCTACTCACTTATATCGACTTGATGATCAAAAAAGGGTATGAAGTCCATTTTCTCATTGGAGCTCAAAAAGATCTCGCACCCGACGATCGAAGATTAGTTGCATTTTTGCAAGCACATCACCCTCAAGGATGGAAATTAGTTGAAGCACATTCTCTCCAAGAATGGCTCCAAGAAATTGAAAACGCCTCTCTTCTCGTCTCAGGACGGTTTCACCACTCTATTGCTGCTGCTTGCCTCAACACCCCTTTTATTGCTCTTAACAGTAATACTCCCAAAATACATGCACTTCAACCCGATCTTGATTCGCTAGAAGTTCTATTCTATTCAGATTCTGAACTTCTTCCTAAGCTTCTCTCACAAACCGACTACCTTATCCATCAACCTTTTTCATTCAATCACTCTGAACAAATTCTTGAGCGTTTATGCAAACTAAGCCTACAAAATTTCCAAGGACTGAAGAGAATACCTCTCGATTAAAAAAATATTTACAACCGTCCTGATAATTCATAAGATGAGGTTTTAGGAGGGTCTATGCGTCAAGTCTATATCCTAACTTTGCTCTTGCTACTTTGCTCAGCTTTGATGGCACGTGATATCGGAGGGTTTTGGCAAACTATCGACGATAAAACACACAAACCGAGCTCGGTTGTCGCTATCTACGCCTACCAAGGGAAATATTACGGCCGAATCATTGGAACTTATAATGACAAAGGTGAGATTGACGACTCGATTTACGACCCTAAAGGGAGAGCGACTGGAATCGTTGGCAATCCCTACTATTGCGGTCTTGATTTTGTCTTAGGTGCCTCGTATGAAGGTAGCGGACGGTTTGCAGGCTATGTCGTCGATCCTCGCGATGGAAAAATGTATGACGCTGAGCTTTGGAAAAAAGGTGCAGATCTCATTTTAAGAGGAGAGCTTTTCATGTTTGGCAGAAATGAAGTGTGGCCTCCCTGCCCTGACGATCAGTTCAATGACAAGTTTAAGAAGCCCGATTTATCGACCTTTGTGCCCGTTATCCCCAAACCTATTAAATAGATCTGTTTTCGTAGAGAAGTAAAAGCTTTGCTTCAAGCTCTTCGATTTCTTTCTGCCGCTCCGATATCGCTCTGAGAAGCTCAGGTGACAAATCTCCTGCCTCAACAAGTGCTGTTTCTTTTTTCTGCTGCTCTTCGAGCTGGGCGAGCCTCTTTTCACACGCCCGGATCTCTTTATCAACTGAAGGTTGTGGTGGAGGAGCTGGTGGAGTAACCTTTTTGACAGGAGCTTTTTTCTCATCCCAGCCCCCTTTCTCGACAAACTCATCATAGGTTCCCAGGAAAAGAGTCTGTTTAGCCTCTTCGCAATGGATAATCTTATCAAGGTTGAGTCGTCTTAAGATCAGCTCACTGTGGGTGACCATGACCACCGACCCCGAGAAATCTTCTAAAGCATCGATGAGGGCCTCGATCGATTCGATATCAAGGTGATGGGTCGGTTCATCCAAGAGAAGCAAATTGCATGGCTTTGCGACAATTTTCCCAAGGAGCACTCGGCTTTTTTCTCCTCCGGAGAGAACCGAAATCTTCTTATCGGACAGATCTCCACTGAACATCATCGCTCCCGCAATCCCTTTGATCGACGTGAGATTAAGGTTGTGGTTGGCAAGACCGATCTCTTCCGTGATCGTATGGCTTTTGTCGAGCCTGTCGATATGGGTTTGTCCAAAATACCCAATCCGCGTGTTATCGGAATATTCGACCGAGCCCTGTTGGGCTTTAAGATCACCTCCAAGTAGCCGCAGCAATGTCGACTTTCCACGTCCGTTTTTCCCAATAATGGCGACCCGCTCTCCTTTTTCAATTTCAAGAGAAACACCATCGATTAGAGGATCGTCTGTATAAGAAAACTGGATCTCTTTTGCATCAAGCATCTTCCTGCCCGGAAAAGGAGCCTCTTGAAAAGTAAAAGAGAGCTCTGAAATCTCCTTGAGCTGCTCTAAAACGGGCACCCGCTCCAGCATTTTAACTCTTGACTGCGCCTGTGAGGCTTTGGACGCTTTAGCTCCAAACCGCTCCACATAACTTTGCATGTGAGCCCGCTTTTTCTCCGCCTTAATCCGCGTCTTCTCATGGAGCTCTTCATCCTGTAAGATCAAGGTAAAAAAGTCGATTGTTGAACCTTTGATTTTTTTAACACCTTCCCGATGGATTCCCATGGTATGGGTCGAAACAGTGTCTAAAAAATCCCGATCATGGGAAATGAGGATAAATTCACCAGGCCACCTTTTAAGAAAATTGGCAAGCCACCGAATCGAGAGGATATCAAGATAGTTCGTCGGTTCATCGAGCAAAAGACAATCAGGCTCTGAAACAAGCACCTTCGCTAGGTGAAGACGTAAGTGATAACCTCCTGAAAACTCGCTCGGAGACCGGTCGAGATCTTCCTCCGTAAATCCAAGCCCGAACAAGATCTTTTCCGCCCTATAAAGTTCGTCTCGTTCATGTTCAGGAAGCCCTAAAGCCGCCTCTTGTAGAACCGTCGGTTCCTTAAAATGGATGTGTTGATTTAGGTAGCCAATCCGATAGTTTTTTGAAATCGAGATGGTACCCCGATCGGCCTCTAATTCTCCAACAATCAGCTTAAAAAGGGTCGACTTTCCCGACCCGTTTCTCCCGACAAAGCTGCACCGCTCCCCTTTCTGCAAAGAAAAAGAGACCTCTTTAAAGACAGTATGTCCCGAAAACGAAAGCTCGATCTCATCAAACTGAATCATGAAAAATTAGCGAGCTGTATTAAAATGTACTATCACTTCATGTGAAAGTCCTGCGAAAACCCCTGTTGTTAAAGCGCAGAGCTTTAGCATGTCAGAATCCCTCTTGAACCAAGGAGACTTCAACATTTCAAAAGCTAAAAAACTCACATCTCTAATGATTTGCAACCCAGCAACCATTACCTTCGTACTCTTAAGTTCACTGTTGACTGTTTTATAAGCCTTGACACTAGCAACAAAGATTCCGCTAATGGACTCTGCTTTTTCTACAGTCCCTTTTATTGCTCCGTTCCATTGGAAAATCTTTCTTGAGGCAAGATAATTGAGCCATTTGCACCCGCTATTCAAAATCTTCACATACTGTAAACCCTCGACGCTATTATTGTTCAACTTACGAAGGTCTCTAAAAAAACCAAACGCAGTGATGACATCACTGACAGATTCCATATCTTTGACCACATCAGAACCGCGAGATGGAAAGCTAAAAAACTTGTTTTTTCCCCATTTTGATAAAACGACGATAGGATCAGCTAAATTGTCCCTTAACCCGTCAAAATTGCAGAAAAGATCGTTGGGAAATTTAATTAATTGGCTTAGTGTAGTCATAAATTCTCCTTGTATGGAGGATATTTTAGACGTCTGAGCTTAATTCAACAACACTCTTCTGATACCAGAGATAGACACCGTAGCCGATAGGAGTGAGTAAAACCCCAAAAATGAGGGCTAGAAGAGCAAGAGCATGGATTTCATGGCAGAAAAAGCCGAAAATTAAAATTAAAATTGCTGAGAGAGCTTTGATTCCTACACTAATTTTTAAGCGAGTTGGCTCTCCCTTATCTTTTTTGAGAAGAAGCTCAATCAGACCAATGAAAAATAACACCACTGCAATACCGGTTGTCAAAAGTAGTCTTGCAGAATCGGAAGGAAGATGATGCTTGGAAGTGAGGACATGCAGAAGAGAGGCACCAATTGCTCCAATTCCCATGACGACGATCAGATGGAGATAGCTCCATAAAAAAGTTGCACGGTGCTCGGCTCGCGGTGTTCTCCGAGCAATATAATCAAAATAGATCCACCAGAGAGCAAAGCTGATTGCAACCCCCAAAATCCCCTCTGAAAAAATTTTGAAAGAAAAATGGTGATGACGCGCTACTCCTCGAATCACACCGACAAGTGTTTCCCCAATGACGATGAGAACAAAAAGACCGAGCCGTTCAGGCAGCTTGGATAGATTAAAAAACGGCAAATGGACTTGCCTTCTGAGTGTAAAAAGAGGCGTGCAGAGATCACACAAAAGTGCCAGTCCCCATAAAAGAGAACGGTAAGCCTCATCAACAAAAAAGGACGTGAGAAAAAGAGTAATTCCAACGGAATAGCCAGTCACAAAAATGTTTCCGACAGGTCTAAATCTCTTTTCATGAAAGGCCGCGCGTGCCCACAGCCACATGATACATCCTCTAGCGATGACATAACTTAATCCATATCCCCATGCAGAATCGTTAGGAACATGGTGTGCAAAAATGGCAAGACCGGCGACAGGGAGCATAAGAAGAAATGTAAAAACTCTCGCTTCCACTCCTTCTGTCTCAAACCGATCATTATAATAGGTGGCTCCTATCCATACCCACCATGCAGGCATGAAAAGAAAAATGTAATTCCCAATACTATTTAGCGAAAGATCGAGCGAAAGAAGATGCACAAGTTCAGAAATGACAACAACAAAAACCAAATCGAAAAAAAGCTCGAGCCAACTCACTTTTCTATGGAGGTGAGTGTCTTCATGCAGCTTCGGTTTTTGCCAAAAATTTTGATTTTTCATGAATAAAATCATTCAACTATTGAATAAAAAATTCAATCGTATTATGCGTTGTGATAGTCTAGGATTTGTCATCTGATGACACAACACCAAAAAAACAAGGAAATACCATGGCAAAGAAAGCTAAAAAAGCTGCAGTGAAGAAAAAGAAAAAAACAGCTACAAAAAAGAAAAAGTAGTTTTATTTGATGGATTTGACCTTTTTCAAGGTCAAATCCATTTTTGTTTTTAACGATTTTTATAAATTCGATTTGCATTCAGAGCGACAGCGATTCCGCTGATCACCATCACAAGCCCCCCGATCAGATACTTCATTGTACCTTCGGTGTAACGTCCTGTCACTTTTTCCATTCCTCTTTCACCTACTGACTGAGAGGAGTTAAGCCCAAAACAAAAGATAACGACTCCTCCGATTAGGAGAATGATTCCCAGAATACGAATGACTGTAGTCATAATGACCTCCTTTGTTCGCGAAGGCCATTGTAACTCGAACTCGTAGTTTTATAATACCTCTGCAGCAATTGCAGCGAGCTCAGATCTCTCGGTGCGATCGAGGAAGATATGCCCATAGGTAGGATAATCACGCATTTTTCCAACCACATACGTCAATGCGTTGGAGTCTTTATCCAAATACGGATTGTCAATTTGGGTCGGATCTCCAGTGAGAACCACTTTTGTTCCTTTTCCAGCACGAGAAATGATTGTTTTCACTTCGTGAGGCGTTAAGTTTTGCGCCTCATCGATAATGATGTACATTTTGGGAAGCGAGCGGCCTCTAATATATGTAACAGCTTCCATTTCCAACTTTTTACTCTCGATAATCCATTGCTGCGCGTCAGGACCATTGCTCGATCCTGTTGTCGAAGAGCAGAGGAATTCTAAGTTATCATAGATCGGCTGCATCCAATGATAGAGCTTTTCTTCTTTGGTTCCTGGAAGGTAGCCGATATCTTTACCAAGAGGAATAATAGGACGGCTGACCAAAATCTTTGTATAGATATTGTCATCGAACACTTTCTTCATCCCAGCAGCGAGTGCAAGTAATGTTTTTCCGGTTCCTGCAGGGCCGATGAGGGTGACCAGCTTAATATCGTCTCGGAGTAGAAGATCGAGTGCACATTTTTGCTCGACGTTGAGAGGATGAATTCCCCAAATATCGCGTGAAAGCTTGATCAGAGGTTCGAGTTTTTTGGTTACAGGATTAAATTTACAGACAGCCGATGACTGCTCAGGTGATGTCATCACACAATATTCATTAGGAGAATAATCTTTGGCATCAACAGAAACAGATCCATCCTTAAAGAAGAGATCGATCTCTTTTTTGGGCACTTCCACTTTTCGGTAGCCGCGGTACATCTTATCATAGGAAAACTTGAGGTTTTCATAATCTTCGGCCTCAAGACCAATCGCTTCTGCTTTGACACGGGTAACAAAATCTTTCGAAACTAAAACAACGTTTTCGCCTTGTTCTTTCAAAATAAAAGCGGTCAGGAGAATTTTATTCGTTGCCCGATCGAGAGGTAGAGGGAAGGTCTTTTTTTCAGGAGGCTTTAGTTCAACATGAACCTTAATACGGATTCCATTTTCAATTGGGACGCCCGCACTTAAGTCCCCTTCTCCGGTATTTTTGAGAGAATCGATATACCGCATTACATGACGAGCATTTTTTCCGAGCTCATCGGAAAGACGCTTCATCGTATCAAGCTCTTCCAAAACAACGAGTGGGATCACCACATCATTATCTTTAAAACGTTTAATGGCATCTGGATCGTGGAGAAGAACGTTGGTGTCGATGACAAAAGACTTCCGTGCCATGAGGATCCTTTTATTAAAAACTATTTTAATCGCAGAATATATAATGAGACAACCCTTGACAATCTTTTTCTACATCCATTTAATAATGAGTTGCTTATATAAATAATCCAGCACTCACAAGCCAGCAGTGCTAATTTTCTTGCCTTCCCAAAACCGCTTCGCTATAATGAAAATTGTTAAAAGAGGAGGTCCTATATGAAAATCACCGACAAAATCTTAAGCATTCCACCTTATATTTCGACCTCATGGAAAAACATCGTTTCCCTTCAAGTCGAGCCACGCTCTGCTATAGGATACGTTCTGGTCATTGAATTGATCACTGGATCCAAAGTTGAAATCCCTAATCTCGAGCGTCCCTTGCTTGAAAAAGTGTTTGCTTCGCATGCTAAGGTTATCGAAGATGAAGGAAAAGGGTCGCTGATGACGACAGCCATTCCTTTCCCCTTCGCATTTCCTAATTTGGAAGGTTTAACTTCGATGATACAACACAACGAAGAACAAAAAGAAAGCCCTCCCCTCCCTGCTGAAATGCTCAGCCGGATTGCTGAAATGACAAAAGGGCTTCTTCCTGAAGATTTATCATCTGTCCAACAACCCGAGCCCCATTGCAACTGCCCCCACTGCCAAATCATGAACGCCGTGCTTGGTAGCCATGAAAAACCTGCAGCCATTGAAGAAGAAGTGTCAGAAGCTGATTTAACATTCCGTACATGGGATATTAAACAAGAAAACGAAAAACTTTATTCTGTTACTAATCCTTTAGATAACAAAGAACATTATAATGTGTTTCTAGGTGATCCGATTGGTTGCACTTGCGGAAATAAAAACTGCGAACATATTCAAGCGGTACTTAAAACTTAAAGTTCTGTTTTCTGTGGTGTTAAAAAACCTTAATCTCTTAGAATGACGAACAATACATTCTTATAGATTGAGGAGGATTTTCCACATGTCAAAACACACCCTGTCGGTCACTCTGCTTTTCGGGATCTGCTGCCTCTCTGTCACCTATGCTGATACAAACGGTGAAGAGACAGCTTTTGCTCCCTCTGCAATTGAACCGATTGAAATCACAGCACCTGCTGTGCAAGAACCTTTCTTTGTTCAGCCCGTTATTGAGCAACCTGCCGTTGTTGCAACTGCTCAAAAACCTTTCTCTCCCTTCACTGGAAAAGTGAAAGGAAAGAAAGTACGCCTCCGCGCCTCGGCTGATTTAGAAGGACGTGTTGTTAAAGAACTGAACCGTCACGACCTCGTTGTAGTTGTTGGTGAAAAAGGTGATTTCTACTCCGTTGAACCTCCTGCAGGAAGTAAGGCGTATGTTTTCCGTAGTTTCATTTTAGACGGAGTCGTTGAAGGAAACAGAGTGAATGTTCGTCTAGAGCCTTCCTTAGATGCTCCTGTCATCGGTCATTTGAACAGTGGGGATCATATTAAAGGAACGCTTAGCTCACTCAATAACAAGTGGTATGAGATTTCACCCCCAGCAGGCACACGCTTTTTCGTTGCGAAAGAATATATCGACACGATCGGTGGACCTGAAGTGAAAGCACAACTCGATAAGCGTCGTATGACAGCGGAACAACTCCTCGATGCAGCAACACTGCTAACACAAGCTGAAATGAAGAAGTCATACCGTGAAATGGATGTTGATCGCATTAAGCACAATTACCAAACTGTCATGAACGAATTTACAGAGTTTCCTGACCTTTGCGACAAAGCCAAAGAAGGGTTTAATGCGCTCCAAGAAGAGTACACTCAACGCAAAATTGCCTACTTAGAAGATAAGGCTGAAGGAAAAGCTCCTGAAGTTGCAACAACTGATACCCAAGTCACATTAAATCCGACAGACCGCATGAAAATGTGGGAGCCGATCGAAGAGTCTCTCTATTTGAGCTGGTCTTCACGTAATGAAGATCGTTCACAAGATGAGTTCTATGACGAGCAACGCCAAGCAGGCGCTGTGCTCACGGGGATTGTCGAGCCTTACGGCTCTCCTGTGAAAAGAAAACCTGGAGACTACGTCCTTAAAGACAAAGATCTCCCAAAAGCGTATCTCTACAGCACCCATATTAATCTCCAAGATTACGTGGGCAAAAAGGTAACTGTTCTCGTCACACCTCGCTCAAATAATAACTTCGCATTCCCAGCTTATTTCGTTCTTTCAGTTGAATAAGCGATTCTATTAAAATATGAGAGCCCTTGACTAAGTCAGGGGCTCTTTTTTTATGGAATATCGAGACTGGGCCTACCAAATCCTTACCTCAAACAAGCTCTCGGATAAACTGTTTTGTCCTGAGATTTTAACTGATCATACGCCAGGCTCCCCTCTTTTGATTGCAGAACCTGTCCGCTCACCCGATTTACGGTTTCATAAACACACACGGCGCGATCGGCTCCCCTCCTTGCTTGCTTTAGGTGATCGGGATAAACGAGCCGTCTGCCTCCACCGCTTTGCCGGACATGAACTGCTAGCTGTTGAAATCATGGCCCACGCCCTTCTAGCCTTCCCAGAAGCCCCGAAGAACTTTAGAAAAGGGGTTGCCCATACCCTCAAAGAAGAGCAAGAACATGTGAGACTCTATGTCGAACGTTTAAATCAAATGGGTGTCCAGTTTGGAGACCTGCCTCTTTACCGCCACTTCTGGTCTTATGTTCACTACATCACAACCCCACTACGCTACCTCAGTATGATGAGCCTCACTTTTGAAATGGCTAATTTAGACTTTGCCCCCATTTATGGCTCTGCCTTTGGGAGCCATGGCGATACCCAGTCTGAAAACCTCATGAAACAGATCTTCACCGATGAAATCCAGCATGTGGCATTTGGAGCAAAGTGGCTTAAAAACCTTAAAGATCCGTCGACTCCCCCTTGGGAAACATGGCTTCAAAATATCCACCACCGCTTGACTCCTTCAAGGGCAAAAGGACCCACTTTCTACCCTGACCACCGTCGTTTAGCCGGCCTCGATGAGGCTTGGATCAATGCAATGGAAAAATTTTAATATTATGTTTTTAAATTTATTTCTATTACGTTTTTAATTATATTAATTATGGTATAATATTACTGTTCTTATTCAAATCAACCATAAGGAAGAACAATGTATTCGATTTCTTTCAATCATGCTTTTAAAATTGGTGCTGCTGCTTTCATCGCTGCAACTGCTACAAGCCGCCTCGCTGGAAAAGCTTGTGAATATTTAAACACAAGAAGTGCTAGAAAAACTCATCAAGACGCTCCTGCTCAAAAAGCAACTCCAAGACAAAACAAAATGATTAAAATTGCTTCAGCATTAATCGCTCTTGCTGCTGGTGCTTTTACAGCAAATCATATCGGCGCAGTCTCTTTGAGAAATCTTTTTAGCAAAGCGGCTCCAGTATCTGCTGGTGTTGTTACAACAGTTACAAATAACTATTTTGCTATTCCCTCGGATTTAGACGAATAATTTTATTCAACATTCTTCAGTTCGGCCGCGACAAACGGCCGAGCTGTTTGGTCTAAGAGAGGAGTCTCTTTGATCGGCTGCAGTGAACTTGCAGCACCCATTTCACTAAACTTACGCGCAGATGATAAAACGTTTCTCTCAAGCGATCCTGTTGCTTGATTGAACGCAGTCATCGCATTTTCAAGGGCTTTGCCTAAGTGACCCCAATGTCCAGTCAGATCTGAAATTCGTTTATAAAGCTCTTGTCCGAGCTCACTGACCCGTTCAGCATAACGGGATAGACTCTCCTGTTTCCAACCGTAAGCGACGGCTTTGAGAAGGGCGATAAGGGTCATAGGAGTTGCTAAAATCACACCCTGGATCGCTGCTGACTCCATGAGAGTCGGATCGGTTTCAAGTGCTGCCGCAAAGATCGTTTCAGAAGGAAGAAAGAGAACAACAAATTCAGGGGTAGGTTGAAAGTGTTCCCAATAGTTCTTTTTGCCGAGGGTCACGATATGTTCTTTCAGCTGCTTAGCATGGTGCTTGAATTTTTCACCTCGCAGAATTTCATCGGTATGATCGATACCTTCCAGATACGCCTCGAGGGGGACTTTTGCATCGATGACAATCTGCCTTTGTCCGGGAAGTTTTATAATTAAATCGGGTTTTCTTCGAACCCCATCGCTGATTTCAAATCCTTGCTCGATAAAATCGCAGTGTTCCAGCATCCCGGCCAGCTCGACAACCCGTCGAAGCTGAATCTCTCCCCACCGCCCACGGCCTGCAGGAGATCTGAGCGCCCGTGAGAGTTTAGAAGTTTCTATCTTCAATTGCTGTTCTGTTTCAATAAGTGCTTTCAGCTGCTGCTTCATCGTGGTGTGATCGGTTTTCCGTTCAGCTTCCAGGAGCCTGACTTGTCCTTCAAGTTTGGCAAGCATTTCAGCAAGAATTTTCCGTTTCTCTTCTTCCTCTTCGTGAGCTTTCTCTTGCGCTTGCATGTACGATTCTCTAGAGATCTGCTCATAGGTTTGTTCAAGCTCTTCTTGGGAACGGATCTTCTGCTCGGCTAAAAGACATCTGAGCAGAAGCTTATGGTACAAATATCCTAAAACGGCGAGCGCTAGAGAGAGAATAAGACTTAAAAAGATCAATCGTTTTCCTCTTCTTCAGGTTCAAAATCTTCGAGAGTTTTTGATTTTTTTCCAGCAATAAGACGGATCGTCGAAAGAATCACTCCTAAAACAATGTATCCCCACGTAACGGCCAGCAGTAGAACGGGGAGAAAGTTTAAGATTCCATACAAGAGAAAGAGCGCTACTAGAACCATCATGAGTACGAGCTGCACAGAAGGAAGCTTAAAATTAAGCGTTTTAAGGCTGGGGAATTTCCAGCGACTAACCATGAGAAGGCCGAGAACAATCCAGATACTAGTCAGGACGATCGCTGAAGATGGATCTGAAAGATGGAACCACTTCTCTTCAAATGTGGAGACGAAAAAGAGATTCGTCGCAACAGCGGCAATCGCTGCAGCGGGGATCGGAAGACCCGTAAAATTCTTCTTCTGGGCCTCTTCTTCCTCGGCGTTTCCTTTGATAAGGGCCTTTTTGACGTTGTAGCGGACGAGCCTTAAGATTCCGCAAATGGAATAGGTCATCGCTCCGAAAATGGTAAAGATGGATAGACCTGTTCCCTGCTCTAATGACAGACTCTTGAGCAAGAGAACCGATGGGGCGACCCCAAACGTCACCGCGTCAGAAAGAGAATCAAAAATGACCCCAAATTCGCTCTCTCCTTTGATGATGCGAGCGACCGCTCCATCAAGCACATCGGCAACCGCTGCAACGAGAAGCAGCAAGAGGGAGGTGAATAAGACGTGGTAACTCCCCTCACCCGGCTCGACCATGTTGATCTTAAAAATCACAAATAAACCGCAGGCTAAACCAAAGGCCGTAATTGCGTTTGGTATGAAATGCACTCTTTTTTTCATATGATTCTGAATATACTGCATTGAAGGAAATTGTGAAACTCCTTATGTCTCAGGTTATGACTGACTACTCTTGGAAACTCGCTTTTGACCGGGTAAAGGAAAAAGGGCCTCAAAAGATCGTCCTTCTCCTGAAAATGGGTCTAAAAGAGATGCCCCGCCTTGAAAGGAGCTTTTTTAGCCCAAGTGATGAGGAGCAGAAAAAGGCCAAGGAGGAGGTTTTAGCCCTTTTTAGCCGTATCGACCTCGAGATGAACCACGAAGTCTCCGACTCTAAGCTCTCGCCAGAAGAGTTCTCTAAAGAGCTGAAAAAAACGACGAACTTTACCCCAGAAGAATGGGGACAGCTCTCTCGCGTTCCGGAACTTATTGGGAAGCACCATTCTGAGCTCTTTGCTCAAAGGGCCTTTAAAACCCCCAAAAAACGATCCCCATACTTTAAAGTCTAATAATTAGCTACTTACACAATTGTAAAGAAAGTTTAAATATTTTATTGACTTATGGCAAGCATATAATTTACAATTAATTTAGGGATATTATATTTAATAATAAAAGGTAATAAATTATGGCTACACAAGCTGCAACTCTTAGTAATACAATTACAGCAATCCAAAATCTTTCGTACCAATCAGGTTATGCACAGAAAGAGATTCAAGTTTTGCTTAACGCAGGAAAAGCAGACCTTTCCGACCCTGCCGTTCTAGCCCAAATCGAACAAGCTTACCAATTCTTTGAAGCGATGCACAACTGTGGTCAATTTACTGACCCTGCAACTGGTAAAGTGATGAACTTCTCGGTTTATGGTGCCGGAGGTATTTTTGGTAGCCAATCTTCAAAGTTCCAAGATCTCGTTGATAAAGCCCTCAACTCGTTTAATTCGATCAAAATTCCTGACCCTCTTGGTGGAAACGACACCGTTTATGATAAAAAGACCGGCAAACCTGCGACCCTTTTAGACCTGATTGCCCACCCGTCCGATGGATTTACTTTCTCTTTTAAGCAAGGTAACTGGTCATCTTGTGATTATACGAATGTTAGCTGGTGTAAAGACCCTGCGCAGTTTTTCGGCGGTGTAGGATCGTTCTTCGGTGGAAGCGCTGACCACACGTTTGATACAAAAAATGGCCAAATTCAAGTCCATGACTCTGAATCAAGCGTCTATAACCATGGTGGTTCTGATACCTATACATGTACGGCTAACGTTGGTGCAATCGAAGATTGCGCAACAGTAGGTGCTTCAGATATGAAAGTAGCAACTGATAATATCAATGCTCTTGATAACTTCTTAAGTTCTGAGATGTAATTTCTTATAATCGATCTTTCCCATTGGAGTCAGTGGGAAAGTATCGATTTTTTCTATCTGTGAAATCTTCAACAATGGGCTTAGGCCCGCTTGACCTAATGCATGATTCACATCTTCTAAATGTAATTCTTTCATTGTAAAAAGAACGAGATGAGATCCCTTCTTTGCATCTGCCACTCCAATGATGGCCACTTGATCTTTAAACGCCTTAAAAATGACTTCTTCCATCACAGGAAGGCTGATCATTTCACCCCCAATTTTGACCGTGCGACTCTCACGTCCTTGGAGATGTAAAAAACCTTCCGAGTCTATCAATCCTAAATCTTGGGTATTAAACCACCTTTTCCCTTCAATCATTTTAAAGGGATCGATCGAAGAGCGGTAATACCCTTTAAAAACCCCTTCTCCACGAACTAAAATGAGCCCTACCCTACCTGGCTCAACAGGCTGAAATGTCACAGGATCGACAATTTGGCATTCAATCCCTTTCAGCAATTTTCCTACACCCCGATCTATTGAGGTTTTAAGTGTGAGCACAGGAGAACATTCTGTGAGGCCATACCCTTCAATCACCTCAGCGCCTTCAGGAATCAGTTTCATCAGATCAGCGGGTGGTTTTTCTGCTCCGATGACAAAACGATGAACTGTTTTCAGAGACTCAAGAGGTGCCATCTGTAATAAAGCTCTAAGGAATGTCGGCACTGTTGCTAGCGTTGTCACCTGCCACCGAGAAATCTGTTTTAAAATCCCTTGAAAATCGAGAGGGGAAGGGTGGTAAACGACTCTTAGGCCCACAATAAGAGGGAAAATTCCCATAAGAGAAAATCCATAGACGTGAAATAAAGGAAGCATTCCAAAAATCACATCATCTGCAGTAAAAGGAACAAATTCCAAAATAGCCCGGTGATTAGACAAGAGATTTTGATGGGAGAGTGGCACCCCTTTGGGTGCTTTTTCGGTTCCGCTAGTAAAGAGGAGGACCGCGGTCTCTTCCCCTGTCATTTGATCGCGTTTAAAATACTGGAGCAGCGACTCAGTAGAAAAGCGAGAAAGCTCGAGCCCCTTCTCTCTCTCTTCGATGGTGATTTGCATTCTCAGCTCTTCTAATAATACTATCTTTTCTTCGACTCTCTCAGACAATTCCATAGGAAGATGTTGCAAAAAGTTCGCGGTGGTTAAAACAACTTGCACTTCTGTTTGCTCGAGTACTTCATCCATCCAGCGAGGACCTTGTGACCAGTTGAGAATCACGGGAACTTTTCCAGCTAAAATCAGAGCGAAAATCACAGCATACATCTCCCCAGACGCCGGGATGAGAAGTCCGATTTCTTTCCCGGGCAGCTTTTGAATCTCACCCACAAGACCAACAGAGAGTGTTTTGAGACGGGCATACGATAGTGTTTCGATGGGATCGGTCGACGCCAACGTTTGTCCCATTCTGTCACACGAGCGTAAAAAAGCTTCTGCCAGAGTCTTTCCAACCGGTGCCTTCACTTCAGATCGCGCTTTGACCCAGCTTGGAAGGGTCTTTTCTTGGATGATCTGCTCCCGTGTTTTAAAGCGTGGTCTACCTCTGGCTGTTTGGAGAACATCATCGACTGTCTCTAACATCTCAAATGAGGCGCGCTGTTGAAATTCTTTCTCGATCAAAACGACAAGCTCGGTCACATCGAGTGAGTCGAGAAGAAGATCGTCGTAAAGATGCATCTCACTGCTGATTTCTTCCACGGGCTTCTTAGAAAGTCTGCCGATTTCTTTGAAGAGAATTTCTTCTTTTTTCACAGAATAGCCAGAGGAGTTTTTTTTCCAAAATCGGTAGGGCACCTCTTGAAGTGGGTGCTTTTTCACCTTTAAAAGTTCTCGATAATTTTCCAAGGTAGCCCTTTGAAATGAGATCTTCACCTTCCGTTTGGGCATCCAGAAAATTCCATTCTGCAGAATAAAACCTATAGCCTTCCAAAAACCAAACGGCTTTTTCAGAGAATCGAGTTGAAATAAACTCCCTTCCATCCCCTCAATCGTTGCCACAATTAAGACTCGCTTTTCCAATGCCGAGATTAGAGGATTATTCTCTCCTTCCAAAAAAATGATCCAATTTTGAGAAAGTTTTTTTTCAAATGCGGGGACCATTTCCCTCACGATACGATTCCCGAAAAAGCGAGCAGCTCGGTCTGAAAAAAGAGGAAGCGCCACCCAATCAAAAAAGCTAAGGAGCCTGCGAACCCATGGACGGACAATTTTATCCCGAGGGACCCCTACAAAAACGGAGAACCGACTCAGCAGCAGAAGAGGGTCGATTTCCGATTGGCAGCGAGCGACCAAGGTAAAAGGCCGTTCCAAAACCTCAACCCCTTCTACCTCAATATGATACCGTAATTTTAGCAACCATCTAAGGATTAAGGACTTCATTAAACACTTCTATATCAAGTTATTATATTAATATAAATAAGTTAATTGAAAATCAAAACAATAATTGATAATATTGAGATAAGATAGGGAGTATAATAATTATGAAATATAATAAATTTATGGATCAGCTTGATAAGATTTTTGACAAACCTGAAAACGTCAATATGGCTCAACTTGAAACACTCCTTTTCGAGACACTTAAATTCTTTGATTCAGTTCGCGAAAGACTCACCTCAAGCGACGAGAAAGAACGTGAAAAAGCGATGGAAGAAGCGGTTGTCATGCAAGAGCGGCTGAACAAACTCACCGAAAACATTTATACAAAAACTGGTCTTACAAAAGAGAAAGCCCAACAAATCCTCTCGAACCCTGCTAACTTCCGCCCTGAAGATTGGGAAAAAATGAAGACCATGGAAAAAGAACTCGCAGAGTTTCAGAATAACCTTTAACACAAGAGGTTCATCATGCCCGTATCAGGAGTCGGTTCGTCGGGAGCTAATTATCCCGCTATTCCTCCTTCAAACCCTGCAGGGGCATACAGCTATGTGATGCTGGGAAACCTTTCTGATATCGCCGGATCCCTTGCTGCGAAAGCAGCGGGTGGTGTCGCTGGCACTTCTGCCGTCAGCAGCGCTCAGCAAGACATCATGAATGAAGAAATTGAGGCGCTAGCAGACCTTGCTAAAATCCACCTCTACCTCTCTGCAGGTGATACCCAAGATGCCATTGCAGCGGCAAATGACTTTCTTTCACTTAATTCTCAGAATCAATTTAACGATCCAAATGTGACAGCACTTTACTCCCAGGTCCAGTCCTACTTCACAGAAAGTAGTGGAACAGTGACCGGCTTTCAAAATGACGCTCAAGGGAAATCGTTTAGCAACTGGTGGACAAGCGGAACTACCGTTAGCTCTAACGTTCCAGGCATTCAAACAGCCTTCCAAGGCTTAAACCTCCTTAAATCTGACCTCAGCTTTGGCCCCTCCACACAATACCCTGGAGTTTGGGTAAATATCTCTTTAATGTATGCAGATGCTCTCTCGACACCCTTTGGAAAAACATCCGGACAACTCGATACCACCTTCTGGGGCATGACGAATAACGGTTCCCTTTTCCCCTATGCCATGGCGACCTATGCTTATCTGGAGTGCCAAACCAATGGGGTCGAAGATTGGTCCAAATTCAATCAAACGATGTCTAGCATCCAAACCCTTCTTAACGACGTTAAACCGGCCGATGGCGTGACTTTTAAAAACTTCCCCACCATGGTTTCAGAGTTTTCAAACCTCACCTCTCAAATGGCCCAGAACCCCTCATGGCCCCCTCCTCAGGCAGCAGGGATTTCATCAGCCACCTACAACAGCTTCCTGTATTACGCGAACAAGGGAATGCTCTCCCTCTATCAAAACGTCTTCGATTATCAGTTTACCACATGGCGTAACGGTTAATCCTCAGTCTGTTATAATAAGCTGATTTCCAGCACTTTCTGTTTTGCTTATAATCAATGACTTACAAACAACCACTTTTTTATCTCGTTTAAAATCAATTATATAAGCTTTATTGTTAAGAAATATTGATTATTTAATTAATATTATTTAAACTAGAACTAGGGGAAATCTAGACTAATAAAAAGAGGCAATAAATAATATGTCATATGTTCAATTAGGAAATCAAAATCCTGTAGGTTCTAATTCGGGTAATAATACCACGAACTCGAATGACCCATGGGGTTATAATGACGGTATTAATTGGCCCCGTGACAGTTCAACTGGTCCTAACGGTGGAACACCTAACTTTACTATCGACTGGAACAGTAACCCGCCTCCTTCTGTTCAACAGATTGAACAGACCTACGAAGCTCTGATCAACTGGCTTAAGAACAACACAGGTCTTGCCGGATTCTATAACGGTTCTCTTCTCTTCCTTAAGATGACGGTTGATATTGGTTTAAACCTCGGTAAATACAGCTCAGGAGACCAAGAGACACTTAAAAGCTTCCTCGGTAACCAGATCAGCACCGGTGGTAACCAGCTTTTTCTCCAAATGATTTTAAGCGTTGCTGCCCAAGCGACTGCGGTCCAGTCTGACAACGGTACAGACGGTTTAACGAATGCGACAGCCTTCCTCCAATCAATTGAAAATGCGACGAGCGGCCTGACGAATATTCCTCCTTTTGACGCGATTAACGGTGAAGCTGTTAACGAGCTCGATAGCAACCCTGCCAACGACGACTATATCGGTGCTTGGATTAACGGTTCTGCTGACGGTCATGTTAAAGCCCACTGGGGAGCTGTTCAAAATGCAGGCGGTAGCCCAATCTATACGTGGTTAGATGACGAAGGCGCAGGTGGATGGGATCCTACGATTAATGGTCAGCAGCCGATTCTGAACTTTGACCAATTCGTGGATGATGCCCAAATGGCGCTTGGTACAGCGATCACAGCTTCGAATAACTCAAGCGTTAACGGCACTATCGACGAGTACTATCAATCTGAAATTCAATCGCTATGTGCTCAATTTAAAGGGAACCCCTGGGCGCTTCTGGCTGCCCTCATGTCCCTTATTAACCAACGCGACCAAGATAATGGTGCTTCGGTGAACGGGTACGGTGGAACTCTAAATACCCTCCAACAAGCCAACGGTTTTATCCAAAAGATGCTCGGTGATATTTCAGGTACAACTCCGAACGTCGCTGACTTCTACTCTCAGCTAGCACAGCTCAAACAGCTTGTCCTGAACGACCCTGCCCTTTCAACTGTTGCATCGCAGCTCGAAGCTGATATTGGTACACTCAATGGCAATACTATGACAGCTACTTCAGATGTTGACTGGACAATAAAAACAGCTGGGTACTATAACTTTCCAGTCCCGACCTCAGTCAATGGGAAAACCGTCACTGGTCTTGTTTATGTTCCAGCTAACTCTGGCTGTTCTATCGCTGCGGGTTCTGGCCAAGGCGAGTCCGTGACCCTCACTTTTGGTCAGCTCGCTGCAATGGGAGACTATAGTGACATCCAAACCCAAATGACCAACTGGACGAACCCTAATGGCGGAGACTCAGGAAATGGAACTAACTGGTCGTCTGAAGTGATGTCGAACTTCGAGAACGGTGTGACCGGTATCCAGACCCTCTTAAACAGCCCTTCTGCTGGACTTCAACAGCAGATCCAGAACGTAACTCAAACGATGCAAGCGGAAGAGAACTTTGAGAAAGAGGCTTACGACAGTATTACAAACGTGAACCAACAGGTGATGAAACTCGTTGGTACGGTGATTGGCTGATTTTCATCAGCTGCTGGCTTCCTAAGGTATCCCTAACCCTCAATTGGTTATAACTAGCTGACGTAGAGCCTCCCACCCATCTAGCTCATAACCAATTACTTCCATATCCAGTTATTTATATCGAACTTAATATCAGATAGATATGTTTTAATTATTAAGATATAAAGATAATTTGACTAAATAATTAATAACATGTTAAAATAATGTTAGGGGAAATCTAGACTAATAAAAAGAGGCAATAAATAATATGTCATATGTTCAATTAGGAAATCAAAATCCTGTAGGTTCTAATTCGGGTAATAATACCACGAACTCGAATGACCCATGGGGTTATAATGACGGTATTAATTGGCCCCGTGACAGTTCAACTGGTCCTAACGGTGGAACACCTAACTTTACTATCGACTGGAACAGTAACCCGCCTCCTTCTGTTCAACAGATTGAACAGACCTACGAAGCTCTGATCAACTGGCTTAAGAACAACACAGGTCTTGCCGGATTCTATAACGGTTCTCTTCTCTTCCTTAAGATGACGGTTGATATTGGTTTAAACCTCGGTAAATACAGCTCAGGAGACCAAGAGACACTTAAAAGCTTCCTCGGTAACCAGATCAGCACCGGTGGTAACCAGCTTTTTCTCCAAATGATTTTAAGCGTTGCTGCCCAAGCGACTGCGGTCCAGTCTGACAACGGTACAGACGGTTTAACGAATGCGACAGCCTTCCTCCAATCAATTGAAAATGCGACGAGCGGCCTGACGAATATTCCTCCTTTTGACGCGATTAACGGTGAAGCTGTTAACGAGCTCGATAGCAACCCTGCCAACGACGACTATATCGGTGCTTGGATTAACGGTTCTGCTGACGGTCATGTTAAAGCCCACTGGGGAGCTGTTCAAAATGCAGGCGGTAGCCCAATCTATACGTGGTTAGATGACGAAGGCGCAGGTGGATGGGATCCTACGATTAATGGTCAGCAGCCGATTCTGAACTTTGACCAATTCGTGGATGATGCCCAAATGGCGCTTGGTACAGCGATCACAGCTTCGAATAACTCAAGCGTTAACGGCACTATCGACGAGTACTATCAATCTGAAATTCAATCGCTATGTGCTCAATTTAAAGGGAACCCCTGGGCGCTTCTGGCTGCCCTCATGTCCCTTATTAACCAACGCGACCAAGATAATGGTGCTTCGGTGAACGGGTACGGTGGAACTCTAAATACCCTCCAACAAGCCAACGGTTTTATCCAAAAGATGCTCGGTGATATTTCAGGTACAACTCCGAACGTCGCTGACTTCTACTCTCAGCTAGCACAGCTCAAACAGCTCGTCCTGAACGACCCTGCCCTTGCAACTGTTGCCTCACAGCTCGAAGCTGATATTGGAACGCTTAACGGGAACACGGTTACTTATAAAATTGTAAACCCCAAATGGACAATTACAAACGCCGGCTACTATAACTTCCCACCAGGCACAGACCTTTACATCAATGGTAATGAGGTAACTGTTCCTTCAAGTGGCGTTATTTATGTCGCTGCTGGTTCCAAAGCCGAGATTTCAAATGGTGAAACATTAACACTCACTTTTGGTCAGCTCGCTGCAATGGGAGACTATAGTGACATCCAAACCCAAATGACCAACTGGACGAACCCTAATGGCGGAGACTCAGGAAATGGAACTAACTGGTCGTCTGAAGTGATGTCGAACTTCGAGAACGGTGTGACCGGTATCCAGACCCTCTTAAACAGCCCTTCTGCTGGACTTCAACAGCAGATCCAGAACGTAACTCAAACGATGCAAGCGGAAGAGAACTTTGAGAAAGAGGCTTACGACAGTATTACAAACGTGAACCAACAGGTGATGAAACTCGTTGGCACGGTGATTGGTTAATTTTAATAAATAATAAAAAATAAAAAGGATATTTATATGACAACAAGTAACGTTCCAAGCACTGCTGTGACAGTTCCTATGCAGACTGTATCGGCTCCTGATCAAGTGATCAGTACATCATGTAACTTAGTGGTTGCTCTCGGTCTCTTAGAAAATTATTTAAACTCAACATATGACCTCCAAGCAGCCGACACAGAACTCCAAGCTTCGATTTCTAACCAAGAAACAACGCTCGTTCAAAAGTTCGAACAGTGGGAAAACTCTGGCGACGGAGCTCTTAATCAGCTAAACCACTTAAACACCGGCGACAAGGACTACGCAAGTAACGTTTCTAAACTTTCTGCTGACTACGGTGAACAAAGTGCTGAAAACCAAGAGCTCACGAAAGTAATGGACGGTAACAACACGACCGCTCAAAACACCTTGAACCAGAACTCACAAGGTCAGCAAGGCGTTGTAACAACAATGCAATCGATCAACAGCGTTCCAGGAAACTTAAAGAACCTGATCCAGGGCTAATAGGGCTAATAATAATAAATAATTAGGAGAATTTTTATGGCACTCGTAAGTAAGTATGATGATCAACCCGCGGTGAGCTTAGTCCTGGTTAAGCCTGCTTCAGGTGATCCATCAACAGCTCCTGTGAACCTAACACCTACTCCCGATTCAGGTGATCAAGCTTCACGCGCGGCTCTCATGCAAATGATTTACCAGCTCCTCCTTCTCATTGGTGAGAACATGAGCAAAGCTCAAATTGCAAACTCGAAAATCCAAATGGACGAAGCTGCTATTTCTAAAGCGCAAGTAGATGCTGCAAAAGAAAACGTTGAGAAGGTCGATAAAGAAATCGAAAAACTTCAAAAGCAACAAGAAGAAGCAAAAAAATGGGGTCTTTTCGGCACGATCATGAAGTGGGTCGGTGTTGCCCTGGCTCTTGTTGTCGGTGCTCTTCTCTGTGAAACTCCGATTGGATTCATGATCCTGGCTGCTACGATTGCGTTTACAGCAAGCCCGCTCTTTGACATGGCTGTTAAAGGATTAGCAGGCGAGATCGCAAAAATCCCAGGAATCCCAAAAAGCTGGGCAACTATCATTGCTCAAGTTCTTATTCTTGTCGTGATTACATTTGTATCGATGGGAACTGAAGCTGCAACTGTCGGTGTTAAAGGTGGAATTCAAGTTGCAGAAGACGTTGGTGAAACAGCTGCTCAAGACGCCATGAAAGCTGCTCAGCAAGAGATTGAAGAAGAACTCTCTGCCGAAATGGAAGATGTGTCCGAAGAGGCCTCTCAGTCAGCCAGTAAAACGGAGAAAACTGAACCTGAGACAACACAGACAACAAAATCGCAAGCTCGATTCACATCAGCAACAACGCAGGCCTTCCTACAGACCCTCATGAGTTCAAACGTGATCCAAGAGTTGATCGGTAAAATCCCTGGAATCAAGAAGTACCCATGGCTCGTTCAATTGCTGTCCGTGCTCGTTGAGATCGGGATTGCACTTGCAGCCTTTAAAGCAACGCCAACAACTGGTGCGGCAAATGGGTTCCAGGTGATGGGTGGAATTACAAAGTTCTCCCCTGCTATTTTAAAAATGTCAACTGCTTCTCTCATGACACTTGCAACCATTGCTTCAGATATTGCAACAATTGGAACAAGCGCAAACGAGATAAAACAAGCTAGAATTCAAAAAGAGCTCGCTGCTCCACAGGCTGCTCTGCTCTTTGAAGAAGGCATTATGCAGATTCTGACTCAGATTACTTCGCAGAATCAGACAGCGTTTAAGCAAACCATGCAGTCACAAGAAGCGATCTTTAAAGTCGACTTCTCGGCAGATATGAAAGCGTGCGTTGCGGCTCAACAGTACCAAGCTTAATAAATTAAAATAATAATAAGGAGTATTTATGACATTCACTTACGCCCCTAGTGCAGCAGGAATTTCCTGGTTAGCACTGACACAAACCATTGATCAAAGAATGCAAATGGAACAAGATTTGCTTAAACTATCAGAAACGAGCACGAATGTTCAGTGTAACATGACAAAAGCAAGCTCTGAACAGACGTTTCAGGAGCTCACCGCTTCAGCACAAGGTCTTGAGAATAGTGCTTGGGCAAATATCGGGGGGGCAGGGGCAGGAATAGTTATGTCTGGCGTTTCCCTTGCTGGAGCTCTCAAAACAATGCCAACATCTGAGGCTCAAACAATCAACCAAGACGTGGGTATTGCCGCGAAGCCTACTAATCTGCTGGCTTCTAATGAAGTCGAAATGACTGAGATGAAACCAATAGCTGTACCACCATCTACAGGAGGAACTGTACAAGTCAATAGTGCAAATACAAACACACCGCCTCAAAACTCTAACCCCTCTTCTTCAACTCCAACCAATACACAGTCCGGCGCTCCAAGCAATAACGAGACAGGCGGTAAAACAACTCAAGGTACTGCTACATGGCATAACTTCTGGACTAACCATGGTAACACTCTCTCAACTGCTCTTACTCAAACCGGTAGCGCAACAGGTACGATGTTGCAGGCCGATGCGACGCACAAGCAAGCGATTGCGAAGAGTATTGAAGTCGCTGCGCAAGGTATTGCTCAAGTGATGAACCAACAGCAAAGTATGCTGTCGAGTTCGATCAGCGGTGCGGATACGTTCTTCAATAACACTGAAGGAACGTTCACAACGATTATCCAAGTTTCTGCAGTTCGCGGATAACGACTTACCAAAAAAGGCGAAAGCTTTTTTGGTTTCTCCCGAAAGGCCTCTTACAAAATGTGAGAGGCCTTTCTTTTTTTTTGACTCAAATGGTTCCAAAAGTGCAAACTGTTTGGCCGTTTTGAGGATGTAATCCTTTCATTTTCTTAAGCTTGAAATAAGTTCTCTTTTTTTGTAGACTTTAGTCTCTTTCCTACTATATATGGTGTGTTTAGAGAGCAAATACTACTAGCCATAGTAGACCGACTTCTAAACTTAGTGTCTTTGTAAAAACCGAGATCGCCACGATCTCATATAAAAAAAGAGTTGTTTATGACAAAAAAATCTGCCACAGCATCATCCCCCACACAAGACCTCATCAAAGCCATCAAAGATAAGCCTGATATGACCCGCTTTACGGTCGTGAAGCGAAATGGGACGATCGTTCCGTTTCACCGGGACCGCATCGACCGTGCCATTGACATGGCGTTCCATGATACGAAGAAAGTTCCTTTTGAGACTCCGTTAACCGATGAGTGGCAGCAAGTCGTGAAACTGGTGGCAGACCGGGTGATCGAACAACTCTATACGATGGCATCGAAAGGGGCGAGTCTCACGGTGGAAGGGATCCAAGATATGGTGGAAGTGACCCTGATGAAAACAGGGCACCATGATGTGGCGCGTGACTATATTATTTACAGAGACCAACATAAACATTTAAGAGATGACTCCCCGTTGAAGCTCAAAGTCTATCGCAAAGATGGGACGATGGTCCGTTTCAATCCGATGAAAATTGCCTCTTCGATTGAAGATGCTTTTAGAAAAGCTGAAAAAATTGAAGATTCAGCGCCTGCAGAAATGATTGAAACAGTCAACCGTCTCACCAATGTCGTAGTGACAAGAGCCCGTGAGCTCCATGAAGCGGGTGAACCTTTACACGTGGCCACTGTCCAAGAACAAATCGAAAACTTGCTCATGCAAGAGGGCTTTTTTAAAGCGGCAAAACACTACATTATTCAGTGTGAATCCCTCGACGAACAAATCGCGATTATTGTTGAAGAAAAGCCTGAAGGGAAACGGCAATTCTCTGTCACAACATCGGAAGGGAAAACCCGCACTTTAAAAGAGTCTCACATCAAGAGCCGCCTGAAACTCGCCTGCAGAGGCCTTGAAAATGTCGACTTAAATGAACTGCTCGAAACCGTTCTTCTCAATTTCTATGAAGGGATTAAAGAGTTCGAAGTCGATCAAGCTTTAATCATGGCAGCTCGCAGCAAAATTGAAATCGAACCGGCTTATACCACCGTTGCTGCCAGACTTTTAGCTGATGTCCTCTACCGCGAATCGATGGAGATGAGCGCCGGGGAATCGGGGTTTGAGTCGGCTCATAAGGCTTACTTTAAGAAATATATTAAGTTTGGAATCTCTGTTGAGCGCATCAATCCTGAGCTCCTGGAATTCGATCTTGACCTGCTAGCCAATGCGATGGACATCAAGAGAGATGATCTCTTCTCTTATATGGGGCTTCAAACACTCTATGATCGCTACTTTATCCATCATATGGAGAGACGTCTCGAAACCCCTCAAATTTTCTGGATGCGTGTCTCGATGGGTCTTGCGCTGCAAGAAAAAGATAAAAACAAACGGGCGATTGAGTTCTACAATCTCCTCTCTCAATTTAATTACACCTCAGCCACTCCAACCCTTTTCAATTCAGGGACGACCCACTCTCAACTTAGCTCGTGCTACCTCTCAACGGTGATGGATGATCTCGGCCATATCTTTAAAGTGATCTCCGACGACGCTCAACTCTCTAAATGGGCCGGTGGAATCGGCAACGACTGGACGAACGTCCGTGCGACAGGTTCCCTAATTAAAGGAACAAACGGCAAGAGCCAAGGAATCATCCCCTTCTTAAAGGTAGCCAATGATACTGCAGTCGCTGTGAACCAAGGTGGAAAACGGAAGGGGGCGATGTGCGCTTACCTCGAGACGTGGCACCTCGATATCGAAGACTTTTTAGAGCTCAGAAAAAATACCGGTGATGACCGTCGCAGAACCCATGATATGAATACGGCAAACTGGATCCCCGATCTCTTCATGAAACGGGTCCAAGAAGGTGGAAAGTGGACACTCTTCAGCCCTAGCGATGTGCCAGACCTTCACCATATCTATGGAAAAGAGTTTGAGAAAAAATATGTCGAGTATGAGAAAAAAGCAGCCACTGGCAAACTGAAACTTTTTAAAGAAGTCGAAGCGCTCGATCTTTGGCGCAAGATGCTCAGCATGCTCTTTGAAACAGGCCATCCGTGGATCACCTTTAAAGATCCGTCTAACATCCGCTCTCCGCAAGACCATGTGGGTGTCGTTCACAGCTCGAACCTTTGCACTGAGATTCTTCTCAATACAACAGCTCAGGAAACCGCTGTTTGTAACTTAGGATCGATCAACCTGGCGCAACATTGCACTCCGCAAGGGCTTAATGAGAAGATGCTTGCACAAACAATCCGTACAGCGGTTCGAATGCTCGATAATGTCGTTGATATCAACTTCTATCCGACGGATGAAGCAAAGTTCTCCAACCTTAAACACCGTCCGATTGGACTCGGGATGATGGGCTTCCAAGATGCCCTCTACATCCAAAACATCAGCTACGCCAGCCATGAAGCGGTTGAATTTGCTGACAAAGCGATGGAGATGATTTCGTACTACGCGATTTTAGCCTCGTCTGAACTTGCTAAAGAGCGTGGCACCTACGAAAGTTACAAAGGCTCTAAGTGGGATCGGGGTCTCCTTCCAATTGATACCCTTGATCTTTTAGAAAAGGAGCGCGGCGGTTATTTAGAAGTCGATCGCACCGTTAGAATGGACTGGACACCGGTCCGCGAGTCTGTGAAAAAACACGGCATGCGTAACAGTAACACGATGGCGATTGCACCGACAGCGACTATCTCCAACATTACTGATGTCACGCAATCGATCGAACCGATGTACAAAAACCTCTTTGTAAAATCAAATCTCTCTGGAGAATTTACTATCCCGAACAACTACCTTGTGGAAAAACTCCGCGGCTTAGGACTGTGGGATCAAGAGATGCTCGACGATCTCAAGTATTTCGATGGAGCGATCAATGAAATCGACCGCATTCCTGATGATGTCAAACGGGTCTTTTTAACTGCCTTTGACATCGACCCTGAGTGGATCATCGAATGTGCCAGCCGTCGTCAAAAGTGGATCGACCAAGGACAATCTCTTAACCTCTACATCTCCGAGCCGAGTGGTAAAAAACTCCACCAAATGTACATGTTCTCGTGGATCCGTGGACTCAAGACCAACTATTACTTACGAGCAACTGCTGCAACGCAGATTGAGAAATCGACAACCGATATCAACAAAAGAGGTCTTCAACCACGCTGGATGAAAAATAAGTCGGCCTCCAGCAACATTAAAGTAGAACGAGAAGAAACTCCTGCGCCTAAAGCCTGCAAGCTCGGCGATGAATCATGTGAAAGCTGCCAATAGGATAAAAAAAATGGATAAAAGTAAACGTGTCAATGCAGATCAAAAAAGACTGATCAACTGTAACCAAGTTGATGTCAACCAACTCATGCCTCTTAAATATAAGTGGGCCTGGGAACATTACCTCAATGGCTGTGCGAACCATTGGATGCCGACCGAAGTTCCGATGGGTAAAGACATCGAGACATGGAAATCGAACGGCTTAAGTGCTGATGAAAGGCTTGTTATCCTCCGCAATCTCGGCTTCTTTAGTACAGCTGAAAGCCTTGTCGGGAATAACATCGTGCTTGCAATCTTCAAACACGTGACAAACCCTGAAGTAAGACAGTATCTTCTGCGCCAAGCATTTGAAGAGGCGATCCACACGCACACGTTCCATTACATCGTTGAATCGCTTGCCTTAGATCAAGGTGAAATCTTTAACATGTACAATGAGATCAACACGATCCATGCAAAGGATCAGTTTGAGATGAAGCTGACGCAAGACATCATGAAGCCTGGCTTCGATACATCGACGACTGAAGGGGCTCGTAAATTCTTAGAAAATCTCATTGGATACTACATCATCATGGAAGGAATCTTCTTCTATAGCGGTTTTGTGATGATCCTCTCGTTCCACCGTCAAAATAAAATGACCGGAATCGGGGAGCAGTTCCAATACATCCTTCGCGATGAGACAATCCATCTCAACTTCGGTATCGATCTTATCAACAGTATTAAAGAAGAAAACCCGCAGCTCTGGACAGAAGAGTTCCAAACACATATCACCAACCTCATTAAAGAAGCCGTTGAACTCGAAATCCAGTACGCCCAAGACTGCCTCCCACGAGGTATCTTAGGACTCACGGCTCCGATGTTCCGCGAGTACGTTCAGTACATCGCTGATCGACGCCTTGAACGTATCGGCCTCAAACCGATCTACAAGTCGAAAAACCCCTTCCCTTGGATGAGCGAAACAATCGACCTGCAAAAGGAAAAGAACTTCTTCGAAACCCGCGTGACTGAATACCAGTCAGCCGGTAGCCTATCTTGGAATTAATCTACTTCAATCTGAAAACCTAGCCCGAACGGGCTAGGTTTAGGATCAGATTCTATTAAATATGCTGCTAGTGACCTTGACTGCGGAGGGAAAGTGCTCCAAAAACGATTGAGATTGGCCTGCTTTAAATAGGACTCTAGTAGAAGGGGACGTACGTCTTCTGCCAACCGTCGAATATCTTGCGCAGAAGAAAACTGTCTTACCGAAGTTGATGCATAACCGCTAAAAGTCCAGTGAGATACTTTTTGCGTAAAGCCCGCCAGAAACTGTTCATAGGCCTTTTGAGCTGTTGAAAGATCTTTAGTTACAATTTCAAAACAGACTGCTGTTTGATAATCATTTTCAAAGTCAAAAAAACCGATCGATTTAAAATCTTCAAAAGTCGACAGCCCAAACTCTTGTAGCTTTGCAAAGGACCACTCACTCCCATGCAGCCGAACCTTGTCTGTAAACTGCATCGATGCCATCAATGCATCAAAGGAAGGCGCCTGCGCAAAAGAAAGAGGTGCAAACTTGCCTTGTAAAACAGATAAAAAGGCCTGGGACTTTTCTTCTTCTACCGGTTTTAATCCCATTAGGAACGTTTTAAAATCTTTAAACACTTGAGCTGTGTTATTTCTGAAGGAATCTTTAAATGGCTTTAGTTTTTCTGCATCAACTTTTCCGTCCAATTTTGAAATCTGCTGACCCAAGACTCTTATTCTAGAATTCCAATAAATATCACTGGGCGGCTTAGATTCATCCCACTCTCCTATACAGCCCTCAATATCTAAAACTGTCTCCAAAAGAGGAGTTTTTGGAAGTTGGATCTGATGCGTCTGTAAAAATTGCTGAAGAGACGGATGAGGTCTTAACGGTTCACTAGGTCTAGGCTCAGATGGTTTTGATTTAAAAAAACGTTGAACAGCTAGGTCGACTAAAACAATGAGATAATTGAGAAGAGGGATGTATTCGAGTGCGCCAACAATGCGATGAACTGTGCGCCCCTTCCATTCGGAATGAGCAGCTTGTTTAAAATGGGAATGAGCTTGTGAATATGGCAAGTAGAGAATATCGGATAGTTTCATTCCAAAGAATTTAACATAATCTTGCATAAATAAATATCTTTTTAATCGATAGTAGAGCTAGACTTTCTGGAAAGGATTAAAAAAAATGGCAGTTAATACACATTTTGCAGCCCTAGTGTTAGCAGAACCAGTCCGTTCTGCAGCCAACCCGATTGTAAGCGTCAATGATGGACAACCAAACGCTTTTATTCCAAGACCTTGGGTCCCTCCCGTCAACACTCCCCCTCATTATCCGCATCTAGCAGCTTCTAATTCTTCTAGGGATTCAGGTCCAATAACAACAGGGCACCAGCCAGCTGTGGCAAATCTTTGGATAAGGGTATAAAAACTCCACTCTTTCAACAAAGCGCCTTTTCCTGCTAACATGCCGTTCTAACATCTTGGATACCTATGACATGGAAAACTGGCGATCGATATCAGGCCTTTAAAGTAACGCAAGTTATTGATTTAGAAGAGCTTAAGGCGACATTGATTGAGCTTGAGCACGAAAAGTCGGGGGCCAAGGTACTTCACATCGCTTGCGATGATCCGGAAAACCTCTTCTGCCTCTCCTTTCAGACCCTGCCCCACAACTCCAATGGGGTGGCTCATATCCTGGAACATACTGTCCTTTGTGGATCGCGTAAATACCCCGTAAAAGACCCTTTTTTCGCGATGACGCGCCGTAGCCTGACAACTTTCATGAACGCACTGACGGGCGCTGATTTTACCTGCTATCCGGCCGCCTCGCAGGTTGAAAAAGACTTCTACAACCTTCTCGAGGTCTACCTCGATGCTGTCTTCCACCCACAACTCAAAAAAGAGAGCTTTTTACAGGAAGGACATCGGCTCGAACTTAAAGACTCCAAAGACCTCAAAAGCCCTCTTCAGTGGAAAGGGGTTGTCTTCAATGAAATGAAAGGAGCCCTTGCCTCTCCTGATACGAGGCTCTGGCATACCGTGACAGAACATCTTATGCCAGACCTCACCTACGCCCACATTTCAGGTGGCGATCCAGCTGTCATTCCCTCACTCACCTATGAAGAACTCATCCACTTTCACGAGACCTTTTACCACCCTTCCCGCTGCCTCTTTTTCTTCTACGGCAACCTCCCTCTTAAAAAACATCTCGATGTCATTGAAGAAAACATCTTAAAAAATGCACAAAGAACAGCTCCTCTGGCTCCCCTTCCAAAACAAAAACGATTTAAGATCCCTAAAAATATCGAAGGATTTTATCCCTCTGCCAATGAAGAAGATTCCCAGGCTATGATTGCCTGGAGTTGGCTCACCGTTCCTGCACAAGAGCAAGATACCGTGCTTGCCCTCTCTCTTTTAGACGCAATCCTGATGGAAACAGACGCCTCTCTTTTAAAACTTCCCCTTCTCCAATCGGGTCTCTGTGCAACAGCAGATGCTTTTTTAGATCCTGAAATGTCAGAAGTTCCTTACCTTTTGATTTGCAAAGGATGTAATCCCGAGCAAGCCGATGAACTCGAAGATCTTCTTTTCAAAACCCTCCGAGAGATCGCAGAGAAAGGGATTCCTCCTCACATGATCGAAGCCTCTCTCCATCAACTGGAACTTGCACGCACAGAAATCGGCAGTGACCATGGACCATTTGGTCTCTCACTTTTCATGCGAGCAGGTCTCACCCAGCAACACGGCGGCCGTCCAGAAAATGCACTTAAAATTCATACCCTTTTTGCGCAGCTAAGAGAAAAACTCCATAACCCCGACTATTTACCGAGTTTGATTCGTGAAATGATCTTGAAAAATCTCCACCGCGTCCGCGTTGTGATGAAGCCTGACACGAAACTTCTCGATCAAGAGCAGGAAGAAGAAAATAGAAAATTAAGAAATCTCGAAAAAGATCTGCCACTCGATGAGAAGAAAAAAATTGTTAAAACAATGGCTCACTTGGAAGAATTTCAAAAGTTGCAAGAGCATCAAAATCTCGACTGTCTGCCCAAAGTCACTTTAAGCGATGTCCCCGTCCTAACACGACATTTCCAACTGAAGCAAGAAAGTAATGTTTTCTTCCATCCTACTTTCACCAATGGATTTGTCTACGCCGATCTCGTGATGGATCTTCCGTTTCTTTCTGTCGATGAACTCCCCTACGTCCAACTTTTTATTTCACTACTATCTGAAGTCGGTGTGGGAAAACGGACCTATGTTCAAAATTTAGAAACCCTCCAAGCTCATGTCGGTAGCATGACAGCAACAGCCGCTCTTTTCCCTCTCATGGAAGATCCGACTCAAATGAGACCCGCCCTTTTCCTTCGCAGCAAAGCTCTCGAAAGAAATAGCTCGATGATGTTTAAACTGATGCGAGAATGGACGCTCCATGTGCGCTTCGATGAAACCGATCGGATCGAAGAACTGATTGAACAAATTGACACGGGACTTCAGCAAAGGCTTACCAAAAACGGACTCCGTTATGCGGCGACCCAAGTTTTAAGTGGACTCACACCGATTGGACTCATTTCTGAGAAATGGCAAGGCCTCTCGTATTTCCAGTGGATTCGATCGATCGCTCAAGATCTCCCGCGCCAGGTTCCAAAACTGATTGATAAATTCCATGATCTCAAAGAAAGACTCCTTTCCTTTAAAAATCCTGAGATCATTTTGACATGCTCCCAAAATGCGTATGAAAACTTACGCTTGGATGAGCTGCACGATCTTCCCACCAAACAATTTAAAACGTGGGAAACGCCCTCCTCACTCCCAGCACCTCAGTCGCAAGGACGCCCGATTGCCTCCCCCGTCTCGTTTACAGCCCAAGGACTCAAAGTCGCCACCTATCTCAACCCCCACGCCCCGGGTCTTGCTGTCGCCTCCCAGCTCATGGATCACCTTGTCCTCCACCCCAAAATCCGTGAACAAGGTGGCGCTTATGGAGCCGGAACCACCTATGTCCCCACCCTGGGCCACTTTACGTTCCACACCTTCCGCGACCCTCACCTCACCTCATCCCTTCAGACATTCAAAGAAGCTGTTGACACCATTGCAAAGAGCCAGTTTACAAAAGAAGATTTAGAATCGGCCAAACTTGAATCGATTCAGACGCTCGACAGTCCGATCAGCCCCGGCAACCGAGGAGCCACTTCTTACACATTAGCCCGTGAAGGCCGCTCCCTAAAACACCGACAAAACTACCGCGACCGCCTCTTATCACTGACACCTCAAGAGGTGGCTTTGGCAGCTCTCCACGAGCTCAAACCTCGTCTTGAAAAGGCTCCGATTGTGTCACTTGGGTCTCAAGAATTTCTTGAAAAAGAAAATCAGGTTCTTCAAAAACCTTTGCCAATTATCCCTATTTGAGGTAATTTTAGTCGCTTCACATTGAAGGGCGTATAGCTCAGTTGGTAGAGCGCCTGTCTTACACACAGGTGGTCATAGGTTCGAGTCCTGTTGCGCCCAAGTGCTCTCTTTTGCGGGAGTAGTTCAATTGGTTAGAGCGCTGCCCTGTCACGGCAGAGGTTGCGGGTTCGAGCCCCGTCTCCCGCGAAATAAAAAAAAGCGATGGATTTCTCCATCGCTTTTTTACTTTCAGGACTTAGTCGTTTAAACTTTTCCGAACATTCCCCAATTCCCTGTCACAAAGTCATATGTTGGAGATTCGTAGTGCTCATCGTTTTCTGGAAAATCTTTGCCTGAAATATTGACATACGTCTGTTCAGTCATTTCAACTTCTTCTCCTCGTTGCATCTCTTGCATCGTTTTATACAATTGCCATGCTGCAAAAACACCTGCGCCTACAACTAACGCGCCACCGGCGTATTTCAATAGAGAACGACCCGAACCTCTCGCTTGCTGTTGAGCGAACTCTGCGGCCCACTCTTGAGCCTTATCGGTTCCAGGAACATGAGAAACGTGTTTTTGAACCCTTGCTAAAGTAGGGCCATGCTTTGCAATTTCACTGGTCCACTGAGCGCCAGTTCCTTGAGTTTTTTCCCACTCTAGAAACTCATCGACATCCAACTGTGGAACAGCTACAGACGTCGTTTTTCTCTGTTGCTCTTTTTCAAAATCTTCTAACCATGAATCATCAAATTGATCAACATCCGTTGTACTGGGAGGAAGCTCATCCACAGTTTCTGTATCTTTATCAACGATCGCTTGATCTCGTTGGAGTACGTTTGGATGTTGTTCAGCTACAAAATCTTCGACCATCGTATCTGTGCGTTTTGCGTCTTCCGTATACGCAGCTACAAGATCATTGTCAGTTGGAAGTGTTTGATTATCTTCAGACACTTCTTGCAGGGGTGAACGTGGTGCAGTCTCTAATTCATCTGTGTATTGAGCTACAAATTCATCGACTAGTTCGTTCGAGGTGGAATTTCCACCCAAGACTGCTTGTTGTCTAGGTAACTCTGAAGCTCTAGTCTCCGCAACAAACTCTTCAACGGCCTCTTCCACATTAAATGCGGGTTTGTGAACGGGTTTTGTGAAGGTATGAGGAGTTGTTGGGACATTTGGAGAGTTTGTAGTCTCATTGAATCCACTCATGAACTCTTGGGCCACAGTCGAGGCTACAGCTCCAAGTCCTTTCATCCCCATCCAACTTAGGTAAAGACCAATCATCATGAGGTTCAAGGTAATGAGCGACATCGTATAGGTCATGCTGAGAAGCGTACAAAGCGCAACGCGGGTAACGGGATTGACCATTACTGCCGCAACACCTCCTGCTGCCAACGTTCCTAGAACGACGTTACGAGCTGTCGCATAGTCTTTCAAGTCATTGTCCGACAGATGGTAGTGCTCACGGAGTTTGTTAAAACCCTTTGAAAGCCCTGCAGAAGCTGCATATTTACCTAAAGAAGCGATTGTATCAACAGGATTAATGAATAACAAAGTAACACCTCGTTTATGTTTCCTTATATTATAATATTTAATCGACTTAATTAAAAATTAAATATCTTATTTGTTTAATTTTTATTAATAATAGATATCAAATAGTTTAATTTTAGCAAAAATGTAAAGTTTGTTTTTTAATTCTTTGCCTTTTTTCCCAAAAGGGCCAACATAGGCTTATGTTGAAGTGGGTTTTTTTGTTAACTTTTATTTTGAATCTGGGATGGGCCACCGATCGCCTCGAAGAGGGGGTTGCTCTCTACCGCAAACGGCACTACCAAGAGGCCTTGAACGTCTTTAAACAGATGGAACCCTCTGATAAAGAACGACTTGAACCTCTAATCGGGCAGCTTTTTTGCCACATTGCCCTTGGTGAAACAACTCAAATCGACCCCACTCTGCAGCTTATAAGCGCTAGGTTTCAAGGGTTTACAGATTGCGATGCCCCTCCTCAAAAAGGTCCCCTTACCCAAGAGCAGCAGCACATGTCGTATCTCTGTAGAAGACATATTCGAGAGGTCTCGAATCGGATGCGGCAAACGGTCGAAAAATTGGTTCGGGAATCGGTTCCAGGGATCTTTGAAAAGATTAAGGTTTTACGGCAACTCTACCCCTTTATTGACTCTTTAGAACAAACGGGCATAGGGTGCTGTCAAAACAACTACCCATGGGACTGCTGTTTAGACCCTCTTCTTCTTCAATTGGAGACGTGGAATAGTTTTGGACTTAAGAAACCGCAATAAGTTAGTATCGTTTTTTAGGAGATTTTTATGCCCGCTGTAAAGAAGACACTTAAACAACACATTTCCATTTATATATGGCTTACGATAGGAGCTTTTTTAGCAGCCTTTTCGATCCGGGTCTTTTTACTTCCCAACTCCTTGATTGACGGCGGAACTGTCGGTATCGCGTTGATTTTATCAAAGCTTTTTGGAGAGTCCTACCTTTCACTCTTTCTGATTGTGCTCAACCTCCCCTTCATCTACATGGCTTACAAGCACATTCGTAAGTCGTTTATTATTACGATGGGTGTTGCCATCTTACTCTTTGCAGTCTTTTTGATTGTGACAGCAAAGATTCCTCCATTCTTAGGCGATCCGATCGAAGTGATCGTGATTGGAGGTGCCATTTTAGGCGTCGGTGTGGGACTCATTATCCGGCATGGCGGTTGCTTAGATGGAACCGAAATTTTAGCGATCTTGATCAACCGTAGAAAAGGATTTACCGTCGGTCAAGTGGTGCTTTTCATTAACTTTTTTATTTTTACCGCTTACGGTTGGATCTTCCTGAACTGGCACTATGCCCTTCAATCACTCATCACCTACATTGTTGCATTTAAGATGATTGATCTCGTGATCATGGGAATTGAAGAACTCAAATCAGTCCTTATCATTTCTTCTAAGCCCAAAGAGATCGCTCATGTCATCACTGAAGAGCTCGGCCTTGGTCTCACGATTGTTCATGGCAAGGGTGGTTTTACTGGTGACACAAGGGAAATCCTCTACATCATCGTTGAACGTCTTGATCTTGCCGATCTAAAAGAAATCGTTCTCCGTGAAGACCCCATGGCCTTTATGGCGATTGAGAACCTCCACGAAGTCGTCTATGGAAAGCAAGCCCATCTTCCTTATAAGAAGAAAAACCGGTCTCCTTTCCAATCTATTTAAAAGCGCGAGCCCAGATTTTCTGAGCCAATTGGTTGCCGATGTGCAAGACAGGCCTGCTTGTAATAACAACATAGATGGCGCACTGCTCAAAATGTCTCTGTTTATCGAAAGCATAAGGTCTAAATAATCGATTCACAACAAGGGGAAGCGCTAACGCGACAGAAACTAAACTCACGATATGACGAGGGTGCTTCCAATTCAATTCGAACGTCGTATTGGGTCCAAAGAGTCTCTCTAGCTGTGCCGAAGAAAAAACCCGGCTGACAACCGCAGAAATCATCCAAACCCCCATCGGAGTAACAGTCGTAGATAAAATGAACGAAGCTTGAGCTAAATTAAGCGCTATTCCATCTCTTATTCTCTTGGGTCCATCAATTGCACGCTCAGGAGTCGCATATTGGGAATAGATAATACCACGTCGATAATCATAAAGAGCTCTTGCACCGATCGCAAACGTGATGGCTCCCACGCAATTTTTAATGGTTTGTTTGACGAAAGGGGCTTTGAGTGTGGAAAGGATAGCTGTCATAGAACTCCTTGAATTTGAAGTTGCCCAATATACTGAACCTCCTTACTATATTTCCAACAAAATTCTAACAAGGAGAAGCCGATGGTTTCTGCAATTGAAAAAGAAGATTATGATTTCGAGAATAGCAAGTACCGTCCGCTCTTTTCCACGCCCGATCTTTACCCGTCCATTGGCGCGACTTGGATGGAAAATCACTTTAAAAACCCACTGGAAAATCGAGTTGCAAAGATTTCTACGGACACTCAGCATGATACGTATTTAATCGACACAACTATTAAAGCGAAAATCCCCTCGGAAACTTTCCGACAAGAGAAAGTGAATCATTGGAAAGCAGAGCACAACACTGTCAAACAATGGGCTTGGATCGAAGGCGGACTGGGTGCCCTCCTTGCTGGAGGCACTGCTGTCGCAGCAACTAATTCTGCAGCACCTCTTGTTATCGTTGCACTCGGTGTCACTACAGTGGCCAGCCTTGTCTTCATGGCCCTGAATATCTCTAAAACGCATGATGCGTCCCGTCAAATCGCTGGCTGGTCGGCAAACCCTCTCGAGAAAATTGCAGAAGATAGAGCCGCTGCTTACCGCAATGGGTTCCCTTATGTTTTAAGGAATGACCTCAAACTCCAAGTGGGTGTGACATCAACTTCGAAAATCCTGCTACCAGAAGAAGTGACCTTTCTTTTCGAAAGATATTTTGATCAATTCTCTCGAAAGCTTCTTGCTCAAACTCCTCATACTGAGCAGGGGAAAAAAGAGTGGCTCGATAGCTTCACAAGCTGCAACCCTGTCTCCAACAAAGCTCTGATGTATGCCTACGGTCAAGTCCCTGAGAAATATCTGCGTGTTTCGTATGACTACGAAGTGTTACACAAACAGCTCACTGACCTGCGAGGAGAGTTTGATCAGCTGAGAAGCCAGCGGAGAGTTGAATCAGATAAAGTGATTAAAGGGATCAATCAAAACAGATCTTTAGCATTGGCTCCCTTTGTTATGGCCCTGGCCTATTACAAGCGAGAAGCGGAAAAAGATCGGGATCAAAAACTTGCAACAACAAAAGATGAAGATAAAATCCGAGAGATCAAACGAGAGTATGATGCAGCGATTCTTAAATATGAAGCGTATCATTTGGCTGCGACACTTCCGATCAATGCCCTCTTTGATAGTCAAATTTCTGCAGCGAAAGAAAACTTGAGAACGATTTTAGCTGAGATCAAAAGAAATGAGGCGACATCTCATGCTCCTTATTTCAACTATGCATGGGGCCTTGTCGACTTTGCTAGAAGAGTGAAAGAGCAACCACAGTTTGTCTATCAGCCACAAGACTTTAGTCCTGGGCAAGTCTTCCACATCCCTCAACCTTCGCCAGCTCCTGTTGTAAATATCAACTTCATTCAAGAGGCCCGTGGTCAAACCCCAGTGAATGTCGAAACATCTCAATATGCTGACTATTTGAAATTCGTTCAGCGTCAACGTCAGTGATTGCTTTAAAAGGGGCTTTCTTTTACCTATGAGCTCATGAGCTCAGATGAAAGAAAGCACCTCGATTGGGATGCGTGGAGAATTTTTCGCATCTTATCGGAGTTTGTGGACGGATTTGGAACGATGACAGAACTCGGCCCATCCGTTGCAATCTTTGGTGCTTCACAAACAAAGGGTGATGACCCTTATTACGAGCAGGCGGCTGTTCTCGCTTCCAAAATTGCGAAAAAAGGGTTTGGAGTGATTACAGGTGGTGGACCTGGAATCATGGAAGCAGCCAATGAAGGGGCGCAAGCGGCCAGCGGGAAATCGTGCGGCCTTTGTATCGATCTTCCAACAGAAGAACATCCAAATCCCTTCATCGATGAAAAATTTCTCCTTAAGTTCCGTTACTTTTTTGTTCGGAAAGTGATGTTTGTGCGGTATGCGCAAGCGTTTGTTGTCTTTCCTGGGGGCTTTGGAACGCTTGATGAGCTTTTCGAAGCGCTGACACTGATTAAAACAAAAAAAATTGCACGCTTCCCTGTTTTCCTCATTGGGACGACCTTTTGGGAAGGTGCCTTAAAATGGTTGATGGAGACGACTCTGAAGCACGGCTATATTGAGCCTGACGATTTAAAACTCTTCACCATTACCGACAACCTCGATGAAGTCGTCGACAAGATTGTCTTCCACTGCAATATCACTCGGTGTCTCGAAAACTTCTAATCGTGTAGAATACGTTTTCATGGATATTCCTCTTCTAGGCCTTGGCACCTATAACCTAAGAAACAAAGAGTGCACAAAAATTGTGCAAGAAGCTCTCAAAATGGGGTATCGCCATATTGATACCGCTGATGTCTATGATAACCATAAAGAGGTTGGGAAGGGGCTGAGAGAATTCGAGCGATCGGAACTCTTTGTCACCACAAAATTCCTTCTGGATCAAATCAATCCTAAAAAGGTGGAAGCGTCTGTCGTTAAAGCGTGCAATAAAGCGCTCAAAGAGCTTAGCCTTGACTACCTTGATCTCTATCTCATTCATTGGCCCGAAAGGTCGTATCCGATGTCGGAGGTGTTTCAAGCAATGGAGACACTCGTTACCTCCGGAAAAGTTCGGTCGTGTGGCGTCAGCAATTTTACAGTCCATCATTTAGAAGATTTAGAGCGAGATGGGTGCCTCCCCTATGCCAACCAAGTTGAGTTCCATCCATACCTTTATCAGAAAGGATTACTGGATCATTGCCGCAAGAAAAAGATCCAACTGATTGCTTACCGCCCTTTTGGGAAAGGAAAACTGATTGATGATCAGCTTTTAAAAGAGCTCGGGTTAAAGCATCAAAAAACAGCTGCGCAAGTGATCTTACGGTGGTTGATTCAACATCAAATTCCAACCATCCCAAAAGCCTCTTCAGCAGGCCACCTTCAAGAAAATTTTAACATCTTTGATTTCTCCCTCACCTTACAAGAGATGAAAAAAATCGACTCCCTTCATCGAAACCTACGGTTCTGCAAAGGCGATGACCCAGTTTTTGACTACTGACTCTATCTGAAATACTTTAATCGCCTCTTAATCGATCATTTCTGATAAACATTTACCCCGATAAGGGGTAAAATATGCTTAAAGCTGTTTCTAATTGTACTATCTGTCAAGAGCCTGTCCAAGGTGGAATGCTCAGCCAATTCTTTGCCCTCCCACAAAGCACATATTCTTTCCCCTGCAGACATGAATTCCATCAAAGCTGCATCCAACGAGCTGTTGATCGTGCACTCACGGAAAGCCGGACAGAGCTAAGCTGTCCTAACTGCAGAGAAGTAACTCCCATTACACTTAAAAGATCTGAAATGACCATCCTAGATTGGACTAATAAGGTGCAAACATTCGCTGCCCTCCTTGGTCCATCTATTGGAACCACATTAGGTATTAGATTTTTTCAAAAGATAGAACCAAGAATTGACTCTTCTTCCGTCCTGGCAGTGTTGCGTCAATACCCTGTTGCATACAAAGTTTCAAAATACACCATTTATTTCTTCATAAGCATTGTATTTCGTGATGTTGCAGCCACCTTGACACAATATACAGTCACCCGGACTGCACAGGCATTAACAGCAAGCGTCACGGCTTTTTATAACTGGAAAAATAGCTCCCAAATAAAGCCGTTGAATGTAGGACTGGTCCGAGCTTCTTTAATGGAAGATCGTGCAAAGCAAGTTCATACGGTTTGTGAAGACCAATTAGAGAATGTAATACCAATCCTTTCAAGTCAATTATCGTATACAGAGCCCTTTAAGCCTGCTGAACAGGCTATAATGAAGGCTTGGCTTGATGCCTTAAAGGGTCTAAAATTAGAAGAAATAGTTAAAGATTTTCAAGACTATCTAAAAAACCAACACGGTGATCTCTACAGAACGATTGAAGTTCAAGGATATTGTTTTTGGTCTTTAGACCCAGAAACAGATCATGAATTACTCGATGGCATGAAGAAAGTCTCCTTTTTATTCTTAGAAGAGAAATTAAAATCGCTCTACCTTCGTTCAAATGATCCAAGAGAACTTTCAAACTATGCAGTGATCTACCAGTTACAACTAATGAAAGGAATCTCTCCCGATGAAGCAAGAAGTGCTGAGTGGATTCAATTTTTAAGTGAATTACAGGATCACTATCGCTCTAACCCTTCAGAGTTAGATGTCCTGTCTTATGTGGGGCTACGGCATAGTAGCGAACTCTTTACCGATGTCATGATGATTCTTCATACAGATTTTGGTCAAAAATTCCATGAAAAGGGATTTAGTGACTTTTTCCCTCCGGAGGCCGAGATATCAAGCGAAGGTGACGACGATGAGTCTCTGGCAGCGGGAACCAGTCTAGCAACAGCCTGGGGCTAATGACTCAAAACTGGAGCAGCGTTAGAACGGAAACAAACGGTTTGCAAATAGAGGCCGTAATCACTCGAAAGTGCTTTTTTTGTTAAGAGCTGGAGTTCTGCAAGTGAAATCCAGCCGTTTTGGAAGGCGATTTCTTCGAGGCAAGCAACTTGTATTCCTTGACGCTCTTGTATCGTTTGAACGTAAATGGAAGCCTTTTGAAGAGCATCGTGAGTTCCCGTATCAAGCCAAGCAAAGCCACGACTCAATAAACGGACATCTAGTTCCTTTTTTCTCAAGTAAGCATTATTCACATCGGTGATCTCAAGTTCGCCCCGTGCAGATGGTTTCAGGGAGCGGGCAATTTCTACAACTTTAGAGTCGTAGAAATAGAGGCCTGTGACAGCGTAGGACGAAGGGGGGGGCTTGGGTTTTTCAATGATGGCTGAAATTTTTTGTTGGTCATCGAGGGCGATGACTCCATATCTTTCAGGGTCTTTCACTTCGTAACCGAAAACAATCGCGCCTTGAGTCAGGTCTGTGCAAGGCTGGAGGAAAGAGGCCATATCGTGGCCGTAGAAGATATTATCTCCCAAGATGAGCGCGACAGAGTCGTTTTGAATGAACGATTCTGCAATGAGAAACGCTTCGGCTATCCCGCGCGGCTCGTGCTGAACAGCGTAAGAGATGGAGAGGCCAAGGTGGGAGCCATTCCCGAATAGCGCTTCAAAGCGGGGCTGATCGTGGGAGGTTGAGATAATGAGAATTTCAGTGATGCCCGCTTGCATGAGAGTGGCCATCGGATAGTAAATGAGGGGTTTGTCAAAAACGGGAAGGAGCTGCTTGCAGGTGGCAAGGGTAACTGGATAAAGCCGTGTCCCTTTTCCCCCTGCTAAGATGATCCCCTTCATGATTTTTTCTCGGGGATGAATTGGCATCCTTCAGCGATCAGATTATCAATGTAGACGATTTGATAGTCGGATTTGAGGAATCGTTCATCATCCATCATGTATTGATGGAAAGGGATGGTCGTTTTAATTCCCCCAATGTGAAACTCTTGAAGGGCTCTTTTTCCAACAGCAATCGCTTCTGTTCTATTTTTCCCTTTGACGATGAGTTTAGCAACCATCGAGTCGTAGTTAGGTGGAATGCGGTAGCCGGCATAGCAGGCGCTGTCGATACGGACATGAGGGCCGCCTGGTGCCATGTAATAATCTAAAAGGCCGGGACACGGCGCAAAGTTGTTGGCAGGATCTTCGGCATTGATGCGGTACTGAATGACGTGCCCTTTCATGGTGACGTCTTTTTGCCGGAAACTGAGTTTTTCTCCTTGGGCAATACGGATCATCTCTTTGACGAGATCAATACCGGTGAGTTCTTCAGTGATCGTGTGTTCTACTTGAATGCGGGTGTTGACTTCCATGAAGTAGAAGTTCATGTCTTCATCGAGGAGGAATTCAACAGTTCCAACCGAATGGTATTTCACTGATTTGACGATGTTAACGGCCGATTCACAGATTTTTTTGCGGAGGCTATCCGTCAGGATCGGGCTGGGGCACTCTTCGATCAGTTTTTGCCGTCTACGTTGAATGGTACAGTCTCTTTCAAAAAGATAAGCGTAGTTCCCATGTTTATCGCCGATCACTTGGATTTCGATGTGTCTGGGGTTGACAATCATCTTTTCTAAATAAACATCGGGATTATTGAAGCTTGTTTCAGCTTCGGTGCGAGCAGCTGAGAACTGTCTTGCAAACTCTTCAGAGTCGTGGGCGATGCGGATCCCCTTTCCACCGCCGCCAGCGACGGCTTTGATGAAAACAGGGAAGCCGATTTTCTGCGCTTCTTTCAGTCCTTCTTTGACGTCTGCAACGATTCCATTCGATCCAGGAATCGTAGGACATTTCGCTTTCTTTGCGACTTCTTTCGCTTTGGCTTTATCTCCCAGGAGAGCAATCGATTCAGCAGAAGGGCCAATGAAGTTCACACCACAGCTATGGCAGATCGAGGCAAACTTGGCGTTTTCAGAGAGAAAGCCGTAGCCGGGGTGAACGGCATCTGCTCCTGTAATCTCACAGGCAGAGAGGATGTTCGATGTTTTCAGATACGATTTAGCAGACGGCGCCTCTCCAATACAGACGGCTTCATCCGCAAGGAGGACGTGAAGTGCTTCATGATCAGCTTGAGAATAAACGCTGACCGTTTGGATACCGAGCTCATGACAAGCCCGTATGACGCGGATGGCAATTTCACCACGATTTGCAATCAAAATCTTTTTCATTACACAATCCGAATAAGTTTTGCGCCAAATTCAACAGGGTGGGCGTTGGTGACTAAAATTTCAGCCACAGTACCGCTTATTCCTGCTTTCACTTCGTTCATGACTTTCATCGCTTCAATGATACAAACAACTGTATTTTCATCAACGCGGTCTCCGACTTTAACAAAGGGAGCATCATCAGGAGAAGGGGCTTGGTAAACCGTTCCAACGAGAGGTGCTGTAATGAATTTTCCATCGACTTTTTTCTCTTCTACTTTGTGCTCTTCATGGTGGGGGCGAGGAGGATGGAATTTAGGGTGGGCTTCAGGATGAGGCACAAAGACAGCAGGTTGAGGGACATGTTCATCTTGCTTTTCAAGCTCGATCTCGTACTTGTCTTTATCTTTAATGCGAATCTTCTTAAGACCCGCTTTATCCATCAGCGCAATCAGTTCTTTGATTTGCTTGAGTTCCACAAAAGACTCCTTTTATACCCGTTGAATATATTCTGTTGTTTGGGTGTCAACTTTAACAATATCCCCTGTTTCTACAAAGAGAGGAACATCGAGTTTAGCTCCCGTTTCAAGAACAGCGGTTTTTGTACCGTTTGAAAGTGGAGAGACGGCTGTATCTGATTCGGTTTTAACAACCATAAGCTCCAAAAATTGAGGAAGTTCTACAGAGAAAATAGAATCGCCATAACTCATCGCTTTGATATCGATCCCTTCTTTCAGAAAGTTCACTTTGTCACCGATAATGGCCGCCGGCACTAACACTTGCTCTAAATTACCGACATCGAGAAAGAGGTAATCTTTTCCTTCGAGATAGAGATATTCGAGTTTACGTTCTGCGAGAGCCACTTCTTGAACAGCTTGTCCCACTTTAAAGTTTTTTTCGATCGTATCTTCCGAGATGAGGTCTTTGAGTTTTGCTTTAATAAAGGGAGTTCCTTTCGCGACGGTTACTTTAACGCAAGACTCAACGCGATAGATTTTGCCGTCGAGAGAGATTGTCATTCCGGGGGTCAGTTGGTGTGTATTACTCATAAAGCGTCTATTATTTCCTGAATTTGGCTCAGCTTTCTAATCGTAAAGTCGACATCAGCTGAGTTTTTTGTCGTACTAAGGCCTCTGCCCCACTGCATTTGAATCGTTTTACAACCGAGTTCTTTCGCAGGTGTTAAATCTCTTTTGACTCTGTCACCACAAACCACAGTCTTTTCAGGCCTCATATTCAATTCTTCAATGACAGCTTGATAAGCAGGTTTTTTGTCTTCCTGTTCCGAGATGACGATTTTACTAAAAATTGTTGAATCTAGACCAGCACTTTTCATTTTTAAAAGCTGTTGATGCGGTTTTCCCATCGAAACAAGGGCCAGTTCATGGGTTTCTTTTAAAGAATCTAAGACCGTCGCGGCATACTCAAGGGGGAAAACGGCTAAATCTTCAGGGATCTCCCCATAAACAATTTCTTCACCCATCTTGAGAAAAGCTGGGTCGCCATCGACAAGTTCTAAAAATTCTTTAAGAGTTTGACCTGCACTTTCAGAGGCCAAATCCATCCGCTTCAACGTGATGAGAGCCTCTTCGAAGTGACCAACCTTGAGTCCTGCTTCCACCATTTTATGAAGCGCTTTTTCGAGCTGATGCGGTGTGATCGAGCCTGTTGTGTCGATCAATGTGTCGTCTAAATCAAAGATGATCAACAATTTTCATCAACTCGCTGGCTAATTTTTTACTATCGTGTCGGATCAGACTCCGTTTCATGAGATCTTTTTTTGCACCGGCTCTTAATTCTCCCAGAAGAGGAGCTTCCCTTACCCGGTCGTCGCTGAGATCATTTTGAATGAGGTCGCCTTCTGCTGCGTAGAGGTCAATGAGTTCTTTGGGAGGATTTTGATTGTTCATTAAGATGTAATCAAAAACATCGCCTCCAATATATTTCTCGAGTTCTTTCAAGTGGTCACTCATTTTGAAATGGGTCGTCTGTCCCCGTCTATTCATGAGATTTGCAACAAAAATCTTGGTTGCATCACTTTGAAGAAGTGCTTCGCTGACACCTTCGACCAAAAAATTCGGGATGAGAGATGTGTGAAGGCCACCGGGCCCTACGATGATCACATCGGCATTCATAATTTCGTTGATGGCATGAGGGTTGGCTTTCGGGTACGGTTCCAGATAGATGCTACTGTAGCCGTCTTCGATCTCATGCGACATATAGATCTCTCGCTCCCCTTCTAGGAGTTTGCAGTTTTTGAGGATCATTTTAAGTCGCACTTGGTGGGTCGTCACCGGAATCACTTTCCCTTTGATGTAGAGAATTTTTCCGACTTCTTCGACCGCTTTTTCAAAACTTCCCGTCACTTTTTCAAGCGCAGAAAGGAGCAGGTTCCCAAAACTGTGACCGACAAGGCCCCCTTGTTCAAAGCGGTAGTTCATCAAACTCCGCATAAGACGGGAAGAATCGGAGAGAGCCACAAGACACTGTCTCACATCACCGGGGGGGAGAACGCCGAGTTCATCCCGTAAAATTCCGGTACTTCCTCCATCATCTGCCATTGAAACAATGGCACTGATATCGACGTCGTAATTGCGAAGTCCTTTCAAGACTGTGAAGTTACCGGTTCCACCACCGATCGTGACAATTTTTTTCATCTAAGTTTCTCGAGTGCTTTTTTCATATCAGGTGCCTGATAAAGATAATTTCCTGCAACTAAGACGTTGGCCCCTGCTTTCACACATCGCTCTGCTGTTTCTGCATTGATGCCACCGTCGACTTGAATGTCAATGGCTGCACCGACTTGGTCCGCAATACTGCGTGTAAATTCGATTTTTTTGAGAACTTTCGGCATGAACTCTTGCCCGCCAAATCCTGGATTGACGCTCATCAGAAGAACCATATCGGTATGCATCAAAAACTTATCAACCATTTCTGCAGAGGTTTCAGGACGGAAGGCAAGTCCTCTTTTAACTCCACATTTACGAATGTAATCTAATGTATCATGGACATCTTCCGTCGCTTCAAAATGGAACGTCACACTGTCAGCTCCTGATTCGACGAACCGCTCGACATAGTCGTATGGGTTGTACATCATGAGGTGAACATCGAGAAAGAGCGAGGTCGCCCGATTGATCGCTGCGACGACTTTGGGACCAAATGTTAAGTTGGGGACAAAATGGCCATCCATTATGTCGAGGTGGAGTCCATCTGCGCCGGCATCTTCTGCCCGCTTTGCTTCGTCGGCAATTCGCCCAAAATCCCCTGAAAGGATAGAAGGGAAAACCTTTATCTTTTTTTTTGAAACGGCAGTTTTTTTCATCCTACTTAAATCTTAAAGCGTCCCGTGCGATACCGTCAATCAGTAACTAATTGGAGAACTCAAATTTTTCGCGATAAGGATAGTATTTTCTGTAATTAAAATTTGAACCCAATAAAGATTCCGATTATTAAAAGAGAAGCATTCCACGTTCTTTGATCGCTCCAATAATGCCGGGCATTTTCTAATTTATATTCCGAAAAGAAATATTTTTGTAATAAGGGAGGGAATATTTGAATTCTTCCAACACATCAAACATGTTCCCCAGAACAACCGGCAGCCGGCTGTAGGCTGCTTTGAAGCGTGGAGTCGGACATTGTTTGGGTTACTAGACTGGGGCTCTTTATAGATGAGCGCTTCTAACTTGCTATAAACCTATCCAAGAAGTCTTCTATGTTGATCCAAAGGACCTTTTCGGCATCTTTCTTTTGGCCGGCCTCAGCCAAATTCCTGAATATTGTCTTCGGCCCGCCAAAAGAAGCCTGCTCGAAAATCTCCTCTTGTCTTAATGTAGAAGACTTCTTGGATAGGTTCATATTCCAAAGCTCGTTAGCAAGCAAATTTTTTTCTAGATATCAATGCTTGACTATAATGTAATTTTAAATCCAATTGTTTATAACTTAATGTTAATTATTGATACAATTATCCATAGATATTTATGAATCTTTTATTTATAACTACCTTTATCGCAATTTCTTTTGCGATCCTCTTTCTATTTTTCGCAATTCGACTGAAGCGCAGCCTAATTTTTTGGCCCCTTTTTGGTGCATGCATAGGTCTTGCTGCTTTTTTTCCATTTCGCACTTACAGAATTGCTCCCCTGAATTCACATCTAGAAGTCAACCTGTCGAATACATCTATTATAAATACGACGGAGATTCACATTCCCGGATATCCGGATGCATACAACCCCTCCTTAATTCCTTTTGAAGACGGTTATCTTCTTTCATTCCGAGTGAGATACCATGATTTAGCAAGCTATGTTAGAAAACTATGTAACGTAAGGACCGATTACATAGGGCTGGTCAAACTGAATCGGAAGTTAGAGGTCTGCAGCGAGCCCTATCTGCTTGACTTACGATCGTACGATGAATGTTCGTCCCATTCTGCTCAAGATGCAAGATTATTCAAGCATGGAAAACAGGTGTTATTGTTTTTTAACGATTATGGAGCAACCCGCCATCGATCGTCCTACGCGTTGTATGTGACTGAACTGATTGAAAATGAAGGGAAGTTACAGCCCAAACAACGAGCTAAGCAGTTGAAGTATGAAAATATGATATCAATTGAAAAGAACTGGGTACCATTTGCTGCTGCCGAAAAAATTTTTCTCATCTATTCAAGCCAGCCACACCATGTCCTAAAGCCAGATTTAGAAACCGGCATTTGCCAAAGTATTGCAAAGACAGAAACTACCGTTTCTTGGGAATGGGGGGAAATCCGAGGCGGGACTCCAGCTCTTGCTGTAGATGAAGGACTTCTTACTTTCTTTCACTCTAGCCAAGAATTGCCAGCTGTATCTTTCTTCGGGACAAAAATGGGGAGAAACTATGCAATGGGCGCTTATATTTTTGAAAATACAGCTCCCTTTGCAATCAAAAAAATCACCCCTTTTCCTTTGGGATCGGTAGAAGACTACGCTACATCTAACCGCCGTAAGGTGGTTTTTCCCTCGGGCATGGTCATAGACGGTGGAATTATCCATGTTGTGTGGGGGAAAAACGACGATCGCATCTGTATTTCTACCTTTGACAAACAGAAACTCGTTTCTGAAATGAGTTCTTGAAATTTGGTGACTTTTACGAGGGTGTGACAACACTCTGGAACTTGGAAATGAACGATTGTTGCTCTTCGATATCGGAAGAAATAAATAGATACCCTAAATATTTCTCATGCTGCTCAGGTTGCACAAGAATGAGTTGTGTTTCCCCAAAATCTGCAGGGTCAAATTCAGGAATCAGTGAAGCATGCCCCATTATATAGACAGCCGATTGATCTCGATCTATTTTAAGCCGATCCTCGGGAAATTCAAGCAGTTGTCTCCACAATTGAAACCAGTTCTTCACTTGTTCGGGTTGTAAAAAGCTCCGTGCTTCCACAGGATATAAGGCATGGAAAAATGACTCCAAATGGGGATCTTTCTCCCCCATCAATTCATGCACTTGATCCAGGAGCTCTACCTGTTTTGCAAGCATCCCTCCCGTATAGTCCCTGAGCTCCCCAATGACTTTGACAAGTTCTTGAAAAACGGTTTGTCTTGCACGGAATAAATCGACCGATTGATCGTCTCGCAAAAAAGGTGTCGCGGAGAGTTGTACGCGGAAAACAGTGGCTTCTTTCGGGTATTTTTTTCTAAGAAGTCCAACTCTTTTGACTCTGTCAGGGATAAATTTCAGGACCGTCTCCTGTTGAGAGAATAGGTATTGGATCGAATAACTGGTTGGAAACAAGATACGAACTAAAATCACCGTAAAGTTAAGGGCTCCCCCTTTTTGTTCGTCAAACATCAAGATCATCTGAGGAAGATCTTTGACAAAGCGGAGCTGCCCAGCAAGGGCAATGATATAGCGTAGAATCTCTTCTTCATTCCGGGGCATAAAAAGTGATTTGGGTGGAACTTCGATCGCTTTTCTCACTTCTTCGGCCAGTTGCCTTTTCAATACTTTAAGATCAATCCCATTTTCAATTTCTAGATAGACGACTTTAACTTCTCCCTCATGTGCATAAAACGATTCTGGCACAATTTTAACCCCTGTCACCACTTTTTGAAGCGCCTTCACCAGATGTCTTTCTTCAAAGAGCTCTTCACTACTTAAGAGGTTGAGTGCCACACAAACCCCTGTCACCTCTTTGGGTCCCCATGGAAGGTCTAATACAACGGGACTGATTTTAAAACGGACATGATGACGATCCCCTTGTCCTTCACGCGCTCTCTCGATGGACTTGATAAAAAGATATGTTACCGTCATCAATCGGCTTAAATGTGTTGGAGATCTATGAATCTTGAACTCTTCAGGACTCATCACGAGAAATCTTTGGACAAGCCCAAAAATATCGAAATCAATATCTGCGGGTTTTCTTTCAAGAAGCTTAGTAATTTTTTCCTGAATTTGACTGTTTTTTTGTTGCGGGGATATGAAGTTGGTTTCCAAAAGACGGCTTGCATGGTACACCGAGATCATTCCAAGTCGAATCTCGGTTTCAATTACGTGGAGGTTATGCTCAATTTGCTCACGTGATAGCGTGTGTTCGATCCGTACACTCATTTCAGCCAGGGTAAAAAGAACCTGTGGCCAAGAGTGAAAGTTAAAGTCTGTTGATAAGAGCGACGAGACATCGAGTCTGCGGCCCGGGAGAAGCCATCGATGGATCATCTCCGAAAAAAACTTGGCGACATTAAGCCTATGACGACAAATAAAATGGAGTTTAAGCCCACCTCTCACCCATGTCCATTTAAATAAGGGAAGATGTTGATCAAATTTCTGAATCAATTGGTCATCGGGAAGTTCTAATATAAAGGGGTCAGGAAAAAATTGTTTAAGAGCTTTTTGAACGAGCTGCGCATATTCAGAGGTGATCATCACACCTCGTAAATCGGCTCTCTCTCGCTCCTGTTTTTAACTCCAATCCATGTTCCTGCACTTTTGGGATCTGCAAATGGGAGGACCTGTAGAGGAAGCTCATTTTTGGCAGCCAGCTCAATACAGCGGCTCTGGAGCACCTTGGCTCCTTTCTGAGTGATATCAAGGGCCATCCCATAGTCGAGATGGGAGTAGAGCATCGCTTCATTGTTTTTCTTGGGATCGGAACAAAAGATTCCAGGAACATCCTTATAAAACTCCACTCTTTCTGCGCCGAGTGCAATCGCAAGGGCGACCGCTGTTGTATCGGATCCCCCGCGCCCTAGCGTTGTAATCTCCCCTTCATAACTGACGCCCTGAAATCCTGCAACAATGACTATTTTTCCCTCATTCAATGCTTTCACAACCCTGACTGGTTTCACATTGACAATGCGTGCCTCGGAATGATCGGTGTTGGTGATAAGACCGGCTTGACTCCCTGTTAAACTGACGGCTTGCTTTCCCTTCAGTTCAAGCGCCATCGCAAGAAGCGACATGCTAATTCTCTCTCCCACTGAAACAAGCATATCTTGCTCCCTTTTGGGAGGAGAAGGGTGCACCCTTTTGGCCAGCTCAAGTAAATCGTTGGTTGTATTCCCCATCGCACTCACGACAACAACAACTTTCGACGTGCTCTCAAGTCGATTTAAAATTAATTCTGCAATACTACTAAATTTTTCAGGTGTAGCGACTGCAGCCCCACCAAATTTGAGCACAAGGCATCCTGTCATGTTGGGGAGTATACTGTCACGCGTTCCAAGCGTCAATAGTGTTAATAAATTTTTGAAACAGCCGTTTTGAGTTTTGCTTCTTGCTGGAATTTTCAATGATTTGATATCTTTTCCCTCATTAACTATTTGTTGGTGTTCGTTTACCTTTTTTATTTCTTCAACAGAAGCTGTAAGAAAATAATTGACCCGACAGCGATTGAATTATTTAGGAGAGACTGGATTACATGTCCAAATTAAAACACGATTGGAACACAAGTAACATTATTGATGATGTTGATTATCATGAGGAAGATGCAGCAATCTTCAAAAAACTGCTCTCAGGCCAAACTAAGCCTGACAGTGATAGCCCTCTTGCCTCTTTAAACTCAGGATTCGTTCTTAAAGGACGAATTGTTGAAATCACGAAAGATTTTGTCGTGATCGATGTGGGCCTGAAGTCAGAAGGACTTGTCCCAATCAGCGAGTTTACAGATCCAGCTGAACTTTTCCTCGACAATACAGTTGAGGCCTTCTTAGATCAGACGGAAGGTGAAGATGGACAGATCGTCCTTTCACGCGATAAAGCACGACGCCTCCGTCAATGGGAAAATATCGTCCATAACTGTACTGAAGGCTCAATCGTGACTGGAAAAGTCATGAGAAAAGTCAAAGGCGGTCTCATGGTTGATATTGGAGTTGAAGCGTTCCTTCCAGGCTCTCAAATTGACAATAAGCGCATTAAGAATCTCGACGAATACATCGACAAAATCTACGACTTCAAGATCTTAAAAATTAATACAGACCGCAAGAATATCGTTGTTTCTCGCCGTGAACTTCTCGAAGAAGAGCGCATGACGAAAAAAGTCGAAATGCTCGAGAACTTCCAAGAAGGTGAAATCCGTCGTGGCGTTGTAAAAAACATCACTGATTTTGGCGTGTTCTTGGATATAGATGGAGTCGACGGACTTCTCCATATCACTGACATGACATGGAAACGGATCAAACACCCTTCTGAGATGGTGAACATCGGCGATGAGCTCGAAGTGATCATCCTCCATGTCGATCGTGAGAAAGGTCGTGTTGCTCTTGGAATGAAACAAAAAGAAAGCAACCCATGGGAAGAAATCGAAAAACGTTACCCACAAGGAACCCATGTAAAAGGGAAAATTGTAAGTCTCGTACCATACGGTGCTTTCCTTGAAATCGAGCCAGGTATTGAAGGACTCATCCATGTTTCAGAAATGTCATGGACAAAGACCATCAATGAGCCTAGCGAAATGGTGAAGAAAGGTGATGAAGTCGAAGCGATTGTTCTTTCCGTTCAAAAAGATGAAGGGAAAATCTCGCTGGGAATGAAACAGCTCGAGAACAATCCTTGGGATGAAGTCGAGAAAAAGTACCCTATCGGGTCAAGTGTGACTGCTGAAATCCGCAACCTCACTAACTACGGCGCATTCGTTGAGTTAGAACCAGGAATTGACGGACTCATCCACATCTCTGACTTAAGCTGGATTAAGAAAGTATCACACCCTTCTGAAATCTTTAAAAAAGGTGATAAAGTCGATGCAGTAATCCTATCTGTTGATAAAGAAAACAAGAAGATTACACTCGGCGTGAAACAACTCAGTGAAAACCCATGGGAAAACATTGAGAAACTCATGCCCGTTGGAGCTTTAGTCAAAGGTGTTGTTTCCAAAATCACAGCATTTGGTGCTTTTGTTGAACTCGACAACGGCCTTGAAGGACTCATCCACGTGACTGAGCTCTCAGATCAACCTTTCGGAAAAGTCGAAGAAGTCATTTCTAAAGGTCAAGATGTGGTGGCTAAGGTCATTAAAGTTGACCCAGAGCATAAGAAGCTCTCTCTCTCAATCAAAGAATATCTCATCGAGAAGAACAAAGAAAATCACGATGATATCGTCGTTGGTGAGAAGAAAAAACGAACCACGAAGAAGAAAACAAAAGAAAAAGCTCCTGAAGAAGAAGGAAGCTAATCTTCTTTAACATGCTTGTGGCTATTAACCTCCGCGCTTTTTGCGGAGGTTATTGCGTTTAAAATATATAGGAAAAGAAAATGAATAAAGACCTCCTCGCCATTTTTGAATATCTAGAGCGTGAAAAAGGCATCAAGCGTGATGTCATCATTGCAGCTGTGGAAGAATCTCTCTTAGCTGCTGCTCGCAAAAGTATCAAAGGGCTGATTAACATATCTGTTCATATCAATCCTAAGACCGCCAACATTGATGTTATTGCTCAAAAAGAAGTGGTTGATAAAGTGACCATCCCGGAAGAGGAAATCACACTCGAAGAGGCACGTCTTCTTAACCCAAATATTGAACTTGGAGAGTGGGTCGATTTCCCCTGCACACCGCAAGATTTTGGTCGTATCGCTGCACAAACAGCCCGGCAAATCATCTCCCAGAAACTCCGCTCTGCTGAACGGGATGTGATTTATGAAGAATACCGCCACCGTGTCAATGAAATCATCTCTGGATCTGTGAAACGCCTCATCCGTGGGTCAACACTGATCGTTGATCTCGGAAAAGTGGAAGGAATTCTTCCGGATCGTTTCTACCCAAAAATGGAAAAATACAATGTCGGTGACCGCGTCCAAGCCCTTCTCTTTGAAGTGCGCGATACTGAAAACGGCGGAGCAGAAGTTATTTTGAGCCGTAGCCATCCTGAGTTTGTAAGACAGCTCTTCCTCCAAGAGGTGCCAGAGCTTCAAGACAACACTGTCAGCATTGAGCGAATCGTTCGAGATGCTGGCTACCGAACAAAACTCGTTGTACGATCCCACGACTCCAAGGTCGACCCTGTCGGTGCGTGTGTCGGTGTCCGTGGAAGCCGTGTGAAAAACATCATCCGCGAGCTCAACAATGAAAAAATCGACATTATCCCTTACACAGATGACCCGATCCAACTTCTCATCAACGCCCTTTCGCCAATTGAACCTCGCAAAATCGATGTCAGTGAAGATGGAACGATGGTTTCGATTGTTGTGGACGATGAAAATTATCCTGCCGTCTTAGGAAAGCGTGGCATGAATGCACGCCTCAACGGAGAACTCATCGACGCTGAGCTACAAGTTCAAAAAGTAAGTGACTACCAACAGATCGCCAATATCCAACGTCAACAACTCGCACTTTCTGCTGATCCTACACTCGATGACAAACTCCATATTGAAGGTATGAGCTCACTCATTATTGAAAGCTTGATTTCTGGCGGTTTTGATACTCCACGCAAAGTTCTCAGTGCAACACCTGAAGAGCTCGCAAAAATTCCTGGCATCAGCCTTGATATGGCAATGAAGATTCTCGATGATATTTATAAGAAGAAAGGGTTAAAAGTTGGCTAAAAACCTCAAGATCAACGTTAAGAACGCTCAGCTTGCTGAAGCTCTTAAAAAACTAAAGAAACCCGAAGATGCACCCGTCAAGGCAGAACCTAAGAAGACTGCTCCGAAACCGGACGCTTCCAAGCCGGTTAAAGCGGAGACACCTCCTCCTCCAAGAGAAGAGACTCCAGCTCCTGTAGCTCCCCCTGTTGCCCCTTCCGCTACTAGGGCACCAGAACCAGAGCCTGCCCCAAAACCTGCACAGGAAAAAGCTCCTCCACCTGCCCAACCTACCCCTCCACAACCCGTTTTGGGCCCCAAATATCCTGCGCAACATTCAAGACCTCATGAAAGACCATTAGGTCCTAGACCTCCTTCTGAACAAAGACCGTATGAGCAAAGACATAGTGGTCCCAGACAACCTTACTCTGACAACAGATCCGGTGGATACCAAGGTGGTTCTCGTCCTCCCTACCAACCTAGAACAGGTGGCTACCAAGGAAACAACCCAGGTGGACCCAGACCTCCTTATCAACCAAGAACAGGTGGCTATCAAGGAGCGCCTAGACCTGGTGGACCCAGACCCTATACTCCTGGCGGTGGACCTGGTGGTGGCTTTAGAAGACCTCCTGGTGGACCCCGTTTTGGAGCAGCCCCCATTCCTAAAGATTTCCCGCCCACAAAAGCACCACGCAGTGATGAAGAGGCTCGAAAGAAGATAGGTTTTGGATTTAAAGACAAAGACAAAGCAAACAAAAAACCTGAAATCGAAAAATCGTTCGACTCCCGTGATAAACAAGGACTTCGTGATGAAAATGATGAGGGTTGGAGACCACGTAAAGGGCGCTCTTTCAAAAGTCGCTATGCGGAAGAAGAAGTCATTGTCAGACCTAAAAATCTGTCGGTTCGAATCCCTATCACGATCAAAGATCTCGCCTCAGAGATGAAGCTCAAGGCTTCTCAACTCCTCTCTAATCTTTTTATGAAAGGGGTTGTTCTCACCTTAAACGATTTCCTCGATGATGAAACAACGATTCAGCTTCTAGGTCACGACTTTGACTGTGAAATTACAATCGACACAACGGAAGAGAAACGACTAAAAATTACTGATCAAACTATCAAGCAAGAAATCAGCCAAACCCCAGCAGAGAATCTCGTTCTCAGAAATCCTGTTGTTGCTTTCATGGGTCACGTTGACCACGGTAAAACAAGCTTGATTGATGCGATTCGAAAAACAAATGTTGCCGCAGGTGAAGCAGGAGCGATTACTCAACACATCGGCGCATTTAAATGTCATACACCAGTTGGAGATATCACCGTTCTGGACACTCCTGGCCACGAAGCCTTCTCTGCGATGAGATCGCGTGGAGCCGAAGTCACCGATATCATCGTTCTCGTTGTTGCCGGAGATGAGGGTCTACGCACCCAAAGTATTGAAGCGATTGAACAAGCAAAAGCAGCGGGAGTTCTTATCCTTGTTGCAATCAACAAGTCGGATAAACCGAACTTCAACACTGATAACGTCTACCGCCAGCTCGCAGAGCAAAACCTCCTTCCTGAAGCGTGGGGTGGACAAACAATCACAGTGAACTGTTCTGCAACGACCGGTGAAGGGATTAAAACACTTCTTGAAATGCTTGCCCTCCAAGCCGAAGTTCTAGAACTTAAAGCGAACCCAGCCTCACGCGCTCGCGGAGCTGTGATCGAATCTGAAATGCACAAAGGAATGGGAGCCGTAACGACTGTTCTCGTCCAAAACGGAACACTCCATCTTGGTGATGCTGTCGTGTTTGCGGACCACTGGGGACGGGTTAAAACAATGCAGAACGAGCATGGACAATCAGTCGAAACTGCAGGGCCATCAACTCCTGTAAAAATCACCGGTCTTTCAGGTCTTCCTGAAGCTGGAAACGATTTCATTGTTGTTAAAGACGAAAATGAAGCAAGACACGTCTCTGAAGAACGTGCGATTCAGAAAAAGCATGTTGCCCTCCAAGCAAAACGGGGTGGCATTGATCTCTCTCAACACGTCCAAAAACAAGAGAAAAAAGTACTCCCACTCATGTTACGTGCAGACGTGCAAGGATCGCTTGAAGCTCTTAAACACTCTCTTGAGAAGATTGTCTCCACCAAAATTGACATCAACATTGTCAACGCAGCAGTGGGTGAAATTTCTGAGTCAGATGTTCAGCGAGCTTCTGCTTCTAAAGCAACGATCATCGGCTTCCATACACAAGTTGAATCACGTGCTGAGTCACTCATTAAAGAACTCCATGTGAAAGTCAGACTCCATGACATCATCTACCACGCTGTCGATGATGTGAAAGAGATCATGATCTCACTCCTTGATAAAATCGCTCAAGAAAATGATATCGGTGAAGCGACTGTCAAAGCCGTCTTCAAGTCATCTCAAATCGGTAATATCGCTGGATGCCAAGTGACCGAAGGTCTCATTAAACGTTCCTGCCACATCCGTGTGGTCCGTAACAAAGAAGTGATCTGGAAAGGGCCGATTGCGTCTCTCAAGAAAGTGAAAGAAGACGTGCGAGATGTCTCCAAAGGACATGAGTGCGGTATTCTTCTCCAAGGATTCAATGACTACAAAGAAGGCGACATTCTCCAGGCGTATGAAGTCTCTTACCTCACACCGGAACTGTAATGATTAAAAGAACAGACCGTCTTAATTCCCTGCTTCAAGAAGTCATTGCCGAAGTGATCATGCGTGAAATCCGCAATCCTAAAATTTCAACGTTGATCACCGTTAAAAAAGTTGAAATCACTAAAGATCTCCACTATGCAAAAGTCTATATCAGCATGCTCGGCTCTGATCTTGAGAAAAAAGAGACCTTAAAAGCCCTTAAATCTGCCGCAGGCTATATCTCTGTCCAAGCCGCTAAAAAAGTGGTCATGCGTTATTTCCCCTCCCTATCATTCCACATGGACGACACTTTGGAAGATGAGATCCGCATTCATAGCCTTCTAGAGAAAATCCATGAAGAACAACAAAATCGCCCCACTCCTCCTGAAGAATCTTAACGATCCTGCTACATGCATGGGCGTTCTTCTCGTTGATAAGCCGCGTGGGAAAACCTCCTTCAGCCTTGTCACTGCTCTTCGCAAAAAAACAGGCGTTCAGAAAATCGGTCATGCAGGGACACTCGACCCGTTTGCAACAGGACTGATGGTGCTTCTCATCGGTAAAGAGTTTACACGCCTTTCGGACTCCTTTCTCTCCACTGAAAAAGAGTATGAAACCACCCTCTTACTTGGCGTCTCAACTGATTCGTACGACTGTGATGGACAAACAACATCGACCTCCGACTACATTCCAACACTTCCTGAAATCGAGACAGCGCTTCAAAAATTCCAAGGTACGATCCAGCAAACACCTCCGATGTTTTCGGCCAAAAAAGTCCAGGGGAAACCTCTCTATAAGCTAGCACGCAAAGGAATTGAAATTCCACGAGCTTCCGTTGAAGTGACACTGAAGACAACGCTTCTCTCGTACGCCTATCCTTTTTTGAAGCTCCATGTCGTTTGCTCCAAGGGAACGTACATCCGCTCGATTGCACACGATTTAGGCACTCTTCTCAGCTGTGGCGCTCACCTTTCTGAGCTCCGTCGGCTACGCTCAGGTTCTTTCCACCTTTCGGAAAGCATACCGGGAGATCTGCTCTATTTATGATCTCCCTTACGATTGGAACTTTTGACGGTGTCCACCTCGGCCACCAACACCTCTTTAAAGAAATGAAGAAATACGGCACACCTATCGTCTATACTTTTTCAAACCACCCAGCCGAAATTCTCCGTCCCAACGAAGTTCCGTCTCCAATTTTGACACTGGAAGAAAAGCTTGAGCTGTTTAAACAGTTTGGAATTGAAAAAGTAATCGTCGTTCCATTCACCAAAGAACTCTCTCAAGTCCCTTACGACCAATTTTTAAATGACCTACGGACCGAAGTTCCTTACACAACGCTGGTTGCTGGAGAAGATATTCGGATTGGAGCCCGCGGTGAAGGCAACAGACACACTCTTCAAAATTTGGTCACTCTTCCTAAATTTACAATCGATGGAGAAGTTGTCTCATCACGACTCATCCGCTCACTTATTAAAAATCATCAATACGACCAAGCTCGAAAACTGCTCGGTCATACTAAAGGATCACTATGGCTGGACTCTCCTGTGGTATCGTAGGACTTCCCAACGTTGGGAAATCGACTCTCTTTAATGCGCTGACTCGCAAAATGGCCGCTGCCGCTGCCAACTACCCCTTTTGTACAATTGATCCTAATGTCGGCATCGTTGAAGTCGATGATCCTAGACTTGTCGAACTTTCTAAAATGTCGCAAAGTAAAAAGGTTGTTCCTGCAACTGTCACGTTTGTCGATATTGCAGGCCTTGTGAAAGGCGCCTCCGAAGGCGAAGGATTAGGAAATCAATTCCTCACCAACATCCGTGAAACCGACGCCATCATCCAAGTCGTCCGCTGCTTTGAAGATAGCGATGTGATCCACGTTGCCGGAAAAGTCGATCCTCTTTCGGACATCGAAGTGATCAATTTAGAACTCGTCCTCTCCGATCTTCAGATGGCTGATAACATCGCGAAAAAACTCGAAAAACAACTCAAAGCCAAAAAAGAATTCGTCCCCATCTTTGAGACACTGCAAAAAGCGATTGCCCACCTCAACACAAACCAGCCACTTCGCACCTTCCAAGGAACCCCCGAAGAAATGGCCCACATTGCTTCTTATCCGTTTCTCACCAACAAGAAAGTGCTCTACGTCGCTAACGTCAGCGAAGCTTCCCTCCCTTCCATGGAGAATGATCTAGTTAAGCGAGTGCGTGAACACGCTGCCAAAGAAGGGAACGTCGTCATCCCGATCTGCGCCAAACTCGAAGAAGAACTCTCTCAACTTACGCCTGCTGAAGCCGAAGAGTATTTAAAATCGCTTGGCCTCCAAGAGACAGGTCTTACACGTTTAATCCGCGCTGCCTTTGCAACACTCGACCTCATCACTTACATCACATCCGGTGAGATCGAAACACGGGCCTGGCCGATTCTCAAAGGAACTCCTGCTCAAGAAGCCGCCGGAAAAATCCACACCGATATTCAAAAAGGATTTATTCGCGCTGAAGTTGTTGCCTTTGTAGATATGATGAACTGCAAAGGAAGAGTTGGGGCCAGAGAAGCTGGAAAAGCTCGGTCCGAAGGAAAAGATTACATTGTACAAGACGGAGATGTGATACTCTTTTATCACAATTAAATTATGCACATATTCGTATCATGTCCTCCTAAACTTGAAGAACTCCTTGCCGAAGAGCTCAATGAGCTCGGCATTCCTGCACGGAAATGGCCTCGGGGTGCGTCGATTGAAGCGACGATGGAAAATGTCTACCGCGTCAACGTCGAAAGTAGATTAGCCACCCGTGTTCTATGGCCGCTGAAGCTCTTCGAATGTCTCGATCGCGATACACTTTACAAAGAAGCGCTTGCCATCGAATGGGACAAATGGCTTCGGGTCGATGAGACATTTGCCATCGACGCCAACGTCACCATGAATGAAGGATTTAAAAATAGTCACTTTGCTGGCCTCGTTGTGAAAGATGCCATTTGCGACTACTTCCGTGAGAAAACAGGGAACCGCCCTTCCGTTGAACTCCGTAATCCGACCATCCAACTCAATCTCTTCATCTACAAAAATAAAGCAACGATTAGCTTTGATACATCAGGCGCTCCTCTTTTCAAACGAGGCTACCGCATTTCAACCGTTGAAGCTCCCCTCCAGGAGACCCTCGGGGCTGCCATTTTAAGACTGGCAGGGTACAAGTCTGATGACATTCTCTGCGACCCTTACTGTGGATCGGGAACTTTCTTGTGGGAAGCGGCCATGATCTCGTCTCAAACACCGGCCGGTTTCTACCGCAACTCATGGGGATTTTTCAAACATCCTGAATTTTCAAAAGAGATTTTCGAAACGTACTTAGCATCCCTTCAAAAGAAAAGACACCCGATCAAACCGTATACTATTTTTGGAGGAGACCGCGACCTGAACGCGATTGAAGCATGCCGGGCAACAGGGACAGCCACGGGCCTTCCTGTTCACTTCCAACACAGCGATATCCGTGTTTTCCGTCCTCCTCAGATCCCTACCCTTGTTGTCACAAACCCACCCTATGGCATGCGGATGAAATCGAATGTCGATCCCTACACGGCTTTGGCACAATTCCTTGAAACCACCTGCCAATCTAAAGCCCATGCTGCGATCCTTACCCCTAACCCTCGTCTCCCCATCCGCTTCCCAGGAAAGCTCCACAAGCCGATTCCTATGGTCAATGGCGGACTCGATGTCTTCTTATATCTATTAGAAGCTCGTTAAAGAGGTATTGTTTTAGTACGGCATGAAATCCCGCCAAATCTCGAGAGAGACTCTTGAGACGATCGAAGATCTAGAAAGTAAAACCGGTCGATCTTCCGATCGCAATGTTCTTTCATGGTCTCGATAAACAGTCTTTCATACGTTTGACTGACACATCCCATCATCATGGCAATATTTTTCCCCTGAGGGGTCTGAGCTGTAACCATATTAAAAAGGTTCATGGCAGGGGCTTGATTGGTATAGTTGAATTTACCAGGAACCCGGATCACGCGGAACCCTAATTGTTCCAGTTGTCCAGCTGTAATATCTTCCATTCTCTTGCAAACAACGCTTTCTCGCTCAGTTGCCCTAACCCTTTCTTTCACATAATCCGCATGGGATGGATAATTCTTCAATAAATTTTGAGCCCACTTTTGCTGTTCTTCTTTAAACATTTCATGGGCCATCACAGAGTCGTTTAAAAGAACGGTGTTTTCTCCCACGATTGCCATACTCATGTCGAGATGAAAATCGCCAGGTTGTTCGACAAAATGGATATTTTCGACTAAAACTCCATAATCGATGGCAAGTGCTAAGCGCACCTCTTCCTCAGAGACAGATCGGCCTAAATCTTTTTCCATCAAATCTTTCGAGGCCGCGTACGTGTCGAGTCCAATAATGACATACGGCTCAGATCCCCTACGACCAATCAAGGTATTTCCCCCTTCATTGTACGTTAAATTCATCACTGGCTGGCAGTTTAGAGAATGGGCGAGCGCAACTGTTTTCAATGATAATTGGTTGATGAAAACCGCTCCCTGAACATCAGGATCGGCTTTCTGATCGATGATGATTTCTTTCCATTCTTGAGAACGCTCTGTTCGCCGCACCAACATTTTTTCAGAAATGACAGCGGACGGTTCCTTTTCTTCCATGTGGTGTTTGATACGAGGAACCCGAAATTCTCCACCCCGACCAAAGTCGACCATATCTTGTACAAAAGGACCAATCACATCATACCCCTTGCCCTTCATCAGTTGAGTGTTATCGACCATCACATCCAACCGATTTTCAGCTGTCACAGCTACTTGCTCAAGCTCTTCGTCCAGCCTTAAGTCCCCCATGACCATCATCTGATTCTCGCGTGCAATATTTTGCATTTCAATTTCCAAAAGGGAAAATTCTGGCATCCGTTGAAATCCCCCGACAAACCATCCGTGCGTCGGCGGGAAAAACTTTGTTGCCACCTGACTACTGGTATCCTTCTTCGAAGCTTCATACGTCTCTTCCAAATGCATCAAGCGGTACATCCGTCGCACCCTCAGCGAATTAATAGCATGAGCGTCAACACTCTTATCACTGAGCTCAATCACTTGCCCTCCTTGCAAAGCCGTTTTGACGGCAAAGAGCTCAGGAGTGAGGGTTTGTTGAAAAGCTTTAAGCTGAGGCCTGTCTAATTCATCAATCACTTCCAGGATAAGCCTTACTTCTTCTTGCAGCGTCACAATCACGCGGGGCATCTTAGCTCGCTGCTCTAAAATCGACTCTCGGGCCGTAGTGGCATCAACCTGCTCTTCTAAAAAGGTCGCTCTCCACTGCTCTTTGACTTTTTTAACTTCTGCTTGCTGAAATGAAGAAATCGATTCAGCTCTCTCATGTTCGATATGCTGCAGCATCGTTTGCACGATGCTTTCAGGAGATCCGTAAACGGCGTCCCGGAAGATTCTTTTCACCGAATCAAAGAGTCTATTTTCTGTGTGTGAAAGGTTGACTCTGCGGTATTCACAGATCGTGTCAAAAATCTTGATCCACTCTTGAGGCGTATGGGTGCCTTGTTTGAGTTGAGCTTGCAGCTCATACACTGCTGCAGTGACACGCTCGCACGCCTGATCTCTTTCAGGCCGCGTCACTTTAATAAACTCAATCTGGTCTGATAACGTCTCTAGATTCTTATCAAAATCAACCACAACCCCTCTTGGCTGTGTGTTAGCATTTTAATATTAAAATTGGTAGATTGAAATTATGATGATAACTAACTTACATAATTGGCATATTCAGTATCCAGGATTAACACCTAACAGCACTCCTATTGAATATACAACAACGGAAACGTCTATTTCTTTTAAAGTCCAGCTGAATGGAACGGAAGAAATCGAATTCCAGTTTCCTGTCCAAGATGAATCGCTCTCCCTCCAAGGGAAATACCATATTTCCCCTACAAATTACACTTCGATAGCCTTCATAAAGGTCATTGAGGAGGGACGGGTGCTAAAAGTTTCCCTTCAAGGTGATCTCTCCCGCTTTTCTTTCCAGCTTAGACAGTCTTAAGAATCATGGCCTCATAGTGACAGGCTCCATGGTTTTTAAAGATGATAGGATCTCCTCCGTAGTTTGGATTGAAAATTCCGCCCCATTCGAAGGGACCGGCGTGCTGATTTTGTACAACAACGACTGTTCTCTGTACGATTTCACTAAACGCCTCTAACTCCGGCTGACTTCCCCACGATCCATCCTTTTGAATCCATTCACAATACGATTTAAAGTCTGCGTTAGGCGGAGTCATGCTATCGGTTCCAATCCGTTGTAAAACGATCCTTTCATACTTAGCTCGACTTTGAAGCAAATGTGCAGCGATTTTTTCTCGCCAGGTAGAATCTATGACCGGCAGATGCTGATCACAACTTAAGAAAAAGCAATTTCCTCCACCGCGATTAGGTAGAGTTTCATACTCTGCATTGATCTTGAGTGCCATCGCTTTTTGAAGTGCAGAAATATCGCCTAGAATCTCACTGCTGACCCTTGCAAATTCTGAACCCTCTTTTGTAATCTCCGCATGGAAAAAGAGTCGCTCAGCTAGTCTCTCTTCATCGGCTAAATATTGGGAAATTAAAACTTCATGCGCTCCTAATTCTCTAAACTTATCTCCTAATGCCTTTGTGAGCCCTGCTCTTTCATCGAGCAGCATTGTTTTCACTTCTTCACGCAGCTCGGTCAGTTCAATATTAAACTGGACTAGCAATTGATAGTTATGGAGATAGTCTACCCAAGATGCAGGCTGCTGAATGAGACGGAGGGGCTTCATTCCCTCTTTGATCTTCCGTTGAATCATGTCAGTAACTTCAATTCTCTGACAGGGAATAGTGATCAAATCACTTTCGGTTTTAGGCACCTTAACCTGCGTCCCATTTCCTTCAATGATCCGAATTAATTCGCGGAAGAGAGCGATATTCAACTGACCTCTTTGTTCATCCGAGTTTTGTCGGAGCCCGATTTCAATGCCCTTCCACATCTGCTCACTCTGCGGTGTTTTTCCGTGAACCGCTGCCAGTGATAAAACTTCATTCAAAAACGTCTCTGAAATGTAATCGTCTTTAAATCGCTCAACTATTTCTGTCGTGGGGTGGCTTCTTACTCTTTGTATCATCTCATCTAAATCATCTTGAACAGGCTTTTCCACCGTTTTTCCAAATTGCGTCATTGCCATTTCAAGAGCTGTGAAATCACCTTTTAAACTCGCTGCTCGGATCTGTTGATGGAACTTAAGCACTTCTTGAAAAGCAGGAGTTGACAGGAGATCGTGGATGTAAGCCGTGACTTTGGCCCGCGTTCCACTATCTACAATCGTATCTGCATACCAACCGCACAGATACCGAAAGATTCTCTGAAAAAAATTAAGCTGTGTAAAAGTCACATCGCCGTTGGTAAGAGTGATGTAGGTTTTAGACCAGACGAAAGCCGTTTTTTCGCGCGTTCTAAAATCAGGAATAGGGTTCAAAGAATGTGTCTGATTCCAATTGAGGAGAGACTCGCGCAGCTGATAGTGATTTAATTTATAAGTTGTTGCCATAAGTGAGAAAAATTTTACCCCTTCTCAAATTAAAAAAATAACCTAAATTGCCTTTAACTTTCGAATCGGCTTACCCTTTCTTCTGTCTAAAAGGAGGACAAACCGATGAAAAAGATTTTATTTCTCACAACGCTCTTCTGCACCTCTCCTTCCGGCAACGAACCCTTCCCGTGACACAGGCTTTCCTTATATCAACTGCTGCTCAGAAAATTATCGAGGAGAAAAAAGCAGAACTTTAACTTGAATTTGCTGAAAAGATCAAAATCCCAAATGGGTCTTAAGTTCTGAAGGGCAATCAGCCATTCGCGCACTGGAAGCTACAGACAGTAGAAATTGAATACCTCTTTATCCGCAATTTCGTTCTACCCCATCAGATAAAGAATTACTGAAATTCAAAATTCCTACAGTCATTGATACACCCTTTTTTGAAAGCTATTTCAAGCAAAAAGCTTGATTGTTTTGTTTATTGCCTTGATTTGATTAGGTCAACTAATCCGCGCCTCCAATAGGATAAGGTTGACGAGTTTTGTCCAAGATGTGATAAATAAGCTCCATGGCTGAAAAAACAGAAAAGGCGACACCGAAGAAGCTGCGCGATGCGCGGAAGAAAGGGCAGGTTGCCAAGTCACAAGATTTCCCGTCTGCTTTCACATTTGTCACCTCGATTGCCGCGACCCTTTTTTGTACCAAATATTTGTTTCAGCAAATGGCTGGGTTCATGGTGGCTTGCTTTAAAAGTATCGGGGGGACCACTGACTTTTCATCTAGAATTGGCGGGATGTTAGGACAGTCGCTGCAGGTGATTTTAGAAAGCAGCATCCCGATTGCGATTGTTACAGCAATGGTTGGTGTCCTCGTCACATTTTTAGTGGTGGGACCGGTTTTCTCTAGTGAAGTCCTTAAAATCGATTTGAAACGGCTCAACCCTGTGACCAACATCAAAAACATGTTTAAGCTTAAAACATGGATTGAACTCATCAAGTCTATCTTAAAGATTTCAATTGCGATGGCTTTGATTTACTCGGTGGTCTATAACAGCATCCCCGAAATTGTTGCCACCGCCGGAATCCCCGTCCTCGGGGCCGCACAGGTTTTTTCTGATTTCTTAATTAAAGTGATTATCCGCGTTGGGATCTTCTTTATTATCATTGCCATCTTCGACCTTGCCTTCCAGAAATATAACTTCGGCAAAGAAATGAAGATGGAAAAATTTGAAGTGAAGCAAGAGTTTAGAGATACCGAAGGTGACCCCCATGTTAAGAGCCGCCGGAAACAAACAGCTCAAGAAATTGCTTATCAAGAAGGGCCGATGTCGGCCCGGCGCGCCAGAGCAATTATCACCAACCCCATTCACCTTGCAGTCGCCATCGAATACCATGAGGAAAAAGAGCCTGCACCTAAGATCATTACCATGGGGCAAGGACCGATCGCAGACCAGATCATTCGGTTCGGCCAAGAAGCGGGCGTTCCAATCATGCGAAACGTCGGTCTTGCACAAACTCTTTTCCAGAAAGGGAAAATAGGTGATTATATACCCGAGGAGACCTATGAAGCCATGGCAGAGATTCTGCAGTGGCTGAAAAGACTCAAAGACGAAGAATCGGGAGATTTATTCCTCTAGCCCTCTTGCGTAATTATAATAATCGCAATAAGATCATCTTTTTTATGCCTTTTTAACTTCAAGACCTTCTTTTATGGTCTGACAAAGGTCTTGAAGTTAAAAAAACATGAAAAAAACTGAACTTCTTCCAATTTCTGTACTTACGCAAGAGGGCTCATGAAGGCTTTTTTACAAAATCTATCACGCATGCTTGGTGGGGAGAAAATGCTCCGTGTCGTCAGCGGATCCAGCGACGTCATCTTAGCGTTCTTCGTCATCATCATCATCATGATGATCATCATCCCTGTCAGCCCAGGCTTTTTGGATAACTTGATTGCCATCAACATGACTGTCTCGATCGCTTTGATGATGGTTGCTCTCTACATTCCGAAAGCAGTCAATTTGTCGATGTTTCCATCGCTGCTACTTATTACAACGCTGTTCCGCTTGGGGATTGAAATTTCGGCCACCAAACAAATTCTTTTATATGCCTACGCCGGTCACATCATTCAAACGTTTGGAAACTTCGTCGTCGGCGGAAACTTTGTCGTCGGTGGTGTCGTCTTCTTAATTATCACGATCGTTCAGTTCATCGTCGTGACAAAAGGTGCTGAGAGGGTCGCTGAAGTGGCAGCCCGCTTTACGTTGGACGCGATGCCTGGAAAACAGATGAGTATCGATGCCGACATGCGTAGTGGAATCATCGATTCCAATCAAGCACGGGAACTCCGTCTTGCCCTGGCAAAAGAGAGCCAACTGTACGGAGCGATGGACGGAGCGATGAAGTTCGTTAAAGGGGACGTGATTGCAGGGATCGTGATTGCAGTCATTAACATTATCGGGGGACTTATTATCGGGGTCTCAATGCACGGGATGACGGCCCTTCAAGCGGCCCAAACCTATACCCTCCTTTCGATCGGTTCGGGCCTCGTCTCTCAAATCCCTTCCCTCCTGATTTCGATGACAGCCGGTATCGTGACAACCCGTGTCTCCAGTGACAAAAAAGATTCTCCTCTCGGTCAAGAAATCAGCTCTCAGCTTTTAGGTCAACCGAAAGCGCTCATGCTTGCAGCAGGGGTTCTATTCTTGATGTCGTTTATCCCTGGCTTCCCACGCACGATTTTCATCGTTTTATCCCTGCTTTTGGGAACGATTGGAACGACCCGTTGGTATAAAATGAAAAAATCGGCGACCAAAGGAGCCGACGGGACCATCACAGCAGGAACAGCTGCCGGCGATGTCGATGGGCATACGATGGTTCGAGGTCGTACGGAAGACTATGCTCTGACACTTCCTGTGATCTTAGAAGTGGGCAAAAGCTTATCTGTCCTCATCAAAAAAGATCGAGGCGGGTCCACGTTTGTGGAAGAGATGGTGCCAAAAATGCGCCATGCTCTTTACCAAGATTTAGGTGTCCGCTTCCCCGGCGTCCATCTCCGAACCGATGCCCCCAATTTAGAATCAGACGAATATGCTATCTACCTCAACGAGGTTCCTGTTGTCCGCGGTAAAATCCCTGACGGTTTTTTACTCGTCAACGAGCTGCCTGATATTTTACGTAAATACAACCTCCCATTTACTCAAACAAAAACCATCTTTGGACAGCCGTCCATTTGGGTCGATACCCGCTATCAAGAAGTCCTTCAGAAGGCTGGAATCAAGTTCTGGAAAGCCCAAGAAGTCATGATCCTCCACCTCTCATATTTCTACCGTATGCACGCCAGCGATTTCATTGGAATCCAAGAGGTCCGCGCCATTTTAGAGTTTGTTGAAAAATCGTATCCCGACCTCGTGAAAGAGGTGACACGTCTTGTTCCCCTGCAAAAATTAACTGAGATTTTTAGACGTCTGGTTCAAGAGCAAATCTCGATTAAAGACCTCCGTACCATCTTAGAAGCCTTAAGTGAGTGGGCCCAAACTGAAAAAGATACTGTTCTTCTCACTGAATATGTCCGCTCCTCTCTCAAGCGGTACATCAGTTACAAATACTCCCAAGGACAATCGGTTCTGGCCGTCTACCTTCTTGACCCCGAAATCGAAGATATGGTCCGTGGAGCCATCAAGCAGACATCAGCCGGCTCCTACCTCGCCCTGGACCCCGATTCCGTCCAGATGATCATGCAAGCGATGCGAACTACCATTGGACCGACCCCTTCGGGTGGCCAGCCTCCAGTCCTCCTGACTGCTATCGATGTCCGCCGGTTCGTCCGTAAGCTGATTGAAGGGGAATTCCCAGACCTCCCCGTGGTTTCTTACCAGGAGATCGTGCCCGAAATGCGCATTCAACCTTTAGGTCGAGTCCAGCTTTCCTAAAGATAGATCATTTATTTTTTCTGGGGAAAAGTGTAAACTTTTCCCCATGACACTCATTACGACTAAAATTAATCTATCTTCGCCTCTCTTCTCAAATACAGCAGCTAATAGTTGCTTGACCTACGCACGTGAGATCTTTGGCGGGCGGGAAGTCACGGTTGTCAATCCATCCTCCATTTCGATCAAAATAATAGACCCAGTTGCCCAAGCTCTTTATACCACCGCCCTCAAAGTTATTGCCTGTCTTATCCTCGTTCCCCTCGGGCTTATTTTCCGTTTAATCTCCTTGAGAAATGAACTTGTGAGCAGTGCTTTTTCATACACCCCTCCTCCTGCGCCTCCCCCACCGGCAGAAAGCAAGAAGCCTGCTTCCCTGCCTATAAATTCGGTACTATCCAGTACTCTTATCGAACATATTCAGCAGAAAAAGTATAACCTTCTCCCTCAGTACGTAGGACATGAGATTCAGATTGAAGATGATTCACATCTGATACAGATTATCAAAAGTTACATCTATGGTCGCTGCCCAGCGTTGCTCTCAAGCTTCTCACAGAGCCACGGTATTTAAGTCGTATTCCTCCTGAAGCAATTAATGATGAGCTCTTCAAACTGGCCTTTACAACTCAATTTAAGGATGTTTGTGAAAGACTCATGGCCCTAAAACCGACTTTCGGGTTAACGATTCGAAGTGGAAATGCTTACCTTAAGCTCTTAATAGAAAGTCAAGACTCAGAAATCGTGAGATTCCGAGAGGGGATGCTCTCTCAAACAACCACCTCTTTTCCCAAGCCTTGGATAGAACACTATGTGGGCCAAATCTATGTTCATATCTTATTTGACTTTCTAAAAGATGCCTCACTTGATGCTAAATCCGGCGAAGTGAAAAATTGGATTCGACACTTGCAAGCTCTTCTACCAATTCAACCACCACACATCTTACATTCCAAAAATTGGAGCAATAAAAGAGGTGAATTTCTTGCATTATTTCAGAATTTAAATAATACAAGAAAATCACAAGTACCGGATATCATTCGAGGGAAAGACCTCGTTCTAAAGCAGGCCCTTCTTTATGCAGAATATTTGTGCTTTGCTGCGCCCGACCCGAATGACGAATTCCAAAACCTTTACCAAGGCGCTTTAACCGCCCTGGATCAAGCAAAAGTTCCTGCTCCTAAATTGGTAGGCCAGTCTGTGATGAGGAGCATTCACCCCCAACTATGTAAATAAATAATTTTAATCTTTTAGTCTCTCGTGGTATGTGAAGGGTATGTCGGATCAACCGTCAGTACCGAGTGTCCAGGGGGTCAGCCAGCAGGCGGCCGCCAGACAAACATCCATTAAGCAGGCACAAGCGCAAAAGCTTTTGCAATACTCCCTTGTGCAAGAATCGGCACGGGAAGAGTTCCAAGAGTGGGGCGACTTAAACGCCTGGAATCCGATGGCCCTATCTCGTAATTTCCAAACACTTGACAGAAGGGTGCGAGAAAAGACGAAGCCTGATGAAGCCTCTAAAGCTGAAAAAGAAGAAGAGGACGAAGAGATCAAGGCTGTCGAAAAGCTTCAAGAAACAGCTGAAGAATACCAACGGAAAAATCCTGAACTCCAAGCACGAACTCTCCTTTCAATCCGGGCCCGTATTTCTAGAAGAGATTCCCCTGATGACATCTTACGTAAACTGAAGCAAGTTTATCTCGATGTCGCCTTAGTGGATGAAGCGATTGACTTCCTGATGGAGACCGCCGACATCGACATGCGGCACACCCTTGAGATGGCCAAAGACGAACTTTATCGCACAAGTGAAAGGGAAGTACGAGCAGGCCGGAACATCGGAATTCAAGCCCGTAACTTCTCATCGCAAGGTCTTGGATCACCGACTGCTCTACGCGATTTGTATCGCAATCTGACAGGAAATCCCCGTGATGCAGTCACCCTTTTCCAAGAGCTTTCTAATAATTATCCTCTCGACAAAATGCGTGTCGTCATCGACTTCATGCTCCACTCTCTTGGAGCTGATGTGAAAGCCAAAGGACCCTCTATCACAAGAGAAGAGCTCCAGCGGATGATGTCAGAAACGCGCAATATGCAAGCAATTTTGGGAATTTATCGTTACTTCCTCTCTCGCATGAACCTCATCACAAGCTCCTTTGACAGACAAGGACTTGTTCTACCTCCTCGTATTACATTCGATCTTCTCGCCCGAATCTTTGTGAAATTCCTTCTCGAACGGTACCCGAGTACAGCAAAAGCTCTCCAGCTGGCCCATCAACTTGGAATTGCCGACGAGACCGTCGCTCAGATGATCATCTACCTCCAATACCGCGACGCGATGCGACAGGTTGCTCCTCGCCTTTTCCGAGATGAGCGGCACCGACAAGACTTGCTCATGTGTTTTATGGATACGCTCGAAGAGCTTGAAGAGAAATTCGAAGAAGACGAACAGAAAAAGAAAAAAAAGTAATACCCACACTCCTAAATAAAACGACATTGAAACAGTGCCAAAACCCTGGGGTTCAACGATCATAAAGCTAGCTGTATTGAATTAATACAGCGCGCTTTATGATCGTTGAACCGCAGGAGTTTTCGCCGCTGTTTCAATGTCATTTTATTTAGGAGTGTGGGTATATATGGATAAATTTGCAATTGTGCTGGCTGAACTTTCAGATCTCGTTGATGTCCCTCTTCATCCTGATCAACATCGGAGCTGCTCTCTCAATGTCAATAATGTCATGCATTTGCAACTCCAAGAAGAAGAAAATAAAGACCGTATTCTTCTCGCTGCTTTTATTGGCGACCTTCCTCCTGGAAAATTTAGAGAAAAAATCTTAACTGAGTCCCTAAAAGAAAATAATCTTTTCCCTCGTGTTGGAACTTTCTGCTATAGCCCGCGCAATAACCAGCTCGCTTTTTTTACATATGTATCCCTTAACAGGCTCAATGGTGAAGTGCTGGCCGATGTTCTTGAACTCTTTCTGGACCGCGCGTTTTCATGGAAAACAGCCCTTGAAACAGGTCAGATCCCCTCGCGTGGGGCCAACCTCCAAAAAACGGGCCCTTCGATCTTCGATATTCAAAAGAAGTAAGTTTTGTTATGATCTAAAAAATGAAGAGACTATTCTTTATTTTAATTGTCCCCTGCCTTCTCTCCGCAGAAAATCCCATCCTCAAAACACGTCTTTCAAGCTTAGATCCTCTTTCTGTGGCCGAACATCTTGCTTTCTACGAAGTTCACCCTGAAACAGAGGAGGGGAAAAAAGCGCTCGCCCATGCATGGCATCTCTTATCGGGGGGGAAAATCGATCCTAAGAAAACTGTCCTTGCTCTTCCACCTGTTGATATTCAACCTCTCATAACCTTGATCACACGGGATCACTCTGACAAACCTGCCAAATTACTACCGGAGCAGCTGGCTGCCGTTGAAAAACTCGCTGAAGAACTTCCCAATCGATTCCTGAAAGGGCATCTCATCTGGACGCGGAATCAACTCCTGGAGCTTGAGCCACACGAGATCGACTTAAGCCGCGGGCTTCTCATTGAACAGTTTAATGAAAATGTCGAGGAGATCCGTCAGTATGAAGCAGGCCTTGACTTAATGGCGCTTCAGATCAGAGCCCGTCTTCCTCAGTCAGCAACACACGAAGATCAAGTGCGGGAGATCAATAATTTCATTTTCCAAGAGATGCGGTTTCGATTTCCTCCACACTCGATTTATGCAAAAGATATCGATTTGTACACTTTTCTTCCCTCTGTGATGGATAGCCGGGAAGGGGTTTGCCTCGGAGTCTCGATTCTCTACCTTTGTCTGGCGCAACGGATTGGCCTCCCTCTGGAAATCATTACACCTCCAGGCCACATCTATGTCCGTTACCGCAATGGCGTTAAAGTCACGAATATCGAAACAACAGCAAGAGGTGTTAATCTTCCGTCCGATACCTATTTGGGACTCGATACCCGCAGGCTCCAAGAGAGAAATATGAAAGAGGTCATCGGCCTTGCTTACATCAACCAAGCCTCCGTGGCATGGGGGATCAATGACTATGTCAAAACATTAGAGCTCTATGAAAAAGCTCGCCCCTATGTCGGCGATGACCCTCTCTTAAATCTCTTCATGGGGCTTAACTCTGTCTTTGTCGGAAAGAAAAAAGAGGGAAAAGCCCTTCTTGAGAAACTCCGTAACTATACATTTGACTGGGCCGTCTCCGCTGAAACAATGGCCGATGATTATCTCAATGGGAATGTCGACGTTGAAGGTATTAAAGCTGTTTTCCTTCATGTCGATGAGACGCGCGAATCGATTCTTGATAAACAGAAAATTCTCGCTAGAATAATCAAAAAATATCCCCGTTTTCGAGCAGGTCTTTTGCAACTGGCCGTCTCATGGCTGCAACTTGGACGTTATGCTGAAGCAGAGACAATTCTGGAAAAATACCACCAAGTCGATCCCCGCAACTCGGTAGTTGAGTATTATATCTCAGCGATTGCAGCTCAAAGATTCGACTATAATAAAGCGTGGAAACACCTCCAAGTGACAGAATCGATCTTGAAGGCTCGTGATCATAAAAGTCCTGCACTTCGAGGCCTCCGTCATCACTTGCGTCATTTCGTCATTGAATAAAACAGTTCTTTTTTTTAAAAGACGATTAAAGGTTAACTATGCAACTGATCCGTGCTGTACCCGCTCTTGCTCTTTTTCTTTTTGCCGTTCTCAATTCTGATAAGCTTTTAGGGCTGATCAAATTAAGCGATGTGATGTCAACGGATGAGCAAAAGAAAACAGGAATTTCACAACTAACAGAAGTCCAAAAACAAGAGCTCGAAAAATGGATGAACGATAAATTTATCCTAAAAACAGCGACTTCAACAGCGAATCTTACTCTTCAACAAAACCTTCAAAATGGCGCACAGCTCCAGCTCAGCGACGGCTCGATTTATGAAATTGCCCCATCAGATAGGTCAAAAACGACCTTCTGGCTTACCCCAATCAACATGACAGTGACCCCCAGTAATGATCCGATGTATCCAGTTCTCTTAACTAATACACTTTCTGGAGTGAGTGTACGGGCCAAGCAAGTCCGCGCTCCGAACCCCAAACAACCCTCTTCTCAAACGCCTTTATAATAAACTATTAATTATACCTTATTAAGATTGTTGCACACAATATCACAATAAAGTATAAGTTTACGTTTTTAAAGATTTAAAAATTAATAAATATTTTAATCACAATTATGATACCGACATCTCCTGCTACAACAATATCTAACTCAAATAGTTACGGTTTACGAGAAAAAACCCAGAAAATGCATGAGTTAAACCAGTTACGAACCCCTGTAAAATTGACTTCTAGAAAAGCATTAGACCCTCAAGAGACTGCAAGTCGCGTGCGGGACGAAGAACATGACTGTGACATTCTTGAAACTGATCACACAGTGAATAAGGTTGCAGCTCGTCTTTTTGGGTCTCTTTTTCGGTTTTGTCTGACCCATTCTTTCAACTGCACAACATGGCGAGGTCGTACATATTTGAATGGAGCCCATTCAACATGTGGAGGTTGTGAAGCGGCTCATGCGGCACTCTCCCCGACTCTTTATGACGACATTCTCCCCATGATTTCTAACCGATTATCTGACAAACCTTTTGGGCAATTAGAACAAGCAGACCAACAATATTTAATCACGCGTTTTAAACTGATCGAAACAGATATCAAAGCTCTTTGTTCGAACGATAAATCAGAACGTGTGCAAGTTCTTTCCAAAATTGTTTCTCGTTTGTCAAGGCATGAGAGAAAAGGAACGTTTATTGGGACGAGTACAGAACGGGTCAGAAATGCGACCTATGACAACCCTAGAGATTCAAACCGTTTTGATAGCCACCTCGAACGACACTTAAGACTGACAGAAGATACACTTGCAAATGAGTGCAGCATAGACAATCTAGTCCCTACTCAAGCTCTGCTATTGCTACAAAAACACTATCGATCCCTGGTTGAAAGAGCGATTCCTAATTTGCAAAAGCAGCTTATTGTGCTGAAGCATCTTAAAGATGCAGCTGATGAGTTATTTGATTGTCAATCAACCCTTGAAACTCTCAAACCTGATACCGATGAATTTGACGAAGAATTTAAATTGTACGTGGAGCTTGCGGGCATTTACCTAAGAGCGTGCGACTACTTTTTTACCAAAGATTCTGGGACTCCTAGATTCAAGAGCTTTCAAAAATACTTGACCGACGCTCTATCCCCCTACACTCTTAAAATGATTCTGAGAGACCAGGATAGTGCCAGCTTAGCTAGCTACCGTAATTTCATAGAGCAACCTGAAGACTGGGAAGACCAATTTCATAAAGCGAAACGTTCAATCGAAAGAAGGCTTCTTGAAGCTGAAAACCAGCATCGAGTCCTTCATCAAGACCAGAATCAGATAAAGGGAATGGTTAAACACCTCTTTGGAGAAGTGAACTCCAGCGGAGTGTTGATCACACCGACCAAAGATGATATTAGAGCGCGCGTGATCTCTTTAGTTCAACCGGTGCCCCCTCCATGCACCGATCTCGAAAAATAAAAATTGTAGCAGAACTTATTGCAGTAAAGTAACGTCCCTTACATGAACTTGAATCTTACGGTTGCGTAAAAATTCCACTAAATCACGATTTTCGATTGGCTGTTCGGGATCCTTTAGAATCACCTGAAAGGCACGGTTAAATAAGATATCTTTCTCTTCCGGTGTAACCCCTTTCTTTTCTAACTCTAGTGCCATGGAGAAAATCGTGATTGTCGATCCATCGTACTCTCCTTTACTACTAACAGAAATCCACTGAATCAACCTCTCAAACAGATCCAGACCCTGCTCTCTTGTCGCTTGTGAATCTTTTAAAAAAGCGTTCCATTGTACACAAATATCATGATGGGTTGAGGTCGGTTTTGGAACAGGTTCGGGTCTCGTCTGTTGAATGACTTTGGCAGCATTTATACGGATTGCATTGTAATCATCTCGCGTAATTAGACCGCATGTTAGAAGTTTCTGCGCTAGAAAAAAAGGTAATGTCGCTGCTTCGTAGTAGTCAGGATGCGTCGGATCTTGAATCCATTCTACAAGCTGGAAACACAATTTTCTCCCTTCATCTTTTGAGCACGTCCGTTTCTCTTTAAGTTGGATGATGAATTTTGTTGCAGCGGTCACAGGACTTAATGCCATTCAATTTTTCCTTTTGTTAGGGGCTGACATCTTAAAAATTTACCAGATATAAGTAAACATTTTCGTTGCCCTTGTCAGGTTACAGTTTTGGTGTTAATCTTTTTATCTAAGATGACGCCACAATTCACTGAAGCAGTCCAAACAGCCCTACAAACTGCCTTCGAAAAGGCACAATCTTTCCATCACACGGAAGTGAACGAGGCCCATCTTTTAGAGGCTTTATTTGAAGATCCTCAAGGTTATTTCTCTTCCTTTGCCGAATCGAATCATTTAAATCGGGAAGAGATCCTTAAAAAGCTCCAAGCGACACTCAAAAAACTTCCAACCTATCAAGGGACTCCTAAAGAACCGACGGTTTCAATGGGGCTGCAGACGATTTTCCAAGAAGCGCAAGCTCTCGCTAAAAAGTGGAACGATTCGTACATTGCCACCGATCACCTGTTATGGGCTTTTTGGAAGGAAAGAAAAGAACCTTTTAATTCCCTTCATGATGTCGAACAGAAAATCAAAGAAATTCGAGGAGATACACATATGGACTCCCCTACAGCGGAACAAAGCCTGCAAACACTCGACAAATATTGCAAAAACCTCACAACACTGGCCAAGGAAGGAAAACTCGACCCTGTGATTGGGCGCGATGAAGAAATCCGAAGAGCGATGCAAGTGTTATCACGCCGCACAAAAAATAATCCTCTTCTGATCGGAGAGCCAGGCGTAGGAAAGACAGCGATCGCCGAAGGACTGGCCCAGCGGATCATCCAAGGAGATGTCCCTGATTCTTTGAAAGAAAGGCAGCTCTTTGCCCTTGACATGGGAAGTCTCATTGCAGGAACCAAATACCGAGGTGAATTTGAAGAGCGGCTGAAAGGAATTCTTAAAGAAGTCGAAAAAAGTGATGGACATATCATCCTCTTTATCGATGAAATCCACACTCTTGTAGGTGCTGGTGCGACTGAGGGAGCGATGGATGCCGCCAATCTCTTAAAACCGGCGCTGGCCCGTGGAACCCTTCACTGCGTGGGAGCGACAACGCTCGCCGAATACCAAAAATATATCGAAAAAGATGCTGCTCTTGAACGTCGTTTTCAGCCTGTTCTTGTTGAGGAGCCCACTCTTGAAAATGCGATTGCCATTTTGCGCGGCCTGCGTGAAAAATATGAGAACTACCACGGAGTGCGGATCACAGAAAGCGCTCTCCATGCCGCCGTCTTTTTATCGCACCGCTACATCTCCGATCGTCAACTTCCTGATAAAGCGATCGACCTCATTGACGAAGCTGCCAGCATGATCCGCATGCAACTTGGCAGCCTTCCTCTACCTATCGACCGAAAAGAGCGCGAACTTGCCTCTCTCATTGTTAAACAAGAGGCTCTCAAACGAGAAGACACTCCTGCTGCAAAAGGAGAAATGGAAAAACTCGCTCGTGAAATCAGCGAGCTGAAAGAAGAGCTCAGTGGCCTACGTGCTCGGTGGAATGAAGAGAAAAAGATGATCGAAGTTTTGAAAGAGAAAAAAACAAAACTCGAGCAGCTTAAGTTCCAGGAAGAAGAAGCCGAGCGCAGTGGTGATTACAACAAAGTCGCCGAAATTCGATTTGGAAAAATCCCAGCTCTTAAAAAAGAGATCGAAGAAGCGCAGAATAAACTAGGATCTCAAAAAGAGCGACTTCTTCAGGAAGAAGTCGACGAGCCACTCATTGCTCAAATCGTTTCGAAATGGACCGGTGTTCCGGTGCAAAAAATGCTAGAAGGGGAAGCTTCCAAACTCCTCCACCTGGAGAAAACACTCGAAGAATCGGTGGTCGGCCAGCCGTATGCCGTGACAGCCGTCAGTGAAGCAATCCGTAGATCCCGCGCAGGGCTTAGCGATCCTGGACGTCCGATCGGAGCCTTTCTCTTTGTGGGACCTACCGGTGTTGGCAAAACAGAACTTGCTAAAGCTCTTGCTCGCCAGCTTTTTAATCAGGAAGAGGCTCTCATCCGTTTGGATATGTCGGAGTATATGGAAAAACACTCCGTGTCCAAGTTGATCGGCTCCCCTCCAGGTTACGTCGGGTATGACGAAGGAGGACAACTCACAGAGGCGATCCGTCGTCATCCCTACAGCGTTATTTTACTTGATGAAATCGAAAAGGCTCACCCTGATGTTTTTAACATCCTCCTTCAAATCTTTGACGATGGTCGTGTGACCGACAGCAAAGGGAGAACCGTCAACTGCAAAAACAGCTTGTTTATCATGACATCCAATCTAGGCTCGCAAGAGCTCCTCGACAGCAAAAATGAGTCAAAGGAAGCAATTTTAGCGACTGTCGAACCGATCTTGAAAAAACACTTTAGACCCGAGTTTCTCAACCGTTTAGATGATATCCTCCCTTTCCTCCCCCTCCAAGAGAAAGACATGGAGTCGATTGTGACGCTCCAGCTCAAACAGGTTCAAAAACGGCTGCTTGAGCGCGATATCAAGCTGGAATGGGATGAAAAAGCTTTAAAATACCTGGCCGAAAAAGGGTACGACCCTCACTACGGAGCACGTCCTTTAAAGCGATTGATCCAAAACGAAGTCGTGAACATGCTCTCATCTGCAGTTTTGAAGGGAGAAATTCTCTCTGAGCAAACGGTTCATCTTGAGATGAAAGATAAAAACATGCTCACATTTAAAGTCTAAAAGGAGGTTTTTATGAGCCAACCCATCCCTCCTACAACCTATGATAGGACTCCCCTTGTAAGAGCCCATACGGTCATGGGTTATCAGCAAAATGCAGCAGCTTTCCCGTTTAGGATGACGCCCGTAGAGGAAAGGATGGCGGCAAGAGTGCAGCAAGCAGCCCAGGACCATTCCTTAACAGCCGCTGCTCTTCCTATTAGATCACCTGTTCGCGTTGCAGATCGGGTGCATCTTGCCCCCCATCATAGCACGTATACAGGCAAACGAGCTGTCAACGAAGATAAGCATGTGATTATTTCAACCCCGTATGGAGATATCTTTGCCATCTGTGATGGGCACGGCATCCTTGACCCGGTCAAACTTCAGGAAGGCCTTCCACAAGTCGGTGAAGAAATCGCGCAAATTGTCGCCGATTCCGTTGAAAAAGAACTTCCGAAATTTATTCAGGATCATCACTTTAATACCCAAAAAGCCTTTAAAGCGTGGGCCGATCATGTACAGACAAAAATGCCTCCTGTGATTGCTGGTACGACAGCGGTTATCGGATTTTTTGAAAAAATTACCCGCTATTTCCATGTCGCAACAGTGGGAGACTCTGAAGCCGTTGTATTTCGAATGAGAGATGAGAAAATTCACGCCATCCCTCTTTCAACACAAAATAATTGGGCCACACCTGCTTGTGTCGAGCGAGCAAAAGAAGTCCTAGAGCCTCCAGTTTTTGCAAAGTGGTCAGAGCGTTCTGCTAAACATAGACGATTCCCTCCAGAAAAAGGGGTGAATCTTGCCTGTTCTTTCGGTGATACCCTAATGTTGCATAATGGGAAAACTGCTATTTCTCACGAGCCTGATTGCTCCTTACTCCAGCTGGAAGAAGGTGATTTAATCATGCTAGGATGCGACGGCATTTTTGACTTTGCATCGCTGCAAGAATTGATCGATCAGGTGATTCAGCCTAGTTGGAACAACCCTTCCATCAATTTAGCCGATAGGATTGCCCTTTTTGCGCTAAATAAAAAAGGAAGCAACGATAATGTCTCAGCGATTACAGTGAGAGTTAATTCGGCGACTTCGAATGTCGTAGTTAATTCTTCTTTGTCAACACAGCCGCTGTCTCCTCACCATTTTGGTGATACTCCTCCTGTAGGATACACTGATGTTTAATAAACGACGGTGACAAAGATAGGCGTTGAGAGACGATTGCTCCCTTGAGGCTGAGTGATCATGTAAGGTAAGGCAGTTGAGGGGAGTGTCCACAACAGAGACGTTCCCCATTTTCGACCATAAAGGTACGAGCTAAAAAGACTGAAAAGTGAAACTCCATGGGGAATATAACTCCAGTTCTCTGCGTTAAGAGTGACTTCATACATGGCAATCAATTTGACAATGACCGTGAGTACAACAGTGTGAACAACCGATGCCACACACGCCACGGTTCCCGCTTTAAGACCTGCGAGAACGTTGCCTTTTGTGATCAAAACTGAAACCAGCGAGCGAAGCGATACAACTTTTTGCTGAACCCCATAGCGCATCAGGTGGGACTTCAGGTATCCACGAGTTCAAATTTCTCTGGTAGTTCTGGATAAAGCGAGGACCATATTCGAAGAATGACGCCATAATTAAACAACAATGATGCCAAAAAGAGGCGTTTGCGTCATCGGTTTTTTGAGCAGATTAGGAAGCGCTGTTGCAAACAGAGTTGTCGTGAATGAAAAGCGGGGTCCCACCTTCTCACTGACCAAATACACACCACTAAAACTTAAGAAAAACGCCTCATACGGTCCTTTATCAACAAGGCGCTTGATCACAACCATCATCACAGCATAAATTACGACAGCCACGGCACTTAAGTAAGCTGATTGGAGACCTACTTCAACCTTTCCTTGCGTGATGATGATAGAGACAGTGAATGAATAGCCGACACTTTTGACACATCCCCAGACAACATCTTTAGGAAGATCAGGAACATAACCTTCAATCGCTGTCTGAAGAGGCTGGCATAAGTTCATACTTCAAAGAAGTATATGACATTATTTAGATTCTTTCAAAAACTCTTGAAATTGATCTTGAAGTGATCGAGGAACCACATCTTGGATTCCAGATTTGTCGTACATCAGAAAATACGTGCAAGCAACCATGATGCCCAGTGCAGGACTAAAGAGCGCTATAACCAGTGAAATTCCACAGACACCTGCCCTTTTCATGGCAAGCCATCCTTTCTGAATTTGTTTCTTAAATTTTCCAAATGTGATCAAAAAGAGTGGAACCAACACGGCCATTTTGCAAAGAGTCCATGCAGCCCAGGCAAGATCACCAATGAGTAGTAAGAAAAAGAGAACGCGCGCTGTCATCGAAGAGAAAAAACGGTCCTTTGAAGTTTCAACAGTTGATTCAGGAGCTTCGTTTTCTTTGACATCTGATATATCAATAATGGGCATGCTTACTTCCTAAGTTTGTTAATTCCGTTGAGCGCTGCGATACGGTACCCCTCAGCATACGTCGGATAATTGAACACTTGATCTATAAAATAATCGATCCGGGCATTAAAACTCATCGCAATTTGTCCGATATGAATCACTTCTGTTGCTGCGCGCCCTATAATATGAATCCCTAAAATTTGAAGTGTATCCCGGTGAAACAAAATCTTAAACATTCCAGGATCATTGCCGACAATAATGTTTCGTGCGATCTCGTAATAATAGGCTCTGCCGATTTCATATTTGAAGCCGAGTTCTTTGAGTTGCTCTTCAGTATAACCACACGAGGAGATTTCAGGGATCGTATAAATCCCGATGGGGTAAAACGTAGGAAACTCATGTGTCTGCCCGCCAAAAGCATGGCAGGCAGCTAGCCTTCCTTGCTCCATGCTCGTTGAAGCAAGCGACGGCCCACCAATCACATCACCTGCCGCATAAATATGAGGTATCTCCGTTTGGAAAAGAGCATTCACGGGAATAAACCCTTTCGCATCGACTTTAATCCCCGCTTTATCAATCTGGAGTTCGGAAACATTTGCTTCTCTACCCAAAGCATATAAAACCATTTCGGCTTCTAAAACGGTTCCGTCATTAAATTTTACTTCAGCATGTTTTCCAACTCGCTTGATCTCTTTTGGTTCTTTGCGGCCCATCATCTTCAGACCCAACGTTCCTAACGCTTTTTGAAGATGGAGCCCAATTTCGACGTCTAAGCTCGGAAGGAGATGATCTCTCTTATCAACCACTGTCACTTCTGTTCCGAGAGCCGCAAAAAAACTAGCATACTCTGAACCAATGATTCCTCCGCCTAAAACCAGCAGAGTTTTTGGAAGATGATCGATTTTAAGAAGACGGGTTGAATCTAAAATGACCTCATGATCAAAAGGGACATGTAAAGGATTGCGCGGCTTCGATCCTCCTGCAATCAAAAACATTTCAGCCTCAACATGCAAAATGGGATTCCCACTTGCATCCAAAATTTCCAAATGAAACGGATCGGTGAAGCGGGCTCTTCCATGGAGATAGTCGATCTTATTTTTTTCAAACTGCCGTAAAATCAATTTCCGCTGCTCTTCTAAGACAATGTTCAGGCGATAGTTAAGATCATTGATCGAAATCGCTTTTTCACTCAGATTCTTGCCGTAAAAGCTTCGCTCATAAAAGTCGGTTAAATCCAAAATCGCTTCACGTAAAGACTTCGACGGAATCGTTCCCCAATTTAAAGAGTTACCCCCGGGATGCTCCTCTTTTTCAACGACAACAACTTTTTTCCCAAGCTTGGCAGCCTGAATAGCCCCTTTTTGACCAGCAGGGCCCGAACCAATCACAGCATAATCGACCGTAAGATGTTTCATATCAAATTAAAATTTGTATTTACCAATTTATTGATTCTGAAGCAACTCTTTTTATTGAGAGTTATGTAGATCCTTGATATCCTACCATTGTAAAAGAGGAATTTGTATGCCCAGACAATGTCAAGTGACGGGAAAGATCCCTGTACGTGGTAATAGTTATGCCATCCGTGGAATCGCGAAAAAGAAGAAAGGGGTCGGCCTTAAAGTTACAGGAATTAAGAAACGCCGTTTTAATCCAAATCTGATGAAGAAACGTTTCTGGCACCCTGAAGAAAAACGTTTTATTACGATCAACGTGACCGCTCATGGGATGCGTCGGATTGATAAATTAGGTTTTTCTGCCGTCGTTCGCCAAATGCGTGCGCGTGGCGAGAAAATCTAGTCTCGTTGTCTTAATAATCAGCTTTGCCGCTTTGTATAGTTTTTGCATCAAAGCGGCTCTTTCTCCCTCCCTTCCTTCACCTATCAAACCCTTGCAGATTTACTCAAACCAGACACGAGACGATTTACGCCTTGTACTTAAAAAAAGTTTTAACGATGCCGCCCATTCTGTCGATCTTTGGATGTATGCAGCAACAGATCCCCTTCTTTTAAACATCCTAGAACAAAAAGCTCAAAGGGGAACCTCCGTCCATCTTTATTATGACAAACGCGGAGGAACGCCGCCTCTCTCACCTCTCCTCCATCCCAGCGTCGTTAAAAGTAAAGGCCTCATGCACCGTAAAATCGTCATTATTGACGATGCCGTTGTCTATCTAGGATCGGCAAATATGACTTCTTCCTCTCTTCAATTACATGACAACCTCTCTGTCGGGATTTATGACCCCGACATGGCCCACTTTTTGAAAGCGCCCACCGCAAAAACTTACCCTTTTAAAAACGGCCTTTTATGGCTTTTACCCGACCCGACTGCAATCCAAGAACTCGTCCATCGTATTGACCGGGCCTCTTCCTCTATTTTTGTGGCAATGTTCACGCTAACTCAAACCGATCTAATCGATGCGCTGATCCGGGCAAAAGAGCGCGGGGTCACTGTCAAACTCGCCATCGATCGGTATACTGCACGCGGAGCAAGTAAGAAAAGCGTGCAAAAACTCCAAGATGTAGGTCTTGAAATTCTACATAGTGCAGGTCTTCCCCTCCTGCACCATAAATGGGCTTATATTGACCAAAAGGAGTTAATTTTGGGATCGACAAATTGGACAGAAGCTGCCTTTCGGAAAAATGATGATCTTCTTCTATTCCTGTCGTCTTTATCACCGGCGCAAGATGCTCAAATCAAAGCGATCATCTCTGCAATTGAATTGGAATCGACCAAGTGATATAAGAACAAATATGTCGCTCCTTGCAATGACTTTTTCGCTTTTCTTACTGATGGATTCCGTAGGGAATGTTCCCCTCTTTATTTCTATTTTGAAAGGTATTCCTCAAAAGAGACAGATCGTAATTATTTTTCGCGAACTCTTGATTGCCTTGCTGGTCATGATCACTTTTCATTTTGTCGGGGATGCGCTCTTAAGTGCCCTTCAGATCCAGCAATACGCTGTTTTGGTCTCAGGCGGGATCATTCTCTTCCTCTTATCCCTTAAGATGATCTTTCCTGTAGGTCATGATCCTGATACTGATATCAAAGATAAAGAACCGTTCGTTGTACCACTGGCAATCCCCCTCGTTGCAGGACCTGCAGTGCTCGCCGCTATCATCCTCTATTCTAGACAGCAACCTGATACATACATCACAATGACTGCCATTGTCTTGGCATGGGCCGTTTCAACGATCATCCTTCTCTCCTCTGCGTTCCTTCAAAAGATCCTCGGGAAACGTGGTATTTTAGCGACAGAAAGACTCATGGGTCTTATCTTGACCATGATGTCAGTTCAGATGTTCTTAGAAGGATTTGGTCAGTTCTTACAAAAATAAGCTCTAAGATCGGTGACTCTCTTATTGAGCTCCACAGAACTGAGCGGAGTCGGTGGCATCACCATCCGATAAAAGACGGAGAGCTTTCCTTTCAAATCGTGCTGAGGTCTGATGAAAACGACGTGTTCATGAAAATGGGGAACCGTTTGCCCTGCTAGAAGCCCTGTTTTATGATACCTATAACAGAGGTGTCCTGGATATTTATCAATGAGCTCTCCCGCAAACTGTTGCACTTCATCAAACTCATCTTGATTAAGTTCCGTGAACTTTTCACGGTGAGCTTTGGGGACAAGCAAATAATGGAGACCTTCTTGTCCAATCGGCGCATAGTTATAAAGAACGCAGATGTGCTTTCCTTCCCAAATAAGCTGGGAATCGATGACCGATTTTGTACAAAAGGCATCTTGGGCAACCTTCTGAACAGTCGCTACTAGGGGTGTTGGTTTTTCAGAAACTTGGGCAGAAAATTCAGCCCGACCAAAGGTCACTCGGCTGAGCACCAAAAATTGACGACCAAAGGCGCGAATTTTATCCCAAGTTGAGGCGGGATTTCCAGAATACGGAACCATTTCCCAGCCCGTTTCTTGGCTTGATTTGTAAACTAAATAATTTGAAATTCCTTGCTTCTCCCAAAGCCTAACAACTTTTTGCATCATGGAGAAAAGCTCGGAGGAGTTGCTATCTCCTTTCCGCTCTATCAAAACAGAATTTGAAGCTAGCCTTTGTTGGGGAATCGAAATTTTCCAGTCACTCCCCTCATCGATAACATAATCTGCAGAAATCATAGGTAGAAAGGTTAGGATAAAATTGATAAAATGTCTCTATGAAAAACATTAAAATGACATTGGCTTATGACGGGACGGCTTATTTGGGTTGGCAAAAGACCGAAATGGGCCCGAGTGTTGAGGAAGAGCTTCAAAAGGTGTTAGAACAGATTCTACAACACCCCGTCAAACTCCAGGCAGCCAGTCGCACCGATGCAGGGGTTCATGCTGAAGGTCAGGTGGTCAATTTTTTCACTGAGAAAAGCATCGAAAGACTGCTGAGAGGTTGTAATGGACTTCTTCCGGAAGATATTCGGGTTTTAAAGATTGAGGAGATGTCCAATTCTTTCCATCCGACTTTGGAGGCTCGAGGTAAAGAATACCATTATTCGGTTTGTTTGGGGCCGACCCAACTCCCCTTTCATCGAAAATTTTCGTGGCACTTTGTGAAGCCGGTTGATGTCCAGAAGATGCGAGAAGCGGCCCAATTTTTGATCGGCAAGCACGACTTTTCTGCGCTGACAAATGAGCGACAAGAAGACAACCACCGTGAGGTTTTTCGGATAGAAATTGAAGAGGTGAATGATCGGTTAAGAATTCGGGTGGCAGGAAACCATTTTCTCTATAAAATGGTTCGAAATATTGTCGGAACGCTCGTGTATGCAGGTTGTGGGATGCTCTCTTTAGAAGAAGTCCGGCTTCTGCTAGAGAAAAGAGATAGAACAGCGGCAGGAATGACGGCGCCGGCGCATGGATTAACTTTAAAGTACGTAAATTATGACTGAACGAAACGACCCTTGTTGGTGTGGCAGCGGAAATAAATGGAAGAAATGTCATTATCCGATCCAACCTGCTCACGATTTTAAAACACTGGCGCGTGACTACAAGAAACGGTACGGCATTTTTCTGAAAACTCCCGAGCAAATCCAAGGGATCCGAAATGCGTGTCATTTGGCAGCAACAATTTTGAAAAAAACGTGCGAAAAAGCGCTCGAGGGCGTTACGACTAATGAACTAAATCGATTTGCAGAAGAGCTCCACCGCAAAGCCGGCGCGATTCCTGCTTCACTTGGGTATGGTGAACCTCCCTTTCCAAAAGGAATCTGCACATCGCTGAATGAAGTGATTTGCCATGGCATTCCTGACGATCGACCTTTGCAGAAGGGTGATATCCTAAATATCGATGTTGCATGCATTCTAGACGGGTTTTATGGCGACTGTAGTGCCATGGTGATGATTGGCCCTGTCGATGAAGAGAAAAAACGGGTCGTTGATGTTTCAAAAGAGTGTTTAAGAAGGGCTATTGAAGTTTTAAAGCCGGGAGTCTTAGTTTCTGAGATTGGTCAAGTGATTGAAGATTACGCCAGGGCACATCGCTGCTCAGTTGTAAATCAATTCGTCGCACACGGAGTCGGCCTTGAATTCCACGAGCCGCCCCAGGTTCCTCACCATTATAATAATATTTCCATCCCCTTAGTCGAAGGAATGACTTTCACTATTGAGCCGATGATCAATGCTGGGGTTCGTTCAGGAGTAATTGATCCGATTGATCAGTGGACGGCACGAACATCCGATGGGAAACCGAGCGCTCAGTGGGAACACACGGTTTTAATCACGAAAGAAGGTCACGAGATTCTAACTCTGGCATGACGTTTTTTTTCTTTCTTGCCAATTCGCTCTTGGCTTCTGTCAATTGTTTTTTGAGTTCTCGATTAACTGTTTCTGTATGTCTTCTTTGAGTATCAAATAAGTCCGGTTCCATTTTAGAGAGAACAAGCTCGCTGAGCTTTCTCTCTTTCTGAATCAGCTGCTCGGCGACCACCTGATTTTCATGTCTTAGTTTTTCAATCTCTTGCTGATGAACTTCGACTAGTTTTTGATACGAGAGACACCTCTCTTCCGTACGGATTCTCTTCTGCTCAATCTTTTGAACTTCACGGTTTAACCCGTCGATGGTTTGAGAGGCCTGCGCCTGTGCTTCATCGAGTTTCATCTGCCATTCAAGCTTTTCATTCGTGGGAGGTGGAAGGGGTTTTTCTGCTTTGTACAAAATAACAACAAGAGCCGATGCAACGGCAACACCTGCGCAGAGGGAGCTCCAAGAAATCATGTCTCTCTGCAAAATGACCCAAACAATTGTTAACACTCCTAAAACAACACCCATCCATCTTAGCATTGCATCAATCTCCCTAAAATTGATCCCATCGTCAAAAATCCCTTTTGGAGTTGGTCCACTCCAAAATGTTCATTAGGAGCATGAATATCATCGGAATCGAGACCGACTCCAATCATTGCCACTTCTCCCCCGACTGCATCGGCTAAATCAACCACTAACGGGATTGACGCACCGCAGAGGATCTTTTGACACGGTTTTCCAAAGACCTCAGCATACGCATCAGAGCAAAGGTGTGCAAGCTTTGTGTGGGGTGACGTCCGAATTGGTTTCCCTCCGTGGTCGTGGGTCACCTCGATTTCAAGACCCTTAGGAGCCTCTTTTTTCAAAAACTTCTGGATCGCTTCAGCAATTTTTAGAGGATCTTGATTGGGGACCAAACGACAAGAGACCTTTGCAACCGCCTGAGAAGGGATCACCGTCTTAAATCCTGTGCCTGCATAACCCCCTGCAATCCCGTTGATCTCGAGTGTCGGACGGATGGTGTTCGATTCCCAGAGTGAATAGTTTCCTTCCCCCTGGAAGGCTTTGATCCCAAATTGTTTTTCCAGATACTTAAGATCGACGTCTTGATTACACTCTTTAAGCTCCTCTTTGGTCGGAACCGTCACCTGATCATAAAATCCTGGAACTGTCACAACGCCATTGACATCCCACAACTTGGCCAGGAGCTGGATCAGAGCACGGTTCGGATTGAGCGCAATGCCACCATGCATCCCTGAGTGAAGATCGATCTTAGAGTTTGTGCACTTCACTTCCATTGCTAAAATGCCCCGCAGCCCGATTGTAATTGCTGGAATGTCTGCTGCAGGAATTCCCATGTCGACAACGAGAAGGTAATCAGCTTTGAGGGCCTCTTTTTTTTCTCGGACCATCTGAAGGGCCCCTTCACTTCCACATTCTTCTTCACCTTCAATGAAAAGTTTGATGTTAAGATTTACTTTTTTGCAAAGCTCAAAAACGGCCTTCAGTGCTGTGAGTGTATTGAAACACTGCCCTTTGTTATCCGAGGCCCCACGTGCATAGACAAACCCCTCTCGCAATTCAGGCTCAAAAGGAGGTGATTTCCATTTTTCAATCGGGTCAATTGGTTGTACATCGTAGTGGTGGTAAATGAGGACGGTAGGCCGAGAAGGATCGACAATATGAGAGGCAAATACAACGGGATGTCCTTCCGTTTGCCAGAACTCTGCTTTAAAACCGATATTTTTTAGGTAGTTTTTGACCCAATCAGAAGCTTGATGAACCTCTTTTTCATAGGCAGGATCGGTACTAATCGAAGGAATTTTCAAAAAAGAAAAATAATCAGCAAAAATTTGTTTCTCATGTCCCTTATACCAGGACTTGAGTTCTTCGAGAGATGGATGTGTCATAGCTCTACATCCATCATTGTTGAAGCGCTTTCAACGAGATAGGCAGCTAATATGGGATCTCCTCCATACGTCATCTCAACATTTATTTGACCATCTTTCGTCGGCTGGCCACAGGTAATCAACACATAACATTCATTCTTTTCAGATAAATCGACTTTGTGGCTACTTGCAAAATGTGGATCGCACTTCAGCATACCAGACCTTTTGTAAACTTTTCTCTTCAACGCAAAATGTGTGTAAATTCAAATAGAATACATCTCATAGTTTGTTATTAACTGCAATCGTTGTTTGCATTAAAATTATAGTTTGCACGAGTGTGCACAAGAACAAGCTCATCTAAGAGAAATGTCTGCTAACCTGAGCTTTAGAATTTATGAACAGATTTTTATTTAGCGAAGAGTTGTGGACTAGAGAGGATTTTAGCAGCCGCTGTTATAAACGCTTGATGAAGCTGTCGAGCATCAGCGTAATTCTTTTGACCCACCTCTTTCTTGATGGCGTTACTATTTTCTAATGACAGATCAATAAGCCATTGGTCGAGCAATTCTTCGTTTGCTCCACAAATGTTTTGAAAAGGAACTATGGCATTTAGACGACTTATGAAAGCATTTGCATCTTTTTCTATACCAAAAAGTGACTGAATGTCCTTCTTAATGCTCTCTTCAGTGCTATTTTCAGTGGTTCCCACATTAGCTGTTAGTACAAATATCGCATGTCGTTTGTCGACAGGAAATCCGTTGGGGTTAATTGTATTTGAGGTGTTATCTAAAAGCTCTAATAGGTTCGACCTGTCATTAGAATTCATTTTGTCCCATTCATCTAAAATAATTACACTTGTAGGTTCAAGCAAAATTTGACGCAGAATCTCCTTTTTCGCTTTATCCCACTTTGCACCGAGTCGAGAATTATTTAGATTCACTCGCAAGATATTCTCTTCTGCGTCCTTATCTGCTCCTTCCATAATGCCGTAAATCGATCTGAGTTCATAAGCAAGCTGCGTGGCAGTTTCTGATTTTCCAACACCTGATGGCCCTGCAAAGAACAATACGAGTGGTTTATTAGTTGTATTAAGAGTGGATCTCCAGTTAGATACTGTTTGGCTTACTTTTTCCAAAGCTAAATCTTGTCCTTTGATCTTAGCCTGTAATTTTTTATATAACCCCTTAAGCTTTTCCCTCTCTTCTGGCAAACAAACACCAACAAGCTTTCTAAGTCTTTTTTGAAAGACACTCACCAGGTTAACTTCTTTAATATATTGACGTTTTAAGGTAGCCGCATATCGTTTATAAATTGGAAGAGCAACATGCTGGATCAACATTAATTCTCTTTCAAGATGGAAAGGATTTGAGTAGCCACCACGTCTATGGTGCCAGATCTTACGCAAAAGGCTCTGCTTTTGTTGCTGGAGTTCTTCTATCCACCTTTCTGCCTGTTCAATTTCTTCCTTTGAACTTACATATGGGATCCAAGAATTACTTTCTTGCACCCTACACTGCTCAAGTGTAGCCATCATGTTGAATGGATTGGAACTACCGCTGGGAAGCATAGGATACAAACGCTTAACCACGCTCTTCACATCTTCTGGTTCTAATGAATATGAAATGTCACATGCTGAATACAGGCGAGTATAGAGCCCTTCCATTTCTTTCATCGTTAGGTGAGGAGCTTGAATGCAAGTAAGGGCAGATAAAAAAGTTCCAGGATTCTCCTCTAGTTGTTCTTTATCTTGATGTGTCAGCTCAAGAATAAAGCGTACCTTGCTGCTTTCAATAGCTGTCTTAATCTCCCTAGCAAGCTCGAGAGTGGCGGGATCTTTCATTGGTTCCCTAGAAAAAGTAGGGATGATAGCATTCTTGAGTGATTCAAAACCTGAAAAAACAACCCATGTATCTTGCCCTGAAATTTGCCGTAAAGCCTCTTGCCATCCACGACGCACAGAGTCTCCATCTTTACCATGAACACTTAAGAAAGCTGCTACGTCAAATTCCAAAATCTGCGCATTGGGACGTGGTGATGTAGCTGTAGCTATCATCTCAGCAAGCATGCCTCCAATTTGGCGATTCCAATTAGTATGCATATAGGTAGGGTAATACCACACTATACTTCCGTGACGACTTAGAATCTCATCTAAACATCTTTTATAGGCAGGAACCAGATAAAGCCCTTTGTGAGACTCCTGAAAATTAACGTATCTTTTCGTGAGATCGGAAATATAGACACACTGCTTTCTTTTATTCCAGTAGAGCAACGCAGTTATCCCAAGTAACAATAACTCTACTTTAGCACGATGGTTTTCAAAATTGATTGAGCCCGAATTTGGCATAGTTTGTAACAGCAAATCTCTTATACCCTCTATTCTTTGCCAAAGCATAAAAAGTGTCGCAGGAGCCATACAATCGAATAACACATCATACACAAATTGTGGTGAATCATTCCTTGTCCTCGATAAACTTATCCAGAAACCGACTAACCCTTCCCAAGAAGTTAATGTCTGCCAGGACCTTGAACCTTGTCCGAGAATAAGTGATAAAGAATCTCTTAATTCGACTCCAGTTTTTGTAAGCTTTCGAAGTGTTTTTAGACCCCAATTACCTGGACTTTCTAAGACTGCTGAGCGGGCAGAATGAAAAGAAAAAATCGAAGCAACCTTATCTCCATAACTAGTTCTTGAAACAATCCACTCAACCCACTCTTTGGGCATTTGTGGAGACTCTACTATACCGTTTCTCGAAGGCGGCAATAAACAAAGAGAAGATACAAATTTTTGAGGAGAGAGAAGGATAGGAGTGGAGGATGATGGGTCGAGCATCTGACGAGCCAGTCCTTGCTCAACACGTTTACTCCATTTAGAATAAATAAAAGTTGTTAGGGTAAGGGCCGCAGTCGCAAGAGAAGTCACTAGAAGCAACTTCTTTTTATTCATACTCTCAACAGCTGTATTAGTGATACGCAATATAGAAAAATTAATGGTTTCTATTTTGTTCATTTAATTACACCGTTGTTTAAATTTCATACATTATACAATATTAATGGATCAAAATCAAACAAAGCTATTAGTTTAAATAAAAATTTTAGTATTAAATTGGCCTGTAATTTAGGTACTTGGGGATGACTTGACTCTTAAGGGTTTAGTCGGTTTAATAGAGTAAGATTCTAGAGGATTTATGACCCTAAACCGTCACTTTAAAAGTCTGTGAAGAAATGTATTAAAAATCAAATCTCTAAAATAGCAGGATAGGCTCATGGGAATTGCACGTCGTATTATTTTGTTTCTTGCGGTCAACGCACTCGTCATTTTTACAATCTCAATTATATTAAGATTGTTCAATGTCCAACCTTTTCTGACATCACATGGAATCAGCTACACTGACCTCCTCTTGTTCTGTCTCATTTGGGGCTTTGGAGGTGCTTTTATATCACTGGCTCTTTCACGCTCGATGGCAAAATGGATGATGGGAGTTAAACTCGTTGATCCAAACACCCGGGATGCTCAAGGGAAAGATTTGATTCATGTTGTCTATTCACTGGCTAGAGCCGCCAATCTGCCGACCATGCCTGAAGTAGGGATTTACGAGTCGCCTGAGATGAACGCTTTTGCAACAGGCCCTTCCCGCAAGCGCTCCCTTGTTGCCGTCTCGCGAGGGCTCCTAAATAAAATGTCTCCGAAAGAACTCGAAGGAGTGCTCGGTCACGAAATCGCCCACATCGCCAACGGCGATATGGTCACCATGACGCTTGTACAAGGCATTATTAACGCCTTTGTCATGTTTCTGGCCCGTGTCCTTGCTTTTGCCCTTTCAGGCCTTGGAAACAAGAATAATCAACGTTCTTCAAATGGTTCGTACTACCTCTGGGTCTTTCTGTTCGAACTCGTCTTCATGTTCTTAGGAATGCTCGTGATCGCTGCCTACTCACGGTACCGTGAATTCCGTGCCGATCGAGGCGGCGCTAAACTTGCCGGACGCGACAGCATGATCTCAGCTCTTGAAGCACTCAAGCGGTCTCAAGAAGTCGTCGATCAGCGGTACGAAAAGCCCGCTTTCGAAGCCTTCAAAATCTCCAACCCTAAAAAGCGTGGCTTTAGACAGCTGTTTGCAACCCATCCTCCTCTAGAAACAAGAATTGAAAAATTAAAACAGCTCTAATTACTAAGAAGGGCTTTAAAGTGATCGAGAACGACAAGTTTGTTGTTCTCGATCACATAAACTTCTTGAGGATGGATGATCTCGCAGAGATTTTTGAGGCTTTCACACTTGAGAACCACAAAGTCTACTTCATCAAGGGAAGAGAGCAGCGAGATAAATTCTTCATCGGTATCTGAGTCTCTGACATAGACGATCAACTTAGTATCCGTGTCATTGGTTGCAAGTTTGCGGATGCTGCGGAAGAGCGCGGTTGTAATCCCTTGTGTGCTGTGAATCCCTAGGACGGAATAATGTTTTCCTTTGAGGGCTTGCTGAAGCGCAAAGAGATGGTCTTCGTCGAAGACTTTATTATCGACGTCAAATTCAAGTAGACGGCTTGCAAGATCGGATAGGTTGATACGAGCGCACCCGAGCCGTTCGATCGCAATCCCTGCTGCAACATTGGCCAGCTGAGCTGCATCGGCTATTTCGAGTTTATTTCCAAGTGCTACACTCACCATCGCCAGCACTGTATCTCCGGCACCTGTCACATCTTTTACTTCTTTAGAGCGGACTGGAAAGTCTAACCTCTCTCCTTCGCGTGTGAAGAGAGAAATGCCAGCCTCAGAGCGTGTAATCATCAAAAGATCAATACTGACCCGTTTGAAAAGTGCTTCAGCGACATGCTCAAGCGATGCTGACTGCGACATTTTTGCTGCAGCGTAAGCCTCATGAAGGTTCGGCTTGAGGACAGTCGCTCCTTGGTACCTTGAAAAGTCATCCCCTTTCGGGTCGACAATCACAGGAATATTACGGGCTTTTGCTAGGTCGATAATCGCCATGAGGAGTGAGGGTGAAAGAAATCCTTTTCCATAGTCAGAAATCGCTAAAATATCAATTCCCTCAAGAAGATCGGGGAGTCTCTCTACGACTGTTTGCTCCGTGTTTTCTGGGATGGATGAGACCGACTCAAAGTCAACTCGCAAAACTTGTTGTGCATCGGCAATAAGTCGATTTTTAACAGGGGTCTGATACCCATTTTGAATCACAATTCCATCGACACTCGCACCCTCATTTGCAAGAGACTTGATAATATTTTCTCCCGCAAGGTCTGCCCCGACACGGCCGATAGCAATAACTTGTGCCCCCAGTGAGATTAAATTAAGCACCACATTCCCTGCACCTCCGGGCCTGCCTTCTTCTTTCAGAACATGCAAAACAGAAACAGGAGCTTCAGGAGAGATCCGTCGAACTTTACCCGTTGTATACGTATCATACATGAAGTCACCGATCACGCCGACGCGGACCGGGTTCAAACGACTAAAGATTCGGCTCAGTTTTACCATACTCGACTTGGGATTAGATATTGGTTCACATAATCATCGACAGCCGTCTCAATCGTATAATTGAGTTGAAGGGGCACGCCGTATTTATTCATTTCAGCACACGTGTAATTTTGGTACTGCGCTGCTAGGTCTCTTGGCATTTCAATATACTCAATTGTCACCGGTTTATTCAAGGCCTTAAAAACAGCGGTCGCCAGTTCATTCCAGGTTGTTGGCTTTCCCATTCCAATGTTAAAAATCCCCCCACGCGGATCTTCTAAAAATTGACACGTCATGCGGACGGCATCTTTGATGTAGATGAAGTCACGGCATTGCCCTCCATCAGGAAAACGGGCTGGATCGGTCGATTTAAAAAGACGAATGACACCCTCTTTTTGAATGACAGGAACCATTTTATAGACCATCGACGCCATACGGCCTTTATGCGATTCGTTCGGTCCGTAGACGTTGAAATATTTGATACCCACAAGTTGATCTAGTACTCCTTCGCGGAGTGCCCAAAGGTCGAACCAATGTTTAGATTTACCGTAGAGATTTAATGGTCGGAGTTGTTCTAAAGAGGCATGACTGTCTGAAAAACCGATCTCTCCATTTCCATACGTCGCAGCAGAAGAGGCATAGATAAAACGAATTCCGTGCTTAAGGGAGTATTCAGCTAATTTTTGTGTATAGAGAGTGTTATTTTCCCTTAAAAACCCTTCATTCTGCTCTAAAGTATCAGAACATGCCCCGAGGTGAAAGATCGCGCTTATTTCGCTCCCACGCCCCTCTAACCAGGCATGGAGCTTTGGGATCGGGATTAACTCTCGGTATTGTTTATTGTGAAGATTTTTAACTTTGTCAGGATGATCGAGCTCGTCGACTAAGACCAAGTTCGATGTATGTCCTCTGTCATTCAAGAACCGAACAATCCCCGATCCAATCAGACCGGCAGCTCCTGTTACAATGATGGCTTTTTGACTCATAAGTGGGCTAGAATATCACAACTAGGAAGTTTCTCCGAATAGATTCTTTCGAATGGTCAACCTAAATTTTTGTGCATCGTCATAGTGCTTAAATTTTTTCTCGTGTGTTTTAAACTCTTCATGATGGATGCTTCTCTTTCCTCGTTTCCCCCGAACGGGTCGATAGACATGATGAAGCGCTTCATGGTAGACAATGTACGAGACAAAATAGTCAGGAATATGTTCTTGATCGAGATATCGATTGATCCGAATGAGCTTTCTCTGATCGTGATAAGAGCCTAAAACAATTTTGCGGGGCACGCGAGAGTGCCTCCGATTAAACCACGTAATTTTTAATTCGAGCTTTCCTTCGAAGTAGTCGGTGTTCACCTGAGACCAAATAGCATCTAGGTGATGGTGATCACCTTGATGATAAAGGACCGTATTTCTGACTTTTTTGAAAAAGAAAAATCTCAATTGGCCGTAATATTCAATACTTTAGGTTCATTGGTGGCTTGATCCATCAGCGTCACGGTGAACTGTTGTTGGTATTGCCCTCTTGGCACAAACACAATTTTATTCATGTATGAATGGGGAGCAATCGTTTGATCCCGCGCTGTTTTAGCTGAGAAGTCAATATCGAGATTGTCATTGGCTTGAGCCGACTTAACCCCATCGACAACGGCTGGAATCGCAAAAGGCCAAAGAATCAGAGCAGCGGCGCCATAACCTACCGCTCTTCCTACAGTGGATGTATGAACTTTATCAGCCACTTCTTCAGAACGAGCAAATGGAAGGCTCATTCGGTTGAGTGAAAAGAGGTAATTTTTATCCGAGTTGTTTTGAATAAAGAGTTGAACAGGTTGATACCCTTCAGCGATGACATCACGATCTAAGTATCTTTTGCATTCCGACTTATCAAACGTTTTTGCAACAGCCACAATATCTTCTTTTTTCTCAGCTGCGGGAACTGTCTCCAATGTTAAATTCGAAAGCGGCTGCGACTCGTAGCTTGCGCACCCTGCGAGTAAAATCATCAAGGCCCATACTGCTTTTTTCATAAAAGCTCCTTTTTTAGAGAGGCATTCTATAAAGGAGAGAGCATTAACTTCCACATTAATTTCTTAATGCACTAATTATCAATTACTTATACTTTAACAACCGCTTGATTTAAACAGCAACATGTGGTAAAATTATTATTTTAATAATTAATAATAGGATCAAAAATGCAAATAGTAACCGCCTACCATCAATACACTGACAAAGCCGACGTGTATATTAATCGTAATATTACGCGTATTCCGAAAGGTTTTGTCCATGCACATCTCAAGCAGTTTGCGATCTCTTTTGCAACAGCTACCATGCTTTCCAAGGAAAATCGACTCGTCTCGGGTCTTAAGAATGGGACGCTTAACTTCCTAACAATGATTATCAACTTTTGTGCATTGAAGCAAATCAAGAGCTATTGTGATAAAAACTCGATTAAATTTGACTTAAATATAGTCTCATTTGTGTTAAAAGAAATGATCTTTTGCCTGCTGAATAGGAAAAACCCATTGGAGCATGCAAAAGTAGCTGCACTTTCATTTATGCTGCAACAAGCGTCTAATCGTATATCTATGTAAAAGCACCCAGTAGCCCTAGCAAGAGCTACTGGATCGTGTTACCCGTGATGTGGGTTGTCTTGCTGGCCTACAATCAGGAGAGTGTAGTTACAAGTCACCCCTTCTTTGAGTTTAAGAGTCATTGTATGAGCACCAATCACTTTAATCGGTTTATTGATACCGATATTGCGACGGTCCATTTGAAGCCCTTCTTTTGCAAAGAGTTCAATGATATCTGTAGGGCCTACAGAACCATACATATTCCCTTCTGGATCGACTTTGACGGCGATCGTGAGGGTAAGGCCTTGGAGCTTTCCAGCAAGGGCTTCTGCTTCCTTGCGGTCAACATCGGCTTGTTTAGAGCGCTCTTCTTTGAGGCGCGCTTGCATGCGGAGCGTATGTTCGCTTGCAGGAACCGCTTTTTGCTGAGGAAGAAGGAAGTTCCGTGCGAAACCAGGTTTCACAGAAATCACTTCGCCGCTACGGCCGATATCTTCGACATCTGAAATAAGTAAGTATTGTTGTTTCATTTAAGTAACCTCTTAACCTTCAGACACGAATGGCACGAGAGCCATATAACGTGCTTGTTTAATTGCTTTCACGAGCTTCCTCTGATAGTTAGCAGAAACACCTGTGATTCGACGAGGAATGATTTTCCCCCGTTCAGTGATAAAGCGGCATAGCGTATCGAGATCTTTGTAGTCGATATGCTTAACACCTGCTGCGGTAAACGGACAGCTCCGTTTCTTTTTTGGAGCAAAAGGAGATTCCATATTTATTACTCTGGTAAGGGTTGAAATTCAATTTTTTCTGGGACTTTTGGAGCCCGTGTTGTCATAAAACGAAGGATGTCTTCTGTTAGACGGTACTCTCTCCACAGTTTATCCATCACATCAGCTGGGAGTGTGAAATAAAACAGGAAATAGTGTCCTTCTCTTTTTTTGTTGATCTCATACGCAAGCTTTTTGCGGCCTTGATCAAAAATCTTATGTATTTCTCCACCTTTTTCAGTGATGCTGTTAGTCATCTTATCGATGAGCTTTTGACAAGCATCGTCTGTTAAAGAGGTCGATAAAATGTACATCCCTTCGTAGAGATGCCCTTTATTCTGGTTCTTCGCCATTTTTAATGACTCCTTATTAACTTTTCTTTGTATTCGCAAAGGTCATAGCCTTCTGAGTCCCTTCCAGGATCCAGTGGTCCAAAACATCTGCGGTGTGGTTAAAAATATTTGGTAAGATTTTTTCCTCATCTGCGTCAAAAGGAGACAGCACGTAATCAGCTAAATCTGCTCCATTCGGGTGACCTACACCAATTCTCAGACGTGGAAAATTTCGAGTGTCCAGGTGGTCTTCGATACTTCTAAGCCCATTATGTCCCCCATGGCTTCCCTCTTCTTTCATGCGAATCTCTCCGACAGGGAATGCAATGTCATCCACCACAACAAGGGTGCGCTCTGAAGGGATTTTAAACGCCTTCAACGCGTACTTAACCGCCTCACCACTACTGTTCATGTAAGTGAGAGGGAGAACTAAACGTACGGACTCTGTTCCGACACGCCCTGTTCCTACTTCGGCTGACATTTTTTCGGCTTTTTTGAGTGTAATTCCATGCCTTTTTGCAAACTGTCTCACTGCACGAAATCCCACGTTATGCCGGGTTTTTTCATAAGCTTTACCTGGATTACCAAGTCCCACAATTAAATAATCTTTAGTTGCTGCGTTTCGAAACGACAACAACGACTTCATCCATTTTAGCAAGGGGTTTCACTCCTTGAGGAATTGTTATGTCGGACAATTTCTTTGACTGCTTGATCCCAAGATCTTGCACATCAACAAAAAAGTGTGCCGGTATATGCTTTGGCAGACACTCCACCCGTACATGACGGATGATTTGTCGTAAAAAGCCTCCGAGCTTCACTCCTACACAATCAGCAACGCCCGTGCATTGAATAGGCACTTTAACGCTGACAGGCACATCTTCGAAAAGTTCTTCGAAGTCGATATGCGAGACTTGGTAGGTTGTCAATTGATATTGAATGTCTTTAATGATGGCACGTCTTTCTTTACCATCTAACTTCAAATGAAACACAGTGGTCCCTAGGTGACCTGGCTTCATTTGTCTTAAAATAGCTCCCATCTCTTCTCCACTCACAGTCAACAGAAGATTCGGTTTTCCTGTTGAGTAAAGAATCGCTGGTATCTTGCCTTCGCGTCGAATCTGCTTTGTGTCACTCTTCTTGGTCGAAGCGCGTGACAGAGCAGTCAGATTCTGGGCAGTCGTTTTCATAGCATACTCCCGTTCGGTTTAATCATACTCTTTAAAGAAATTTCTAGATGGTCGTGTCATTAACACGGTGATTTGCACCCATGCGAACTTTCCACTAGAGATAGAAGTTAAGGTAAGGTGCATTTCTACACTTTAACTATGGCCATTCTTTCGAATGTCTATCTCACCATCTGGAAATATCTTAGAGTGTGTCTACAAGTAAGGGTTTGTCAATTTTGGGGATTATTTTGGCCAATTTTCGATTCTTTTTCGGGGGGTCATATCTAAACTGATACTAGCCCCCCGAAAAAGAATCGATAATCAGCTCAAAAGAACCCTAAAATCGACCAACCTTACCGTGTAGACACACTCTTAATTGGTTGGGGTGGAAGGATTCGAACCCTCGAATGGTGGTACCAAAAACCACTGCCTTACCACTTGGCGACACCCCAATACGTAAGCCGACCACGATACTCGAGATTCTCATTTTAAATCAAGTAGAGGGGAAGATAGTAAGAAAATATTTAATGTTTAAAAGCTTTTTTGATCATTTGGCGGTGAACGAAGAGGTATTCACAGCCTGAGTAGAAGGTGTAAGCTGCAGCTACTCCTGCTGCCATCCAGCTCATTTGTTGGAACGATTCAAGGGAAAGACACCCTGCCGTGTAAGGAATCATTAGAATTAAAATAAAAAAGGTTGCCATCGCTTGGACAACCGCTTTGACTTTACCACTGGCTCTAGCAGCCAGAGGAATCCCCTGAAGTGCACAGAGAGAACGGAGGGTATTGACGAGTGAGTCTCTCCAGAAGAAGATCAGGACAATCATCAGAGGAAGTTGCAGGTCTCCTTGCGTAAAGGCAAAAAAGACTGAAAGTCTAAAAAAGCTGTCGGCCATCGGATCGAGTACTTTTCCTAAGCTTGTCACTTGGTTCGTGCGTCTTGCTAAAAAGCCGTCAAAAATATCGGTCAGCTCGCAAAGAGCGACAATCGCAAGGAGAATATAGGGAATAACAGCTCCAGAAATACCCCAACTATCGGAAAAGAGATAGAGTGCTACAAAGAGCGGGCTCATGATGATACGGAAAAAAGTAAGGACTAAAGGTAATCGCATTTGTTGAAATGTATACAAAGAGTTAGGAATTATGTGTAGTCATTTTTTCGATGAGAGCGAGTTGTCCACAGGCCGCCGCGATATCTTTTCCTTTCGTATACCGCCAAGTCGTGGGGATTTTTGCATCAACTAAAATTTCTCTAAATGTTTCGATCGCTTCTTTTGAAGGACGATTTAAACGAAGGCCCTCAACAGGGTTGTATGGAATGAGGTTAACCGTACAGGGATGACCTTTCACAAGTTTTGCAAGCTCTTCGGCATGGTGAGGCGCATCGTTGAGTCCCTCTAAAAGGGTGTATTCATAGGTGATATCTCGTCCCGATTTTTGGGCGAAGTAAAGCATCGCATCGAGAATGTCGGGGAGCATGTATTTACGCGCATAGGGGATAATTTTCTTGCGGAGCTCTTGATTGGGTGCGTGAAGAGAAAGCACAAGATGAACACTTAAATCTTCGTTTGCAAAGCGGACAATATGTTCGACAATTCCAACGGTTGAAACAGTCACCTTTCTCTGGGAAATTCCTAATCCTTTGGGGTCAATAATGCGTCGAATCGTTCTTAAAACGTTGTCGTAATTTTCAAACGGCTCGCCCATCCCCATAAAGACGATATGGCATACTTTTTCTCCTACTTTTGCAAGGTAGAGGTCAGTGAGGAGGATTTGTTCTAAAATTTCGGACGGCTCGAGGTTCCGCAAAAGCCCTTTCTTTCCAGAAGCACAAAAAGCGCAGCGGGCAGGACACCCGACTTGAGACGAGACGCAAACTGTTCTTCGCTCAGGGGCTCGAATCAAGACAGACTCAACGAGGTTTCCATCGACAAGCTCCCAGAGGAACTTCGTTGTTTCACCATCGCAGGAGTCGACCACCTTCTTCAGTTTAAGACTATGGAGGTAAAACGCGCCAGCCAGCTTTAGACGGAGCTCTTTCGAAAGGTTGGACATTTGGTCCCAGGATGAGACTTTCTTTTGGTAGAGCCATTCAAATATTTGCTTGGCATGGAACGGCTTCTCCCCTTGCTCTTTAAGCCACTGTGTCAGTTCACTCTCAGTGAGATTATAGATCTTTTTCACGCAAGCGACTGTTGTTTAAAAAATTGTGTTACAATGTTATGGATACGAGCGGCAGCTTGATTCAAGGCCTCGTTTTCATGAATCGTCTCTCTCAAGCGGTCCATTGCCGTTTTACCCACATGGGGAATTACTTTCATCATAGGATGAAAATTTTAACATGGACCAGGCAAAACATCAATCGATTAAAAATTTTAATCGCTGCTTAATTAACACGTTGTATGGTAAAATGCTACTAAATTTTTAGGAGAAATGATGTCAGCAATTAATTTAAGAGATAAAGCAACAACAGTTCACTTTGTAGAAACAATTGAAACGGAAGCTGCAAACTATCTAGGTCTAACAACAAAAAGATCGATCAATCAAAAGATTCGACCTTACTCCCAATACATTCCTGGAATCGTAGGCGCTACCGCTTCAATTGCTGCACTTTCAACTTCTAGTACCGATAAAAAAGACGAAAAAAAGAAAAGTCGTCATTTCATCAATATTGCCTTAAGTACTCTCTCAGCACTCTTTACGAGCCATCAAGCTCGTAACGCAACTCGAGCTAGAGAAATTTCAGAAAGTTATCAATCAGCTGCGCTTCTATTATCAGGTAATCAGTTGTTTCAGCACACACCTCTTAAAGCTTTGGGTGAAAAGATTTACAAATTAACAACGGATGTCGTCCAAATCGATAAAATGCGTGAGAAAGAAGCTAATAATTATCTTAACTGTGGAATTCTAGGGGGCTTTGGAGCCGGTTTATTTGCCTTGGGTGCCTATGTTCCAGCAGCGTGGATGAAAAGTGCAGGAAAAGTGGTTCTTGTTGCGACGATACTCCTGTACGGCTACACGTGGCTTTCGCATAGAGGCAGCCAAACACTGATTACAAAGAACTATCAAGGCATTGGTCCACTTGCAGAGGAGATTCGACGCGATCTCCATTCCTTTACAAACGCTATGGATAAGACAGATGCAGATATGTCAACCTATGTTGCTTTAGTCCCTGAATTTGTACCGGCAAAGTAGCCCGTTGTCCACGCATTTTGAAAGTTAAATCCTCCCGTCACTCCATCGATATTTAAAATCTCTCCGGCAAAGAAAAGGCCGGGGAGAATTTTACTTTGCATTGTTTTAAAATCGACTTCTTTGAGTGACACGCCTCCGCACGTAACAAACTCTTCTTTATGGGTTGTTTTCCCCTCCATCTGATACGTATCGGCCTGAAGGGTTTGAGAGAGTTTCTGGAGCTCGCTATTGCTCAGATGAGCAAACGGCTTATCGGCTAGGGATCCGCAGAGTGTTTTCCACAGATTCTTTGGAAGATCAAACAGCGGTTGAAGCCCAACAATTTTCGACGGATATTTTGCTTTATACGCTTTGATTTCTTCGAGAGATGCTGAAGGAGCCCAATTGATTTGAATGGTCGTTTGGTAATTCAGAGTATGAAGCTCGCGTGCGGCCCATGCAGAGAGTTTAAGAACGGCAGGGCCGCTAAACCCGAAGTGGGTGATCAGAATGGGGCCTGATTGCTTCATGGAAGCGGCAGGGAGAGTCACTGTTACATGGGGAACGGCAACCCCTGAGTGAACCGAGAGCCTAGATGTTGGGACATTAAAGGTGAAGAGTGACGGCACAGGGGGTACTATCGTATGTCCTAGCGACTCTGCAAGTCTGTAACCTTCAGGACTACTTCCGGTGGCTAAGATGAGAGCTTTTGTTTGGAGAGAAGTCCCCTCTCGAAACTGGATATGAAAAAAACCGTCTGCATGAAAAATAGAAATGATATGTTGTTTGATCTGAAGATCAACTCCAAGCTGTCTTGCTTCATTTAAAAGCGCATCGATAATCGTTTGAGAGCTATCGGTTGTGGGAAACATTCTTCCGTCAGCTTCTGTTTTGAGCTGAACGCCCCTTTTTTCAAACCACGCAATGGTGTCTTTGGGTTGAAAGCGATGAAGAGGTCCGAGTAGTTCTTTTCCACCTCTGGGATAATTTAGAACCAGTTTTTGGGGATCGAAGCACGCATGGGTGACATTACACCGCCCACCACCTGAAACACGCACCTTGGAGAGAAAAACGGCCGATTTCTCCAGTAGCATAACGGAAAGCTCCGGATGAGCTTCCTTTGCAGCGAGAGCAGCAAAAACGCCTGCCGCACCACCACCGATTACAACAACATCACTTACCGGATGTGTCATAATAGATCGGAGCTTTGCGAGGTTTGATCGTTGAACCATCCATGAAGGCTGTCGGGACTTTTTGTCCGAGCGCAGGAGAGAGCGTTTGCAAAAGCGCTTCATCTTCAGCAATCAGATCATCCATAAAGGCGTTATTAAATTCATACCCATTAAAGAAGGTTCGTTTGGGGGGGTTAGGTGGGTACACATGCGGATTTTGATCAGCACATCTCCCCTCTAAATAAGCAACTGTTTTAGCTCCCACATAAAGATGTCCTTTCGTCTCGATGTTCAGCGGTTTTTCTGCTGATCCTACGACACTCCGTTTCGAGTTGAGGGTGATGTCTCCTTTAGATTGGATCGCTGTTGAAATAATCTCTTTTCCTTTGGTGAGATCGTATTCAAGGTGGTGCTCGGCTTCCATAAACACTTGATCTGCCTCGAGGTGACCGGAAAGAAGAATATCACGCCCTTCAACATGAAGGTTTGTCACTTGTTTTCCAATTTCTTTTAGGTGGGCTTCTCCTTGACCGGTGTGAATCGTAATTGGTTGCGAATGGTCTGAAATAATCGGCGCGAGGTCTAAGAGTCCACCTCCGGTTGTCACTGTCAGCCCTGTCGTATGATCAAGCTCTATACGTGCATCTTGTCCAAAACGGAGTGGGAGACCTGCTGTTTTAAGTTCGACGGCTCCTTCATGAGTTAAATGGACCGCTGTGGTGTTCCACAGTTGCTCTCCTGTATGGAAAAGTGAACCTTTAAACTCGACTTCGACCGATTTCATTCCAATCCGACCTATCACTCCAGGATTTGAACCTCCAACATCTTGGTGTAAGAAAACTTTTCCAGAATTGAGAATAAGCTCTCCGAGGGGTCCTTTGGTTCCAATGGCCCCTTTAATCTGTGTCAGAGACTTGTCATTTTGAAAAGTAAGGGTACGAGTGGGCGCATCTGCGTCAAGAGTCGATGTGAGAAGAATCGGACCTTTTTTGTATTTGTTGGCGGTTAAGATAATGGCATCATTTTTAAAGAGAGTAACGGGGCCATCCAGTGTGATGGCATTATCTGTTTGGATATCATGCCCTAAGAAAATTTGTTCGGCCGCATAGTGAACAGGTCCTGTCGAGACTACAGTCTCATGCTGAGTGATCTTTTTCGCATTGATATTGATCTGTTGGAACTTCTTAGCTCCTTTGAGACTTCCTCCCAAAATAATTTCACCATCAGGTGCTTGGAGTGCTAGCTTAATATTGCCATTTAAATTTTGGGCAAAATGCATCCGGTTTCCATGGAGACAGCTGAGAAGGGCGTCGGACGATTCAAAAAAGAGAGGGGCATCGATTATAAAATCTCCTGTCTGCGCTTTCATCGGCTGAGAAAGATGGATGGGGTGAGCTGCCACCAAATGGAGCGACCCAACGTCAACCGCTCCGATCTTGATGTGACTTGTGGGCGTGTTCACTTTCAGATGAGAGCCGGCTTTCCCTTGCACGGAAGCGAGTTCAATGGGACCTTGGCTGGATCGAATCTCAAGTGTTGTGTTTTCCCCTAACATGACAGGCGTATGTTGAAGTTTTATAGGAATCATCGATCTAGCAAAAACAGTTGTAGTATGGCCTGTATCAAAGTTGTAAGAAGCTTCGCTATAGTAGGTGTGTCCTGCAGCGACATAATCGACTCCATGGAAGTAGATCGGGCCCCTTGCGCTTAAAGTGAGCATTCCTTCGATCCCCTCACTCCCTTTTCCGCAATTTGCAAGATGAATGGTATCACTTGCATCGGCTGTGAAGTAAGCAATCCGTCCAAGATCTCCTTGCATGTTGATATTTTCTGCTCGCACGGTCAGGCCACCTAGGCCTCCAATCAAATTTTTGAAATGAACATCACCTTTGCCCGCATCGACAAGGACATCCCCAAGAAGCTGGACGGCTCCGTCAATTGAAGTACCGCCGTTTCGTGCGATCCATTTTCCACCCATTAGAAGATTTCCTGTTCCTTTATGGGTGATGGAGTCGGCCGTCAAGGTTACTGTTTCACTTACCATCAACTGACCTGCTGTCTCAATTGAAAGAGGTCCCTGCGTCACTGTGAGAGGGTGATCTATTTTAAGAGCATACAACTCTAAGGCAACTTGAGTTTTGGCTGTGATCGGCCCTGCAAGTGTTGTGAGCCCTTTAACATTTCGTTGTGTCCACGCGCCCACACTCATCATGGGAATCGTCACATTATGGGCAGAGAGAACCTCTAAATTCTCCAGAGAAGCCTGCTTCTTAAATTCGATATCTCCTGATCCAGCTGAAAGAACGAGCTTCTTATTTCCTGCTCCAGACTTCAGTTCTTCCAAGAAAGACAGTGGTCCTCCAATAGTTCCTGTTGAAAGGACAATTTCTTTGCCTCTTAAAGTCACAGGAGCATTAAAACTGAGGGGATTGTTATGCACATCGATGGATGAGCCCAAAACGTAGTGGCCTGTGATATTTGAACTCCATTGATCGGCTTTGACACCACCTGTGAGAATAAAACGGTCGGCTTCAACCTGGAGATGGCCGACTTGGTTGTCTTTAAGCCAGAGAATATCTTGATCGGCCTTCAGCTCACAAAGCCCTGGAACTTTTAATTCTCCATTCACTTGAATGGTATCCCCATCTGCATGGAGCGCTTTAGCTTGTGTGGAGCTTCCGGCAGTGAGACGAATCACTCCATTTTCGATTTCAATATGATTAGCTTCAATCACACCGGTATCATTTAAAACAGTACGGATCGCTTTCTGAGCCATCGGAAGTCTCATATGAACTTCTCCAGCAATCAACTGTCCCCCTTGCTCTATCAATCCACTAGCAACAGGTGCGTCCACGGCGAATTGGATCATCTGGTCGCCATCAAAATCCAAAGTGATGGCTTCTCCGCCCATGAGAGCAATTTTACCAGCTTTGGCAACGATCACACCTTGGTTGATAACGTTAGGAGCCATCAATACAACGTTATGATCGGCTTCAATGCGCCCTTTGTTGATAATCGATTTTTTTTCAGACACAGCGCGAAATTTATAGGTGTCATTTAAGAAATCGTCATTGTGAAGATCAAGTGTTGAAGCAATCAGCGTTCCGACTTTAACATGGGCCGTCTCTGAAAAGATAATTCCATTCGGGTTGATAAAAAGAAGTTTCCCATTGGCTTCTAACTTCCCTTTAATATTCGAAGGATCACGCCCCTTGATACGACAGAGAAGCGTTGACTTTGAAGTCGGTTGCTCATACCGGACAGATTCTTGCTTATCGATGTTAAATTTTTGGTATTCCAGAATTGTTTTATCCGAAACCTTCAGGACTTCATTGGACCCTGTCACCTCATAGGCACAGTCGCCCTTGACCACATCAGGCTTTCCACCGAGTGCAGATAGACAGAGAGGAAATGTCAGAAGAAGGAGAATAATACTTTTTAAAGAATGTTCCATGCGACCCTAAAATATGTGATTGTGTTGGATGAACGATGTCTCTCAGTCAGTGGGAACCCGACATCAAAGCTCCATTCTAATTTCCAAGGACCGTGGAGACGGACCCCTGGACCTGCAGACATGAGCATCACACGACCATCTAATTTTGTATGATCGGAATGATCATTTTCTTCACGCAAAATATCTGTGCCAAGTGAAAATGTTTGACCCATGTCGACAAAGCCGACGAATTGCAAAAACTCTCCCCAGGTCTGTTTTTTGGACCAGGGGACTTTATGTGCTCGTAAAAAAGGAGGAGGAACGTGGAATTCCACCGTCCCATAGTATCCACAGTCACTGATTCCTTCAGCAAGAGGATAACCGCGAACCGTATCGACGCCTCCAATATAAAACTCTTCAGGAAGAGGGAGCTTGTCAAAACTGAACTGGAAGGCTGTGTTGATGAGCATGAAACAGTTATACGGAAGCTCTTGAAGCCGTTTCCATCCTAGATTCCCTTTCACAAATTGACCGCCCGATCCAACGCGGCTACTATCATCGCTTTTAGCTGACGATCCGCCGAAAATCCCTGGAATTCCCCATCCGAAGGAGAAATTGAAGAGATTGCGTCCTTTGACACTATCGATGTAGTCGATGTTCATTCCTCCGCTGAGAACGCGGAGTTTATCAAAGCTGGTACGCTTTCCGCCCCCAAAGTTCTGAACTTGCTTCACATCAAAGGAGGTGAAGAAATCGGTTCCGAAAAGACGGGTGCGTTGGAGTGCTTGGCTCAGTTTAACTCCTCCAATGTGGGATCTACCGACATACCGGATCTCATCGACCTTCTCTGTCTTAAAATTCGCACAAAGATACGAGATATCAAGAGCTGTTCCCATTGTATTGACAGGGGCATGATAGATTACATCGGTAAAGTTTAAGTGAGAGACAGGTGATCCGAGCACTTCGATGAGTGTCAGGGTGTCTCCGTACATCAGGAGATTTCCATAATCGAGCCTTGTTCCTGTCCGTTGGTGCGTGGTGTGATCCGATCCATAATTGTTAGTGTCAACTGTAAGGTGAATCGGTCTTTTATCGGAGACGCGCAAAATAAGATCGGCTGTTCCGAAATTTTCCCCTTTTTTGAAAACAGCTCCTACTTCTAGATCGGAGTTTTCATCCAGTAGAAAAAGTGTTCTTAAAATGCTATCATATTGAATCGGTTTCCCTTGATACTTATCAAAATAGCTCGCAATAAATTTTGTACTGTAAAAACGGTTACCGACCACTGAAACATTGCCAAGTTTTCCTTCAATCACTTCAACGTGAAGAACTCCCTCCTTGATTTCTTGTGGAGGAAGGTAGACACGCGTGAGAAAGTACCCTTTTCGGACGTATTTATTTTGTACCAGACGGCATAGCTCTCTTAAATCTTTCATTGAAAGAGAACGGTCTAAATAGGCTTTAACAATCTGCCTTAAAACGCGAGAGCGGATAATCGTATTCCCAGAAAACTCGATCGCACGAAGTGTCACGCGCTCATCGCCGACATCTAATTCATCAGAGGGAAGATCGAACTCCAAAAGAGGAACTTCCTTCGTGGGTTCGACTTGCTTCACTTCATACTCTTCCTCAATTTGCCGATCGACAACTCCTGCAGGTGGTACTGGGGGAGACTGCGTGGAGGCAAGGAGCACCGACGAATGGAGGACTGAGTAGAGGATTAAGGTATTAATTCGTAACATACTTCTTCCAAAATGAACCTCGGACAATTTTCCACGAAAAGCGGAATAGTCTCAAACAATTTTGCATCACCCAGCCGAATAAATGGCGTGTCGGCCCGAAATATTTAAATGAAATTTGGGCCATTTCAATGGAGCGGCGCCAGATCCAGTCGGGCTTTGCACGTCGATATTCATAATCAGTGAGGACTCTCTTCACAAATGCTTTTCGTAAACTGGGAGCTAAAAACAGACGACATAAGAGATCGTATCCCCACTCTGTTTGACACACTGCTGAAAACCCACCGAGCATCAAAAGAGCTTCTGCACGAAAGAAATAGGCTTGTAAGCTCCAAGGAACGTCTCCCCTTTTGAGCGATTCTAAAGATAACATCGTTAGATCGACGGTCGGTTGTCCAAACTGATGTCTTTCTCGCCGGGGCGTATAGATCAAGTCAGGGAAACCGTACCTTTGAATCATTTTCTTCATAAAAACAAGCGCTTCATTGGTAGCGTAAAACTCCCCTGGAAATAAAAAGTGTAGATACTCACCTCTTGCGGCACTCAGCGCTTGATTTAGCATCGCAGAAATCCCCCCCTTCTCAGCTTTAAAGATTTCGACATTCTCTACAGGCAAGTTGGATAAAACAGTTCCTTTCGTCCCGTCGATGATAATCACTTCGAAGGAAACTTTTTTCTGTTCACGAGCAATCGAGTCGAGCGTAAATGGGAGAAGATACCCATTTTCGTCTGTGAGGACAATAACCAAAGAAAAAAACGGCATGGCCTTCCTTATGGAATGAGGTTTTTAAGTCGCGCTCTTAAAATAATTAAAGCCCCTCCTAATCCCAAAAACAAGAGAGGCATTAAGATGACATGTTGCTGGGGGAGAAGTTGAAAACATGTCACGGCAATAAAAGCTCCCCCCATGTTGGTAAAGTTAATAATTGCCGATGCATTGGCCTTATCTTTTGCATGTGTCATTCCAAGTGCTGAGGCATTAGGGAAAATCATTGAAAGCCCTGTATAAATCAGCGGGGCTGGCAAGAAAAGGGTGGCAGCTGTCACAAATCCACAGCTAAACAAAAGGAGCATCGCTAACGTAAAGGCTAGCATCGTGATGATTCCATATTTCATGATGTCAAAAACACTCCGTTTGCCAACGAGCCCTCCAGAGATCGCAGCTCCTGTAAGTAAACCGAGCGTTGGGAGAAGACTCCATACGCCAAATGTCTGAGGTGATAATCCGATTTTTTCAATCCCAATAAAAGGAGCTCCTGAAGCAAACATATAAACTATTGAAGTCGACGCAGACATTGTTAAAGCACTTATCACAACAACCTTATTCTTCAGCTGCGCTCCATAGTTAGAGAGTACATTTCTCCAATGCAAGGCTTGATGATCGCGCTCTTGCATTGTCTCTGGAAGAAGATAGGAAGCAAATAAAAGCAAACAGCTATAGCCCATTAAAAAATAGTAACAACTTTCCCAACCAAAATTTTTAGTTAAAAAGCCCCCTAAAAAAACAGCAAGAGAGGGACCAACTGAGAAGGAGAGACCAAAAGCAGCAAATTTCTTACGAGCCACCTCCTGGTTATAAAGATCTCCCACCATCGTATACACGATCTTCATTCCAACGCTGCTTCCTATTCCCTGTAGCAGCCGCCCTATCACAAAGTAAGAAAATCCGGTTCTTTCACTGGTTATAATCATCCAACAGCTGCAGATAGCGAGCGCAATTCCAAAATAGAGAGCTTTTTTCCGACCGAACCGATTGGCAAACGGCGCATAAAAAAGGTTTCCAACAGCATAACCCATCAAAAAAAGTGTCATAGTAAGCTGCGCATGAGCTACAGAAACACCAAACTGCTGACTAATCATGGGTAGAGCGGGAGTAAATAAAACCGCTGAAACAGAGGCAAATGAGACGAGTAATAGTAAAATTAAAAGAGGCGGCTGTCTAAAACATTTTTTTAAATCCATGAGCAACCGAATTGACTCCTGTTTAAGAGTAATATACAATGATACTTTATGATTACATTTCAGGAACTGATTTTCAATTTGACTAAGTTTTGGGAGAAGAAAGGGTGTGTGATCCATGTCGGACACGATTTAGAAACCGGCGCAGGAACCTTTAACCCTGCCACTTTTCTAAGGTGTCTTGGTCCTGAACCGTACAACACCGCCTATGTCGAGCCGTCGCGCCGCCCCTCTGATAGCAGGTTCGGAGAAAACCCCAACCGGATGCAGCTCTTTCACCAATTCCAAGTGATTTTAAAGCCGTCACCTCCTGATGTCCAAGCTCTCTATCTCAAATCTCTAGAAGCTGTCGGATTTAAGCTCAAAGAACACGACATCCGTTTCGTGCATGATGACTGGGAATCCCCAACACTAGGAGCATGGGGACTCGGATGGGAAGTGTGGTGTGATGGAATGGAAGTCTCTCAATTCACCTACTTCCAAGGAATGGCAAGCCTTCCTCTCAAACCTGTCTCTGCAGAAATCACCTACGGCTTAGAACGTCTCTGTATGTACATTCAAAATGTCGACAACATCATGGACATCCACTGGAATGAAACCATGACGCTCGGAGACATTTCTAAACAAAATGAAATGGAGTGGAGCGCCTATAACTTTGAACAAGCCTCAACTGAAATGTGGCAGCGCCATTTCGAAGATTTTGAAAGAGAAGCCAAACGTCTCATCAGTCATAATCTCCCTCTTCCTGCCTACGACTTTGTCATCAAAGCCTCGCATGCTTTTAATCTTCTTGATGCACGTGGGGTGATTTCGACAACAGAGAGAACCGGCTATATCGGACGGATCCGAGATCTTGCACGCCTGATTGCAGGCGAATATGTTACCTCCCGTGAAAAATTGGGATTCCCCCTAACCCACAAACTCAAAATACCCAAAATCAAAGAGCCGAAAAAACCGTCGAAGAAATTCGACGGAACGAAAAAACGTGACTTCCTATTAGAGATCGGCTCCGAGCAGCTCCCCGCAACCTTTGTCCCGATTGGGATGCGAAATTTAGAGCGCGCTCTTAAAACTCTTCTCGAAAAAGAAGGACTCCCCTTTGAAAAAATCATTTCCTATGGAACACCAAGACGTCTTGCTGTTAAAATCGAAGGGCTTGACGAAGGAGCTTCTCCTCAAAAGGTCGACAAAAAAGGACCTCCTCTTTCTATGGTTTTTGACTTCTCTGGCCAGTGGACACCGCAAGGGGAAGGATTTTTAAGGTCGAACTCTCTGCCCGCCTCCACTCTCAACTCGATCCGCGAAGGAAAATCAAACCATTTACACATTGAGAAGATCAAAGAGGTCGAATACCTTTTTGCCACCGTCAAAACTCCGGGGAAAAGTACGGCGCAAATTTTAGCAGATAACCTCCCATCTCTTATCAACAATTTAGAATTCCCTAAGAAAATGCACTGGGGAACGCTCGACGTCTCCTATGCTCGCCCTGTACATTGGATTGTCGCGCTCTTTGGAAAAGAAGTGATCCCTTTCCTCTTTGGAGATGTTCTCTCTGGAAACTTCACCTTTGGGCATGCTCAAAGATCTCCTGGGAAAATTGTTTTAAAATCGCCTGATGATTACCTTTCCAAACTCAAAGATCATGAAGTGCTGGCTGACGTAGAAGAGCGCAAAAATTCAATCCTTTCTCAAATTGAGAAACTTGAGACAAAACACCAATTTACGGTTTTAGAAGTCGGTAAAGTTCTTCCCCAAGTTGTCCAACTCACTGAATGGCCTCAGCTGACACTCGGAACGTTCGATGAAGCTTTCCTGCGTGCTCCCAAAGAAGTGATCGCCTCTGAAATGGTAGAACACCAAAAATACTTCCCTGTCTCTGCTGGCTCCCATCTCAAAAATCAATTCGTCATCACCTGCGACAACACACCAAATAACCTCATTCGTGAAGGAAACCAAAAAGTTATCTCTGCACGACTCGCTGATGGTGTCTTCCTCTACGATCAAGACGTCAAAATCCCTCTCGAAAGCTTTAATCAGAAACTCTCTCACGTCACCTTCCAAAAAGATCTAGGCACCGTTCTAGATAAAGTGATGCGAATTGTCGCCATCGCGCCTCTTATCAACTCTAAACTAGAGATTGCAGACAGCCGAAAGGTTGAGCGCGCCGCACTTCTTTGCAAAGCTGATCTTGCCTCTTCTCTCGTTAAAGAGTTTCCAGAACTCCAAGGAACCGTCGGCAAATACTACGCCCTGGCCCAAAAAGAAGATCGCGAAGTGGCCAGCGCTCTCGAAGAACATTGGATGCCAAGAGCCGAAGGTGCTCCCCTTCCAACGACTGCTACAGGAACGATTATTTGCCTTGCAGACAAGGTCGACAACCTCCTGAGCTACTATTCCGTCGGCCTCAAACCGACATCGTCGAGTGACCCCTATAGCCTCCGCCGGCAAACAATTGGGCTCCTCAAAATTCTGATCGAAGGAAGTTACAGCCTAGACCTCAAAGAACTCTTAACTCGATGCAATCCTAAGGCTCCTATCGAAGAGATCTTAAAATTTATTACAGCCCGCGCAAAAGGTGTCTTTGAAGAGTATGGTTTCCAAAAAGACGAAATCGAAGCCTCACTCCGCTCCCTATGCACCGACCCGTATGACCAGTTTTGCCAAGTGCAAGCTCTTCACGCCTTCCGCAAAACACCTGCGTTCAAAGACCTTTTCGAAGTTTATAAACGAGCGAAAGGACAACTGGCACACAAGGTGCAAGCTGTTTTCAACCCCTCTCTTGCCACCGAGCCATCTGAGAAACACCTTCTTAAAGCTCTCGATACTGTCCATGAAAAATGGGCAGCGCTCCTAACAGAAAAACGGTATGCCGGAGCCTATGAGCTTCTTTCCAAGCTTCAAGCTCCCCTGGCTGATCTGTTTGACAACGTCAAAATCTTAGCTGACGATCCTAAGATCCGCGAAAACCGCCTTGCACTCCTCCAAAAAGTGTTCGGATACTTTTCGACGCTGCTCGACTTTAGCCAGATTCAAGAACTGTAGGGATTTGCTTCTTGAGCTGGTCGAATTGTTTGGCCAGCTCAAGAGCCTCTTCTTCCGTCAAAGAACCGCTGTGGAGAGCAAGTTTGATCCGCTCACGTTCTTCGAGCCAATTTCTTTCTAAGATCCGTTTAAGAGTAAATTGAAGCGATTCACGTGCTTTTTCAGGGTTGATTTTTCGTTTCATCATTTCGAGTACGAGATCACCCTCTTCTTCCTTCTCAAGACCCGAAGCACACGTGAGTAAATCGACATTCGGCTCATTTAGAACCTGCTCAAAGAGACGACGACACATCGGGACTTTGAGCTGCTCAGGCTTAAGGTTGGCTTTTGCCGCCTGAATCAGCTTCTGTGCTTCCTCTCCCGAGAAAAATAAGAGTCGGAGAAGATCTGTCTCTAAAATCTTGTCAGCATCGACATAGTCATTTGTCACATGCCCTTCTCGCTTGATCAACATGGAAGGAGCGGAACCGACATTGATGACTTCAGGCGGGACTTTTAAGAGTTCTGCAAGCTTGCGTAGGCTTTCATGGATGAGCACCGGTTGATCCCAACTGCGGATCCGCTCCACCAGCATTTGAGCCAGTTGATGTTTTCCTGTCGGTGTTTCAACGCGGTAAGATTTGGAGAATTTTTTAACTAAAAACGACAGATAATCAAGTGGCTGTTTCAGAAGGTTTTCAAAAAACTGCGGCCCCTTCTGTCGTAAAATAGCATCCGGATCTTGTCCCACTGGAAGCTCCACCACCCAGACCTCGACCCCTTTTTTCTGAAAAAGATCTCCAATCTTAACCGCAGCTTCTTCGCCTGCCGTATCTGCATCAAGGCTTAAATAAACCGATTGTACGCCCAGCTGAATCAGCTCCCTAACATGACCTTCCCCAAACGCCGTCCCTTGCCCAGCGACTGCCCAATCATACCCTTGCTGAATCAGTCTCAAACAGTCGATCTGCCCTTCCACAATAAGCGCTTTTTTTTCTTTCATGATCCGCTTGCGCGAGTAACTTAAGCCAAAGAGAACCTGTGATTTTTTAAAGAGCGGCGTCTCAGAAGTATTGATGTATTTGCCGCCAAATGTCTCTTCTTTAAACTTACGTCCTGAAAACCCAATCACATGGCCGACACCATCTCGAATCGGGAACGTAATTCTCTCCGAGAAAAAATCTCTGTTCGGCCCTTGATCCGAAACCGAGACAAGCCCTGCTTTCTCCAGCACCAGGTCAGAAAACCCTTTCCCATGCAGCAGTTTCTGCAATGCTTTCCGATCCCGTGGCGCATACCCCACCTGAAACTGTTCAATAAAACTGATATCGATGCCCCGTTCATACAAATACTTCAGCGCTGGAGCCGCCTCTTCAGAATAAAGTAGAAGAAAATGGTAAAACTGCGATGCAAGCTCTGTTGCCTCACGCAGGAGCATTTTTGAAGGACCTGTCGATTCGACCTTCTCGATCCTCTCTAAAACCACCCCAAACCGTTCAGCAAGCGCTTCAATCGCTTCAACGAATCCTAGCTTCTGATAATTCATCAAGAAAGCGATTGCATCCCCATGAGCCCCACATCCAAAGCAATGGTAATGGGTATCCCCTCGATTGATCATAAAAGAAGGAGTCTTTTCCTCATGGAACGGGCAAAGTGCCTTATACGACGATCCTGCTTTCTTGAGCGCAAGATACGAACCGATCACTTCGGGCAAATCGATCCGTTGCCGTAGAAGATCTAAACTTTCTTTTGTATAGAGAGGCATACGTGTCAGAATACGTTATTTGAACTGTCTTGGCAATGGGAATAGATTCTTGGAAGACGGTTGTTGAATAAACAAAGAATTTCATATGGAATGGTCTGACAAAGCTCCGCGATTTCTGTGAGAAGAATTTCTTGATTTCCTTGTTTTCCGATCAGAACAACTTCATCTCCGACATAGACTTCAGAATCACCGATATCAACCATAAATTGATCCATGCAAATGGTTCCTACGATGGGAAATCTTCGCCCTCGAATAAGAACAGAGGCTCGATTTGAAAGCATTCGTAGATAGCCGTCTCCATATCCGATGGGGACCGTTACAATGCGCGTGCGCTTGGGTGTTACATAGGAGTGACCGTAACTGACCCCTTCTCCCTTTTCCACCACTTTGAAAAAAGAAACACGAGACTTGAGTGAGAAACACGGTTTAATCCCTGGAATTGTATTGGAATAACCAAACGTGAGAAGAGACGGCCTGACCATGTCCAAATGGGACTGGGAGTAATGAGAGACTCCTGCTGAATTTCCAATATGTCGAATCAAGTTGGAGCCTTGGAATATACGATCCTCTAGAAGAGTTTTAAATCCGGTAATTTGTTTCATTGCAAACGGATCGTTGGGGTGATCCGCTGTGGCTAAATGGGAATAAATGCCGACAACTTCGATCCCATCTAATTTTTTGACATGTTCATAGAGGGAAAGCGCTGTTTGTACTCGAACACCTGTCCTCTGCATTCCTGTATCGACTTCAAGATGAACGCGACACCGTAGATTTTTTAGTTTGCATTTGGCAGCGACGAGATCGGCTTTGAACTGCGAGCTGATTGAAAACTCAAGATCGTAATGAATGAGTTCTCCAATTTGATCTTCATGGATCGCTCCAAAGACAAGAATAGGTATTGTCACTCCTGCTTTGCGAAGTTCGATCCCTTCTTGCAAATGAGCCACACCTAAATAATCGACACCAGCCGCTTGAGCCTCTATGCCGATTTTAATGAGTCCATGGCCATAGGCATTGGCTTTAACGGGCAAACAATAAAGACTCTTCCCAATCTGCTGACGAACTATTGCAATATTCTTTCGGAATTGGGCGAGATCAATTTCAATCCATGAAGGATGCATCCCCTCATTTTAATGTTTACAGAAATATGTGCCAGCGATTTAATTGACACATGGACACGCCTGATTCTACTGACAAACCTGCCTGGGACAACTGGAGAACGGAACAAGTTCGTACCATTACGCAAATTCTTACGAATGTTTTTAAAGTTGAAGATGAAGCACGGCAAATGAAAGCCCCTTCCAGGCTCCTTCGTCGCTCATCAATCGATTCCCCCGAAGCAGAGGCCGAAGTGCGGCAAAAACTCAATCAAATTCGCCAGCAGATTTCTGAATACGAAGAGATGCTGAAATTAGGGATGCAACGTGTTAATAAGGCACTTGAGAAAATTGAGCCGGTCTCGTTACAAAAACCTCCAGAAACTCCAAAGAGACAGACTCTTATTCAAAAACTCAAATTATTTTTCTTCAGACAGTCTGTAAAATAGTAAAAGAAAAGCGGAAACAAGAAGTCCCACGATACTTAAAATCATAGGAATCGTTTCACTATGATGCAGAAGCACTCCTCCTAAAAGACCGATAATTCCAAAAGAGAGCGCCATGATCGCGCCCGTGATTCCCATGATCCATCCCTGAGAGTTCTGATCGACTTGGTTAGAGAAAAGAGCCAAGGCAGAGCTGTAAGCTGTTAAAGCAAAGGTTGCCGTTGGAAACACTGTAATCCACGCATAAAGGGGGTCCTTTGTCAATACCATGACCACTGTTGATAAAGATGACAGAACTAGACATGTGATGATGGTTCTTTTTAGCGACATCCACTTCGAGAAAAGCTGTGTGAAGAAACTGGCGCCCAGTGCAAAACCTAACCCTAAACACGCCATGAAAAGAGTTGTTTGGAGTGGATCAAAGCCGTACTTTTTAAACACAAAATACGTTGCAAACGTGTAGTAATTGGACCAGCCCAACATAAAGAGAAGGAAAATAAAAGAGAGGTACCGAATTTCACGGTGTTGAAAGGCTGAAATAAAAATCTTAATCGCATGAAAATATTTGATCGAAATCTTCTCTTTTCGAATGAATGTCTCTTTAAAGAAAAATTTCAAAAGAAGTGCGTTCAGGAGCGAGAGAAGAGCAACAAAGGTAAACGGCGTGGAGAATGAAAACCAAGATACGATCCCATGATCAGATAAAACCCCTCCTAGAATGGGGCCTACAACAAAACCGACTGAGAGAGCCATCAAGACAAGCCCGATATTACGTGCCTTTGTCTTGAGTGTACTCATGTCAATGATCGCAGCTTGGGCAATCGGCTGACTGCCAGACGTAAAACCTGCAACAACTCGACCTGCGATCAAAAGAGAGACACTTTTCATCATCACCGCAACACTGGCCAGACAATATCCTGCAAACGATCCTATAAGGCAGATCATGAGGGCTTTTTTCCGTCCGATCGAATCGGACAGATCTCCCAGCATGGCTGCGCCAAAAAACCAGCACAGCATGAAAATCCCGACAATCAATCCATAGAGAAATGTACGGGTAGCCTCGGATGTCCCTGCTGATAAGAACCCGGTTTCTGGATCGACAATGAGGCTATTAACGAGAGGAAACACCAGTCCTAAACCCATCCCATCGATAAATAAAATCAGCAGGATCGGCAAAGCAGCTAAGAAGAAGGGCATTTATAACTCCATTTTTCGATCACCATACAAAAGATTTGATTAGATTGACAACACGAACTGGCTCCGAGATAATACTGCAATATGACAACACCGATGATGGCTCAGTGGCAGGCGTGTAAAGCGCAAGCGAAAGGGGCCCTTTTACTTTTCCGTTTAGGCGATTTTTACGAAGCGTTTGAAGACGATGCGATTGTGCTGTCCAAAGAACTCGATATTGTGCTGACCAAACGTCAAGAGACGCCGATGGCTGGAATTCCTGCGCACTCCGCAGAAAATTACCTCGATCGGCTTGTCAGCCGAGGATATCGCGTTGCTGTTGCAGAGCAGATGGAAGATCCTAAAGACGTGAAAGGAATCGTCAAACGAGAAGTCGTTCGTCTTTTAACGCCAGGCTCTGTCATTCAATCAGCCCTTCTTCAAGATAAAGTTGCTAACTTTATGGTGGCTGTTGTTCAACTCAACTCTGTTTTTGGCCTAGCGGTTCTTGATGTCACAACAGCTGATTTCCGTGTAATGGAGTTCACAGAAAGCTCTGAACTGATCGATGAACTTTCTAGACTTCAGCCTCAAGAGCTTCTCATCACTGAGAAAATGTTGAAAAAACTCGGCTCCCTTCCAATTAAAACAGTCCATGTCAGAGAAGAGTGGGAATTTGATCATCAGAGTAACCTTAGTAAACTCGTCAGACATTTTAACGTCCATTCTCTCGACGGCTTTGGGATGAAAGGGATGACCGCCTGTGTGAGTGCGGCGGGAGGTCTTCTCTCCTATGCAACTGAAGACCTGAACCTCAAACTCCCTCATCTGAAAAAAATTTCACCTGTGCATCCTGATGAATTTTTATGGATTGACCGGACCACGCAAAAACATTTAGAGCTCTTGCAGCCGCTCCATGAAAAAGGACTAACACTTTTATCTGTTTTGGATACTACGATGACTCCCATGGGAGGACGCCTCTTTAAAGAGTGGCTTGTTCACCCACTCCTATCTCCCTTGCATATTCAAAAGAGACAAGAAGAAGTCGAAACTTATTTCAATGACGACAGGAAACGAAACCTCCTCCGAGACGCATTAAAGAATGTGCGTGATTTAGAGCGGCTGATCATGCGGATTGAAACGGGGTACACCTCTCCCCGTGATTTTGTCGGCCTTCGGTATTCTTTAGAACCGATCCCCTCTATTTTCCCTGATGCAAATTTAACTCACATCGAAGAGCTCATCAAGAAAGCGATTGTGGACCATCCCCCTCTCAAGCTCAGCGAGGGTGGCATTTTTAAAGAAGGGTATAACGCTGAACTCGATGAAATTCGGCGCCTTAAAACCGATAGCCAAACATGGCTTGCCTCGTACCAAGCAGAGCTCAGAGAAAAACTTCAAATCAAAACTCTCAAAGTCGGCTACACGCAAGCGTTTGGGTATTACATAGACGTCAGTCGAGGGCAATCCGACAAAATGCCTCTGACGTTTCAACGAAGGCAAACCCTTGTCAACACAGAGCGATTTATTTCGCCTGAGCTGAAAGAGTTTGAACACAAGATCTACTCTGCGGAGGAAAAAATCGCCTTTTTGGAAAATCAACTTTTCCAAGAGCTGCGAGCTGAAATCACACAGTCTGCCGAAAAAATCCGAGAAATCGCCCGCAAGCTGGCCCATCTTGACGTGATTTTAAGTTTTGCCGATGTGGCAAAAAAACAAGGCTATGTCCGCCCACACGTGAATGAAAGTGATCGGATTGAAATTATCGCCGGAAGACATCCTGTCATCGAAGCATCGATAGAAAAACAAAGCTTTGTGCCCAATGACGTTCTCATGGACTGCCAAGACGAGCAACTTCTGGTCATCACAGGCCCTAATATGGCCGGTAAATCGACTTTTATTCGGCAAGTGGCTCTTCTGACCCTGATGGCACAAATCGGCTGCTTTATCCCGGCAAAGCAAGCCTCCATCGGTGTGATCGATAAACTTTTTACGCGGATAGGTGCCAGCGACGACTTAAGCCGCGGCCAATCGACCTTCATGGTCGAGATGAGCGAAACAGCCAATATCCTTCATAATGCCACCTCCAAGTCGCTTGTAATTTTAGATGAAATCGGCCGAGGAACGAGCACCTACGATGGGATCGCCATTGCCTGGTCCGTCGCCGACTTTTTCCTCACAACGCCAGGGAAAAGAGCCAAGACCCTCTTTGCGACCCATTACTTTGAGCTCACCGAACTCGAAGAACAGATGAAAGGAGCGGTCAATTACAACGTCGCTGTTGAAGAGTCGACGAAAGGCATTGTTTTTCTCCACAAAATTGTCCGAGGTGGTGCTGATAAAAGTTATGGAATTCATGTGGCAGAGCTCGCAGGCCTTCCTCCCTCTGTTCTTAAAAAAGCCCATGCGATGCTTAAAAAGCTCCACAAAACCGCCCCCGAGCTTAAATCATTGAAGGAAAATCAACTTGAGCTCTTTTGATCCCAAACTTCTCGATAAATATTCGACCGATCCAGGAGTCTATCTCATGAAGAATCATAGAGGTGACGTCCTCTATGTCGGGAAAGCGAACAATTTAAAAAGCCGCATCAAGCAATATTTTGCGCCAGGCCGCGACGGACGGCCGATGGTCCCTTTTTTAATCGCCGAAGTCTCCACCATCGATGTGATTGTCGTTCCATCTGAAAAAGAGGCACTTCTTCTTGAAAACACCCTCATTAAAAAACACCAGCCTAAGTTTAATGCGTTACTCAAGGATGATAAAACATTTGTCAGCTTGATGATCAATCACAAACATCCCTGGCCGATGATTCAACTGGTTCGTTACAAAGGGAAACCGAAAAAAGAGGGTCATTACTTTGGTCCCTTTACAAGTGCCTTTGCCGCACGTCAAACATTTGATTTGATGGGCCGCATTTTTCCTCTACGGCAATGCTCCGATGGCGAACTCAAGAAACGGACAAGACCGTGTCTTCTATATGGAATCAAGCGGTGCATTGCGCCATGCGTTAATCTCTGTACCAAAGAGGAGTATCAGACAATTGTCGATCGTGCAACTCAGTTTCTGAAAGGACAAGATGAGGCTGTGATTGATCAACTTAAAATGGAGATGCACAAAGCATCGGAGGCGCTCGAGTTTGAGAAGGCTGCCACTCTTCTTCAAACGATCAAACAAATCGAGCATGTGACCGCAGGAACTGGACTTGTCGCTAAAGCCATCGGGAAAGATACCGACGCTCTCGGCCTCTACAGGCAAGGACATGATGTCATGGTTGCCCAGCTCTTTTTCCGTGAGGGCAAACTCGTCGGCTCCGAGCATTACTCCTTCACGGATGTTGTAGAAAGCAATGAAGAACTCCTTTCTTCTTTCCTGGTTCAATACTACAAAGATCGCACTCCCCTTCCAACCCAGGTGATTGTTCCCTACCCACTTCCTCACGAGCTTGAAGAGATTCTTCATCTTAAAATGATCACCCCACAAAAGGGAGAGAAAAAAGAAATCATCGAAATGGCAGAGAAAAATGCCCTTGCTCTCTTCAAACAAGAAAAAGATGATCGAGACCTCGCAGAAAAAATGCTCCTCGATCTTCAAGAGACACTCCATCTGACGCGCTACCCTGAACGGATCGAATGTTTTGATACCTCCAACATCTCTGGTTCAGACCTTGTAGCTTCGATGGTCGTCTTCACTGATGGCAAATACGATAAGAAACGGTCCCGTCTTTATAAGATTCGAGAAGTCTCCAAAGGCGATGATTATGGAGCTCTCCGAGAAGTTTTAACACGCAGACTCACACGCGCCAAACAAGAAAATGATCTTCCTGACCTCCTGATTGTCGACGGTGGTAAAGGGCAGCTCGGAATTGGGGCCGATGTCCTCAAAAACCTAGATATCGCTACCGTCGATCTTATCTCACTTGCAAAGCAAGAAGGGAAACACGATAAAGGACTCACTCAAGAAAGAGTCTTTGTCCTCGGACAAACCGATCCCCTTATTTTACCTCTTCATTCCCCTCTTCTCTTTCTTCTGCAACGGATCCGAGATGAAACCCATCGAAGAGCGATTGGATTTCACCGTAAACGGCGCGAAAAAAGAGTTCTTTCTTCTCTCATCGATGAAATCCCAGGGATTGGCGACATCAAGAAAAAACGGCTTTTAAAGCAGTTTGGGAGCCTCCAAAGAATTCTCGCAGCTTCTCCTGCAGATCTACTCGCTGTGAAAGGGATTACCTCAAAAGACGTTGAACAAATCCAAAAATTAGCTAAGAAAAGTCATTAAGAATTTTTTCCTATACCCAACAGTGCGGCTCAGGAGCTGACCGATGTCAATTTCGATTTCAGCCAGATGTTTTTCAAGATCCGCTTCGGTTAAATTTTGCGTCACAAACTCGATTGAGTCTCCGATAATCACGTCTGTTGTCACTTTCTGTCCTGGAAATCTCTTTTGTAAATAGGATTGCACAAGCGCTGCAAGAACATCTCGATCCACAGAGACAGGGGGCTCTAAAGAGAGTTGTAAAACCTTGTGCTTCTGCAGAAAATAGAAACCGATCCCCAGAATGCCTCCAATGGTGCAGAGAATGACGCCGAACCCGAGGAAAAGGGAGTCTTTAAACAGGATGATATCGGCAATTCGAACCCTCAAAGTCGGAGCAAAAGGAAGAACTAAACAAAAAATGCCACCCAGGACCAAGATCAAAACTTGAAAAAACTGCACGACTGAAAAAAGGTGGTGTGTCCATCGCATGCTAAAAACTATCCGAGTATTGAGGTTGCTCAGCCACGGTCTCTTTTACCTCTGTAATCAAACTCTTAAAGACAACATGCACAAGACTGACATGGAGTCCCGTGAGCTGGCTCAGCTGCTGGGCGACTTTGTGTTGGATTTCTTGGGCTTTTTGCGGAATCACAATCCCAAAGGCAACACTGACCTCGATTTTTACTTGGATTGAGTGGGTTTTAGGGTCTTGTTCAACAGAAATGCCCGAAATTCTTTCCGCAGGTTCACGCCCTAAAAAATAATCTAGAAGATTTCCTTCTACGAGAGCAATTCCTTCAATGTTGAGAAGACATTGGACAACAATCGATTGAAAGACTTTATTTTCAATGTCACGAATGAAAAGCGTATCAGGAAGTTCGACTTCTTTAGTATCAATGCGCTTTAGGGGATTATTCATGAGGCCTCACTAGTTGATGAGGCCCCATTATAACGAACGTTACATATCCTGCAAAGTTTGCTGCAGGGTGGCAATTTTTTCTTGGGCTTCTTGGATTTGTCTTTCAAAGAACTCAATCTTTTGCACTCGCTCTTTTCGTGCCTCAGCAAGCTGCGGGCTTGCTGTACGATTGACTTGTTGAAGCAGTTGGATTTGCTCCTGGGTTCTCAGAAGCTGTCGTTCATCGGCGACCACCTGTGTCAAAATACGAATCTGCTCACGGTATCCATCGATAAGGCGGAGCACCAGTTCTCTATCTTCTTTAGGAGGAAGGATGATTTCAACTTGCTCATCCATTGGTGCCGGAGGGAGATCTATTTTTTCAGGAACCTCTTCTTCAATCACAGGAAGCGCGACCTTTTCAACTTCCTCGACGTCCGATTCTACTTCCGCTTCAACTTTCTCTTTGATCACGACAACTCCAACAAGCCGTGGAGTTTGGGGTTGTGTAAAGTTGAGAAGCGTAAAAAGATTTCGGACAGTCTGTCCAATGGCTCTATTGAGCTCATCCTCTGTCATATTCAGTTGATATCTTGAATCAGTTGCTGGTGGCAACATCATGACATGAAAATCGACTTCTGAATCTCGATCAATTGCTTCAACCATATCTACCCCTTGTTAAGATTTTATTGGAGAATAATTTATACAGTGTTACCAATTTTTTTAGAAGTGTGAAATCTCTCTAGAAGAGATAATCAATGGATGCTTCCGAAAAACCAAAACGGCTGTCCTTATCTTTTGCTGGCTCCCATGGAGGGACTGGGTGATCGCCCCTTTAGAAAAGCAATCGCCTCGATTGGCGGCTTCGACGAAGGTGTCACCGAGTTCATCCGAGTTCCTCGCAATGCCCATGTTGCAAGCCTTGCCAGCGTCTACGATGCAAACGAGCTTGCCCCTATCCCACTGGCCGCTCAAATCATGGGGTCAGAACCCGATCTGATCGCAGAGATGGCACGTGAGCTGACACGCCGCGGAGCAAAACGGATCGACCTCAATTGTGGCTGTCCTTCCAATACGGTCGTAGGCAAAGGAGCAGGCTCAAGCTTATTGAAAGACCCCTCCTCCCTCCATGAAGTTGCCAAAGCGCTTGTTCAAGCGACAGACCTCCCTGTCACCGTTAAAATGCGATCAGGTTTTGAAGACACCTCGCTTCTCAAAGAAAATTTACTAGCAGCACAGGAAAGCGGAATCCGCTTTTTAACACTCCATCCTCGCACCAAAGTCGATGGATATGGTCCTCCAGCGAAATGGGAACTGATCGCCTATGCCAAATCGATTCTAAAAATCCCCGTTGTTGGAAATGGAGATATTTTAACTCCCGAAGATGCACACCGCATGCTTAAAGAAACAAACTGCGACGCATTAATGATTGGGCGCGGAAGTGCGATGAATCCTTTTATTTTCCATGAAATTAAAGCCTCTTTCACTAAAACACCTTTTCTCTCGACTTGGCCCGATCTCGAGCGCTTTATCGATGTTTTTGTGCGAGAACTTTCTCCCGAGAGTCCTCCACGCAACCGGATTGGAAAACTGAAACAACTCCACAGTTTTCTTTTCCGGAAAAATGAAACCCTTCTTTCTCTTCGCCCCTCGATTTTGACCTTCAACTCTCAAGATGAGTCAGATTTTCTTACTCACGCTAAAAAGAATCTTGAAGCTCATTGGCAGAGTCAGTAGACTTTTGCTCGCATGATGGTACATCTTCCTAATCCTCGAACTTATGGGGCCTTTCCCGTTGCTCCTTCGGCCTTTCGTTATCTCCAGAAACCTCTAGAAAATCTCAATCAAAAATACTCCCTACTTCTAGACAACTTTCTCGCAGATCCTGCGGTCCGTTTACAATTGAAAAAAATTGTCCTGGAAGCAAAGTTAGCATTCTTTCTTTTCAGTCAAAAAAATTATTCTGAAACCGACAAACATCTGAAAGAGATGTTTATCGACATCACAATTGTTCTTCGAAACCCCCTCAAATTGACGGCTCTTTTCTTGGCCACAACCGCGCTACTCATCCCTATCACTTGCCTGACTCCCGTCTCTTTTGCAGTCGACGTACTTTCAGGTGCTCTAGAAGTCAGACAAGCAATGAAGGAAGGGTATCACAAAGAACATATCGATCTTATTCTTCAAAAGAAATGGTTTGCTTCTGGGGCTCAGCATGCCATTTTTTTCACCGTCAACATCACCTATTTCATGGCCGCCAGAAGTTTAGTGAGCAGTCACGATCCTTTCCCTCAACGTTTTCTCTGGACAGTCCTCATCGCTCCAATTGTTTCCCTCTCTCTACAAAGGATCTCAGTGATTTTTACGATGCGTATTTTGAAGAATAATGAATGGGCAGTCAAACTTGTAGCTTGTAGTGAAGCCTGTCTATTGCATGTTTTTACTTACCGGTATCCACTTGCTATCTCTCATTGTTTACTTCCGAGTTGGATCAAAATCTATCCTATTTTCTTCCATGATCTCTCGTTTAAAGGATGGAGTGAGTTTGCTCAAACAGAGCGTGCGGCATTAGTGGTAAGAAACGATGGAACTCAAGTTGACTTATTTTTGAAGAGATATAAAGGCAATGTCTCGCCCCTCGAACTTCTGGAACTTGATTCCAGTTACACAGAAGAAGACCTCAAAAAAGCGTATAAAAAATGGGCTATGTATTTGCACCCGGACAAGAAAGACCGTGATGCAGAAGTTCTCTTTAAAGGGCTTTCGACAGCAAATCAACTCTTAGATAAAAAACTGAAATCCTCGGATCTCTCCGAGGACTTTGAAGAATAGACTACCAGCTCGCTTTCACGATACCAGGGATAAATCCTTGGTTCGCCATCTCACGGAAGCAAAGACGTGACATCTTAAACTTACGGAGAAATCCTCGTGAACGTCCTGTAAATTGGCATCGGTTACGGAGGCGAGTAGGGGAAGAATTTTTAGGGAGTTTATTGAGAGAGATCATGGCAGCCATTCTCTCTTCATCGCTTTTGGTTAGATCTTTAACAATATCTTTCAATTCTTGTCGACGGCCCCACTTGAGTTTTACAAGTCTTTCGCGTCGTTTTTCTTTAGCAATCGAACCTTTGCGTGCCATTATTTCTTTCTCCCTGGACCTTTTTGACGTTGTTTACGGTTTGGATCAATCTTATTGATCACATAAATGCGACCTCTGCGGCGGACAATTTTATCCCCTTTGGATGGATCGGCTTTAATAGATGCTCGGACTTTCATATTAGACCTTTCTTAAAAAGCCATTATTGTAGGGACTCATATATTTTCTCTGCAAGAAGTTTTACTTGAGTGATTTTCCCTAAATCGGTTAAGATTCTCACTTTAGAGAAAAAATTATGAAAAGAACTTACCAACCTAGCAAACGTAGACGTCAAAAAAAATGTGGCTTTCGAAAGCGCATGAAGACAGCCAAAGGGCGTCAAATCATCAACCGTCGCCGTCGGGCCGGTCGCAAGCGTCTGTCCGCCTAAAAAAAGGCTTTCCTAAGAAAGTCCGGCTTCGCAAGCGTCCTGAATTCCGAAAAGTCCAAAAAGAAGGAAAACGCCTTCTAGGTAAATTTTTAATTTTCCAAACTCTCAGTGAAAATTTTAATCACCCTAGACTAGGCATTACCGTCTCCAAGCACTTTGGTTCAGCTGTTGCTCGTAACCTCTACAAGCGCCGCATCCGGGAAGTTTTCCGCAGCCTCAAAGATCGTTTACCTTCTGGCCTCACGATCCATGTCAGCCCCCAGCAAGGAAAAACAATGCCAACCGTGAACGATATTGCGGCAGATTTTGCCTTTCTTATAAGCTGAAAAAATATGCTCAATGATCATCAGAAAAAAGCGATTCACACAACCGAAGGACATGTTTTAGTCTTAGCCGGAGCCGGCAGTGGAAAAACCAGTGTTATCACCCACCGCATTGCCTATCTTATCCAGGAAAAACAGGTCAACCCTTCCTCCATTTTAGGTCTTACATTTACAAATAAAGCTTCTGAGGAGATGCGTAAACGGGTCGCTTCGATGGTCGATCCTTCGCTCGCAAAACAAGTTATTCTATCGACCTTTCATAGCTTTTGTATGCGAGTTCTTCGTAGAGACATCGATAAATTGGGTTATACAAAAGATTTTAGCATTTACGATGAAAAAGAGACACGGCGCCTCCTGAATCAAATTGTCCGAGAAGAGCTCGCCCATGATGGAGAACTCCCCTCTCTAGACCCCACCATTGCTGCGATTTCCCAGGCCAAAAATAAAGCGCAGACACCCGACGAGATGGAAGCCGACGCCTTCTCCAAAAACCTCTATGGCAAGCTTCAAATAACGATGCGCGCCTGTAATGCCGTCGACTTTGATAATTTGCTCTACTTAACTCTGAGGCTGTTTGAAGAACACCCTGACGTTTTAGAAAAATACCAAGAGCGGTTCCGCTATATCATGATCGATGAGTATCAAGATACAAACCTTGTTCAATATCGACTTGCAAAGCTCCTCAGTGGAAAACATAAAAACCTCTGTGTGGTCGGTGATGACGATCAAGCGATTTACGGCTGGCGTGGGGCCGATATTAAAAACATCCTCCAGTTCGAAGCCGACACAGTGATTAAACTTGAGCAAAATTACAGGTCGACACCTGTCATTCTACAGGCCGCAAACCACGTGATTCGACATAACAACCAAAGACACGTTAAAGAGCTCTGGAGCACCAAATCAGCCGGCAATCCCATCGAAATTTTCCACGCACCTTCTGATGAGGAAGAGGCCAAGGCCGTTGTCGATCGGATGCTGTGGTACCATCAAAATGAAAACATTCCATGGAACGAGATGGCCATTCTCTACCGCTCGAATCTACTTGCACGCCCTTTTGAAATGGCCCTCATGCATGCAACTTGGAATAAAAACGGCGCTTGGAGACGGGGTATTCCGTACCAAATTTTTGGTGGAACAGAATTTGCGGAGCGGAGCGAAGTCAAAGACATCGCAGCTTATCTCCGCGTGATCACAAATCCACAAGACCAGGAAGCTATTCTTCGGATTATTAATGTTCCGAGACGAGGTATTTCTGACCAAGCTCTCGATAAGCTCACGCAGAAAAATAGAACCGAAAAACTCCCACTCTGGACAGTCCTGGAAAACGCCTCATCCGAAGATGGTCTTTCGGATCGAGCGCTCAAAGGAATTCAACAATTTCTCGAGATTATTGCTCAAGGGAAAGAGAAATTTGCCAATCCCCCTTTCAATGAGGCCCTTCGTTGGCTTGTCGAAACGATTAACTACCAAAAAGCAGTCCATGAAGAAGTCAAAAGCGATAAAGCTCGCGAATTTAAGTGGGAAAACGTTGAAGCCCTCATCCGCTCTGCGGAGACCTACACCGACCTCCAAGAGTTTCTCAGTACGCTTGCCCTTGAAGATAACCCCTTTTCCCGCGGTGATCATTCCAACCAAAATCACAATGTCAACCTCATGACCTTCCACAGTGCCAAAGGACTCGAATTTACCCTCTGTTTCCTTGTAGGTCTAGAGGATCAAATCATGCCCCATGAAAAGAGCATTGCAGAACGAGGCCTGGAGGAAGAAAGACGCCTCATGTACGTAGCCATGACCCGGGCAAAAAAACACCTCATTATTTCGATGGCACGGCACCGCCTGCGCCACGGCAAACAAGTCGCCATGACCCCTTCTCGCTTCCTCTTTGAAATCCCTCAAAATCTTGTCCAAGTTAAATCTTATAAAGACTTGACGATCAACACATTGTCCTAAGTCTCTTTATTTGAACAATTTTTAACCTATTGATTAATAGCAATATAAACAAACAACACTCTCCTTTTATTAAATAAGTATTTGATATATAATATTTATTATAAAAAACGAGTTAGTTTAACTATGTCACTAAATAGCACAATTGATAATTTATCAGGCTCTAAAGACTCACTCCCTCCTTACGAAGACTGTTACACCTCTTCTACTACAGAGAGAGAAATAAGCGCTGAGAAAGAATCTTTGGGGATCACAGCAATTAAAGCCACCCCCTTAACAGCCAAAAAAACCAGGAACGCAGTAAAACTGGCTAGATTGATTTCCTCACAATTTAGTATTCCTATTTCTGAGGCAGAACCTCTTTGTGAAGAAATTCTAAGAGCAAATCAATGGATGAGACAACAGAATTTGAAGGAACTAAAATTGAAACGGGCAGATACAGGCCTTTCCCATACCTTTGTCATAAAAGGTGCCTTAGTCATGATTCATACTAAATCTCGTAAGGCAAAAGGCGGGTTTAAAGTTGTACAAACTGCAGCTATGATCAATCTTACAACAAATACAGCTCATGAAATTATCCACAAAAAAATACGCCCTAACAATTTTTTTGTCGAAGATCCATGCACTATTGCAAAAGAAGAAGCTCAGAAACAGACCGATCTCCTACACCCATCTGTACCTCAAGTTTACTTAACTTATGAATATTCAACAGCAAAGGGCTCTCGTTTATCAATCTATGAATACAAATGTGAGACGACAGGGGAAGACTTAATCTTAAGAAAAAAATTTCGCAGCTTTTCTCAGAAAGTCCAATTTTTTTATCAGCTATCTTCGTGTTTAAATTATATCCACAAAAATGGAAACGTACATAATGATCTCAAATTGGACAATACAATGATTGCGGACAGTTTTGCGATGCTCATTGATTATGGCTTGATGACAAGGAATGGGGAAATCCCTCCGACTGCATTTACATGTACACTTCCTCCAGAAAGAAAATCATCTAGCAAAACCACGCCTGCTACATTTGCCTCGGATGTTTTCCAGTTTGGATTGATCCTTGCTCAAGCATTTGTGCCTGGCGCCCAAATGACGATCGGTTCAAAAGACGCTTCGTCTTACCAGAGCACGATTTTAACGGCTCTATCAAATTGGAGTCCGACTACTCTCAATGAAATCTCGTTAAAAGACCTTATTCTTGAATGTCTTTCAGAAGATCCCACAAAAAGACCTCGTATGATAACGATTAAACACGCATTGAGAAAACTAACTCGAAAATGGAGCTCGTTTTTATTTGATTCGCCACCTCCATCACGTAGTTATGCCCAAACGAAAGAATTTAAGGTTTCTAGCATGATTGAACTAGATACAAGTCCGTTCCTTGTTTCCCCTGAAGAAAGAGACTCCCTTGCTAGAACTCAAGTATTTGAATCGATTTATGTCTAAAGATGATTCCGAATGACTTGTTTTCCCCACGAACCTGACCAGTGGAGGACAACAGCGTCGGGATTGATCCCTTTTTTCACAACCCAGTTGTACTTATTGGGAAGCTCTGCCACTTCAATCTCACCTTCTTGAATCAGATGTGTCAAAATCTCTTGATCCCCAAGAAAACGGTCATTCTTTCGAATACAAGAGGACGCCCAATGACTCAAGAGGGGCGATTTAGCATCAAAGACAACAACCCCTGAATTATATCCCATCTCTTCAAAAGGACCTGTGTTATCACGCACCAGTGCCATACGGGAATGGCGATGCAATTTATTAAAAAGGGGAGATAAAGAGCCTAAAATCTCACAATCGAGATCGACCCAAATAGTCTCTTTAAAGGGCGATTGCATGAAGGCAAAAGGCTTGTAAAACCACTGATCCCGACTGCTCCAAAGATGTGTTCCATATCTCTTTTCCCAGCTTTCAGAAAGCTCTGAGGAAATACGTTCTTTGGGATAGACGAAATTTTGGGGTGCTTTGAGCGTGATCAATTGACCCTGCGCTTTACACCATTTCTTGGCGTGCGATGTCATTCCAAAATCTATAAAGGCAACGGGAAGATTGTTGTGAGCACTAAAATGAGACCACCACCAGGGGAGCATCCACTCTTGCTTTTGATCACATCCAACAATGATTCCACGTGTCATGGCGATGATTCTCCGATATCGGTAATCATTCCTTTGAGTTCAGCAGGAGCCCCTTCCGCTGCCAGTTTTGCATGGTGCCGTGCTTTATCGGTGTTATTTTTATCTCGATAAAACTCCGCGAGCACCAGATGACATCTCCAGGCATAATCCCGCTCTTTAGCTCCATAATCGCGTAAGAATTTTTCAAGAGGAAGAACGACTTTGGCTTCATCTTTCATCTTCTCGCGCCGTGCTTGAAAAGAAAGGAGGGCTAGCTCCCACTCTGTTGCTGAGTCATCCGGCTTACGATCCCGGATCTCTTGTTTAATTTTTTGAGCTTTGCGGGGATGGTCTTTCACCACTTTTGCATAATGCTCGATAAGAAAATCGACTCCTCCATCTTTTTTAAGCCCCTCTTCTAAAAGCCTCTTTTCACACACCGTCATATGGAGAACTTGTGATTTGCGATAGAGTTGGAGCAGCTGCGGGCCATTTAACGACTCGAGTTTTTGGCAGAGGGCATGAATGGAGAGCATCTCTTTAATCAGATCAACATACTTCTCCGGAGAAATTAAAAGATAACCGACTCTCCCAATCTCTTCCCCGGTGGCAGAAAAGAGGATAAAGACGGGAACATTTTCTTCTTTTTCGGAAGCCTCTTTCTCGATCCGCTCAATTCCTGCACCATCCAAAAGCGCTTGAAAAGTTGATGAATTCCACACTTCTGCCTTGAGCTGCTCAGACCAGGGACACTGGGACTGCCCAAATTTAGCGACAACCTGTGGAGCGGCTTGCAGAGCTCCAAAAAAAGTCACGATACCCAGGATGAGAGTTTTCATGTATAATCTCCTTACCCACATAAATGGTACCTATAAAAAAATGTTTTACTTTCCTCCAACACTTATTTTGCGTCACAAACGAGAAAATCTTAAAAAGTGCTCGCTCAGGGGTTTAGAAAATCGTGCTGATTTCATTTTTTTAACCTATCCATTGCCAAACCTGCCCAACCTTGACCAATACTGCATTTTAACACTCGATGCTCCCCAACTTTCACTAGATGATGCAGACCGTGGACTTTTTCTGATTGACGGCACCTGGAGATATGCCGAAGTGATGTCTAAAATAATTCCTAAGGATGGAAATCATATTTATCGTAGCCTTCCCCCAATTCAAACTGCTTACCCACGCCGCCAGCTTGATTGTCCTGATCCTAAAAGAGGGCTTGCCTCGATCGAAGCTCTCTATGCAGCCTACTCCATTTTAGGGCGACCTACAGAAAATCTTTTAGATCACTATCATTGGAAAGAAGATTTTCTGAGTCAAAAAGGGATAATCCGTTAGAATAAATTATTAGAGCCCATGAACCCGAAAATTTATCAGCTTGGCGAACATACTCTCAGTAAAAGTCACTGCGACCCTGACGCCCTCAAAGTCGTTCAAACCTTACAACGAGCAGGCCACGTCGCCTATTTAGTGGGTGGATCTGTGCGTGATCTCCTCATGGGGATCTCCCCGAAAGATTACGACATGTCGACGTCGGCACGTCCTGAAGAAATCAAAGAGTTATTTAGGAGTCAGTGCCTTCTCATTGGAAGACGGTTTCGTCTAGCTCATATCCGGCATGGACGTAAGATCTTTGAAGTCTCCACCTTTCGCTCAGGAGTTAATACCTCTTCCGAGGAGTTAATCGTACGAGATAATGAGTGGGGAACACCCGAAGAAGATGTACTACGTCGAGATTTTACAATCAATGGTCTCTTCTATGATCCATCGACCGAAACGATCATTGATTACGTCGACGGCTACTCTGATTTACAGAAAAAGTATCTGCGCACCATTGGCCTACCGTATGTTCGGTTCAAACAAGATCCTGTCCGTATGATCCGGCTTCTGAAATTTAAAGCTCGCTTTAATTTCGATATCGATCCTGAAGTGAATATTGCACTTGCGGAATGTTCTCCTGAAATTTTGAAAAGTTCTCAGGCTCGTATTTTTGAAGAGCTCCTTCGGATGTTAGAATCGGGCTCTTCCGAAATGTTTATCGATCTGATGCATGAACACCGCTTCTTAGAACTTTTAACTCCTGCATTCGCCCAATTTTTAACCTTGCCCGATGGCGAAGATGTGCTTGATTTGCTATTCGAAGTCGATCTTAGAACCAAAAATGGACCTCTGGATCGCTCTCTCCTTCTTTGCTGCCTAACATTTCCTTATCTTCAAAAGCATATTCATACGCACTTTACTGACAGAGGGAAAACTCCCCACTTGGGCGAACTCGCTCAAGAGATCCACGACGCAATTTCGAATGTCTTTAAACCGTTCTTCCAAATTCCCCGTAAACTCCGCATGAGTATGACGTCGATCTTAATTACCCAGTTTCGAATGACACCTCTTCACAAAGTTTCTAATAAAAAAATTCGGATTCCTCGCGATCCTGAGTTTCCACTCGCACTCGAGTTTTTAAGCATCCGCTCAACCATGGAACCAGCTCTTAAAAGAACGTGGGAACTCTGGCAGAAAACCTATCTTGCCATATCGAAGAAAGGGCGAGGGCGTCATGCTTGACGCTCAGTGGATCGGACCTCCTCTGAATCAAGGTCCTAAGCCAGCCATTTTTTATTTTGCTCTTTCAGCCAACGACTCGCTCTATCTCGATCCTTTTAACCAACCTGTGGTTGCTCTTCAAGAATCTGACATTCGAATCTGCTCCATCACCCTTCCAGGTCATGACCTGCTGCCGAAAGAGACGGCTATGAGTTACTGGGAAGACGAATGGAAAACAGGACGTCATCCCTTAGAGATTTTTATCCAAAAAGTGTGTGAGTATATCACTGATTTAAAGCACAAGAAAATCATCACAGAGTGCGGTGTGATGGGACTTTCGCGTGGGGGCTATATTGCAGCGCATGTTGCAGCTAGAGTTGCCTTCATCCAAACTCTTCTTGGCTTTGCTCCGCTGACACAGCTCGATTATATGCCGCAGTGGGATCTCCATCACTTAAATGATAAACTCTATTCAAAAACCATTCGGTGCTACATCGGCAATCGTGACGTGCGAGTAGGAACCGAAAAAACATTCTCATGGCTCACGGGCGCGACAAATACTGCCTTTGAAAAAGGAATTCGGACAGCTCCGATTGAACTCATCATCACCCCTTCTATTGGAAGAGAAGGGCATGGAACAGCCCCTGAAATTTTTAAGGCAGGCGCTCTTTGGCTTGCAAGCAGAATCTCATGACACCTGATCTCTTCATGGTTGCAGGAGAAGTCAGCGGCGATATTTTAGGAGGGTCGATTCTTGCCTCCCTCATGAAAGATCGAAAAGATCTCGATGTTGTCGGTATCGGCGGACCTCAGATGCGTGCGGAGGGACTTTTCCCGACCATTCCTATGGAAGAGCTTCAAGTTATGGGATTCATCGACGTGATCAAACATCTTCCTCGTCTCTATAAAATCTTCAGATCAACTGTCAAAACCATCTTACATCTCAATCCTAAAGTCGTTGTGACCATAGACTATCCGGGATTCAATTTACGTCTGGCCAAAGCGCTCCGAAAAAAAGGGTTCAAGGGAAAAATCTGTCACGTCGTTTGTCCCTCTGTCTGGGCCTGGGGCAAAAAAAGAGTCCAAACGGTGGCTCAGAATTATGATTTACTCTTGACGCTTCTTCCTTTTGAGAAACCTCTTTTTGCAAAAACCTCTCTCCGGGTGGAATTCATTGGACATCCTCTTGTGAAAAAAGTCCCGTATGAAATCTCTCCCGAAGAAAATCTCATAGCCCTTTTTCCCGGAAGTCGCACGAAAGAAATCGAGCGGAACCTCCCTTACTTTCTCCGTCTTCTTCCCAAGCTTGATCCTAAGTATAACTACGTGATCTCACTTTCGCAGGAAAAATACCGTCCCCTTATCGAAAAAATCGCAGGAACTACAATCCCGCTTCTATCTCCATCTCAAATGAATCAGCGGAAACCGTTCTTTGCTTTAGCCAAATGTGGAACAATTGTCTTGGAACTTGCTCTTAAAGGGATCCCCACTGTTGTGACCTATAAGATTGCACCGATCGATATCTTCCTTGCTAAATGGGTGTTCCGCATCAATTTGCCTTACTACAGCCTGCCAAATCTTATCTTGAATCGATCCCTATTCCCTGAACTCATTGGACCTGAGCTCACCGACAACAATCTCTTTGAAAAAACCTCTAATCTTTTGAAAAACCGACGCACATGCCACCTGGAATGTCAGGAAATTCGAGAGCTTCTCACCGCACCACAAGACGCAGCAACGTTGATTAGAACCCTCCTTTAAGCTAAAATAAGTTCCCTTATGCCTGAGCAATTAAAAATTTTCACAGAACAGCTGAGAAATGATCATCGAGAGAAGCTTGAAGTAAGCCTTTCCCCTGACTTTTTAGACTTAAATGAAAAAGAAGTGAAAGCAATCTCTCCCGTCGTTGTCAAAGGGGAAGTCTATGTTTTAGATGACCTCCTTATGCTTTCTTTTGATCTCTCCACTGAAGTTGAAATGGCCTGCTCGATCTGTAATAAGTCGACTAAAATCCCCCTCCAGAATAAAAATATTTTGATCTCGATTCCCCTTTCTGAGCTTCCTTCCTCTGTCTTTGATTGTTCAGATCTGGTTCGAGAAGAAATCGTCATGCTCATTCCTCAATTTGTCGAATGCAAGCCGGGCGCCTGTCCTCAGCGGCAAGAACTTAAATCGTATTTAAAAAAAGATTCGCAAAACTTTCCATTTGCAGACCTAAATTAACTTAAGATATAATCCAGCCTCTTATAGGAGATTTTATGGCAGTACCACGTAACCGGTTATCAAACGCAAGAAAAAATTCAAGACGGGCACATCACGCAAAGACACCTAAAAACGTCGTGAATTGCTCAAATTGCAAAGGCAAAAAGATGTCCCACCAGGTGTGCCCACACTGCGGCCACTATGCAGGACGCTCAGTTGCCCAATAAATTCCCCCGGATTGGGGTTGATCTCATGGGGAGCGACACGTCCCCCGAAGAATTAGCCACAGCTGTCATTGAACTCAGCGAGGAACAATTTCCTGCTGAGTTTTTGCTTTTTGTCTCTCCTGAAGTCGCAGGTGAACTTCCTAAAAATCTTCCTCACGCCGTCTGCTCAGAAACGATTGAAATGCACGATGATCCTTTGAGTGCCGTTCGTCAAAAAAAAGAGTCGTCCCTTTGGCAGGGCATCCAGTTTTTACATGAAAAAAAGATCGATGCTTTTATTTCGGCAGGAAATACGGGAGCTCTTCTCTTAGCGGCTAAAACAAAACTCAAAACCATGCCGCGCATTGACAGGCCCGCGCTTCTCACACTCCTTCCCACCCATAAAAAAGAGATCGCTGTTCTAGACGTGGGCGCCAATCTCACCCTTAAATCGCACCATATCTTGCAATTTGCAGCAATGGGGATTGCTTACCAAAAAAGTCGCGGGATCGAACACCCTACCGTCGGCCTGCTCAATATAGGCACAGAAGCGATCAAAGGAACACCGCAGGTCCGAGAAGCGTATGCAAAACTCGAAACACTCAATCGCGATCGCCCCACTTTCTTAGGGAATATCGAAGGGAAAGATGTCTTCCGAGGTGATATCGACGTGCTGGTAACCGATGGATTTACAGGGAATGTCTTTTTAAAAACCGCTGAAGGACTTGCCTCTTTCATCCTCAAACAACTCGAGCAGCGTGCTTTCGAAGGCTCCCCTTCCCTTCGACATGAAATTGCCTCTCTTAAAGATCGCCTCTATGTCGCAGAACATCCTGGCGCCATCCTGTGCGGCGTCGAGGGCGTCGTCATCAAATGTCATGGAGACATTAGCCCTGCAAAGTTCATGTCATCCATTAAAGGTGCCGCACGCCTTATTGAACACCGTTTCCTTGAAAAAACCATGCTCAATCTGCGGGATACATTATGAAAATTATCGGACTAAAAATTCGTACGACGAATGAAAACGGCCAAGCGATGCAAGATATCTCCGCACTCTGGGAGCGCTTCATGTCTACTCAGTTTCCCGATAAACTCAGTGATAAAATCTACGTCGCTTACTACGAATACGAGAAAGACTTTACCAAGCCCTACTCCTGCTTAATTGGTTATGAAGTTGCTGAAGAGACACCCATACCTGATGGATTCGCCTCCCATATTCTTCCTGAAGCTACCTATCAAATCTTCGAAACTAAAGGACCCCTACCTCACTCTATAATCGATTTATGGCAAGAGATCTGGCAAGCACCTCTCAATCGGAGTTACCAAACCGATTTCGAAGTGTACCAGCCAGGCTTACCTGTTGCAGAAATACACATTGGCCTCGCTCATTAATATTTTTAATTTGCACTTCGGAATAACTAGAATTTTAGGCCAAAACCGGCTAAAATGGAATTTCACAAAGAAGTGGCCATGAATCAAGAAATTCTTATTAATGTTGAATCGAAAGAAATCCGCTGCGCCTTCCAACAAAACGGCATTCTCCATGACCTGGTAATTGAACGAAAAAACAACCGGCAACTCACAGGGAATATCTACCGCGGAAAAGTTACCAATATTTTGCATAACATCCAGTCCGCCTTCATTGATATCCATGAAGGAGACAATGGGTTTATTCACATCTCCGACATCTTGGAAAATACCCAAAAATTCCAGGAAATGTTCGATATGGACTTTGACTTCGAAGCAAAGTCGAAGAAAAAACAAAGCGAAACTGATATCGCGAAAATCTTAAAACCGGACCAACCGGTGCTTGTACAGGTTGTGAAAGAACCGATCGGCTCTAAAGGGGCAAGACTGACCTCGAACGTCTCGATTGCAGGACGGTTTTTGGTTTTGATTCCTAGCACACCGCACAGAGGAGTTTCCCGCAAAATTGAAGATCGAGCTGCCAGAGAAAGGCTGAAAAAGCTGATCCAAGCATTTGAAATGCCACAAGACATGGGCCTTATCTGCCGAACAGCGAGCGTCGGTGCGACACAAGAACAACTCGTCCAAGAAGCGCATGATCTTTTAGAGACTTGGAAAGATATCATGGAGAAGTTTGAGAAATCGACAAAACCGACGTGTCTTTTCGAAGAGTCAGATCTCATTAAGCGAGCTCTCCTGACAGCGATCGACAAGAAATATCAACGAGTTTTAGTCGATGACCATGCGATGGTTCAACGATTGAGACAGATGGCACCCCGATTTGGGGCCGATCCTTCTTTGAAGATTGAGCAATACCGCGACAAGATCCCGATGTTCGAACGATTTGGAGTCGAGAGAGAAATCGATAAAGCTCTGAAACGAAAAATCTGGCTTCCAGGTGGAGGATATCTCTTCTTTGACAGAACCGAAGCGATGCTCACTATCGACGTCAACTCAGGGCGCAGCAAAGATAAAAAGTCGACATCAGATGTCGAAGAGTCTCTTGTCCGCATCAACATGGAAGCGGCTGACGAAATTGCACGGCAACTCCGCCTCCGCAATATCGGCGGTCTCATTATCTGTGACTTCATCGATATGCGTCTGCGCAAAAACCAAAAGCGTGTCTTGGAAAGACTCAAAGATGCGATGAAGGAAGATTCAGCCAAGTGTACAATTTTAGGGATGAGCGAATTCGGACTTGTTGAAATGACACGGCAAAGACACCGAGAATCGCTGGCTCAGATGATGTTTACATCGTGCCCCTATTGCACGGGTCTTGGCATGGTCAAAACTCATGAAAGTGTTTCCATTGAAATCGAGAGAACCCTCAAAAAGCTTATTCAGCAAGAGCAATATTTTGCACTCCAGCTGGTGTCGCACCCAAGCCTTGATCACTTTTTAAATCATCACGATAAAGGGAACTTCAAAAAAATTGCTGAAAAGTTGAATGCCGACCTACGATTTAAATCGGATGATACACTCCACCTCAACGAATTTCAGTTTTACTCGACGACGAATGGACAACTTCTCGATATTTGAAAAAAAAGTTCACGAAGCACAAAAGGCAGGGATTTTAACCCAGAAGGTCACTGCTGCCCTGCTCCAGTTTTTTCATAGCTACACTAGAGCCGCCAAAGAAACAGCCACCGAAGATGAAATCTTGTCTTGGTTTCAGACATTTTTCAAAATTCTATCGGAACAGAGTAAAAAGGTTCCGATTTTTGAGCCGTACCACGCCGCCTTAAGAAAACCATTTGATTTTTACAAATTTGGAAACGATTTCTTAAAACCTCTGGTCGATCGCTCAAAGTCCAAGATCGTTGGGCATCCCCATTTGAGAGAGATTCAGTCACTTCTGAAAAAAGGTCATAACGTCATCTTCCTTGCGAACCACCAAATCGAAGCCGATCCTCAAGCGCTCAGCGTCCTCCTCGATGATCACTATCCGGGGCTGGCCGAAAAGACCATTTTTGTGGCAGGGGAACGGGTGATCACAGATCCTGTCGCCATTCCCTTCAGCTTAGGAAGAAACCTCCTCTGTATCTACTCAAAGCGTTATATCGACCATCCACCCGAGAAAAAAGTCGAAAAACAAACTCACAATAAACGGGTGATGGAGCTCATGAGCCTTCTACTAAAAGAGGGTGGTAAAGCGATTTATGTGGCACCGAGCGGAGGGCGTGACCGCCGCAATGCAAAGGGAATCGTCGAAGTAGCTCCCTTTGACCCCGGTAGCATCGAACTTTTTTACCTCATGGCACAAAAAGCAAAAACACCCACCCATTTTTATCCCATGTCACTGGTAACCTATGATGTCCTTCCTCCTCCTGAAACCATCCAAATAGAATTGGGAGAAGTCCGCCATGCAGGAAGAGCTCCGATCCATCTTGCGATTGGGGCCGAACTTAACATGGAGAAATTTCCAGGTTCTACCACCACAGATAAAAAAGAGCGACGAGCAGCTCGCGCGACTCATATCTGGAACCAAGTGAATAATCAGTACCAGCAATTATTTACTCTTTGATACCATCAGAGAAAAATAGGTGCCTCAATGAACCGCTTCTTTCTCCTCACAGCAACACTTTGCTTCTCTCTTTTACGTGCAGACGCAAGTTACGTCAAAGTCGCCGATGAATGCACATTAAAAATCGTCACTCCTGACTTAGCGGAAAGAAAAACAGCTAAAATCCGTCTGAAAAATGGTCTTGAGGTTCTCCTTATATCAGATCCAGGGGTTCACCAATCGTGTGCTGCCCTCTCTGTCGACGCTGGCTCCTGGCAAGATCCTAAAGAGTATCCAGGCATGGCCCACTTTCTTGAACACATGTTGTTCATGGGAACCAAACCGTATCCCAAGGAGGCTGAATACGCCTCTTTTATCTCAGATCATGGAGGAGCTCGTAACGCCTACACTGCTTCCGATCGAACTGTGTACGGATTCTCCATCAACAACGATTTCTTCAAAGAAGGAATCGACCGTTTTGCCCATTTTTTTATTGATCCCCTTTTCCTTCAGACAAGCGTGGGACGAGAACTCAAGAATGTCGACCAAGAGCATGGGAAAAATCTTGAGCACGATGGATGGCGCTCTTACATGATTTTAAAAGAGACAGGAAATCGTGATCATCCCAATGCTATGTTCTCAACAGGGAATGCGGCAACTCTTTCTGGAATCCCACAGTCCGCCCTCATTGACTGGTATGAAAAACACTATACGGCTGACCGGATGCATCTTGTGATGATTTCTCCGCTACCTCTAGATGAGTTGATCGAATTTACAGCTGAGAAATTTTCTCCCATCTTAAATCGACATCTTGCTGCTCCCAGCTACCCATTGGAAATGCTTTCCTCGCAGCAAAAAGGACACTGGCTCTATATTAAACCCGTTAAAGATATCAAAAGCCTCTCTCTCGTGTGGCAACTCCCTCAAGAGATCGCAGTCGACGAAGAAACCCACTGCGCATCCCTTGTCGCCTATGTCCTTTCTAATGGTACACAAAACGGCCTGTGTGAAGAACTTAAACGGGAAAAGTTGATTGAAGGGATCTCTGTTTCAACCGACCCCTTTAGCAAAGAGTGCCATCTCATGAGTATCGACTTTTCTCTGACAGAGCAAGGTGTCAAACAAATAGAAACCGTTGTCGAAAGAACGTTCCAGGCGATTGCCCGCCTAAAAGAAATGGGGATTCCACGTTATATTTATGATGAAGAGCAAAAACTCGCCGTCATAAGCTATGAATATCAGTCACGCGATGATGCCTTTACGACAGCGATGCGAATTGCTGGTGAGATGACCAAAGAAAAGCTTGAAACCTACCCACAAAAACTTGTTCTTGCTTCGCGCTATGATGCAAATCAAATTCAAGCCCTGTTGAATTCTCTGACTCCTGAAACTGCTGTCTATATTGTTTCAGCAGATCCCAAGCTGAGTGGTATTCATCCAACGCATCATGAGAAATGGATGAATGCTGCTTATGCCTTTAAAGATATCGGAGCAGATAAATTAACAGCTTGGACGTCCAGCCCTCCCCATCCTCGCATCGATCTTCCAGCGCCTAACCCTTATTTCCCCGACTCTCTGGCCCTTATCCCCATTGAAGATCGCGCTAAAACAACCCCTGAAGCTTTAATCAATAACGATCTAGGAACCGTTTACTTCCTCCAAGATCAAAAATACCAAGTTCCTGAGACAACCGTGATCTTTGCAATCAAAACGCCTGAAATGGATGGATCTGCACGTTCACGCGTCTTATTTGACCTCTATATGCGTTCACTCTCTGACAAACTCTCTTCCGCCTTATTTTTTGCTGGTCAAGCCGGACTCCATCTGAATGTCAGTCAAGTCGATAACGATTTTGTCATTACCTCAAATGGGTATAGTGAGAAAACTCCTCTTTTCTTAAAAACGCTTTTCGAAGCGCTCCGCGAAGTCTCTCCAACAGCTTCCGAATTCGAAATCTTTAAACAATCGCTCCTTTCGACCTATGACAATGCTTCTAAAGAGCTTCCACTCAAACAAGGCTTTCAGCTTTTAAACACCGTCTTGCTTAATAACAGCCCGACTGCTGAGGCCAAACACCTGGCTCTGCAAGCACTTACATACGAACAATTTCTAGCATTTACCCATACTGTCTTCCAAAAAGCCTCTGTAGAAAGTACCATCTATGGAAATCTTGTCAGTGCTGAAGCCCTTCAAATCTGGAATAGCTATAAAGAGGTTGTGAACCCTACTCCTTTTCCAAAAGAGGAGCACTACAAAAAAGCCGTTCTTCTCCCCTCTGATGATCAAGGACCCTACAAGATCGTCCAGTCAACCGAACGGCAAGGAAATGGAGCGCTTCTCTTAATCCATGAAGGTCCATTCTCAATGGAAAATAGAGCCGTGCAACAAATTCTTTCAGCAGCGTTGCAAGACGACTTTTTTGACACACTTCGCACCAAGCAACATACAGGATATATTGCAACTTCGTGGGACACTGAAATCGAAGAACAACTTTTTCAACTCTTTGGAGTTCAATCGATCTCGCATGAACCGACCGAACTTCTGTCTCGTTTTGACCTGTTCTTGGAAGAATTCACAAGAGAGCTGCATGAAAAAGTACCCCCCTCGCGCTTTGAAACATTAAAGCAAACTCTTATCAAAGAACTGGAGATGCCGCCTGAGAACCTTCCTGGCAAAGCAGCGATGTTGAACCATCTCGCCTTCCAGAAAAAGGGGGATTTCGAGTGGCTTCAAAAGAGAATTACAACTGTTCAAACTCTCACCTACGAACAATTTGCAAAACGGGTACAAACCGATCTATCTAGACAAAATCACCGGCGGATTGCTGTTCTAATGGAAGGTGTTTTGCCCACCCAAAACCAACTCCGCTACGAGCAAGTCTCCCAAGAGAAAATCCGAGATACAGGGGCGTACATTTCAGCCAAATAAAGGAGTTATACCATTTCCAAAAATAAAGACATATTTTAGCGCGTCAAAGCGTCGTGATTCAACGATTGACAATGGGGCTAGTATTAATTCAATACAACCCTATTGTCGATCGTTGAATCCCAACAGCTTTTACACAGCTGAAATATGTCTTTATTTTTGGAAATGGTATTAAGCTTTCAGCCAGCAACGACAGACCATTTCATCGCCGTCTTTAAAGATCAGACCTAGTCTTGACGTCGTCTCATCCTGCAAGAAGTAGTCTAAACATTCCTGGAGATTGGGGCGGACAGTTTCCGAGACATCACCGATAGTTCTTTGGATCGATAGTTCGTCCCAAACTGGCAAAATACTTTGACTGTCGATTTGATCATACTCCGCAACTTTGAGATCTCTTAAAAAGTAGGGAGCAGTGAACCCCAATTCTTTATTTCCACCTTTTTGAACATAAAGAATCCGATTTTCTTTCGGATAGAGTGTTTTGGGGATAAATGTCGCTGAAAAAAAACTGTTCGAAATCAATAGACGTACAATCAACCTTTTCTTCCAAAATCCATTTACAGAATTCTCATTTATGACTTGGAAATATTGATGAAGACTTTGCAAGTTATCCCATGAATACTCGGACTCCTTGCACTCAAAACCAGGAGCACTACTGAACTGCATGACCGTATCAACAGGAGGGATTCCATATCCCTGTTGTGAAGCTTCAAAGCCACAGCTTCTAGTGGGGGTCGGAGTTTGTTCGATTGTTCCTGTAAATGTGTAAACGGGGCTTAATATGCGAGCAGTCATGGCCGGAGACTATACAAAAAAGTTCATATTTTTTTAAAGATCTCACATTTAGACCAGAAGCGACTTTCTGGTGTTCCATGCGGACCTTTGAATGTCAGCACGAATCCATGAGTCGTCTTATCCGACAAGAAATACTCCAAGCACTCTCTAACATATTGGTAAATTGTAGCATCTATTCCTTCCAATGTGCAGTCTACTGATTGAAGATCTGTTATCATTCTTAGTGGCAGGGTTTGAGAAGAGGCTTTCCATGTTACTTTTTTCTCATCATCCAAGTAAGGACAATAAAATCCAACCGGATCACCCTCGACCTTCTGTAGAAACAACAGTGTGAAGCTACTAAGTTTTGGTGGAATGAATGTAGCTGAAATGAAATAGGGAGCTTTCAGAAATATTTGGATCGTTCTTTTTTTCCAAAAATTAGGATCATCATCACTCGTCGTTTTGAGACGGAATCCCTGCACGTTTTTGAGGTTTTTAGATCTTAAAAAAGGATAGGTCTCCTCACTTTCCATCCCACACGCAGGGGTTAGAGGAGCAGTGATTATTCCTTCAATAACATATAAAGAAAGGCTCATTGGCAATGTAGTATAGCTCAACTACACTTTTTTTCAATTAAAATAATCTTATTAACCCACTTTGTATCAGTTGTTTACAAACAAAACCTGCCCGTAACAATTTAAACGCGAAAATGATATAATATCTTTACTATGACACCCACAAGTTCAACTAATCCAAATTATAAAACTCCCATTTTTTTTCCCACTCAGAAAGAGATAGATTTTTTTGAAGGAGATGATGAGTCTCCTCCTGGAACCCCCTCCAAAACAGATCTCGATCATATTACTTCTCAATTTTTGCAAAAAACACCCTCTCCCATAAAAAAAACGGAAACAATGTTACAGGAGACCACTCCAGATCGTTCTGCAATAAGTGGAGAAAAACGGATCTTAAATAGTCTTGAAGAAGTCCTTGCTAACGAAGAACAAGAATTCCCTCTTAAAAAGTTCAGAAGACGTCTCTTTGATTCTGTATCAAAAGATTTTCTACCTAGAATAAATGGTTTTTCTGTGAGTTCGACCGATCACGTTTCTCGACATCTTGTCAGCTTGGAGAATGTCGAAGATTCATTTACAGCCTGTTGGATCGAAAACCTGATAGTTATTTTAAAAAAAGCGGGGTTGAATATTGCAGTTGTTAATACTGGACATATTACAACACCCCAACTCAAACATAAAACGACTGGATTTCATTTCTGTCCTACGGGTCACCCGTATGAAAAATGCCTCAAACAGACCTATCAAAGTGCCTATTCTGCAGTTTGGTATGCCGAGTTTGATGCAGGGAAAGGACCAAAAAAATCGTCCTTTTTTCCTCGCACGATCCAAACAGAAGTAGAGCTGTTAGAAATTTTTGTGGACGCAACTAAGCTTTGTTCAAGCAAAAATAGAGCTCTTTTCAAAGCAAACACAAACGATTTATTCTACTTCGAAATTTTTTATCGAGAAGATATCTATATTGTATCGGCTTTTCCGATCTACTACTTTGCTCTATATACTGAAGGAGCAACGATTCACTTGACCCCCTCTCTTTCTGTTCCCATGAAAGAGCTCCATTCCACACTAGCTGCATTAACTCCTGAAGAGTATGAAAAACTGGTGCGTTATACCTTCAAAGAAGGTGAAACCTCTTACACCATTTTAGATGTCGCATCTCTCATCAAAGATAACCCTATCGAACAGGGCATCTATGTTCAATTTGAGTGCAAGGTAGCTCCTAGCTAAGCTTCATGTTGTGGTAGACAGCATCTACATCGTCGAGCGCTTCAAGCCAGTCGATTAAATCGAGATTCGATTTTTGATCCTCAGAAGAACATTCAATCCAGTTTTTCGGCACATGTTGAAGTTCTGCAAGCTCGGGTTTAATCCCTAGTTTCTCGATCGCCTCTTTAACTTGGAAGAGTCGATCAGGAGCCGTTGTAATCATGTAAAACTCTTCATCCGTTTCAAAATCATCGGCACCCGCTTCTGAAACAAGAAGAAATAAGTCGTCTTCACTGATGGATTGTTTGGGGACCTGAATCACTCCCTTATGGTCAAAGTTGAATGCAACAGCTCCTGGGTTAGCTTGCGTTCCACCCCGTTTATTCAAAGCAATCCGGATATCAGACGAAGTACGATTCTTATTATCGGTCATGATTTCAACAATAAGGCCGACTCCTCCATATCCATAGAGTTCATACGTCACTTCAGAATATGCTGCTTGGTCACTGCTGCTCGCTTTCTTAATGTTGCGATCGATGTTATCACTCGGCATGTTGACTTCACGCGCTTTCTGAATCGCTAAACGAAGCCTGGTATTGGATTTGGGATCAGGCCCACCTAATTTTACGGCAGTAATAATCTCCTTGGTGACACGAGAAAATGCTTTTCCTTTGATCGCGTCTGCTTTACCCTTGCGGTGTTTAATGTTCGCCCACTTACTATGCCCGGCCATACCTGAGGTCCTTTTGCATTAAAATTTTAGCAACATATTTTCCATTTTCTTTGATGAAATGGGGATGTTTACCGTATTCCTTAAACCCAAGCCGTTCGTAAAGTCGTTTGGCAGGGTTTCCTTCATACACTTCTAAATGGAGTAATTCGATATTAAATTGATCGCGCGCCACTTTTTCAAAATGTTCAATCAGAGCTTTTCCTACTCCTAGATTTCTGAATTCTTCGTTTACAATGATGGCAAAAAGACAGTGGTGTGAGTAGCGTTGATACGGCTGCAAATAAAGAACGGCCATACCAGCAATTTTCCCTTGATATTCTGCTGTAAAAGAAGCACCCAATTTAATATGTCCCATCCAAATGCGGACCGAATCGTCGATCTCCCGTTGATCACTCATTGGGAACCATCTTAGAACATCGGGCTTTGCAATCCAGCTAGCAAGCACAGGGCAATCCGATTCAACAGAAGGACGAACAGAGATCATAACTGGACCTCCATGTAAAGACGGGCTAGACTTTTAGAGCCTGCCTTTGCAAAGTTTTCCTGTCTGAAAATCTCTTGAAACCCTTGCTTCTTGAGAAGCGATAAAATCGGATTCCCTTCAAACACTTCGATGGCAATCATATCGAGATGAAAATAGTTCTTCGCAAGATGTTTGAGGTTTCGGATCAAAGCCTCGCCAATCCCCTTTCTTTGCCACTTAGGATCGACAACAACCTTGAAAAGGGCCTGGTGTGCCACTTTACGGTAGGGCATTAAAAAAAGGGTCCCAATCGCGCAAGGGACATGGTCGATAGTGGCCGTCAGACTGCAACTGTACCGACAAAAACCGATCCAACATTGAATCGCATCGTCAATCTCTTTTTCAGTTGAAACTGGAAACCACTTGAGAACATCAGGTTGATAGAGCCACTGACGAAGATAACTTGCATCCGTGACAAAGGTATACCGAATGTCAACACTATCCATTACCCAAACTCCTTCAGGTAGGCAATGACAAAATCATCGATATCACCATCCATCACAGCTTGGATATTGCCCATCTCAACATCTGTACGGGTGTCTTTTACTAGGGTGTAAGGTTGGAATACGTAACTGCGTATCTGACTTCCCCAGGCGATCTCTTTTTTCTCTCCACCCATCTGATCAATTTTTGCTTTTCGCTCAGCGAGCTCTTGCTCATAGAGTTTAGCTTTAAGCATTTTGAGGCACGCTTCACGGTTTTGAATCTGACTTCTCTCTCTTTGGCACGAGACAATGATATTCGTAGGAAGATGCGTCATTCGGACAGCAGAATCGGTTTTGTTAACATGCTGCCCTCCCGCGCCAGAAGCACGGTAAGTATCGATACGAATATCTTCCATTCGTATGTCGATTTGAATATCATCCCCAACTTCAGGGGTCACATCAACGGAGGCAAAGCTCGTGTGTCGTTTCGCATTCGAATCAAAAGGAGAAATTCGAACGAGACGGTGCACGCCCTTCTCTGCCTTACAGTAACCATAGGCAAAAGAACCAGAAACTTTGAACGTGATACTCTTAATTCCAGCCACTTCACCATCGACGCAATCAAGTGTCTCGACATCCCATCCGCGACGTGCCGCCCATCTTTGATACATCCGAGACAGCATGAGAGCCCAGTCACACGCTTCAGTCCCACCCGCACCAGCATTGATACTCAGGTAGCAATTCTTAGAATCCATCTCACCCGATAACATTCGGCGGATTTCGAGTTCTGCTAGTTTTTTTTCGACGAGATCGAGTTCTTTTAAAAGATCGTCAACAAGACTTTGATCTCCCGCACCTTCAGCTTCTGGATAAAGCGCTTCGACATTGGAAAACCGTTCCTTCACATCGTAGTAAGGAAGGGTCCATTCTTTGAGTGTGTTCGTTTCTGAGATGACTTTTTGAGCACCTGTAGGATCCTCCCAAAAGGAGGCTTCTTCCATTAGCTTTTGCAGTTCTGTGATTCGGTTTTGCTTTTGTTCGAGGTCAAAGATACCTCCACATGTGTAAAAGCCGATTTTGAATACTACTGAGTCGATTTTGAATAAGTTCGTTCATGATCTCATTATGCCAAAACAAAGGTGTCTATTCAATCACCATTTACATAAACCACACTAGATTTTATAATGCTGACCTTTCTCAAAACCGGAGGAGCCTTATGATTAACACCGCAATGAACTATCTTATGGATGGTGCAAAATGGATGCATCAATCTATCAAAGAAATTCCAGTTGCTGGACCTTTTTACAATTCATTTAACGAAAACATCTCCCAGCCTGCATGGGAACAAGGAAAAAAAGTAATAGCGATTGCTGCACCCTACTTTAATCCCATCAGAGACAAAGTTATGGAAAAAGCGAAAGAATATCCGATTATAGCACCCATTGTGGGCGGAACAGCTCTCTTCGTCGTTGCAAGAGCAGTGTATCTTAGATACAACCCACCTACTAAGTAGTAAGCTTCTTTTTATAGCGCCTCATGTGAGGCGCTTTTCTATTCTAATTTTATCTGAAAGTTGATACTCCCAGTGCCAGGACGGCTTTTCGATTTTCTCAAAATGAAATTCGACTGAACCTTCATTTTCCCGTGCATAACATCTCATTCCATGGGGGACTTCAATAAAGTGATCTCCCTTCAGGGTGATGTTTTCAGCATAGAATTCACTCATTCCTCTTAGCAAAATCTGACATACTTCCTGTCTGGCAATTTCATTTTTCCAGTAAACGTTGGGCAGTTCGTGATCGATTCCTTTATTTAAAATCGTAACATTCTTTAAAACACACCGTCCAACTTTCTCTGAATAAATTAAAGAACCATCGACATGTCCCATAATTGATTCTGCTTGGACAAGCAGGCTCCCTTCAATCACCAGATTTTCAAAGTCGACTTCACTAATTTGCAGCTGCACTTCACTGCCTGCATGCAACTTACCTCCCCTCCATTTTTGTCCAATAATCGAATAGAAAGGGCCAAGCGCAGGGTGGTACAACGCAATAAAAGAGGGACCTTTTTCGAAAAACTGGAAAGGATCACTCACAGGAGGCACCTGGACATGGCAGTTCTTGGTTAAAACGTCTCTTACATTCTGAAGAATATCGAGAAAACACCCTTCGGGTGTTTCTAGAAGCGAAGATCCCAGTGTAAATTCACGCTTAACTGCAGAGATTGTTTTTCTTCTGTGATTATAGGTCAGATAGGTTTGCAGAGCATCTCGCTGACCTTCTTTCAAAGGTAAATCAAAAGTCTCATCCATAAAATCAGCCAAGTTTTGCATGGTTGATTCTAACCGTGCCGCCTCTTCATCTTTTTTAGCCCCTTCTGCTGTCCGATAGGTGATTTTTTTCATATTCACCAAAATTCCAGGAATAGGACATTTCTTGACCGCCTCTAAAACAGCTTCTATATCGACAAATAAGATGTTCGTATTGGAAGGGAACTTTGAATAAAGACTTCCAGGGTATTCAGGGGTGTCATGAATCCCAAACTTCTTAAAATCGCAATACTCAATATTCGTGAGCGTATACTTAAATTTCTCCTCACTTGAACTCTCGATCAAAACGTTCACACCTTCAGACGCCTTGACCTGTCTTGGGCAGGAAGCAAAACCAAACCGTTTATCCCCTTTACAACCCACACCCGTAAATGCGAGAAGTCCATCATCTGTGTTTGCAACCGGATTGTTCACTTGTCTGACGAGCGCTTTTTTACGTCCCAGACTCCGCATCCACTCGAGAACGCCCTCTTCTTGAGCGAGCCTCCAAAGAACGCCGTGCCCGCCGGGCTTCATGAGAAGTTGCTCAGGACCTTGCAGACACCACGACCCTTCACGATTAATCGTTGGAACAAGAGGCTGACAAAACAAACGGAACATCTCCTTCGGACGGCCAAACCAATCAGCCTCTTCACAAATCTCTCGGATATGTTCGTGATTATTTTTCTCATGCGATGTCATCATTGCCACAGGTGTTGTGACTTGCGTCTTGAAGAGTTTGTAATGAAGATATTCGCGCGCTTGCAAGTCATCCATCAAACCCTGGAGCAGTGTTTTCCCAAGAAAGGGAAGCCTAGCCGCAGGAAGAGGCTGATTGGTTCTCTCATCATAAAGACGGAGCCGATCTGCTGCCCCACCTAAAGGGTACATCTCTGCCATTAAAGGAAGCGCTCTTACGCCCTCAATAGCCCATGCCTCACTTTTCTCAGCCAGAGAGATTCCTTCAGGAGCCAGATATTTCGTCTTAGTAATAGTTTTGTCTTCTCGGCTGCTAAGCAATTCGATCATCCGTGCATGGTATCCAATGATCCCACCAATCGAGGCGTAAAAATGTTCCACATCTAATAGCTGATTCAAAAGAGGTGTCATTTTCTTGACGTCAACAGTTGTCAAAAGTTTTTCCCCTTGCCCCGCTGCAATCACCGAAAGAAGCACTAGTTGATGCTCCTCTTCTAACGCCTCCATTAGAGAAATGACTTCTGCTTTGCGAGTAAAAAATTCCTCTACAGACGCATAGCTTCTTAAAAGTTTAATTTTCTCTAGAGAAGAGTCACATGCAGCAAGCTCGTTTGCTAATCTGTAAAACATAGGTCTCCATGCATACCCGATCAAGAGGAAAAACGCAAGAGGTGGAACTCCTCAAGAAAAAAAGAGCGGTTGTAAGATGATTTTTTTTGACTATAATACCCCAAGAGCGATACAAGAGTCATACGAGGAAAATAAAGAACCCTCATTGGTCTATCCCTTGAAAGAATCGAAGGATAGCGAGCCACAAACATATAAGGAGTTGGAAATGGCAAAGAAACAATCCAAATTCATGCAACCAATGCGCTTGAGCGAAGATCTCAAAGCAGTCGTAGGACCAGGCCCACTGCCACGCACAGAAGTGACAAAAAAACTCTGGGCATACATCAAGACAAAACGTTGCCAAGATCCAAAAAACAAGCGTAACATCATTGCAGACGACAAACTCTTAAAAGTTTTCGGCGGCAAAAAAACAGTTAACATGTTTGAGATGACAAAACTCGTCAACAAACACCTTTCATAGTCTTTCTTTGAGGAGCGCAGTTTTCCTGTGCTCCTCTTTTATTTTCTGCTATAATGTCCCCCGTGGACAACTCAAATTTAAAATATAAACTTCTCATTGCCTATGACGGAACTCACTATGGTGGATGGCAAATCCAGCCGAATGCCGTTTCCATTCAAGCCCTCCTTGAAGATGCCCTCAAAGTGGCCCTCCGGCAAGAAACCCCCGTTGTTGCTTCTGGACGAACCGACGCCGGCGTGCATGCCCGCGGCCAAGTCGCCCACTTCACTGCTTCTCCCACCGACCTCACCTATCTTTTCCGAGCCCTCAATGGCATCCTCCCCGACGACATCCGCATCCTTCACATTGAAAACGTTCCAGAGACCTTCCACGCCCGGTATTCTGCCCTCTCCAAGGAATACCATTACCACATCCATCTCGCTTGGTCCCAAGACCCTTTCAGCCGCCTCTACGCTTATCACCATCCCTATGCCCTTGACCTCTCCCTGATCGAAAAAGCTCTTCCCTATTTCATCGGCACGCACGATTTCACTTCTTTTGCCAATGAAGCTTCCAAAGGAAGCGCTGCTAAAAATCCTGTCCGAACACTGACCCGCTTAGATCTCATTCGTCTCCCACAAGGAGCCAGGCTCGAATTTGAAGGTAACGGATTCCTCTATAAAATGGTCCGCAATATCACCGGCACCCTTCTTGATGTCGGCCGCAAGAAAATCGCTCCTGAACAAATCCCTGCTCTCTTCGACCTTAAAGATCGAAGACAAATGAGCTCGGCAGCTCCTCCAAAAGGGCTCTTCTTAATCAAAGTGAATTACTAACACCATTTATCTAACTGATCGAAAGATGAAACTCTAAGTGGGATTGAGATCTTCATTAGTTGTGGATGTTTGGGGGAGCAAATTAATACAGCCGTTTCTACCCCTGCTGCTTTTAAAGATTCATACCCTCTTAATGAGTCTTCAAACCCAATCACACGATCTCCTGCCGCTTTAAGAACCTCTAGAGCCTTTAAATAGCCGTCTGGAGCCGGTTTAGGGTTGGCATAAGACTCGCGCGTAAACCAATGAGGTATGGTTTGTAGAATAGCGATCTGGGATTTGATCGATTCTGTCTGAGCAAGCGTTGAGTTGGTAACAACACACCGCTTTTTATTGAGAGTCGCTAGGGTGCGAAGGAGAGGTTCTACGCCTGGAAGAAGGGAGAGGTTCCCTTTTTTGAGAAGGGTTTCATAAATCTTCTTCTTTTCAGAATAGAGGATATCCCAGGGAGTCGTTAGCGCTGGAAAGAGACGCTCTATTTCTGTTCTGATGCCGGTCGCGCTGGTGTGGGCAATTGTGAAAAATTCCTCAAGAGTCCAGGGAAGAGTACAGCCGTGGTTAGAGCATAGAATGCGGTAGGCCTCTAGGTGTAGAGATTCCGTATCGACAAGGAGCCCGTCGAAGTCAAAGAGGAAAAGGTCAAAATTGTTAATCCAATTCATCATAAATTACTCCCCTCCGGGGATGTGACTGGACTCCTTTTGTGCGGGCATCCTGCCCGTCGCAAAAGCCGGTTCGGCCGCAAGCGACCTTCACTTCTCGTCCAGACGTAAGCCACACTGTGGCCAAATCACTTCTTCCATACGGGAAGGTGACTGGACTCCTTTCCGGCGGCGCTTCGCCCGTCCGGGAAGCCGGTTCGGCCGCAAGCGACCTTCACTTCTCGTCCAGACGTAAGCCCTACTAGGGCTTACTTCATCGGCAAAAAAAGCAAAGCTCCCCCGTGGGGGAGCTTTTTTTGCCGATGACTGGACTCGAACCAGCACTCTATTGCTAGAAAAAGATTTTGAATCTATCGCGTCTACCAATTTCGCCACATCGGCAAGGTGCACGAATTATGCCTTAGAAGTTTATTTCGAGGCCACTTCATTTTCCCAGGGGTACGGTTCCCGTTCCCGATGGCTGGGGGTGTTGAGGGGGTATTGCCGTTCGTCATGGTTGCGGTAGACATATTCGCCTTTGGCGTTCTGATCGCGGAGGCGTTGCTCTCCTGACTTTTCATGCCCCGAACAGCCCGATAAAAGTAAGAGTAGAACAATAATAGAAATTTTTTTAAAGTGCGGGTAAAAGTAAAACATCATGAAAAAAGTTCTCCTACAGGCTAGCGAAACTCTTTTATTTCCTGAAGGACATATCACAATTGCGAAAAATAACCAATCCCTTCTGCAACATTTACGCGATAATAAATTTGATCTAGTGATTCTTGAAGAGCTAGATCTCTTAGAACGAGTCAAGCAAGAATTCCCTGCGGTTCCAACCGTCGTAGCTCCCCTGATCGGCTCGATTCCTGAGGCGGTCGAAGCGATGCGAAAAGGGGCTTTTGATTACAAAGTCAAGCCTCTTACAGGGCAGCAAATTGAGACCTGGCTCCAAAAGTTAAATGCTCCTACTCCGAAAGCCGTCAAAATACCCCTGACAAAGAAAAATCAACATGAAGTGATTTTATCGGAAAGTGGTGTCATGCAAAAGGTGCTTGCCGATATCGAGAAGATTGCACAAAGCAGTGCAGCAGTTTTCATTTCAGGTGAGTCGGGAACGGGGAAAGAAGTGATTGCTCATGCCATTCACTATCAATCTCCCCGCATGCAGCGCCCTTTTGTTAAGGTTAATTGCGCAGCCGTTCCTGAATCTCTAATCGAGTCGGAATTTTTCGGTCACGAGAAAGGATCTTTTACAGGAGCGCTTGAACAACGGATTGGCCGGTTTGAACTCGCCCATCAAGGAACACTTCTTTTAGATGAAATTTCAGAAATCCCCTTGGCTCTTCAGGCCAAATTACTCCGTGTGGTACAAGAGCAAGAGTTTGAACGAGTTGGCGGAACTAAACCGATCCATGTCGATGTCCGGATCATTGCAACCTCCAACCGAAATATGAAAGAGATGGTCGATCAAAAACTGTTCCGAGAAGACCTTTTCTTCCGCCTCAATGTTATTCCGATTCAGCTTCCACCCCTACGAGAGAGAAAAGATGACATCTTAGCACTAGCCAATTACTTCCTCGAAAGGTTTTGTGAGGAGAATCAGAAAAAGAAAAAACACCTCACTCCTGCAGCCCAAATGTGTCTTTTAGATTATCCGTGGCCTGGCAATATCCGAGAACTTGCCAACACCATCGAGCGCGCTGTCGTCATGCATGGTGTTGATACACTCGATATTCTCCATCTTAATTTAGATCCCACCTCTCCGGCCCTTCTTACACTGCCTGTCGCCAGTGAGCAGACTCTAGCTGAACTTGAGAAACAACACATCATAGAGACTCTCTCTCGGTTTAATCATAATCGCACACGCGCGGCTCAAGCCCTTGGGATTAACGTCCGCACCTTGCGCAACAAGTTAAACCAATATCGTTAAATACTCTTCGATAATCTCCTGAAGAAATTTCCACTTATGACGGCTGAAGGGGATCTCGATATTTAAGACAAAGATACGCTCGAGAGCTTCAAGAGCGGGTTCCAGAGTTAGCTTGTAGGCTTTTTCTTGGATGAGGTCTTCCTCATAGAGGATGGCTTTTCCACTTCCCTCTGCCTCTTGTTGGAGATTTTTTGCAAGAACATGACATCTCTCAAAGCTTTCTTTAAATCCTTGCAGGGTTTCATTCAACTGTTTGACAGAGACCTTTGTCGAATGAGCTGTCAATTTTGTCAGATCGATTTTAGTAGAAGGAAGAGTTGGAATTTGGTGAGGAATTGATGGGAATCCTAAACCTTTCCCTGTGGCATTCATAAATGTCGTCTCAGGATAGAGCTTGGTGTACGCGTCGATCGTTTGTTGTTCCATAACCCACTTCACCAACGTGGCAACCCGTTTTCCTTCGGCCCCTTTTCGATAAATCAGCTGCTCGCCTGCCCTTGTCTCCTCTCGGTGCCGTGTCAAGTGAACAGGAACTCCTTTGGCATAGTGTTCTTGTCCAGCATAGGCGAGATCGACACCTGCTAAGATAATGGGAGAGCAACCCCAAAAGCAGGCCAGTGATAAAGCCAGTGTTGTGACAGAGAGCGCTTCACGTCCTAAATCAAGGCCGATATCTGACTCGATGAGTCCGAGCTCTTCTTCAATCCCCTTCTCAAGGGGACTCCCTGTTGGTGAACGCAAATAGCCATAAGGGCCGTCGAAGAGTTCAAATACCTCTGGATAGAGTCGATTTCCATAGATGAGTGGCAGGTCACGGAACGTACACCCTTGGAGACAATCTTTTTCCCGCGCATTCGGGTCAATCGCCACGCCAATATGAGGCCTGAGCTTAAAATACGAAAGAGCAGAAAGAGCTGAGCCACACCCGATGATGACAGCTTTATCTTGGAGTTTTCTTAAATCTTCAATAAATCCACTCAGCGAAGGTCCTGCTCCACAAATGATGGCAGGCTGTCCTTTAAAAGCGTCTTTGGTGAGGTTCACATAAAAGCTCTGAGGAAGCCGCCGAAAGTTCGACAAGATATTGCGATGGAGTAAATGACCCGAAAGACTTTCAGAGGTGAGAGAATTCCAAAGAACTGTTTTTCGTAAGAGGGAAAGTTTGATCGACTGAAATTTTTTTGTTTTTTTCTTGAGCGTTGCAACCGCAATTCTCTCCGAAGGGAACTGCTTAGCGCACAGTTCAAGGATCCAGTCCTGTGGATAATGTAGGAATTTAAGATGGACTTGAGGGTGGGCAAGCATCCGCTGCCCCCACGGAAGCACAGAGAGGCGATGAAGCGCATAAAGGTCGTCTTCAAGAAAGATGAGTTGCCTTCCAGAAACAGCTTCTAACCAATCTTCTACTTCTAGAAAAGGGTGACCGTCAGAGAGTCCATAGACATAGATAATGTCTAAATTTTCCAGAGGCAAGTTGAGTTTCAGAGAAGAAGGCGATGGATCAAGTGTGATCGGATCGTAATACGCCAGCTGCAGTTGAAGTTCTAGATCGGGGTATCTCTCAAGCATAAAATTTGTCAGCCAGTGTTTTAATCAGAAGAATCCGATGAACAATGAGCGCTTCAGGATGACTATCGGGGGCTCGTTTCAGGACAACCTCCCAATGACTCCAAATCGGATCGATGACAAGCTGGACCGCATCTTGACGGTCAAGCTCTTGGAGAATTTTCATACATGTTGCATCTGCTGAGGGAACATTCGGGAAAATCTTTTGAAAATGGGCAAGAAAATCATTTACAAGGGTTTTGCATGTCTTAAAACTCTCTGCAATCTCATGCCAAAATTGTTTTCCTTCTTTTTCTGCAGCACGTGCAAAAACTTCCTGTGCAAAAAACGTCACTCCCTCAGCTCCTTGAGGCTCTTTGATGGGAGGTAGTGCTGGCATAAGAGGGTTAGATTCTGAAAGAAGGCCACATTCTATTTCGGGGTTGCTCGTGACCCACTCGTTGATCCATTCCGCTGACAGAAGCCAATCGGATCTTGTTTGAACCTCTTTCCCATCTGGAAGTTTCATTTTCATCAAACTCCCTTCTTGTGGAGCTTGGACTCCTTTTGCATAGGGGGTCGAGGTTGCTGAAAAGTCAACACCTGCAAAATAAATCGATCGGCAGCCGAGTGCTGCTGCAAGGGAAACACCCCGTGTGGTTGCTGTCCATCCCCCATCGGTGGGTGACTCAAGCCCCAGTTTTTGCTCTAACCATCGCTCCAAAGAAAACTCTCCTGACCCCGCCATTAAAAATCGGGGCCCTTGCATCTGTTTTACCACTTCATGGCTTGTGCGAAGTTGGTAAAAAAGAGCCGCAGAGTTTTTAGGAAATTTGTGATACGGATCGGGATCGACTTGCACTGTTAAATGCGGTTGTATTCCTGCTGATACAAGAGCTTGGAGCCCCGCGCCACATCCTATAATTAAGAAACGATCTTGATTTTCTTTTAAAAAGGGAATGACGTTTTTGAGCGAAGGACCTGCTCCACAGACAATTGCAGGAACGTTATCAAAACGTCCAAAACAATCGGAAGCAAGGCAAGTGGAGTGCTCTAAGTTAGATCGAAAGTTCGTGAGAAGTTTAACCCCTTGATCCAAGTAGTCAGAAGCTCGAAAATGAATTTCTGTCTGGATCCGAGCCAGTCTTTGGAGAGCGGGATGGGTCGAATCTTCATACACAAATGGTAAGTAAAGAAGCTGGGCAACAATTTGTTGCAGTGAAAGTTCACTCTCATTCGTCTTTAGAATCCGCGGATGATCTGCCTGACTCTCTCCGACCCATACAACATACCGATCGGGCTTGGCGTTCACCCATTGAGTCAGTTTTTGTACATCTCCTTGTGTCACACAAAAAACTTCACCCATATAATTTCTCCATGAGTTCTTGATACGATGGAAGTCTTGCTAACTCTTCTTGCTGATAGCGGAATCGAACTTGTGATTGGTTGACGAGCGCCACATACGGTGCTTTAACGTAAAAATTATAGCTGATCACCTGCTCGAGCGCTTCTTGTGAAAGGAGACTCTCCTTACATTCCATCAGTAATAGAGGCACAAAGGTCTCTTCTTTTTTTAGAAAACAAAGGAGGTCGATACGTCTAGCAGGGATTTTATCTCCCCTCAAATGGGGCAGCGATGAAAGCTCTTTTTCAACAGCTAAAAGTTCTTTGGGATATTTAAGCTCCCCAATCATCCGCTGAATCCACGTCTGCCGCACAATTTCCTCGGGGGTTGCCGCAACCCATTCTTTTCTCAGCGGATCAAAGAGTTCTCTCATTCAGGCAAAATAAGGCCGTAGTTGCCATCGTTTCTTCGATAGATGACTTTCAACTTACGGTCTTCTTCTCCACGGTACAGCATAAAGCCATCATCGGAAAGTTCCATTTTCATGATCGCTTCTTCCGTTGTCAGTGTCTTCATGGAGCGTGAATCAGTTCCAATGATCTGAGGTGCCTCATACCGTTCCATTTCTTCTACGGCATTTTCCATTTCAATCGCTTCGTTGATTAAATCGAGATCGGTGAAAGGACGTTTCAAGACATTGACCTGCATATCAATCACAGAGCGTGGTTTTTTGTGGTGATCTTGGATCCGATCTTTCCACCGTCGAATTTTTGTTTGTAATTTTTCAACCGCTCGATCAATAGAAGCATACATATCAGTGCTGCTAGCGGAGACTTTCACGCGAAAATGCTCTAAATGAAGCATAATAATCACGGATTGCTCCATTTTCTGAACATCCATTGTTACATGGATATCCATGATGTGATTATGAAATTTCTCGATCTTAGAGAGTTTTTCAAACGCATACTCTTTCATCGATTCGGTGACATAGACGTTGCGTCCAAGAATGTTAATTCTCAAGCCCAGCGCTTTCTCTTGTTCTGTAAATTTTGCTTTGTCAACCATAGCGGCTCCTTTTGGGGTCTCTTGGCATTATACGAATGCAACTGTTTTTTGAGTATGACGTAATTCTTTATTTCCTAGTTGCCCACACGCAGCCATGATCCCCCGCCCTTTATGGTGGCGCAAAAGTACCTGGTAGTTGTGCTCACGTAGCCTCTGCGAGAATGCCTCTTGTTGCTCAAGCTCCGGAGGTGCAAAACGTGTTCGCCTTTGGGCATTATAAGGAATAAGATTCACTCTGACCGGCAGTCCTTTCAAATAATCCGCTAAAAGATCGGCCTGCTCAAGCCCATCATTTAAATCTTTCAAAAGAACATACTCAATTAATATTTCCCGCCTTCCCCGGCTCACATATCTCTCTAAAGCATCTCTGAGCTCTCGCATCGACCATTTATGATTCACAGGCATGATTTTAGACCGGATTTTGTCATCAGGAGCATTAATAGAGACGGCCAGGTTAATGGCAGGATGGGCCTCCCTTGTAAACCGATCTAAAAAATCGACGACACCACTTGTAGAGACGGTGATATGACGAGGTCCCATCCCGATTCCTTGAGGATCGGTCATCACCTCGATCGCCTTCATCACATTTTCATAATTGTCAAATGGCTCGCCCATCCCCATAAAAACGATATTCCGGACCCTCTTTTTCAAAACATGCGTTGCAATAAATAATTGCTGAATGATCTCTTTGACGGTCAAATTCCTAATGAGTCCCATCCGGCCTGTTTCACAAAAAGCACATCCCATTTTGCAACCGACCTGTGAAGAGACGCACAGTGTCAGTCCCGCTTTCATAGGAATAATCACTGTCTCGGTTTCTAGATTATCGTTGAGCTTCACTAGAAACTTAGAAACTTCGCCCTCTTCTAAACTTTTTGAAACGGGATCAAAACTCCAATCGGTTTGATCGATCATCTGCTGGACAAGCGGCCTTGCCTGCGGTTCGACCCATGCAAGATCGTCCACATATCCTTTTCTCATCCATGCTTGATAAAGCCGCTTGGCATGGATCTCTCCCTTTCCGAGAAGAGAAACCATCTGCCCCGAAAACTCTTGTTGTGTCTGTGAAAAAATTGACATCGCACCGAACAGGACTTGAACCTGTAACCACCCGGTTCGAAGCCGGGTACTCTATCCGATTGAGCTATCGGTGCAAAAGGTAAAAAGATATCATAGCGCTATGAGTGAAATCAAGACTGAAGGGATCATTTTGAAAATGATTCCTTATAAAGATCATCACCGCATCATCCAAATCCTTACTCCTGACAGCGGAATTTTGAGCCTCTTGGCAAAGGGAGTCTCCAAGCCTAAAATGCAAGCGCTCCTTTCCCCTCTTACCCAACTTGAAATCGTCTACCGAAAAAAAGGATCCGATCTCTTTTTTTTCAAAGAAGGATTTGTCATTGAACACCACCATTTTCTGAGGGAACGGTGGGATCTTTTAGAATCAGCAGGAAAAATTGCCAGCGCACTTCTACAGTCTCAATTCCCTGAAAAAGCAGCCCCCGACCTCTACCGCCTCCTCATTGCCTGTCTCAAACACCTGCCCCATTTCGAAGAACCGACCACCCTTATTACTCTCTTCTATCTCAAACTCCTTACTCATGAAGGAGTGGTTGCCTGGGATCTCCCCGAGCTCTTCCCCCTCTCCTATTCACGAACAGCCTGGGACCAACTAAAAAATTTAGCCCACGCTAAATCATTCAGCGCTCACTATCTACAAAAGGGTTTTGGAGAAACTGTTCCACAGCTAGAAAAGCTGCTAAAGTCTTTATTATAATGCGAGAGGTGGGACTCGAACCCACACAAGTTGCCTCACTACCACCTCAAAGTAGCGCGTCTGCCAATTCCGCCACTCCCGCATGAAGAGTGAATCATCTTACTTAACTAGCCGAATAGAAATCAAGCCCAGCTTCCCTTTTTAAGAAGGATAGGCTATAGTCACCAAAATGCGATGTACCACCTACTGCACAGCAGCGGCACTGGACATTCCCCGCCTCTTCCAATCCCTTCAGAAGTTTGGGTCGGCCCAACTTTTCAGGGATTGTGTCCACCTTCTTTTAAAGGAAGACCGTAAACCTAAAGGGGACGTTTTTTATTTTTCATACGGTTGCGTTGTCCTCTGGGGATTTACTGAAGAAGAAGAACAGGCAATCCTAGGATCTTTAAAAGATTTTGAAAAAGACCCCATGCCAAAGCCGGAGATGGATGAGTTTACCTACATCTACGATGATAACATGCGGATCGAAGAAGATGAAATTTCCCTCCCAACAAAAAATGTTTTAACAAAGCTCGCCATTTCTTACGGTATCGCTCAATCGGTCAAACTGACCACCTTCGAAGAAACTATTCAGAAAACGATCGACAACACAAAATATCTGCCCGAAGACCTCGCAACGAAAGGTAAAATCTCGATGTCAAGAAAAGAGATCTCCAGAAAAATGGGAGAACTCTTCATCGAAAGAAACTTCATCAACCTCCACGCGGAGATCTTGGATACGCCTGAATTTTTCTGGAACTATCCTGAACTTGAGCCTTACTACCGGCGCACCACTCACTACCTCGATACCACTAAACGGGTTGAGGTTCTCAACCGTCGCCTGGGGGTCGTCCACGAGCTCTTTGAAATCTTAAGTAACGAGCTAAATCACCAACACTCGTCTCGTCTTGAGTGGACCATCATCATCTTGATTTTCATCGAGATTTGTATCGTCCTTCTTAAAGAACTCTTTCACCTTATATGAAAACTCTCTTGGTCCTTCTCATCCGCTTGTATCAATGGACAATCGGAACCGTCATCGGTCAAAACTGCCGCTTCTATCCCTCATGCTCTCATTACGGAATAGAAGCTCTTCAAAAACACGGCGCCCTCAAAGGCTCCTATCTTACAGTCAAGCGGATCTGCCGCTGCCATCCCTGGAACCCCGGCGGGGTTGATCCTGTTCCTTAATGCACTAGCAGATCTATTGCTCTTGCAATTGTTGCCGAAATGTTTTAAACCACTTTGGGTGCTGTCTTGCTAGTGAACTGAACTCCAAGATCGCTTGATTTGAAAAGTCTCCAAGCTGAGATGTAACATACCAAATTCCATATAGATCTTTAAGTATCTTTGAACCATTTTTTCGTCTTGTAAAAGTAAGTCCCTTATGAAAAATCCAGGCACCGGGTGAAACTACTTTCCCCTTTTGACGAGAATAGGTCTGAAACTCCATAACTGTTTGCAAACTCAATATTAAATAACTGAGAGGTTGAGCAACGACTCCGGCAATCGCGACGTTTTTATTTTTGTTGTGACGAGTCGACGCATCTGTCAAAAACTCAATTTCTATCTCTACCCCAGCAATCTCTTTTACGTAGCTCTCAGTTGCCGGCACTTCGAGATCTTTAAATATAGGGGTAAAACCTGCCTCTTTGAGGTGATTGGCAATATCCTTTGTTGATATTCCTGGAATTCGTCTTGGAACGAGTGAATCTATGTCCCGTGTACCGAGTGGGAAATATTCCAATTTCGGATCTGCAAGATATAATTTATAAACAAAAAGAGCAAAACCACCCCCAATGACAATAGACTCACGCCAAGGGCCTATGGACTTTAGAAATTCTGAAATAATCTTATTTTCTTGGTTTTGATGCATGGATTTTTTTTAACTCTGGGGCTCGCTCAGCGATGAATTCTGCTTGTTCCCGTCCTCTTAAGGGAAAGTGATATAAGTCTAAAAATGTAAGAAGAAGGGGGCAAATTTTGAAACTTTTGTCATGTTCCAAAGGTTGATTGAGGAAAGATTTATAATAAGGTTCTATCAACAAGACCTCGTACCCTCTTTCTTGGGGTTCTAATTGGAGAACATTTTCTAACCGTTCTCTAACTGCAGGATCAAGAACATATAATTCCAACGTATCTAAATTGGTATTCTTATATCCATATGCTTCGGCTGCCGAGTGAAGAGCGAGTACTGTTTTTTGCTCGAGACCGGATTGTTTTAAAGCTTTAAGCAGCTCAGTTCTCCCCGCTAGCGCAGAACGATAAGTTCTCATTCTACATTTTTTCACAATGCTGTAGTGTTCCAGCCAGCTTTCGATCAAAAGTTTAGATTTTTGGAAGAAAAACCGCTTTGCTGTTCTCAATCCTTGTACTTGCAAAAATCCTTTGAGAACTAAAACGTTGAAGACACGCTGAACCAAGCCAACGCTCAACCCTATTTCTTTTGCGACTTCCCTTAATGAAAAATCGTCCCTTTTTATACCTTCAATTAACAGCCAATCAAGAATAAGAGCCGATTTAACTGCATAAATATTGCTTTCTGCCGAATCTTCCCTGAAGCTCATTAAAAATCGACCTTTCATTTCAAAGCCCTCTGTTCACTATTATAAACTGTTCATTATATATTGAACAGTTGAAAATAGTGAACAGACAAAAGCGCAACTAACTTGTAGTGAAACTTTTAAATCTGGCCATCAGGGCTGTGGTGTAGAGTTCGTGGGGATAACGAGCGTTTTACCTTCGCGAAGCTTATCTGTTTCAAGATGATTGGCTTTTCGGAGTGCATCGACGGAGACTTTGTATTTGCGGGCGATTTTCCAAAGGTTATCACCATGTGCGATGGTGTGTTTTTGTTCTTGTTGCTGCGGTTTGGGAGCAGGGGCTGCGATCGGCTGCTCTGTTAGGGTAACAGGAAGTGCAATCCCTGCGAAGGTCGCCAGTGTCACGCGATGATCATACGGCTGGGGAACAGGAACTCCTGCAAAAAGATAAAGATGCTCGGCGGCTTTTCTCAAAACTGTATCGGAACGAGAGCTCGTGATGAGTTCTTTGAGAAGTTCTTTAAGAGCCGGTGAGGGATCATTGAAAAGATCTAAAAAAGCCATGAGATCGCGATCGTCTAAACGTTTGAGAATAAATTCTCGGTCCCATTGAAGCAGAACTTTTGCAGCGAAGAGGGAGCGACATTGGACATAACTCAGGAGAAGCCTTTTAAGGCGGTCAGGGGTTAAATCCATTCCCTCTTTTTGCTCCGTGGTAAATTGGGTGAGAGTTTTCCAGTCTCCTTGAGAAATCATCTCGATTAAAAACTCTTTGGGAAGCTGGACACCAGTGCGTTGGCAGAGTGTTGCGACAGCGTTAAATTCGGGTGTCAAATAAAACGCCTCTAAAAGAGCGGAATCCCGAGGGGCTGGAGTGTGTTGAAGCTCATAAAAAAGCCCCATCGCTGTAAAAGGAAATTTTTCTGTCTGAATAAACCGACGGATGGCGCCATATTGATCTTCTGTCAGGCCGGGATAGAGGATTAAATTAATTTCTTCGGGCCCTTCCCTCCGAGTCAATGCAATCCCTCTTTTTTGAACGAACGTACCCTGCAGGGCTCTATCAATGTCAAATCCATGGAACGCGACTAAACTGGCTAATGCTAAATCTCTTTTTTTATATCCCTCTTCGACCAAATCCCGATTCTCCAGCTGCGTCACAAGCTCGGCCCACGAGAGCATCGAAAAATGTCGCAAAATTTCTTGATTCGACAGCTGCTTAACAGCGGCAGTGGTCACTGGTTTGAGTTCAAACGACACGGTCTCAGGGCGACTTTTAAGAACTAAATAGACGAGCGAAGAGAAAAGCCCAATATTTAAAGCGCCACTCCAAATAAGAAGCTGTGTGAGAAAGCGACTTTTTTTCTCCCACTGTGGTTGCAACGACGTGTTCAATGTGTTATCCTTTTATTCACCACATTTTATAGCGAGAAGGATAGTTTAATGAAAGTCCCTTTGTCATGGCTTAAAAGTTTTCTCCCGCTCACTCAAACAGCCAGTGAGATCGCCCTCCATCTAACAAATCTTGGAATCGAAGTTGAAGGAATCACGGGTGACAAAGCGACATTTTCAGGAGTTGTCGTCGGAAAAGTGCTCGCTGCTGAAAAACATCCGAATGCCGACCGTCTCCGTGTTGCACGCGTGACCGATGGGGCCCAGGAATACCAAGTCGTTTGTGGTGCGCCGAACTGCCGTGAAGGAATTGTGGTGGCTTTTGCACGGGAGAGCGCTGAACTGACCGACGCCGATGGAAAAAAATGGAAAATTAAAAGAAGTAAAATTCGTGACGTCGAATCGTTTGGGATGCTTTGCTCTTCCACAGAACTCAATCTAACCAAAGAAAGTGATGGCATCATTATCGAACTTCCCGCAGAAACACCTCTTGGTGTCGATTTGGCGGGAATCGCGTTAGATCCGATTTTCGATCTTTCGTTCACCCCTAACTTAGGCCACTGTCAAAGCGTTCTGGGCGTTGCGCGTGAACTGGCAGCCTCGTTCCAGCTCAAACTTCATACAGAGACTCCGAAGATCGAGATGAAAGGATCTGAACAAATGAGCGTGGAAACAGACCACCCAGAGCTGTGCCCCCGCTTCACATGCCGTATCGTTAAAGGAATCAAAATCGGACCTTCACCCGCATGGCTGCAGGTGCGCCTGATCCAAGCAGGGCACCGTCCGATCAATAATGTCGTCGATATTTCTAACTACGTCATGCTTGAAATGGGACATCCTAGTCATATTTTTGACCTCGATAAAATCAGTGGATCTAAAATTATTGTGAAAAAATTTGCTTCACTTTGCAAGCTTGAAACACTCGACCATCAAGTGCGCGAAGTTCCTGCGGAAACGCTTCTCGTCTGCGACCAAGAGAAACCGCTGGCGCTGGCAGGGATCATGGGAGGACTAGAATCGGCGACAACAGAGCAAACACAAAACATCTTAATTGAAGCAGCGTTATTCACTCCGACCTCTATCAGAAAAGCAAGCCGGCTTCTAGGGCTTAAAACCGATGCCTCCTCCCGTTTTGATCGAGGAGTCGATGAGACAGCTCCAATTCGGGCGTTAAACCGTGTGACCGAACTTGTGTTACAGATTGCAGGAGGGACCGCATCCCCTGCTGTCGATTACTATCCGAACCCTTCCAAACAAAAAACGATCCCGCTCCGTCCTGCACGTGTCGAACAAATGATCGGATTTATTTTGAGCACAGGAGAGATGATTGAACTCCTCCAACGACTCGATATGACAGTTAAGCAAGAAAATAGTCTCCTCCATGTCACGGTTCCTTATTACCGCAACGATCTAAACATCGAAGTCGACCTGATTGAAGAGATTGCCCGTCTTTATGGATATAACCATATTCCCAAAAGCAAACCGTCGTATTCAGCTGGAAACCTTCCAGACTCTCCTCTATTTACCTTAGAAGAGGAAGCTCGCGCGCTTCTTCTCAGAGAAGGACTGCAAGAATGCATAACTTGCGACCTCATCAGTCCGCAGGAAAACGATCTCACAAAAGAAAAAGAGATTCCAGACAGCGCAACCTTGAAAGTTCTCCATCCCCGTTCACTCGATCAATCTGTTTTGCGCACCTCGCTCCTTCCAGGAATGATCAAAGTAGCCCAGCATAATTTCAATTTTCAACAAAACGATCTGGCACTCTTTGAAGTCGGCCGCATCCATTATAAAGAAGGAGATAAAATTGCAGAACCAAGCTGCGCTTCCATTCTTCTTTCAGGACTTTCAAGACATCCCCACTTTGATCGGAAACCAAGTCCATTTGATTTCTTCGATTTAAAAGGGATGATTGAAAACTTTGTTTCACATCTTAACCTCAGAAACGTCCAATTTGCCCCGTCCAATCTTCATACACTCCACCCTTGGAGACAGGCGCAAGTCAAAGTCGGTGATAATGTGATCGGTGTCTTCGGCGAACTCCATCCAGAGCTCGTTATCAAGTCTAATTTATTTGGCAGACTTCTCTTTGCCGAACTGAACTTGAGCGACATTTTAGGATTGAAAAAACAAGCTGTGAAGTTTCATCCGCTCGCACTCTATCCCTCTTCCGTGCGAGATTGGACTGTGACACTTTCAACCCACCTGCCTTACGCAAAAATTGCAGGGCTGATTCAATCGTCTAAATCTCCTCACCTTGAATCATTCGAAATGATCGATTCGTTCAGCAGCAAAGAACTCGGACCCGACCGAAAAAATGTCACCTTCCGATTTATCTATCGTGATCGACATCAAACAATTGCGTACGAAACTGTCGAAGAAGAACACCGTAAACTTACACATTCAGTAGCGGAAAAGGTTGCCAATCTAATATGATGAGGCTCATGGCATCACAAGGAAGGTTTTTCATGCGACGAATTGTCACTCCTCTATCTCTCTGTCTCACTTTATTTTTGGCAGGCTGCCGCAGCAACAATCAGGATAATAATGTCGTCTCTGAACGTTATATCCACAAATACGGCTACGCAGTTTCCAAAAATGAATTTGAAGAGCGTAAATATCCAGGTCAGGTGATTACAACTCTCAAAACAGGAGTTACAATTACTGCAACCTATGAAAACGGACTGCTCCATGGACCGAGCACGCATACATTCCCTCACAGCCAAACCGTTGAGTCGTACTACCTCTATAATCAAGGCAACCTTGTCAAACAAGTCCTCTACAATGCTCATGGCATGCCACTCCGAGAAGAAATTCAACTCTCCCCAACCCGCTTTGCATCTACAAAATGGTATAGCGACGGAACCCCGATGTCGACCGAAGAATATGCAGGGAAAGAGCTTGTCGAAGGACAATATTTTACACTTCAAAATGATGTCGAAGCTCGCGTTGAAAAAGGACGTGGAACACGTGTCATCCGAGATGTCCAAGGTATTCTGCTTGCAAAAGAAGAAGTTGAGCAAGGATTTATTACCCAAAAAGATACATTCTATGCAAATGGCGCTCCTGAGAGCACCGCTTACTTTATGAACGGTCTTCTCCATGGAGAAAAGAAAAGCTTTGCTGAAACAGGCGATCCTTTAGCCGTCAAAGAATACGTGAATGGCAAGCTTCATGGAAAATCGACCTTCTATAAAAACGGAGCCCGCTGCGTTGAAGTCCATTACCTGGATGGGCAGAAAAATGGTCTTGAAATCCATTACCTCGATGGAGAAACCATCTCCCAAGAAATTCTCTGGGAAAACGACCACAAGCACGGCCCTTCGAAGTACTATGTCGATGGAATTGCCCAAGTTGAATACTTCTATGATGGAGAGAGAATCTCTGAGAACAAATGGAAAGAGCTGAGCCAACTCGACCAAATGATCGGTCAGATTAGTGCTCCTTCGTCCTCATGGAAAAACTAATCACAATTGCTCCCACACCAAAAGTGGGGGTTAAGGTTCTTGCCGAGGGTGATACGCTGAAGCGCATCACCCTTTTTCTTGCCCCGAAATTTATCCTAGAATGCCCCTCTATAAAGCTCCAAGAATCCCTCATCCCCTGGCTGAAAGCCTACGCCCAGGGAAAGTGGTCGAAATTTCCCCTCCCTCCTTATCATAAAACCCCCTTTTCTCAAAAAGCGGCCCGACATCTCCAGGCGCTCCTTCCAGGACAAGTCGTTTCATATAAGGAACTTGCCACCGCCATCGGCCATCCAGGTGCCGCACGGGCAATCGGCACGTTTTGCAGCGGCAATTTATTCCCCCTTTTAATGCCGTGTCATAGGGTCATTCCATCCACTGGCGGCACAGGATATTTCACCCCTGACCCTCGAATCAAAGAAGAGCTCCTTGAATTTGAAGGAATTACCTCCGTCTAGTCCTTTTGGCACACTCCCTGCATCTATTCTATATAGATAAATATAGGAGAATTATGGAAAAAGAACAGATGCAGAAAAGGATTTCAGAACTTGAAACCATTAACGATCAACTCGTTGCAGAGCTGAGCTATCTTGACCGTCTTCTGAAAGAAGTCGGCTTCGAAAATGGCCTCTTAACCCTTAAAATGGCCGCCCAAGAGCTTCTCGACGAAGAACAACCGCGGGATGAAAAAGCTGAATAAATTTCTCCTTTTATGCTAAAGTTTTTGGCATGCTAGGCTCGATTTATTCATTTTACACACAAAACGTCTCTCCCACTCTTTCCACGCTGTGGGACCGCATTCCAAATCTCCCCACTGAAAAACTTCCCTCTGCCAAAAAAGTTGCGCTCTGTGCTTTAGGCCTCTTTTGTCTCTATAAAATTTACCGCTCTTACCAATCTCTCCTAGAACGCGTCACCCGAGCAGAACAAGCATTACAAACAGCGACTTCTACAAATACTACTTTGGCGGGCAGAGTTGCAGCTTTGGAACAGCAACTATCAGATCTTAAAGCAAGACCTACTATATCATTACCGTCGTCTGATAAAACGGATCAAGATTCTACTACGACTGATGATGAAGGATATCACTCGTTCGATGAAGAAGACCATCTTACAAATTCAGAACCCGTAACTCCCTCTCTCCCTCCACCTGCATCTCCAACTATTCTAACCGCGCCTAAAGATTTATTTGTTCAAAACTTCCCGGGGAAACATATTAGATGTACTGCAGGATCTAAAACAGACACATTAGCAAACCATCTTCTAGAATCTATTCTAAGAATCAGAGAAGTTGTTTCAGTGACTTTGAATGTAGCCAATGATACTTATACACTCACCTATGCTTCTGACAGAATTGTAACCGTCACCAAACTTCCACAAGCGGTATGGGATAAAATGCCCACAGCGATTAGCTGGGCTGTATCACCTTTATTGAAGATCGCTCCCGGTGCAAGAATGTCGCAAATAGTTCGAGTCCAAATCGTGAAAACGGCCCAAGCGACTCAACTGATTTTTAATGCTGAAGCATTTTCAATGGAACCCAATAGCTTGGGATACACGGCCTATCTCAAATCGATTACAATTCCTGCCAAAGCAGGAGAAGAACTTCATATCGAAGCAGAACATAATTCAAGCGTAGGAAAGAAAGCAGGGCCTGTAGACCCTACGCTTCTCTTAGAGTCGATCTATCTCAATCTTTCAGTAGAAGCTCGTGAATAATTTCAAAGGAAAGTCCTTCTTGCCCTTCCCAGAGCGCCTCTGCAAGAGCTGACTTCTTCGATTGAAGATCTAAGATTTTGGCTTCGATCGTTTGCGTGGTGTAATATTTGCGGGCGATGACAGTCTCTTTACGGCCGACGCGGTGGGCGCGATCGATTGCTTGATTTTCAACAGCACTATTCCACCAAGGATCATACAGGAAGACATAATCAGCCGCTTGAAGGTTGAGACCGACACCTCCTGCTTTGAGACTGATGAGAAAGATCGAGATAGTGGGATCGTTTTGAAAACGGAGAACGGGTGTCTCACGATCGCGCGTCGATCCATCGAGGTAAACATAATTCCAACCTTTTTCTTGGAACTCTTTTTCAAAGAGTTGAAGAACAGAAGTAAATTGACTATAGACAAGCACCTTCCGATTACAGCTGATCACCTCTTCAAGATCGGTGAGAACTTGAGTAAATTTTCTCGATTCTCCCGTGTAAGAAGGATCGATTAAGGTTGGGTGGCACGAAAGTTGCCTAAGACGAAGAATAAGTTCTAAAACTTCCATCTTGTGTGCAGGAAGCCCTTCCGCTGCAATTTTCTGCATGAGCTCTGTTCGCTTTGTTCGGAGGAGCTGTTCGTAGAGTTGGTACTCTTCTTCGGAAGGATCGACGCCAATCACCTGAACAATTTTTTCAGGCAGATCAAGCCCAACTTCTTGTTTCGTTCGACGCAAAATGAAAGGACGTAATTTCTTCTGCGTTAGATTCGTCAGTGTTGGAATGAGGAAACGAAAGAGCGAATGGATCTCTTCCACGCGGTTTTCAATCGGGGTTCCTGTCAGCGCTAATCGGAATCGACTTTTCAATTTAAAAAGCGCTTGGGCAATCTGTGTAGAGGCGTTTTTGATCATCTGCGCTTCGTCCAGAATGATCGTATCAAACTCTTCCTGCAAGAAAAGGGAAAGATCAGCGCGCAGTGTTGAGTACGATGTGAGGATGATGAAGTGGTTGGTAAGTGATTCTCCCCTTTCAGAACCTTGATGGATATAAAAATCTCTCCCCGGAAGAAACGTTTGCAGCTGCTGTTTCCAGAGCGAGATCAGTGTCACAGGCATGACTATGAGGACCCTTCCCTCGTGTTGTGACAAAAATGCTAGCACTTGAATCGTCTTCCCTAGTCCCATTTCATCTGCAAGAAGTCCTGAAAAACCAGCTCGATGCAGAAACGAGAGCCAGCTGAGCCCTTTTTGTTGATATGGAAACAAAGTTCCTTGGAACGTTTCACCAGGATGAATCTCTTTCCACTCTGCGGGTTGATACGAGGGTGCAATCTCACTTAATAACCCGACGTGGGTTTTACGAATGCGAATTCCCTCTTTTGTTCTCTCTTCCTCTACAATTGATTCCCAGGCAGGAGGGAGCTCGATGAGTCCGACTTCATTCGGAGAAAGATCGATCCACCTTTCATGCCGCTCAAACGCTCCGACCAAATCTTGGATCGGAAGCTCTTTTTCCCCAAACTGCGCGGTTCCCCGTAGGAGGATCGCATCGGAGGCCTCTTCTGTCTGACAAGTGACCGCTTGTTGTTTAACCACTCTCTTTCCTCGATAGTCAAAAACTTTCCATCCCATCTCAAGAAGAAAGGCGATGCTTTTTCCCACTTGATCGAGTGGACAGAAATAGTGAGCATCTCCTGTGATTTTCTTCTTAAAACCTGTTTCTAGAAGATCGCTTTCCCAATGTTCTTCTTCCTTGGTCGGGAGATGATCATGCAGAGCCACTTCCCCCCATGCTCCATAATCGAGATGGAGATTGGCAAAACCTCCTGTTCGATCGGACAGTTTTAAAAGAGGTAAGGGAGCCGGTTTTAAGCGAGGTTTTTCTCCTTTGAACCGGTGTGATAATCCCTCTTTGATCAACCGTTCGAGTTCTTTAGCAGAAACAGCAGCAGGCTGCTCTTCAAACTGGTCGGGATTTTCCCATAAACGGAAAGTACCCCCCTGCAAAGCTCCGAGAGGAGTGAGAAGATCATACTTTTCAACGGGTTCTGTTCTTGTTCCACACGTAATCTGTGGAGCAAGAGAAAAGTGGGTCTCATTGAGTGGAGAAATCTCAAAATGAAAGCCGAGTGGAAGGAAAGGATCGAGAACAACTTTTTTTCCTTTCCATGTTAGCGCCCCTTTGGATGCAGCTTCTTTGAGGGCTCTTATGGATCTCTCAAGAAGTAGATCCATGCACCCGACGAAAAGGTTTAGGACGGTCTTGTTTTACAAAAGCTCTGACACGGGGTGCCTCTTGGCAATTCTTACAACAGCACCCTTGAGCTTGTTCTGCACAAGCATGACACGACAAGAAGAGCTCATTACAATCCATATTAGCGCAGTTGTAATAGAGATCGGTGGGAGCTTTGCAATGAGCACATTGGCTGATGATCTCTGCAGGTTCTTTGTCCGAAATCGGAACGGAAAGGCGATCGTCAAAAACAAAAAGTTTTCCTTTCCAATGTTTGGAGCCCGTCTCTAAGCCGTACTTAATGACGCCACCCTGGAGCTGGTAAACCTCATCAAATCCCTCTTCTTTCATCAGCGCTGAGTAGAGCTCACAACGGATACCACCTGTGCAGTACATCATTACTTTTGTTTTTGAAGGATCTCGGATCTGCTTGAGTTCTTTGGCATATTCTGGAAACTGTCTAAACTTTTCTAGATCGGGAAGCTCGGCCCCTTCAAAATGGCCAATATCCCACTCATAGTCGTTACGAACATCGATTAGAACCGTGTTTTCATCTTTCTGATCGAGCATCTTTTGCCACTCTTCCGGTGAAAGATGGACGCCTGTTTTAGCCATATCGACTTCTCGATCGAGCGCCACAAGTTGCGGTCTTGTTTTAACTGTCATCCGAGGGAAGCAATGTTCATGCCAAGTATGAATTTTAAATTCGATCTTCTCGAATCTTGGATCTGACTTCATCCAATCCATATATTCACGCGCCGCCTCGGGTGACGCGCTCATTTGCCCATTGATTCCCTCTTTCGAAATGTAAATTCTTCCTTGAACATCTCTCTTTGAAAAAAATTCTTTATGTCGATAGACCTCTAATGGCGGGTCTTCTAGATGTGTGAAAAAGTAGTAAGCTAAGACTTGGTATTCCATAAGAGAAATAGTATAGAACTCCGAGCGACTAAAAACAAGTCGTGACGCCTAAAATAATTATTTACACTTGTAGAAAAACGTATCGTGCACTAAAATTGCACCTTTTACGCATGATTTGGAGAGACAATGGTACGTTATACAGGCCCTAAAAATCGCATCGCTCGTCGCTTTGGCGTCAATATTTTTGGGCGTGCACGCAATCCTTTACTTCATAAGGCTAACCCACCGGGAGCCCATGGAGCAAAGAGAAAAAAGAAATCTGACTTCGGACAACAACTCGAAGAAAAACAAAAACTTAAAGCTATCTACGGCATGATCAGCCAAAAACAAATGGTTCGTTACTACCAAGAAGCACTTCGTCAAAAAGGGGTCACAGCTCACCTGTTCCTCCGACGTCTTGAGTGCCGCTTAGATAACGTTGTCTACCGTTTAAGACTAGCTCCTACAATTTTCGCTGCACAACAACTCGTGACACACGGTCACGTGCTTGTGAACGGCAAAAAAGTCGACCGCCGCTCGTTTGAAGTAAAGCCTGGCATGGTAATTGCTGTGAAAGCAAAATCACAACAACTTCCAACTGTAAAACAGTCTGTTGAAAATACAGGCCGTGATGTTCCAGGTTATTTAGAACTCGATGCGGGAAGCTTTAGTGGCAAATTGGTCAGTGAACCTCATTTAGACCAAGTTCCATTTCCAATCCCTGTCAATGTTCCGCTCGTCTGCGAGCACTTAGCTCACACAAGCTAAGCTTAATCTTAACTCCTTCGCTGTATTTGACCCTCCCCTCCCTCTAGCGAAGGAGTTATCTTTTAAATAGGAATTTCTTTATTCTAAGGGATCAAAAAGGGATCTCTATGAAATGGCTTTCACTTGCTCTCTTGATCATTCCAGTGCTTTATGCCGATGAAACTCCTAAGAAAAGTTATGTCCATCGGTTTCAGATAGGACCCGATGTCTTTTGGTCTCACTATCGTAGCGGCTTTGATGGGGATCAAAGAGGGACTAAGTTCAGCGCGTCTGTTGATGGCTATTATGGAGGACTTCGCGTCGGCTATGATTATCTACAACCCGATGCGCTTTACGCAGGCACAGAAGGTGTCGTTGCGTGGGGACACGACGATATCTATAAAAAAAGCTCTCTATCTCGTTTATCTGTTTCTGAATGTCCCAGTTGCGAGCGAAAATCGGAACATGAGCATCAAACCCGTTTGTGGACGTCTGTGGAACAACGGCTTGGCTACAATTCTCAAAGCACCGTCTTCCCTGAGTTTATTGCAACGCCGTATTTGGGAATTGGTTGGCATTATGAAGGAACTTCCTCCGATCATGCTTATTGGTACTACGGAGCTGCGGGCCTCAATACGATGCAGAGATTTTATGAACGATTTCTGATTGGGATTGCTCTTAAACTCATGTATGGATTTGATATCCATGACAAGAGCTTTGTTTCGATTACAACAACACAAGGGAAGAAAACGTTCTGGGGATTTGAGACAGCTCTCCCTCTCCGTTGGCTTGTGGGGACATCAGGACAGTGGGACTTTGAGTTTGAGCCGTATCTCTTAAAACTCAATCTCAATTCACCTCAAACGATCGTCGGCGCACGCCTGATGGCTGGCTACAGTTTTTAATGCAGCGTAATCACACTGACAAGTGCACTGTGATCTGAAACGGCCTCTGGATTAAAGCGTGTTCCATCAAACCCTGCATCGATCAACGATGTTTTAAGAGTGGCGCTGGTATTACCGTAGAGTAAAGTGTAATCGAGATTGCAAGGGACTGAAGCTCTTTTTGTTCCGCCTGTAAGACCGACACAAAATTGATCTCCTCCCCATGTTACTCTACCACCATACTCCTGCGTTCCCAGTGTGAAATTCTGACTCCATCGCGATTGATTCCGTTCTTGCTCGTTCATATTGAGATCCCCTGTCACGATAACAGGCGCTGCGAAGGAACGATGCTTCGAGATATCTTCCATGATGAGATGCATCTGAGCGGCACGTGCCACGACATCATCTTCACAATCTTTCTTCAATGCTTGCACAATAACATCTTGTGTAATCTCTTTGATTGTCGGATTACGGTGAGGGAATTGTGTCTCTTCCGAATGTTGCAAATGTGTCGAATAGAAACGAGCAATCGTTTCACTATTTGAGACGATATCAAAACGGAAAAATCCTTTGCACGACCACTTGGTCCGACCTTGCAATGTCGCTTCTGGGAACGAGACAAAATGAAGATCTTGGATCGCATACTTGCTCGCCACAAAGAGGCCCGCACCGGGAGCTACAGGTTTCGCTCCAGGATTGAAGTAAAATTCGGTGTAGCCCGCTTTTTTCAATGCTTCATACATGTTGAAGGAAGCGGTGGGGTCAAAGAGTTCAGAGAGACAAACGACATCGGCATCTTGATCTATTATTTCCTTTATCTGCTTATCAATCCTGTAAATCCAAGGAGCAACACCCCCATCTGTGATTGCGTAGCCACCTGCAACGTTCGCCCGGTTGGCAGAGTAAACAGTGATTTCTTTTCCCACTAAGGTTTTTGGAGGATATGTCCCTTTTAAGTGAAGATAGGGCACGGTTTGAAACCGTTGGATGAGATATCGAAGTGCCATCCCTGGGAAGGTTGTTGGAATTGCTGCCAACAGGCAGCCAATACGCCCTAGCTGGAAAAGAAGTTTAACTTTTGTGTCTGCGGGAAGCATCTGTTCTGTGATGCGGAGTTGCCAGGTGTATTCACGCACTTTACAAATCGGATCGGTGAGATAGGAGGCTGCAAGCGTCGCCCAGGCTTTGATCCTCATTTCTCTGCTATCAGTGATAAAATTGGGCCAACACCAGCCTGCAAATGGATGAATGATAGAATGAGGAATTGGATAATATAGTGTCATACGTACACTCCTGTTAGCCAAACAGGCTATCAAATCTTTTAATTTTTCGGAAATTAATTAAAACCCTTTATCCTTTATTAAATAAGAAAATAAATACAACAAAACTGAAATTAAATTAAAATCAATCAATACGCTTTATAATTAAGCGTAAAAGTGAGGTTGATATGGAAAAACAGACAGCATTAGATTTATTTTTCGAGACAAGTCTTCGTCATCTTTACGAGGGAGAGAAAGCGATCTCTGAGAACTTAGTCGTCATGGCGCAGCACGCCGCCACATCCCGTCTAAGAAGCCTACTGACAAAACATCGTGCAGAAACTAAAATGCAAATCCAACGACTGGAGAAAATTTTCACTCTTTTAGAAATTGATCCTAAAATGAGCAAAATCCATGGATTAATAGGAGCCAAACAAAAGGCCAAAGAGCTGATTAAAACAGTTGTCGATCTCAATTTTGGAGATCGAAGTAAAGGAATAGATGGGATTTTAAGTGAGGGAAAGGAACTTTTGCGCCACTTTGCAGAGACCGATGCGAATGAATTCGCTTTGATCAGTGCAGCACAAAAAGTCGAACACTATGAAATTGCGGCCTATAACTCCCTGTGCCTTCTTGCAGAGCGGTACCACACTAAGCTCATTTTAGATTTACTAACTGAGTCTTTAAATGAGGAGATTCGCATGGAGAAAAACCTCACTACATACTCTCATCATCGAGGGCATGCCTTAGCATCATGAATGAGTAGTTATCAGCGTTTGAGAATCTGTCTTAAAACATATGGCATGATCCCCCCGTGTTTGTAATATTCGACTTCAATGGGGGTATCAAGACGGAGTTTGAGCGGAGCTTCACGTTTCTTGCCATGATGCTCAATGACAAGGGTGATCTCTTGATGGGGAGTTAGATCACCTTCAACTCCCTGCAGAGAAAATGTCTCTTCACCTGAGATCTTTAAACTCTCCCAGCTATCATCATTTTTGAATTCAAGAGGAAGCACACCCATTCCAATGAGATTACTTCGGTGGATTCTCTCGAAGCTTCGCGCAACAACAGCTTGGACGCCGAGAAGGGCAGTCCCTTTGGCCGCCCAATCTCTTGAACTTCCCATTCCGTAATCTTTTCCTGTAAAAATAATGAGAGGCGTATTGTTCTTTTGGTAATATTCCGATGCCTCAAAAATGGTGGTAAGGGTGCCATCAGGAAGTTTTGTAAATCCCCCTTCTTTCCCTCCTGCAAGGTGGTTTTTAAGGCGGACGTTCGCAAACGTTCCTCGCATCATCACGTTATGATTACCGCGCCGACTTCCATAACTATTAAAATCGTCTTCTTTAACCCCGAGAGAGAGAAGATATTTTCCCGCTGGAGTCGCGGCTGAGAAGGCGCCTGCAGGTGAAATGTGATCAGTCGTCACAGAGTCTCCAAAAAGCGCGAGCGGCTTCATGTTTTTTAGAAGAGGTCGTTTTGGAAGCTCTAGCTCAAATCTTTCAAAATAAGGAGGCTGCTGAATATAAGTACTTTTGTGACTCCAATTGTATTGGGCCGATTTGACAGTTTGAATTTTTTCCCAGACAGGATTGTCCTGCAGGATATGTGCATACCGGTCTTTGAACATCTGCGGCTGGAGACATTTGTGAATTTCTTTCTGGATCTCTTCTGAGGAAGGCCAAATATCTTTTAAAAAGACCATCTTCCCATCCGTCCCTTTTCCAAGAGGCTCTTTCGCAAGGTCGATGTCAACCCGGCCCGCAATAGCAAATGCAACAACCAGAGGTGGTGACATCAAGAAATTGGCTTTAACAGCGCTGTGGATCCGGGCTTCAAAATTTCGGTTCCCACTGAGAACACTGGCCGCAACAAGGTCGTATTCTTGAATCGCGTTTTCGATTCTCTCTTCAAGAGGTCCGCTATTTCCGATACACGTTGTGCAACCGTATGCAACCAGCTGAAACCCTAGCTGGTCGAGATATTTTTGAAGACCGCTTTTATTGAGATAGTCGGTCACAACACGCGATCCAGGGGCCAAGCTTGTCTTGACAAGAGGATTCACTTTAAGTCCTCTTTCGACAGCTTTTTTTGCCAAAAGCCCTGCTCCCACCATCACACTTGGGTTACTCGTATTCGTACAACTGGTGATCGCAGCGATGACGACCGAACCGTGTCCTAAGACGATTTCAGTATCATGGTTGTAATTGGGATCATCGACAGCCTCTGTAAAGGGGCGATTTGTCACCATCTCATCTTCACTCCAAGGAAGAGGGCCATTGGAAGTGGTCGTCTCTTTACCCCCTGTTTCTTGGGGAAGTTTAGGTGAAAAAGTGGAGGTTCCCCGAATAAAAACACGCCGCCCTTGCTCGGATGGTGTTTTCTCATACCCTCCCTGCGCCACCGTGGACGACATCAGTTTGGAAAAGACCGTTTTGAGTTCAGGAACATTGATGCGGTCTTGGGGACGTTTAGGGCCGGCAACACACGGTTTGACACTGCTTAAGTCGAGCTCAACGACATGGGTGTAATCGATCTCTCCCTTCCGTGGAATACCGAAGAGATGTTGCGCTGTCAGATACTCCTTGACTAATTTCACTTGGCTTTCACTTCTTCCTGTCATACGGAGATAATCGAGCGTCTTTTCATCGCAGGGGAAAAAGCCCATCGTCGCACCATATTCTGGTGACATATTTCCAATGGTTGCCCGATCAGCCACCGTCAGTGTTGCAGTTCCTTCACCAAAAAATTCGACAAATTTTCCGACGACGTTTTCCTTACGGAGAAGTTCCGTAATACGGAGTGTGAGGTCAGTGGCAGTGACTCCTTCACCGAGCTTTCCAAAAAGATGGACGCCGATCACTTCAGGTGTCTGCAGCGCGACAGGCTGTCCCAACATGGCGGCTTCCGCTTCGATTCCACCGACACCCCATCCGACAACACCGAGACCGTTGATCATCGTTGTATGGGAATCGGTTCCGACGAGTGTATCAGGAAAAACAACCGTTTGATCTTCCACGACACATGTTGCGATGTTTTCTAGATTGACTTGATGGACGATTCCAATTCCTGGAGGAACGACTTTAAATGTTTCAAACGCCTCTTGTCCCCACTTGAGAAATTCATACCGCTCACGATTTCTTTCGAATTCAACTTTCAAGTTAAATAAGAAAGCATCTGACGATCCTGAATGATCGACTTGCACCGAGTGGTCAACAACAAGATCAACTGGGACTTGCGGCTCGATTTTTTCTGCATTAAACCCTTTCTTTGCGACGGCATCGCGCATTGCAGCCAAATCAACCAGCAGCGGAACACCTGTAAAGTCTTGTAAGATGACACGTGCAACAACAAAAGGAACATCTCGGTCGGACGGTTTTTTTGCATTCCAGCTAGCAAGTTCACGCACATCATCTTCCTTCACTCTCATTCCATCGCACTGACGAAGAAGCGCTTCCAGCATGATGCGAATCGAAACAGGAAGCCTTTTGATATTTCCAACTTTTTGCTCCTCTAAAGCAGGAAGAGAATAGTAACTTTTACCAGAGATTAGTTTCTTAAGCGTCTTAAATCGGTCTTGCATGCCAAACTCCTGTTGATCGGTGTATAACGCAATTTCCAAAAAAGAAATAGAATTTTATGAAGAATTTTCAGTAAGATGCTATCTATGAATAAATTTATTTCTTGTTTGATTCTTCTTTTCTCTCCACTTTTTGTCTATGGCTTGACCTTAGAAAGTTTTGCCGTCCGATATGATCAAGGGAAGCTGTATGTTCTGGACCAACAAAAACTTCCCACTGAGGAAGAGTGGATCGATGTCCAAACTCCTGAAGAGATGGTTGAAATTATTCGGAGTTTAAAAGTCCGAGGCGCTCCCCTCATTGGAATTGCAGCGATTCTCTCGATTGCCCAACTCGTTGAAAAAGGGATGTCTCTTCCAGAAATTGAAAAAGCAGCTTACCTCCTACGACAATCGAGACCCACCGCTGTGAATCTCGCCAACTACATCGACCAACTTCTCGTTTCATTGCACAAGGGAGAAAACCTCCTTACAAAAATCGAAGAAATCTTCCGTGAAGATACCGCCCTTTGTCAGGCGATGGGAACTCATGGGGCCGATCTCATTCAGTCAGGTGAAAATATTCTCACCTACTGTAATACAGGAAGTCTTGCAACTGCAGGAATTGGAACTGCTCTTGGTGTGATTAAAACGGCACACGCTCAAGGAAAGAAAATCCATGTCTACGCGTGTGAAACACGTCCCCTTCTTCAAGGTGGAAGACTCACAGCGTGGGAGCTGCAGCAAAACGGAATCCCCTATACTCTCATTTGCGACAATATGGCTGCATCGCTCATGCGCAGTGGAAAAATTAACCGTGTTCTCGTAGGAGCCGACCGAATTGCCGCCAATGGGGATTTTGCCAATAAAATTGGAACCTATTCAGTTGCAGTCCTTGCACGTTTTCATTCGATTCCTTTCCACGTTGTGGCACCTTATACAACCATCGATATGAAGTGTTCCAGTGGAGAGGCGATTCACATCGAAGAGCGGACACCGAATGAAGTGCGAGGCGCTGCTGGAAGTTTTGGAAAGGTAATCTGGAGTCCCAAAGAGGCTCCCGTTTTTAACCCAGCCTTCGATGTGACACCTGCTAACCTTGTGACAAGTTACGTCCTAGACCGCGGGAACTTTACGTCGTTCACCGAAGCCACTAGCCCTTAGAAGTCGATCTTCATCGACACACTGAGCCCACTGAGTGCCAAGCTCCCATGCGGTTGAAGATTTGAGAAATTAACAAATTGCGATTCATTCCACCAATATTGGAACTCATACGCTGCAGAAAGCTCAAGTGCTTGCTTGCCAAAACACTTACCCCAGCCAAGTCCCAAGGCAAGTTGAACCATCGGCTGAATAGGTTGAATATTACGCTTTACAGCACCTCCCTGAGCTTCACCCATTAGATCAAAGTCGCTCTTCTCACTTTTAAGATCGTAATAATGGTAAAGAATCGCACCACCAACATCCCCCAAGATACTCCACTGGCCTCCTACGTGCCATTTGCCATTAATCCCCACTTCAGGTCCAATACTCCAGTCTTTTACAATACAAAGAAAAACACTTTTAGTAGCTTTAATGAAATCATCTTCAAAAAGATCACCGTAACTCGTTTTCCATTTCTCATGAATCCATGCCGTTTTAAGCCCTACAGCAGGTCGCAATGAAAATCTTTTACTTTCAAAGAAATGACGTCCTATTTGGAAATCGAGCACGTTGAAATGGAGAGACCAATGAGAAGAAGCCTTCTTAGTAACCTCTCTTAGCGAGCCTACAGGAGGCGTAAGAAGAACTGGAACGATGCTAGGGTCTGTACTCGATAGATGCGAAGATGCTGAAGTTTGATACCAAGTCCATGCCAATCCGATATCCCATCCATCGTATGGAAGATTATAGCCAAGACCTAGACGGAAACCGGGAGACCATTCATAGTCAAGCTCTGCAATTTTAATATTCCCTGTCCCATTTGACTCTGGAAGTTGCAGGAGTGCATAAACCATGTCATCTTGCCATGGACGCCAGTACAAAAAATCTACTGTCGTAAATAAACAAGACCGTTTTGGACATTCACGTGCTGACGGAGTGATCACCGGTTCTTGTTCTTCGACTTCAATAGGAGAAGGCCTGGTTCTGACACCCAGGGCAAGATAATCGTCTCCAAAGAGTGAATTTCCCATTAAACCCGTTAAACAAAGAATCCCAGCAGCCCATTTTTTCATCATAAACCTCATGATTCGAACTTAAACGAATGGCTTTTTAAGTGAAATAAAATTACTGCGGGGTAATCAACCAATAGATTGGGTTCGAAATGGTAGTTATGTAAAGCGAGCTCAACGCAATCGACTCTGCAAAGGAAAGCGGAACTCCCAACCTTCTTGTCACAACTTCTCCTACTTTTCCATTTAAAACCATGAGAGCTCCTTGAGCCAATGCAATAAAGCATCTATTTTGTTTCCAATTTGTTTTAGCAGGAAAAAAATTCTCCACACCTGGACTGATGAGTGCGACTCCAAATGTTGAAAAAAAAGTTCGAGAAAGAACAACAACTGCTGCCGCGGTTCGATTCCAACCAAATCGACCTGCTGTTACATAAGCGGCTGATGCGGCCACTACACCACTTGCCAATTGATAAACATCCAACTTCATACTAACTCCTTTTTTTTTATTCCTAATAATTGAAACACCTCATCGAGCTTCATCATCCAAGCATACGAGAAGAAAAGAAGGATGAACAGCCCTCCATAAATGATGAGATGGAGAGCTTGAACAAAAATGTCTCGTGAAAATGTCATGTCGCTTCCTTGGAAGAGGAGCGAAAGAGCCGTTCCTCCCACCAGATAGTACCCCACAACTCCTGTGACAGCGGCTGAAAGAACAGCGCAAAGAGTTATTTTTAAGGCGATCACCTGCGTCGATCGATCCAGGAATTTTCCTTCTCGTTGTTTGAGCGTTTTAAAAAGAAGCGCTGCATTCACAAAGGCAGCAATACTCGTAGCCAGTGCAACACTAGCCGCTCCCCACCCAAATCCGTAGATAAACACAAAATTTAGAAAGAGATTGAGTGCCACAGAGACAAGCGAGGCTTTAAGGGGCGTCTTGAAATCTTTTTGGGCATAAAAAGCAGGCGCCAAAAGGAGCACTAAGACTCCAGGGACAAGCCCGACAACATAGCCCCATAAACACAGCGTCGTCTCGAACGTCGCCGTTAAATCAAAAGCGCCTCTCCCATAAACTGCATTCACAATGCTCTCCCCAAAAACAAGAATCCCCAGAGTCATGGGAATCATAAATGTTAAGCTCTTCTTGAGAGAGAACTGAAGGAGAGATAAGTATTTTTGTTTATCTCCTGCCTGCAAAGCTCTTGCAAGAGGCGGAAGAAGTGCAGACGAGAGAGCAAGGCCAAAAAGTGCAAGTGGGAGCTGGTAAAGGCGGATCGCATAGTAAAGATAGGCAGGACCAGATAGATCAGCAGACCTGGCAAAGATCGTGTCGACAAAGCTGTTGATTTGGACCGCTCCAATTCCAATAATCGTGAAACTCATTGCCGAAACCATTTTCTTCAGCTCTGGAGTCCACAACTTCATCTCACTCCACTCAATCTGTTTTAAAATCGATCCGGTCGAGGGGAGAAGAGAGATCCACTGCACAAAAAATGCGAGTGTGACACCAAGAGCCAGTGCAATGGTAGCTTCCTCTGCCACCCACTCTTTTACACACCATAAAACCGCTAGAAAAATGAGATTAAAAAAGATTGGAGCGACACTCGGAAGAAAGTATTTTCGGTCGGTTTGCAACAGCGCGCTGAAAAGAGCGTAGAGACAAACAAACAAAACACCCGGTAGCATGAGCATCGTTAGGAACAAGATCTCTTGTGTCGCAGGTAAACTTCCACCCCATTTCCACCAGGCGAAGAGAGCTGTTTCAAGAACGATGATCAAACTTCCAAGCAGCGTCACCATCGAAGCAAAGAGATCTCTAAAAAAACGGCCTGCCTTTTCAGGTGACTGCGCTTTTAACTCTTCATAGTAAGGGCTAAAGCTCGAAAGAAGGGAACTCTCACCAAACAATCTTCTCAATAGCTGTGAAAAGCGGTAGGCGACAAAAAAAGCGGCTAAGATCGGTGTCGCTCCAAACCAAGCACCGAGCGCCACTTCTCTAAAAAATCCAGAAAAACGGCTTAAAATCGTACCAAAGAAAAATTGAATTGCCGACCGCGCCACCGTTTTAGGAGCATCGGGCATCGTTTTTTGTGCTTCTATCTCTGACATATTGCGCAAGATCTAGACTATGTTCTATGATTGTTTTTTTTCAAAGCGATTTATGAAAAGTAGTCAGTTATTAATCGGAGCTCATACATCGGCCCAAGGTGGTGCACATAACGCCCTCCTTGAAGGTCAAGCGATTGGAGCCACCACCATCCAATTTTTTACAGCCAACCAAAAAACATGGCATGGGAAAAAAATTGGTGAAAAAGAGATCGACCTTTGGAAAAAAACTCTTGAAGAGACGGGCATCAAAAAAGTGATGAGCCATGACAGCTACCTGATTAATTTAGGCTCACCCAAAGAAGAAGGGCTACAAAAAAGCCGAGCCGCCTTCAAAGAAGAAATTGAGCGATGCCATGCACTCGAGCTTTCCTTTTTAAATTTCCACCCCGGTGCAGCTCTTGACTCGACTGTGGAACAATGTCTTGATACGATTGTGGAAAGTCTCCTTGAGTTCGAATCTCTCGTCAATGAAGGACCCACCAGACTTCTCATCGAATCGACCGCGGGTCAAGGCTCGACTGTAGGAAGTAATTTTGAAGAGCTGGGTTATCTCATTGAGAGACTTCATCGCAAAATCAAAATCGGGATCTGTGTCGACACGTGCCATCTTTTTGCGGCAGGTTATGATGTCAGAGACCGCAAAGCTTGGGATGAAACTCTCAAAGAATTTGAAAAACACATCGGCCTCAAACATCTTTACGCTATCCACGTTAACGACTCGATGAAGCCGCTAGGTTCCCGCGTGGACCGTCATGCTTGCTTAGGAGAAGGACTCATCGGAATTAAAGGGTTTGAAGCGATGATGCAACATCCTGATCTGCGGGAACTCCCCAAATATCTAGAGACTCCTGAAGGACCAGAAACTTGGAAAAAAGAAATTAAACGACTAAGAGAATTCGCCGAATGAAAAGAATAAAGATACAAAATATTACTTCCGACCTCACAGGAAAAACCACGACGTTATGTGGCTGGGTTCGCACAGTGCGTGACCAGAAAAACTTTGCCTTTGTCGAAATCAACGATGGCTCGACATTAGCAGGATTCCAGGTTGTGATCGACAGCTCGATTAAAGAGTACGAAAACCTCATTCGCGACATGACAACCGGCGCTTCTGTGAAAATTGAAGGCACCATTGTCGAAAGTCCCGGTGGAAAACAGAAACTGGAGATGAAAGCCTCTCATGTCGAAATTCTGGGTCTGTGCCCTGCGGAAGAATATCCCCTACAGAAAAAACGTCACTCGTTCGAATTTCTCCGAACTATTGCTCACCTCAGGCCGCGCACTAACACGCAAGGAGCTGTTCTACGTGTGCGTAACCAACTCGCATTTGCAACTCACGAATTTTTCCAGCAACAGGGATTTCTCTACGTTCAAACGCCGATCATCTCAAGCTCCGATGCGGAAGGCGGCGGTCAACAATTCAACGTCACACCCCTTCCTCTTGCGAATATCCCCAAACTAAAAGATGGTGCCGTCGATTATTCGAAAGATTTTTTCCACCGTCCGACCTATTTAACTGTCTCAGGACAACTCGAAGGAGAAGCATTGGCGTGTGCCGTTTCCGACATCTATACGTTTGGCCCTACGTTCCGTGCTGAAAACTCCAACACCTCGCGTCACCTTGCTGAGTTTTGGATGATCGAACCTGAAATGGCGTTTGCAGACTTGAAAGACGATATGGCTCTGGCTGAAGGGTACCTCAAATTCATCATCGATTCCGTTCTAAAAAATTGTGCGGCCGACCTCGAATTCTTTGATAACTTCATTGAAAAAGGTCTGATCTCTCGCTTGCAACATGTCGCCTCCTCACCTTTTGCTCATCTCACCTACACCGACGCCGTTAACATCTTAAAAAAATCGGGAAAAACATTTGAGTTTCCAGTTGAGTGGGGCGCTGATCTCCAATCGGAACATGAAAGATATCTCGCCGAAGAATATTGCAAAAAACCTGTCATCCTCACTGATTATCCGGCAAAGATCAAAGCGTTTTATATGAAGCTCAACCCCGATCAAAAAACCGTCGCAGCCATGGATGTCCTTGTCCCTAAAATTGGGGAAATCATCGGCGGCAGCCAGAGGGAAGATCGGTTTGATCTACTGAAAGAAAAAATCATCTCCCAAGGCCTTAAACTCGAAGAGTACGACTGGTACCTGCAACTCCGCCGTTACGGCTCAGTTCCCCACGCAGGCTTCGGTGCGGGCTTTGAAAGACTTGTCCAATTTGTGACCGGCATGGAAAACATCCGCGATGTGATCCCTTTTCCACGGTACCCCGGCCATGCGGAGTTTTAAATGAGCACTCCCCTTCACCAATGTGGCAGCTGTAACGTCTCTTTTACAATGAATGACTTTGCTCATTTAATTGCGGTTGCTCCTAAAACTGTACCGAATGGTATCCTCCAACGAACTCAGAAGGCAATCAGCACTTTGCTCCCTCTTCCAAATACCCCTTCGGAGGTTCACCCGGAATCTCTTGTATTTACGTGCTGTAAACCCCATGATGAGATTGCCATCCATGTTTTTGATAAAAAATGCTTATCGAGTTGGGTGAATCAATCTAAAGAAAATTGTCCCTCCTGTCGAGCACCTATTTACAAACATCAGCTTGGGAAAACCGTTACGCAACTTTTAGACATTTTTCTAACTGCTTTGAAGGAAGATAAAGAGATTGTCTCAACAACACTGCTAGCTTCTGAACATGAAAATGACGAATGTGCCGTCTGTTGTAATGATCTAGCAATTATTCCTTTAAGATTTGATCCAGAAACACAACGACTCTACCATGACCAGTGCGGATTAAATAATCCTCAGCTCTACATCCGAGACCTTGCAAAAATCGCAAGCAAGGTTATCAATAAATACCCTCATCTTAAGGCAAAATATACGCCGATACCACTCACTTTCGTTGAAAAGCTAATCCAGGACTATCCCCTTACAGCACGTGTGGTTGTTCTCAGCGCGATTTCAATCGGCGCTTTTGTCCTCAATCGGAACAAATTTGGTGGTGATAACTGGCCCCTGTTCATTTTAGGCTTCCCAGTCTACGTGACTCTGGTCGGTGTGCACCAGATCGGCCTTCTATGGATCACCCTGCGGAACTTGCGTAGAGCAACGTAGGATTTTTCATCAGATACATCCAGAGTTGATAAGCCTTATCGCGATTCTCAGCAATCAACTGATTTTGCATGTCATTGCTTGCTTTTTTGGTGTTTGCCGCCAAATGACTCTGAATAGTTTGACTCGCTGAAAATGCTTTGAACATAAAGTTCCAAGGAGCCGAAGCGATTTCTTGAGGTAGAGTAATCGGCAAGAGTACGATTGTTCGAATTCGATCTGCCAAGGGTCTATAAGTTCCTGCACAACTCACAATCACCCAACTGTAGATCTGTACTTTAAAGGGATTATTTAAGACATATTTGATGTAAGAGCCGACAACATGGATGAAAATCGAGGCAACTTTTACAGCTTCTAAAGGAGCGTGATTGATAAAAATGTTGACCATTTTCGGGACATAATAGGTACGAAATGTACGATCAAAATAGGCTTTTGCAGTAATAATAGCTTTTCTAGTCTGCCATGCGAAAACCGCCCCCACCGTTAATTGAACAAGTGAGTTGCTGAAAAAAACAGCAACAGCTGATTGAACTTTGAAGTAAACATACCGCCATTTAAAAGAGTAACTCTCAGTGACACTTCCACAATCACTCATCTGAGTGATACACTTGATCTGTTCATCCGCACTGCTTTTAGAAAACACCTCTTCAAAAACATGTGTTAACAGTTGATCGACGGCGGACTGATCGTTCCGTTCAATTTTCAGATAAGTGAGCAAGTCTCTTGCACTGTAATCAACTGCTGCCGCACTCATATTAACTTTAGGATCCGTTAACCCTAAAATGACAACCCATTGCGAAAAGTTTTTGGCATTGGAAGCAATCACTCCTATAAGTTCTGGTGGAATTTGATTTGCGATTAGCCTTCGAATTCTGCGACCTGCCAGAATTTCTGTTCTACTTCCCCCATCAATCGACCATTTAATTCCATCAGCTTTTGGATCTAAGATAAGAGGAGGACATTCGACGCCTGGGAATGTTTGCTGATCAAATTTACCAGCAATTGATTGGATAAAACCATAGGTATATTGATTAGTTTGAATAGCCATCCCATGGATTTTAACAGGAAAATGGCTTAAACCATAGAGAAAAGAGACTTTTGAAGGTACCGATTCGTATAGGCGTAAACAGAAGATTCTAGGAAGCTTCTCACTTGCTGTACCTCTGAATGACGTACTGTGTGGGCTTGGGTAAAAAGCTCTCCGATTTGTTCCATATTAAGGAGCGTGAGAGCAGGGTCAAGCCCGAGATCAGGGTGAATGCTCCGAGGAACACTTAAATCTAAAATCAGCCTCGTTTGCCGCTCCATGGGAAGCGTTGTGAGTAGATATTGGTCTGCTGTCGTGGCAGCGATAATCCCATCATAGTGGTGGGCATTGAAGAGTTCTTCTCTTGATTTCAGCGTGAGACCATAATCGAGTGCAAAGGGATGCGCTGCTTCAAGATCTCTAGAAACAAGCGTTAGACGTCCTTTTTTTCTACGATAGAAATAGTGGATGATTTTTCGATTCACATCGGAGTTCCCAACAAAAAGAAGATAAGGATTGTTTCCTAAAATTCGATCAACGGTTTGATAGATCATGCCCTCTAAATGCAATGTTGAGTGGAATAATGGGAAGCGAGAACGGGCATCTTTTGCAAGTTTGAGGGATTTTTGAAAAAGATAGTGAAGAGAAGTCGGGAGAGTCCCTCGTGAACGGGCCATTTCATACGAGACTTTTACCTGTCGCTGAATGTCAGATTCGGCCAGGAGTTTACTATCAATTCCTGTTGTAACGCTCGCTAAGTGGTAAAAACACTCTGCACCGAAAAAAGAATAAAAAGCATGCTCTGATGAGTGGTTGAGCCGCTTTTTTAGCTCTGCAAAGACGTGACATTGCAATTCAGCCAGATTCTCTCCGCTAAAATAAATCTCGGTCCGATTGCAGGTCGATAAAATCACCTTATCGGGCTCTCTGCAGCTGCAGCAAACTTGCGCCACTTGCTCGCGCAATTTGAGCGGAGCTGATTTGTGGTTAATCCCTAAGACACCAACTTGCATATAAATAATTTGTTATAAACTAAGGACGAATTACTTGATAGATGACTTCTAAATCAAAGCCCCGTCGCTGGAGAGCAGCCCCTTGTTTTTGGGTATCTTTTTTCTTGAAGGCCGCCGTTTTTAAGAGATTTTCGGCGACCTCTTTTTGCAAGGAAAGTGGATAGGACGGCATTTTGAGCCCTTGCTGTTTGAACTTTAGAGCAATCAGGCGGGGGCCATACCCCCGTTTTAGATAAGAAGCAAACCTCCGATCGACGATTTCTTGGTCATTCAGATATCCCATCTTAGTAAATTTTTGAATTACGGCTTCTATCTCGGACTGACCGAACCCCTTTAAAATCAATTTTTTCCTTAACTCTTCTGCCGTTCGGCTCTTAATTGACAGAAGTCGTAAGACAATTTTTTCTATCATTACCGTTCTTTATACGCTATAATGACAATGAGAGGCAAGCATGGTCAATCCAGTCGGTCCTACAGGTAGCGGAAGTCCCTCAGCAGGCGGAAATGCAGGCGAGGTCCCTCCTGGTATCCCCCTTCCTGCAGATAATCCTTGGGTTAAAAATTTGGCCATTCTTTTTCCTGGTGTCCCCCTAGGTGAAATTCAAATGTATGCGGCCAAGTTTCAGCAAAATATGTTCCAAGCTCTTAACAATGAAATTCAACGCGACCTGAAAAAAGCCCGTGAAACGGCCCGTAAGTTTAAAGAGTCGATCGACGAATAGTTATGTCTTCCCAAATTGAAACTGTTCTCGTCACTTCTGACATGCTCCACACCCGTTTAGATCGCTTGCTCACACAAACATTCCCCACCCACTCACGCACCTATTTCCAATATCTCATCAGTTCAGGACTTGTTCTTGTGAACGGATCTCCTGTGAAAAAAAGAGAAACGGTTGATCTCGGTGATGAGATTGAAGTCTGTTTTGAGCTCACTCCGGAGCTTTCTCTTGCTGCAGAAAATATTCCACTCGACATCCTCTACGAAGATGACTACCTCATTGCGATAAACAAACCTGTCGGCATGGTCACCCATCCCGCTCCGGGTCACCCCAATGGCACCTTCGTTAATGCACTCCTTTACCATTGTAAAACTCTCCCAAATACAGACTCTCTAAGGCCGGGAATTGTCCACCGTTTAGACAAAGATACTTCCGGCATTTTGATTGCTGCAAAAACAACGGAGTGTCACCAGAAACTCGTTGAGCTTTTTGCAAGTCGGCAAATGGAAAAACACTACATCGCCATCTGTCTTGGCAATCCAGGCGATCGAACGATTCAAGAGCCGATCCGGCGTCATCCGATTCGAAGACAAGAAATGTGCGTTGATCCCACCGGTAAGCCGGCGATCTCAATTTGCCGTGTCCTCAAATCCGAGGGAGATCTTTCCTGGGTTGATGTACAGCTCATTACAGGAAGAACGCACCAAATCCGCGTCCACTTAAAGCATGTTGGAACTCCAATCCTTGGTGATCCCGTCTATGGCCGTCCTGCGGCAAACGAAAAATACGGTATTCACCATCAACTTTTACATGCAAAAAGCCTCTCGCTAACCCACCCTATAACAGGTGTTTCTTTACACCTCGAGGCGCCTCTGCCCTATTATTTCAATAAATTAACATGATTCAATCTAATAAAGAAGGGCGTTAATGAGCACAGGAATAGAATATTATAACGTAATTGCAAGCACAAATTATTTATTGTGGGTTAGACAATGGAGTAAGTCTTGGAGAGAAACGACAATCCCCGGCAAGTTTCTCATATCAGTTAATGTCCTGAAATACATCACTCCTAAGCAGACCTACTTGGAGAGTTATGCGCCTACAATAGAGGGAAACATTGTATTCACTTCAGAGGCAGTTGGGAACCGACAGAATCCAGAAACCAATATAAGGGGCAATGTTGAATATGCACATTTATTTCCTTATGTAGATGGAAGTAAGGGAGCGGTGAGAGAATATGTACGTTCAAAAACCGAACAAGAGATTGTCGATCAGAAATCTCTCCATTTCTATTTAATATATTCCAGTGATTCAGAAAATTCATATTTAAAGGATTCTTTTGAGGAGGTTCTAGGGAGAGTTTCAAAATTTGTAGAAAACAACCAACAGTTTGCCATCCTTTGTGATGCCAAAGCGATAAGGACACAGAGGGATCGTTTATTTGAAGCAGCAATACCGAATAGATTTTTTTCAACGCACCCTCAGATCCCACTGACCCACTTGAGCGTGAACGATACAATGCCGCCATTCTTCAACGAATCTAAATTGTACTGCACAAAATACATGTATGGGACAAAAAATACGATAGTAACTCAAGCCACAACGCGGTTGAAAGAAGATGGTAGCATTCAAACAAGTTTTAACTATCAGGTAGACCAATCCCGTTTTACTGAGTTAAGAAATGAATTTGTCTTGGAAGAATACCCCATCGGTTATCCATTAAATGAAATGGAAGAAGGGTGACCTTGCTAAATATTATTTCACAACGTATCTTAGTGGTTAAGAGATTTTTACACTGAGGACCGCTTATGAAGGAATTCGTCGAATACATCGTCAAGAACCTGGTCGATAGCCCGGATAAAGTTCGAATCACGGAAGTGGGCGGAACGCACACTCTGATTATTGAGCTGGCCGTTGACAAAGCCGATATTGGGAAAATCATCGGGAAGAAAGGGAAAACAATCAATGCGATTCGGACCCTTTTAATGTCAGTTGCAAGCCGTAACGGTATCCGTGTTTCTCTCGAGATCATCGAAGAGCCCAAACACGAACACGTTACGACCTAGAGGATTGTAGGCAGGTAAGGGGAAATCATTGCTTTCCTGGAGTTTAAGCTGCCTGCTTTAACTCGAAGAATTGCGATGGGTAATTTCCCTTTTGTGATCTTAGAAGGGATTGTTTCGAAGCTTTCCTTAAAGATCTGCTGAAGCTCTTTTCCATTCTCTCCCAAAAATTCAACTTCCATTTTATTATTCTGAGCGGCAGCAGACCCTTTAAAGCCGCTGAGGAAGTTTTTAAAGTGTTCAATCGCCACATCAGTCGATGGAATCCAGAACCACACTTCATCTTGATGAGGATACCCTTCTGATTTCCCTGAATAGAGTTCTTTGGCACCTGGAATCGTGCTAATCATGTGAAGATGGAAATCGATCTCTGGATGCTCTTTGTGTACTTTCTGAGCATGTGTCACCCACTTCTCACGAAGAATAGCACCGACCTTGGTGTAGGTCGGGAAGTTCTTGGAAAAAAGCTTGGTTTGTCCAACACGGCAGCAGCCATTTTGTTCTTTTGTGTCGGCAAAAAGATTCGAAGGTTTTCCTTGGGCTCCAAGCTTCAGGTTTTCATCGACCCCTTTTTCTTTTGCCAGATAAATCTTACTGTAGAGCGAGTACATATCGTCATTTTGTAAGATACGAGCCGCCGCATTCTTTGCAAAAGACTCATCCCGGTGCAGATCATCAAACGAGATGATTTCCATCTCTTTACCGGTGGCCAGTGTCTTGAGACGATTTAAGATCTCGGCAACACATTCGACATCGCGGACAGAGACTTTTGAGAGAAGATCTGTGTCATCTAAAATGGCGTAGAGACATTGGAGGTATTCAACCATCTCCCTTTCAGGTGAGACGAAATAGGGAGTCTTGTGGTCGGCCACAATCTGTTTTTGGAGAAGTCTTTGTAAAATCCTCTTGCTGGAGGCAGCTTTAAGGTCTTTCTGGACCTCTTTGATTTGTGCTGCGATCTGCTCTTTGGTCATTCCACTTGTGCTGTAAGGGTCTGAGATGGCAAAGCTAATCTTTGCTACAAGTGAATTAGAGGATTGAGCATCGGTGATCCATGCCACAGGAGGTGTCGTTGTAGAGATTTGCCCTTTGTGGTGATCCAAAATGCTGATCACTTCCAGATAGGGGGGAATTTTGGTTTCTTCTCGATTGGAGAAATCACGAAGAGTGACAGTCCCCAAAGAGGTCTTAAAAAGTTCGGTTGCGTGAATAACTCCTAAAGGAAAGAGTCCACCCTCATGATCGGATGCTGTGACAGTGAGATACGGTTGATTCGCAATTTTGCTTTTGATTTCTTCTAAATCTGCTCTATAATTAACATGATGAGGAGCAAGCCCTAAAACCTCAGATTTAACTTCGAGTGCAACACTAAGTTTGTCGACATATTCCCGGATCGTGCAGATCGCTTTTTCAAGGCTGCTGATCACCTGTGTAAGGTATTTGAATAGCTTTGTACGATCGGCGGTCACCTGCCCCTTGCTATCGAAAACTGCTTTTGTCTGGAGTGAGAGCTCAGAAAACTCTTCGAATTGAAAGAGCTTGTGCTTTGACAGAGCCTGTGCAAATTGGGCAAATGAACTTTGCATCCCTTTAGCAACATGTAAAACCTTCACTAAGTAATCGTCTGCCGCTTCCATTTGGCTTAAGGTAAACTCTTTTGCAGGATCACACTCTGCAAACGTCATTTTTTGCATCGCTTGGAAAAATGTTTGAAGTTCTTTTTGAGAGAGTTTTTCTTTTGCAAACAGAGCGATCAATTTCACATGAAGTGTGTTTTCATACCACCGCAGACACTGATTCAGAGAATTCACAATCGATCGCACGCGCTCAATATCGGTCGATCTCCATTCCCCTAAGTAGGTTCCTTTTTCATCGACTAAAATAACCGCTTTGGGACCTTCATCAGGATTGATATCGAGCACCGAATCTTGAGGAGATTTATGAACCATCCCTTCTTGTGTCACAAGGTCGAGTCCAGACACTGTCAGTGCTGTTCGGTGTTTGGCTAAATGGTCAAACACTCCGTCGCCAAAAATATTAAAAAAGAGGAGAGATGTTTCGACAAGTGCTGGTGGATGGCCTCCAGGGACATTCCAAACATGCAATCCCTTGGACACACGGGCGGCAAACGCATCGACCCATCCCCAAAACGAAGCAACCGTTGTATCGAGATCAGGGGAGCTATGGGCCGTTACAAAGTGACTTCCACTGTACATTTTGCCCATTCCGATCGGAAAAAGAGATTGATACGTCTCACGAGGGACATACCTGCCAGCCAACTTACCACGGACTTTCAAATTTTCACTTGGTGTTAACCCTGAAAATTGATTGAGCCACATCTCAAACGTGTTGAAATGGAAATGCTCCACAATTTTATTTTGAAAAATTCTCTCAATGAAATCAAGCGTAGGAATTAGGACAAACATCCCCTCTTTGGTATCTTGGATCAAATCCAAAAGAGTTTTACAAATTCGATTAAGCTTCTGTTGCTGAGGAAGTTTTTTAAATCCTACTGTCTGGAATTCTTTTAAATGGGCCTGCGCCTTAGGGAATGAGAACTTGGATACCGTCAAATCACCTAAATTTTTCATCAAAACTCCTAAAAGTCTACTAACAGGTTGAGCAGGATTCCCCTGTGGCAGGCAGCAACGGTGTCCTGTCCTTCGGGGCGGTTCGGCCACAAGTGGCCTTCACTTCTCATCCTACTCGTAAGCCATCCCATGGCTTACTTCATTCCGCTTTTGCGGTGCAAAATCGGACTGAGCAGGATTCGAACCTGCGACCACCCGCTTAGAAGGCGGGTGCTCTATCCACTGAGCTATCAGTCCAAGTGAACTACTTATATTAGAGATCTTTCGAAGAAAGTTCAAGTTTGAAAAATGTTTATACGTATTGCGGGGGGTGGCTCAATTGTGGTAAACTGATTGGCTATGACAACTCTTATTTACTTGCACGGGAAAACAGGAAAAATGGGCCTGGCCGTCAGCCGCGAGATCCAGGAAAATACAGCGTACCTGCTCACTGAAAATGTAGCGGACTGCGATGTCGTTATCGACTTCTCTTCTCCTGCTGCCCTTCCTTCCCTTTTGAAAATGGGAAAGCCGCTTGTCATTGGAACGACAGGTTTTAATGAGGCGGAGAAAATGTCGATCCAAGAGGCTGCAAAGCAGATTCCGATTTTAGTCACACCGAATTTCAGCATTGGAATGACTCTTCTTAGACAATTTGCAAGTGATCTGGCATCAAGAGTGGGCGCTGAAGCTTCAGTTGAAATTGTGGAAGCTCACAACAAATTTAAGAAAGATAAGCCGAGTGGATCCGCTCTTGGACTGGCGGAAGAGATGGGAAAAGATGTTCCAATCCATTCAATTCGAGCAGGAGATATCATTGGAGATCACACGGTGATTGTCGCGTTAAAGGGCGAGCGTTTGGAACTTAAACACCAAGTTCAATCGCGATCCGCGTTTGCAGAAGGAGCTCTTAAAGCAGCCGCATTTTTAAAAACACAACCAGTTGGTTACTATACGATGAAGGATTTAGTGTATGCCTTTTGTTAAAGTGAAAGATTTTTTAGTAGGCGCAGGACAACCTCTGACGATTATCTGCGGTCCTTGCGTGATTGAAAGTGAAAAACTTGCGATGGAATCTGCAGAGTTTTTAACAGCTCTAATGCAAGAGCTGGGACTTCAATTCATTTATAAATCAAGCTACGACAAAGCGAACCGCTCTTCGTACCAATCGTTCCGTGGACCTGGGGTGAAGAAAGGGCTGCAGATTTTAGAAAAAATTCGTAAAGAATTTAATGTTCCAGTTCTAACCGATGTCCACACACCACAAGAAGCTGTCATGGCTTCTGAAGTGTGCGATGTGATTCAAATCCCTGCCTTTTTGTCGCGCCAAACCGACCTCATTACAACTGCCGGCCAAACAGGCGCCGTTGTAAATGTGAAAAAAGGTCAATTCATGGCTCCCCTCGATATGCAAAATGTCGTCGACAAGTTAGTGGCCACTGGAAATGAGAAAATCATTTTAACCGACCGTGGAACGACCTTTGGATATAACAACCTCGTCAGTGACATGCGCGGCATCCCGATCATGAAAGCGATGGGGTATCCTGTCTGCTACGATGCTTCCCACTCAGTGATGTTCCCAGGGGGAAATGGAACCTCTTCGGGCGGACAACGGCAATTTATTCCGACACTCTCTAGAGCTGCTGTAGCTGCTGGCTGCGATATGGTCTTTATTGAGGCTCATCCTAACCCTCATGAAGCCAAGAGCGATAAAGAGACTGTCTACCCCTTTAGCGAGCTCAAAGAACTTCTCATTGACCTGCAAAGGATTTACGGCGTTATTCATGTTTAAGAAAACGATTTTTTCTTACACTTTTGTTATCGTAGGAGCGATCGCCGGATGGCTTTTCTTGACCCTGCACGTCTCGCAAAACGATCGAAATCGTTTTAAAGAGCTCCAGCAAAAAGGACACGCGATTGCAGCGGCATCCCAAAGCAAATCGACGCAGCAAAATCGCGCAGGTGTTCGGAAAGATTTCTGGATCACGCAGGAAGACGGTGTGCGTCTCCATGATCGGATTGAAAGCGCTTCATCGACGCTCACCCTCACTCCGGTGGATGATCACATGGACATCATCGAAAACCTCTATCAAATCCGATGTTCGATGCAAGATAAGATCACCCTTCAAGAAGGTCAAACCTTCCAGCAAGTCCGTTATTTCGATGCCGACACTGGCCTTTATCAATATTCGCTCAATCGTTTTACAGCACAAGCGGTCTCACTGGCTCTCTATCGCCTTCAAGGAAAAGATCTTCCCACAAACTTCACCAAACAAAAACCTTATCTAAAAGGAGTTGCACGGGACGTTTCGTTTGCAATTGCTGGGAAAGCGTCTCAATTTCAGGCTAAACACTTTAAAGCTTCCTTTGTAGGAGAAAAAGATGATTAGTTCCATAGCCTTTCTCTTAGCTGCAGCAGCTCCGATGAATCCCCCCATGAATACAGGTTCGATTGCATCGAGTAGTGCCTCCTACGACGGAGCGATGCTGCTTCTCGATGGAGAGGTTTCATTAGAGCACGGTCTTGGGAAAATGGAAGCCGATAAAGCCGTCCTTACAAAACAAGTCGAAGGACAAGCGGAATTTCCTTTCACTCACATTGAGCTTGCAGATGCGGTCCGTTTGGCACTCACCACCAATGCCCATGTCGAATGTGAACGGGCATCACTGGACTTCTTGAACTTGAAAGGAGTTCTAACCTCTCCTAAGAACGTCCATTATGTCGATAAAATCCATGCAACCCCTTTTGAACTCTTCAGTCCCTATCTCGATCTTCAAATGGCAAAAAATGATCAGCAAAAAGAGAGCTACACAATTGAGAAAGCGTATGCCCAAAAAGGGGTCCATCTCATCTACGACACGGCTTATCACCTGAAAACGGAAGCTCTTCTTTTTACAAAAGATCGCCTCGTCTCAGATGGAAACTCCTGCAGTTGGACCTACCAAAATGATCGCGTCGATGCAGAAAAATTTGATCTCGACCTGACTCAAAACCACCTCCATCTTAAAAAAGCTCAGGGTCATTTAAATTCGTTTTCCAAAGGGACGGTACAATTTACAGCGGATGATCTCGATTGGAAACATACAGAAAATCACCTCGTGCTTAAAGGGAATCCGCAGGTTCAAGAAACCAGCCTTGGGACCGTTCAATCGCACCAAGTAATTGACCTCATCCTAAAAGAGCAAAAAGTCCATAAACTCAAAACACAAGGGCCAACGACTCTTGTCTCCCACAAAGGGCATACCTTGAAAACAGAAGGGACCATTGAAGTCGATTCTGAGAAAAGTGAAGCGATCATCCACTCCTATCAAACCCAACTCCTCTACCAAGAGGAAGAGATGACGCTCACTGCCGATGAAGCTCAAATTTTCTACCATGAAGATGAGCAAGGTCTCCATCCTGAAAGACTAGAGCTCCAAGGTAAAATCAAAATTTTCTCCAGAGAAAAAGAAGGCCCTGCAAGACGAGGCATTGCTGACACACTCACCTACAACCCAGAAACACGCAGCTGCATCTTAAAAGCAAATCCAGGACAGAAAGTCCTCTTCATGCGGGATCAAGACCAGCTCCGCATCAGCGCAAATGAGGTGCACATCACTTACAATCCCGTGACTCATGAGCAAGAAGTGCGAGGCATCGGACATATTGTCCTTTCTCTTTCTCCTGATGAACAAAACCTCCTTAACCAGGTGTTCCGCCATGAATCTTCCGCTCCTTAAAGTCGAAAATCTTAAAAAAGCATACGGTGGCAAAGCCGTTGTTGATGGTCTCTCTTTTGAAATCCGTCCTGGGGAAGTTGTCGGACTGCTCGGGCCTAACGGCGCTGGTAAAACAACCGCTTTCTATATGACCATGGGTCTCATCCACCCTGACGATGGAAAAGTTCTGTTCAAAGGGCATGACGCAACAGCCCTTCCGATTCATAAAAGAGCCCAGCTGGGAATGGGATACCTGGCACAGGAACCTTCTGTCTTCCGCACACTCACAGTTGAAGAAAACATTCTTTGTATTCTCGAAACACGTCCTCTCAATGCCGAGCAGAAAAAAGAAAAATTAGAGGCTCTTCTACATGAGCTCCATCTTGAAAAACTCGCCAAGAAAAAAGCGGCTGCTCTCTCTGGTGGAGAACGTCGACGTCTTGAAATTACCCGAGCACTTGTGACAGAACCTTCCCTTCTCCTTCTTGACGAACCGTTTGCAAACATCGACCCGATTGCTGTGGCCGATGTGAAGAAAATGATCCGTCACCTGCGGAACAAAGGGATCAGCATCTTGATCACCGACCACAACGCGCGGGAAATTTTCTCTATCGTTGACCGAAGTTATCTCATCCGTGAAGGGAAAATCTTAATTTCTGGAACAGTACAGCAGCTTCTCCAAAACAAAGAAGCGCGCCAAACCTACTTCGGAGAAGACTTTAAGATATAGTCGATTGCATTCAGCACTTGGCACACAGGCAGAGTTGTTAAGCAATCACTCCGTTTGCTCCCTCCACATCCATCCATGAAACAAGGACGGCAGCTCATTTGTTGTGTAACAACTTGAGCCAGTGGATGATTCCAAGGCCCCCAATTGATCTCGGAGGTAGGACCAAATAAAACGACGACAGGCGTTTTAAGAGCGCTTGCCAGGTGGAGCGGAACAGAATCGACACAAATTAAAAGCTCGGACCCTGCAATGACTGCGCCGAGCTCTTTCAGATCGATTTGACCGGCTAGGCTCGTCAGTGGCACACCTGGACACTTTGCAATGATCTCCCCAATCATTTTCATCTCATCAGGATCGGGACTCGCCGTCAAAACAATCTGGCGCCCTTCTTGGTGCAGTCTCTCTATCAGCTGTGCTACCTGATCTATAGGCCAACATTTGAATTTCCAGCGAGAGACAGGATGAATGACAAAGTAATTTTCTGGAAGCATCGCTTTGACACGTGCTTTCACCTCTTCGGGAATATGAAATGTCAGCTCCCGCTCTTCAGGCGTTGGGAAAAGACCAATCCGACGGAGTGCGTCGAGATTTTTCTCAACCGTGTGACGGGGTGTTTTGCAACTTTTATAAAGATGCGTAAATAAGTTGGAATTTCCTTTTTTCTCACTTGCTTGTCCTACACGGATGGACGCTCCTGATGCTCGCGCTGCGATCGCACCTCTATCTCCTTCGGTCAGGTTAATCACAAGATCATACTTCTCTCGTCGTAGTCTGAGGAGAAGAGCAAGCTCCTCTTTCCACCGCTTAAAGAACGACAGCTTCTTCCATTTTTTATCGTAGAGATGCAGCTGATAGATGGCAGGATGCCCCTCTAACATAAGCGCTGTCTCTTGATAGATCAATCCATCGATGGTGGCGTGAGGAAGCTGGGTTTTGAGAAATGAAAAGACAGGTGATGAAAGGAGAACATCGCCGTGGTGACGGAGCTTGATGACTAAAATTTTCTTTACACCGGTGAGTGAAGGATAATTACCGTAGCTCATAAATCAGCTTTTCCAGACCTCTTTGAATTTCTTCTTCAGGAATAAGGTTAACATTTTCGGGATGCCAGACACAAATAACTTTTGGGTTTAAAGGGGCCCATTCCCAGAGAGCTGTCTTCCCAAATAAAATTAATTGAGGCTTATTTAAAGCCCCCATCAGATGCATCACACCCCCATCTCCTGTCCAAGAGGCATCGACGGAAGCGAGTAACCCCATAAAATCATCAAAGGAGGGTGTCAGGATAATCTCATATTTCATCTTGAGCAATGTCGCAACTTCCTCCGCACGGACTTTGTCTTTTGGCTCGCAATTTAAAACGACTTTGAAAGGGGCTTTCTCAAAGAGATGATTGAGATGCTTAGCAATTTTATCGGAATCGAGCTGACTCCCAATGCGGTGATTGGAGACAGAGATTAAAATTGTTTTTTCATCAAAATGGTACTTCTTTGCAACGTCTAGTTTGGGCATCCACCGCTCCTGCACCACTTCGATTGCTGGATCGAGAAGTCGTAGACTTTTAACCATCTGGTGTTGCAAAGCATCTTCTTCAAAGGCAACAGGTTCATTGATCCACTTTGAATGCCATTTCCCATTCACAACAGCCCGTTTACGCGGACTTTTTAACCCCGCTAAAAAAAGATTAATCCACTGCATCGGAGTTGGACGTGCTGAAATGACCAAATCAAATGCTTTGCGACGATTCTTCCACAGAGTTTTGATCAGTGACACGTACTTATTGCGCGACGATTCAATGACAATAGCTTCGTCAAACCCCTTCAAATAAGGGAGCAAAGGAGCATTTCGGTTGTCGACAAAAAGAGTGATATGAGCTTTTGGGAAATGCTCTTTGCAAAGAGCCACCAGCGGCATCACTGCCATCAAATCCCCTAGTCCATTCCGTCTAACAATCGCAATTCTCATACAAGAATTTTATGATTAAATTTCTAATAATGCTATAGGAAACGAAAGGAGATTATGATGAAATATTTAATCGCATTGCTTCTTCCATTTTCCCTAGCTTGGGGATGTACAGATTTAGTCATCCGAACTCAAGATGGTGCTTACATTAACGGCCGCTCTCTCGAGTTTGCCCTTCCTCTCCAATCAAAAATTACTTTAAATCCTCGTGGACAAAAGAGTCAGTCAAAAGCTCCGAACAATAAGCCCGGCCTCTCATGGACAGCAAAATATGGATACCTTTCTGTGGACGCCCTCAATGAAGGGCTCACAACAGACGGTCTGAATGAAGCAGGCCTCTCTGTCGGCGTCTTGTGGTTTCCAGGGGTTGAATATCCCCAACCGCCTGTGAACTTGGGAGAGAATGCCGTTGTGCTGCAGCAGGTCTCTGACTGGCTTCTTGGGAATTTTGCTACAACGCAAGAAGCAAAAGAAGGACTCTCTAGAATCACGATTTGGGCTGAAGCTGTTCAAACACTTGGCATTCCCCCGATTCATCTTGCCGTCCATGATGCTGAAGGGAACCATCTTGTGATTGAATTCGTCGGAGGACAAGTCACAGTTGTTGACAATCCCAACGGAGTGATGACCAATTTCCCTAAACTCGAATGGCATCTGACAAACCTGCGAAATTATATTAACCTAAGCCCCTTCAATGCCTCTCCAATGAAATTAAATAGCCTCGATTTACAACCAACAGGGCAAGGGACTGGCTTACATGGCCTCCCTGGAGATTGGACCTCTCCTTCGAGATTTGTGAAGGCATCGCTTCTAAAAGGGTTTTCATTACCTGTTGAAACAGCTGCTCTCGGTGTTAACCTCATGGAGCACCTTCTCAACACGTTCGATATCCCCATTGGAGCTGTCAGAGCTGACAACAATCCCTCAGACTTTGAACAAACACAATGGATTGTGATTAAAGATTTGAAAAATAAAATCTTCTATTACCGCACTTATGAAGACTTGACCTTGCGCATGATTGATCTAAAGGGACTTAATTTCTCTGGCAAAGTCCAATCATTTTCTATGGGAACAACTTTTACCCCGATTGATATGTCTTCAAAGCTCAAAAATTAATTGCAAAACTTGCAGGCAAAGTGGGAATAGGCTAAAATTAGGGTCTTTTTACCAGAGGAATTTACGAATGGAACAAACGCTCTCAATTATTAAGCCTGATGCCGTTGAAAACAATAACATTGGGAATATCGTCGCCCGCTTTGAAAAAGCAGGTCTCACCCCAATTGCAATGAAAATGGTACATCTCTCTGAAGCTCAAGCAAAAGCCTTTTATGCAGTTCACGCAGAACGTCCTTTCTATATGGACCTCGTGAACTTTATGATGGAAGGGCCTGTTGTTGTGATGGTTCTTGAGGGGAAAAATGCGGTGGCAAAAAACCGTGAAATCATGGGAGCAACGAATCCTAAAGATGCAGCTCCTGGCACACTGCGCAAAGACTTTGCAGAATCGATCGAGCGCAACGCCGTTCATGGATCTGACAGCTTAGAAAACGCGAAGAAAGAAGTCGCCTTCTTCTTCTCTTCTAAAGAGATCTTTACACGTAGCTGCAATCACTGCGACTGTCATTAATTCTCTAGAATGAGGGTCACTGGACCGTCATTCACGAGAGAAACTTCCATATGGGCTCCGAAGACACCTGTCTCCACGGAGCCTATTTTATTTCGCAGAATTTGAAGAAATTCATCAAAGAGGGGTTTTGCAACTTTTGCTGGAGCCGCTTGCAAGAAATCGGGCCGACGACCCTCTTTACAGTTGCCATAGAGAGTAAATTGGGAAATGACCAGAAGTTTTCCTTCTGCTTCTTGAAGGGAAAGATTCATTTTTCCTTGTGTATCTTCAAAATACCTAAGCTGAACGAGTTTCTCTGCCATCCAATCGAGAGTCTTTGAAGTATCTTGCGGGTGAATGCCAACGAGAGCGACCGCTCCCTTATCAATCGACCCAACAATCTCTCCATTAACCTGGACAGAAGCACTTTTGACACGCTGAAGAACTACTTTCATAAAAAAAAGCCCCCAATCAGAAGATCAGGGGCCGATAGTACTAGGTTGGATTAGAATACGTAAAGGAAACTAATCGTTGTATTAGCAAAGAAGTTATTCTTTGTTTTTCCGAATCTATGGTCATAGTTGTAAGGATAAACTTTCCCTTGGACCATGAAGTTTTTATTCAATTGGTAATCAAGTCCTGTGAAGGCACCTGCTGACCATTGATTGTTTTTACTTCCTTTATAGAAGGTTCCAAGCCCCATTCCTCCAATAGTGAAGAAAAGGTTTTCATAACTTCTCATTCTAAAACCCAAGTGACCTAAAACTGTTCCAGTTGTGTTATTAAGACTATCTGCTTTGTTGTTAGTCGCACTTCCGCCAATGTCGAATGTCATGGACTCATTGGTGTAACCAACTTGTACGAGACCGCCCCATCCTGGAACGAGTGTTGAATAAGCAAAACCAACTGTTCCACCACCGTTGTAGTTATTTACAGGTGTCATTGCATCATCGGCATGTAACATCGATGCAACCATGAGTGTTACAGCTGAGAGAATTCCATATCTTTTATGCATAAATCATCCTATTGATTTGAATTTTCTATCGAAAATTACAAGAATGAGTATATGCGCGAGAAGAATTTACTACGAAATATTTTCTTAGATAAGTGCTTTTTTCTTCTTAAATTTGTCGAGGTATTCGAGAGCTTTACCAGTTCCCATGCACACAGCTAAGAGTGGATGAGGAGCGACAGTCACAGGCAAACCTGTCTCCTTAATAAGGGCTTTGTCGAGTCCTTTAATGAGCGCACCACCGCCCGCTAGAACCATCCCTCGGTCAACGAGGTCAGCTGCAAGCTCAGGAGGACATTTTTCCAGGGTGGTTTTAACCCCTTCAATGATTTGTTGGATCGGTTCTGCCAGACACTCACGAATTTCAACAGAGTTGATTCGTTTCATAACAGGAAGTCCTGCCACTTGATCGCGGCCGCGGACTTCCATCTCAAGTTCATGTTCACCTAGAGGATACGCTGAACCAATGGTAATTTTAATTTCCTCAGCAGTTCTGGGCCCAATCATGAGGTTATAGGTGCGTCGCATATAGTTCATAATGCACTCATCAAACTCATCTCCCGCGATGCGCAAGGATAAAGATTCAACAATACCACCCAGAGAGATGATTCCAATTTCTGTGGTACCACCACCAATATCGACAATCATGTTCGCAGAAGGTTCGTGAACAGGCAGGTCAACCCCAATGGCAGCGGCCATCGGTTCTTCAATAAGAATCACTTCTTGAGCACCAGCACGCAGAGCTGAATCTTCAACTGCTCTTTTCTCAACACCGGTAATTCCAGAAGGAACTGCAATTAAAATTTTAGGACGGAATAAGCTACGGGAAGGAGTTACTTTTTTTATGAGAGCTTTTAACATCCCTTCGGCAATTTCAAAATCGGCAATCACACCGTCTTTCATAGGACGTACAGCATGAATCTTGCGAGGAGTTTTACCAAGCATCGCCTTGGCCTTATGCCCGACAGCTAATACTTCGTTCGTCACAGAGTCGACGGCTACCACTGAAGGCTCAGCAAGCACAATTCCTTTACCACGCACATAGATCAGGATGTTCGCAGTTCCAAGGTCAATCCCAATATCGCTTGAGAAAAACCCGGAAAGTCTTCCGACTTTTCCGAAAATGGATTCCATAAGACGCGATAAAATTTCTTTCACATTAGTAGATTTTTTATTCATAATTTAAGTTCTTAAGAGTTCGAGAACATCTTCCCAAGTTAATTTAGCAATGGCCTCATCATCGCAACTTACCACTTTCTTGACCAATCCTTTTTTCCGTTTTTGCATTTCGGCAATCTTCTCTTCGATGGTATTCAAGGTAATCAGTTTATAAGCGGAGACATTTTTCTTTTGTCCCATACGATGGACGCGGTCGGTTGCCTGATTTTCGACAGCGGGGTTCCACCACATGTCATAGTGTATGACCGTATCAGCTCCCACTAAGTTCAGCCCTGTACCCCCTGCTTTTAGAGAAACAAGGAAGACGGGGATCGATTCGTCTTCGTTAAATTGTTTTACAATTTCCAAACGATTTTTTGATGAACCGTCGAGATATGCAAACCGAATTCCTCGGTGTTCAAAATCTTCTCGCATGATTTGGAGCATGCGGGTGTACTGGCTGAAGATAACCGTTTTGTGCTTACCTTCAATCAAGGTTTGGAGGAGCTCCATGAGCATGTCGTACTTTGCTGAGTCTCCAAGCTCTGCTTTTTCTTTGGCAAAGATGGCAGGGTGGCAGCAGATTTGTTTTAAACGTGTCAGCGTCGCCAGCACATGGATTTGAACCCGATCAAATCCGTCACGTTCCACGAGCTTGACCAGTTCGTTACGCGCAGACTCTGCGTAAGAACGGTAAAGTTGTTGTTGCATATCGGAAAGCTGACAATGGTAAACGATCTCTGATACCGGTGGAAGATCTTGGAGAACATCGGTCTTCATGCGGCGCAGGATAAAGGGGGCTACTTTCTTACGAAGGTATTCGAGATTTTTGGTTTGTTCGGGACCGGAAACACGCACATATTTTTCAACAAATCGATCGTACGAACTTAAGAAGCCTGGCATGAGGAAGTCAAAGAGACTCCACATTTCATCCAGCGAGTTTTCAATCGGTGTACCCGACAGAATCAGACGATGTTCTGCAGGAATCATCTTGACCGATTTCGCGTTTCGTGTACCACGATTCTTAATATGTTGCGCTTCATCTAAGATGATGTAGCCGAATGAAATCTGTTTATAGTGCTCGACGTCTTTCTGCAGTAGCGTGTAAGAGGTGATCACCACATCATATTTACGCATGTTTTCAATCAGTCTCTTACGTGCAGAAGGGATGCCATCAATCACGAGAACTTTCAATTGAGGATCAAATTTTGAAAACTCTTCTTTCCAGTTATAGAGCAGTGAAGTGGGACAGACAATAAGTGTCAGTCCTTTCTTTTTCATGCGGTACTGAGCAATCGCAACGATAGCCTGGAGTGTTTTTCCAAGACCCATGTCATCGGCAAGAATTCCGTTCAAATACATCATGCGGAGTCGTTCTAGCCAGTTAACCCCATCGTTTTGGTATGGTCTCAGTTTGGCTTGAACCTCATCTGGCACATCGGTAAAGGTAATCTTCTTCTCTCCGAGCATCTGTTTTCGAATGTCAACGAGTTTATCGGAGATGGAGAAAGTAACTGGAAGTCCTTTAAATTGGGATCCATCGATATTAGCCAAGCTCCATAGAGGTCTTTCAAGAGTATGGTCATTGAGTACATCAATTCCGAGTTCATCAAAAAGTTGAACAAGCGCTCCCATTTTCTCTAAATCTAGCACCAAGATCTTAGGCATCTTGGAGCCCTCTTTCTTGCCTCGATTACGAGGATTATCCATTTCGAGATACGCTCTTCTAGAAGCAATACATTCCCATAGCAGATCCATCTTAATCCCTTTCAATGCTCCTTTCACTTCGAGATCAATCTTATAGACATCGATTCGGTCTGTGTGAGAGAGATGGATTTTGTATTCTGTTTGATCGTATATGAATTGGTCTAAAAGATTTTGCGGGCAGTTAAATGTCACACGTTGTTGATACCTTGGAATCAAATCGGTCATGAATTCAACAATCTTCTTCTCCGACTTGGTGACAAAGTGTCCTTCATCCGGATTAAAAATAAAGTCTTGGAAGAGTTCTTCGGTCAGTTTCCGCTCATCGACCAAATTACGGGCTAAAATTCCCGAAGGAGTCACAAACGAGGTCGCATCCTCAAAAGTGAGTTGATTCGGGGCGACTGGAATTCTGTTTTTGTCATAATGGAAGAAAAGAGTCGCCTCCAGCTCTCCATCAAGATAAACAATCTCACACGATGCTTTTGCCGGTTCAACATAAGGAAGTGTCACAAATCCATTGATCGCCTGAGGATTTTCAATCGTTGCAAAATGGGCCAGTTGCGGCATCGCATTTTCAACAAACGAACCAAAAAGAGGCTCTGGAAGTGTTAAATCTTCTAACGTCTTCAAGTGCTTGAGGTGCATCCGAGAAATATGTTTGGGGAAACGGTAGTAGGTATTTTGATAAATCATTCCAGGCTCTGCACAGGAAAGAAGCCGCGCCTCTTCAACGTTAATCTGCTTTTGATCGACAATGAGTCCCGACCTCATCAAAATCTTTGAAATCGGTGGCTTGAGGTACTCCAAAGCAAACTTCAGGCCTGCAAATTGCGGCGAAAACCGAAGAGGATTTTCGAGAGAACTTTCAAAGAGCCCTGGCAATTCTGGGAGCTCTTCTTCTTGCGTGTTAAAACCGCTTTCAAGATAAGGCTTCACAGCTTCTTCATAGGTTCTTGCGAGCATCACCCCAAATAGCTCTAGATCAATCTGCGCAATCCGATGTCCTTTCTCGGTCGTGGGCTGCTCTTGGAAACGCGCTTGTTGCATGATGAGCTCGATCAGCTCACTCTGCAGTGGAGAGAACGACTTGAGGGAAAAGGAATACCGTTTGCTCCCAATATAGAGAGGTTCTTCGTATCTGAGCGCATCTAAAAACTTCTTCACATAGGGAATATGGAGAGGTTTCGAACGAGAAGGTAATCTCAGCGCAATAATCAGTTCAACAGGTTGTCTCCCATCCAAAGCTTGCGGGAGCTGAAACACAAACGCTGCTTCTGCTTTATCGGTTTCATACTTTTCTTGAGGACGAAAGAACGGTGACACTGCCAGCATCTCAGAAGAGAAGACATACTCTTGGAGCAATTGCTTTTGAAACATCTCTTCTTGCTTAATGGTTTGCTTAGACTCTGCCTCCTTAAACTTCTCAATCAAAGCACTTTTTTCTTTGGCATCTAGTTCATGCTTGTCCGCTAGATCTTCTAAACTATTCTCTTTAGAATAGTTGACCATGATCTCATCAAGCCTCTCTTCCAAATAAAAAATCAAAGCTGCTAAATGTTGACAGTCGTAGTTGTAAGGGCAGTCACAATCGGAGTCGACTGTTTCACAATCAATCCGATCAATCTCGATTTCACTTTCGTAGTGATTTTCATACTGACCTTGAACTCGACCGCTAATCCTTACAACTCGATTATCCAAATGAAGAATCTTGGCTGAGACAACCTTCTGCTTATCAAATAAATCTTTCCCTTCCTTCACGATTCCGGAAGCAAAATCTTGTCTCAATTTTCTAAAGTTCAGCATGGGCCAGTTCCTACTCTTTGTCTTTGGTTAAAAAGAAGTGTTGAACTTGTGTTTTACCCTTTTTAAAAAAGTCATGCAACAAATATTTTTTTCACTCGATGAACAAAAAAAAATCTGCTCTCTCGGGGCGCGAGCAGTCGATAGACTCAGATCGGTTGTTAGAAACCGCACCCGCAGGATAGACCCGAAGGGTCGGGTCGGGGCTGTGCTTTGCTCGCCCCACACCCGGGGACGCTGTTTATCCAAGCGAGGCGAGTCGTAAGAAAGCACCTCGTCCCGACTGTCTATGGAAAATTAACAAAGAATTCTTAAAATCCCCTCTTTCATTTTTGGGGTGTTGCCGAAAAAGTTCTGTACCTTCTATACTGAGTAACTATACATAACGTCTGAGGTCTGAATAACCTAGCCGTGAGTCTTAAATGCGGGCGTAGCTCAGTGGTAGAGCATCACGTTGCCAACGTGAGGGTCGTGAGTTCGAGCCTCATCGCCCGCTTTTACTTATATATAAGGAACAGGAATGGAACAGAAAGAGTTAGTCGAAACAGCTCCCTTAGAATTTTCAAGCGACCTTGTTAAAGTTAAAGCCCATTTTAAACCTGCATGTAAGGTTGAACTTGAAGTCGAAACTGCTCCCTCCATTGTAAAAGAAGCTCACAAGAAAGCGATCAAGCTCGTCGGCAAGGAAGTGACGATTGCAGGTTTTAGAAAGGGCAAAGCTCCTGAAAACCTGATCGAAAAAAACTATCCGAAGCAAGTCGAATCAGAGCTTCAAAAGGTTGTTTCTGACTTAAGTTTCCGCGAAGCAATTAAAATTTGCAAAATCCCTATCCTTAATAATGAGCTGAAGATTGGCTACAATATGAAGAGTCACTCTTTAGAAGACGGTGCTAAACTGATTCTTTTCTTTGAAACAGAGCCGACAATTCCGACGATTGATCCCCAAACTGTCACTCTTAAAACAGTCGAGCGGCCTGAGGTAAATGAAGACAAAGTTGACGAGACAATCCGACAAGTCCAACTTTTCTTTGCTGAGTGGAAACGTGTTGATGACCGTCCTATTCAAGAACACGATTTTGTCCTCTTAGATGTCGATGTCATTGAAGAAGATCCTCCACGCTCTCTTTTCTCTGGAGTCCGTTTTGAGGTAACAAATCGAGCCATGGCAAAGTGGATGAAAGACCTTATTATGGGCCATCACCGCGGTGAAGCCTTAGAAGGAACAAGCGTTCCTGATGAAGACGCCAAAGAAAAAGACAAAGATTTAACACCTAAAAAAGTTCGCGTCACGATCCGTGAAGTCGAGACAGCAAAACTTCCAGAACTCACAGACGATTTTGCAAAGAAAATGGGTGTTGCATCGGTTGCTGAAATGCGCAAAAATGTCGAAAAACTGCTCAATGATAAAGCAGATGGACATGTGCAAGAGAAAATGCGCGAAGAAGTCTCCGAAGTTTTATTAACCGACTTCAAATTCGATGTCCCAGGAAGCTTAATTGACCGAGAAGTTCGTTTCCGGATGCAACAACTCCTTCAAGACCCTGAATATGCAACGCATTGGAACAGCATGACCAATGAGGCTAAAAAACGAACTGTTGGGTCGATTGCGGAACAATCGGAGAAAGCGGTTCGGATGTTTTACGTCTGCCGCAAAATTTTAGCAGATGCAAAAATCACCATTTCCCCCAATGATGTCCCTAAAGTGGTAGACACCCCTCTCAATATGCTGCTGGGTGACAGACGAGACATTCATCCGCAAGGAAATACTGAAGTGCATCAAGCTGAGGCGTTTTCACGTCTGCTCCTAGAAAAAGCAGAAGACTACATTATTGCTCATGCAAAGAAGTCTGCTTGAAGGGTTGCAGAATAACACTCCAATCTGCAAGATAGGCTAAATAACCCTCTTAAGAAGTAGGCATGCATGGACTCAAGAACAAGACCGCAAATGTACACCGTTCCTTATGTCGTTGAAGATACAGGCCGTGGCGAAAGAGCCATGGATATTTACTCGAGACTCTTAAAGGACAGAATTGTCTTTATTGGAACCGAAATTAATGACGCCGTTGCCAACACCGTCATTGCTCAGCTTCTCTTCTTACGAGCCGAAGATCCTAAGAAAGACATCAGCATCTATATTAACTCTCCTGGCGGGTATATCTCCTCAGGTCTTGCCATTTACGATACCATGAAGTTCATGAGCTACGACATCAATACCTATTGTATTGGTCAAGCAGCTTCCATGGGATCTCTCCTGCTTACAGCAGGGACAAAAGGGAAACGATTCGCCCTCCCTAATAGCCGTATCATGATCCATCAGCCTCATGGAGGAATTGGTGGGACGTCCTCTGATATTCTTTTGCAAGCGAAAGAAATGGATGCAATGAAACATATTTGTGCTAATATCTTAAGCGAATGCACAGGGAAGTCATTGGATCAAATTATGGAAGATTCTGATCGAGATTATTTTATGAACCCTGAGCAAGCTTTAAATTATGGGCTCATTGACAAAGTGGCTACACACCCACAAAAAACTGCACCGACGCCTAGCCCAGCGCTGGCTGCCCCCTAATTTATGACAGAACAAAAAAAAGACCGACAACCTGCCACCTGCTCTTTCTGTGGACGATCTGAAGAAGCTGTTGAAAAGCTCATCTCCGGACCTCAAGCGTTTATCTGTGATAAATGTGCAAGACTTTGCATGGATATCATTGAGAAAAAGCCAGTCCATCACGAATTGAAACTTCTCAAACCAAAAGAAATTCGCGAAAGACTGGATGAATATGTCATCGGTCAAGATAAAGCTAAAATCACCATTTCTGTTGCAGTCTATAACCATTATAAGCGTATTCGCTCGATGGGCAAAGAAATGGACATCGCCTACAGTAAATCGAACGTTCTACTCTTAGGTCCTACAGGATCTGGCAAAACGTTGATTGCTCGAACACTTGCTAAAATCCTGGATGTCCCTTTTGCCATTGCTGACGCAACGACCTTAACTGAAGCAGGTTATGTCGGAGAAGATGTTGAAAATATCATCTTAAGACTTGTTCAGGCAGCCGATTATGATGTTGCAAGGGCTGAAGTCGGCATCATTTATGTCGATGAGATCGATAAAATCCGTAAAACAACCGGTAACGTCTCTATTACGCGAGATGTTTCAGGTGAAGGTGTGCAACAAGCCCTCCTTAAAATTGTGGAAGGCACCGTCTCTAACGTCCCTCCAAAAGGCGGACGGAAGCACCCCAACCAAGAGTATATTAAGGTGAATACGGAAAACATCCTCTTTATTGTAGGAGGAGCGTTTGTACACCTTGATAAATTGATTGCCAAAAGACTGGGCCGCAGCACCATCGGATTTAGTGCAGATGACACACATGTCTTTGATGCTCATGAAACCAACTATCTCCTCTCCAAAGTCGAGCCTGAAGACTTGATTGAATTCGGGATGATTCCTGAATTCGTCGGACGATTCAATAGTATTGCGAACTGCAATGAGCTCACGATCGAAGATCTGGTTGAAATTCTAGAAAAGCCCAAGAACGCGATCGTCAAACAGTACCAACAACTCTTTTCCGAGGAAGGGATCAATCTCCAATTTACTCCTGACTCTCTCCGTGCAATGGCAGAACGCGCCAAAGAAACAGGAACCGGCGCTCGCGCGCTCCGGATGATTGTAGAAGCTCTTCTTTTGAATTTAATGTATGAAGCACCGTCAGATCCGACCATTAAAGAGATCGTGATTACAAAGGAATGCATCACTGAAGGCGCATCTCCTCTTGTGAAGCGTTCTGCTTAATTCAACGTATCATAAATTCTTTTAGTTGCTTTTTTATTGTCCAGACAGTACAAAAGTGGGCAGGAAGGCACGAGATGTTAGAGAGTTACATAACTCAGTTACTCAAAGAGTTTGGTTTGGAAGTTCCTCAATTTGAAAAAGAGGGGCCGCTCCAAATTCAGCTCTTTTCTCATCATATTGAGATGGTCAACCTCGACCCTGGCGCCCATTTTTCAGCAAAAATCGCACCTCTACCCTCCAAGGAAAAGGATGAGTTTATGCTCAAGTTGATGCAGGCAAATTTCCTGGGTCAAGGGACGGGCGGAGGAACACTTGGGCTGAAAGAAGATGAAAGTTTCTTGACACTCTCTTTGAGTTTGCCTTATGAGATGAATTACAGGGCTTTTAAAGACGCGGTCGAAGAGTTTGTGAATTATCTTGAATATTGGAAAGCTGAAACAGCGCGTCACGAAAAAGAAGCTCAAAAAGAAGATCATAAATAAATGGCTGGATATTTAATTGCAGAAGAGGGCCCTCTTGCGGGTCTGATCTTACGTTTTGAAGAAGGGACCGAATGGGTCATCGGAAGAGATCCTGACGAGGTCGAGCTCGTCCTCGAAGATCCGATGGTTTCTCGCAAGCACGTCATCTGTAGACTCACCCCTGAGGGGTTCATTTTAGAAAACTTAAGTGCAGTCAACCCTGCCACCCAAAACGGCAAAATTATTACAGAACCAGTTCTTCTCCAAGAAGGGGATATCATCCAGGTCGGGAACACTTTTTTCAGATTTACGGAAAAATCTCCAGAAAATGAGCAACGAGCCCCTCTCTTTCTAGAGGAGACCTCTGACCTTTCCTCTCTTTCAATGTCACCTCCTCCCGAAGCCCGCTGGATGATTAAAGTGATTACAGGGCCTAACGCAGGTGCTGAATTTTTCATGCAGAAGGGAAGAAGCTATATTATCGGGAAAGATCCTGATATCTGCGATATCATCCTTCAAGATTTAAGTGTCTCCAGACAACATGCCAAAATCACCCTCGACGAAAACGATCAAGTCACCATCGAAGATTTAGGCAGTCGAAATGGAACCTTAGTTAAGGGCAAGCCGATTGCAGAACCTACCATTCTCCACTCTCAAGATCTCATAGCACTTGGTACGACCTCCTTTATGGTCGTTGATCGGGAGCAATCAAGGGAAACCATCATCGCTCAAGCTCCTGTCATTGAAGAGACCCAGGAAGAAGCCGCCGTTGCAAGGGCGATTCCTAAAGACTGGCGTGAAATGATCATCCCTAAAAAGCATCTCATGTTCGCAGGGGTTATCGGCTGCGCTCTCTTGATTCTTGTCGTCGGCATGATCTCACTTTTCCAATCAGCTCCTCTTGAAACTCCTCCTCGCCATGAAAGTGAGCTCGTCAGTGATATTGTGAAAAAATACCCCGATGTCCAGTTCTCTTATAATGATGGCTCAGGAAAGCTCTTTTTAACGGGGCATGTTCTCACAGCGGTCGAAAAACAAGAACTGCTTTACCAGATTAATGGGCTCAAATTCCTCTCGAGTTTGGAAGATACCGTTGTCATCGATGAATACGTCTGGGATAACTTGAATGCCCTCCTCATGACCAATCCTGCATGGCTGGGCGTCTCCATCCACTCCCCTGTTCCAGGTAAATTTGTCGTACGAGGTTACCTTCAAACCTTGGATCAAGCCCAAGCCCTGGCTGACTATCTCAATGTTAATTTCCCCTACCTCGACCGTCTAGATAACCAAGTCGTCGTCGAAAGCAACCTCATGACACAAGTCCAAAGCCTCCTTTTAGAAAAGGGGTTTAATAATGTGTCGTACCAACTCACCGATGGGGAGCTGGTGCTCTCTGGCCGTGTCGATGGAAAAGATACTCCCCGTTTTGATTCTCTTGTGAAAGATTTCAAAGCCCTTCCTGGTGTTCGAGTCCTGAAAAACTATGTCATCTATACATCGGAAGAAAGCTCGCTGGTTGATCTCAGCTCGAAATACAAAGTGATGGGTTTTTCCAAAAAAGATGGGTCAAATCAATATATTGTGATTAACGGAAAAATTTTAACGATCGGTGATATTCTCGATGGAATGACTATCACAACGATCTCTCCATCAACCGTGTTGCTCGAAAAAGATGGATTAAAATTTAAGATTAACTACAATCTGCAATAATGGGCTCAAAAGTGAAAAACTTTTACATTTGGACTGATGCGAAAGTTCCCGGGGTTAAGCGATCGCACGCAACCCCATATTCACAAATATTGTGTAGCGTGCGATCGCTTAACCGCGGGGCTTTGGTGCAGTCCAAATATGAAAGTTTTTCACTTTTGAGCCCAAATAAGGATGGAGTAGTTTTATGTACGGACTAGAAAAGAAACCTAAACATGTCTTCGAGTTCGATCTCGAAAAAGATCTGAAAAAAGATCCTAATAAAGCACGCGATCTGCTGAAGACAACAGAAGCTAAAATTAGTGAAATCAAATCGCAGCTGAGAGATGGGGCGAAAGGGCCTGAATTAGATCAGCTTGGCGTATTACTGCACGGTTATACAGCACTGCAAAAAGTGCTGAGCCGCATGGCAAATAAAAAATAGGAGCATTCATGGCACTTACTGTATGGGCAACACTTTCGTTCGGACAGCTGATCACGAACTATCAGAAAATTCAGAGCCAGCTCGTCTCACAAGTTAAGCAGCTGGCTAGTAGAGCTTCTCTTGCAACGCCTGGACGTTTCTTATTGATTCAGTTCCAGATGAGCCAAGTCACGCAGATCGGTGACTCGATTTCAAACTTGATTGCCCAGGTGCAGTCGATGATTAACAACGCGGTACGTAACCAGAAATCAAGCTAATTTAAAGGGACTATTTTATGTCAAAATTACAGACTTACAAAGACGACTTCGTTCTTCTCCTCGAAACAGGCTTTATTGCGGCAGGTCAAACCGATGAAGATGCTGCGAAAAAGTTGTTCCGTGCAGCAGAACTGCTCAGTCCTAAAAACCAACTCCCTAGAGTGGGCTATGGCTACATCCATCTTCTCAAGCTCGAACTCAAACAAGCGATCAAAATGTTTGAAGAAGTCTTGAAGGCAGAGCCAGAAAACCACATGGCAAAAGCGCTTCTAGGTCTTAGCACTTCTCTCACAATTAAAGATGCGGAGAAAGGTGAGAAGATCATGGAAGATGCACTGAAGCATACAAAAGATTCTCATGTGAAAAACATGGCTCAAACTGGAATCGAGTTTGTTGAGAAATACGTCAAAAAACAACCAACTCCTGTTCAAGGACAGCCTAAAACACAACCCAAAAAACCGAAAAAGGGGTCCTAAAAAATGACCTCTCGTCCTGACGATGTAACGAAATTAGATCCGACACGCCGCGTTGGAGACGAGCAAAAGTCTTCAACTCCTGCTCCTGGCAAAGGATTTGAATCGTACATGGATAAAGCTGGTGAGCAAATGCAAGGTACAGGAAAAACCACCGCTGTTTCTCCTTTTGATCTTGCCCAAGCCCAAGCTCCCTTAGCAACAGGACCGACGTTTGACTCCCTTCTCAGCCAGGTTAAAGCTTCGCAGACAATGCTCGGCGATATGAATAACGATCTGAATACAAAAAACCTGAAGCTCAAGCAATCTCAGAGATATCTACTTCGCAGCAAGCTGGGAAATGCTAATAACTATCTCAAGGCAGCTAATACAAAAATGGGTGCGGATGCACCAACCCCTCCTACATCCACTGGTGGAGGCATCATGGGGAAATTTTTGGACTACATTGCCGACGGACAATCCAATCTTTCTGCTGCACAGCAACAGCTCATGAATCTCAAAGGGAAAGGTGACGCATTAAAACCGGCAGACTTTCTTGCGATCCAGCTCAAGCTTGCGCACGCCCAGCAAGAAATAGAGTATGCATCGATCATGCTTTCTAAAGCCGTCGATGACATGAAAACATTGATGAACATCCAGCTCTAAGGAGCAAGTCTTTTTATGTCATTAAATAAGCGTTTTGTGTTGTAGATTTTATAATGATTTTTCCATCTGGGTCTCTTTGACATACCCTGAAGGGTAGGCAAAGAGACCCAGATGAAAAAAGCAAACAAAAGATAGAACTCAAAACGCTTATTTAATGATATAAAAAGACTATGGAACACAGTCCCCATTTAGATAAACTCATTCACCAACTTGAAGATTTAGAACTCACGACCGTTCATGGACGGATTACTGAAATTGTGGGAATGCTCATTCGCGCGATTGTTCCGCAAGTTAAAATGGGCGAAGTCTGTCTGATTAAAAGAGAGGGCGATCCTCTCATGGCAGAAGTGGTTGGCTTTACGAAAGATGAAGTTCTCCTGTCGCCATTAGGTGAGATGACCGGTATTGGCCCCTCTTCTGAAGTCATCCCGATGAGAATCCCTCTCCAAATTCAAGTAGGCCCACAACTCCTCGGGCGTATTCTAGATGGTCTCGGCAATCCGCTCGATGAAGATACTAAGGGGCCTCTCAAGCTCGAAGAAACCTATCCTGTTATCAATTCTCCGCCAGATCCACTGAAGCGTGCTGTCATTAAAGAACCGATTCAAACTGGTGTTCGTTGTATTGATGGGGTGCTGACCGTTGGTCGCGGCCAAAGGATGGGGATTTTCTCAGGTGCTGGCGTTGGTAAGTCAACTCTCCTAGGGATGATCGCCAGATATGCACAAGCGGATGTCAACGTCATCTCACTCATCGGTGAGAGGGGACGTGAAGTCCGCGAGTTTATTGAAAACGATTTAGGACCTGAAGGTCTGGCTCGTTCTGTCATCATCGTCTCAACATCGGATCAAGCTGCCCAAGCACGTCTTAATGCCGCCTATGTCGGAACTGCCATCGCTGAATATTTCCGTGACCAAGGAAAAAATGTCATCTTGATGATGGACTCGGTCACCCGCTTTGCAAGAGCGCTACGCGAAGTCGGTCTTGCTGCTGGTGAACCTCCTGCACGTGCTGGATTTACACCTTCCGTTTTTGCGACCCTTCCACGTCTCTTAGAACGATCCGGAAATTCCGATGTCGGATCGATCACCGCTTTTTATACTATTCTCGTGGCCGGTGATGATCTCAATGAACCTGTTTCTGACGAGGTGAAATCGATCCTTGATGGTCACATCATCTTATCGAATGAGCTGGCAAGTCAATACCACTTCCCCGCCATTGATGTTCTCAAATCGATCAGCCGCGTGCTCACCAACATTGTCGACAAAGAACATGTCCAGTTGATCGGTAAGCTGCGTGAAGTGCTTGCTAACTACAAGAAAAACGAACTCCTCATTCGAATTGGCGAATATAAACCCGGCTCCGATAAAAATGCCGACTTTGCCATCAAATATATCGACAAAGTCAACCGATTTTTAAAGCAGCAAGTCGAAGAGAAGTCGACCTACGAAGAGACTCTCTCGCAGCTGCAAGCATTGTTCAAGTAACATGGCAGAATATCCCCTCGACCAACTAGCCCAAATCAAACAAAAGAGACTCGAAGAAGCTGAAAAGATTCTCCGCGAAAAAAAAGAAGCTCTAGCTGCCGAAGCAGAAAAACTGTCACAACTTCAAAAAAAACGAGATGAAGTTAAAGCCCACTACAAAGCAAAGCTGACACAACTTCGTGAAAAACTCGATGAAGGGACTTCCTCTTCCAAAATCACTCAAATGAAGCAATATCTTAAACTAGTTGCTGAAGATCTTGTCGTTGAAGAGAGAAAAGTTGAAGCTCAAACAAAAGTCGTAGAAGCAGCTGAAAAAGCAGTGGAAGATGCACGGCAAGAGCTCTTCAAAAAGCAAAAAGATGTTGAAAAACTGAAGATCCATCATAAAGAATGGAAGAAAGAAGAGAAGCTTGCTGAAGAACGACTCGAAGGACAAGAAGGTGATGAAATGGGAAGCACCATGCATCATATGAAAAAAACTGCAAAAAAACGTCGAACCCATGAGTAGTGTGTCTAATCCCACAGGTCCTGTCAATCCCAACGATCCTCAAAAACAGACCGACCCAGTCAAGCCTGGCACTGATAAATTCAAAGATTTAATGAAAATCGATTCTTCCGCAGAAAAACAGAAGAAACGAAAAAAGAGATCACAAGAAACCGAAGAAGAAGAAAAAGCAAAACTGCAGGCAGGACCTGCTGAGCCCGATAAGACAGCGGCTTCTAAAAAAGCCGAAAAATATCCTAAAATTCAAAAAGTCGGCGAAAGCGAAAAGCAACAAACACGCCACGGAAAAAGATCGGAAGAAACAACCACCGAGCTTGCCCGAGAAGAAGCCGCAGCACTCTCGCAAAAGAAAATGAATGCGCCTCTTGAGTTTGTGCAAGCTGAAAAGGCTGAAAAAGATAACGATGAGCTCACCAAAACTTCTATAGCAGCTTCTCAAACCCATAAAGAAATTGAGCAAATTTTTGAAGAAGAAGAGCAGCTCCTAGAAAAAGAGCTCGATATCGAAACGTTTAAAACCGTTGCTGCCAAAAAAGAAGAGGCCAAAAAAGAGACCACCCCTATCGCTTCTCCATCCCCCTCAACAAACCTGGGACCTCTCTTTCTCTCACCTGCGGCATCTACACCCCCCGCCTACTCCCTTCTTGACGCACAAGCACTAGCCCTCTTTGAGAAAATGGCCTCCGTCATCTCCATCCTCAAGGAAAGCGGGGTGACCGAGACCACCATCCACCTCATTTCACCCGAGTTTGCCAACTCCCAGCTCTATGGGGCCCAAGTCGTCATCCGGGAGTACAGCACAGCTCCCCTCTCCTATAATATAGAGTTTATGGGGAACCCCCTGGCCGCCCAGCTTTTCCAAAAAAACCTTCCCCAGCTACGAAACGCCTTTAATGATCCCAAGTACCGATTCCGAATCAACCGTCTCGAATCCTCCATCTCCAAAGAGGACTACCGCCGCGTTGAACGAAAAGAAGAGTCGTCTGACGAGTAAAGATTGTGCCTATTTATAGGTATCTCTATACTCTTCTCCTAAAATAAAGGAGAGATCATGAGTACACTACCTTTTGCAGAAATTAACAGAACAAAGACAAACACAGAAGCATGGGTTGACGCAGGAACAGGCTATATTGCCACAGGGTTTGAGAAAGCCAATGAACTACTCAAGACTCCTGCTATTGCTAATTACGTCACAGCGACCCTCAATAATCTTGTTTGGGCAAGTCCATTGCTCGTCGCACAACTTGCCCCTAAAACTTTTGCTGCGTGCTTTGTAGGAGGAGCTTTTACAGGTCTTTTCTCGTATGACACTATGATGAAAATTTTCGGACATGCTGATTCGATTTTAAGCGGTGGAAATGTCCAAAACACCAACTTCAAAGTCTCTTTAATTTTTGCCTTTATCATTGCAAATAAAATTTCTCCAATCCCTATCCCTTCTCTCCCACGCTTTTATGCAGCTGCTGCGGGTCTAGCCCTCGGTATTAAAGCAACCACATGGATTCCAGAGAAGCAAGCGACCGCTTTTGCAAAGCTGTGTGACCGGTTTATTCCGCTCCCAAATCACTCTAGTATGGGATCGAAGCAGCAATAGCCTTTACAAATCTCCCAAGTTTAAGCTATGCTCGGGAAAGGTATGAACGACATCTCGTACGATTGGCTTAAACTTGTAGAAAAATCTCTTTTGAAAGTGCAGCAACTTCCTGCACTCGAAGAACATTTTCCTTTCCCGTGGGATACTGCAAGCGAGGCACTCCGAGAAACACTAGGAGTGTCTCATTTGACCCTCTCTTGCTCACGTTCCGTCTGGAAAGGACACCACGAATTTCTGCAAGGGATGGGAGATCAACCGGCCATTATTGCCGTTGAACTCGCCCCCATTGAAGGAACCCTTTTCTTCATCTTATCTCAATCCGATGTCTCTGAACTCACTTCTAACGTTCTTGTCACAGAAGGTGAGAAAGAGACTTTTGCGGGCGCCAAACTAAAAACAGGGTTTTACCATTTCCTTCTGCTGAAAGTGATGAGCGCGCTCGATCACCTCAAAATTTTTAAGGAAGTTTCCCTCCAACTCTTACCCAATACTCCTTTCCCTCAAGAAAATGGGTTTTGTATTGATATTGCCTGCGCACTTCCCACGAAAACACTGCAAGGCCGCCTTGTTTGCCCTCAGTCGTTTTTAAGTGCTTTTAAGGCACACCAACCGATGCAGAAAACAACACTTCTTTCGTTAGGAGAAACAGCCTCCCTCGATCTCACACTCCGCTGTGAGGTTGGAACGACGTCTCTCAAGCAAGAAGAATGGGATGGTCTTCAAGTCGGCGATTTCTTAATGCTGGATCGTTGCTCTTTTGATGCTGGAGACGGAAAAGGATCTCTCACCGTTTCATTAGGTGACACGCCCCTTTTCATGGCCCGCTTTAAACCTGAAGGGTTAAAAGTTTTAGATTATGCTTTTTATAGTGAAACCTCTCCTGAAGAACCTTCTTCAGATTTACAACTAACAGCTGAGATAGGACGCCTGAATATCTCTTTAAATCAGCTTCTAGGTCTCAAGACAGGATCTCTTATCGATTTACCGATGAGACCTGAAGATGGCATCGATCTCACACTAGGCGGAAAAAGAATTGCAAAAGCAGAGCTTATCAAACTGGGAGAAACCTCAGGTCTTCGTATCTTAGACATCGAGCGTTAACATGGTCGATTCTGCATTCCATAAACAGCCTACTTTATCTGAAGCCAAAATTGCGGATACTCCTTCGTCACTTCCTGAAAAAATTGGCCCCTATAAAATTGAATCACTCTTAAGTCGGGGCGGCATGAGCCTTCTCTATTTAGGAATCCACCCTCAAACACGCGCACTCATTGTCGTCAAAGTTCTCTCCCCTGAATTCGTTAAAAATCCTGAGATGATTGCCCAATTTTTGCGCGAATCTAAAATCATCAGCCTGACCAACCACCCCAATATTGTTAAGCTTTATGGAGAAGGAGAGTGGGAAGGGGGACTTTACATTGCAATGGAGTTCATCCGAGGGGTCTCTCTTCGCCAGTTTATCGAACAACATTCTCTCTCAATGAAAAAATCGATCGATATCTTAATGCAGGTCGCGTACGCGCTGGCTCACCTCCATTCTCACGGTGTCATTCATGGAGATTTAAAGCCTGAAAACATCTTGATGACAGAAGACGGTGAAGTAAAAGTGATTGACTTCGGAATTGCCCGCCTTCATGACGAAATCAAAAGAGGTAAAAGCTCAAAAATCATCGGGACTCCTACCTACATGAGCCCTGAGCAAAAAGAAGATCCCTCCTCCATCTCTTTTGCTTCTGACATCTATGCCCTCGGAATTATTGCCTATGAACTGTTCATTGGAAAACTCAGCTTCGGCGTGATTCATCTTTCCCAAGTTCCTAAAGGGCTGCGTCTCATTCTGGAAAAGGCGCTAGCCGTCTCCATCGAAGAGAGATACTCCAATGTGATGCAGTTTATCTCCGATCTTTCCAACTATCTTAAATCAGGCGGCCTTGAGAAAGATCGCCCAGGAACCGACCAAATCAAAGAGATTTTAGAATCGATTCAAAAAGCAGATCTGGCTCTTTCCCCTCTCACGATTACAACCACTCCCCATTACGAAGGAGCGCTCGCTCGCCTCAAAGTCCTTGGACAAACCAATCCGTATTTTGACACCTTTAAATTCCCCGATGGATCGTATGGTTTTATCTTTGCGGAACCCCTCATCGGCGGCCTTGAAACCTCCATCTACCTGAGTAATCTCCGTGGTATGATCCGCTCTATTACAGCCACGAGCGAACGATTTATGTTCTTGCCGTTTCTTATCGCGCTCCAAAGGCTCATCCAAACCGACCCTTTAGGACAGAAATATGCCCTTGGCTTCCTGACTTTAAATCCTAGCCGCGATGAACTTCAATTTCTCTCGTGTGGAATCGGCTCTCTCCTCCACCTCTCTTCCGGAAGCGCCAAAGCCCGCAAGCTTCAAAACAATAACCCACCTTTAGGCACAGATAATCGAACAGAATGGGATATTACAATTGACGGATGGAATGTGGGAGATATCTTAATTGCTTATACACTTCCGCAAACATCGGATGCACTGATTCAAGAAACGCTCGAAAACATTTCCCTGCAATCGCCTCAAAGCCAAGCCGATAATCTCATCAAAAAAACAGTCCCTTTTCTTGCTGAGAAAAAACCGCACGTCCTTGTGTCACTGCATCGCATTGGATAAATAGCGTTGAATTCCACCCATCGTTTCAATACAGAGCTTGCCCCAGGAAGCTGCCCAATGGGCAATTTTAAGATCGGGATGGTATCCCCACCCCATCATCCAATTGTAGTGCGGTGAAAGTTCCTTGAAGGCATACAGGTTTTTCCGAATGAGTTGTGAAAGAAGCGTTTCATCGCCAATGCACGTATGATGCTTTTTAAGACAGGCATCCGCCCATGCTTTAAGAAGAGGTGAGGCTTTATCGTAAACAATCACACCCGAATTATAGTGCCCTCGTTTCTCCACTTTAACAGCTCCCAGGACTCCCGCATCGATTCCTTCAAAAATGGAATCAAACGGCTGGCACACTTCGCAGTCGAGATCGAGCCAGACACTTTTCTGGAATGGGGACTGAAGCATAGCTAGCGGCTTTTTAAACCAACTCGGCCGCGCCTCCCACACTTTAGAACCGTAAATTTTTTCCCATTTTTTCTGGTTTTTTAAATCGATCTGTTCCTTTGGAGCCACAAATGTCGATCCAGAAAATGGAATCAATATTCCACGCTCACTGCACCACTTTTTTGCCTCTTCACTCATTCCAAAATCGATAAAGGCAACAGGCTGCTGATGGTGCTTAGAGTAACCCTCCCACCACCAAGCTAAGAGCCATTCCGCTCCTCGATCTGCTGCAACAACAACACCCCATTCCATCCTATCAATTTTTTAATCAAAAGTTTTGATCTTGTCAATTTAGTACGTATACGTATAATATATGCCGTATCAAGGAGTGTTGTATGAGATCAGCGCAGCTAGGATTTGTCTTGCTCTTCGTTGAAAATCCACAAAAAAGCAGTCTTTTTTACCAAGATCTATTGGGGATAAAACCGATTGAAGAATCTCCCACTTTTACAATGTTTGCACTAGAGAACGGTATCATGTTAGGACTCTGGTCAAAATATACAGCAGAACCTCGAGTAGAGATGTTACCCGGCGCTTCAGAGATCTGCTTTCCTTCCGAAGATGTCGATGCCCTTTATCAAGCATGGGGACAAAAACATTTAGTCGTGGCACAAAAACCGACTGACATGGATTTTGGACGGACATTTGTCATCCTTGATCCAGACCATCATCGGATTCGAATCTATAAGCTCCATGAGGGAAAATAATGACAAAATATTGGGTTGGATAGGTTCATGTCCAGAGAGCGATACAGGGAAATTTTGCACAAGTGTGTCATGGCGAGCCAGACATGCTCAACCAGATGTCTGAGGGAGATTGGATGATTTATTACTCTCCTTCACATGTAGATTTCCAGGTTATTGGAAAAGAGATGGGAGTGGATGGTTAATTTTAAAAAAATCAGTGTTCATGATACTCCAGAACGGAGTCCGGGGTTTCTATTGTGGCATATTAGCACTACCTGGCGTAGCTCCATTGCAGCGACTCTTAAAACAGTGGGTCTCACCCATCCTCAGTTTGTTGTGCTTGCCACTTTAGGATGGCTCACTCGGAAAGGAGATCGTGTTACTCAAATTGCAATTGGGAAAATGGCTGGTCTTGATCCAAACACAACTTCACAAATTATTAATGGATTGGAGCAAAAGCGATTTATCAGGAGAGAACAATCGTCTGATAGCAGAGCAAAAAATCCGTCATTAACAACGGAGGGAGCTAAGATTTTAACTAAAGCTTTGCCCCTTGTTGAATCGACAGATACACACTTTTTTCAGTCACTCACGAAAAAAGAGTTAACTTTTGCCCTCAGGCTCTTTAAGAAATTGACGCCGGTTGAACGATAGGCATGCCGTAATCCCACTCCTTCAAGGGTGGATAAGGCAGGCCTGTATTAGGCCAATTCCTTATAACGAGAAGAATATCCTCCCTTAAAGGAGGATTTCTTCAATCATCAAGTTTACAATAAACACAAAGTGTTTTAGGATTGCGATTCAAGAATTACTATATATGCAACCCATTTTTCCGCGCATCGACACTTCGAAATGGTCCAGAACTACCTTGAGTGCACTACTCGGGATCACACTGCTACATCTATCCCTTTTAGCCGAAGATTCAGACCTTTTATCCGTTCGCTCTCAAGATTTATTTCCTTCTACAGAAGAGATCCACAACACTCCCAGCCTTAAAAACCTTGAGAAGAAAAAAGATACCTACACGATTAATTTTAACAACGTTGCTATCACGGAATATATTCGTTTCACGAGCAAAATCACGAATCTGAACTTTATCTTCAACGAAGATGAACTGAAATTCAATGTGACCGTGGTCTCTGAAGAGCCCGTCACACCGAGCAACATTGTTTCGATCTTGATTCAAACTCTCCGTATCAATGGCTTGATTGTTCTGGAGCAAGATGGAAACCTTTTAATCACACGCGTGAGAAACGTTTCTCAACTTGCAACCGTCGTCTCTTCAGACCTTCCTGTCTCTGAAAGCCGCTCACCCCTTGTTACACGTGTTTTTAGAATCAAAAATGCAAACCTAGATACCGTCGCATCTGTGATTAAGCCGATGTTGTCAGATAGCGCCCTGCTCGAAGTCTCTGCTGAGACAAAGCAGCTGATCGTCACTGATATCACGACCAACGTCGACAAGATCTCAACCCTCCTTGCAACGATTGACGTCCCTCACAGTTCACTTGAAGTTGATACCTACGTTTCACAGAATATCGAACTGCAAGAGTTGATTAAGATGGCGACCCAAATAGTGACGCCGTTTGCAGAAGGAAACCCTCTCCTTTACATTCCACAACCGAATTCTGGAACCATTTTCATTGTATCGACTCCCTACCTCATAGAACGGTCGCTTGCCGTTTTTGAAGATTTAGATACAGGAACTGCAGATCGCAAAGATCTTGCTTCAAGGGGATTGACCGTCTTCCTCTATGCCCTTCAGCACAAAAAAGGGGATGATTTCATCACGTCTGTGGACGATCTTACCAAGCAGCTGGTTAAACAAGGTGCCTCTCAAAAGCTGATCGACTGTCTGGCGGGCGCAAAATGGATTAAAGAATCGAATTCGATTCTATTTTTAGCTGATGATGAGACTCTAGCAAAACTGAAAGACTTACTTCCCACTTTAGACACGACTGTGAATCCCGCAGCGCTTCCCTCTCCTAAAAGTAACTTCTTCGTTTACAAGATTAAATTTGCCGATCCTGAATACTTACAAAACAGCATCGACCAAATGGCGGAAGATTTGCAAAAAGCTCCCCAGCCTGACTACAACCTGATTGAGACTCTCACCAGTTTAAAATACATCCCAGATGCAGGGTCTCTTGTTTTTACGGGTGACACGGTATCTCTGACAAAACTGAATGATATTTTAGCTATTTTTGATGTCAGCACCCTCAACAATCAAGTCCCTCAATTCCTGATCTACACTCCGAAATACCGTACAGGCTCGGAATTGAAAGAAGCTTTAGAAGAGATTGTGAATAATCTAAAAGCTGCAGGTTATGGAGACTCCATGCTTGCAGTGACTGTCAGCACCATGCAGTCGTCTCCAGGAACTAATTCGATTATCTTCTCAGGAAGCCCTGACACACTAGCTCGCTTGCAAACACTTCTCGCCTCTTTAGACGACTCGAAAGATGTTTTCGGAGGTGTCGGCTCGAAAGCTTTCTTTGTTTACAAACTCCAAAACGCCTCAGGGAATACCGTACTGGATAGTTTGAAAAAAGTCGCAGAAAATTTAAAAGATTCTAACGCTGCGAATCAAGCCCTCATCACCTCCATCCAAGAAGCGAAATGGATTAAAGATAACAACTCTATTCTTCTCACAGGGAATCCTGCCGTCTTAGATCAGCTCAAAACACTCATCCAAGAGTTTGATGTCTCTGCATCCTCTCTCCCCATCGGCAGTAAGTCATCCTTCTTCATCTATAAACCGGTGCACCTGTCAGCTGATGCGATTGAAACATCAATGAGAGATCTCGGCAAAGATCTGTCAGAGTCGGGGCTTGTTGACTCGGATCTTCTTTCCACGATTGAAAGCATGAAATATGTCGACTCAACGAAGTCGATTCTTTTCACAGGAACTGCGGACTCCTTAGAGAAAGTCAAAACACTCGTTCAACGGGTCGATGCCCTCACCGCTAATGAAGCACAGATTCAGCAACTCGGGCAGTACACCTTCCTCATTTACAAAATTCAATACGTTCCAGGACCTCAACTCGTTTTAGCTCTGAAAGGACTGACGTCTGATCTGCAACGTAACAACGCAATTACCCTGAAAGAAGTCGAAGCGATCAACGGATTGAAATGGATCAAAGACACCAACTCGCTTGTCTTCACCGGCACTCCTGATACCCTTCAAAAAGTTGAACTGATTGTTAAGAAATTTGACGTTCCGGCACTTGCACCTAAAACCGATGGAGTTCAGTCTTCAAACTTTGTCGTCTATACACCTCGTTTTGTCCCAGGGGATGAGCTCATCAAGATCTTAGACGAGTTCCAACAAAACCTCATCTCTGCTGGCGTTGCGAACCGCGACCTCTTTGAAACAATCTCAAATCTGAAATGGGTGCCTCGAACCTGCTCTCTGATTATTTCAGGCGACCATGATTCAATTGCACGTGTCGAAGATCTCCTCAAACGTTTTGACATTCCTTCACCTGATTCCTCCGCAAGCCAAGCTTCGATCGACACTATCCAAAACACCTCCTTCTTAATCTACAAGCTGCAATACCATCAAGGAAATGAGATCCTCTCAGCCCTGAAACAAATCGCAACCGATTTAACACCTGGTACGGCTGTTGGAAATCAGAACCTCCTCAATGCGATCAACTCCCTCCAATGGATCCGTGTCACAAACTCCCTCCTTGCATCAGGTGAAGGCGATACCCTCTCCAAGCTACGTGACCTGGTTCAAAACCTCGATATCCCTCTCAAACAAGTCTTCATCGAAGTGCTAGTCGTTGAAACTGAAATTACCAATACCCAAAACTTTGGCCTCCAATGGGGCGGTAAAATGCAGTTCCTTAACAAGTTTGCCGCAGGTACCGGTAACTTCCCTCTTAATTCTGCAAATTCTTTTAATTCTTCCACCTCTCCAGCAACAACAAGCACTTTCCAAGGAACGGGTGGTCTTGCAGGGCCTCCTCCTTCGACGAATGCGATTCCCTTTGTAAACGGCTTTGATCTTGGCGTCATAGGTGACATTATCATGCACAAAGGAAAGTCATTCATTACCTTGGGAAGCCTTGTCAACGCGCTTCAGACAGACACCGATAGCACCGTTATTCTGAATCCTAAGATCATTACGCAAGATAACCAAACGTCGACAATTTTTGTAGGATCTAATGTTCCCTTTATCGGATCGCTGGTTACAACCAACTCTCAAATACTCTCCTCTTCTTCCAACATTGAGTATCGTGATATCGGTTTCAATCTAACCGTTACTCCAACGATTGGTAACAATGATGTTGTAACACTTGATATTAGCAATGACATCAGCGAGCAGATTAACCAACCCACTATTGGTCAATCGACCGTAACTGGGGCGGGTGTCACAAACATCACCGGTATTACGACGAGCCATACGGCGATGTCAACAAAGGTGCACGTGCCTGATAAACACTTTGTTGTTCTCAGTGGGATGATCCGTGACTCGAAGGCTCGCTTTAAATCAGGGATCCCTTGTCTAGGGGGACTTCCTGTAATTGGAGCTGCCTTCTCAGAAAATGACCGCGTCAATGCAAAGCGGAATGTTATCATCTTTATGCGTCCTCATATTGTGAATACCTATGAAGACTATAAAGAAATCACCGACCACCAAGAAACAGTCTTCAAAGATCAAGCTGTTCTCCCTGTTCTCAAAGAAGAATTTGATGCAGGTGTCGACGTTGTCAAACAAGCCGAAGACGAATAGTTCCTCTTTTGGTATAGTCTTTCACCATGCGCTATTCTATTTTAGCTCTCTTAGTATTGACAGGATGCTTTCGGGTGGGTGAAGAACTCGAACCTCAAATCAACGCGTCGGTCCAAGATAAATACTTAAAATCGCTCCCCTCTCCTTTTCCCCATACAATTGGAAGTGAAGACTGGGAAAAAGAAGAGCGGATCGGGATGGGTTTTGCAAAAGAACTCGACCTCTATCAAGCCATCACCGCCTTCAAACGAGCCTCTTTCCTCCTTCCGGCAAATGACACAGCGCATCGAACCGAGCTCGACTATGACACTCTGCTTGCCTACTACTTGGGAAGTAAATATCAAGAAACCATCTATACGTTCGACATGACGCATCTTCGAAGGACAACACCTGAGTTTCGTCCTTATCACGACCTAATGGTAACCCTTTACGACTCTCATGCTCATTTGAAACAGACGGAACAAGCCGATGAAATCATCGACTACATGAAAACTTCCTACCCAGAAACGGGGCAGAAGCTTGCTCTATCTAAAATCTTACTAAAAGGCGATATTGCTGCCCTGCAGCAAGAGGCACCAAGCCATCCTGAGATTCAGCAACTTTTGACCGATTACAATCGTGAAAAGAAATCGACGCAAACAGCCCAACTGCTCAACACCTTTATCCCTGGAGCAGGTTATCTTTATCTCGGTCAAACTCAATCTGCGATCACAGCTGCGCTCCTCAACGGACTCTTTATTTGGGCCTCGGTCTATTTCTTCCAACATGGGAATACAGCTGCTGGTATTATCTTCACTAGCGTTGAAGCTGGCTGGTACTTTGGTGGAATCTATGGAGCGGGAGAAGAGGCCAAGCTTTATAACGAGCGTGTTTATGAAAGACATGCTACATCCGTCATGAATGAAAATCGGTACTTCCCTATTTTGATGCTTCAGTATGGCTTCTAAAATTTTGCTCTTTCTTCTACCAATCCTCTTGTTTGCAGTTCCTGGTTTCCATCCACCCTGGGGCAAAGATGCAGACCTCAGTTACCGGAAGACCGATCAGGCAGAAGCACAGTCTCTTTCACCACTTGGTGAAGCGATGGAAAAACTCATCTGGTTTCATCAAAACATTATCTCTCCCGTCGATGGTCCTCGTAGCCATTTTAAACCTTCGAGTTCGACCTATATGATGCAAGCGATTCGTAAACACGGTTTCTTCAAAGGGTATATCATGGGATGCGATAGACTCCTGCGAGAAAATGAAGATCCCTGGGTTTACCGAACAGCTGTCGTTGAAGGGAAAATTTGGAAAACCGATCCTCCACCTTGAGGTTATATGTGGGGTTGGTGTAATAATAATGTATGATGAAAAAGATTTTACTTTCTGCTCTTGCTTGCACTGCTTTAAATGCAGTTCCGCCTCAAGCTGAATTAAAATTAGGCTATTTCTACTTCGGTGATAGCACATTCCGAAAAATTTATCGTCAAGATGCTCTTGACACTCAAATCTCGATGTCTGCTGCAGTTTGGAAATGGCTGCGTCTCTATGGAGCGGTTAATTATATCTCTAAAGATGGAAGATCGATTGGGGGTCATAACAGAACCCAGATTATGTTTCTTCCATTGAGTGTGGGACTTCAAGCCATGATCGATGTTGCAGACGATGTGAAGTACTATGTGACAGCAGGACCACGTTATTTCTATATCCACCAAGAAAACCATTTTCGCGGTGTCGATCACTCTGTGAATGGCCATACACTCGGTGGATTTGCAAATACAGGATTTCAAGTGCACTTTGGTGCAAACTTCTTCGTTGATCTATTTGGGGAGTATTCGTGGGCTCGCACCCGTTTTTCAACCCATAAACAAAATGTCTATACCCATACTCGACAAGTTGGCGGGATTACACTCGGCGGCGGCATTGGGTATCAATTTTAAGTTTCTGTTAAAAAAAAATTTCTATACTAACGCTTTCCTCAAGGAGTTCCGATGAAAACGTTAGCTTGTTTATTACTCGTTTGCTCTTCCCTCTTTTCAAACTTTACGTGGTCACCTGAAGTTCAACTCTCAGATCCACCTTTAGAAGCCGACTATCTTGATATCGTTCTTGATCCAGCTGGGAATGCGGTTGCTGTTTGGAGAGTTTACAATCAACAAGCGGGAATACTTGTTATTCAAGCAGCTACAAAACTCTATGGACAACCTTGGTCTCTAGCTGAGGTCATTTCTATCCCTTCTGAAAATGTAGGCCCTGTACAAGTTGTCGTAGATCCCAATGGAAATGCGGTTGCTGTTTGGGAGGCGGGTCCCAATATTTTTCGTTCATCAACAAAACTTTTTGGGCATCCATGGTCCATCCCCGATATGATTCCGACATCGAGTGGAAGTGGAATAGGTTTTGATATGGTCATCGATATGAATGGCCTTGTCACAGGGATCTGGTACGAACAAGGAGGAGGAAGCTCTAAAGTCTACGCCTCTGAAAAACCTCTCGGTGGATCCTGGGATGCTGTTCCTACGCTTCTTTCCGGAGTTAGTATTGGGGCAATTTATCCTGACCTTGGAATTGATGCTGCAGGAAATGTGATTGGAACATGGGAAGATAGTCAAAATATAGCTGCTGCATTAAAGCCATCGGGAATGGGATGGCAGCTTCCAGAAACCACTATTATCGGGACAGGAAACAGCTTTGCTCCCCAAATCTCGGTCAATCCTCAGGGTGATGCGATTGTCATTGCTTCGGGTTATACAGGTGTTTCAACAGCTTATAAACCGTTTGGTGGGCCGTGGCAACCTTATGAAACCATCCCGGGCTCTAGTACAGATCCTGACTCACGACCTGTTGTTGGAATCGATCACAATAGCAACTCGATTGCCTTTTGGTCAGGAATGGTGTCGACAACTAAATTTGGTGGACAGCCGTGGGGACCGATCTCAACATTTGCATCCGGATATGGGCCTGTGATCAGCACAGACGGTTGTAATTTAACACTTATTGCCTGGTCAGGAGCTGGCGTGGAAGTCTCTTCTGGAATCATTGGTGGAAACTTTTCTGCTCCATTCAGTATATCAGCAGGGGGAGCCTCTTCTGTTGCACAAAGTCCGTGTGGACATGCGATGATTGGAATACAAGGCACTGGGGGGACTCCGACTTCTGCAAATGCGATCGAAGGGTTCCAAATTGCTAACGTTGCTTCTTTCTTGGGTTTTCAGAAGAAGAATGATTTCGGAACACTCAGCGAATATGAAAATCATCTTCAGTGGATTTTACCAGACCAAGGAAATATCAATGCTTTTGCGATTTATCGGAATGACGTCTTCCATGCTTTGGTCAAAGGAAACAAAAGAAGTTATGTTGATCCTGATCAACCGAGGGGAGAGCCCATCACGTATGGTATTGCGGCTATTGATTCGAATGGGGCTGAAACATCCCAGGTCATAACCATAGTCCCTTAACGGTTTACACATATTTAAGTTTTTGTAAAAAAAAGTTTTTTTATACTGACCCTTTCTTGAAGGAGTTTTTATGAAAACGCTGAGTTGTTTACTGCTCATTTGCTCTTCCCTATTTGCAAACTTTACATGGACACCCGATGTTCAAATCTCTGACCCAAGCGTCCAGGGTGAAGCTCCTAACATCGTCCTTGATCCCAATGGGAATGCGGTCGCTGTTTGGGGAATCTACAACTACTCCTTAGGGCAACTCGTGGTTCAAGCTGCGACAAAGCTGTATGGACAACCGTGGTCTGCTCCTGAAACGATTTCTAATCCGGTTGAACTTTCAGCCGAGCCGTTAGTTGTTGTAGATCCCAATGGAAATGCGCTTGCTGTTTGGGGATCAAATAATGGAATCCTTCATTCGTCAACAAAATTTTTCGGACAGCCGTGGTCTCCTCAAGATTCAGTTCCTCTCGGTGGCTCAGGCGCTGAAGGATTTGATCTCGTCATGGATATGAACGGCCTTGCCACGCTTATTTGGTATGAGCAAACGTTTATGGTCGGCTTTAAGGTCTACGCCTCTGAAAAACCTCTCGGTGGCTCTTGGGATGCTGTTGCTACTCTTCTTTCTGGGAGTGGTGGAGCCATTTATCCTGCGGTTGGAATCGACGCAGCAGGCAATGTGACTGGAACATGGGAAGATAGCCAAAATATTGTGGCAGCATTAAAACCGTTTGGAATGGGATGGCAACCTACAACCACTATTATTGGGACAGGAACAAGCTTTGCTCCCCAAATTTCGGTCAATCCTCAGGGTGATGCGATTGTCATTGCTTCGGGTTATACAGGTGTTTCAACAGCTTATAAACCGTTTGGTGGGCCGTGGCAACCTTATGAAACCATCCCGGGCTCTAGTACAGATCCTGACTCACGACCTGTTGTTGGAATCGATCACAATAGCAACTCGATTGCCTTTTGGTCAGGAATGGTGTCGACAACTAAATTTGGTGGACAGCCGTGGGGACCGATCTCAACATTTGCATCCGGATATGGGCCTGTGATCAGCACAGACGGTTGTAATTTAACACTTATTGCCTGGTCAGGAGCTGGCGTGGAAGTCTCTTCTGGAATCATTGGTGGATCTTTTTCTACACCCTTTGCGATTACTGGGGGTAACGCCTCTTCACTCGCTGTAAGCCCTTGTGGACATGCGATGGTGGGAGTTTTAGGAGGTGGTGGACAGATTAATGGACAGCCTTCTACTGCAGCACATGCGATTGAAGGGTTCGAGTTTTCTGGTGCCTCTTCTTTCTCAGGTTTTCAGAAGAAAAATGATTTTGGAACACTCAGCGAATATGAAAATCATCTTCAGTGGGTCTTACCAACTCAAGGGAACATCAATTCTTTTTCTATTTATCGGAATGGAACCTTCTTAACCTCGGTTAAAGGAAACAAAAGAGAGTATATTGACCCTGATCAGTTGAAAGGTGTCCCTGTAGAATACGGCATAGCTGCAGTTGATGCGAATGGAGCTGAAACGTCTCAAATAACGACTATTGTTCCGTAGCTTCGCTGTCTTCTCGGACTTTGCTTCCGGCACGTGCACGGTGGCGAAGAACGAATTCGAGAGGGTTACCTGTGAATTGATACGTCTCTCGGAACTTACTGATGAGATATCTCTTATAAGTTTCTAACATAAGATGCGGATAGTTCACGAAAAGAACAAATGTGGGCGGCTGTGTTTCGACATGCGTCATGTAGTAAATACGGAGTCTCTTTCCTTGGATCATCGGAGGATGGTACGTCTGAACCGCTCTCTCAATGAATTTGTTGAGCTGACCAGTTGTAATACGGTCGGTTTGTCCTTTTCGCACTGCCAAAATAGCAGGCGCTAATTTCTCAATGTGACTTCCGGTTTGTGCTGAAATAAAGAGCACAGGACAGTGGGCTAAAAAGCTCGCTTCAATCTTGAGCGATTGTAAGCAGTGCTCCATCCGGTATCCCTTCACGAGGTCCCACTTGTTAAAGAGGATGATACATCCTTTTCCTGCCTCTTCGATCATGCTCGCAATTTTCTTATCTTGAGCAGTGAGCCCTTCAGGACCTTCTAAGACAAGAATACAGATATCCGACCGTTCAATCGCCTGCTGGGTTCGGATTGCTGCAAACTTATCGACAACTTCATGCTCGGCTCGTTTCCGTCTGACTCCCGCAGTGTCAATGAGCGTCATTTCGACACCATTTAAAGTGACATCGGCATCAATGGCATCACGTGTCGTTCCAGCGACGGGGCTTACCACCGATCTCTCTTCCGAAAGAAGTTGGTTGATGAGTGTCGATTTACCAACATTGGGACGACCGACAATCGTGACTTTAATCCGTGTTGAAGGGGGAATTTCTTGTACTTGTAGATCGAGCCCTTCAAGAGATGCTTCTAGAAGTTCTGCTAAGTGAAGACCGTGTGTCGCTGAAATAGGAACTACTTTCTCAATGCCTAAACGGTAAAAATCGTACGCATCATTGGTGTGAGAAAGATCATCGACTTTGTTGACGGCCAGCGTGACAGGCTTATCTTGCTTGAGCAGAAGACGCGCAACATATTCATCGGCAGGCGTAACTCCTGTCTGTCCATCAACCACCATGACAACCGTGTCGGCCTCTTCGATAGCCATTTTAACTTGTCTTTGGATCCCTTCTTGAAAAGGAATATTCGGATCGAGCGCAATGCCCCCTGTATCAATCACATCAATCGGGCTGCCGAAAACATCGGCCTCTCCATAGATACGGTCACGGGTTGTTCCCTCTTCGTCATCGACGATCGAGATCCGCTTCCCACAGAGCCGGTTAAAGAGAGCCGATTTCCCCACATTAGGGCGACCGACCAAAGCTAGTTTCAATTTATTTTTCACAACAACGATAATAACTTTTTTCGGGATAAACTGATATGGATTAAAGATTTTAATTTGTGCTTTCTTCAATAACCTGCAAAAGCTGGATAAGGTCTTGGCGACTTAAAGTCTTAAGGTCGTTTTGGTCATCGTAGCCAATGACGTCTTCGATGAGGGTGAGTTTTTTTTCGATGAGCCGATGAATATGCTCTTCAAGGGTCCCTCGTGTCACCAGTTTGAAGACTTGGACCCCCCGGCTTTGCCCCATCCGGTGGACCCGGTCAGTGGCCTGGTTTTCTTTGGCAGGGTTCCACCATCTATCGTAGTGAATCACGACGGAGGCAGAAATTAGATCGATTCCGACACCTGCTGCTTGCAGAGATCCTACAAAAACTTCACATTTGGGATCATCGCGAAAATGAAGAACTTGCTCTTTCCGATCTCGTGTGGAACCCCGGATGGTAGCGTAGCCAATTTTCTCTGTTTTGAGATGACTCTCGATGATGTCAAGCATTCCAAGATATTGAGAGAACACGACGAGTTTTTGACCACTGGCACGTGTCTCTTGGAGAAGTTCGACAAAAAGATCCCATTTACCGGATGCATGGTGCATATAGTCTGTTTCTCGATGGAGATAAAGGGCCGGATGATCACAGATTTGCTTGAGCTTTGTGAGAAGTGCAAAGACATGCATGTAAGGAGTCGGTTTGGAGTTGTCATTCAGCTCTTTATAAAGTTCTTCGCGGGATGACTCAAACACCTCTTGATAAAGCTTCTTCTGTTCATCGGAGAGCGGTGCGTATGAAATAGTTTCGACTTTTTCAGGGAGCTCCAGAAGCACGTCGGATTTTTTTCGACGTAAGATAAACGGCTCAATGAGTCGCGTGAGAAGTTTTTTCCGCTCCTGATCTTGTTGTTTTTCAATCGGGTTCACAAAGAGCTCTTTAAACACCGTCTCTGTCGGCATGTAACCCGGCAGGACCACATCAAAAAGTGCTTTGAGCTCTAAAAGATTATTCTCGATTGGAGTTCCGGTGAGTCCTACTCGAGTTGTCGCATCAATTTTTCTTAACACTTTATGAGTTTGAGAAAGATGATTTTTAGCTGTTTGGATCTCATCGAAAATCGCAACATTAAATTGAAGGTCGGTGAGAGTCTCTTTCTCACTGCGAAGCGTTCCATATGATGTCAGAAGCAAATCGTAGTTCTCTTTAAAATCATCCAGTGTCCGTGTCGATCCATAGTAGACAGAGACACGCAGCCGTGGCAAAAATCGCTGCAGCAAATCTTGCCAGTGGAAGATCACAGATGTAGGACAGACAACAAGATACTTTCCTTCAGGTATGCTGTGAGAGACTGCAGCAAGTAAAGCCATTGCTTGGTGGGTTTTTCCAAGCCCCATCTCATCACAGAGTAGTCCTGAGAGTCCATACGAGTGGAGGAACCAGAGCCAGTGAAGTCCTGCTTGTTGATAAGGCCGGAGCTTACTTTGCAACCCTTCTAGCGTGGGGGCTTCAGGTACTTGCATTTCATGAAATTGTTTCCAAAGCTCTTTCCCTTCTTCATCCGAAGGTGCTGACATTTGCTCAAAGGCAAATAAACGGATCCACTCAATCGTTGTGAGACGGAGTTGCTGCCCCTTCTTGAGCCACCGTTTCTTCGTAATTCCTTTAAGCCAATTGAAGCGCGGTGTCTTGAGAAGAATCAATCCCGCTGTTGAAAAAAGATGTCGTTTATTTTCATTGAGGGCTTCCCAAACATCGATTGCTCTCAGCGTACCTAAGTTGGTCACGTAAGAGAGATCGACAAGCCAACTTCCATCTTCTTCTCTATGAAGGGATGTCATTTGGAGTTCTAAATGGTCCGGCTTTTGGAGACGAGGATCGATCGAAAGAATAAACGGCTTTAAAGTATCAATTTCATAACCGACAAAATACGGCTCTGCTGCCTCATCAATGACAATCGTTCGGAAGTAAGGGGATGGGAGTTTCATATGAGAAGGAATTTCGTAAAAACCTTCTCCTTTCACAAAGGTAAAATCTTCAAAAAGTTCGACCTGTTTGTATTGATATCCTGGTACATAGGTATAAGAGGGACTCACAACAATTTGCTGCTCTGCATTGAGCTCAACCTTCACGCCAGAAGATTCGAGTGGGGATGCTATCGCAAAAAAATGAGAAACAGTTTCAAGTTCATCCCGGTGGGCTCGGATAAACGTGTTGATTTCAGGCCGTGCAATTTTAAGTCCAGCCTTGAGAAACGACCCGCTGCGGGCTCGATCTTTTGCGTAAAAACCCCTTCCTTTGACATAGACCCATTCATGGAAATCGATCATATCTTCAGGGCTTTCTGCTAAGTCAAGCTGTGCTGTAAACTCGAGCCCCGCTAAACTGAGCTCATATCCCAATCGTGCTTCAATCGAGATCACGTGTGTTTCAAATCCTTCATGACTACTGAGCCAGTGACGATGGCGCGAAACAAAGTGGGAAACCTCTTCTCTAGGAATCACAGTTTCGATTTCCCCAAAAAGGACATCTCTTAAGAGAAAAAAACCTTTCTCAGGAATAAAAACCCACGATCCAAATTTGCCTGCATTCAGCTTTTGCAAGTCTCCTTTCTCGAAAACATAACATGTGAGATGAAGATTCTGTTTATCGTCCAGTGCTAGATGATATTTCGCACTTCGCCTCTCCTCATGGATTTTTGTTCCTTGCAGGTGATGTTTAAGAAGAAAATGGTGCCTTTGAAGAAACTCACCAATTTGAGAAGTTGGAATGAGCTTTTCTTTCAGAAGCGGATCGATTTGCGAAGGATAAAACCCCTGCCCTGGGACATAAACCCACTCACCCACTTGTTTTCTATTTTGGTGACTCTCTGATTCTTCATGCAAAAGAATATCCAGATGGAAAACTTTGCGAAGCTGATCGTAAAAAATCCGTTGAATCTGCTTGTGAGAAACTTCATGCACTGTCAGTGGTGAATGAACTGTCGAAAGAGTCGGAATAAGGGAGGGCCAATTTGCTTCAGCGATATAAAATGAGATAAAAGCTTCATTAAACAGAATTTGAACGCCATGAGGGAGTTTTTTGTCGCCATCGATAAATTCAATTTCATACGGTTTTTGATCTTCTTGCTGAGTAAAACACCACTTGGCAAGGTCGGACCAAAAAGAGAGCTCAAAACTAAGCTCCGGACTCGGCCTTCCTTCTTTCCAAAGAGTGAGCTCTTCTGGTGAGAGATTTGAAAACTTCAGCGACGTCTCTTCCGTCTCTTGTTTTTTCTGAGCAATGATCTCTTTGATCATCTTTTTGCCTTGCGGACTGCGACCTTTGATCGAAAATAATTTCTTTCCTGTCGAAGAAAAGGCTTGATATCCTGCCTCAACCGACCCTTTTAGAGAGGAATTATCTTCCCCATGCCTTCGCGCAGCCATCTGACATAGCTCACACCAGAAAGATTCCCGGAAACGGACATGGAGCGGAACTCGACTCCCCTGAAAGATTTTAAGCCAGGCAGCTGCCTGGTGAGGACAAGATCGGCCTTCTTCCGCCAATTCACATGAGCAAAAATGATCTTTGAGGTCTCCTTCATCGGAGATCTGAAGAAAGGGCCAAAAGATTTCTTTGTTAACTTTAATTTCGACTTGATAGGTGCCTTGTGAGAATAGCAAATCGCCGATATTCCCCTCGAGAAGGAGAGCCTCACCCTGCTTTAGATCTTCATTTAAAAAAAAATCTTGTGGCATCTATCCAAGCCTTTGGAATAAGCATGCCTCATCCCCCGTAATCTTTCAACCCTCCTATAGAAATAAGAGAAAGAAATAGAATTTTCTTCTTTTTATAGAACTTTTTCAGGAGGAGTAAACGGATAACCTAAATCTTGGGCAACGTCAATGTTTGTCACGTGGCCTTTGTAAAGATTGAGACCATCCATGAAACCGCGATCTTCTTTGAGAGCAGCTTTAAGACCACGATTGGCCAATTTTAAAGCATACGTCATGGTCGCGTTGGTGAGAGCAATCGTCGATGTCCGAGCACAGGCGCCGGGCATGTTCGCAACACAGTAGTGGACAACTCCGTCAACAACATAGGTGGGGTAGGAGTGGGTTGTCGGTTTAGAGGTTTCACAGCACCCTCCTTGGTCAATGGCCACATCGACAATGACCGAACCTTTCATCATTTTCTTGACCATCGCGTGCGTAAGAAGACGTGGAGCTAATTTTCCTGGAATGAGAACCGCACCTACAACCAGATCCGACGTGGTCACACTTGCTTCGACATTTGCTGGGGAAGAAAACAGTGTTTTAAGACGTGGACCATATAGCCCATCGAGTTCTCTGAGACGTGAAAGGTTATTGTCTAAAATAGTGACGTCAGCACCGAGCCCCATTGCCATTCGTGCTGCTTGTGTTCCGACAACCCCGCCGCCGATGACGGTTACATGTGCGGGAGAAACACCCGGAACCCCTGCAAGAAGGACTCCACGGCCGCCGTTGGCCATCTGAAGCGCTGTCGCACCTGCTTGAATTGCAATCCGGCCTGCAATTTCACTCATCGGAACTAAGAGTGGAAGCCTTCCTAATTTATCTGTCACGGTTTCATAGGCGACCGCAATGATTTGACGCTCGAGCAAGTTTTTGGCTTGCACAGGATCAGGCGCTAAATGGAAATAACAAAAAAGAATCTGTCCCTCGTGCATGAGAGGGAACTCACTTTCTTGCGGCTCTTTTACTTTGATCACCATTTCGGCTTTATAGACTTCGGTTGGACCTTTGACGATCTGGCCACCAGCACCTTTGTACATGTCGTCTGTAAACCCAATCGGCTCGCCAGCTTTTGTCTCCACCAAAACGGAGTGACCCGCCTGGACGAGTGCATGCACCATTTCAGGAGTTGCACCAACGCGAAATTCTTTATCTTTGATTTCTTTGGGAATGCCGATTTCCATGGAAAGTCCTTTTGACTTTCAGTTATCACATTCAAACGATCCATGGAAGACAAAAGTTGCTTTTCCTTTCAGACGGAGCTGATCGGGAAAAACATCGACTTTCAGCTCTTCTCCAGAGCGTGGAACAATTGTGATAGGATTGGGAAGATGGAATTTCTTTTGAGCAGCAACGGCAACTGCCGCGGCTCCACTGCCACAAGCGAGCGTTTCACCTTCGACGCCTCGCTCGAAAGTTCGTGTATAGAGCTTGCCTTCTTTGAAGATCGCAAAGTTAACGTTGGCACCTTCACTTCCAAAAGAAGCATGGGAGCGGATTTGAGGAGCCGCATGTGCAAATTGATCGTCTTTTTCGACAAAAGCAATCGCATGTGGAACACCAGTATTGACGACTTGGAGTTCAAGATCGTCTATTGAAAGTTTTGGATGAACTTCGTAGGCCCCAAGATCGACGGTGATTTCATCACTGCTCCATTCACAAGGGACAATTCGAGATGTTGTCTCAATTATTGAAAGGGCCCCGATAATTTCTTTTCGATGCGCAAAATCTACTAGACACCGCAAGCCGTTTCCACACATCGCTGCCTCCCTCCCATCGGCATTGAAGATTCTCATGCGGCAATCTGCTTTCGTCGATTTTTGCAAAAGAAGAAGGCCATCTGCACCGATTCCAAACTGCCTATGACAAAGCGATTGAATGAATTGAGAATCACTGGCAGGAAACGTCTCTCTCCGATCATCGATCACAATAAAGTCGTTTCCAGCTCCGTGGTACTTTGCAAAGAGGAAGATCATTTTAAATCTTTAAACGAGGAAACCACTCCATTGAGAAGACCAAACTTAACCGCTTCATCTGCTGTAAACCAGTGGTCACGGTCAATCGCTTTATCAATCTCTTTAGGATCTTTTCCTGTCGCTGCAACATAAGCGTCGACAATTTGCTTACGTGTTTTCATGATCTGATCAGCTTGAATCGAAAGATCGGTCGCTTGCCCTTGAATCACGCCCATAATTCTAGGTTGGTGAATCATAATTCTAGCGTTAGGCGTTGCAAAACGTCGTTTCGGTGCTGCACATAAACTGAGAAGCGAGCCCATGGAAGCGGCAAGTCCCGTCACAAGCGTTGTTACAGGAGAAGAAATCATCTTCACCTGATCCCAGATCGCAAATCCTGCATCGACAGATCCGCCAGGAGAGTTGATGACAAACAGAATCGGCTTACCTGGATCGGTTAGTTCAAGATACCAAAGTTTACGAATGGCTTCTTTTGCGCTATCCATGTCGACAACATCACAAAAGAAAATACGACGCGCTTTTAATAGCGCTTCGTCGATCTTCCCTTCAATGAGTTTGATTTTTGCTTCCGAACTTTTTTCTTTTTCTTCATCTTCCATTCTGGACATATAACCTCTTTTCTTAATCAATAATAATTTCTGGATAGAGCGGGAATTGTTTTAAGAGCTCTGATATTTCTCTCCGCACTGTTTCGAGTACTGTTGGTGCGATTTCAACCTTCGCTCGACTCATCCCACCTTTATTTGTATCAGGGGCTGGTTTTGTTGCCTTCAGAAGTTTCACAATCCAGGCACCTATGAGTTTCATTTCATCTTCTTTCATTCCGAGTGTGGTGAGAGCGGGTGTTCCGATACGGACGCCAGATGTATACCAAGCTCCGTTTGTGTCAAAAGGAACAGCATTCCGATTCACCGTCATGAAAGCTTCCCTCAGAGCAAGCTCTGCTTGTCTTCCAGTGAGTCCAAATCCTTGCGTGACATTCATGACCAAGAGATGGTTATCGGTTCCACCGGTCGTCAGTGGAATACCATGTGTTAAAAGTTCTTCCGCAAGAGCTTTGGCATTGGCAACAATCTGGTGCGCATAGGTTCTATAATCGGCCGTATTGGCTTCTTTAAAGGCAATCGCTTTAGCCGCGATCACATGCGGCAGAGGACCTCCTAAAATGAGCGGACATCCTTTATTAATCACTTCACTATATTCGTTCTTGCAAAGAACAACTCCCCCCCTTGGACCTCTCAATGTTTTATGGGTGGTCGATGTTACTACATGGGAAAAAGGAACAGGATCGTAATTGCCTGTCATCACTTTTCCTGCAACTAGTCCAGCAAAGTGGGCCATATCAACCATAAAAGTGGCCCCGACTGAGTCTGCAATTTCTCGCATGACGGCAAAATCAATCAATCTTGGATAAGCAGAGTAACCCGCAATCAAGATTGCCGGCTTCACTTTTTTCACTTGAGCCTGCACTTCGGAATAATCTAAAAGCCCCGTTTTCGGATTTATATCGTACACAAACGAGTGCATCATCTTGGACGATATATTGTGACGGTAGCCGTGGGTCAGATGGCCTCCCGCATTGAGCGACATGCCCATCACTTTTTGATTCATCATCAGCTCGCGGACTTTTTCGTACTCTTCGGCCGTCAGTTCATCTAAAGATTTCTTTCCTAGTCTCTCGACTTCTTTGTTTTGAACCCGGTGGACTAAGATCGACCAAAAAGCGACCATGTTGGCATCGACCCCGGAGTGGGGCTGAACATAAGCATGCTCACAATTAAAGATTTTCTTTAACTCTTCTACCGCCAGCGATTCAACGCAATCGACGTTGTCACATCCCGCATAAAAACGGTGGAACGGATACCCCTCTGCATACTTGTCGGTGAGCAGATTGCCCATTGCCAACTGAACTGGGAGTGTACAAAAATTTTCAGAGGCAATCATTTTGAGATGAGATCTTTGATCCTTAAGCTCTTGAACAATTGCTTCAGCAATTTCAGGATAGGCATCACGTACTGCATCAATGGCCGCTAAATAAGCAATGGGAGCAGAGGATCGGTTTACCTCAGCAGTTTTGTTAAAATATTTTTGTAAATATGACATATTTTGCATTCTGTCAGAATCTCCTATTTTCCGCACCTGAACTTGATAAGGGCCTATGGTATGGTTATTGATTTTTTTAGAAGGTGCCTTTTTTTAGCCATTCTAGTATCCTTTATTTTTTGTAAAAAGGAAAGTATGCAAAATAGTAAAGCTACTCGTTATCGTTGGGTAATCGCAGGTCTTATCTTTTTTATCACTCTTGTGAATTTTATCGATAGATCAGCCATTTCCTTCGTGATCGATCCTCTCAAACAAGAGTTCCATTTTACTGACACTCAATTCGGAATGATCCTATCTGCTTTTGCCATCGGCTATGTTTTACTTACCGCTTTTGGTGGATGGCTTGTCGACGTATATGGCGCCCGCTTTATTTGGCCACTGGCTGCCATTGCCTGGTCTCTCTGTGTTGGACTTCTTGGCTTTGCCTCAGGTTTCTGGGGATTCATCGGACTTCGTTTCCTGCTGGGTGTAACAGAAGGGCCTCACTTCCCTGCAATGTCTCGAACTATCAGCGACTGGCTTCCTGAAAAAGAACGGGCGACAGCTCTTTCAATTGGACTCGTGGCGATTCCCCTTTCAGCTGTGATTGGCGCACCGATCACCTCGTACCTTGTCGCCGACTTTGGCTGGCGAACCATGTTCTTTTCTATCAGTGCAATTGGGATTGTTTGGGCCTTCATTTGGTACGGCCTCTTTAGAGATAAGCCTGAACATTCAAAATATGTGAATAAAACTGAGCTCAATCTAATTACAAGCTCTCCCAAAACAAAACTTGAAATTGAAAGTACTTCCGTTGACTGGCGCTTTATTTTGACACATCCTGCTCTCGTAGCAAACAACATCGCCTACTTTGCTTTTGGTTACATGCTCTTTTTCGCAACGTTGTGGCTTCCAGGGTACTTCCTCTCTCAACATAATCTTAATTTGAAAAGTGTTGGCTGGTACCTCACGATCCCATGGCTCGTTGCAGCGATTTTTTTAAAAGCCGGTGGATTTTTATCCGACTGGCTCTATCAAAAAACCGGTAGCCGCAGGTACGCTCGCTCCCACCTTATCTGGATCAGCCAGCTTCTTGCAGCGATCTGCTTTGTCTTCTTGAGCTATACCGACTCCCTCTGGCTTTCAATCTTTTTCTTGAGTTTAGGGCTCGGATTTGGATTCATGCCACAACCTGCTTTCTTTAGTATTAATATTGATGTCGCCAAAGAACGTTCTGCTTCTGCCCAAGGTATTACTTCAAGCTGCCTTTCTCTTGCAGGGATTATAGCTCCTCTCTTAACAGGATGGCTCATTGATCTTACCGGGAACTACCAAGGGGCTTTCCTACTCTTAGCAGGCTTTACCGTCGTCGCCGTTGTGACCGTTATTATCTTCCACCACCCTGATAGAGAGTGGGTCCGCCGCCCCCAGAATTCATAAATAACTAATTAACTTTTTCCATAGATAGTCAGGACGAGATTCTCCGTTCCGACTCTCTATGGGAAAATCTCCTTTTTAATTTTTCCTATATTGTTCTGCCATCTAATTGTGCTTGAGAAGAAAATCGGGCACCTATATTCTGGGTGGTTCAATTATTTGATAGGATTTACAGATGAAAGAAGCGCTTAAAACGATTTTAGACATTCAAGAACTCGACATGAAGATGCTTCGTCTCATGCGCGTTAAAAAAGAGCGCCTAAAGGAAATCGAGCAAATCGAAGCTCTCCGCAAGGAGCTCCATGAGCAGCTGACCGTGAAGGAAAAGGAAATCACGGACCTGAACAAACACATCGTTTCCTTTGAGCAAAAGATCCAAGAGATTGCTGATAAAATTAAGAAACTTGAAGCACAGCAAAGCTCTATTAAAAAAGTGGAAGAGTTTAATGCCCTCACGCATGAAATGACCGCTCTAGAGCGTGAACGCATCGCAACTGAACAGAAAGTTTCCGACCTCGTCGATAGACGTGTTGCAGAAGAAGAGCTCCTTGGGAAAATTAAAGAGAGCCTTCAAACATCTGAAGTCAGCAGCCTTTCTCTTGAAAAAGAGATTAAAGACAGCATCCAACTGATCAATTCCGAAGGATCAACGCTGAAAGCGGAACGAGAAGAGCTCGCAAAAAGTGCAGAACAAGAGACGCTTCGCATTTACGAAAGACTCCTTAGAAATAAGAAAGACCGCGTGATCGTCCCCATTGAAAACCGGACCTGCAGCGGCTGTCACATTGCTCTGACCGCGCAGCATGAGAACGTAGTTCGTAAAGGTGATAACTTAGTCTTCTGCGAACACTGCTCGCGAATTCACTACTGGCAACCTGAAGAAGCGGCTGTTGAAGGAGCAGCTTCTGGTGCAAAGCGACGACGTCGTCGTATTGCAAACGCATAAATAAGTTTGATGGGAGAGTAGGCAATCGCTAGTCATTTTATGACTAGAGGAAAGTCTGGACTTCACAGGAGAAGATACCAGTGAAAGACTGGGGGCCGTAAGGCTACGGAAAGTATCACAGAAAACACTCCGCAATGGATCCCGTGTTTACGGGAAAAGTTGACAGGCTGAAAATGGGGATTTTAGGAATCCTCCACATGGATCGAAAGGTTCAGTGCGATAAACCCTATCTGAAGCAAGAAATAACTCTCTACCAAGGTGTTCTCCGCGCCAGAGAGTTTTAAAATCGCTCGAGAGCTTTGGCGACAAGGCTCCTAGAAGAATGATTGCTCACGACAGAATCCGGCTTAACGCTTTCCCATCTTTTTCATCACACTTCAAAATATCATCATACGTCTCTGGACGAACCATCCAGCTAAACGACCCATTCGAAACAATCGCCATTCCTGGAATAGGGAGTCTGTTATAATGACTTGCCATGCTGTAACAATAGGCTCCTGTGTTGAAGAGTGCTAGAACATCTCCTCGTTTGGGTTCTGGAAGCAGGATTTCGGAAATAAGAACATCTCCAGTCTCACAACACTTCCCTACAATCTTCGTTAAACAATTGGAAGCTTCGTCCATTCGATTGACTAAGGCAGCTTCATATTTGGCGCCATAAAGAGCGGGGCGAATATTGTCACTCATCCCCCCGTTGACAGCAGCACACACAATTCCAGAAGGAAGTTTTTTGACGGAACCAATCTTATAAAGAGTCAGACCTGCCGCTGCAGCAATCGAACGTCCTGGTTCCACCATCAATTTTGGAAGTGGAAGCGCATACGCAGAAAATTGCTCCATCACCTTTCTGGAAATCAAAGCTAAATAAGAGCGGATTGAAAAATCAGATTCGATCCCTAAGCCTCCTCCCACATTCAGCTCTTTCACTGTCAAACCTTTCAATCTGCGGATAAAATCCGAGACAATCTCAATCGATTTCTCAAAGACATCCGGCTGAAGAATTTGCGAGCCCAAATGGAAATGGATCCCCATAAACTCAAGAAAAGGAGTACTCCGAATTTCCTCTATTGCATTGATAGCCTCACTCAAGGTGAGTCCAAATTTTGAATCATCCGTACCTGTAATCATAAAGCGGTGTGTCTCAGCTTCAATCCCCGGTTTGATCCGCACAAGGACTTTTACCTGCTTTTGATACTTTTCACAGATAGCCGACAACCTTTTAACCTCTTCGAAATTATCGATGACAATCCGGCCGACTCCATAGTGAACCGCCATTTCAAGTTCTTCATCGAGCTTATTATTACCATGTAAAAGAACCCGTTCCATCGGAAAGCCCGCTTGAATTGCCGTATAGAGTTCACCTCCTGACGAAACATCGAGCGAGAGCCCTTCGCTATCAACGATTTTGCACATCGTAATGTTCATTAAAGCTTTTGAGGCGTAGTAGACTTCAGATGGGCCTTTATAAAACTCTTGCAAGCCCAGCATATATTCGCGCATGTTTTTTCTTAAAATCGATTCGTCGATGACATAGATTGGAAAAGGAGATTCTTTGGAAAGCTGGATGAGATTTACACCATTGATTACTAAATAACTCTCATGGTTGAGCTGCATCCAATCAATGTGCACTTGAATTTTATTGAATGCAAGAAAAGAGTCAGCCCCTTTCTCTGACCTCGATTCGAGATAAGAAAAAGGGGCTGATATCAACCGTTAGCTTCTAATTAAAAGTCAAAACGGAAGTCGACTGTTAACCCTTGAAGAGCTAAGTCATCCGAGACGCGTAGAGCACCTGACATTCCTTTACTATTTAGCTCTTTGGCAGACAGATACTGATTTTGTCTAAACCAATATTGAAACTCATAGCCGACTCTCATCATGAAGTGATTACGTCCTCTGTTAAAGGCTGTATCCCAAGAAAGTCCCATGATCCCTTGGAGCATTGTTACTGCTAAGTTACGGTCCATGTTTTTGACTGTTCCTGTTTCTGACAAAGGAGATAGACCACCCGTTCCTTTAGTAGTTGAACTAAATGTATTATGGAAATGTCCATACATCAAAGCCCCTGCAAAGTCTCCGAAGAGAGAGAAACGGTGATCCATTGCAGATCCTGCATTTCCCAGAACCCAGAGTGTGTTAACTCCAGCAGAAGGTCCGACTCCCCAGAAATCGTTTTTAAAATTGCCCACCTGATTCAGAGATATTATAGTACTTTGTTGATCTGCTTGACCACTTCCTACTGTTTTGCGATGTTGATTAATCCAACCTCCTTTCACTCCTACATGTGGACGTAAAGCTAGATTTTTGCTCGTGTAATACCAACGACCAAGCTCCCAATCAAACATTGAGAAATGGATGTCCCAATGATGCTTAGAAGAAGTCATATCATCATCTGTTGGTAACACTGTTGTGTGTTCCCCCTCTGAACCCATTGCATTCGAATTTTCTGTATGGAACCATGTATAACTGAGATTCGAGTCCCACATATCATGGTCCATGTTGACACCGAGACCGACTTTAAATCCCCAGCTCCATTTGAAATCGAGGTGGTGATCTACGACTGTTAATTGGTCTCCAGCTGTATTTATAGAAGCTTTACTGCCCCAATCTGCATTACCTACATCGGCATGCCAATAGAGTGCGTCAGCAAATAGATACCAGCCGTTGTCACTTTCTGGACGTGCAGATGTTAGAACAACTTGGTTCATCATTTGGTTATTATTTGTTGTCTGCGGCTGAGACGTGTTGTCCATTTTTTGAGCAGCTGCTACTAATCCATCGTCTGCAAAGACAGAGGCGGTTAGTGCTAAGACACTAAACAGTACTGTTTTTTTCATTTGTTACTCCTACCTGTTTGTTGAAGGTATATTTTCTGCTTTTATCAAACGATCTGCTTAACGTAAACATTTTTTATTTTAGATTGCTTGTTTTACAAGGGAAGGAGAACTAAAGTGATGCGTTAAACTAATGAACTACAAAGCGATAGAGCCTATCCCACAAAATAATGCGGGATAGGCAACAAAGCTGAACACTTAGAAATCAAAACGGAATTCAGCTGTCACTCCTTGAATTGCCAGATCATCTGAAAGACGACGATTTCTAAAAGTTTGAGTCGTGTTTACAGAGCCGGTTACTACCAGTTGATTTTGGCGAAACCAATACTGAAGCTCATAACCCAGTTTCATCATGAAATGATTTTTGCCTTGGTTAAAAGCAGTGTCCCATGACAACCCAAAGATCCCTTGAAGCATGCCCACTGCTAAGTTGCGTGTTAGTCCTTTTTGATCAAGGCCTGCGACTTGTGCATCGGTTGCTGAGTTGGTTACAACTTGCTTGCTCTTCAGATTAAAATGACCGTACATGAGCGCACCGCCAAAATCACCGAACAAAGAGAAACGATGATTCATTGCAGATCCTCCACTGCCGAGCACCCACTGACCGTTCACTCCAAAAGAAGGGCCAACTCCCCAGAAATTATTTTGGAATCGTTCATTGACCGATATACTTTGTGGGTTGGCTATAGTAGTCCCATTGAAAACTAAGTGGATTTTTTGATCAATCCAACCGCCTTTGATCCCAGTATGCGGGCGGAGAGCTAGATTTTTGCTGATATAGTACGAGCGACCCACTTCCCAATCGAACATTGAAAAATGGACCGACCATTTTGAAGAACCCGAGTTTAAGTTTCTATTAAAGCTAGCCAAACCTATTTGGTCAGTCACCGCTAACCCACTTCCTCCAGCCTTGTTGCTATTGTCTGCAAAGAGCCAGGTGTAGTAAACATTCGTATCCCACATGTCATGATTAATATTTGCTCCAAGTCCTGCGCGGAAACCCCAATCCCATTTGAAGTTTAAGCTATGGTTCTTTGCAACTGTGTTTACAGCGCCTACTTGATTAACGTTGGCCCAATCGGTTGAACCAATATCAACATGCCAATAGAGTGCGTCTGCAAATACGTACCAACCGTTGTCACTTTCTGGACGTGCAGAAGTCAGAATCACATGGTTCATCATGGGTGATTGGGTCATTTTGTGCTGAGAAGTATTGTCCATGTTCGCAGCAACGAATTCTCCATCAGCAAAAGCAGCTGATGTCAGAATCAATGCAGAAAAAAACTTCGATTTATTCATCCTAAACTCCTTCAAGTTTTTTAAAAACTAGGGTTTAATCTACCAAAGGATGCGCGTTGTCGTAAACTTCTTTTTTTATCTTTTTTGAGACTTGCGTATAGATCGTCGTCGTTGCAAGAGAACTATGACCGAGCAGTGTTTGAATCGTTTTCAAATCCATTCCATTTTCAAGCCAATGCGTAGCTATTGTGTGACGTATTGTGTGAGGCGTCGCCTTTGCAGCAAGCCCTGATGCTTTTAAGTATTGCTTAAAAGTTCGATCGACAGAACGGGTGGTGAGTCTCCCTCCCCATTTATTAAGAAAGACAGCGTCGTGATTTTTTTCTGCCTGATGGACATCACTATCTAAAAACCTTTCTGGGTGTGTTAAGTAACTAGTGATCCAAGTTGCTGCATTTTTTGTAATCGGAATGACACGCTCTTTTTTTCCTTTCCCTTTCACACGCAGTGCAAAATTCACGGCGTCGAAATCGGAGCGGTCAAGTCCCACAAGCTCACTGATACGGAGTCCTGAGCTATAAAAGAGTTCCATGATGCATCGATCTCTGAATCCTAAAAAAGTTGCTGAATCAGGCTGTGCAAAAAGGCGATCGACTTCCTCTCGCGACAGTGGTGAAGGAATCGTTTTATCCAGCTTGGGGGCATCGATTTCATCCAGGGGATTCTGTGTTAGAACGCCCTCTTTGAGGAGGAATTTAAAGAAGGAACGGAGCGAGGAGAGCCTTCTTAATATGGTCCTTTTCGTCGCCTGTTTTTGGTTGAGGTGGGCTAGATACCCTCGGATTTTCCACTTATCGACATTCGTAAGCTGAGTTTCTTGAATAAAAGCGCTAAATGTCTCTAAATCGAGGCGGTAATTACGGATCGTATGCGGGGAGGCATTTCGAACCGCCGCCAAATAAGTTAAAAACTTTTCTTTCCATTGCTGCATGAGGCCCTCTTTTGCTACAATAACCCCTCTATGATTACTTTAGCAAATGTTTCAAAGAAAGTAGGAACCCGTCTTCTGTTCGATAACGTCAATGTCACCTTTAATGAGGGACATCGGTACGGTCTGACAGGACCGAATGGATCGGGGAAATCGACCCTGATGAAAATCATGATGGGGCTTGAAGAACCGGGCAGCGGCACCGTGACCCTCCCTCGCAAAGTCGGCTTCCTTAAACAAAACATCGAAGACTTTAAAGAGTTTGGAGTGCTCGATGTTGTGATTATGGGGAACAAACGGCTGTGGAATGCGCTCCAAGAACGAGACCAACTCTATGAACAAGAGATGACAGATGCTATTGGAATCCGTCTGGGAGAGCTGGAAGAAGTCGTTGCCGACGAAAATGGGTATAGCGCCGAATCGGAAGCGGAAGATCTCTTAACAGGAATGGGGATTCTTGCAGAGTTTCATAGGAAAAAGATGAACCAGATCCCGCTCGATATTCAATTTAGAGTCCTCTTATGCCAAGCTCTCTTTGGTGAACCAGAAGCCCTACTACTCGATGAACCGACCAACCACTTAGACTTAAGTTCGATTAGCTGGCTCGAACAATTTCTCAAAAACTATTCCGGAACCTTAATCGTGATCAGCCATGATAGATACTTCCTCAATACTGTAACAACCGATATTGCTGATATCGACTATGACACGATCATTATTTATCCGGGCAACTACGACCAAATGGTCGTGGCTAAAACATCTCTCCGTGCACGCACTGAAGATGAAAATAAATCGAAAGAGAAAAAAATCTCACAACTGCAAGAGTTTGTTTCTAAATTCGGCGCAGGAACGCGCGCTAGCCAGGTGAAGTCACGGATCCGTGAAATCAACAGACTTCAGCCGACTGAACTTAAAAAGTCAAACATCCAACGTCCCTATATTCGATTTTATCCACCTGAAAAACCTTCGGGTGAAATCGTTTTAAAAGTCGATCATATCTCAAAAGCTTTTGATGGTATCCCTATCATTTCAGACTTCTCTTTTGAAATATTACGGGGTGATAAAATCGGAGTGATTGGAAATAACGGCCGTGGAAAAACGACCCTATTAAAAATGATTGCCGGAGTTCTATCACAAGATAAAGGTAAAATTGAGTATGGCCACCAAGTCCAACTTGGCTATTTTCCCCAAAATCACTCGGATATCATCGATAAAAAAGGATCTCTCACCCTCTTTGATTGGCTTAAAAAGAAGAAGGACGGGGTTTATGACCAAGATGTTCGTAGCGTTCTAGGAAAAATGCTCTTTGGCGGAGACGACGCCTTTAAACCAGTCGCTCACCTCTCTGGAGGTGAAACCGCCCGCCTCATTATGGGTGGTATGATGCTCCTCAACTTTAATTTCTTAGTGATGGATGAGCCGAACAACCACCTCGACTTGGAAGCCGTAGCAGCTCTGGGCTGGGCCCTAGAAGACTATAAAGGGACCGTGATTATGGCAGCCCATGACCGAGAACTGCTCGACGAAGTTGCCACAAAAATCATCGCTTTTGAAGCGGACGGCATTCATTTCTTCAACGGACCCCTAGAAGAATACTTGGCAAAGTGATATTGTATGAGCGAGGGGCGCCGATTAGAGTAGCTCCCTAGAGGATATATGGCAGATATTTCCAGAGTTGGTCCAGTTGTTCCACCGAATGATCCGCGGGGCGGAAATCCACTCGGCCAAGCACTTGATTCATATGCAAAACTTTTAGGCCACCCCACATCGAACGACCTGGAAATGATTGCACAAAGAACTGTTGAACTCAGTAAGCTTGCTAAATCAGTGATGCATGCTGCATCACCTGCACTTAGAACAACTGCGGGTGACCTTGAACATCTTTTGCAATCGCCTTATTCAACTGAGCATCATACTGTTTCTTTGCTCAAAGCCTCTGAAGATTATTTGCAAGACCATGGAAATGCAGAACTTCCTGAACTTATCCAAGAACTTTGTCATAATCAACTCGCTCTTGGACTGATGTGCAACGAACTCTCTTTACTATCTGGAACGATTAAAAATCCCAACGCACTTGGAGGTTAGCTCCTTGAAGAGCTAAATCCCCATTTTCGCGTGTAAAAATATCGGCCCCGTCACCTGTGGTTGAACTTGCCACGTCAAATTTTATCAGACGATTTTGTGAGAACCACTCGCTCCATTCATACCCGGCAGTGATAGCCAGCCGGTATTTATTATTGTAAAAAAACTTTTCCCATTGGAATCCAACCAAAGCTTCGATATTAAACGCACCCGTGGTGATATGTTCATCCAAAGTTATTGGAAGCGTTCTTGTAATTGGATTGCCAAAAGCAACCAGTGCCAGTATTTTTTCTTTAATCTTAAAATTTCCATAGAGGAGTGAGCCCCCCACGTTTCCAACAAAAGAGAAGGATCGTGTCATCCGCCATTGCAACTGAGATCCAATATGTGCTCCCACCCCCCAAAAATCTGTTGTTGCCTGGAAAGATGTATCAGCCTCTGAAATAGGTGCGTCTGATAACAATACATGGTATTTTGCATGGTATTTTTGATCGATTGTGGCTCCCCGAATTCCAACAAAAGGATGGACTGAAACTGTCTTCGAGACAAAATAATTTCTCCCTAGATCAAGATCATATATGTTGTAATACAAATTCCACTTTGCAGATGCTTGGTCCGCATAGGCGCCTAGAATAGTTGCACCCCAATAAGGGATTAAGGCAGTCCCGTTAAAACCTTGAGTAAAAGAAACATCGAATGCCTTAGAAACCGCCTGTCTTGTTTGGAAATGCGTCCAAAGAGCTGAGAGATCCCAATAATCCTGACTTGAGAACGTATAACCTACTCCAACACGAAATCCCGGATCCCATTTAGCACTTGGCCCTACCATTTTACCTTTAACGGTATACGCTGATTGGTTTGGTGTTGAAGTCAAAGCATACTCTAATCCACTTTCATCGGCTCTCCAATAGAGAAAGTCTGCGCGTGCGAAAAACCCGCCCTCATACAGGCTGGGATTACTCTTTCCTTGCCATTGATCATGCATATTTCTTTCGCCGACATCTTGGGGGGTTGCTTTTGGAGGTTTCCCATTTGATACTGCCCCCAGTTTCCCCTTCGCATTTTCACATCCTGCTGTTAGTAACATGAGTCCGGCCAGTGAAATAGCAACTTGTTGTTTCATACTTCTCCTCAACTTAGATCCTTTTCACCAATCCTTAGCAAACCGGAGAAATAGTTAAAATAAAATTTTTACTTTACGCTTTTTTTGGGGAAGGGAATCACTTTAAGATCATCGGCAACAATGGTCGATGGAAAGAGCGCGCGAGCTTCTCTTTCAAAGCCATCGAGCTCTTGGTAACGAGCTGAGAAGTGGGTTAGTACGAGCAACTTAACTCCTGCTTTCTTTGCAATAGTTGCTGCTTCTTCGGCTGTCATGTGCAAATACTCTTTGGCAAGATGAGCGTGTTCTTTAAGATAGGTACTTTCACATAACAGAATGGTGGCCTCTTTTGCTGCTTTCAGAGCGCCAGGACATGGAAGCGTATCGATGACAATGGCAAACACATCCCCTTTTTGAAAGTAGCTGACGTCATCAACATTCACCTTCTTTCCATCTACAATCACAGAGCCTTGGGCTTCGAGTTGCCTGACCAGGGGGCCTTCAACACCTGCCATTTTGAGTTTTTCTTTTTCAAACCGTCTGACATCTTTTTCAATGATGCGATAGGCAAAATTTTCAACCCCATGATCGAGCGGGTAAGCTTCAATACGGAAGGTATCATCTTCGTCGACGACTCCTTCAACATGGACAGGATGTTCAATGACATGGATATTTTCATGGTACATGGTTCCATACCGAAGCCTGTCGAAATAGACTTTTCCACTCGCGGGATAGTAACAGTGGATCGGATGTGTGACTTTATCCAAATTCAGGCGCATAAGCATCGATCCGAGACCTAAACAATGGTCTCCGTGAAAGTGGCTGACAAAAATTCGGTTTACACAAGGAGGAGCGATATTGGCAAAAATAAACTGCCGCTGCGTTCCTTCACCTGGATCAAAAAGGAAACCTTCTTCATTCCATCGAACTAAATAAGCCCCGTGATTTCTTCGACGTGTTGGCTGCTGGCTTGAGCATCCTAAGATTGTCAGATCACGTAGTGTCATGAGTGACCTCTTTCAAATAACGAAAGTCTACCGAGTAAAGCCCCAAAAACTCCCCCAATAACATGGGCTGTATTGGCAATATTTGCATAGCCTGCACGTAAATGAAAGAACTGCAGAGTCATAGAGATGACTTCTAACGCAAGCATGGCTACCACAAAGATTGAGATAAAAATAATGACCGGCCTCTGCAATGGATATCCTTCCCATGGTGCCACTTTCTGTCTCATCCAAATAAACCCGACCATTCCTACGACGATCCCCGAGTACCCTAAAAAAATAGGACCACTCACAAGATATTGTGCTAAATTGCTGAAGATCCCTAATAATAAGGAGAGGAAAAGATACCTCGTTTTCCCCAATCTATCTTCTATCTGCCGGCCTAAGATAAAGAGCCATGCCATGTTAAAGAGAAGATGCAACCATCCACCATGTAATAGGACGGGGCTTATCAGTCGCCAGACCTCCCCTTCTCTAATTTTACCAAAAAGGGTCCCTGAGGGAAGCTCTTGATAGAGAGACCACTCTCGATTGACAACCATAGCGCCTATTCCATCCCATTTAGGGACGTCCAAAAGCTTTTTAAAATTAGCTTGAAGCGCAGGAGTGAGCGCCTTTAAATCTTCATCTGTTTTGATCTGATTCTCATCTAAGAACTTTTCGATGCGATTAAAGTAAGCAGGATGGTCGAACATGAGTTTTTGTTGCAGAGGGACTAGTTCATATTGAAGCGCAATAGGCCCTTTCTGCTGCTGCAAACGTCCTATCTGAATCAATGTCCAAAGAAAAAGAAAACCACAAAGAATTATGATAAAATTGTTCAGAAGAAAAGGCGTCGTCAGGCGAGGAGGGTCGATCCGAACTTTCCAATGAGAAGGCTCGGCACTGGGAGCCTTCTCTTCTTGAGGGGGTGCTTGCAGCGGATTCTTTTGCCACTCTTGATAAAACTCTAATGCTTTATCAATGTCGTCTTCTTCGATAACCCAAACGCGATATGCACCGGGACCTGTCGAATCATAGAGGCTTTTAACGCCATGATTTTGCAGAAAAACCTGAAAGTTAAATGCCAGTTTTTCGTTTTGAAAGTCGCCTATTAATCGCATGTCTCTATGATCTTTTTAATTAGGTTAGAAGTTGAAAGTCCAGGAATTAGATGAACAATATGGATTTTCCCTCCATGGCTCCTGACGACATCTGCTTCAATACAATCGGCGCCATATTCTGCACCGTTGACGTGAACATGGGGCCGTATTTTCCCTAAGATAACACGAGGATCTGTTTCGTCAAAGCATGTCACATAATCGACAAACCCGAGTGCTGCCATCATCCGTGCCCGGTATTGGAGAGAAACAATCGGTCTTTTAGGGCTTTTATATCTTTGAATCGAGCTGTCGGTATTGAGTGCAACCAAAAGCACATCAGCTTGAAGGGATGCTTCATAAATAATATGAAGATGTCCTGCATGGAGGAGGTCAAAAGAGCCATTCAAAGTGGCAATTGTTTTGCCTTGGCCTTTTAGCTCCTCTACCTTTGAAACCACATTGGTAGGCTCAATCCATTTCGTTGCAAAATAGTCTTCAAAACTACCGCTTGTTTGGGAACGCGACACGGAAAACCTCATCATAATGGTCCACAAAATGGACTTCTAATCCCTTCTTAATATACGCGGGAAGCTCATCAAAATCACGCTTATTTTCTTTAGGGAAAATGAGGGTTTTCACACCGGATCTACGGGCAGCGATCAATTTTTCTTTTACACCACCGATGGGAAGCACTTTCCCTGTGAGCGTAAGCTCTCCTGTCATCCCTAGATCCTGAAGAACAGGCTGGTTTCTCAGCAGAGAAATTAAAGAAGTAAGCATTGTCACTCCAGCAGAAGGGCCGTCTTTGGGAGTGGCTCCTTCCGGGATGTGTATATGAATTTGTTTTTTTTCAAAAAACGGTTTTCCAGGAGCGTATTCTTGGTAAGCACTTTGTAAATAACTCCACGCAATTTGGCTCGATTCTTTCATCACCTCGCCAGCTTGCCCTGTGAGTTTCATTTCTGTTTTCTCTGATGGGAAATCAATCGACTCAACATAGAGGGTAGCACCGCCCATCGACGTCCATGCAAGCCCCATGCAAACTCCGGCAGGCGTTTTCGGATAAAAGCGATCACTAGTAAAGATCGGCTTACCTAAATATTTTTCCAGATTCTTCTCTGTGATATGGTGTTCCATCTTCTTTTTCTTGGCTTTTGACTCTTCGGCTTTCACAACTTGAACAGCCACTTTTCGCAGAATCTTTTTGATAGAATTTTCAAATGTACGGACACCAGCTTCTCTTGCATAACCATTGATCATGTGTTTCAGAGAACCCACAGAGAACTCAACATCTTGCGCTTTAAGACCCATTGCTTTTCGGTTGCGAGGAATGAGGTAGTCTTGCGCAATTTTAACTTTCTCTTCCATGATGTACCCTGAAAGACGAAGGATATCCATCCGGTCCTTAAGAGGCTCTGGGATCGAATCTAAAACGTTGGCTGTAACGATGAATAAAATATTCGAAAGATCGCAGCGAACATCGAGATAATGATCTAAAAAGTCTTTATTTTGTTCAGGATCTAAAACTTCTAAAAGCGCTGACGCTGGATCTCCTTGATAACTATTTCCCAATTTATCAACTTCGTCAAGCATGATGACAGGATTCATTGTCTGTGTAAATTTGAGCGCTTGAATCATTTTTCCAGGCATTGAACCGATATAAGTTCTGCGATGCCCTTTGATTTCTGCTTCATCCCGCATCCCGCCAACAGAGAATCGGTAAAACTGTCTGTTAAGCGCCCTTGCAATACTCTTTCCAATGCTAGTTTTACCAACTCCCGGAGGGCCGACTAGGCAGATGATGCTTCCTTTCACGCCGCCCGAAAGTTTGCCGACGCTGATGAATTCTAAAATACGTTCTTTGATATCTTCCAGACCGTAGTGATCTTCTTCTAAAATTTTCTTTGCCTTCTTCAGATCATGGGTTTCTGTTGTCGTGATTCCCCATGGGACAATCGTGAGCCAGTCTAAATAATTGCGGCAGACGGCGTACTCGGCCGATTGGATTTCCAGAACAGAAAGTTTGTCCATCTCTTCTTTGATCACAGTTAAGACATCTTCAGGAACTTTCCGCTTCTTGATCCGTGCTTCAAATTTTTCAAGATCCATCGATCGATCTTCTTTTTCGATCCCGAGCTCTTTTTTAATGGTCTTAAGTTGCTCACGTAAAAAGAAATCTCTCTGAGACTTCGTAATTGTTTGTTCCATTTTCTGTGTGATAGAACTTTGCAACTTGCTGAGGTCAAGCTCTTTTTTCAGCAGGAGAAGCGCTTTATCAATCCTCTCATTCAGATCAAATGTTTCTAAAACATCTTGCAGCTCTTCACGTCCCGCTGTTGTGAGCGCAACGGCAAAATCTGCAAGCTTTCCAGGCTCTGTAAAATCAGAGTGGGATAAGAAAATTTGCAGCTCTTCTTTGAAAAGAGGATTCAATTTTAAAAGCTCTTTGATGGTTGTAATAATACTTATAGAATAGGCCTTAAGCTCTTTGGTCAGCTTTCTTGAAGCATCTTCGTGGTATTTAACTTGTGTACGGAGATATTTCGACTTGGTCGGTTTTTTGATCGAAATCCTTTTCTCCATATTCAGAACAACTTGCGCCCCGCCCTGCTCCATCGGAATAATACGGAGAATGCGAGCGAGCACACCAACTTTGTAAAGATCTCCAAACCCGATTTTGTAGACATTGGCGTCTTCCTGCTTGGTTAAAAAAAGCCCCATGCATTTATGTTCGGTCTTTGCGACCATCTTGAGCACTTCATAAAAAGGGCCAGGCTCGATGACGACAGGAGCTGCCATTCCAGGAAAAAAGGGACGCCTTGTAAGGGGTATGATAAAAACTTGATCGGGTCCAGGTGAAGAGCTATCTACGTCTTGCTTTGATTGAAAAGATTCTTTAACAGCTTCAACAGCAGCTTCTTCATCTTCCATTATGTCGGTTTTGTGATTCATAGACCTCGCAAGAATGTTAAAATTATTTTTTTAGCTTTTGAATTACCTTTACTATGGTCTAACTTGTCCTGTCAAGCAAACCTTATACGTTATCAAGTCTCCTCAAATATCGCAATCCAAGGTATAGTATTCGTTATGTTAGGCCTTATTATTGATACCTCTGGAACAGAAGGAATCGTAGCGATTGCCAAGAATGGAATCGTTATTCAATCCTGGACTCTGCTCCAAGGACGAGAGTTATCTAAGACTCTTTTTCCTTTGCTCCAAACCTTTGTTAACGAAAAATTTGACTTTATCGGTGTAGGGCAGGGACCCGGTACTTTTACAGGAACGCGCGTCGGGGCCATGGCTGCCCAAGCACTTGCTTTCGGGTGGAAAATCCCTCTTATTGGGTTCTCGTCTACCTTGCTTCCCTATCTAGCGCAAATAGCTAGAGAAACGCATGAAATATTCCTCTCTGGCTCCTTTTCACCACAAATTGAACTTGTCTATATTTCACCTACGCCCTAACATAGTCTGTATTCTTTAAATATAGAGGAGAATCGTTTTATCATGACTAGTGTGAAAGTGCGTCCAGGAGAACCGATTGACAAAGCGCTGAGAGCTCTTAAGAAAAAAGTTGATAAAGAAGGCGTTTTGAAAGCCGCAAAAGCACACCGCTTTTATGATAAGCCCTCTGTCAAAAGTCGCGCGAAAGCAAAAGCTGCCCTCAAATACAAAAAAATTAAATCATTTAACAAGTTTTAGCACTCGCATTCATTGTTTGCTAAAAACTGATCTCATCCGTTAAACTTAGGTTCACTATGTCTGACTATTATGATGCTTTAGGCGTTTCCCGCTCAGCAACTCAAGATGAGATCAAAAAAGCGTATCGCAAAAGCGCTCTCAAATACCATCCTGATAAAAATCCTGGCGATGCAGCCGCAGAAAAAAAATTCAAAGAAATCTCCGAAGCTTATGAAGTCTTAAGCGACGATAAGAAAAAACAAGTCTACGATCAATATGGACCCGATGCTCTCCGTGGCGGAATGGGCGGTAGTCCTGGTGGCATGGGCGGAATGGGCGGTTTTTCTTCAACAGAAGAAGCGCTTCGCACCTTTATGAATGCTTTCGGTGGCGGCGGCGGTGGAGGCGGATCTATTTTCGATTCCATTTTTGGTTTTGAGCAAGGTGAAGGAAGTGCTCAGCAACAAGGCGCCAGCAAAAAAATGAACCTCAATATTCGCTTTGAAGAAGCGATTGCAGGAACTGAGAAAGAGGCTTCCATAACGAACTATGCAACCTGTGAGCGCTGTGACGGATCCGGAGCTGCATCGCAATCTGCAATAAAAAAATGTGCGCGCTGCCATGGATCGGGCGTCACGCATCAAAGTCGCGGATTTTTCAGCATGTCTTCCACCTGTCAATCGTGCGGAGGTCATGGGAAAACGATTTCTGATCCGTGCAAAAGTTGTAATGGTGAGGGACGGGTTAAGAAAAAACAGTCGATCACTATCAAAGTGCCAGCAGGCATTGATAACGGAATGCGGCTTCGTATGTCAGGTCAGGGAGATGCAGGACTTGCAGGTGGCCCCCCAGGTGATCTCTATGTCTATATTAATGTCGAACCCCACCCTGTCTTTCAACGAGACGGTGACGATGTGATTGTCGAGCTTCCCCTTTCGTTTACGGAAGCGGCTCTCGGAGCTAAAAAAGAGATCCCTTCTCCTCACGGCGGATCGGTTCGTTTAGAAATTCCTGAAGGCACACAACCAGATAAAGTTCTCCGTGTGCGTGGCAAAGGAGCTCCCAATGTTCATGGACAAGGGGAGGGAGATTTACTCGTTAAAATCTCGCTGGAAACACCTGTTCGTCTTTCCGATAAGCAGAAGCAACTTTTAAAGACTTTTGCAGAGCTAGAAACAGACATCAACTCTCCCAGGAAGAAGAATTTTTTCGATAAAGTGAAATCATTCTTTAAGAATTGAAAATCCAAAACTTGTTGCATTGACTTGCAAACTTTTTAGAATAACAATTGCTGAAGGATACTATCACTTTATCTTCGGCTGCTTTTATGAAAAGAGCTTTGTCTTTGATCATTTTACATCTCTGGCAGAGAAGATAGGTCATAAAAGAACGAATGCCGCTCAACAGATCTCCAATCGAGCCATGAAATTTGTAAAAGCTACGGCACCCACACCCCTTGCCTTATCTCCTAAAAATCTTGATCAACATGTCTTTCTTAAAATGTATTTGGGGCATGGAATACCACAATATTCTATAAGCTTATAATCTTTTGGATTCTGAGATAATCGTCGTAAAGAGGATCTGTTGGATCTTGAACGATCCGACTGATCACCTGACTTAGAGCGGCTTTGTATTGTCGACTTAATGCATTGATGATTTGAAAAGCTTTGTCTTCTTGGTATAATTCCATCCAACATCCAACGTGAAGAGCCACTAGCTCATGTGTTTCTGTAGTGTGCAGCTCTTTTATGAGAGCAATCCCTAGAATGACCGTCACGAGATTTTCATCACTTTTCTCTTTTCTTAAAAGCTCTCTGCTTTCTTGTATGAATGCTTTTAAAAAATCTCTATTCTTTAACGCCCCTGCAAGATTAAAAGTTTGGTGTTGCTTCGTCTGTAGTGCTCGGATAAAAGCTTGGCTTGAAGAAGTTGCTTGTTGGGAGTAAAATCCCACTATAGGGGTTGGTTGTGAAACGCGGGTTGTCATTGATGTCCTATTAGTAGAGTAGGTATTTTTTCCGTTTTTCTAGAAATGATTTTCGTTGTTGGAGATCGATCGAGGCCATTTTCCAACCAGGATACTTTTCTTTGGTGAGCAGCTCTAAAACTTCAGATGTTCCATTCACATGTGAAAAGGTGATCTTCTTAGTTTCAGGTGTACTTTTCAGTCGCTGGGCAACTTCATGAGGATAAAGCGACTTTAAGACACCCATGATGAGATATCCTGCGGTGACAGGACGGAAAAGCGTCACATCGGTGACAACAAGTCGAACTCCATGACACTCTTTATGTTTATAGGGGCCAAAAAATGGTTTGAAATGGAAAGGAAGAAATTTTACACCGGGCAGTTTTTGGTTAGCCAAAGCAGTTGCAAATTGCTCCGCATCAATCCACGGCGTTCCGATGACTTTGAATGGAAGCGTATATCCAACGCCAATATTGACGAGTTCTAATTCACCTAAGACGCCTGTCGCTGGATAATAGATGGGCGTGTCGTCTTCAGGAATTTGAGGACTGGTCGGCGTCCACATAAGTCCTGTCTCTAAAAAACGCATCTCTCTTTTCCACCCTTTCATGGCAACCACTTTCAGTTTGCAATCGACATGGTATTCGCGGTTGAAGAAAAGAGCGAGCTCCCCAATCGTCATTCCATGACAGTAGGGAACGTTGATGTAACCTAGAAAAGATTTCTCTTCATCTTGCAACATGGGTCCATCGACAATCACTCCACCCATAGGATTCGGACGATCTAAGACAATCACTTCGATTTTATTTTTCGCAGCCTCTTCCATCATGTAGAAAAGAGTTGTGGTGTACGTGTAGCACCGACTGCCAACATCTTGAATGTCATAGACAATGACATCGATCCCTTTCAACATCTCAGGTGTGGGGCGTCGATATTTTCCATGGAGACTATAGCACGGTATTTTTCCAATTTTCGTATCTCCCACATTTTCGCCTGCAAACGCTACACCTTTAATTCCATGCTCTGGTGAAAATAAAGCAACGATTTTATACGGCCCTTGTCCATCGATTAACTTATCCATTGTTGACCTAAGCTCACTATCAAGCCCCGTCTGATTCGTCAGAATAGCAACTCTTTTTCCAGTGAGATTCGCAAGATTGACATCATCAAACAGACAATCGGAACCCAGTTTGACGCGCGGTGCAGCACAAAGAGATGCAGCTATAAGCACAAGAACAAAGAGAAATCGCATTTTATGTCTCCAAGAAATGATTGAGTCGGTAGTACATGAGGTTGTCTATGAATTCTTCCGAAAAAGCGGTCGAAAGAATTTTTCGGATTTCAGGATAACAGGCAGAGGTCGAAAAACCTTCAAAGAAAAACGGTCGGAGGTGGCTTTTTTCTTCTTTCATATCAATCTCACCAAAAAAGTCAGCCCCTAGACAAAGAGAATTTTCCACACCGAGCTTGTGCGCATGTTGGATGTGAGCTAGAAGATCTTGGGGACCTTGTGATCCTAAAAAATGGCGGACCATGTTAAGACCGATAAGACCTTTTCTGTGTGCAATTTCTTTTGCTAAGTGATCAGGAAGATTGCGGCGGTGATCACAAACGGCTCGGAAGTTACTATGACTTGCGATGGGAGTGATGTCCAGCGCCTCAATTTCTTTCAAAATCTCTTCTCCGAGTGAGTCAGATGTATGACTTAAGTCGACAGCGATTTTTCTCCCACTCATCCACCTTAAGAGTTTTTTTCCATCGTCCTTCAAACCGACTTTTGTATCTGCTCCACCACCAAATCGGTTCTCTTCATTCCATGTAAGGCTGATGTATTGAATAGGAGTTTTTCTCCACCACGATTCAAGTCGATTGAGTCCTTCCTCAAGTGGCTCTACTTCCGAGCAAAAACTCGATGCATTTTCAATCGCTAACTTGTAACGCAGACGCGGTCCAAAAAAATCGGGATCGAAGTGCGACAGTTGTTCGAAAATCTCAAATTGTCTTGTACCACTTTCTACAGAATCTGGACCTGTGACTGTATAAATTGGAAACGTCTGAATGGCAACACATCCTTGACTGAGCGCCTCAACGGAGGTTTGAGATTCAGGGTCTCGCACACTTCGTTTAGGATCATTTGAAAGATACCAGAGGAGATCACAGTGAAAATCGGCAATCCGCATGTCCTTAGAATGCGTTGTCTTAGATTTTCATTTCAATTGATAATCGTTTTTTGATATCACACTAAAGATATGATGTACTTCATTATCTTGCTTGGACTTGTTAGCTTTTTTGCCGATATCGCCTACGAAGGGGCACGCAGTATTATTGGTCCCTTCTTTGCCATTTTAGGAGCATCCGGTGCAATTGTTGGAACCTTTGCAGGACTGGCTGAATTTGCAGGTTACGGAATCCGCATCATTTCAGGAATTGCAGCTGATCGATCCAAAAAATATTGGTTCCTCACAACAGTTGGTTACATCTGTAATCTAGTGGTGATCCCTCTCTTTGCGCTGGCTGGAAGTTGGAAAATGGCGGCTGTTTTACTCGTCTTAGAACGGGCGGGAAAAGCTCTCCGCACCCCGTCGCGTGATGCAATGCTTTCGTACGCCTGTAAACAAGTGGGACGTGGCTGGGGCTTTGGTCTCCATGAAGCATTCGATCGTTTCGGAGGTCTTTTAGGCCCCCTCCTGATGTACGCCATTTTATTGACAGGCCCTCACTTTAAACTCGGTTTTGCAATTTTAGCACTTCCGGCAGCAGCGGCGCTCGGTACACTTTACATCACCTACCGAAAATTTCCTCACCCTGAAGTTGCAGAGCCTACTAAAACCCCTTTCTTTTTCAAAAACTTTTCGCGTCCCTTCTGGATTTTCCTTAGCGGCGCAGCACTCGTGGGTGCAGGAACACTCGACTTTGCGCTTATTGCATACCACATTCAAAAAACAACCCTTGTAACAACCTCTATCATTCCGCTCTACTACATGGCTGCTATCGCAATTGCTGCCTTTTTTGCACTCATCGGAGGAAAATGGTTTGACAAAGCTCCAAAACCTGCTCTTTATTTCGGTGTTATCCTAGGAAGCGCAAGCCCTCTTCTTCTTTTTCTTGGAATGCACGTAGAGTTATGGATCGGCATGATCTGTTGGGGGATTGGAATGGCAACACAGACCGCTCTATTTAGAAGTGTGCTGGCACATTTAATTCCACCTCAGCAAAGAAGCACCGGCTATGGGCTTTTTGGAGTCATTTACGGGCTGGGTTGGTTTTTAGGAAGTGCTCTCATTGGAAATCTGTATGATAACTCTGTTGGATTCAGTGCAATCACTAGTGTGGTACTCCAACTTCTATCTCTTCCCTTCCTTTACAGGGTCCCACTTAGAAGTCAAAATTCCAACGAACCGTAAGACCTTGGAGACCAATGACTGCATTGCTCATGTAAGTCTGCTTCACCTGCTGAGGCGCCCCTAATGACGTACGATAAACTTCATGGAGATTAGTCCAGAAATTGAGTTCATAGCCCGCGAATAACTCTGTTCGATATCTTCCAAATGCCATCTGCCAGGAGGGTCCGGCTAAGAACTGGAAATAAGGAACAAGCCGTGTGTCGTGGTAGTGCACATTGCGTAGTGGAAGAGATGTGTCGAATTGTCCTCCACTACTATCGCTCGATTTTTGTTTACTGACGTTGTGATAATTTCCAGCATAAATAGCTGCACTAAAAGCGCCCGTAAAGAAGATACCACCCTTACCTAAGAACCAGTCGAGAATATAACCTGCTTTAATCCCGGCTCCAGTAAATCTCCAATGATTATGGAGGTGGCTCGTTTCATTTGCAGTGTCTCGATAATCGATCTCCCAATTTTGCCTGTTCCAAACGACAGTAGGGCCTCCATAAAGCCTCATCCGAAGATGGGGATTAGGATGAAATCGTCTAGTTGCAAGCAGCTCTAAAATGTTCACTTTCAGCTCTACAGAACTTTTTGCTGTTGCAAGTGGAATATTCGCCTGCGATCCAAATGAAGGTTGGGGCCATGTTCCATTTAAGAAACGATTAGGAGAATCAGGAGCATGGGTCTTATCGCTCCCTGTCCCTTTAAAATAGGTGAATTGGAGATATGCATCCCAATAGTGCGGTGCATTAAAATAACCGACGTTCATACGGAATCCTGGATTCCAACCAAAGTCGATCACTTTGTATTTACCGACCCCTTCTGTTACCTCTCCCCAAGCGGGGCTTTTCATGCGAAGGGCGTAATCCATCGCACTTTCATCGACGGTCCAATAAAGGAATTCTAAATTGACGAACTCGACCTTATTATTTTCTCTGAAAAGATCGGTATCGTAGCTGATTTTTGGGGGAGGAACCTCTTTCGCCGCTCCAAATAAGGCAGATGATAGACACGCAAGTCCCAAAACAGCTTTAGACATAGACCCTCTCTTTTCTCTGTAAATACGAGAGGATCTAATTTCTATCAAATCATTTTTTGATAAACAGCGCGGTTACAGCCCCAGGCCTCTTTTTCGCTGGTTTTAGTAAAACCGTTCTTCACCAAAATACGTTCCGACCAGGCGTTATCTAATCGACTTGTCGCTACTATCGTTGAGACCACTTTACTCATCTTATCGTCACCAACGGTCTCATACTTTTGTTGCTGCAAGTAGGGAAGCCATTTATTTACAACAGCTTCAACTGCTTGAGATCCAAAGCCTTTATTCCAGTACTTGGAATGAACGATATAGGCTATCTCAGACTCTCCACCGTTGTCGCCAAATCCAGCGATAATATGCCCAACAAATTGCCCGTTGTTATAAATCGCAAATGCACTAAACGGCATCCCATCGTTCCACCGCTGAATCCAGGCATTGACTCTCTTAGCAACGTTGGTCATTTGTTCCTGCTTCCAAGCCTCGATATCCATTTCATAAAGACGCTTTTCATTGTCCGTAAACATCTTCATCGTCATTGGATCGGAATAGAGCTCCTGATAATGAGGAATCTCTTTTTCTCTGACGGAGGTAAGTTCCAAATCGTTTGTCTTGATAAGAACATCAAGCGCTTTGCCCTCCTGTCTGAGCCAGCCTCCGTTAAAAATTTCGGATCTATCAATCTCGAGTCCCATTGTGCTCTCCTTTTGGGGCCAAAAAGATAAACATTTTATACGAATAAAGAAATCAAATTCTGTTATCCTAAAAACATGCTAAATAAAATTTTTCTTTCTCTATGCCTGTGTCTTTCCTTGCATGCTCAAAAAACAGCTCCTGTCGTCGTCATGGGAGGAGGCATCGCTGGAATGACGGCTGCTCTTCAAATCTCTCAAGCAGGCCTGACCCCGCTTGTCATTATGGGCCCTTCACCTGGAGGAATTATCACGGTCTCCCCCGATGTTGAAAATTGGCCTGGAGATGTTTCGATTACAGGGGCAGATCTTGCAGACAGACTTGAACAACAACTCAAAAGCCGCGGCGTTCAATTTCTATCCGGAGTTGTGCAGGCAGTTGACTTTTCTCACCGCCCGTTCACAATTAAAGTCTCCAACCATCCAGAGATTAAAACCGATTGCTGTATCGTCACCATGGGGGCTACTCCTAACTTCCTCGGTATTCCTGGAGAAAAGCCTCTTCTCTACTCCAAGATTTTCACCTGCGCTCCTTGTGATGGACTCCGTTTTAAAGGGCAAAGTGTGGCCGTCATTGGAGGGGGTGAAAGTGCGCTTGTCGAAGCTCACTATCTCTCTAACATTGCAAAACAAGTCACCGTCGTTGTTCGAAGCAAAGAATTTAGAACGATGCAACCGGCTCTGAAGGAAAAAGTTCTTTCCAAACCTAACGTTAAGGTTCTCTTCCAGACCACAGTGCACCAATTTCAAGATGATCCTCAAGGAATGACGTTAAAGCTGAGTAATCAGCAAAGCCTCCAAGTTCAAGGAGTCTTTCTTGCCATTGGATCTCATCCTAACACCGATATCCTAAAAAAAGCCCTCAAACTCTCTCCAGATGGATATGTTATTCTGGGAAAAGGACAAAGCACCTCCGTTCCAGGCGTCTTCGCGGCAGGTGATGTCTCAGATCCGATCTATAAGCAAGCGATCACTGCTGCTGGCGACGCCACTAAAGCAGCTTTGGAAGCAATCCAGTATCTCTCTTTAACTAACTCCTCAGCAGCAAGCATGAAGAGTTCTACAGAAAACATCACCGAAATCCCCGATCTTAAAACCCTCCAATCGACGATCCGCACGTCCGATAAACCAGTTGTTGCTTATTTTTCATCTCCTGCTTGCATGCCGTGCAGATCATTCAAACCTCTCTATGAAAAATGGTCTCAAGATTATTCAGATGTGGCCCACTTTCTTAAAATCAATGGCGAGACGTGCCCTGCATGTTTTGACTTGTACAATGTCCAAGCCATTCCAGCTGTATTGATAATTACTCCCGATGGAAAGGTCCTTCAGCGCGCAGTCGGCGCAGTGAATATGACGGACATTGTGAAGTATTTAGAGAAAGCTCAGCTCTCTCAATAAGCCCTTTGATCGTGGGAAAATACGGCTCAGGGATCGCTTGGATAGGAACCCACTGCCATCCTTCACATTTGTCGGGCTCTTGGAGCTTCGGTTCACCTCTAAACTCTGTGACAAAGACAAATAAAGTGATGTAATGTTTATCGGGATGGAAAAAAGTCTCTTCCCAGCCTCTCAGCTGCCATGCTAGAGCTTGAAGTCCTGTCTCTTCTTCTAACTCTCTGAGCGCACATGCTTCAACAGTTTCCTCGAATTCTAAATGTCCTCCCGGAAAAGCCCACAACCCTGCAGCAAGTCCTCCCTTCCGCTTCCCCATAAGAACCATCCCATCCCGTAAAACTGCAATGCCAACTCCAACTCTTGGTATCTTCATTCTGCTAAATTAACACGTCTTCCAATTTTATTTTAACAATGATAAAGTGCTTGGCTAACGGAGAAAAGTTATGATCATTGACGATCACTCTGGAATGGATTCCATCTACGATAGATGGATAGAACATGGATTATCAAAATCGATAGAATGGAATGGACGAAGCCTTGTCTTGCTAGAAGGCGATTTTAGACTGCAAGAAAATCTCACCGAACAATTTCATAAAGCTCTTCCTCATTAGAACCGCTTTTCTCTTCGATGGCAGTACGGCTCATGGCCGTTCTTACCGTAGTAATCTTGATGATATTCTTTAGCAGGATAGAAAGGAGAAGCAGGCTGAAGCTGTGTTGTCACTTGTAGGCCCCGTTTTTTCAAAAGATCCATCAGTTCTTGCGCAACTCTTTTTTGCTCTTCTGAAAGATAAAAGATTTTCGATTGATATTGAGGACCCATATCAGGCCCTTGTCGATTTGTTTGGGTTGGATCATGGATTTCGAAGAACTCTTTAGCCACTGTCTTATAATCAGTTTTTCTAAGATCAAAGATCACCTCGATTGCTTCGACATGGCCTGTTTTCCCACTACAGACCTCTTCATACGTCGGATCAGCGACAGTCCCGCCGATATAACCAACCGCTGTTGCAATCACTCCTGGTAGGTTCTTCATATAGTATTCAACACCCCAGAAACAGCCTCCTGCAAAGAGCGCCCTCTCATACCCTTCCTCCGTATAAGCAGGAACAAAAGAGAGTGAAAGTGAGTTGACACAATGACGACTATTCTTCGGAGTGATCCGTTCTCCAATAAAGACATGACCGAGGTGCGCCCCACAACGATGGCATCGGATTTCTGTCCGCTGACCATCAGGATCAGGCCTTCGATCAACAGCTTCTGGAATTTCTTCATCGAAACTCGGCCAGCCACAGTGCGACTCAAACTTGCCCGAAGAGAGATAGAGAGCAGCATCACACCGTTTGCAGACATAGACTCCAACAGCAGAGTGCCGATTGTATTCTCCTGTGCCAGGATATTCGGTTCCGCAACCTACAATAATCTGTTCTTCATCGCGTGTCAGCTCATGAAATCTTTTCATTCTTAACGCTTCCATTCGATTGTTCTGCGAGCTTCGAAGTCTTTATAGATCCCTGTTTTCTGATCAAACTTCGTCTCCTCCACATATTCGCTATGTGTCGTATATTTTACATCCCGCGCACAACCGTTTAATAGGATGAATACTAAAATAACACCAACTCTTTTTAACATTACACTAGTTTAGATAGATGGTTGATAGGGCTCAATGGTTAATATGACAACTTTATTGTTTAGTTCCATTAATTAATTATTAAGATTTAAAATCTTTTGGCAAGCAAGGGGGATTTTATGTTTTCTGTGAATCCTACGACTGCTTCCAGAGAGATCGGTTCTCAAGGCGACAATATGGTGGTGATCTTCCGCCATCCAAACGCCAAATCGAAGGAAAGTCGCGTTCAAACATTTGCCCAGGTTTTAACCTGGACCACTTACCAAAAAAGAAGCACCAATGCTCCTCGTTACCTCGATTGTATTACAGCCGTAGCTTATGTAGCTAAAAGAGCCTTTCAAGCTCACACTTTTCCTGAAGATAGAAAGATCCCCATCAAATGGATTCGCGAACTCCCTCCTCATATGATCAGGGCTGGATGGGAGCCGCTTCTTATTCCTTCCAATGAAGTTGAAAGTGGCGATGTATTATTGGTAGCAAAAAAGGGATTACACATTGTCACACATACGGCAATGTTTATCAGTAAAAACCGCCTTGTTCACGCTTCAAAAGAACAACAAAAGGGTGTTATCTGTTCCTTAAAAGAGCTTTCTGCTCACTACAACATTCAGTTGACTCTCCGCCAAATCTTAGATTATTCTCCTGCAAGCGGGAATAGTGAAGAATCGACTTTGGGTAGAAAGAGATGAAGAGACTTTAAAGCAGATACCGATTCCATTTCTTCTCTGGTTCAACAAACGCGTGGGAACATAACACTTTCCTCACTTCGTGCAAAAATATCTCCTGTCAGAAAAGATTTTTCTCCTAGAACAACTGAGCGATTAAGCCCAAAAAGCCTACAAAATATGAGAGCCTGTAAAGCACTTAATTTCGATGAATTAGCCTCTTCTGCAGATGACTCAAGCGAGAGTCCAATCCATCCCGTTCTATCATCTTCTTCTTTAGACAAGGGGAATGGAGAGCGTGTTTTACTCCGGCGCAGTGCGAGCTCCTTTGATTTAGGACAACACGTTCAAGATGAGTTAGAGAGTGGAAAAGAATCGCCTGAGCAGGTATCCGTAAAAAAAACTCGAACCTTCGAACCTATAGTAGATCAACCACTACCTACCATAGCTGATTCATCTATTATTTAAGGATGACTTAAAACCCTTCTCCTACACTCATCAAACCTTAACAATAAAACTTTTCTTATAATCATTTTTTTGTTAAAAATTTTCCCTAACTTAACTCGATGTCGTTCATCGAAAAATTACCAATAGGAGGTTTTATGTTGAGAATTATGAATTTGAAAAAGCTGACGCTCATTGCTATGACTTTGATGTCACTGGCTGCAACACCGCTGATGGGACTCGGCGTCTATGCAAGTTACCGTTGCAATCAAAACCAAACAGCAGGACAAAATCGAAATCTTGCCTTTAACATAGAGGATATTAACGTAGGAAGTGGGATTATCAAATCTTCAGCTCCTGTTGCTGGCGATCAGTTTCAAATCCTTATCAGTGGAAATTATTTGATCAACTATGGAGTTCAACGAGTCAATCTTACGAATCTGTTAGTTCCCACTGGATATACACTCAATCTTATTAGAGGCACCACAACGACAGCTCTTAACAAGACCCTAGTTAGCTTTAATTCTATGGGAATCATCGTCTCATTACAGGCTGGCGACATTCTCCGGGTCACCTCGCAGATTTCTGATGCCTCTGCGCCTTCTATCCTGGAATCAACGGGTCTTACCGAAGCAAATACCTCTTTTATTACATTTGTAAAACTTGAGGAAACTGTTGTTCCTTGTCCAGGATTACTCCATTAATTGTTACCCTAGCTAAGAGATCGGAAATCGACTTCCGATCTCTTTTTAACTTTCAGTTATGCGATTACGTAAGACAAAAAAAGCACTCATTACGTTCACAGTTTTAACCGCGATTTTCTCTGTTTATATTTATCTCTCTTTACCCGATGTTACGTTTCTTGCAACCTCTCACCCTTCCACAACAAAATTCATTGAATTGAGGCGCCATCAAACAGAAAAAAGAGGGGCTCCTTTTCAGCTGAAATGGTCGTGGAAACCTTTAACGGAAATATCGCCTTTTCTTGTTCAGACCATTTTTCATACGGAAGATCCCGAGTTTATGACTCACAAAGGATTTACCCTAAAGAAAATAATCGTTGCAGCGCGTCTTAATTCTGCAAACCACCACTATACCTATGGGGGAAGTACTATCACGCAGCAAGTGGCCAAAAACTTGTTTCTAACGCCTGAAAAAACCCTGGTCCGTAAAGGAAAAGAGTTTCTGATTGCCCTCGCTTTAGAACGGCACTTGACCAAGGAGCAAATATTAGAGATCTACCTAAACATCATCGAATGGGGCCCGGGCATTTTTGGAGCTGAAGAGGGTGCACGGTATTGGTATGGATGTTCTGCAAAAGATCTGACCCCCAAACAAGCTGTCAGTTTAGCCCTCATTGTGTCTGACCCACTCCACCGAGACCCTCGCAACCCGAACTCTTACATTAGAAATTTCAGCAATCAGTTTTTTCTTCACCTTGCAAATAAAGGTCTTATTTCTCACCAGACAATGGTTGAATCTCTCTACATCCCAGAGAAAAAATAAAAGAGCCCTGTCAAACAACAGGGCTCTCATTCATGAAAAAATAATTCTGTTTAGAAATCGAACATTAATCTAAATGTCACACCTTGAAGCCCAATATCACTACTGAGATGGTTTTCAAGGAATGTCGCTGAAGTCGAACTATCAGTTGTTTCTAAAACACGATTCACTGTAAAGAGCTCGTTGAAACGGAACCATTTAGACATTTCATATGCAGCCATAAACGATGCAACATACTTGCCGTTGTTAGAAGGCTTTGTATATTTCAATCCAATCAATGTTTCCAAGTTGGTACGCATTGCTACAAACGATTGCTTATATTCTTCATTCAGCCCAGTCAGTGTTCCTGATGAAGAATCTGCTCCATGAAAACGTTCTTTCACATCAAAGTTACCCCAGAGCAGAGAGCCTGCAAAGTTTGTAACGACGCTGAAATATTTTCCAAATCCCCAGTTAAAATTCACTCCGCCTCTTAAGCCTGCTCCACTAAAGTCTGAGTGACCTTTGAACGAGGTTCTTGCAGTAGAAGTGACCCCACCGATGAGCCATGCGCCGTTATAGCTGTTATGAGCATGGAGGTCTAGCCACGCTCCACGAATGCCAAAATAAGGACGGATGTTAATATAATGTGTTGCGTTGAAAGTGCGTCCTAACTCGAGATCTAAAAGATTGAGCTTAAAGCTCCACTCTCCTTTAGCTGATAAAACTTGAGGACCGAGTAAGTTGCTCCAATTCTGTCTTGGGCATGTTGCACAAAGACTGCTTGTCGCTGATGAGCCTGTTGATGCACTTTTTGATTCGCCATTGTAGTATGTCCAAAACGCAACGAGATCCCATTTATCAAAATTGGAAAACACATGTCCGTAACCCAGACGCACACCTGGTTGCCATTTTCCACCTTCCATTTTTAATCTTTTATTGACAGTTCCATCAAAAGATGTTGAGCGAGACGTTGCAAGCTCCATTTCATCCACAGCACTATCCCAATAAAGAAAATCGATAAATAGAGCGTTTCGGTCTTTCACTCGATTTGCTTTTCTTTCATCGCTGTCATTCATCCTTGTAGCGACCATTTCATTCACAACTTCAGTTTTTGCTTTTGCAGTCACTGTTTGATCAATGTCAATAGCCATTGCGAGCTCTTGCCCTGCGTAAGCTCTGCTTACTAAAGAAAGAGCTGTTAAACCTAATACAAACTTGCTTGCCATAACGCCTCTTGTTGAATCGTTTAACTCTCTACATAATAGAGTGTCTTTATTTATGCAAGTTTCTTGAAATAGGAGAATCAAAAGTCAATTTAGATACTGATCAGCATCGTGTGATGAATGGAAAATAATGAACTCGACATCAGGGTATTTTCGTCGAAGAGTTTCTATTTCTTTCCTCTTTTCTTGATCAAAGGTCCAGATGTAACGCACAAGTTCCCAATCAAAAATCTGTGAGCATCCCTCATCTTTATCGGCTAACATTCGATCAGGTTTTAGAAACCGTTTAAAAGAGCGCCAAATACAAAGTAGCCTTGAAAAATGAAAATAGATCACAACATCGGCACGGGCAAATCTCATTTCCAATGTCGAAATAGAACACCCTTCGATCACCCACGCATCTTCAGCAAGCAAAGCTTTCTGAATGGCGATGAATTCCTCTTTATCTCTTTTCTTACCACCTGCGATAAACATATGACGATCAAGGTGATGGACAGGAATGTTTAACTTTTTTCCAAGTGCAACACCGAATGTTGACTTACCACTGCCAGGGAGTCCTATGATAACGAATCTTTTATTGGACATAATTGATAGCCCTATTAGATGGCTCGAGGTGGGAGTCCTCTCAGCTGCCCTGAGAGCCGGTTTGCGCAAAGGTGCGCCTTACTTCGACTCCCACTCGAAAGCCACGTTGAGTGGCTTTCTTTCTCGCATTTCTGCGAAATTGCTCGAAGTGGGAGTCGAACCCACACGGGTTATTCACCCAGGGGATTTTAAGTCCCCAGTGTCTACCATTCCACCATCCGAGCAGAGGAAAGACTCTTATTGAGTTATAAGAGTCTAATGCGAGAGGTTGTTTCTCATCAAGATAAGAAGTTACTCCAATCATTCATGGAAGAGACTCCAGGAGTGAAAGGAGGGGGTTCGATGAGTGTGCGGCTGATTGAATTCGCTTCACCTTCACCTTCTTTCTGTGGAGCTGCTGCTACTTCAGGGGCAGGAGCCGGTTCTTTAGCTTGTTGCTCTTTGTACTTCTGAATAGAGTCGGAAATAAGGGTTGGTGGGGGTGGGATCAGGTGTGTAAAGATAGGAGCTGCAAACGCCTCTTTTGGAGCTTCAGTCTGTTTAGGCTCAGAAGAAGCGGCTGATGTTTGCTCGGGGCGGGGACGTTGTTGTTCGTCTCTTTGGTCATGTCCCCCACGGCGGCGGCGGTTGCGACGGCGCTCGCGTTTACGGTCCATACCCTGATCGGAAGGCATTCCTTCTTCTGCTGTTTCATCATCGAGTCCCATAGGAAGCATCTGCTCATCGGACTCTTCTTCTTCGGCTTCTTTTTTGAAGGAAGCTTCACGTCCTCCACCAATTTTAATAGTGCGCTCAAATTGAGCATTTTTGAGAACAACCCGGCTCTCTTTTCCTTCAACAACTTGGTAGTCAGCAACGGGGAGGAGGAATGGATGGGGTTTTTCTAGGCTGCGGTAAAAAAGAGCGCTTCCAAAGGAAACTACTTCGACAGCGTCGACGGTAAATTCTTCATCACTGGCATGTTTGGTGCTACGGACAATGAGTCTATATCCTTCACGGGGCGTGATGATGGTTTCTATGATAGGTTCACGGGTAAAATTCACTTGGATAACCTTTATTTTAGTTGGTTTCTTTTGTTTTTATGTATCTCAAAAGATCCACTACCCGATGGGCATACCCCATCTCGTTGTCATACCACGCAATGAATTTATAAAAGCGACTATTGAGTGCAATTCCTGCCCCTTTATCAAAAATACAGGAGTAGGAAGATCCAATAAAATCAGAAGAGACGACTTCGTCTTCCGTGTAGGCCAAGATATCTTTTAAGCGGCCTTTTGCTTCGTTTTTCATTACGGTGCAAATCTCTTCGTAGGTGGTGTCTTTTTTGAGACGTACTGTTAAATCAACGACAGATACATCTGTCGTCGGAATGCGAAATGACATCCCGGTGAGCTTCCCTTTAACTTCGGGTAAACAAATCCCGACAGCAATAGCCGCTCCCGTGGATGACGGGATAATATTTGCTCCAGCTGCACGACCACCCCGCCAATCTTTTTTGGAGGGTCCGTCGACAGTGGGTTGCGAGGCAGTGAGAGAGTGGACCGTTGTCATTAGTCCTTCTTCAATACCAAAATGGTCTAAAAGCACTTTTGTCAGAACTGCTAGACAGTTCGTTGTACAGGAGGCGTTTGAAAGGATGTGATCTTTCTTAGGATCATACTTTTCATGGTTCACTCCCATAACATAAGTTGGAACGTCGTCTTTTGCAGGGGCCGTGATTAGAACACGTTTGGCGCCTGCTTTAAGATGCTTAGCGGCATCTTCTTTGTGGGTAAATCGACCCGTTGCTTCAACAACATAGTCTATGCCCAAAGCCTTCCAAGGAAGGTTCTCTGGGTTCTTCTCTTCTAAAACTTGAATTTTTTTTCCATCCACGACAAGGTGACTGCCTTGCACCTCAACTTTGAAAGGAGGACTGCGATGAATCGTATCATACTTGAGGAGGTAGGCTAGATTATCGGCAGGGACGAGATCATTGATGGCAACGACTTCAAGCTCAGTAATTTTGTGTTCTGCTATGAGGCGTAAAACAAGCCTTCCGATGCGCCCAAAGCCGTTGATTGCAATTTTCATTATATCTTCATTATACCGTATGCCCCTAAATAAAAAAACCTTAGATTGCTCTAAGGTTTTTCAAAATCGAGCTTGTATCAGCTGATTTATTGAGGAAGGTACTCGATAACGCAGGTTGGTGCATTATCTCCAACACGCTCACCTAAACGTACAATCCGTGTGTACCCACCCTTACGAGCAGTAAAACGTGTTCCAAGCTCTCCAAAGAGTTTGCCAATAACGAGCCTGTCTGCGTTGTAGACTTCATTTGTTTTACCTTTCTTTGCAAGCTTACTCTCTTTTGGAGTTAGCTTGTTGTAGGTAATCATAAGATCAGCAATCGCTTGGCGACGGCTTGAGAGTGTGTTCTTCTTTGCAAGTGTGATCAAGCGGTCTGCATGACGACGGAGCTCTTTTGCTTTTGTAACGGTTGTTTCAATCCGTCCGTGTTCAATGAGAGACTTGAGCATGTTTGCAAGCATACAACGACGATGCGAAGAGGTGCGCCCTACTTTAAATGTCTTTTTAGCATGTCTCATACTTCTTTTTCTGCTCCTTTCTGCGCGAGGTAATCTGCAACGAGTTGTCTGACGTTATCGCGTGTAATGCCAAAACGCGTGAGGTCCATTCCAAGGGAAAGTCCCATCTCTTCGAGTTTTGCTTTGATCTCATTGAGAGACTTCTTTCCGAAGTTTCTAAACTTGAGCATTTCAGACTCAGGCATGATAACGAGTTCACCGATCGTTTCAATGTTTGCACCAGCCAAGCAATTGGTTGAGCGAACAGAGAGTTCAATCTCATTAATTTTCAGAGCAAGTTTAGCTAAGAGTGCGTCACGATCTGAGTTAACTTCGATCGTATCAGAGTCAAAGGTGATCGCATGCTGCTTTAGCTGCTCGAATACTTCAAGGTGTAAGATCCCGATTTGGGTTGCGAATGAAAGGGCCTCTTCTGGAGAGACTCTTCCGTCTGTTGTTACATCCAAAATGAGACGGTCAAAGTCTGTATCTTGCCCTACACGTGTGTTTTCTACGAAGTAGTTCACAAGGCGAACTGGTGAGAAAGCTGTATCGAGAACAATCTCGTCAACACCTTGCTCGTTCATCACTTGTCTCTCAGATGGAACGTAGCCACGTCCAAAACCAATCTTGAGATCGATCTTTTTAACAAGCGGCTTTGTCACAGTGAAGAGAGCGAGCTCTGGGTTCACAACGTCGAAGTCTGAATCGCCTAAAAGGTCTTTCAGCGTGACAACGTAGTGCCCATTTTGTTTATCTAACATATCGCCTGTCACATCGAGAACTTTCGAAATTACTCGAGGCTCACGTGAAACATGTTGCTCTTCTGTGGGGAGTTTGCGAAGGAGAGCTGATTTGAAGTTCAGAACGATATGTGTCATATCTTCGATGATACCTTCAATCGCTGTATATTCGTGAGGAACTCCCTCAATGCGAATCGACATGATTGCAGGAGCTTCCATTGCTGTCAGAAGAATTCTTCTTAAAGCGTTACCGACGGTATGTCCAAACCCTTTTTCAAAAGGTTCAGCGATAAACCGGCAGTGGTTTGCTCGACGGGCCGACTCATCTTTTTTAATTTTCGTCGGGAGTTCAAATTTACCATATTTTACTGTCATGATCTCTCCTGAAATTAGACGCGACGTCTTTTGCGTGCTTTACAGCCGTTATGGGCCACAGGTGTTACATCGCGGATGATCGTAATGTTAAGTCCTGAACTTAAAAGGCCACGAACAGCAGACTCTCGTCCTGCCCCTGGTCCACTTAAATTCACTTCTACTTCTTTCATACCGATTGCCATTGCACCTTTTGCAGCATCTTGTGCAGCAACGGTTGCAGCAAACGCAGATGATTTTCGTGAGCCTGAATAGCCGGCTTTGCCAGCAGATGACCAAGCAACAACGTGTCCGGCCATATCTGTGATGCTAATAATCGTGTTATTGAAAGAAGATTGCACATGAGCAATTCCAGCTGGAACATTACGCTGCGTTTTCTTGCGCGCTTTGACGGTGGTCTTCTTCTCTTCTGTTTTTGCAGTCTGGGATTTTTCTTTCATTGTTATTTCTTCTTGTTAGCTACAGTTTTTCTCTTACCTTTTCGAGTTCTCGAATTTGTTCTCGTACGTTGTCCTCGAACAGGAAGCCCTAAACGGTGACGTGAACCACGGTAACAGTGAATGTTGATAAGCCGCTTGATATTGTTTTGCACTTGGCGACGGAGATCCCCTTCAACGATGTATTCCGCTTGGAGAAGGTTGTTAATTCGAGCAACATCATCTTGTGTAAGTTGATGTGCACGCATATTAGGGTTGAGACCTAATTTAGCAATGATTTGATTTGAAACTTTGCGCCCAACCCCATAGATGTAAGTGAGGGCGATTTCAAGTCTTTTATTATCAGGGACGTCAATCCCAATAATACGTGGCATGTGTAAAATCCTTTTTTAATATCGAATAAGTTTAGCAGCTGTCTCGTTTAATCACAATTCAAAAGTTATCTAAAATTGCTCCCTCGTCTTCGATCTGCGCATGAAACCGTCATACCGTTTCATGAGAAGATGCGATTCGATTTGCTTAGTCGTATCGAGAACAACACCGACTAAAATGAGGAGAGATGTCCCTCCGAAAAAGTGACTAATCATCGGATCGACCCCTAAAATGCGGCTCACAAGAGTGGGGAGGATGGCAATCAGGGCCAAAAAGAAAGAGCCCATCAGGGTGATTCGGTTCATGGTCGATTCAAGAAAATCTTGAGTAGGCTTCCCTTGACGCACACCAGGGATAAAGGCTCCATTTTTCTTCATATCGGAGGCAATCTGCTCAGGGTGAAACTGGGTTGCCGTCCAGAAGTAAGTAAAAAATATAATTAATGAAACATAAATGATCGTATAGAGCCAAGTTCCAGGAGAAAGCATGGCTGCGATGCTCCCCAGCCCGCTACTACGCCCTACAAATTGGGCGATTGTTGCTGGGACCATCAGGAAGGAAGAGGCAAAAATAACGGGGATCACGCCTGCATAGTTAATTTTTAAAGGGATATAGGCATTCCCGGTTTGCGATTCTGGGCCTGCAATCGTTCGACGTGCATATTGAAGTGGTATACGTCGTTGGCCTTGGATCACAAGAATAGTTCCAATGATAATCGAGACAAAGACTGAAGCAAAGACGACAAGCGAGGAGAAGGAAAGCTGACCTGGTTCTTGAGAGTCAAGGTTCAATTGTCGAATGATTGATCCAATCATTCCCGGTAGAGAGGATAAGATTCCAATAGTGATAATGAGACTCATCCCGTTGCCAATCCCTTTTTCAGTGATTTGCTCACCCACCCACATCAGGAACATTGCACCTGCTGTCATAGTGGAAATAACCACGAGATAAAAGAGCCATGGAAGGCCAAAAAGTTGAAAGTCTAAAAGTTCAGGAACGATAATTCCTGGAGAACCGGCATTCATTTGGACGGCGTATTTAGCAAGGAATGCTGCTTGGAAGAAAGAAATTCCGACTGTCAAAAACCGGATCCAACGCCCCATCTTACGTCGTCCTTGATCAGGACTTTCTTTGATATCTCTTCGAAATGAGGGGATCACAGCCATCAAAAGCTGTATAAAAATCGACGCCATAATGTAGGGAGAAACTCCCAGCGCGATGATTGTCATGTGAGCAAAAGCTCCACCCGAGAAGACATCCATCAATTGGAAAAGATTTTGACTTCCACCGGTTGCAGAATGAAAAAGTCGAACAGCGAGATCTCCGTTAATTCCTGGGACAGGAATATGTGCTCCAATGCGGCAGACCATAAGCATCATGAGAGTAAAGACAATTTTTGTCTTTAACTCAGGGATTGAAAAAATCCGCCGTATTGAATCGAGCATGGGTCACCTTAACCCTTTATAGGGGCTTTCGTGAGAATTGTGTATTGTACTTTTGCTTTTTCAAGCTTCTCAATCGCACCTTTAGAAAACGCATGCGCTTCTACGGTTACTTTTTTCTTCAGCTCACCTTGAGCCAAGATTTTGAGACCACCCTTTGGATCACGAGGAGCATAACCTCTTTCTCGCAATGTTTGAAGATTAATGGTGTCTCCATCTTTAAAAAGTTGATTTAAGATTCCAAGATTGATTGCATAAACATCACTTTTGAAAAGTCCGTTTACAAAACCTTTTGTAGGAAGTTTACGATAGAGAGGAAGTTGTCCCCCTTCGTGTCCATCTCTAGATTTGTAACCACGACGTGCTTTGTCACCTTTGACTCCACGGCAGCATGTTTTACCACGCTTCGATCCGAGTCCACGGCCCACACGTTGAACCTTTTTACGAGGTCTATGTGTATTAGAAAGTTGTGAAAGAGAAATCATGCGAGGCCTCTTAAATTGAGAGTTTTTTGTCGATTTTTAAGACTTAAGAGCGCTTTGAGAGTTGCTCGAACTTGGTTCAATGGATTATTCGATCCATAAATTTTTGCAACGACGTCTTTGATTCCACCGAGTTCTAAAACTGATCGGACTTTAGAACCAGCAATAACGCCTGTTCCTTCAGCTGCTGGTTTTAAGAAAACAGTTGCTCCATCCCAATCGACTGTAATTTCGTGTGGTATGGTTGTTCCTTCCATTTCAAATGACATGATGTTCTTACGTGCTGCTTCGCCACCTTTGCGGATTGCATCAGAGACTTCGTTTGCTTTTGCGAAACCAAAGCCGATGTGACCTTGTCCATCACCTACGATGATCAATGCTGAAAAGCTGAACTTGCGTCCACCCTTCACCACTTTAGAGCAACGGTTGATGTAGAGAACTTTCTCTTCAAAGTCCGAGTTAAAATCTTCCTGACGGCTTCGCTTAATTTTTTTATTCTTCATGGTGACCCTTTAAAATTTTAACCCGCCAGCACGAGCTGCATCCGCGAGCTCCGCGATGACTCCATGGTACTTATTATGTCCACGGTCGAAAACGACTGTTGTAATATTTTTCTCTTTAGCGCGCTCAGCAAGCTCTGTTCCAATGAGTTTGGCTGTGGCTTTATTGTTTCCTTGCGCTTTAGAGCGGAGTTTTTTCATGAGCGTACTTGCTGATGCCAGTGTTACACCTGTTTCATCGTCGATGAGTTGTGCATAAATGTGCAAATTCGACTTCATCACAGAAAGACGTGGTTTTTCAGCAGATCCACGGAGATTCTTACGAACCCAGCGTGCTCTTTTAATACGTTTTTGATTTCTATCAACGAGACTACTTTCCATACTTATTATCCTGCAGCTGTTTTGGCTTTTGCTGCTTTACCAGCTTTCTTACGTACATATTCGTTTTCATAGCGGATCCCTTTCCCTTTGTAAGGTTCTGGGGGTTTCTCTGCGCGTACTGACGCTGCAAATTGTCCGACTAAGTGTTTGTCAATCCCTGTGATACTCATCACGCCGTTTTTGTCGATGGTGACTGTAACCCCTTTTGGGACTGGGAGTTTTGTTGGGTGGGAGCGACCAATCGAAAGACTTAAGTTTTGTCCTTCAAGAGCAGCACGGTAACCGACGCCGACCATTGAAAGCTTGATTTCAAACCCTTTTGAAACTCCAACAACCATATTACTAAAGAGCGCTCTGTGAAGTCCGTATAAAGAGTTACTTAAATCAGATGATTCATCTCTCATAACAAGCGCTTTTCCATCTTCTATTTTTACAGAAAGCCCTTGTGGGAATTCTGTTGAAAGCTCACCTTTAGGGCCTTTTACGGTCAGTTTACGCCCAGCGAGTTTCACTTCTACTCCAGAGGGAACCAAAATTGCAATTTTTCCAAGACGTGACATAGTTTTTTACCTCACCACACGTAACATAATAGTTCGCCGCCGATTCCTTTCTGGCGGGCTGCTTCTCCGTCAATGACTCCTTGAGAAGTCGAGAGAATAACTGTTCCAAGTCCACCGAAAATACGTGGAATTTTATCGAGAGGAATATACTTACGTAGACTTGGTTTTGAAATACGCTTTAACCCTTGCATGAGGGGCTCGCGACCATCATACTTAAGAAAAACGCGCATTCTTTTCTTCTGATCATCCACTAAAATATGCTCGAGAAATCCTTGTCTTTCTAGAACTTTTAAAATTTCATGCTTTTGTTTGCTCAAATTGAGGTCTACAAAGCGACTTTTCGCTATGACTGCATTTCGAAGGGAGGTAAGCATTTCTGCAATAGGATCTTGATGTGCCATAGATTATTTTCCTTGCGTCTTGAATGGGAATCCGAGCATGCGTAGTAATTCGACACACTCTTCATCAGTTTGAGCTGAAGTTACAAAGGTGATATTCATCCCTTGTGTACGTTTAACTTCGTCGAGGTTGATCTCAGGGAAGACTTGTTGGTCAGTCAGACCGAGAGAATACGACCCACGTCCATCACCTTTCACTGAAAATCCACGAAAGTCACGAATACGAGGTGATACGATGTTACAGAAACGGTCTAAGAAATCAAACATTCTAGTTTTGCGAAGTGTCACTTTGAGTCCAATCACTTGGTCTTTGCGTGACTTAAAGTTAGCAATCGCCTTCTTTGTTCGAGTAAAAATAGGCTTCTGACCTGAAAGGATCGTCAGCTCTTTAAGGCAGTCTTGAAGAGCGTTTTTATCTTTCGTTGCTTCTGCCAGCCCCATGCTAATCACAATTTTCTTAAGTGATGGGATCAGCATTGCATTGGAATACCCAAATTTCTCTTGAAGAGCGGGCTTTACTTCCTCTTTGTATTGTTTGAGTAATCTAGACATTTCTCTACCGTTTAACTTTTTCTAAGGGTTCGGAAAGAGACTTCTTTCTCGCCTTGTTTATAGACGAGTTCTTTCTCTTTCTTGGTTTGTTTTACTTTTAAGTTGATGGCTTTTCCATCTTCATCACACAGGCAGACATTTGAAGCATGGATCGACATTTCTACTTCAATGATGCTCGGAGTTTGCATCTGAGCTTGTCTCTTCACATGTTTTTTATGAATGTTAATACCTTGTATAACAATGCGTTCTCCCTTACGTCGAAGGACTGCACCTGTACGGCCTTTATCATTACCTGTCATCACGAGGACTTTGTCCCCTTTCTTAATCCACTGTGCCATTTAAATTACCTCAGGAGCTAGGGATGTGATTTTTACAAATCCTTGCTCACGCACTTCGCGAGCAACAGGCCCGAAAATACGTGTTCCGCGAGGATTTCCTTTATCGTCCAAGATCACGCAGCTATTGTCATAGAAGCGGAGCAGCGATCCATCTGGACGTCGGATATAATTTTTTGTACGAACGATCACGGCTTTAACAACGTCACCTTTCTTAACAAGTCCTTTAGGATCTGCATCTTTCACGCTGCAAACGATAACATCACCAACTCTTGCATAACGTCTCTTAGAGCCTTTAAGCACTTTGAAGCATCGTACACTTTTTGCGCCTGTGTTATCGGCAACTTCTAAATTACTTTCTTGTTGAATCATGCGACTACCTCAACGACACGCCATCTTTTGAGCTTGGACAATGGTCTTGTTTCAACGATGCGAACTGTTTGACCTTCTTTCACATCGAATCCTTCACAATGGGCATAATATTTTTTGCCACGTGTGATCACTTTGTTAAATTCAGGATGTGCAAATGTACGGTCAACCTTTACGATTACTGTCTTTTGCATCTTTGTAGAGACAACTTGTCCCTGTCTTTCTTTCTGAGCCATAAATTACGCCTTTCCTCCGGACTTCAGCTGGAGTGCGGTGAGCACACGAGCCCGATCTTTTTTCTTCTCACGAAGAAGATGTGGTTTCTCAGTTTTACGTGCGATACGGAGCTCACACTTTAACCCATAAATCTCTTTGGAGAGATCTTGGTACAGAGCCATCAGCTCTTCTTTACCTTGATTTTTGATATCTTCCATTTTCAACATAGTTACACTCTCTCCAATCTCTCAACGAAACGGGTTTTGATGCCGAGTTTTGCAGCTGCTCTGCGAAGAGCGTTTTGAGCGAGTTCTTTTGGAACTCCACCCACTTCAAACATCACACGACCTGGTTTTACAACCGCAACCCAGTGATCAACGTTTCCTTTCCCTTTACCCATGCGAGTTTCAGCAGGTTTCTTTGTGACGGATTTGTCAGGAAAGATACGGATCCACACTTGGCCACGACGGTTAAAATAACGAGAAATCGCTACCCTGCATGCTTCGATTTGCTTGTTGGTCACCCAACCACGCTCTAAAGCTTGCATTCCAAATTCGCCAAAATCGAGGAAGTTAGCAGCTTTGCTAAATCCTGCCATTTGGCCTTTTTGCATTTTTCTAAATTTAGTACGAATAGGCATCATTGACATAATTACTGAGCTCCTTCTTCGCCACGGTTGATCCAAACTTTCACACCGATCGAACCATAGGTTGTCTCAGCACGTCCCATTGCATAATCAATATCGGCACGGAGAGTATGAAGAGGGATACGACCTTCTTTATACCACTCTGTACGAGCAATCTCAGCTCCACCCACACGACCTGAAATAGAGATTTTAATCCCTGCAGCGCCTGCATCCATTGTTGATTGCATTGCTTTTTTCATGACGCGTCTAAATGGCATACGACGCTCGAGTTGTTTCGCGATTCCGTCTGCGACGAGCTTTGCATCGAGATCAGGACGTTTAACTTCTTCAACTTCAATCCAAATATCTTTTCCAGTCGCTTTTCTCAGCTCTTGTTTTAAGATATCGATTTCAGCCCCTTTCTTACCGATGACAAGACCAGGTCTTGCAGTGTGAACAGTTACTTCAACTTTTCCGCTCATTCTTTTAATAGTAATAAGAGAGGTTCCTACACAAATCGGCTTTGCGAGGAGGAATTTACGGATAAATTTATCTTCTCCAATCTGATTGCCAAATTCTTGTTTGTTGGCGTACCAGAGAGATTTCCATTTTTTTGTTAAAGCGAGTCTAAACCCTGTAGGAGATGTTTTTTGACCCATTATTCACCTTCCTGTGGTGCTACAATCACTGTAAAATGACTTGTTCTTTTCATCAGAGGAACCATTCCACCTTTTGCTTTGGACTTGGAACGCTTTAAAACAGGTCCACAATCCACGCGTACTTCTTTTACTTTGAGTTTTTGACGAGGAACATTCAGTTGTGTTTCAGCATTAGCAACTGCACTATCCAACGTTTTCTTTAAAAGTCTTCCACCCTTTAACTGTGAATAAGTCAGCTGAACGGCAGCATCTTCAACATTCAATCCTCGGATGAGGTCTGCAGCAAGGCGTGCTTTGCGAGGGGGAATTCTCACATACTTTGTAACAGCTTCACCCTGTCGTTTTTTCGTTTGCATATTCATTTATCCTTACTTAGCAGCTGATGCTGGGGTTGCTGCAGCAGCAGCAGGTGAGGCACCCGCAGCTGGAGCGGCTGCACCGGCAGCGGCTTCTGCAATTTTCTTCGATCCATGTGTTTTAAAGACGCGCGTTGGAGAAAATTCTCCAAGACGATGGCCGACCATGTTTTCTGAGACAAACACTGTCAAAAACTTACGACCATTATGGACTTCAAATGTATGCCCAATCATCTCAGGAATGATCATCGATCTACGAGACCAAGTTTTAATGGGGCGTTTGGACCCAGCTTGGTTTTGCTTTTCAACTTTAGCAAGTAGGAAGTGGTCCACAAACGGACCTTTTCTAAGCGATCTACCCATAAAACCTTATTTCCTCCGATCTTTGACAATCCACTTCATTGTCTTCTTCTTCGCACGTGTGCGGAATCCTTTTGTATACATAGCCCATGGAGTTTGTGGAAGGTAGCCGTTGTGCTTTCCTTCTCCCCCTCCGTGTGGGTGGTCTACTGGGTTCATCGCTGTTCCACGAACAGTGGGTCTAATTCCTCTCCAGCGCATACGTCCCGCTTTTCCTTCAACCCGAAGGATACGCTCAGCATTGGAGACAACTCCAAAGGTTGCTAAACAATCTTCGTTGATTAAGCGGATCTCACCTGAAGGCATTTTTAATGTGACATATCCATTACTACGAGCGAGAAGTTGAGCAGAAAGTCCCGCAGAACGGACGAGCGTTGCACCTTGGCCTGGTTTCATTTCGATGTTATGAACAACAGAACCCATCGGCATGAGTTTGAGCTTCATACAGCAGCCCACATTGTACATCTCTTTCTCAGTAGTCATTACGGTGTCACCCACTTTGAGACCTTCTGGTGCTAAAATGTATCTTTTTTCGCCATCTGTATAATGGAGAAGGGCGATGTGTGCTGTACGGTTTGGATCGTATTCAAGAGCAGCAACGGTTGCTGGAATGTCAAATTTCTCTCTCTTAAAATCGACCATACGGTAAAAACGTTTATGGCCTCCACCGCGATGACGGCATGTGATATGCCCGTGGTGGTTACGACCATTCGTACGATCTTTTTTTACGATGAGCGATTTAACAGGTTTAGCACCTTTTGTAAGAGTTTTGTAACTCTCTAGGACGAGTTCTCTTTGACCAGGAGTGACGGGTCGAAATTTCTTTGTCATATTACGCTTTCTCCTCAATCACATCGCCAGGTTTTAAGGTGACGATTGCTTTCTTAAAAGCTTGTTTCATTCCACGACGGCCTCGGACAGTGCGTGCCTTTGGCTTCACTTGAATTGTATTAACGCCAATAACTTTAATGTTTTTGTCGGAATAAATTTCTTCGATTGCCTGTGCAATTTCAAGTTTAGAAGCTGTTTTCTCAACGAGAAAAACATATTTTGGTGTATTGCACTTTTTCAGAGAAGGATTGCTACTCTTGTGTTGTAGTCCTTCCATCACACGCGCCTTTTCGGTCACGTAGCGGCTTTTAATAATTTCGTAAGGGTGTTTGCGTATCATCGTTAACCTTCTAACATCTTCACTAAACGATCCGATGCCGCATCCATCACAATAATATGTCGATGGGAAACAACGTCATAACCGCTTACATTTTGAATCAACATAAATTCAGCTTTAGGAATATTGCGCATACTTTTGATAAAGTGTGCATCTTTTTTTGCTTCAGCTTTTTCTGTAACAAAGAGAACTTTCTTTCCAAAGAGTGCAAGTTCTTTTAAAAAGTCTGCGACTTTCTTTGTCTTAGGAGCTTTCATTGTACCGGCATCTAGTATAACCATTTGTCCGCCACTAATTTTTTCTGCGAGGAGGTGACGAATTGCAGCCCGTTTTTCTTTTCGGTTGATGGAAACATGAAAATTATCTTTCGTTCTAGGGCCACCGACGCGTCCGCCGCCTTTATATTGAGCCGCACCTAAGTAACCTTGACGAGCGCGCCCTGTTCCTTTTTGTGGATGGGGTTTTTGCCCTGAGTGGTTCACTTCAGCTCTTGATTTTGTATGTGCAGACCATTGACGTGCGTTTGCTCGAAGAGCCACGATGTAATCTTTGATCATTTGTGAATTGGCTTCTTGATTGAGGAGATCGTCCTTCACTGTAAGGTGACCAATTTCTTTTCCTGATAGGTCTAATTTTTTAATATTTGCCACATTCAACCTACTACTTTTTCTTCTTATTCATTTTTTTCTTCGCGGTCGTGATATAAACGAGTCCACCGCGTGAACCTGGAATTGCACCTTCAACAACAATGACTTGTCTTTCTGCATCAATTTTCATAATACGAAGATTTTCGACAGTCACTTGCTCACCACCCATACGCCCGGCTTTTTTAACTCCTGGCAAGCAACGACCTGGTGTTGATCTCATCCCTGTCGATCCCGCATGTCTATGGAATCCAGAACCATGAGCAGCAGGACCACCAGAGAAGTTGTGACGTTTCATCACCCCTTGGTATCCCTTACCTTTTGAAATCCCAATCACGTCGACATAAGGAATGTCTTGGAAAAGCTCAACACCTAGCTCTTGTCCCACTGTGTAAGCAGCTGTATCTTCTACACGGATTTCAGTCATTTTTCGTCGAGGTTCAATCCCTGCTTTTTTATAGTGTCCTTGCTGAGGTTTTGCGACTTTACGAGCTTTAGCAGCATTCATGTTGCCAGAAGCCAATTGAATAGCGTTATATTTATCTGTCTCAACAGTTTTAATCTGTGAAATCACGTGCTTGTCAGCTTTAATCACTGTACAAACAACGCGGTTCCCTTTCGCATCAAAAAGCTGCGTCATTCCTTGCTTAATTCCCATCAACTTCGGCTTCATACTTATCTCTAAATTAGGTCTTTAAAAAAACTTTTGCACTCGCCATCAAAGTGCATAAACAATGGCGTTCCCAACGGCTGTTGCAAGTTGGTTAAAGCGAGTAGGCTAACAAATCTATGATTTTTCAGACAACGGAAATTTGTGTCTAAACGATTACCAAGCGACTAAGAAGGAATAAATGACGAGTGAAAGGACAAGACCTACAATGCCGATGGTTGAGATCCACTCTCCCCACCCAAGGATTGAAAGAGCCTCTTTTTTGGGATCTTTAGAAAACATCCCGGTATTGTAATTCATTATTTAATAAAGCCATAGAAGAATACAAGGAGTAAGCCTGATCAAAGTAGTCAGGACATCTCATAGCAAAATTAATACTTGCTATCGCAACACTTAAGTACGTTGAGACTGTTGCCGCAGTGACATAAAGATAAATTGCTAAAAGTGACAAGCCTAATTTGTAAGAAGTTTTATAGAGCTTAGGTCCTTCAAGAGCTTCCAATCCTTCTGATCTTAGATGCCTGATTAAGTCGATCATTGGATAGAGGAGCGCTATCCCTAAACTCATAGACGTTAATCGACTTGTTACGTTGACCGTCAGCCCTAATTTTTCCACAATTGAAAACCACGAAACAAGATCGAGCCCCATATCAGCTACTGTTAAAACTTCTTTTGCAGTTTCAAGGTTAAGGCCTAATTTCTTGCTCTGTACAAAATCAGAAAAGCTCTCACTGGTTGTATATAAATTAGCGAGCTCAGAAGCTTGTCCTAAGCGACGTGCAGCCATTCCTACGGGGCCAGCAATCGGCTTTAGTGGGGCTAAATGGGAAATCTGATCGACAAGCTTACACCCTTTAGAGACCTGCTTAAAAAGAGGCCCTGTCTCATCTAAATAATGAATTGAATGCCTCCATTCGGATCCTTTATCTTTAGACCCGATTGAAGCACTTTCCGAGTAAGTCACGCTGGGGTTAATTGTAAATTCAACGCCTCTAATCATGCTACAATTATAGCATAATTAAATACTTTAATTAACGATCTTTTTGAGATTTATAAGAGAAACTAAAATGAACAAACTTTGCCATAAATACCGTAGTCTCAAGAACTAATGAAACACGCGGCATAAAATAGGTTTGGGCGCCATAATAGACCCCTGCAGATAGCAGGGTTAGGCATAAAGAAGCTACTGCCTTTGCTGCTTCAATAGCCCTTGATAATGAACGGTTTGCACCAATGGCTGGAACAATACTGAGGACATCCCCAACAGTATCCGATACGAAGCCGAGCACTTTAAAACGAGGAATAGGAGAGTTAAAAAATTTATTGATAACGACATCCCCGCAGCTAGCTGCTTGGGCCATTAATTCTGAAAAGACTGCCGTTGTCTCGGTATCAAATTTTTTCTCAGACACCCTTCCCACCAGGGTCGATAAGGCATGACCAGCTAAAATCCAAGAAAAGACATCCTGGGCCTCTCTTGCATAAGAGATCACTCGATCTGTCGCCTTGAAATCTAGGGAACCTGTGTAGATCTGATACCAGCGGGCGCAAAGTTCTGCGCCCACAAAGAGTTGTTTCGGCTGCTCCTTTAAGAGATAGGAGCTAGCCGCTTGTACTAAAAAGACCATTTATGCCCAGACTGCGTTTTCCATGTAGGCTTTTGCACATTTTTGGACTGCTGGCATCACAACAATTCCAACATTTGCAGCAAACTGGTATTTACCCAACCAAGCAGGCGCTTGATCTTTGTAATACAACCCTGCAGCACTTGTCGCACTTGAAAAGAGATAAGCAACGCTTGTCGCGAGATTAAGGCAGCTATAGTACTTCTCAGACGCAACTGCATCGGGCTTATCGTTATTCCATGTCCCTTTTGAAAACTTCCACTCTGTCCAAAGAGTTTGCAGACCCATGAATCCACCAGCAACGGTATAAATCCAAGGAGTCATTTTTTCAAATAGTTTAGGAAGACGTGTGTAACAACGAACATAGGAAATAGCATCACCAACTGCTATTGCCCAATTCGCAACGTGGAACAACCGATTTGAAACCGCTTCGACCGGAGAAAGTTCTGGACCTTCTACCATAGCAGCATTTATGTCTCTGTATTGTCTTGAAGCTTCTGGGCCGTTGACAGGCGCAGAAAGGTTCTTCATTAAATTAGGGAGTTTTGTGAGCACTTCAAGTGCACTAATCAATGCTTTTGAAGCGCTGGCTTCTGCAGCAATCCGTCCTAAAATTGGAAACTTATCTGCACGATTAACATATTTTAAAGTTTGGCCAACAAGCGCTAAAGGCTTCACTACTAATGTTTTCAATCCATCCGCAGGCAGGTTTTTCGCTAGGAAACTCATTCCAACTGCTAAGACATCCTTCTTTGGAATATACGCAGGAACTGTTGCTCCTAAAAAGTTTGCCACTCCATTGAATCCACTGACGATTGGGCTAGATGACATAGAAATCTCCTTTGTAATGTTAAGAAACTTTTAACCTTTCGAGTAGGGTATGATAAAAAAAAATGAGATATTTTCCAATAGAATTCAGGAGGAATGGTAAATAAATTATAAAATATGGGGTTTGTGTTGAAGCCCTCGGAGGAAATCTCCAATCGGAAGTGTTTTTTTTCCTTCAAGTTGAACTTCTAAAAGACTTAAATAATCTTTTCTACACTCAATGATCCACTCTTTTTGTGTTAAAAGATTGGAGGGACGCTCTACAGGAAGAGACCGTTTGATTTTCAATTTTTTTATCTCATCACCCAATTTGATCTGGGTCCAAGCGCCAGGAGTAGGAGCTAGAGCACGGATTTGATTATGAATTTCAAAGGCTGACTTCGTCCAATCGATCGGTGTGTCTGCAGCCGTAATTTTAGCCGCAAAGGTAACCTGAGAGGGATCTTGCGGCATCCCATCCAATGTTCCAACGTCCAGTTTTGAGAGGACTCTGAGAAGCGGCTCTTTTGCAGCTTCCGCCAGCCGCTCTTCGAGTTCTTTATGGTTCATCTCCAAAGGAACAGGAACAACCGCTACATCGAGCATGTCTCCGGCGTCCATTTTCAGAACCATCTTCATGATCGTGACGCCTGTTTCAGCTTCTCCTGCCATTAAACTACGTTGGATCGGCGCGGCACCTCGCCATTTTGGGAGCAAACTGGCGTGGACATTGATAGGGCTGAGTCGGGGGACATTTAGAAGCGGGGTTTTCATAATCTCTCCATAAGCAGCGACCACGAAAACATCCGGAGAAAGTGACTGTATGAGGGAGACAAATTCATCGGAGGAGGCTTTTTCAGGTTCGTAGAGAGGAATGGAGGGGGCGTGCTTGAGAGCCCACTCTTTAACTGGTGATGGTAGGTACTTAAGAGAGCGGCCTTGCGGCTGGTCGGGCTTTGTAACAATACCAATCACTGAGTAGAACGAGGCAAGCAGATGCTTTAAAATTGTGACAGAGAACTCAGAAGTTCCGAAGAAAACGATTTTCACGTGATCTCTTCTTCTAGAAGCTCTTCGTATTCGGAGAGTTGTTCTAGAGAGTCGGGATCTTTAAAGTGGAAACCAATCAGTCCACGGCGAGAAGCAAGGCAAAACTCAACCCAGTGTTGAACGTAGAGATTAGGCTCGACTTCTTGTTGAATTTGCTCGAGCGCTTCGTTAAGGCTAAGTCCTGAGCGGTAAGTGAGTTTAAAGGCGCGCGCTAAATCACGACGAACTGTGAGTGGGAATCCATTTCGTTTGAGTCCAACGAGATTAAGGCCTCCCATTTTATAAGGAACGCCTGCCCCAATCGTGTAAGGAGGAACATCATGGGTTACACGACTAAATCCACCGACCATGGCATAACAACCAATGCGGGTGAATTGGTGAACGGCTGTCATCCCACCGATGACTGCGCAGTCTTCGATAATCACATGCCCTGCTAAGTTCACAGCATTGGCCATGATAACGCGGTTTCCAACTTCACAGTTATGTGCGACGTGGCAATACGCCATGATAAGGCAGTTATCGCCGACACGAACAACTGAATTTTCTTGGCAGGAAGAATTGATCGTGACGTATTCGCGGATTTCACAATTTTTCCCAATAATGACAAATGTTTTTTCCCCTCGGAATTTAAGATCTTGCGTCTTTGTGCCGATGCTAGCTCCAGGCCAAATGGTGGTGCCTGCGCCAATCGTCGTCTGCCCATCAATGTAAACATGGGATTTGATGGTGACATTATCTTCTATAGTCACAGTCCCTTTAATCACGGCGTACGCTTCGATCACAACGTTATCCCCGATTTTTGCACCGGGTTCAATAACTGCCGTAGGATGAATTTGTTTTTTTGTCATGCAATTCTCAAGCATTTACAGTTGTTTTCTGTCGACCAAGGCAAAACCAATTTCTGCTTCGACGACAACTTGTTCATTCACAATTGCTTTAGCCAGCACCTTGCCACCTTTAAAGCTGACGTGTTGTCCGGTGATATGGAGATAGAGGACATCTCCTGGAACAACAGGTTTTCTAAATTTGGCATTATTCACGGTGAGGAGGACGGCAATTTTATCTGTTTGTAATTTTTGATGGACTAAGATCCCTCCCGCTTGCGCGAGCGCTTCTAAAATAAGCACGCCCGGCATAATGGGAACTTCAGGGAAATGTCCAACAAAAAAATGTTCATTAAAGGTCACATTCTTCTGTCCAATAATTATATTATTTTCCAGATCTAAATGGACGATCCGATCCACGAGTAAGATCGGATAACGGTGGGGTAGAATTTGAGCGATCTTTTTCGCATCAAGTACAGTCGTCGTATGAGTTAATGTTTCGTTCATTTTTTCCTCAGAGATTTACGCAGCTCTTTTGCAATAGCGTGATTGGCTGCATGTCCTGTTTTGATCCCGATCAAATGAACACGGAGCGGCCAGCCAAGAAGAGCGATGTCCCCCAATAAATCGAGAATTTTGTGACGAACCATTTCGTCAGAAAATCGAACCCCCTCTGGGTTCAGCACTCTTTCGCCATCAATGACTACACCATGCTCCAGTAGCGCATTTTTTAAAATCCCTTTTTGAATCAGGGGCGCCACATCTTCATATAATGTAAAAGTTCGGCACGGAGCGATTTCTTTCTTGAAAAAACTCGGTGTGATCGTTGAACTAAAATACTGTGATTTAAGATAGGGCGACTGAGGGTAATGAAGTGTGTAACTAATACGGAACTCTTCGGCAGGAAGTGCCACTAAATGAGTATCTCCCACCGTGAAAGAGCGAGGAGCATCTAGAGTATAAATATCTTGAGCCGCATCTTGGTCCAAAATGCCGGCTTTTTCAATGAGCTCGACATAAGGGAGAGAACTCCCATCAAAAATAGGCATCTCGGGCCCGGCAATCTCGACGATTAAATTATTTACTTCACAGGCATAGAGGGCTGCCATAAAATGTTCTACCGTTTGGACAGACGCTTCTGATGTTCCAATTTTAGTCGTTCGGATCGCTTCGACCACATTTTCTGTTTGGGCTGGAATCTCAGGCGCCCCTGGCAGATCTACACGACGAAAAATGATCCCTGTATTAGGAGGGGCAGGAAGAAGTTTAACGACAACATCTCCCCCTGAAAAAAGGGCTTTTCCATGAAAAGTTACAGCTTGTTTGAGCGTTGTTTGGTTTTTAACAATCATTTCGAAGAAATTTATCTCATTACTGGTTTCAAAACAAGAAATTTCAGTGGGACTTTATATTAAGAAATAGTGATTTCCGGTTAATTAAAAGCGAAAGCGTTAAGAAAAAGATTGAAACTATAATAATTCCTAGATCCCCGCATAAAGTGTAAAGAGTTTCTATTGAATAAAGAGGGACTTTTCCAACTAAAACGGCAGGGTTATTCCAATCGCTTAGAACTGCAATTTCATTTCCCAGACTGTCGATTATAGCGGTGACGCCCGAGTTACAAGCTCTAACAAGTGGAAGACCGTTAGCAACAGCTTGGGCTTTGGCAAGATCAAAGTGTTGTTTGGGAAGTCTTGAATTAGGATACCAGTTATCATTTGTGATGTTAACAAAAAGCTCAGCCCCTTCTTTCCTGCCCTGTCTCATAATGTGACCAAACGTCTCTTCATAACAAATGGAGGTCGAAATCGGAATTTTTGAAGCAAATAGACTCGATTTGTTCCCATGTTTAAAGAACTGCGTAATCCCATATTTCTTGGTTAGCTCAATCAAGGACTGAAAAGGTAAATATTCTGCAAGTGGAAGAAGGATCTGCTTGTCGTATCTTTCCATTTTCTCATTTGACGCCAGAAAAGCCGAAGAGTAATGGGTCTCTCCTTCTGTTCCATCAAGACCTACAATAAAATCAGCTTTTAAAATTTTGCTGAGCGCATGCATCCAGTATTTGTTAGAGACTTGATCTAGTCGATCCTGTGGATCGAGCAGCATCGCATGAAACGTTCGACGCAAAATTTTCATGACTCTTTCTTTAGAGTAGAGAGGAAACTCATCGGTATACGGAATGGCCGCTTCTGGCAAAACAACGAGATCAACAGGCACCTTTACAGAAGCCAGGAGCCTTGCAATCCGTTCCCATTGTTCATAGGGTGAAACAAAATCTGTAGCTCTCTGTGGGAAGTACATTTTTTGTGAAGGAAGAAGGGCTGTCTGAACCAAAGCAACCCGAAGAGTTGGGCTATCTTCTACTTTAGAGTGATGCACCATCCACAGAACCCCTCCGAGGAGGTAGGGACAGAGAGCTAAGGCAATTGCCGGCTTCCACTTTTTTTTCCATATTGCTAAGTTCGTTAAAATCACCCAAAAAGAGAGGCCGAAAATTCCAAAGAGTGTCACCGATTGAAGAGAAAAGGGTGTTGCAGTCAGGGCAAGACCGACAGGGTTAAATGAAAAACCACAGAGAAAATAGAGACGGATCCACTCCATTAAAACCCAAATCGAAGCCGATGCGACAAGAGGGATTTTATCAATTAAATGGGTTAAAAGCCCAAATTGAAGCCCCAGTCCCACGGCAAGTAAGCCATAGACAATCAAAATATAAACACCTTGATATTCAATCGAAGTCATCCATGAAAGCTGGAAAAGTTGAATAAGAAAAAACCAACCCGTTGCCAAAAGAAACCTTTGTTTCCCTTGAAATCTACAAGCAAAATGCCAGAAAAGAGCATAACCACAGAGGGCTGAAACAGGAGCAAGCCATAGGGCCCATGCCGGTTGTCCTAACCCGACAATAAGCCCACTTAAAATGAATAGAACCAAGAACATTAAGCTTCTGAATCTCCACCTTTAGCAGCAAGAATGAAAAGACCACCAAGAATCGCCAAGTTCTTCATGAACATCGCCATTTCAAGCGTCTTTTCTTGTCCACCGACCAGCCAAAAAGGGTGCATAACCACTGTGACTGGAATCAGAAAAAGAATTAAGAGCGTTGCCCCAAATCGAACCTTAAATCCTAAGAGGACAAATAAACTTCCAACTCCCTCGAAGATCGTTGCAACGACTAAAAATAAAGTTGCATAAGCACAGACAAATGTGACAGCTCCATGCATGAAATCGGGCAAAGGAGTTCCCGCAATCCATTTAGAAAGCGCTCCTGTCATATATTGAGTTGTCTGGTCCCAACTAAATAATTTCATGACAAAGGAAGTCATAAAAATTAAGCTAATTGCGACGCGACCTAGCAACATTAAAACCTTTTTCATTTGAATCCTCTCTTTTAAAAAAGATTGAATGTAGCAGAAACATGAAATTAGCTATAGTAGATATGTGAAATTTCGAGAACACCACCTTCATCTTATTTTAGAAAAAATGGGCATAGAGAAGACCCCTATCGATGTTCTTCTCCGCCATTATTTCAGACTTCATAAAGCTCTTGGATCTAAAGACCGTGCTTGGATAAGCGAGACTCTTTATCACTATATTCGTTGGAAAAATGTTTATGACGAATTGAAGCTTTCTCCAATGGCACCACTTCCTGATCTTTCAAACGCTCCTCTTCACATGCAGCTCGGGGCTCCAAAAAAACTCTTGGACCTTTTAAAAGCAGCCTATGGTCTTGAGAAAACCACTCAGATTTGCCACACCAATCAAACACGCGCTCCTGTCACCATCCGAGCTAATCTATTAAAAATTTCCCGTGATGAACTCCTTCACAAGCTCTCCTCTCAATACCAAGCCTGTCCTACAACCTACTCCAAAGAAGGCATCAATTTTGCATCGAAAGTAAACTTTGCAGCCTTATCTGAATTTCAAGAAGGGCTTTTTGAAGTGCAAGATGAAGCAAGTCAACTAGGTGCATCTCTCGTTCGTCCTCTCGCGAAACAACAAATTCTTGACTATTGTGCCGGCGCTGGTGGGAAAAGTTTAGCAATTGCTCCTCATATGAAGCTCTCCGGTCAGCTTTACCTTCACGACATACGGCCTCAAGCTCTTGTTGAAGCAAAAAAACGGTGCAACCGCGCAGGAATCCAAAACGTACAATTCAATCTCCCCTCCAAAAAAAACTCCATGGATTGGGTCGTTGTTGATGCCCCCTGCAGTGGCACTGGAACTTATCGACGAAACCCTGATTTAAAATGGAAGTTTGAGTCGATCCATCTTCCCTCTCTCATAGAAGAACAGAGAGAGATTTTCGAGCAGGCCTATCAATACCGTAAGCCAGGGGCCGTGATGGTTTATATGACCTGCAGTATTCTTCCAGATGAAAATGAAAACCAAATTAAATTTTTTCAGGAAAAATATGGTCTTCAAGTCACAGAACAATTTCAAACCCTCCCTCTCCTAAATGGGATGGACGGATTCTTCGCAGTGTCTCTTAAATAAACGGTTTGCTACACTCACCTATTATGAAATACTTTTTAGCGCTACTTTTATCGGTCTCTTTGCTCCATGCTGAAGCAGAAAAAATTGTCGTTAACAATCGTATCTTAACAACAGTGAATGGCAAGACTCTTTCTGTCCTTGACGTCGTGAAAAAAATGGATGTCTTTCTCAGTCAATACTATCCGCAATATTTAGATTCTGAACCGACAAAAATGCAATTTTATCAAATGCGATGGAAATCGACGCTCCAACAAATGGTCGATGAAGAGCTCATGATGGCCGACGCTGAAAGTCGCGAAGTAAAAGCCACCGATGCAGAAGTGCGCGAAGAGATTCAAAATCGATACGGCCCTAACGTGATGGGGTCTCTTGACAAACTCGGCATCACGTACGAAGAAGCCAAAAAAATGGTCCATCAAGAACTCGTCGTTCAAAAGATTCAGTGGCTCCGTGTGACGTCAAAAGTGCTTTCAAAAGTCACAACAGAAGTTGTTAAAAAAGCATTTGATGAATATCTCGTCAAAAATCCTCCCAAGGAACTGTGGACCTACCAGTTTTTAACTCTACGCTACGATGAAGTTGACACAGCCCTGTCACTGGCCGAGCAAATAGCTGACTTAAATGAAACCGCAGGCGGTGTTCTTGCTGTTGCAGCCGACCTTTTCAAACAAAAACTTCCTGAGGCTGAGTGGACTCATCTTTCTCTTTCTTCGGAATTCCAGTCCGAAGAAAAAGAACTTTCGGCAGCTCATCGTGAAATTCTTGCCAAAACAGCGATTGGGAAATGGAGCGAGCCTATTGTTCAACAGAGCCGCGATGGATCACAAGTGGTCCGTATTTTCCATTTGAAAGGTCACACCAAACAAGAGACTCCTCAATTTGAGACGATGGCCAATGGGATGCGAACTGAAATTCTCAACCAATATGCTGATAAAGAGATGGAAGTTTATCTTGCCCGTCTCCACCAGCGGTTTAATTTCAGTGAAAGCTCCCTTGATATTCCTGCTCAGTTTGAACCATTTTCATTCTAATGGGACTGTATAAACCGTCGGAGTTAAAAGCATTCTTGGCCGAAATCGGTGCAGCTCCCATTAAGTTCTTGTCGCAAAATTTTCTTATCGACGGAAATATTGTTCGAAAAATCGTCAAATTTGCCGATGTTAAAACAGGGGACTCTGTTTTGGAGATTGGCCCTGGACCCGGAGTGCTTACAGAGGAGCTGCTTGCGCAAGGGGCAAAAGTCATTGCCGTTGAGAAAGATCGAAAGTTTGCCCCTGCGCTCCACCGTCTTCAAACTCCCGATCATCGCCTAGATGTTTTTGAGCAAGATGTGCTGGAATGGAGTCCCGAAAAACATCTTGGAGCAGGGACGAAGCTGATTGCGAATCTCCCCTACAACATTACCACGCCCATTCTAACTCACTTTCTCCCACTGAGGGAGCTCTTTCAATCTGTCACTGTGATGCTTCAACGAGAAGTGGCTGAAAGACTTTTAGCACAGCCTGGATCGAAAGCCTATGGGTCACTCTCTGTTTTCGTTCAATTTTATTCGGATCCCGTGAAAGGGTTCATAGTAGAACCGACCTGTTTTTATCCGGCTCCTAAAGTCCAGTCTGCCGTTGTTCAACTGCGGCTTAAAACTCCACCGATTGCCGACGATGAGCGTTTTTTTGAAATGACACGACTCGCCTTTGGTCAACGACGGAAAATGGTCCATACGACTTTGAAAAAGCTCTACCCCCTTGAACGGATCGAAGAGGGTCTCACCCAAGTTGGGAAAGGGTTTAAAGTCAGACCCGAAGAGTTATCCCTTGCTGACTTTCTGGTGCTTTTTAAAGTAATAGATAATGGAGTGTAGTCAAAAGACAATGCCTTTCGGGCTGTGTCAAAGCCTCTAGATTGAGTTTTCGACAATAGGAGTTGTATTGATTAATACTACCTCTATTGTCGAAAACTCAATCTAGAGGCTTTCACATCAGCCTGAAGAGCGTTGTCTTTTGACTACACTCCATAAAAGTAGAATCACCTGGCTACCCAAAAAGAGTGCAAGACAAAGAACTTTGTGTGTTGAGCAAAAATCTGTCACATAGCTCCAGCTTGTTTTTGAAATTGAATTCACCGCATAAATCGGTTTTTCTAAAAGGACATTTCCTCTTTCATCCACACAACGTAGATGTCCGACAAACTCCCCTGCCACCAGAGGTAATGTTTTCACACTCCATTGAATCTCTGCATGGAACTGGGGTTCTTCTGCCGGATAATATTCCAAAACAGCATCGTCTTTCAAAATCGCTTTCAGCTCTGCAGTGGCTCCAGGAATTCGATGAGCAAACACGTCACTTTCCCGGGCATAAAGAGTCCGCTGACTCTTTTTCTCTGAGAAAGCGGCATCAAACAGCTTGATAGCATCCCGAAAACGATCGGTGTTCTCCTGACATTTTAAGACGACAGCGATCAATGTTCTTCCCTCATGGGTAGCCGCTGCAACCAAAGTAAAACCGGCTCGTGAGTGGTATCCCGATTTGACCCCAATCGCTTTGGGATAAAAATGAGGCCCCGGCTTTAGAAGACGGTTTTTCTGTGGGAAATATTGGGCAGGTTGAAGATTCGATTGTGGCTTTAAATACCGAGCTGTTTTGACCACTTCTCGAAAAATATCATGTTTGAGAGCAAGCCGTGTGATTTGGGCCATGTCATAAGCTGTCGTCCAGTGGTCGTCATGATGAAGACCATGGGGATTAGTAAACTGGGTCTCTAAAATACCGTTTTGTTTTAAAAAGAGGTTTAATTCCTTACAGAAACGTTCAATATTTCCCCCCGAGACCGTTTCAGCCAAAACATTCCCTGCATCGTTGCCTGAGCAGAGCATCAAACCATAGAGCAGCGATTTCAGTGATACAATTTCGCCAGGCTTTAGCCCCATCGAAGTTCCATCATGCGTCAAACGATAAGGAGGGTGCTTCGATCGATTGGCCTCCAAAACATACGAAGGGATCGTATGAAGCGCCTGCTGAGATGCTTGCACCATTTCATGAAGTGTCTTTCCCTTATTTTCCAAGACATAGAGAGCTGTGGCAATCTTTGTAATACTCGCAGGAAAAGTCCTCTGATGGCACTCCTTTCCATAAAGAATGGCTCCAGTGTCTGCGTTGATTAAAATCGCATAGGGAGCTGAGACTTGGACAGAGAGAGGTCTAGCATGAAGTGCAATCGTTAGAAAGGAAACAACCCAGATGAAACGCGATATCATATCGCTTCATTGTATGTAGAGCCGCTTTCAAGAAGCAAGCGATAATTTATAAACACTTAATTATAAGTCATTTTTGATTTTTTAAAAAAAATAGTTGATATAGTCACCCCCGCCGTGTATTTAAAAGAATGTAACGATAAAAACAGCGAGGGGAAATGCTCACACCGGCACAATTGGAAGAAGCTTTCGTTGAGTTTTCCCAAAATCTTACAAAACACGCGCCTGATGGTGTGATCACGGTTGATCTCCATCTTCTCCACGATTTAGGTCTTCTCCAAAATGGGAAATTTGATCAGTCAATCTCGACAGATGAACTGATGCACTATTTCCACGTTCTGGAAACTCCTGACAAAGTCACCCTCTTCAATGAACAGTTTGTTGTCTGGATTCTACCGAAAGTGGTCCAAGAGATCCCCCTCACTTTGACCTTCATCGGCAGACTCCACGCAACGAAACCCAATCTTGAACTTGTTTTCTCGACAACAGGTGTTTATAACACCCCTAAATTCATTCTGAAAGTGCTCGAACACTTCTTAACTGAAGTGATTGACACCGAAGCGATCATTTCATCGATCAATCGCCCGAAGGCGTCATAGCTTTCCTGAGTGAGTCATTGTACTTCATAAAATAGATAGAAGCTAAAAAGCAGAGTGAAGCTCCTGCTAACATGACAATTGAAGCATTTGTCAGAGAGTAAAGTAACGCGCCTATGGGTGGAATGATACAACCTCTAATTCCTACAGCGAGTATATTTGTACTGCTAAAATAGGTACTGTCCTCTTCTTTGGCAAAGGTGGGGCCTGACATGTTCCAACTTAAATCACTACCCGCTTGCATACAACCGTAGAGTCCATACGCTAGGTAGAGGAAAACCATATTTAGTTGGGAGCTGATAAGAAAGAAGGGAAATATAGCTGCTAAAAGTGTCACAGTTCCACTAAAACGAAAAACATCCCACTTTCTAAAAAGGCGCACCCATATAGGCATTGTTAACGCAAATCCGATCCCTTTAAATGCCGTGAGAGCTATGAGCATTTTTGTATAAGACAGATTTAAGACATCTACAAAAAATATAGGAAGCGTTGGCTGTAAAATCATGAGCCCGGATCCACCCAGCATAAAGCCTATTTGGAACTTGGAAAAGCCTGTACGGTCTTTAACAAGAGCCCAGGCGTTTCTCCATGGATGCCATAGCCTCTCTTTAGAAAAGAGCTGAGCTTTAAAGGGAGGCGCTTGCATTTCACCTACTCCCACAAGAGAGATGTTATAAAGAAATATTGTAGACAACAGACCGATTGAAGCGGTTAAGGGGAAAAGCCAAGTCCAGGACTGTGCATTGGCATCTAATACCACTCCAAGCGCTAAAGGTATTATAGCTGTTCCTACATAATCGATCGTTGAACCTCGACCCACCAGTTTTTCACGCTCTAGAGGAGGAAGGTTACGTTTAATGAGTTCCATCCAAGTTGGAATAACACCTCTGTAAAACACCATATAAAGAGCGAAGGCCCCGATAATAATCCATGCAGAATGAATCCAAGGTATAAAAAGAAAGGGAAGATATCTTAAAATATTCCCCCAGACTAAATTAGTAATCATCCGATCAGGCCTATTGTACACCCACTGACTCCAATAAGGCGCAAAAAGGGCCGAGAGGGGCTTAAGAGTGATAATCAAAGTGATTTGAAAAGGGGAAATCTGCATGTTTTTGTATAGAATGACCGAAAGCATATAAATCATTCCCCAGAAAGGAACTCCTAACAGACGCGACCAAATGAAAGCTGTTCTCGTTCTCTTTGTAGCCTGTTCTATTGCATAATCCATAAAAATTGATTTTTATTTTTCTAGAAAATATAAGGTGAGTATACCTTCTAGCAGCTAATTTGTGAATTTAGTTCCAATATTTTGTGCATTGATCATTTTTTTTGGAAATGGCAAAACTTAAAATTTACAACAAGGAATTCTTATGAATAAGAAAATGTTTTCAGTCGCTTTTTTTCTCACGATCTTAACAGCTCTTCCTCTTTGCGCAGATAATGATAAGGACTCGAATCAAAAAGATGACAGCAAATCAGAAAGCCCGGCTAATACATCTTCTGATGATAAAAGTGATGCCAAAACGATGGATCGTGATCAACGTGAAGTATCAGATGCCCTTATGCAATCTCTAATGGAAAGATAGACCTAAGAATCGCCCGAAGGCGCCATGACGCCTTCCAATACCAACTAACGTAAAATTTTTTGCTCCTTTTTGAGTTGTTTTGATAGAAGCAAATGAAGGCCATGTTAGTAAACATGCCTGAATGAGCTTCTATTAAAACAGCCAAAAAGAGTGTAAAAGTAGACGTTAGTTAGCGTTGGATGGCGTCATAATCGCTTTTTGGACAACTGCAGCGATTTTTTTGGCTAGATCATCGTAGAGCGGTGAGCGGACATTATCTTGTGCTCCCTCGATAGAATCGAGCTGTCCTTCAGAAAAGTCAATTACTTTTTCCCGTTTTCCACTGGGTGTGATGAAGGCTAATTCGCGGAGGGTGCTGACATCGATATAATCAAATTCAGCGGTTGATGTGACGACAAGAGGTCCTAAGATAGGCTTATCTTCTGAGGCTCTAAAAAGAGTGATTTCCGCTGCAGCGTGACGTCGATTTTCGGTGGCAAGTAAGTTTTGCTTCAACTTCCCTTTCTTTTCACTCCGATCATATCGAAACCCGATCACTTCTTCATGGCTTCCAACAATCGCAATTTTCAGCTCTAAATCTCCTCCTGAGCTGACATAATCGTAAAGAGCCGTACGATTCACTTCAGAAATGACGCTGTTCGTTAATAAACCATCCTCATCTCCTCGAACATAAGGGATCGAAAGGGTAAGGCGATCTTCAGAAGAGAGAGTGTGATACCCACAACTAGGGAGTAGCAGGAGCAGCAGCCACTTCAGGGACAGGCGCTGGGAACGTAGACGGCGTTTCTTCATGAGCTGGTGAATCTCCCGAAGGACGGAGAACTTTGAGACGCTTCTTTGAAAGCTCAGCCGACTTCGTATTTGGGAATGATTTGATAATTTTTGAGTAGTACAAGATTGACGCATGCGGTTTCTTAGCACGTTCATAAAATTGTGCTATTTCATAAAAACTCTCTGCGAAAACTTCCTGCATACTTCCATAGATTTTTTCTGCCTCTTCAACACGAGGATCCATCGGGAAATCTTGTCTGAACTTACGCAGGTTAATGGAGGCCAGGTCAAGGTAATCAGCATCAGGATATTTCTCTTGCGACTGAATTAAATAGACACGGGCTATTTCAACATAAGCATCAGGAGAGAGAGGATGCTTGGGGAATCTGCGAATGAGTGTTTGGTACGTTTCAACGCTGGCAATAAACTCTTGATCTTCGAGTTGTAGAACACCTTTTCCATAGAGAGCTTTTGCGGCAAGATCATCGTTGGGAAGGGCGCTGATCACTTCATCATAGATCTTGATTGCCTCGTCTTTTGCGGGCATCCACTTTGGAAGGAATTCGACCCCACCAATATGTTTCTTAAATCCCTCACGAAATTTCTCAGCGATTTGGAATTTAAGCTCGATCCCACTTCTAAAGTTTTGAAGCGCTGTTTGTTTCCGAAGATAGATTGAAAGATGTTGGTTAGCGATATCAAAATCGCCCATGTTAAAATAGGCAAAACCTAAAAAATAAAACGACTCCTGGTGAAAAGGAGTATCAGGAAAGTTTTTAATAATCACATTTGCTTGCTTGATGACCTCTTGCCACTCTTGCTTCTGAACCGCTTCTAAAAGAAGGCTGTGATGCTCTTGGACAGAAAGTGTTGCCACCTCTTCCACATTCATGACCTTGCCCCCTTTCACTGTATAAGCGCCGATCAAAGGAAGACAAATAATGACTAGTAACCAAGGAAGTTTTTTATATGATCTCATTCCATTCATTATGCAGCAAAATAGGAATATGTCAACGAAACGACGATCTGCTAGAATAGAAACATGTTTAAAATTTTAATCACACTTTTCTCAGCGCTCGTCATCCTGTCGAACATTATATCAACCAACTTTTTTTCTTGGTGTAATCTATCATTCCCTACAGGAATCCTTCTATATCCCTTCACTCTTTTGATCGCCGATCTTGTGACAGAATTGTATGGAGCTCAAAAAGCGCGTCAGATGATTTGGATTGCCTTTGCCATGACCGTTCTGAGTATCGGAATATTGGAACTCTCTTTCCTCTTGCCAGGGAGCAACCCTCTGTTTAAAGAGATTCTTGGGAAAAGCACGTGGGTTGTCTCGGCCTCTTTGATCGCCTACCTCATGGGGCAAATACTCGGTGTTAAACTCTACACTACGATCAAACGGTGGACCAACGGGCGTTTCCTGTGGATTCGCAACACAGGCTCCATGCTGATTTCACAACTTCTTGACACATTTATAGTGAACTGGGTCTACCTTTACATTGGACTTGGATTTACGCCAGAAACAGTTTTTCAAGTGATCGTCTTCTCCTATCTTTTTAAAGTCGCCTTCACCATTTTTAATACACCTCTCTACTACCTTTTAGTGAATAAATTAAAGGAGCACCATGAGTTGCCCACTTAATGAAAAAAAATGCGTCCCTTGCGCAGGGGGCGTTCCACCTCTTAAAGGGAAAGAACTGAAAGATCTACTCTCTCAACTTCCAGCTGGATGGAGTAGTGTGGAGGATCATCATCTAAGGAAGGAATTTAAGTTCAAAAACTTTGCAGCAGCACTTCAATTCACGAATCGTGTTGGGAAAATCGCCGAAGCAGAAGGACACCATCCCGACATCTATTTAACATGGGGAAAAGTTGTGCTTGAAATTTGGACTCATAAGATCAATGGCCTGACCGAGAGCGATTTTATTTTAGCCAGCAAATGTGATCAGCCGTCTTCTTTCACTCCGTAGGTAAGAAGGGAAGGAAGTTTTTGGATTTGAAGCTCTAGTTCTCTTTCAAGCGCGACTCCCCAACGCTGATCGACATGAACATAACCGTGTGATTTGACAGTGGAGGTAAACTCTACGACCAGCGGAGTTTTTCCAGGAAATCTGCGGAAGAGGTTTTTCAGCTCAAGAAGGTGCGAGAGACGCACTTTTTCGATATCAAGCTTCAGAATGAGTTTCATCGGTTTTTCCTTCTTTTCAGGCTTCTTTTTCTCACGGAGCGCAAATGCTTTTTGCTGAGCTCTGATTTGATCGAGCATCCGATCACACTCTTCGATCATTTTTTCGTCAGCTTTTGCAAGCTCTTCAATCCACTTACATTGAAGCTTTAGATCTCCTTCTCGTCTGTCAACCTGTAAAATAGCATAGAGGAGTTGGTTCTCCATGAGCATGTGCCCTTTCTTTTCAAAGAGATCGGCCCAAACAGGAACTTCAAAGCGGTAGTGCCCATCACTGATATTCAAGATCGCAAATTTTTTCTGCGTCTTGGCCGAGATTTTGATCTGGAGACCATCTAAGATAAAGACTGCACGGAAAAGAGCATCACTCTCTAGTTGTTCCACATGGTTAAAAGGAACACACGAAAGCCTTTTGATCACTTCTTTGTATTCATCAAGTGGATGCCCCGTGACGTAAAAACCAAGAAGCTCGCGCTCTCGTTTAAGGAGATGAGCTCTGGAAAGAATCGTAGGCTCTGTCGGAATCGCAACTTCTTCTGCTGTGTCTCCAAAGAGATCGATAAATCCTTTTGAAATCTCTTTTTGCTTTTGCACAGCTGTCTCGTACATCAAATCAAGGGCTTTAATCATCGCCTCACGCGCAGAACCTGTGAAATCAAAGCATCCTGCTTCGATTAAGAGCTCAATCGTCTTCTTTCCGACTTTCTTTGTATCGACTCTTTGGCAAAAATCGAATAGAGAGCGGAAGAGACCCGACTTTTTTCTCTCCTCTAGAATTGCTTCAACAACTCCTTCGCCGACCCCTTTAATCCCACTCATCGCAAAACGGATCCCTTTTGCAGTCGCGACAAATTCATGCCCTGACTCGTTGAGATCGGGTGGAAGAATAGGAAGGTTCATGGCAAGGCACTCACCAATGAGCTTTGCCACTTTCGTGACATCATCACGATCGCACGTGAGAAGAGCCGCCATCCACTCACCGGGGTAGTTGGCCTTAAGATAGGCTGTGACATACGCAAGATAGCCGTAGGCTGCCGCATGAGACTTGTTAAATCCATACGATGCAAACTTCTCAATTTTATCGAAGATCTTCATGGCTAGTTCGGGGTCGATTCCTTTCCCATCGGCTCCTTTGCGGAATTTATCACGCTGCCGGGCCATCTCTTCCCGATCTTTTTTTCCCATCGCGCGGCGGAGGACATCACCTTCTCCCAGCGAGTAATTGGCAAGTAAGCTTGCAATCTGCATCACCTGCTCTTGATACACCATGATCCCGTAGGTCTCTGCTAGCACCTCTTTCATCAGAGGATGATCGATTTCAATCGCCTCTTTTCCATGCTTACGTTGAATGAAGGAAGGGATCATCTCCATCGGACCTGGACGGTAAAGCGCAACAACCGCAATGACTTCTTCGAACTTATCAATATGGAGCTGTTTGGAAAGTTCTTGCATCCCCGACGATTCCATCTGGAAGATACCATTGAGCTTCCCTTGGTTCATCAGCTGAAACGCTTGGGGATTTTCAAGTTCTAGATTGACCCAATCTAGTTTTTTGTCATACCGAACAGCTATCGCATCGACTGTTTTCTGTATCGATGTCAGTGTTTTTAATCCCAAGAAGTCGATCTTGAGCATTCCAACAGCTTCGACAGGTTTCATGGAGAATTGCGTCACTAAGATCGCACTGTCTTTCGGATTACAGACGGGAATACGGTCGGTTAAAGGATCGCCAGAAATAATAAGTCCCGCTGCATGAATCCCGGTATTACGGACAGACCCTTCCAATTTTTGAGCAATATCCAGCAGCTCTTTCACTTCAGGATCAGTCTCATAAGCAGCTCGAAGATCAGCGTCAGTGGCCAGCGCTTTTTCTAGAGTAATCCCTAAATCATCGGGGACAAGTTTTGCAATTCCATTCACCTTTGGAAGCGGAACACTGAGCACGCGCCCAACGTCTTTGATCGCCATTTTGGCTTTCATCGTTCCGAATGTAATGATCTGGGCCACTTTATCGTGACCATATTTCTCAACCGTGTATTGAATAACCTCATCACGACGATCCATGCAAATGTCAACGTCGACGTCTGGATATGAAATTCTTTCAGGGTTGATAAACCGTTCGAAAAACAAGTTAAACCGCAGCGGTTCAATGTCAGTGATTCCAATCAGAAACAGAATAATCGATCCCGCTCCAGAACCACGCCCCGGGCCCATCGGGATTCCCCGTTTTTTCGCCCAATCAATGAAGTCGTGGACGATGAGAATATAGTCTCCCATTCCTTTGGAGATAATAATATCGAGCTCGTACGCCAGCCGTTTCTTGACAACTTCCGTAGGATCTTGCCCTGGATATTTTTCCTGCACTTTCGCAAGACGCTCAGAGGTATATCGAACTTTGATCCCCTCTTCGCACAAATTCTTCAGGTACGCCTCTTTTGTCATTCCACTGGGGGGAGTAAAGACAGGATAGTAACGGGCTTTAAAATCGAGCTCGACGTGAACCTTATCCGCAATTTCACCAGAAACATCCAGCGTCTCTGGAAGATCTGCAAAGAGCTTTTGCATCGCGTCTACAGATTTAAAATAGTGCTCATGCGAAAAGTAGACTTGACGTTTAGGATTTGGAACGCGCTGCTTCGGATTTCCTTGGGAATCTCGCTCCCAGATTTCGACCGGCTCTCCCGATTGGATGTTCATCAAAATCTCATGCGCTTTCCAGTCAGCTCTCTCGAGATAATTCACCGACTGCGTTGCCACACACTTGATGTTGTGTTCTTTCCCGATTTCAACGAGTCTTCGAAGGACGACTTCTTGGTTTCTTGCGTAGTCGCGGTAGTTTTGAAGAAGCCATCCCTCTTTCTCCATCCCGTCCCGATCAATGTCGGCTTCCAACATTGCATGCCGCTCAATTTGGAGATAAAAATCATCACCAAACTGCTTCTTAAACCATTCGATCTCTTTTTGAAGCTCTCCTTCTTTCCCTTGCAAGATTAAAAACGGAATGAGCCCTTGCAGAGGACCTGAAAGACAGATGAGCCCCTCTCGGTGTTTTTCAAGCAGCTCTTTATCGATCCGCGGTGTGTAATAAAATCCCTCCAAATGAGCCGCAGAGCTCAATTTACAGAGGTTCCGATACCCTTCTTGATTTTTGGCATAGAGAAGCAGTGGAAAGCCTGCCGGCATACCCGGGATCCTCTTCTTATCTGTGCGATGATAGGGTGCTAGATTAAGCTCACAGCCGAGTAGTGGCTTGATTTTTGCTTCCTTACACGCTTTATAAAACTCGACGGCTCCATACATGTTCCCTTCATCTGTAAGGGCAAGCGCAGGAAAGCCTAATGTTTTGGCTTTTTCAACAAGATCTTCTATCGATGCTGTAGAATTAAGAATAGAGTATTGAGAATGGATGTGGAGAGGTATAAATCCCATAACACCCCAGAATAGCGACTCTGCTAAACGGGGTCAAGGGAATCAATGCTTATAGATCTCACTGATCGAATTGATTTAATAAATTACGAACTACTTTGCCAAGATCTCGAGGAGTTGACTTGTCCGTTGTAGGAACAATTTTCTTGACCGGAGAAACAGGAACTTGATTTATGTCTCGAATGGACTGAGCCATTTCTACAATCCGCTCCAACACAACAATTAACTCCTGGTCAGTGTCGGATTGACTTGCAACGTACTCATTAAGGCTATAAATAATACGCTCACGATGATCAGCGTCATAGTGGAGAAACTCTGTTTTAATCCTTTCGTAGAAAAGACGATGCTTGTTGTCCGCTGTTATCTTCGATGTCGCTGCCACAATTGTTGGTTTCCCTCGATTTATATTAGCGCTCTCTAAAGCTTGCTGCACTACGTTCACTAAAGAAACTGCTCTGATTGCCACTTAGTCCTCTCTTATACTATAAGTTCTATTTTATAATGGATGTTAAATTTAATTTCATAAAGCTGATCACGATTTTTGCAGCATCGGTCGTCATAGGCTCCTGCTCTAACTCACGGATGCATTCCACTGTCAGCGTTTTAAGGCGCTCTTGAGCAACCAACAATCCTTCAGCAAGACTCTTTTCCAACTGCTCTTTCATCTCATCAAAAAAATGGAGCCCTGGGGTTTTATAAGCCTCTTGAATTTGACGCCATTCATTTTGTATTCCAATAAAAATCTGCTGGGCGAGCAGTTTGATGTGATTACTGTTTGCGCTTAAGAAAAGTTTAAACTCAGCATATCGTGCCTGCCTTAGCTCGTTTCCATTTGTAGAAAGTTCATTTTTTACAGGTCTTGGCAACTTTGGTTCCTCTTCTTTTATGTCCCCTTCCTCTTCAAACCGATCCAACCCTATGGGCGAGACTTCTTCCAAAGAAACAACGCCTCTTTTCTCATCTGCAATGAAGAATTTGTACAGATAAGGAGCATTATCAATGACGTGAACTACTCGAACCCTCTTTTTCTGATCTAACGAATCCTCTATAATCTCGACTAAGAAATTTCCGCCGTTAATGGAATATCTATTATTCAACTCGCCGGTAAATTCCACAGGAGAAAGGCGATCAAAATTCGCAATTAAGAAGTCATATCCTGCGATCTCCCCAAGATGGCGGAACAAACCTATCAATTCACCCTTTTCTAGCTGAAATATATGTCTTTCCTTGTATAGGTTATGGAAGTTCACTCCTTGCTTGAACTCCATGATCAAAGGAACATAACTTGGAAGGATGTTTTCCTTTCGAAAAATCATTCTGAGCTTTTCCAGCAATTTTGGATCTAAATGGTATAACATGAATGGAACAGAGAGATGTTTGAAAGTTTTGCGATAAAAAACCGTACAAATATACTCAGCTTCTGCAAGTGCAGGACTCTGCCATTTCACCACCCAATCAAATCCAACTTTGCGCGAGATGTAAGTTAAACCCGTACCACCTAAACTCGTTCTTTTAAAAGGGAAATCACCATTTTTAATAGATTCAAATTGTAAAATGATATTACCAATTTCAAAAGAATTTGAAACCAATCGCGTTGCCATTGGAGCATTTTAATCAGAAATGCAATTAATTCGAATTAAATCAATTATTATAATTAAAAATTAATTATTTTAAGATAATGATTTAACAGGCTGTTCTTCAGGAAGGGCATATTTAGGATTCGACTTGATGGCCCAGAAAGGCAGCAGCAAGACAACGCAAATCACGCCGCAGAGTGCCAGTGTGGCAAAGAAGCCGTTCCATCCCATCCACTCCATGATCTTTGTGAGCGGATAGCCCGCATTTGCCATTCCTAAGTAAGCAATAAAGCCTATGAAGCCTGTGGCGCCTCCTGCTGCTTTCTTATGAGACAGTTCGACAGCCACCATTCCAATGAGCATCTGAGGTCCAAAGATTAAAAAGCCGATAATGAAAACAAGAAGGTAATCAACAACGAGCGTTGTGGGAGGGAGGAGCCACAGTGCCAAAATTGCACCAACAACACAGAACGAAAAGAGAACATTGATGGGGCCTCTTTTCCCAAGGAAAATCTTGTCGGAAGCCCACCCCGCGACCAAACTTCCAATCAGTCCCCCTACTTCAAACCATGTCACCGCAGCATTGGCGGCAACCAGGTGATATCCCCGGGTTTCCATGAGAAATAATGGAGACCATTCACTGAAAGCACCCCGAATCAGATAAACGAAAAAGTAAGCAATGCCGAGAAGCCACAAGTAAGAATTGTTGAGAATATATTTGAAAAGAAGATCTTTTAAAGAAATATCTTTCTCTTGGTTGGGCAGCCTAGGATCGGCATCTTTTTTAAATTGTTCAATTGATGGAAGACCCATTGTCGAAGGGGTGTCTCGGAGGAGAACAAAAATAACAACCCCGATCAAGATACTTAAGCCCCCTGCTGCATACATCCCGTAACGCCATCCAAACACATGCGCAACAACCCCCACTAAAAGAGGTATCAGCGCAGCACCCACATTGTGAGATGAGTTTTGCATTCCCCACCACGTTCCTCTCTCTTTTTGAGAGTACCAGTGTGTGAGAAGCTTCGCACACGGCGGCCATCCCCATCCTTGAAACCACCCATTAAGTCCCCAAATGACTGCTAAAACAGGGAGCGATGATGAACAACCAAAGACAATGTTGAGAATCCCTGTGGTAACCAATCCCACCGACATGAAAATACGTGGATTGGATCGATCCGACAAAATCCCGCTCAAAAATTTACTTAGCCCATATGAGATCGCAAAAACACTGGCTAGAATTCCCAGATCACTCTTTAAAAAACCTAAGTCTTGAATCAGAAGAGGCTTAACAGCCCCATAGCTATTGCGAGAGAAATAATAAAAAACATACCCAACGTACATCCCAATGAAGATACGCCAGCGCCAATACTTATAGGAGGCCTGTACATCTTCATCTTTGGATGTAGCCGTCATAGGAGCAGGCTGTCTTAATTTTTGGATCCAATTCGTGAATATGGTCATACTTTAAAGGAAAAAGGGTACCTGCTTACCCCCTCTAAAGTCAATCCAATTCGCTCAAATTTAGTAGTAAATAATTTAATTACCATCAGGCTGTTTCCATCTTGGAATTAATTTTAAAATCGCATGAAAAGGCTCCACAACCTCGACTTGAAGGGTCTCAGGCTGCGCTCCTAATCGTCTGATGAACCACGATCGCTGGATCAATTCCTGACAGGCTTGCGTGTAAGTTTCATCTCCAGCTTCATAGATTTTTTTTGAACACTTCTGCAGCACAAAAAGCTCTCTAGAGATGGCAAGAGCACCGACAACATGAACCACACCAATACATGTCATTAAATAAGCCCTTTGCAGATGTGCATAGTACGCCCATCCTGCAGCAAAGAGCATAGCACCTCCGCTCATATGGAGTCCCTGCCGTGTCATTTTCGCGAATTTCTTGAAGAAGAGGGTATCTTTTTCATTCGTGAGCTGAGAAACCCCAGCGGGAGTTCCCATCAATCTCAAGAACAAGCTGCGCAGATTTTTAAAAGCAAAGAGTTGCTCCTTTAGCAATTCGATAGAGGTCGTGTTTGATTGCGACCGAAGATAGACTCTGGTCAAATAGGCGGTCTTTGCTAAACCTTCGTAGATTTTGGCGACTTCTTGAGTCAGCTCACTTTGATTCTTCCAACTAAGTCGATCAAGTTTTATCTCAATCTCGCAAAAGGCCTGTTCCCAGAAAGCTAACATTGACTTTAGTGCTAAAAAAGCACAAGCCGCACAAAGAGATGCCACCACGAAGAGTCGATTCGATCGATGGATCAAACTGACAATCAAAGCACTTCCACACCCCACCGCGAATCCCCTCTGAACAAGAGATAAACAACGTGTGATGTCGATGATGGTCGTCTTCTCTTTTCTCCAAGGTGTGACGGAATCTTCCCAACCAAGCACTTCAGCAGCTTTTGCATCCAGCGCATTCAAAATGGTTAGCTCTTCTAAGGAAGGCTCAGTTCCTTCTTTCATGTGTCTAAGGGCCTTGGCGAAATGGGTTGTAAAACCTTCCATTCCCTTTAACTCTTTCGCAACCGTGCCTTTCTGTCCATTTTGTAGGTGAAGAAACGGATGAGGATTTGTTAAGGCAGACGTCATAGATTCAATCGCCTTTTCAAGAATGCAATACATTGCTCCTTGATCTCTCTTACTCTCTGCTCAGGAAGTGTCTTGATAAAGTCAAAAAACGAAGACACTTCTAATCCAGCGGCACTCTTAGCAATGAAAGATGTGAATGGGGCAACCAATTCTTTATTGTCACTTAATACTGCAAATCCCATCACATCTAATGCAACTCTTAGATCTTTATGATTCAACATGAACTCTATAAGCTTTGCATCGATGCCTAGTTCTTGCAGTTTACTACCCATTTCTTCCTTCTCTGGAGTGGTAGGAGCGTTTTCTACAGCAACATATTCGGCTTTCTTCTCTTGCACAAGTCGATCAAAATATCGTTGAATCACTTCAGGATTCCCAGTTTGCATAAAACTCTGTTGGGCTTGCTGACGAGATCGTTTATCCTCAGCAGTGAGGAGCATAGAAAAAAGCTTCACTTTTTTAAGACCTTCAGTTGTGTCAGGGAAAGGGATTATCTCCTCAAAAGGATTAGGTTCTTGCGACATTATTTCTTGTAACATTGAGCTATTTCGAAATCCCGCTTCCAATTGTCGAGGGTCTGTTTCATAAAGTTGGATTGCTGCTCGAATTTGAGTCTCAGGGTCTTGCATCATTTCCCGCATTGTGCGTGCCATCTCAGGATTTATTTGCCTCAGCACCTGTTCTATGTCTATTTCGCCTAGATCGGTATTTCCAGACTGCAAGCCTCGCAGAAGTTGCATAATTTGTTCATCATTGTTAGTTAGTTCGGATTGTAAAGGAGCAGCAAGGGGTGCCCTCTTCGGTGGTGTCGTGCTGGATTCTTTCATCCCCATTTCTTTGAGTGATTCATCAAGAATATCATCAATCTCTTGATCTGTTAGGACTTTCTGTTCGAGCGGAGGTGTTGCAGGCCTGGACGCGGTAAGCTCTGTTCTAGTTGTCATAAAGTGCTCCTTGTTAAAAAAAATCGAAATTATTTTAGGCTCCCTCAAGATTACGGTCATTAGAAAATTTTTTTGTTCATACACTAGGAAACTTCTTGCTTTAGTTCCATGAAGGACTTTAAAATCATCCTCTATGGAATATTCAATCCCGAAAGGACTCTTCGATATTTTGCCGTTTGAGCAAAAAGAAGAAGACAAGTGGCGCACATCGGATCGATGGCAGTATGTTGAGCAAGTGACTCGGAAAACCGCTGACGACTACGGATTCAAAGAAGTGCGAACACCGTTGTTTGAGCGAACAGAACTGTTTATTCGTGGGGTTGGAGAAAGCTCTGACATCGTCTCAAAGGAGATGTATACTTTTCTCGACAAAGCCGATCGTTCGATGACACTCAGACCTGAAGGGACTGCGTCCGTGATGCGGGCCTATGTCGAAAAACATCTGAACCAAGTCCCTGGCCTCTCAAAATTCTATTACATTGGGCCGATGTTCCGTTATGAGAGACCGCAGGCGGGACGGTATCGTCAACACCATCAGTTTGGCGCTGAAGCCATTGGAGTGGGCAGGCCCGAGCAAGATGTCGAAATGATCGATCTTCTGTGCGAGCTCTATCGAAGATTGGGTCTAAAAAATCTGGTTGTTCATTTGAACTCTGTCGGAGATGAAGCGTCACGCGCTGCCTATCGAGAGGCGTTAACAGCCTTTCTCAAACCCCATTTTGAAGCCCTTTCCGAAGATAGTAAAATCCGTTTCACGAAAAATATTTTACGCATTTTAGATTCGAAGGATGTAGGAGACAAAAAATTACTGGAAGGAGCTCCCTCTTTGATAGATTATCTCAGTGAAGAAGCGACGTCCCATTTTAAAGAGGTACAAAAACTTCTTAAGATGAACGGAATCGCTTTCGTGATTGATCCTAAGCTTGTTCGAGGACTCGATTATTATAACAAAACGGTCTTTGAAGTGATGTCTCAAGGTCTGGGAGCACATAATACCATCGGCGCAGGTGGAAGATACGATGGTCTTCTCTCAACTCTAGGTGGACCTGCTCTTCCTTCAGTGGGCTTTGCAACAGGGCTTGAGCGCGTACTCCAGACAATGGAACATGAAAAAGTTACATTTCCTGCTCCCTCACATCCCGATTTGTTTTTTGTTCCCATCGGAGAAAAAAGTCTCGAGGTCTGTTTTCAAAAAGCACTTGAGCTCCGTCATTTGGGATGGAGAGTTGAAATCGACCTGTCAGGAAAAAAAATTCAACACGGCCTTCAACTCGCCAGCACACTCAACGCAACTTACTGTGTCGTGCTAGGTGAAGAAGAGCTGATGAAAGAACAAATTGAAGTGAAAGAGATGCTCACCCGCACCGCTCAGAAGATCGCGTGGAGTGATCTGGAAACTTTCTTGGAGAAAAGAACCAAATGAAATTCGACTATCGACGAACTCACACGTGTGGTGAGCTGACACTTACTACAGCAGGAACCCAAGTCACTTTATCAGGCTGGGTCCATAAACGACGCGATTTAGGGGGCCTCATCTTTATTGATCTTCGCGATCGCTTTGGTCTGACACAACTCGTCTTCGATCCGAATGTTAATCAAGCCCTGCACGATAAAGCCTACAAGCTCCGCTCTGAATGGGTGATTTCGATTCGAGGAACTGTCAAACCCCGTGCTCAAGGGATGGCCAATAGTCGTATGGCTACTGGAGAAATCGAAATCACGGTGGAAGAGCTTGAAATTCTGTCGTCCGCAAAAACCCCTCCTTTCTCGATCTCAGATGAAGTGATCGACGTAAATGAAGAGCTGAGGCTGAAGTACCGTTATTTGGATATTCGACGCGGTGACATCGCTAAAAATCTCCTCGCGCGGAACGATGCGATGCACGTGATTCGCAACTATATGCATGCGAACAGATTCATTGAGATTTCAACTCCTATTCTTGCAAAGTCAACTCCAGAAGGGGCGCGTGACTATCTTGTTCCTTCAAGAGTTTATCCTGGAAATTTCTATGCACTCCCCCAATCGCCTCAAATTTTCAAACAACTACTGATGGTCTCTGGGATGGATCGGTATTTCCAGATAGCGACGTGCTTTAGGGATGAAGATTTAAGAGCCGACAGGCAACCTGAGTTTACGCAAGTCGACATCGAGATGAGCTTTGGCATACCAGAAGATCTCATGACGATGCTCGAAGGGCTCATGGCGCGGCTATTTAAAAATGTTCCCACGCCTTTTCCTCGTATGTCATATGCAGAAGCGGTTGAGTTCTACGGAACCGATCGACCCGATCTCAGATTTGGAATGCCGCTCATTCGTTTAGATGAAATTGCTAGAGCATCCACTTTCACGGTCTTTTTAGATCAACTTTCCAGCGGTGGCTGCGTCAAAGCGATTAAAGTCACGGGTGGCAGCACCATTTCTCGTAAGGAGATTGATAAATATACAGAATTCGTTGGGCAGTTTGGACTGAAAGGACTTGCCTGGGTCAAACGATCTGAAGAAGGTGTCACCTCGAGTGTGGCAAAATTCTTCTCCGAAGAAGCGATGCAAGCGATTTTCTCCCGAACAGAGCTGAATAAGGGCGACTTATTGTTCATCGCTGCAGGCCCTACTGAACGGGTCAATCAAGGACTTGATCATTTACGCCGCCATTTAGCTAAAGAGCGGAATTTAATTCCCGAAGGAAGCCTAAAATTCTTATGGATTGTCGACTTCCCTCTGATGAAGTGGAATGCCGAAGAGTCGCGAGTTGAAAGCGAGCACCATCCCTTTACAGCTCCCCATCCAGATGATATCCATCTCTTAGACCAAGACCCTCTGAAAGTTCGAGCACTCGCTTATGACCTTGTCCTGAATGGATACGAAGTCGGAGGCGGTTCTCAAAGGATCCACCAAGGGGACCTCCAAGAGAAAATCTTCAAAATCCTCCAACTCAGCCCAGCAGAGATCGAAGAGAAATTTGGCTTTTTTGTTGAAGCTCTGAAGTATGGGACCCCTCCACATCTAGGCTTGGCCCTCGGTCTAGACCGACTTGTCATGCTACTCTGTGGAACTGAAAACATCCGCGATGTGATTGCATTCCCTAAGACACAGAGAGCCAGTGACTTAATGATGCAGTCACCCTCCTCTGTTGCAGAACGGCAATTACGAGAGTTAGAAATCAAAGCTACTCCTGTAGAAATGACTTGGAATTAAACATTATCTACATGTAATTTAAGAGCTAATGAGGTTAATTATGAAAAAGCTTTTATCATCCCTACTTTGCATTGGTTTTCTTTCTGCAGAAGAAGCTGCTCCTGTAGAAGAGGCAAAGCCTGATGTTGAAAAGATTTCTGAAGCGTTTGGCCATCTTCTCGGGAAAAACCTCGAAACAATGGGGATGAAGTTTGATATCGCTAAAGTGATTCAAGGTCTTAAAGACGCCTCTGAAGGGAAAAATGCCCCGATGAGTGAAATGGAATGCGTTCAAGCAATTGCAGCTGTGCAAGAAACTGTCTATAAAGAAGCTGCCTCTGAAAATTTAAAAGAAGCCGAAACGTTTCTTGAAACCAATAAAACAGCGGATGGAATTCATATCCTGGAAGAAGGGAAGCTACAATACAAAGTGACCCATGAAGGTAAGGGAGCCGTTATCGATGAAAACTCTTCTCCTTTGATTCGTTACACAGGAAAATTCCTCAATGGGACTGTCTTTGGTGCTTCGACAGAAGACGAAATGTTCCACCTCGATGAAAGTCTTCCCGGCTTACAAAAAGGACTCCTCGGAATGAAAGAAGGGGAAAAGCGAACTCTTTTCATCCACCCTGATTTAGGATTTGGAACACGGGGAACTCTTCCACCTAACTCTCTTTTAACATTTGAGATTGAAGTGGTCCAAGCCAACGCTCCCCATACAGAGTCTCTCGATGCTTTATCGACAACGACTCCGAAGTCGAAAGGAAACCCTGAGATTGCTTCTCCTTTCGAAGAGCCTAAAGTTATTAGATAACACTTGTCATTTGAATCGTAGGTCTTTTAATATCTCCGCCTCAAAAGGGCTTTAGATGGACCTACGATTTCTCATCTCTTTTATTTTTCCTACTATTTTTCTAGCAACCGCTGAAGTTCTCGTGGTCGGTGATGCACTGGTCGATCATATTATTTTTGTGGAAGAAGAGTATTTGAAAACAATCCCGGGGAATAAAGGTGGCTCTCAACTTATTGAAGAAACACTGCTAGAAAAAATCCTTACAGAGAAAGACCTCAAAGCTCACATGTCACCGGGAGGCAGTAGCATCAATATCATGAAAGGACTCTCACATCTGGGACATCGATGCCGCGTTGTCAGTAAAATTGGGACCGATTTGACTGGTGATTTTTTCCTTTCAGCCCTTACGAGAATTGGGATTGAAGCCTCTCTGAAGCGGGTCCCCACACAGACAGGTCAATCGATCTGTTTTGTGACTCCTGATGGAGATCGCACAATGAGAACATTTCTAGGGGCTTGCACCCACCGTGCCGACTTAGACTTAAGTCCTACAATATATGAAGGAATTAAACTTTTCCATCTAGAAGGGTACCAGCTTCATGATGAGGCGTTTGCTAAAATACTTGTCACCAAGGCAAAAGACGCCGGCGCAAAAATATCGATGGATCTAGCGAGTTTTGAGATCGTACAAGCCCATCGAGAATTGATCTTAGATTTACTGAGTGAAATTGACATCCTCTTTTGCAATAAAGATGAAGCGTCAGCCCTAACAGGTCTTTCTCCTAAAGAAGCGTGCCAGTGGCTGGGTGAGCGCACTCCAATGGTGGTTGTAACAGCAGGGAAAGAGGGGGCATACGCTCTTAGGGGTAAAGAGTTTGCCTATCAACATGCATTCGAAGCGTTTCCCCTCGATACAACAGGGGCAGGAGATTACTTTGCAAGTGGGGTTTTGCATGGTTACCTCACCGGGAAATCTTTGACCGAAAGCCTCCGGTTTGGCGCTATCCTAGCATCCCATGTGATTTCAATTATTGGAGCCGAAATTCCGCCAGAGCAATGGACTCATATTCGGCAAGAAATTCATGAATAACTCTACTGTTGTCCTGTATCAGCCAGAAATTCCTCAAAATACCGGTAATATCGTTCGAACCTGTGCTTGTACAGGTTCCTCTCTCATCTTAGTTCCTCCCCTGGGCTTTAGTATGACAGATCGGTGGCTCAAGCGGGCAGGACTCGATTATTGGGAAGGTGTCTCAGTCCGTCAAGAAGACCGTTTTGAAGAGTACCTTGAAAATCTGAAGACTCCTTTTTACTTTTTCTCATCGAAAGCGATAAAAACATACGCAACTATTGACTTCCGCCCTGGTGATCATATAATTTTCGGCTCGGAGACAAAAGGGCTGCCCAAGACCTTCCACGAGAGATGGCATGATAAGTTTTACACGATTCCCATGAAACCCGGGGTTCGATGTTTAAACTTATCGAATTCCGTTGCAATTGTGGTTTACGAAGCCTGGCGTCAAAATCAATACAGATGATAGCTTTTTTTAAACGATCTCTCTCTTTTCAAATGCTTGTTGCCGCTCTTCTCGGCATTTTCTTCGGTATTTTCCTAGGCGATCTTTGTTCCATTTTTTCTCCATGGGAAAACGCCTATATCCTGATTTTAAAAATCACGACTATTCCCTACCTGATCTGCGCTGTTATGCATGGAATTGGGAAACTGGGGTATTCGGCGGCCAAAGATATTTTAAGAAAAGGCCTCCTTTTCATCAGCTGCATGTGGGCGATCAATATCGTTGCCATCTACATCACTGTTTATTTATTCCCACGCACACACGGCGCCGCCTTTTCATCCTATAGTATGGCAAAGCCTAGCACGATTAACTTTGCTGAGCTCCTCATCCCATCCAATATTTTCTCTGCCCTCTCCAACAACCTCATTCCAGCAGTCGTCGTCTTTGGGCTCCTCATTGGTATTTCGCTGATGCATTTGAAAGATAAACAACCATTTATGGGTGTGCTCGATACACTCGTCGATTCTTTAACAAAAATCACAGGTTGGATTAGTCGCATTACGCCTATTGGAACGTTTTTGATCATTGCTGATCGGATTGGCACGATGCAACTGACAACCTTCAAACAAATCGGAACGTATTTAATTTTATATATTTTAGGGATTTCACTCTTAGTGTTCTGGGTTGTTCCTCGCATTGTTGGGATGTTGACAGTGATCCCTGCTAAACACTGGCTTAAAACATTAAGCCCCCTCATGATCGTGGCGTTTACAACCAACTTAGTGATCGTGACGCTTCCCTTCTTGATCGAGCTGATTAAACGAGAAGTGAACCATTATTACCATAAAGATGAAATACGAAGCGACGCTTCGATGGGAGACCAAATTCAAGGAATTGTCTCAGTTATCTTTAACTTACCTCTGGGCTCTCTGTTTATCGCGGTCTTCATTTTCTTTATCGCGGCCTTTTATCAAATTCCACTAGAAGGTCAATCCCAACTCCAACTTTTCTTGACCACTTTCTTAACAAGTCTCGGTGCAATTGGATTAGGATCATGGATCAATTCACTTAATTTTCTTCTCGACACATTAGGATTGCCACTGACAGCGGTTGATACCTACCTGACGACCCTCCCTTTTACCGCCGGATTTCAGTCGATGATTTCTGTCATGGAAATTGCCAGCCTCTCTTTAGTCATTGCACTCAGTTGTCACGGATTACTCAAATGGGACGGGAAAATAGTTCTCAAACAATCGGCACTGATTTTAGGTCCCGTCTTTGCTTTTGTGCTCATTTTCAAAAACTGGATTCATCTGCCACCGATTGCAAACCCTAGCAAAGGGATTTATGAGATGTCGATCGCGCAGCCGATCAAAGTTAAAGTCTACAGCAAACACGACCCTCTTCCGGCTCCAAGATCGGGAGAGCCTCTCAATAGAATTCTTTCTTCCAAAGTTCTGCGTGTCGGCTATAACCCCGAGTCCGTTCCTTTCTGCTTTCCAAACACCCAAGGAGAGCTCGTCGGTTATGATATGGCCTTTGCCTATACTCTTGCGAAAGATCTACAATGTGATTTAGAACTTGTCCCTATCCGACTCTCCCACTTTGAAGAAGAACTGAATCAAGGTCTTTACGATATAGCCATGTCATCGGTAACAGTCAATGAACACCGCCTCAAGAAAATAGCTTTCACAAATCCGTATCTTGAATCTCGGATGATTTTCCTGATGAAAAAGAAATTCAAGAAAACCTACACATCTCTTGCAAGTATCATTCAAAATCATCGTGTCCGCTTAGTCGTTCGGAGAGGAACTGCTTATGAGCAGCTTGCCAGGGCACTTGTTCCAGAGTCCAAGCTTGCGATTGTCAATACCTACCAAGACTATATCAAACACTATCCCAATGATGTTCTATTCCGTGGAGAATTTCAGCAGATTTCTTGGAGCTTGACGAACCCTGAATACACTGTTGTTTATCCAGAGCCTCAAATTGCAAAAGATATTTTTGGATACGGTGTGGCCCAAGGAGCCGATATCCTGCTCTCCTATCTCAATCTTTGGCTCGATCTGAAAAAAAATGAACAACTCACCGATCAGCAATACAACATTTGGGTCTTAGGGCAAACGAATATTGCAACAACACCCGAACGTCGTTGGTCGATCATTCGGGATGTCTTTGGCTGGACAGAGAATTAATTTTTTGCGGTCAGAATAAATTCTTTAATATCTTTAGCGTTTCGAACGCCCACAATCCGATCGACTTCTTTCCCATTATTAAACAGGATGAGTGTAGGAATTGAGGTGACTTGATACGTCGAAGCAACACGTTGTGCACGATCGACATCAACCTTAATAATAGAGGCTTGACCTTTGAGCTCTTGAGCAACTGTTTCAAGATGTGGAGTGATCATTTTACAAGGACCGCACCAGTCGGCGTAAAAGTCGACAAGCGTGACTCCCTGTTTAATTGTATTTTCAAATTGGTCTTCGGTGATTTTTTGAATGTGCTCGCTCATAGTGACTCCTATATACCTAATGATAACAACCGATTCTCGAAAAAGCAAGGGAGAGGTATAATGTCATCATTTGCGGCTATGGCGGAATTGGCAGACGCGCTAGATTCAGGTTCTAGTCGAGGCAACTCGGTGGATGTTCAAATCATCTTAGCCGCAACTCTTTATGGTGGGATGCCGATCGCACCCTTTTCAAGCCACTCTCTAAGCCCTTTCCAAGCTGTTTCAAGCCTTTCTGCTAAAAGAACTTGCGCCTCTTTCTTATCGTAGCCTGCCATTGAATCCCATGTAATCGGAGATCCAAAGACACATCGAATTTTTCCAAAGAGACGGGGAAACTTTCGCTTTCTACCCCAGACCTCATAGGCTCCCTGAATATAGACAGGGATAATCGCCGATTTTGAGCGGGCAACCAGAAGCCCAAGTCCGGGCTTAACTGATTGCAGTTCACCGTTTTCCGAGCGCGTCCCTTCGGGAAAGAGAACCACTTTATGCCCCTCTTCTAAAAGAGAAACAACTGTTTTCATTACTTGAATATCCCCTGGCTCACCAGAGACAGGATGGGAATTAAGACGACGGATGAAGCCACCGAAAATTTTGGAACGGAATAGAGATTTACGTGCTAGAAAATGAACGACTTCAGGCCAAGATGTCGATACAATTGGAGGATCTAAGAAGGAGGTGTGATTGGCCGCTAAAATAGCCCCGCGCGGATAAAAATGTTCCAATCCATAGACTTTGAGGCGGTAAAAGATTTTTCCTATCATCCAGGATGAAAATAGAACAAAGCGGTAAAGAAGGGGCACCCCTCTAGGTTGCATCCATGAAGGTCGTCGATTTTTTTTCTGGTAATATTCTAAAATTCGAGCGACAACTTCATCTAAATTGAGCTCGGACGTGTCGATAGTATAGGCATCTTTGGGACATAAAAGAGGAGCAATTGTTCGTGTTGAATCGATCTCGTCTCTTTTGATTAGCTCTTGAATCATTTGTTCATGCGTCGTATTTTTGACGTCACTTGGCCGTTTTTCTTTCAGCTCTGCTAAGCGTCTTTCAGCTCTCACTTCAGGTCTGGCTGTTAGGAAAATTTTGTATTCGGCTTTAGGAAACACAACGGTTCCCATATCACGACCTTCAAAAACTCCCCCTTGTTTTTTAGCAAAACGTCGCTGAATTTTCCAAAGCGCTTCTCGAACAACAGGAAGCGCAGAAACAGGAGAGACAATATTTGTGACTGCAGGAGATCGAATCACTTCCGTCACATCCATGCCATTGGCGAAGTAACGATGCTCTCCACTTGTCGAGCGGATTTCAAATTGTAAACTCGCTAAGAGCTCGCTGATCCGTCTCTCATCTGAGAGAGGAATTTTTTCGTGAAGGAGGACATAGGCCACAGAGCGATACATAGCCCCTGTGTCAAAGTAAGGGAGATTGAGCGCTTTTGCAACTCTTTGTGCAACGGTTGTTTTTCCTGTCCCTGCCGGGCCATCTATTGTAACTATCATATCGATCGGATGAAAAAGTAAACAACAGGCGCTGTGAGAAGAAGAGAATCCATCATGTCGAGTATACCTCCAATTCCAGGGATTTTATTACTATCTTTCACAAGAGCATCTCTTTTTAGCACAGATTCAGCAAGGTCTCCCACTTGAGCAAGAACGCCGATCAACATTCCAAGCCATGTTGCATTGAAATAAGACAGTTCTAATCCTAAAAGATGACCCATAGAAGCTAAAAACAAACTCATCCCGACCGCAAAACAAAAACCTCCGATCGCACCTTCCACTGTTTTCTTTGGACTCAGTTGCGGGGCTAAGGGACGTTTTCCAATCAGTTTTCCAACAAAATATCCACCGACATCAGTAATCTTTGTTACAGCAATCAGATAGATTAGCCAAAATCTTCCATCTTCTGTTCCCGCCTCAGGATACAAAATAGCCAGCATAAAGCTAAAGGGGATCGCCAGATAACAAACTCCAAAAAACTCAACAGCGACATGAAGAAGAGCATTTTCACAATTCCGAAAATGAGCAACAAAGAATGAAATAAAACCAATCACGGTCATGGGAAGTGCAAACCTCGCCCACTCCGGATAGGCAAGTGCTGCATAGAGAGCAAGCACCTCCAAGGTTGCTACAATCACCATGAGTGTTTTAGCAGGTTCAATCCCTTTGGCTTGAGCCAGTTTTGCATATTCCCAAACTCCCACCCCTGTTAAGACAGCAATCGTCAGCACGAGCAATAAGTTGACCCAAGGGTGGTAAGCAAAGCCAATAAGCAGTGCAACAATCGAAATTGCAATTGCAGAGACCACTAATCGATTATAAAATTCTCTTTTGAACTTTAACATCCCACACGCCTCACACGTTTTTGATAAGTCGCAATAGCTTTTCCAAGCTCTAGCTCATTAAAATCGGGCCAAAGAATATCGGTGATATATACCTCAGCATACGAAATCTGCCAAAGTAAAAAATTACTTAAACGGTTTTCCCCACTGGTCCGAATTAGAAGTTCAGGATCCCCCCAAGGGGCAGTATCCAAATACCGAGAAATGAGCGCTTCCGTGATATCTTCTTTTTGAAGTCTCCCCAATTGACAATCTTCAACAATCGAAACTAGAGCCCGGCGAATATCATCCCGTGCCCCGTAATTTACAGCCAGAACGAGATCGATTTTATCTCCACCCGCTGTTGCTTTTTTCACTTCATCTAAAGTTTCTTTTACATTCTCAGGGAAACGGCGTGTATCTCCAATTGTGCCTAAACGAACTCCTTCACGGACCATCCGCTCTTTTTGACCAATTAAATACATCCGGAAAAGCTTCATGATCGAATCGACTTCTTCAGGAGATCTCTTCCAATTTTCTGTTGAAAAAGCATAGACGGTTAAAACTTTGACACCCATTGTCGCTGCAGCTTCAACAATTTTAGAAAGAGCTTCTGCTCCATGCCAATGCCCCACCATTGAAGGAAGGCCTTGATTTTTTGCCCACCGACGATTTCCATCCATAATAATCGCTATATGTTTAGGAATTCGATCCATGTCGAGCTTAGGCTGATCTTCTAAAGGAGCAGATTCTGTTTTCATCGAAATCCCTTAAGCAATAAATACACCCTCCCTTTCAATGAAGGGAAATAGAAAGCATAAGGAGATCTAACAAAAAAAGAAATTTTTAAAAATGGTGTTTAACAATTTCAGGAATTTGATTGAATTTTGGGGAAGAGGTGGGGTATCCTGAGTGATTTGTCAAAGGATATATTCATGGAACGACCCAAGAAGTGGCATCTTTTCCTTATCATCGGCGTACTCGTACTGACAGTTTATAACATTTTACCGACGGTTTTCTTTTATACGAAGCCTCTGAAATCTCCCATTGAACCCAAACGAGCCGAAAGTGTTGCTCTTGCCATTGCAGAGCGCGTCAACTCACTGGAGAGTGAGTCGAAATCCTGGGTAGAGTCATTTGCAAAATTAATCCATGTCAAACCCCTTTCAGTCCAAATCGATCCCCAAAATCCTCAAGTCCTGCAAGTGAAATTTAGCGATCCAATGGAGGCGCAGAAGTTCCGTAAATTTCTCCCACGCGCTGGCAGTTTAATTGGATTTCAACCTGCACAATTGAGCCTGCAAGATCCAGACCCAACTAGTAAAACAGTTACGGTCCAACGACGAATTCCAATTCACTTTAGCAAACCTGAGTTAAGCTCCTATTTCCAATACACAACTCTGCGAGACAAACAAGGGGATCCCACCGAATTTTATCGAGCCCTCATTAACGACCGGATGGTTTTTTTAGGAACTGCCTTAGGCGGCCCTTCTGAAAACAGCTCTCTCATCCAAACAGCTTTAAACAACGTCCAAGATCCTGCTGCACAAGATCTTCTTGTACAGGTTTCCCAAAACATGCTTAGCGTTGCAAAAGTTTTTGAGAAAAACCCCTCGATCCGCCAGAGATATTTTGCTACGTTCTCACAGAATGAAGCCGGCTCTGGAAGAAGCTTCATTGAAGCATGGGTTTCAGCACTCGACAATCTCAAGGCCCAAACACGCCTTGAGAAAATCGGTCTCGCGCAAGAAACGGGTGAGCAAGCCGTAATTATCGAGCAGAAAAAAGCCTTCTTAGAACAGAGAGAAGAGATTCTTTCCGATGCGACTTCCCTCATCCGAAAATATATGTCTGAATTTTCGGCTGGTAAAACTCCTCTGACCTTTAACACCATGACAGCCGCTCTCAAAGCTGCTCCACTGGGCACCCTGCAAACATTTCCTCTTCAAGGAAGTAATTTCCTTGTCGAGAGCATCACGATGGATTGGAACAAAGGGGAAGCGACGCTCAACCTTTACTCCGATATTCAAAGTTTAAGACAACAATCGACAGGTCTTGATCATGAGAGAATCGATCAAGTGATTTACAACGAAATCGCCTCTTTAACACGCTCTTCCGGTGAAAAAGTTGTTCCTCTCCTTGATCATTTTGTTGTGACATTAAACGATCTACCCGACGCTCAATCCCTTTTGGCTTTGAAACTCTACAACATTGCAAAAGCAGAAACAACCACTTTAAAAGATTCTCTTGTCAGTAGTTGGACACCCAGACATCCTGACCTGCAAAGGACTGTTTTCCCGATCTGGGATTATGAGACATATCAAAAACTCGCCCCCTCAGAAAAAAAGTTAGGGCTTGTTGTCTTCTCTCCTTCCATGCTGAATCAGATGCCTCCGAAAGGCTTTAAGATGAATTCGATTTACGTCATAGCAAAAGGGGTCGATAAAATTATCCACCGTTATGAAAATGGCGATTCTGAGGGAGCTAAGCAATTCATCCAAGACTTCAATGAACTGCGCACACTACTTCAAAAAAGTGGGTTTGTCGGCTATTCAGGAAGTGCCTATCCGATTGCTAATGAATACAAATCTGATTTCATTTTTGAACAAGAAGATTACTACCAAGATCTCTTAGGAGCCACCCGTGAAAATTTCTCTGTTCATGGGACAAAACGGTATGCCATCTTAGAATTTTCTAATTTAGAGCAACGGATTTTAACTGAAAATAAAATCGACAACCAAATCCACGAAGATCTCCTGAAGTGGAGAGATGATTATCGTGCTGCACAAGTCGATGTCCGCGGAGTCACTAAGTTTGATGTTCCTGCTCCGACAAAAAATGCCCTTCTCGACAATTTAAAACTCAGCGCCGTGAAATATTTTAGAGGCGATGAGCGAAAGGTGATTCGGTGGGGTCTTGACCTTTCCGGTGGAAAAACTGTGCAACTAGAGCTACGTGATAGTAACAATAAAGTTGTCGCCAACGAAAACGACATCAAGCAAGGGATCAACGAGCTGTACGCCCGTGTTAATAAAATGGGGATTGCAGAAGTCAGTATTCGACAAGAAGGAAACTCGATTGCTCTGGACTTCCCTGGCTCCCAGTCACTTTCTGCAGCAGAACTTGTGAAAGCCTCTTCGATGTACTTCCATATCATGAATGAAAAATTCATGACAAATCCCAGCCTTGCTGAAACAACCCACCGCTTCCTCCAAGAAGTGTGGAACGAAGCTGTCGTCACTGGCAAAAAAGAGAGTGATGAAATCAATACGATTGCCTGGCGCCATTTATATGGAGAATCCTCCAATGCAGATGCTGTACAACCACGTAGCGCAGCAGCACAAACTCTCTATGACCAAGGACTCCGCTTAGCCCATCCACAAGATAGCAATGGAAGCTCGCTCTTTGACACCACCTTCTCCAAAATCACCCTCTACCGAGGAAATGATTTTACAGACTGGCACGGACAAACCCATCCGCTGCTCATTGTTTTCCGAAATTACGCGCTGGAAGGATCGAGTTTAGATAACATCCGCGCAAACTACGATCCCTCAAAAGGAAACTTCCTTGCCTTTGGAGTTCAAAGTTCTAATAGCGGCAAAGACGGTGTAAAGATTTCTCCGCGTGATGACCTACAAGCTTGGACAGCGCAGTTTGCAAAAGAAAAACTTTCTGGCACACCGAATGAAGCCTACTCTCGCGGACATGGCTGGAGAATGGCCGTGATTTTAAATGGTTCTGTCATTACCGCTCCGACGCTTGATTCAGCTCTGAGAGATAGTGCTTCGATTACAGGAAGTTTTACACAGCGTGAAATCAACCGCTTAGAGTCTGATCTCAAAGCCGGATCTCTCAGCTTTACACCTCATATTCTATCTGAGAAAAACGTCAGCCCCGAACTAGGTGGCAAAGAACGTCTCCATGGAATCATCGCCACGATTATTTCTCTTGTCTTAGCGATGGGTACGATGGTTGCTTACTACCGTTTTGGTGGAGTCGTTGCCTCGGTTGCAGTTTTGATTAACCTTCTGATCATGTGGGCCGCTTACCAAAATCTTGGCGCAACGCTAACACTGGCGGGAATTGCAGGGGTGATTTTAACAGTCGCCATGTCAGTTGATGCTAACGTGCTGGTTTTCGAAAGAATCCGCGAAGAGTTTGCAATCACAGGCCGTATTGCGTCTGCCGTACATGCAGGATATCGAAAAGCCTTTTCTGCGATTATCGATTCCAATATCACCACACTGATTGCAGCACTCATTCTGCTGAACTTCGATGCAGGTCCGATCCGTGGATTTGCCGTCACACTCATTATCGGGATTGTCTCGTCCCTTTTCTCCTCTGTCTTTATGACCCGCTTCTTCTTTAGCCAGTGGGTTTTAAATCCTGAGCACCGCGAACTTAAAATGTCAAACTTCATTAAGTCAGCCCATTTTAATTTCTTAAAGTTTACAAAACCGACCTTGATTGTTTCAGCCGTTGTGATTCTGATTGGTTCGTTCCTTTTAGTGGCACATAAGCAAAACATTTTAGGAATGGATTTTACAGGTGGTTATGCTCTCACTGTCGATCTTCCTGTGAATGGTCAGAAAAACTATCGAGCACAAGTTGAAGATGCTCTTATCAAACAAGGGATCTCGGCACAAGAGCTCCAAATTCGGGAGCTTAACCCTTCCAACCAGGTTCGGATTTTCTTAAGCCGCAGCTTAGAACAAAAAGGACGCCCTTTCTACCAACTCCCCGAAATAAGTGGCGTCGGTGGATATCCGTACGAATCGAATCCAAAAATTGTTTGGATCGTCGGTGTTCTTCAAGCTTCTAACATCTCTTTAAGTGCGCCTGTTCTTCAAGACCTAGGTGAGAACTGGACAGCGATTTCAGGACAAATGTCTGACTCAATGCGCACCAGCGCGCTCATCGGTATTACGATCGCGCTTCTGTGTATTTTGGCGTACATCACCTTCCGTTTCGAATACAAATATGCGATCTCCGCAACACTTTGTCTTCTCCACGATGTGATCTTCTGTTTAGGAGTTCTAGCCATCCTAAATGTGATGGGAGTTCCTATTCAGCTCGATCTCCATACAGTGGCAGCACTCATGACCATTGTCGGATATTCTTTAAATGACACAATTATTGTTTTTGATAGAATCCGCGAAGATGTTCGACATATGAGAAAGCGAAGCCTTACAGAAATTATCAACCATGCTTTAAATGTGACACTGAGCCGAACCCTGATGACGTCAGGAATTACCTTGCTCGTGCTGATCCCGCTCATCCTCCTTGGAGGAAGCACTCTTTTTGGATTTGCATTGATCATGGCCATCGGTGTCATCTTTGGAACTCTCTCCTCTCTGTTTATCGCTGCTCCTCTCATGCAATTCTTCCACAATCGACAGCTGCAAAAACAGGGGAGACTTGTTATAGATGAACCCTAAATCGAAAGGATCTGATTCTCCGATCTGGGTCTATCCAAAGCAAGATCCCGCTTGGATTAAAGAGATTGTGGATGGATTTAATATCCATCCCGTCACTGCGCAGGTCCTTGTCTCGCGTGGATTCGATGACCTCGATGAAATCCATGATTTTCTATATGCAAAGCTCCCTGAACTGCATGATCCCGACCTGTTTCTCGACATGGACAAAGCCGTCCATCGAGTTCTTAAGGCACTTGAAAATAAAGAAAAGATTTTGATCTATGGCGACAATGACGTCGACGGAATCACTGGCACTACCCTTCTCACTGAATTTTTCGAATACCTCGGCGTTCCTGTTTTCTCTTACATTTCAAATCGGATTGCTCTCAACCAAAGTTTAATTTTAGACGCTCTCTCTTACGCTACTTCTAAAGAGTGCACACTCCTTATCACGGTGGACTGCGGGATCACTGCCGCAAGCGAGACAAAAGATGCAGCTGACCGCAAAATTGATATTATTGTCACCGACCACCATGAGCCGACAGCCCGCCTTCCCCACTGTATTGCAACCTTGAATCCCAAAGTCCAAGGCAGCACCTACCCGAACCGTGAAATCACCGGTGTAGGGGTTGCTTTCAAACTGGCCCATGCCGTTTCGAATCAACTCGTTGAAGAAGGTAAACTCAGCTCAGGAAAAATCGATCTTAAGAGGTACCTTGATTTGGTCGCTCTTGGAACAATTGCAGATATGGGCTCACTTGTAGGAGAAAATCGGATCCTCGTTCGGTATGGTTTGCGACAACTCCGGAAGACGAAACGGATTGGACTCGGTAAACTTTGCCAACTTTCAGACGTCCGTCTCTCCGAAATCACTCCTCTTGAAATCGCATCTAAAGTCGCCCCTCGCATTAATAGTCTCGGCCGAATCGCCGACCCGAATAAAGGTGTGAAAATCCTTCTCTGCCGCGATCCTCACGACGCTGAAATCCTTGCCAAAGAACTTGAGAATCACAACCTAGAACGGCAAAAAATTGAGAGAAAAGATTCAGAAGATATCGATGAACTTCTCGCCAAAAATCCTGAAATCCTTCAAGAAAAAGCGATTGTTATTCACTCCGAAAAATGGCACCCTGGCATCATTCCCATTATTACAGCCCGGATTGCAAAACAATACAACCGTCCCACCCTTGTTATTGCGATTGATGATGGAATCGGCAAAGGGTCGATGCGAACGATCTCCGAATTCCCTCTCCTTCCCACTCTTAAAGAAAATGGAGACCTCCTCCTAAACTTCGGAGGCCATGATTACGCTGCGGGCCTGATGATTGCAGAGAAAAACATCGATGCATTTAAAAACAAATTCATCCAGTCCGTCAACCGCTCTCTCAAGGAACAAGATATCCGTGCAAAGCTTCACCTTGATGCAAAAATCTCCTTCGGTGACCTCACTTTCGACTTCATGGAATCGCTCCATCTTCTAGAGCCTTTCGGAAACGGCAACCCCGTCCCCATCTTTTACTGTGATGTGAAACAAATCTGGCCTCCTAAAATCGTCGGCAAATCTCATCTTAAACTCTACTTCGACCAAAATGACCGCATGCTCGAAGGGATCGGCTTTGGAATGGCCGATAGACGTCCTGAGCTCCTCAAGAAAAACCTCTCCCTTCACCTCGCCTTTAGCCCTCATATCAATACCTTCCTGAACAAAACCAGCATCCAACTGCAAGTCCGCGACTTCCGCGTTATCTAAAAGTTTAATCCATTCTCTAAGATCTAGGCTTTATAGACCTAAAAACCATTCTATTTTTAGATTAACGCTGGTTTTAACCATTTTAACAAAAAAAATTTTAAGGTATTCATCAATTAAAATAGGAATCTGTATGAAAATCTCTCGTCAGTGGCTTACAGCTCTGATCCTTTTAACTCCGACAACACTTATTGCACAGCCCCAAAAGCCTTTTTAATCCATCTAAGGACAAGATAAACAGGAACCTGCCGTAAAATCCCCTGGGCTTGGCACGAATATAAATGTTCCCGTATTGCCACCTGCATCTTCATAGGTAAAGCTTGTAATAGGTTGACCTGGATCTTTAATCAACGTATATCCATCTGGACTTTGAGCACCGACTCCATGATTATTTAAGAATTTCACACAAATCGTACCTCCAAGCCCTCCTGCTATGGTTGAATCAAGAGCTGCAATCCCGCTGGGAGTATTGCCGCTTAAGGCATTGTTGATAAGACAAGAATTTAAATGGCCTGTCCCTTGAGATATTGTTCCAATTCCACCCCCTACAAACTGTGAAGAGTGGACATTTGTAATCGTATTATTTTGAACGACGACATCTTGGGTAACAGAACTTTGGTTGAGGGCAACAATTCCAAAAAAGGCGCTGTTATTGCCATTTATCGCATTTCCATCGATGAGCACATGAAAGATCCCTGTTCCTTGTGCACCGGTGATCACCCCAAACGAGGTTCCCGTTCCCATCGGTCCCAAAGAAATTGTGTTATTGGAAATCGTAACATACGAATCGTTGCTGCTTCCTGGAAAGGCTCCAATTGCTCCCGTTTCCGTATTTGTAATGATGTTATTTTGAATAAGCACTGGTGATAAATTGGAACCGACTATCGCTGTATTTCCCGAACCAACTTGTATTCCTGACATTCCAACGTTTGTAAGAAGCGGATTTGTGAGCGGAGCAAAAAAGATTGTATTGCTAGAGATCGTTGCATCTGTGAGTGAACCATCGTTGATGTTTACCTGGATTCCTTGTATTCCCACATTATCCGCATAATCCGAAAACGGAATCGTGATACTATTATTCGACAGCGTAAGCCCTGTCAAAATAGAACTATTATTGAGATTTAACTGTATTCCAGTTGGTCCTGTGTTGCTGGGATAAGAAGTCATAGCTAAAACAGCTGTATTATTTGTCATCACGACATTTGCCGCAGTTGCGTTATCACTCAGCGATAAACCAAAACCTTGAGGTCCCGTCATTGGTTGATAAGTAGAAGGCCCCGTCCATTTATTTCCAGACATCGTTAAGCTGAGTAAAGAAGTTGAATTATTCAAACCTACTTGGATCCCTTGTGGCGACACACCAGCAACGCCATTTGTTATTGAGGAAAGTATGTTATTGGTAATTGTGAGGTTCAGCTTCGAAGTATTATTTGGGAAACATTGAATATTTGCTCCTGTATGTCCACTACAGGCATTACTAGTGATGGTGTAACTATGTGTAGGAATCGCAGAGGTGTTGCAGCCCAGGCTAATTCCTTGGGTGTTGCTAGATCCTGCAAGTCCAACCATTGTGTTGTTCGTAATGAGGGCCGTCATTTGAGAATCATCACTGGAGAAAATGTTCATTCCTTGACTTGAGTGATGCATCAAAGAATTTTGGCCATCAATCGTAAGAGAACAGATCACAGAATTGGCAGTTGAAATCTGAATCCCTTGAGTGAAAAAGCCCGGCGGTGGTGAAGTAGGTCCTGAAAGAGTATTTCCACGAATGGTTAAATTGATCTGTGAGAAGTTATTTGGGAACGACTGAATATTAGCATTGGTGTGACCCGAACATGTATTATTCGTTATGATATACGTTGAAGTAACAGCACTGGAATTACTCGCACCAACCTGAATTCCACTATTATTTGAACTATTGTTCGGAGCAATGACTGTATTCTGGTTTACAGTTGCCGTTATTGTCGCTGTATCTTGGACAAATAAGTTGATGCCTTGATTATCATGACCGGCAATGTAATTATCATGAATATTTAGGTTATAATTCATGGAACCACTGCCATTGATTTGAATCCCATTCGGGAAGGAGCCTCCTGGAACCACTGTAGGCCCTGTCAATGTGTTCCCCGCCATCGTCAGCAGCACTTGTGTTGAATCGTTAGGGAACCCTGTGATATTGGCCCCTAAATGGTTGCTGCAAATGTTATTGTTAATTACCCCTGTTAGTATTGCCGTGTTATTGGCATTAAACAGAATGCCATTAGCCCCTGGAACAGAAGCACCTGTCACAGTGTTCCCTTTGACATTCATATTCAGTGAAGTGCTTAAGGCTGCATAAAGATTAATCCCTGAGCTAAATTGATCTGTAATCACATTGTTGGAAATCGTGATCGAACAAGGTTGTGAAGTCGTTGCATTGAGATTAATTCCCGTTGACCCAGGTGCAGTTGGATCGGATGAAATTGTATTACCTGCAATCGTGAGTTGATGCGGCGCAGTACTATTCCAACCCAAGTTAATGGCATTTCCTGTATAGCCCGTGAATGTATTTTGATTGGAAATAGAACCGCTTAATGTCACTGTACCATTTGTAAAAAGATCGACTCCTGCAGTCCCTCCAAGTCCCTGAGGAGGTGTAAAGCTATTTTGATTGGAGATATCGAGTGTCAGAGAACCACTTCCGAAATAATTTAAACTAATCGCGCGTGAGGCGTGGTTGGAAAAAGTATTCCCTTGTATCGACAATGTCGAAGTTTTACTCGCCCCATCTTGAATAACTATTCCATTTGAACCTGTGTCTGCCGGATCCATCATAAATTGATTATTCTGAATAGTTAAAAGCCCGGAGCAATCGGTTAGAAAAAGATTATTCATCCCCGCTGTGAGTGTGGTCTGATACGTGTTATTGGTAAAAGAGAGTCCCTCAATCCCTGTGCCTCTGACTGTATTAGGTGTATTGAGAACATTCAATGTAAAGCCGGAGACAGTATTTCGATTTGCAAGGGTAATGATCGTATCGGCACCTGAATTCTGAACGATTGGTAGCCCAGGTGACATGGGGGGAACCTTCACCGCCCCTTTTGTCGTTTGAATGACTTGAGACACCCCAAAACTCAAAAAGAGTTGATCATCAAGTAACGGAACTCCCACGTCATAAGGAGAGCCATCCCCTTGGTAAACATAAATAATATTGTAAGGGGCAGCAACTGCTAACGCATCTTGAATCGTTGTAAAAGGATTTTCGAAAGTTCCATCCGAGTGACTTTGATTATTGATAAACCAAATCTCATACGGAAGGCCTGTGCGAGGGTCGATTGCAACTTCCGGAGCTCCTCCTTGCGTAACAGACAACACCTTACGTCTTTCGTCCAAAACAATAATCTCGTTCCGTGCAGCTCCTTGAGCTACTCGGGATAAATAAAAAGAGGATTTTCCACAAAGTGATCGCTTATTTTTGACTGTGGCTCCCAAAGGAACAGAGAGCTTTATCGTTCCTTGAGCTCTATATGAAAATAGATTGTCATAGCTATTGCCAAACGTGAATGAAAGATAGTCTGTCAGGTTCGCAGTTAGGCTCGCTTGTCCTCCTGCTGCGAATTGTTTATAAGCCCCTCTAAAGTAGTAAGGCCCCGTTCCTAAATCGAGCGATAAATAATCTTTTTCATAAAGACGAAAAGTTGCTCGTGCATCAATTCCCTTAAATGAGAATTCTTGTCTCGCAGAAAGGGCGTCAGAAGTTGGAAGTGAGATAAAGAGATGATGTCCCTCAAAATAGGCAAACCGTGCAGGCTCCTTTACATGCTTCAGATTGAAATCAAAGAAACGGCTACGCTGCTTCCCAACAGGGATATACCCATTTAAAGTGATATTCCAAAAAGAACCTATTGCCTCTAGGCCCAACCCAATTTGATTATAATGAAAATGGTGCGTCTTTCGGTAATCATAATAACTATTTATTCCAATTGTAAAAGATGGAGCTCTATAACGCATGCCAATCCCTGCATTCGTTGCAAAAGTATGGTTTGTTAATAAGTGCCCTTTCAGGTCGAGATATGGAGTCCAGCGATGTAACCTGCGTGCTGGAGTTATAAAGCCCTCAACCGTTGCATAACCATGGTTGTATCCGACTCCTTTCCCCCCTGAAAAACTTGCATTGAGCTGTAAGGCACGCTCCTTTAGACACGAAGGGATCGGATCCGATTTTCTTTGTGTATAAAGCTGTCTGGTAGAAAAAAGAAACACAGACGAAAAAACCAGTGTATGGAGGACTCTGTTGCGTATAAACATGTAAAAGCAAGAATAGCGATTCTTCCAAAAAAAACAATCCTTACTCTGAATCGAAAGAGAGGAACAGCCTTGAACCTATCGCTTAATGCAAAAATCTGCTTTTGCGTCTTTTTATGCACCTTTTATAGCTACTTTTTAGCCTACTTTTGAAGAACTCCTTCCTTAATGAAGGGGTTCTTTCTCAATTTAAGAAACCGACCTATCACAGGCCAGTCTTACCCACCCTTGAAGGACTGGGCTCTTCAATAATTTGTCTTCCAGCAGCTGCGCCGTTTAATAGGAGGTACTTCAAATCGTTCAACAGGTTGATAAATCTGACGATCTGTCATGCCACAAGGCCCACTCTTTCTTTTACTTGATGAGAGTTGATAGAGAGGTATAGTGACAAAAATCTGTGCTTGAAAAACGGTTTTAAAAAGAGGGTCATACGAAACTTTAAAATCGATCGCAAAATAATCTCTTATTTGGGGCCTCATTCGCATCTCCCAGCCCGCAGCTCTATCGTTAAACTTTCCGGATAAATAATATGGACCTGTTGCCCAGTAAAGAAGAAATGGATCAGAGTTAATCATTAGCCAACCGAATTCAGCATTAAAGCTATAAAAAGAAGATTCGGTGCGTCGATTGAAGATATAGTAACCACCCTCATATTGATCAAAAAGACATGATTTTGTTTGTTTTAAGCTACCCACAGGCGCATAGGCGTTTGCCCTAAAATCCCATCGCTTGCTGAGCACTTCTACACCAAGACCTATTTGACTATGAGGCCTTTTGAAACCTTGTCTATAGTCATAGTAGGCATTCAACCCCAAAACTTGGCAAAAGTTTTTAGGAATGTAGCGTAATACCATTCCTACATTCGCAGCATAGGAATTGTCGTTAAATCGATGAGCCCTTACATCTACAAGGGGCAGCATATGACCCACTTTATAATCAGGGCCAAACAACGCCATTAATGTCGTGTAGTTTGTTGTGTAAGCAAAGCCTTGTCCTTGACCTTCCGAATGGCTGATTGAAATCCGTTTTGGAAGTGGCCAATCACACTCTTTTATCTCAGGATCTTCAGGAAGATTCTTTTGAAATGAGGTTGGTTGTAGTGTACTGCTTGTGAGGTCTTGCTCCTCTGTACCAGCCCCATTTGTATTGGATTTTTGATGTTGTTTCCACCACTGATAAACTTCTAAAGCTTCTTCTAATGTAACACTTTCTCCCAAAGCAAGGGGCGACTCAGATACCGTCTTAATAGGTTTATGCGGTACCGTTGTATTTTGTCCTCTGAGTAGAAAGATAACAAATACAGTAAGCAGCAAGATAGAGGCTGAAATAATTCCTAAACGGAGTAACCGCTTTTTTCTCAACATACTGATAGCTTTTTCTTCTTTTTAGCAGAATGGAACTCGTTTGTAAATTTTTTATTTTAATTTAAAACAATTGTTCAACTTCTTAGACTCGCTTCATCGTATGAAGCAAATCTGCTTGATCCTTTTACTATTGAGATCGACCCTATTCTGTTCGGATATCTGTTTATCTTTAATTATTAAAAATGATGAGACTGTAATTGAGGACTGTTTAAATAGCGTCAGAGAAATAGTTGATTGCATTTCCATCTGTGATGTAGGGAGTGAAGACCGCACTCTTGAACTGATTAAACGCTTTATGCTTGAAACAGGAATCCGTGGAAAAATTTATAAGCACGCCTGGAAGAATCAGGGACATAATCGAACTTTGGCTGCAGAAGCTTCGCGGGAAATGTTAAAAGAGTTTGGATATGACTTAACCCAAACGTACTTACTTCCTTTAGAATGTGAAATGGTAGTTAAATTAATTAGCAATTTCGACAAAGATAGTTTAAATAAAGATGGTTATTTAATTTTAGAAAAATCATCACCCCTTGCTTGTTATAATTACACTTTAAAACTACTTAAGGCCTCCCTACCTTGGAAAAGTTATGGTCTTGCTTATGAATATTGGTCTTCTTCTACTTCTTATGAGTGCGAAAAAATACAAGCCCTAGTTATTGAAGATCAGGGAAATAATCTTGTTCGGCAAGAAGAAAATGTTCGATTAATTCAAGAAGAACTCAGACAAGAACCGAATAATGAGAGATATATATTTTACCTTGCACAATCCTTAAAAAGCTTGAAAAGATACGAGGAAGCCATCAATTGGTATAAAAAACGAATCGAATTGAAAGGCGATAGCGAAGAAATTTGGTTTTCAAAGTTCATGCTCGGTGACTGCTACAAAGAACTCAAGAAATGGGACGCCGCTCTTTTTTGGTATCTAGAGGCTTATCAATACAATCCAGATCGAACTGATCCGCTTTTGAATGTAGCAACCTATTACCGATGGAAAGGACAAAACGATTTAGCCTATATATTTTCAAAATATGGATCACAAATCCCCGCTGTAGAAGAGCAGATTTTCTTCAATTCCTTGCCAGGGCAGAATTACCGATTCAATGAAGAACTCTCAATTGCTGCTTATTATACTCGTTTTAGAGAAGATGGTTTTGATGCAGCTGACCATTTAGTGCTGACAAGGAACGTACCCGGATATATCAAGCATCAAACGTATAAAAACCTTCTTTTCTATGTTAAAAATCTCCCCAATGCACGTTACATGCCGATTGCAATTGACTTTCCATTGATTACGGAGGATTCTTCTGAAAAGTACCATCCTATGAACCCTTCTCTTCTCAAAACGGACGAAGGATACGAAGTGATTTGTCGAACGGTCAATTATACTCAAACCGGGGCAAAAATTTTCAATACGATCGATCCGACTGGAATTTTTCGAACCCGGAACTTCCTTGTTCAATATGACAAAAACTTTCGACTTATCTCCCAACATGAAATCACAGAGAACTTATCTCGAATGAGAGTTCGATCTTGGATTGCATCTCATATCCAAGGATTAGATGATAGCCGCATTTTTAGTTATCAAGAACAAAAATGGTTTTCTTGCACAACTGGAGACACAAATCCCACTGGTAACTTCCAAATATCACTTTGTCGTTTAGCAGACCACCCTATTGGATCTGTTGACAAACTCATCCCACTCATTGGTCCTGATCTTAATCGATGTGAAAAAAATTGGCTTCCCATCATAAAGAATAGAGACCTATTCTTCATTTATTCTTACGACCCCTTCACTGTCCTTAAACCTAACCTACTTACGGGGGAATGTGATGTTGTACTCAGCTATCAACCGATGCACGATTTTTCTTCTTTTCGGGGATCTGCAGCACCCATTCGATTTGATGAAGGGTACTTAACACTTGTACATGAGATCATCCATATGGAAGACCATACCCGCCGCTATCTTCATCGCTTAGTCTTCTTGGACAATGAACTGAATGTGAAAAAGCTCTCAAGACCTTTTACTTTTAAACACTTAGGAATTGAATTTTGTTGTGGAATGACATGGGACCATTCTGGGAAAGAAATCATTTTCGGACTAGGGATTGAAGATTCCGAGGCTTACTTATGCTTTGTTGACATTGACACGATCAGAACCCTACTATCTCCGAGATAAATATGAAAGTACACTACCTCTTATTTTCACTTCTCTTTTCTATCTTAAAAGTCACAGCAAACCCTATGGAAGATTTTCAGGGGCTGAAGATTATTAAATCGGTAAAGCAAATCTGTTTAGAGAAATATCCAACCGCGTTTAATCCTTCCATCCTCAAAACCTCTTTTGGGCTCATTCTCTCTTTTCGTTACTGTCCGGATATTGAAAAAGCTCCCCATATTTCTTATATTGGGATTGTCATGCTCGATGATAATTTTAACCCCACTTCAGAACCGGAACTTTTAACAACCCGACATAAAAACAGCAAAACACCTTCGCAATCTGAGGATGCTAGACTTTTTGCGTATAGAGATCGTCTTTTCCTGATTTATAATGATAATATAGATAAAATTGCCATAAACCATTGGCAACGAAGAGATATGTATTTGGCCGAACTATTTTATGAAAACGGCCATTTTTCTCTTTCAACACCATTAAAACTCATTCACGAAAGCAAGTATAATCTTAAACAAGTTCAAAAAAATTGGGTTGCTTTCGAATGGGATAAAAAACTTCTGCTTTCCTATACTGTTAACCCCCATGAGATTCTCTTTCCAAACCTGGTCACAGGCTCTTGTTACCAATGTTATGAAACATGCATCCCAATTGAATGGAATCTGGGAACGTTAAGGCTAAGCACTCCCCCTCTTATGGTTGATGGAGAATACTTAGCATTTTTCCATTCGGGGAAGATCCTCTCTTCTGCTGCTTCCAATCATCAAAATATATGGCACTATTTTATGGGAGCCTATACCTTTTCGGCAGATCCTCCATTTAAACTGAATAAAATAACACCTCTCCCTCTTCTTCATGAGCAGTTTTATACTCAGTCTAGTCATGAAAAAAGGGTGATCTTCCCAGGAGGCTTTATCACTTCCGGAACTGACATTCACATTGTCTATGGAAAAGACGACTGTGAGATCTGGATAGCCTCCATAGATAAACATACACTTAAAAAGTGCATGGTTAGTTTGAAAGAAGAAACGTTCACTGGCGTAAAATCAAATAATTAGGGCTCCCATTATCTGAAAGGGCTTGCGGCTGGGTCGAGACTATTTCTTCTCTTGTATTAATTAAAGATATTCCGGGAGGGAGTGTATACTCCATATCGTAGGGAAGAAAAATATTATACTTTTTGTAAAAATCCAAAATCTTCTTCATTCCCGATCGACGAACAATCATTGAATATGCTCCATAGCGAGCTCCAATCATCCTAAAATCGGGACTTAAATCTAATTTCATTGCAAATCTTTGAGGATCGGGCGGGGTAAAGTTCGGCATCCACGCGTATGCAGAGCAAGGCACATAGCGGCCATCCTGACCTTTTGTGTCAGGATCCGTAAAAAGAATATCCCATCCATTTTTCCCAAGAAGATGGTCTAACCTATGAATCATTACAGATAAAATGTGAGGATCTTTCTTCACTTCAATATCGTCTTCCATCACCCAAATCGTTTCATACCCCGAGTTGTAGGCATCCTGCAATATGGAGAGATGACTTAGCACGATTCCTATCGCACCCCGCGACATACAATGGCTAAAATAAGTCTTCCCTGGGACCTCAACAGTTTCATGAGTCGGCTGACCCTTGTTTTCAGGAAGATACAACGTTCCCATATGCCCTGATGACATCCAAGGGCCAAACTTAACACCAATTTGATTTAAACCCTCCAGTGATAGCTTCCACCCATTGACAGCCGAAAACCTATAGGGAATGATTCCAAAGTGCCTAAGCTCTTTTAATGTATGCTCAAACTTTTCAGGCCTTTCATCCAAGTTAATCACATAGATAAAATCGATATTTTCTATCTTATGAATATCTGATTTTCCTTCGACCTTCTTAAAATAAGATTCGAGAGCTTCATCTGTCGAATCTATTTGTAGATGATCGTTACTGAGCGGAGAAGCGGCCAAGCAAATGGATAGAGCAAATACAGAAAGCATACAATTCCTTTTTTGGAAAAACGTAACAAAGTACCTTGTTTTATTACAGGGATAAAAAACATTTTTTTTTCAAAGAAATATCCAAACCCGGGTGAGATCTAATTTTGACCAGACGGTCACAGAGCTTTTTTTCGACGAAAACATCTTTTCCATCATGGTTGTTTATGATCACTAAAGTAAAGTTCAGAAGAGGGAAAAATTGTTGAAGTACGGTGTATAAACGCCATGCATACTCATCTGAAATCTCTACATTTTCAGCACAGAAATAGTATCGGTGCGGATCGGTCAGTGAATATTCATTAGCGGTTCTCATAAAAACAACTTTTCCCCTGTAGTCGGCAAGCCTCTTAAATCTCTCTATTCGTTTTTGATATTTGGTTTTGAACTTCTCAAGCGTCGGAAGGAATAGCTCTCCTCTGAAATCCCCATCATGAAGAAATTCCAAATGATAGTAAGTATTAAGGAGAGGGCCAGGCCCCCTATCTCCGACAACGAGATGGTTATCATCGAGAAAGTGCTGAAAATTATCTTGCAAAATTGTGATTAGTAATTCTCCATCAAAAGAAACGATCCAATCAAAAGGGAAAGCTGCCTTACGAAGCCCACACGCCCGTAACGCATGTCCGACCTCACAATACGAGCCTAAACTGACATAAATTGTTTCTTGCGCAGCGGAGTTAATCTGAACAAGATCTTCCTCTTCCGGCTCATTCCCTTGTAAAAGCCTGCTTACAATCACTGCAAAAACTAAAAACACATTCAAGAGGTATTGCATTCAATTCCGTTTCAATAAAAATATAAACAGATTAAACTTCCCATCAGTCTTGAGCCTAATGCTACGCTCTGCCTGGAAAAGGATTTTTGATGGTAACAAAAAAAACTCTTAATTACTGCAAAAAATTACTAGCAGGAAAGCTTTTCTTCTTTGCATGTCTCTTCTTGGGTCATCCGTTGTTTTGTGATTTGTTAGACCATCTGAAAACACCTGAAGGTAAAGAGGGTTATCATGGAATACAAAATATCGATTTTATTTACTTAATTAATCTTGATCAAAGACCAGAAAAACTCAAAATGTCGTTGGATCAGCTCACTCCCTATGAGATTTTTCCTTATCGGTTTTCCGCAGTCAATGGATGGGAACTCACTATAGAAGTCATCAATGATGTTGGGTTAAAATTTTCTCCTGAGATGACCGGTGGTTTCATGGCAACGTGCTATCATGCACAAGATCATTTCAACCCATCCCATGAAATCATACAAAAATACGGGCAAACCTACTTTTGCCATTGCCTTGCTCGTGGGACAATTGGAATTGCACTTAGTCACATCTCTATCTTACAAGATGCCGAAAACTCAGGATACGAAACGATTTGGGTTATGGAAGACGACATTGAAGTCTTAAAAGACCCAAGCGTGATACCCGATTTGATCAATCAGCTAGATCTTACCGTTGGAAAAGAAAATTGGGATATCTTATTCACAGATAAAGATATACGCGACCGCAACGGCCATCACACAGCTTGCTACCACAGTACTAGACGGCCTGATTTTATCCACCAAACTGTGTATAACGATTACAGACTCAGAAAAGCTGTTTCTCCCCTCTTTATCCAAGTGGGCGCAAGATTTGGGGCCCACTCGATGATCATAAGAAAAAGCGGGATCCGTAAACTTTTAAAATTCTTTAAAGCCCACCAAATCTTTTTACCCTATGATATGGAGTACATACTTCCTCCAGGCATTAAACTATTTACAGTGTCCGAAGATATTGTATCGAATTTACCGAGAGCTCCTTCCGACAATGGTGGAGCCAACTATTTAAATCGTATTTAAAGGATCGCCCATGTGGATAAATAAATTATTATCGCTCCTCTGTTTGTTTGGAGTCCTGCATAGCTCACTCGATGGTATGGAAGGACAGAAAATAACTAAAGCCGAGGATATAACATACGAGTGGCTTCACAAAAACGGTACCGGCTATACCGACCACATCGTTCACATGAAAAAGATATTTGAAAGCGTGAAAATAAAAACCTTTCTCGAATTTGGAACCGGATTTTCAACCAAATATTTTCTAGATCACGCAAATAAAGTGATTTCCGTGGAGTTTGTAACAAACGGTTATGGCCCTGCATGGATACGTGAATGTATTGACCTCTACCATGATTTTTCTAATTGGATTCCTATTACGTTTTTTAGTGGATATTATGGCGATACCAGTTGGGCTCCCTACAAATATTTAGGGTCCGAAAGTGTCTACAAAGCCTGCTCATATCAAGCCGCTAACCATAAGAGCTATGTTGCGATAGACGATTTTTATCTCAAGGAACTCGACTCATTTATCGGAAATTTATTTAAATGTCATAACATCAACATCGCATTTGTTGATCCAGGTATTTATTTGCGTGGCGACCTCGTGCAATTACTCTTTAACAAGAGCCCTATTATTATAGCCCACGATACAGCCGTACGTATGGCAGAAAAATCCAATGACGTTTATGGATATTGTCAAATCACTACCCCAGAGAATTATGAAGAAATCTACCTAAATGGTGGTCAAGGAACAACCCTTTGGATTGTGATCAATGAAAGCACCAAGAATTTTATTGAAGTGATGAAAGAATACGCCAAGACTCTTTGAAGCCCTTACAACAGTATCATCTTATCTAGGGGATACTGTCGATTTTTCTCTGTAAGTCGCTTCCATTCTTGGGGAAGGTTTTTTATCGACAGAAGTGTATTACAAGCTCTAAGTGCTTCATCATAATGTCCTACGTAGTAAGCACAAATGGATAATTGAAAAAGAAGCCCGTATTGCTCCATCCAACTCAAGTTAAAAAGAGAGTCTTTTTGAGCTGGTTTTGGAATGGCTTCATAGACTTTGATGTGATCGTAAGCTTCTTTGTAACAACCGAGTTTATTATAATAATCAACAAGATAATAGACAGGCTCGACACGATGGGGTCGTAACATATGCGCATTCTGCAAGGCATTAACAACAAGATTGGAAGGAAACCCCATTTTTTCAAGCAATTGTCCAATTTGAAAAGCAGACCAAAAGATTTCCTCCTCCCAGCCTCCCAACTTGATACGTTTTTGATACCATTCAATAGCGCTTCCTAGTTCTCCTGCACACCGGTAACTTTCTGCAAGATAAAATACATAACGGATGTTATCCGGCTCTTTTTTTAGCCCTTCTTTTAAGAGATGGATATTCTTAACAAACTTCTGAGGGTCAAAAGTACTAGCACCACCGTCCAATGTAACATACCGGACGTAATCTAAAGTTTCCGATGAGTAAGGAACTTCACATGCTAAATACTCATGCGTCACACCAACCCATTTCCATGGCAAATCTCCCCTTACAAGCTGGGGCTTGAGATAAACAATCTCGTCGTTTCCTCTCCACATCGTATATAGATCTTTTTCAAGACGATTAAATCTTCTCTTATCCTTAAACTCTAACACATCGTCAGCGTCCATAAATAAAATGTAATCGCCTTTCCCTTTAGCAAGCTCAAATGCTTCTGAACGATTTTCTCCGAAATTGATCCATGGTCTTTCGTATAGCTCGCCTGGAATGTTTTTGAGGCACTGTTTAATAATCTCTTGTGTCCCGTCTGTGGAGCCTGTATCAACAACTACCCAATAATCAATGAGAGATTTCACGGATTCTAAACATCGCTTAATAACACGACTTTCATCTTTGACAATCATATTAAGACAGATCTTTTCCTTCGTTTCTTTTGAGCGATTGAAAAAAGATGTGAAATTGTGACGGTACATTTTCTCTCCAAAAAAGTAGAAACATGAATTTATCCCACTTTGTTAAAATTTTTCAATCATTCGATCAACATCTAAAAGTCGATCGCTTGAACCAGAACTGTCATAAGACAAATCCAAAAACGAGCAAAATAGATTTGCTTGAAATACGAAGAAACTACTTTGTTGATAAGCCGCAACTTCCTTAGGCTTCTTAATTTCTGTTTAAAAATTTCTTGCTTTGAAGCATTTAGACTTGTAAAAATAATTCATTGATCATGAATCTAGAATTTTGTGACAGGAGCATAGCTGCAATATATAGAAACTGTCTTTATCGAATTCTATTTCTATACAGCGGAAATAAGCTTAGCAATGACGTAAACAGAATATTGATAGTTGGATAAAAAATATGCCTAAGTTTTTTTCAGCTCGTCAGATGTTTTCTACGATCATTACGTCTCTTTTTCTATTTTATTCAACTTACTTATCAGCTCAGCCTAAGTCAGCCAAGAAACAGCCTTTTCACACCTTTTTTTCTCTAAAAAAGCCTAGAACTCACTTGCTCGCAAAATCCGATTGCGGGTCTCCTCCTAAGCAAGGCCCTCCAGGCCCACCCGGGCCTCCTGGACCCGCCGGCCCACCCGGAACACCCGGGGCAACAGGTCCTACGGGCCCTGCAGGAAGTGGAACAGCTGGAACAGGGCCCACAGGACCGACAGGTGCAGCTGGGCCTCCAGGGTCAACCGGTCCGACTGGTAGTGTAGGACCTACAGGCCCCTCAGGAAGTGGAACAGGTCCAACAGGTGATTTTGGGCCTACAGGTCCAACAGGTGATTTTGGGCCTACAGGTCCAACAGGTGATTTTGGGCCTA
>CAZNAR010000002.1:0-313125 GCA_964571465.1 uncultured bacterium
ACTGCCAGCTACTGAGTAAGTTTAGAGCAGCTGCAAGGGAGCTCTGTGGGATAGTGGTTGAGATAGACCACTCCCACTCTGATCCGCAAGTGGGTTCGCAAGAAATCACATCGACCTTTCTTATGCTATTAAATAGCCTCTAGAGACACAAACCCAGATAAACATCTGATAGTTAATTGTTTATATTATAAATTAAATATTTTATTATATATTTTGCCGTGGTATAATCTTTATATAGAATTAATAATAGGCAAGGATATGTTACCGGTATGCTTTGAAAATGCAAAAAAAGAGGAATTAGCTGTTTTAGAAAGGGTGGCATCTCGCACAAGATGGTTAAAAGAAAAAGGTAAGCTCCTATTCTCCCTGACTTTGGAGCCTTACGTCGGCTATCTGTCTGGGGCAAGCACCCCTTTAGGCATCGTTGCCTTTAAGGTTTGCCAGTTATACATGACACTTTACACCAGCCAGGTGGTTGGGACAACCTATGGGAGAAATGGGGCACAAAAACTGTCGATTATCCCGTTTACTGGATTCGCTATCGGAGGAGGGTCGAACGACCAAGTTCCAAACATAGATCTTATAAAGTATTTAGAAAACCAAGCTCTGAAGCTAGGGATTACATCTAACATTTATATCGATCCGATCGATCCAGGGAATTCGATTATTCGAGCAACGCCAAGCACCTCATTTCTTCCGTATAAGCGCATTCGATTAACGGAACCATTATTTCACCCCTCGAAATTCATTCCTGGGATTTTGAACCATCTTCCAGATGCCAAAGCCCGTCATTTTGTCCAAAATATAACTTCTAAAGCAGCTTATGGAGAATTTTTAGGAACTCGAAGTGTTGTGCAAATTGCACAAAATACTATTTTTAAAACGTTTGGAGTCCAAACGGCTTCTGTTCTTATCTCTAAACTTTTGATCGACTTCTTATCTGAGAACTGTCGGCTAGATTCAACAACTTTACTCTACGCTTTGTCCAGCGGTCTAGTGATCAAATTTTGTGGCGACCTTGCGCAAGCTGTTTACAGTCGTCATTTGGTTTACTCAATTGACAAGAGAGCAGTTGAACTGACAGGAGACCTTCAATCTGCTGTGGAGTGTTTACATTTTTTAGAACAAACAACAAAGCAAACGACTCGGCTCCAGCTCCTGAGAAACTGTTATAAAGAAGAAGGAGTAGAAACCGCTTTAGCTCCGTCTTATTCCAATCGGATGCGCGCCTTAGACCCTGAAGGGAAATTTTCGTACACTCTACTCGACGCAACAGTAGAACCTTCAGATGACAAAAAGCTTAATTACTATCGAAATAGCCCAGAGATTCAATTTTATTTGAAATGTGTTGCCTATTTGAAAGCTTCAGGAGCTTTGAGTGGGTCGGTAGCAGTCAAACTGATCAAGAAGCTTTATGCGTGGTATTTTTCGAGCCCACTCTTCCATTTTTCTACATTGATAACAGCTTCGGCTGCCTCTTTCTATCCACGCGAACTTGAGAAACTTAAAGAGCACTTGCCCGAGGGAGTCACCGATTTATTCGGCATGCGCCGCTCATTTCAATACCCGTTTACACCTCACTTGCAGAAACGGGTTGAACAGATTGCACAGGAAATGAAGATTGCTAAGGAGGTTCATGTTAGATTTTATAACAATTGCTCAAGTCCGTTTACTGCCACTGGAACACGCATTGGACCTGGTCAAGCCTTAGTATTTGTAGATGAAACGACTTATCTTGGTATGGCTCCAAATGAACAAGAATTTCTAATTCGCCACGAGCTTTCCCATATTTATAATAACGATACCCTTCTCGGCACTATCAATTATGTCGGAGCGCTTTTATTCATGAGCTTCCTCTTTGATTGGTCGATTGGTAGACCTGATTCTATAACAGGGCAACTTACAAAGGGTGCTCTCTGTGACCTCTTTGCCTCAATTCTCTTTTATCTTTCTATCCGCTGCATCGAACAACGAGCAGATCGAACAGCTGTTGCCACATGTCACGACAATAAAGATGAAGTAGCTGCTGGTGGGGCTCAATATCTAGGACGCCTTAAAGAAAGCCAACGTTGGAGCAGAGACCAAATCCCTTTTGGGAGTCTACTCATATCGGAAAGCGGTGAAAACCGTTTCGATCTTGAACATCCACCTTTGGAAGATAGAATCCGCGAACTGACAGAGCCTAGTAAGCGGCGGTAACTCCAACGTGTAGTTGAGGTTTCATCTGCTGCTGAAATTGCGTTTTGTGCAGCGGGAAACCGTAATCGACACGGGCGGAAAAATAGGGAGCAATCGAGTACCGAAGGCCAGGGCCGATACCAATCAGGTATTGATTCAACTCTTCTCCAGGGAGGAGATTGCAATTACGTCCTAAGCCGTAATCTGCAAAGAGTAGGAGCATAAATTCGTCTTTAACAGAGCTGAAAGTGCCGAAAATAGGCCATTTAGGCGAGTGAAACTCTAAGTTCAGACAGAGGACGTTGTCAACGTTAACTTGTCGCTCTTGATACCCTCGAACAGTGTCATACCCTCCCAGTCCAAACTGCTCACTGGGTAAGAGGTTGGTGGTGGCAAGCTGCGCTCGAGAGAGAAAACTCATCCCAAATTTGCGTGGAAGACTCCAAATATTTCCAAAGGCCAATTTTGTATAGGCGTATTGCGGTTTGGCACCAGTGCGAAGTTCATTGTAATCACGATGGCTTTGGTCGGGAAGCCAGGAGGCAGGAGACATAAAGATCTCGATATCAAATTTAGCCCGGTGGTGAGGATATTGTTTTGCAAAAGAGTATCCGAGCACCGCTTGTGTTAAGTTAACTTCGTGTGTTGTGAGCGGAACAATCAGATCGACATCAATTTCATTCCCTGTGAAGAAAAGGTCGTTGTTCATCCGTTTGAAATCAAATCCCCACGTCAGTTCGTTGAGAAGTCCTGTGTAGAGTGGATTCCATGGGATGGTATATCGGAGGCTAAATTGTCCACTGTTCCCTTTGGAATCGAAAGGACGAATATCGGGATGGATCCACGAAAGACCGCCATACATAAACAGCTGATGTCTCCAAGGAAGAGGCGCCAGATATTGAAATGTATGAGCTTGAAAACGGTGGAAATGGGAATCGGTCGTGTATTGATAGGTGAACCTGTGATCAAGTCCAAAAACATTTCCCCATGTGATCCCCGCAAACTCGCGGGCACGTCCTGTCGCACTCGTTCCGGTGTTATCTGCTCCGACATAAACCCTTAAAGGAAAACTATCGCGTGTGATGAGTTGTAGATCGACCTCCATCGGGTCTTGCGCCGACTTTAAGGCAATGTTGGTGTTTCGGAATGGGTTACGATTCATCCAGGCGACATCGTTTAAAAGTCCGTCGTTATTAAGGACTTCTCCTTTTTTACCGCTGATATAGCTCTTTAAAAGGGCGTCGGAAAACCACCGATTCCCTCGACATTCGACGGTTCCTAAGATTCCTTGCACGACTACAATCTGGAGCACGCCCTGGGCAATCTCCTGCTCAGGAATCATCACAACGACCCACTCTATCCCATGGCTCTGGAAGTGAGCTTTAACAACTTGTTCGACTTCACGGAGTTTGTCTGAGAGGATTCCATGTTGAAGAAACTTAGTTTCAAGTTTTGCTTTGAGGTCCTCCAGGGCAGGTGGTGTAACCCCATGGAAGGAGATCCCCTTTTCAAGTTGTTCTTGGTGTGGTTTATCAACAACGGCAATTCCTTTAAGATGGAGAAAAACGGGATCACACCATAAAGGGGCTGTCATTAGTGTTAAAGCGAGTAGTTTTTTCATTGTCCCCTCATATAATTTCTAGGCTCTAGCGATTTTAAGTGATAATCACGTCTGTAGCGCACAACTTGAGTTTTTTTCTCCTGTCCTTCTTGGAAACGGACTTCGCTAATCAAGTCAAAAGGCTCTTCTTCAAGAGCTAGATCATCGAATCTTTGCATGTCTTGAAGATACTCCTCACTTGATTTGATAAAGTTAAACGTTTCAGAAAAGGCAATCAGGTTGCCACCGCCTCCGGCGCTGCTGGGTCCATTTTTATAGAAGAATGTAAAAGGAGTTCCTAGACCTGCAAATGGATAATACGTACTCCACCGCTCTCTCGAGTTGTTGACAAAGAGAGTTCCTGGAACAAACGGCTGTCCATTGATAAGACCCTGTACGGAGTTTTGCGATCGGATGGCGGTATAGATCTTAAGAGTAGGTCCTCCTGAGAAAAGAGTCGAACTTCCATCGAGGGTAAAACCTGACGTCCCAATTACACCAGGCGTTGGATGGATATCGTCGACAACCAAGTCCAAAGAGCCTGTCATGGCGATGATACGGGAGCCATTTGTTAAAGAGATATTACGGCCTGCAATCGTCGTTTGAGAGGCGCTGGATTGCAAAAGGCTGATTCCATTCATGTTGATCGAACCCGTTGCGGCAGTCATTACGAGATTGTTACCTGAGATAATATTCGCAGAACCTGTGAGCGCATTCATTGTCAAAGAATTTGCAGCAATATTGATATCATTGCTACTAGGTGCGTTGGCAATGAGCGTCATTCCACCTCCCGTGGTGGTCATTTGAATTGCAGGGTTACCAAAGATATTGATGGGACACGTCATTGGTGGAGAGGCATTTGTTACTTGAGCCCCAATCAGCGCTATTCCATTTTCGGCGCTCATGCTAAAGATGGCATCGGCGCTTGTTGTAATGTTAAGAGCTGGAATTGTAACACTTTGTTGGAGAGGTAACTGAGGGAAGGTGTTTATAAAACCAATATAGGCGGTCTGATCAGAGCGGGACTGCATCACAATCCCACCAGGAGCTAGCACAAAAATTGTTTCAGGACCCACGACCGTCACATTGGTACCTTGGGCTGCGCCAAATCCTAGATGGCCAATCCCTGCTATCCCCAGTCCATTTGCTAAAGGGAAGTTCGCACTCTCAATAAAAATACTAGGAGATCCCCCATGGGTCTGTACAGTGATGTCTCCCCTGACTGTCACGTCTTGCTCCAGTCCCCAATGTCCAATGAATGAAAAGCCGTTTTGGGCTGAGATCTCAAGCATATTCCCGACACTACTGAGTGAAATGTTGCCGCTAAGGGTATAGGATGGTGATGCACCTATATCTGTTGAATGGCCAATCATGATTCCATTCAGAAAGGGACTTGCACTGATATCGCGCATGGTGAAACTTCCCGCAACATGTTGAAATACGATATCAGCACTCACCATCTGAGTGGGTTGATTAATCGTATGTCCAATCGTAATACCTCCACTATTTTCTTGGATCAAAACACTTCCACCAATCGAGGTGAAGAGGATGTTGGATCCTGCAATACTAGGAGGGCCGGCAAAGGTTGACTCTTCTTGGCTACCAATGTTGATGATCCCATTATTCGAAGTAAAAAGTTCGAGGCTTCCGGTAATGTTTGTAAAAGTAATAGGGCTTGCAATCGACGTTATCGTTCCTTGCGTGAATCGATTCCCTATCTGAATCAAACCGTCATTCGAGATAATCGAAACATCTCCTCCAATATTAAACGTAATGGGATTATGCACTGTTGTTCCAAAGAAATTAGCAAACATAGCAGAGTTAATTCCGATGTAAATCCCTTTGTTAAGTCCTCCCCCTGGATCGAGCGATGTCATTTGGAACTCCATCCCAGTGATTGAAGTCGACCCCATTTCACTCATGAAGCCAATTTGATTACTAGAGTTTGCCGTTTGACCGTCATCGAAGTTGATGATTCCGCCTGCATTCATGGTGATACTACCTGTTCCGGTATGAAATCCCATGGAAGCGCCAGTCACCAAAGCGTCAATCACAATATTAATATCTTGCTTTGCCTGAATATTGAGAGAGCCATTTTCTGCTTCGGTAAAATGAGAAGTTGTAACCCCATTTTGCCATCTCCAGTAGACACTTCCATCTGAAATAAGCTTGAGCGTTGAAGGTGCCGTTCCCCATCCATGGATGGTAGATACAACTTCAATATCGCCTCCGCCCGTTGTCTGGAGTGTCACATTACAGTTATTGAGATTGGCTCCTAAAGTCGACTCACTCACATAACCGACTCCAGGACCGTTTCCTGTGAAAGTTCTTAAAGGAGGGCAAGAACCAGTAGGGACAATTGTTGAAGCAACAGTTCCCACTGATAAAAAGACAGGGTCTAATAAAAGAGTCCCCATCTCTCCGTTATAAGCTTTTAAATCGACGAGCCCTTGAAAGTTAAGGCCGAGCGGACTCGAGACTTCAACAAAACCGCCGTTGCTCCCACGTCCTTCAATCCTTCCTTGAAAATCACAGCTCTTGTTTCCCCAAATAATGACACGCCCTCCATCTCCATTTTCGAGAGAGTTTGCTAAAACAGTCCCTTTAAAGAAGGTGTTAGAGGCATTCGGAATTTCATGATTGTTTCCTTGATAATCTCCCCCAATTCGAACAGTTCCCCCATTCCCTTGTTGAGAGACATCAATCTGACCTGTTTCACTGACAGCAATATGGTCTCCGAGAACATCGACTTCATCTCCTTTCAAAGTCCCATTCACTTCTGTCTTCTGACTCGAGACTAAATAGATTCGACCATCATTTTCAACACACCCTGTTGCCCGAATAACCCCTTCTTGCTTGATGATAAATTCTAACGGGTCGACAGAGTCTGCGATCTCTTGAACCGAAACTTGTGGAATGAGATAGACCCCTTTTTCGTTGGGTTTAATCCAGATCTCTGGAGCAGACGCTAGCACAACATCGCTCCCTTCAAGAAGGCCTTGTTGTTCGATCTGTACAGCAACAAGCATGACGGTGCCGCCTACCGTTTCGATCTTTCCTAGATGTGTAATGGGGTGCTTCGAATCGCCTTTAAAGTGGATCGGTACTCCATCCTCATTCAGCGATAACTGATCAAAGGTTGTCGCAACAAAACCTGCGGTCTGAATAAAGGCATCAGGCCCGATGAAAATCCCTTGCGGATTGATGAGATAAACTCGTCCATTGGCACTTAAAGTTCCGAAAATATCACTCCGTGTCAGTCCCATCACATGATTAATAACAACAGAACTTGAAGAGGGTTGAATAAAACGGGTTGTTTCACCCTGCGCAATCGAAAAATCGTTCCATTCTATTTTGGTCCGATGCGCCGCTTGTATTTCGAGTGTGTGGGAGTCGAAGTTGTGAAAGCTAGCTTGTCCTTCTACAACATGCGGCTGACTCGGCTGAGCCCAAAGAGCTGAAAAAGAAAAGAGCGCACACGACAGCAGTAGAGACTTTTTTGACATAGTAATCCTGTTATCAATAAGTTCATAACAGAGATGTTAAAAATAATCTAGACACATCGCTTTTTTAACTTCAGAAAGTGTTTTAGCAGCTGCAAAACGCGCTTGTGAAGAGCCTGTTTTCAGCATCTCCCAAACCGCTGCTGGATCTGATGCAAACTGCGCACGTCGTGTTCGAATGGGATCTAAGAAAGCTTGCAGAACATCATTGAGATATTTTTTCACAACCGAGTCACCGAGTCCACCGCGACAGTAGTGGTCTTTAAGCTCTTGTACTTTTGCAGTATCAAGATCAAAGGCGTCTAAATATTCAAAGACAGGATTCCCTTCGACTTTACCTGGATCTTCCACTTTGAGATGACCCGGATCGGTGTACATTCCTTTCACTTTTTTTGTGACAACATCAGCAGAATCGGAAAGAAAAATCGCATTATTGAGTGATTTGCTCATTTTTGCTTTTCCGTCCGTCCCAGGCAGGCGAGCTATTTTTGGAATCAGCGCTTCTGCTTCAACAAGGACATCGGTTTTGTAAATGCGATTAAAATGACGAACGATTTCATTGGTTTGTTCAATCATCGGCTTTTGATCTTCGCCGACGGGCACAAGTGTCGCTTTAAAAGCTGTAATGTCGGCTGCCTGAGATACTGGATAAACCATGAAGCCGGCAGGAACACTCTCTCCATACCCTTTCTGCACGATCTCTTGCTTTACAGTCGGATTGTGCTTCAGACGATTCCAGGTGACTAAATTGAGATAATAAAGAGTCAATTCTGGAAGCTCAGGAAGGAGGGATTGGATGAAAATTGTCGTCTGGCTCGGATCAATCCCGACCGCCAAATAATCAAGAGCGACCTCTAAAACATTCGTCCGAATTTTCATCGGATTTTCAGCGTTATCGGTCATCCCCTGCAGATCAGCCAGCATCACAAATTGCTGGTAGTCTTTCTGCAATGCAACTCTATTTTTGAGAGAGCCGATGTAATGGCCCAGGTGTAAGGGACCGGTCGGTCGGTCACCCGTTAAAATTATTTTCTTTTTCATTGTTTTATCTTGCAGAATCTGTATATTTTCAAGCAATGAACAAACGATTAGGAAATTACACTCTACTTAAGAGCTTAGGGAAAGGGGGGATGGGTGAGGTCTTTTTAGCCGAAGACTCTCTCTGTGAGCGAACCGTCGCGCTCAAAAAAATCCGAAACGAACTCCAAAAGTTCCCCTCAATCCGAAGTCGTTTCTTGCGAGAAGCTCGCATTGCCGCGCAGCTTTCCCACCCATCCATTATCCAAATTTTTACGATTTCAGATGAACCGGACAATAGCTTTTACACGATGCCTTATGTCGAGGGATCGACGTTAAAAGAAATTTTAAAAGAGGCTCGCACCTCCGAACAAAAAGGAGCGATTCCCCACCTCACCCGGATCTTTTTAGCGATTTGCCAAGCGATTGCGTATGCCCATTCGAAAAAAATCCTCCATCGCGACTTAAAACCTGAAAACGTGATTGTCGGAAAATTCGGTGAGGTGATGATTTTAGACTGGGGACTGGCCCAAGTTGTGGGCGAAGGAGATGATTTAGAAGAGGTTCCTTCTACACCAACCCACCTCACAAGACCCGGTAAAGTGGTAGGAACGCTCGCCTATTTGGCGCCTGAGAGAGCCGACGGAAAAGCAGCCTCCGAACAAACCGACCTGTACGCTCTTGGCGTGATTTTATTTCAGATTTTAACCCTCAAAATGCCTTTTAAGCGCGGTGATTTAGAGACGTTTCAGAAAAGGTGGAAACATGAACAAATCCCCGATCCTATCGAAACAGCTCCTGATCGAGACATCCCTCATGCCCTTTCCCAAATGAGTCTGCGGGCCTTAAGTGCCGACCCCAAACACCGGTATACCTCTGTTGCTGAGTTGATTTCAGATCTCGAATCTTTCATTGAAGGAAAACCCGACTGGATTGTAACCGAACATCTAGACACCCATCAAATCCAAGACTGGGAGTTCCAAGAGCTGATCATGCTCGCCAAACACATGGCCATTTCAAGACTGACAGAAATGGAATGGGTCAATCTCATGATTTCTAAAGCGTCGTTTCCAGGTAACAGTCGGTTAGAAACCACAGTAAAATTAAACACCGATTCCCAAGGAATTGGTTTTCTCATCGGTGCTGCTGATCCCGCTGAGCGAAAAGATCTCATGGAAGGGTTTTGCCTCTGGATTGGAGCAACCTCCTCCCCTGGATGTCAGCTCTTTCGTAATAATATCGATGTCTTGAATATTCCTTCTGTTTCTTTAGAACATGGAAGATCGTATGAAATTCGGGTCGAGAAGAATGACCACCACCTCAAACTCTACATTGATGATCAACTGAGACTCCATTATTTAAGCCAAACTCCCCTGCTGGGATCGAAAGTTGGCATCGTCATGCGAGATGCAAATTTGGAGATCTCTCCTCTCAAGATGTCGGTAGGCAGCCAAAACGTCATGGTGAGTTGCCTAGCGCTGCCCGACGCTCTCCTCTCCTACAAAGACACCATCAAAGCCCTTGCAGAATACCGTAAGATTGCAACGTCGTTTCCTGGAAGAATGGAAGGGAGAGAAGCTCGTTATCGCGCCGGAATGACACTTGTCGAATCAGGCCGCTTTGATGAAGCGCTCGACGAATTTGGCAAGCTCCATGGCACCGCAGGAGCACCTCTTGAATACCTGGGAAAATCTATTGTTTATCAAGCCCTTGGAGAATGGGAAGAAGAAGCAAAATGTTTAGAGCTGGCCATTCGAAAATATGTCAAACATCCCCTCTTTCCCCGTCTTGTCGAACATGTCGTCTTCAGACTCCATGAATCGTCGTCCCACCACCGTATGGCTGCCTACCACCTTGCTCTCCTTGCAATGAGACACCTCCCTCACATTTTTATGACCCCTGACAATCAACAGATTCTCGACCGAATCCAAAAACAATGGGAAAACCTCCCCTACTTCCCTCCGAACGCGACTGCCGTTCAACTCGCTTTCCTTTTAGCACGTCCATTGACACTCATGGAAATTATCGAGACGGATCAGTGGGTGGAAGAATCGTATTTTGGTCTTTTAGAGCTTGGAGCCCATCAGCTCGTCCGTGAAAGCCCTCATATTGGGAAATACCCCGCCGTCGTGCAGGCCTTGGAAGCGACAGAAAAGGGGTACCTTGCATCAGAGGGCTCGGAGCTCTCTAGCCCCCGCTTAAATACCTATCTCTTCAACTTACAATTTGACCGGGGTAAGCTATCTGAGCTGCCCCCCATCGATACCGCACACCAGCTGGCGGCCTTACTGGCAAACCACAAGTTTGAAGAAGCAGCGGCTCTTTTTGACCAATTCCCGCTCGAACAGCTCACCCAAGAAAGCTCTCCCCTCTTTGCAATCTACGGATGTTATCTGTGGGCAGTTGAAGGAGAAGCGATTGCAAAAGCCCATTTTAGCGGGATTGAAGACATGCCTCATCCCCCGGCAATTGCCTTGCTCCCCTATTTTGCACTTGGGAAAATCGATCTGACTGGAAATTGGTTTCGACAAGCATTTTACTGGGAAAAGCTCTCGCTCTATAGGCAGCTGTTACTGCTCGCCTATGCAACAGATAACGAGTCGCAAGCGCGCCAGCTCCAAGAGCTTATTCAGCGCCTGTCGTCTTCTTCATGAAGTGTTTGAGTAAGACAGCTCTTGCAATCAGCATGAATTTCTTCCATCCCACAAATTGAATCATGTACCGGATGAGTTTAATTTTCTCACGGATTGACTCCCAGACACCCTTTTTACGAGCTGGTTCTTCCACTTTAGGAGGAGCCGTCTCATCTAAGTTAATCACAGGATCAGCCAGCGCCTGTCCGATACTCTCAGAGAGAAGCGAAGGAAGGAATTGCCCATATTTTTGCATGAAAGGAATTGCAGTAGCTACTAGCCCTTGCATTCCTCGTCCCAACATATATTCATTGTAAGGGGCAAATAGAGCAGCGCTCATATTGCCATAGAATGTTTCAATTTCAGCGCTTGTTAAATCTTTTGTCCCTAAAAGTTCTCTCTTTGTATAGACGCCGATCATCGGGATCAAGACAGGTAGAAGCGCTTCTAGAAAATCTTTTGTTTGCGCTTCGTTTGATAGCGTCATTCCAAAGAACTCGACCTCTTTTTTACCCATCAAATCGGTGACTTGTTTAGTCAGCGAAGGAACCATCGGATCAGCAACAGCTTGCACTTTATTCGCAACTAACGTATCTAAAACCGTATATTCTTTTGCAACGAGCGCTGCAATTTCCTTCTTGAGAGCCTCTTTATGGAGCTGGTCTGGAGTTGCTCTTAACTCCGCAATTTTTTTCTGAATCGTTTTATTTTGCATATGTTCTGCGAATTTATTCACAGCCCGTGCAAGCGCATTTGTAGAGACCTTTCGATCAATACTATGTTGGATCAAAAGCCTTGTTAAACTTGCAAGAAGGGGTGATTCGATTAACTTCTTTGCCATCGCTTCAGAAAATGCCTTTGAATCGCCATTTGCATTGACTACAACGTTTTGAGTAAATTCACCAGGGTCAAAAAGGTTTCGATCTTGAGGCTTAGGATTCATCATCCGTTCAACTATTACAACCGACTCAGGACCGTAGTAAGCGGCAGTTCCTGCAGCCATTGTCGTCAGATTTCCTACTACATTGGTTGCTGTAGAAACAAGGGGAAGCGGAACGTATTCAGCTACTGTCGAAGCACCTTTGGCAACCGTTCCAACGACACCTGTTGTAGCAAGGTAAGCGGCTGTCCTTGGAATATATCCTTTAGGAACTTCTTGTCCCATTGTTTCAATTCCGCCCATTCCGCCGGCAATCGTACCTGCTGCTGTAACCATATAGCCAAGAGCTCTACCGTATTCCATAGGGGTTCCGGTTAAATAAGATAGCGATGTCGTCAAAGCTGTCACAGTTAAAGCGGCAGCAATTCCTACCTTACTCGAGTTTGTGGCATGTTTTGCAGCTTCGAAAGCAATTGTTGCCTCAGGGAATGCAGCGCCGACCATCATCCCGACGTTTTCCCCTAGCGCCGCCTTCCCTGTTTGGACCAACTTACTACCGATAACACTGTTTAAAAATGCATAACTTTTCTCTAAAAATGTTAACGGCTCTTCATCCGACTTTACACCGTAGAAAGCGTTGTACTCATCTTGCGTAAAAAGAGTGACAGGCGCCTGCTCGTCGGTTGGAAGTTCTTCGTCTGTTATAATCGCTTGTTTTTGAACAACAATTTCATCATCGACTGTGTCTGGAGCATCAAAAAACTCATCATCGTTATCTTCTTCTTGCACAACTTGCTGGAGCGATTTTTCCGCAGTGACGGACAACTCAGCTTGCATATCGATATGTTTTTTAAAAAACTTCGGAGTCAATACAGCCATATCATCCGGGACCTCGCTAGCTTTGGTCACAGGAGGGAGTGCTAAAGAGACTAATAATGCTGGATTAGGTGATATCATATAACACGCTCTTTTTAATTTTTTATAAACAATATTTTATCAAATTAAACATTTAATTAATCAATTTATTAACAAATGTTTATAATTAAAAATATGTTTATTATATAGTTCAATATAGTAATTATTTTGATTATAAAACATTGATGGTGAGGTGCTTACATAACTCTTTGAACTCATTCGATTTCCTGCTAGAATGGCCCGCTTATGGAAATGGCAAAGGCGTATAATCCCAAAGAAGTTGAAGATAAGCTTTCTGAATTCTGGGAAAAAGGTGGTTTTTTCAAGGCAGAGGCTAAATCTCAAAAAATTCCTTACACTATCGTCATCCCCCCTCCCAATGTTACCGGGGTCCTCCATATGGGACATGCCCTGGTTGATACCCTCCAAGATATCTTGATTCGCTGGAAGCGGATGTGTGGATTCGAGGCTTTATGGGTCCCTGGAACCGACCATGCTGGAATCGCCACTCAGACAGTCGTCGAGCGCCACCTCATGAAAACTCAAGGAAAACGGCGAAGTGACTATACAAGGGAAGCCTTTTTAGAAGAGGTTTGGAAGTGGAAAAATGAGAGCGAACGGCAGATTTTGACCCAAATCAAAAAGGTCGGCTGTTCGTGTGATTGGAGCCGTCTTGCCTTTACAATGGATGAGACCCGCTCTAAAGCGGTCCGGACGATGTTCAAGAAGATGTTCGATGATGGGATGATTTACCGAGGTGATTACCTAGTGAATTGGGATCCTGTTTCACAAACGGCGCTAGCCGATGATGAAGTTGAATATGAAGATAAAGTCTCAACCCTGTACTACATTCGGTACCCGATCATCGACTCCGATCGCTTTGTTGTCGTGGCAACAGTGCGACCTGAAACCCTTTTTGGAGATACCGCTGTCGCCGTTTCCCCTCAAGATCACCGATACGAACCGCTGATTGGAAAGCAGATTAAACTTCCTCTGACAAATCGTATCATTCCGCTGATCAGCGATAACTACATCGACCCCAAATTTGGAACAGGGGTTGTTAAAATCACTCCGGCGCATGATCCGAATGACTATGCGATGGCGGCCCGTCACAATCTTGAACTCATCAACATCATGACCCCCGATGGAAGGCTCAATGAACAAGGAGGCGATTTTAAAGGTCTTCCAATGGAAGAAGCCCGTAGACGCGTTGTTGAGAAACTAAAATCTCTCGGCCTCCTCGAAAAGTCGGAGCCTCATCCTCACCGAGTCGGTGTTTCTTACCGCTCAAAAGCGATGATCGAGCCGTATCTTTCCAAGCAGTGGTTCGTTAAACTCTCCGCGTTCAAAGAGCAGTTGATTGGCGTCGTTAAATCGAAAAATGTCACCCTGATCCCTGAATCATTTGACCACACCTATTTCCATTGGATTCACAACCTCCGTGACTGGTGTATCTCACGCCAACTGTGGTGGGGACATCGTATTCCGATTTGGTATTCGAAAAACGACCCTTCCAAAATGATTTGTTATGCTGAAGATGGCGTTCCTCCAGAAGTGGCAAAAAATCCCGACGACTGGGTTCAAGATTCCGATGTGCTCGATACATGGTTTTCTTCGGCACTTTGGCCTTTTAGCGTCTTCGGATGGCCTGAAAAAACCCTCGACTTTGAAAAGTTCTTCCCCACCTCGGTCCTTGTCACCGGTCACGATATTCTCTTTTTCTGGGTCGCTCGGATGATGATGATGAGTGAGTACACTTTTAAAGAACCACCCTTCAAAGAGGTGTTCCTCCACGGTCTGATCTTTGGAAAGTCGTACTGGCGCGTCCAAAAAGACGGCTCTGTTGCCTACCTTAGTAGCGAAGAAAGACAAAAATACGATCTCGGTGCACCGCTGCCCTCTGACATTCATAGCCGCTGGGAGAAGATGTCGAAATCAAAAGGTAACATCCTTGATCCGCTTGAAATCATCGACGCCTATGGAGCCGATGCAATGCGCATGGCACTTGCCTCATCGACCACAGGTGCTAGACAAATCGATCTCGACCGCAGACGATTTGAAGAATTTAAGAACTTTGCCAACAAAGTCTGGAATGGGGCCCGCTTTGTCTTCATGAATCTGCAAGACATTGACCTTTCCTCAGGTCTCGATCGTGATCTTCTATCGCTTGAAGACCGATGGATGCTTTCTCGTTTCAACCGTATCATTCAAGAAGTACATGGGGCGCTCCAAACGTTTAGCTTTGATAAGGCTGCTCTTCTTGCGTATGATTTCTTCTGGAAAGAATTCTGCGCCTATTATGTCGAGATCACTAAGCCAGTCCTTTTTGGTAAACGAGGAACTCCGCAAGAGAAAACTAATAAGCAGAAAATCCTCCTCACTGTCCTTTGTGGGTCGGTCAGGTTACTCCATCCGATGGCTCCTTTCATCACTGAAGAGCTTTTCCAGCTTTTAAAGGCCCAATTTGGCTCTGCTCCCATTCCAGAGGAGGCATACCTCAAAGAGACACTGACAGCCTTAAAAGCCCCTGCTTGTGCAACTTCTTCCTATCCTACCATCGTTCATCCTACCGACTTAGATGCAGGGATTGAAGAAGAGTTTGCAAAAGCCGACGGTCTTGTGCACGCTATCCGTAACATCCGTGCAGAGATGCAAATCCCACCTGGCACTCCTTCATCGCTGGTTATTGTTGCTAAAGACGAGCACCTTTCTTTTGCGCAAAAACACGAAGGAATTCTGTCGGCTCTTGTCCGACTTGATAAAATTCAATTCTCGAGTGTCGACATGGAAATCCCCTCTTCCTCGCATGCCATTGTCGGTGACTTCAAACTCATCCTTCCCCTTCCAGCCGAACTCAAAGAGAAAGAGAAAATCCGCCTCGTTAAGGAACAAGAAAAACTGATTGCAATGCAGCACACGGCACGCGCTCAACTCGGCAACAGCGAGTTTGTTGAAAAAGCTCCCTCCCATCTTGTGGAAAAACTCCGCATGACAGTTACACAAGCAGAAAAAGAACTCTTTGAAATATCTCAGAAATTAGAAAAGTTTTCTGGAGACTAAAGAGGAAATTTGACATCTTTATGGGATGCCCATACTTGCGCCAGAAAAGTTGCATGAAAAGCTTCCGTTAACGTCGGGACAGCATGCTCGCATCGATCATCACCGGCAAACGATTAAAAATCTTATTTCCGGCAAAGATCCACGTCTTGCATTAGTTTTTGGCCCCTGTTCAATCCATGACCTATCATCCGCTCTGGAATATGGCAGACGGTTTAGAGCGCTTGCTGAAACCGTGGCGTCAACCTGTTTTTGCGTGATGCGCGTTTATGTCGAAAAACCTCGTACAACAACAGGATGGAAAGGGCTTGTATATGATCCGCATTTGGATGGTTCTAGTGACCTTCAAACAGGCCTGTTTTGGGCCCGAGAGCTTTTTTTGACACTGACAGATTTAGGAATCCCAATTGCAACAGAGATTCTGAGTCCCCTGCTTGTTCCTTTTTTCTCCGATCTCGTAAGCTGGGGATTTGTGGGAGCTCGAACGTCGGCCTCTCAACCCCATCGAGAAGTCGCCTCTTCTCTTCCCTTTGCTGTCGGTTTTAAAAATAGTCCCGATGGAAATATCCAACAAGCGATCCAAGCAATGGCGTCGGTTAGGCAGCCGCACCGCTTCCCCTCAATCACACCTCAAGGAACATTGACACTTCAAGATAGTCCTGGCAATCCCTGGACTCATGTCGTTTTGCGCGGATCTGGCGTTGCAACCAACTACGACAAAGCGACCCTTCTAGAAACAGCCGATCAACTCAGCTTAAACGGATTTAAACATCGGACGCTTGTCGACTGCTCCCATGGGAATAGTCAAAAGCAGTACGTAAAACAGAAAGAGGTATTTGAAGCCGTCTTGCAGCAGCACACCCAAGGAAACTCTCCCCTATTGGGAATGATGCTGGAAAGCCATTTAGAAGAAGGGGCACAGTATTTAACGGAGAGCCCATCGTCTCTCCATTACGGCGTCTCGGTCACAGATCCTTGTTTAAATTGGAATGATACAGAATCTCTTGTCTTAGAAGCCTCAGAACTACTCTCTTCTTCAAACGTAATTAAATGAACCCAGAGCTGATGCTTCCACTCTTTGTAAACTTTTCCATCTGGGGTTCGGATTTCGGCATGGTAGGTTAAGAGCCCTCCCTTATCCCGGTAGTGCTGGTTTAAAAGGGAGAAAACTTCCATCCCCATCCGGTCTTCGATCGGGTAGATAAGTTCTTCTTGGGTATGGTTTTTGTAAATCACGTGAAAGATGAGGCTGGGCTTCTCACTGAGTAGCTCGGGAGGCACAGCCCACTGTATAACAACTTTTTGACCCATTGGAGGATCTAACTGTCGAGGATCTGGACTCCCGACATGACTGCTGGCCAAGTACTGGGCATCAATGGGAACCTGTCTCAGTGACAAATAATATTTGTCACACCCTGCTAAAGCCAATAGGCATAAAAGATATATCAGGTTAAACTGAGCTCTCATGTCAGCATCCGTTGTTTGTATTTTGATTTTAGATGACAAGGTCCTTCTTATCCAGCGGAGAGATATTCCTGTGTGGGTTTTACCAGGAGGAGGAATCGATCCTGGGGAGGCGCCTGAAGAGGCTGCTATCCGAGAAATGGAAGAAGAGACAGGATTGAAAGTTGAAGTCGTTCGGAAAATCGCTGAGTATACACCTATCAACACATTAGCTCGATTCACCCACTTTTATGAGGTGAAAAAGGTTGGTGGGAAACTCTCCACGGGCAGCGAGACGTATGACCTTAAATTTTTCCATCAAAACCAGCTTCCCAAATACTTTCCTGATTTTCAGAAGGAATGGATCAAAGACGCCTTTTTACAGGCGCCCGAGATCCTTTACAAAAAACTCACTTACATTACGTATTGGAAGCTTCTGACGACCTTTCTTCAACATCCACTTCTTGTTTTCCGTTTTCTACTCATGAAGGTTGGAATACATCTAAATCGGAAGTCGTAAAAAATTCTGCCCAGCCTGGTTCGACCATTTGCGCTTCCAACTCATCCACTATTCCCCTGTATTTCTTTTTAAGGCCTGCATCTTCAACATACGCGCTGTATTTATGCAATAAATCAATATAGTTTCTCACCTTTATGCCTGCGCTTCGTGGTAAAATAGGAATATCTCGATCTGTGAAAGTCCAAAAATCGGTTAAACGTTCATAAACAAAATCTAGTTCCTCGATTAATCTTCTTTGTACTTGGTGTTCTTTAGCTTGATCTGCACGAATAGGTGTTACAGGACTATCATTCATTTTATCATTTAAAAACAGATTCCGACTTTGAATCCTTTCAGGTGTCACATCGACGCCACAAGAAACCCTCCGGGTCTGAGGAGTTTTTTGATGAGCCTCATTTAATTGGATCTGGAAATTGGATAAATTCTGGTCAAACCCTCTTTGGTCTCTCTGAGTCAAGTCTTCCACTTCCATCCTTTCCTGCTGCACCTTCGTTACACGAGAGACGAGATCGCTTTTCGGAGTTTGAAAGCATCTCTCTGGCCCTGCAAAATTGGAGTTATTGGTACCTATTCCACTTGTTGCCATATACAGCCTCTATTCGATTGCAAGTGCAGCATGAAATTCATTAAGGCCGAAAAAAGAGCTCCACGCTGGATCGAGCAAGCGCTCTTGCATTTTTCCCACCACATCCATCAAGCGCCTCTTAAGACTAAAATTTAAGACTAACCCATAATTTCCTGATAAAAGATCTGTGTAGGTTTTAATTTTATCTGCGACTAACACCCTATCAGAATCGTTATAATCGGACATTTCTTCCACACAACATTGCAAAAATATCTCCAGCAAATTAGCGCAGGCCGTTAACTGCTCACTTAGCCCCTGTTGATATTCATTTTCCTCAACGACCCTTTGATTCACCGGTGTGCAAGGGAGAATGATACGTCTTGTCTCTAAAAAATGATTGCGTCTTTGAATTGGAGAAGGTAGCTCACTTTCTCTAAAATCTAGATGAGGCCGGGTGAAGGGAGTTGCAGCCTCACTTGAACTTGTAGGCCCAGAACTCTTCGGGGAATGAGGGGGTGCATCTAGAGGAGATTCACTGTATACAGATTCTTCTTCTTCTAGACGACCTCTTTCTCGCACCATGTATTCTGAAGGTGGGGTCATTGATGATCTATCTGTCTCAGGTGAGTGAAAGGTTGGTGATTGATAAGATGAGCCAGTTCCTCTAATCGACATAAATCTCCTTTTTTTCCAAAGATCTTCGCCTGGGTTAGTTATTAATAGCAAGTTGTTTGCAATATTCTTATAATGAACGTATGAAAAAATCTTATCTTGTCTTTCTTCTTCTTTTACAACTACAAATCGTCGCAATCCCGATAGAGCATCTTGAGCAACTTCTCACCGCAAAGAAAATTGCAAAAGAAGCGGGCCAAATCGTGCTGGAAATACGTCATTCGGAAAGTCTGACGGGAGACACGGTCGAATTAGAAAATGGTAAGAAGGTCAGACAAACAAATGCAGATCTCAAAGCAAGCACCTTTATTCTTCAAGAGTTGGGAAAAAGATATCCAAGTTATGGCCTTCTATCTCAAGATCACATGTCTAAAGATTCGACTTGGTATCAAAAAGAATCGGTCTGGATTGTGAATGCCATCGATGGAACAAAAGCCTACGAAAAAGGAAGCGATGACTTTCATGTTCAAATAGGACTGCTCGTAAAAGAGGAGGTGGTCCTAGGAGTAAGTTACTATCCTGCCACTGAGCAGATGGTGTTCGCTGTTAAAGGGCATGGCGCTTGGATTGAAAATAACATCGTTACTCAAAAAATATTCGCACACCCTTCCTCAGATAAAGTTCTTATCCGCTCGAGTAGTCATCCTGTGATCAAAGGGTATTTGCCTGAATGGGGGTGGGATAATTGCAAAGTTCTGGATGAGGGATTAAGTTCGACAAGTCGCCTACTTAAAATCATTCAAGGTGAAGCGTCCCTTTACATCAGCTTAGGAGCATCCCCTCTTGGACATGAAAAGAAGGGGGGTCTTTGGAACTATGCAGCCACTGGCGTGATTGCAAAAGAAACAGGAATCCTTCTATCAACTCTGAATGGAAAACCTCTCAACTTCCGTCAGCCAGATGGATTACTTCCATGCGGCGTTTTGATGACAAATGATGCTGTACTCTTTTACAAAGTAGCTGCAACTGGATGGGGGTTAGACCATTTTGTGTGGGACGATGAGGTTATCAAATTCCTTCTCAGTGAGGACTCCGAGCTTTAAAGCTGCTTCTTTAAGCGAGAGATTTTCATGGTACGCTTTTTGGACAATTTTTGAGGCTTTATCATAGCCAACGACAGGATTCAGAGCCGTGGCGAGCATCAGAGAGTTTTCAAGTAACTCCCCAATCCGTTCTTTATTGGCTTTGATTCCAATCAAGCATTTGTCGTGAAAGTTCTTGGAGACATCGGAAAGAAGACGGATCGATTGAAGGAGATTATAAATAATCACTGGCTTGAAGACATTCAGCTCAAAATTCCCCATCGAACCCGCCATTCCAATCGTTGTATCATTGCCCATCACTTGAACGGCAACCATCGTCATTGATTCACATTGGGTCGGGTTCACTTTCCCAGGCATAATTGAAGATCCCGGTTCATTTTCAGGAAGGAGCAGCTCGCCTAGCCCTGCACGGGGTCCTGACCCCATCCATCGGATATCATTGGCAATTTTCATGAATGCACAGGCAACCATTCTAAGAGCTCCGCTCATCCCAACAAGGGCATCATTGGAAGCGAGCGCTTCAAACTTATTAGGGGCTGTCACAAAGTGGTAACCCGTTAATTCGGCAATCTTAGCAGCGACCTTTTTGTCATATCCTTTGGGGGCATTGAGACCTGTACCTACGGCTGTTCCTCCTAGAGCCAGTTTTAAAACAGGAGCAAGAGCAGCCTCAATTGCCTTTATTCCATGCTCGATTTGAGCTGCATAACCTGAAAATTCTTGTCCCAGTGTGATCGGTGTTGCATCCATCAGGTGGGTACGGCCGACTTTAATGATCTTAGTAAATTCCTTGGCTTTGTTCTGAAACCCTTTGAGAAGAAGTTTCAGATGGGGGATGAGTTGTTTTTGAATCGCTTCCACTGTGGCAATATGCATTGCTGTCGGGAAAACATCATTGGACGATTGCGACATGTTCACATCGTCATTCGGATGGATCGGCTTTTTCGATCCCATCACTCCCTTAGCCATCTGGATGGCTCGATTTGCGATCACTTCGTTGACGTTCATGTTGGTCTGTGTTCCAGACCCTGTCTGCCAGACGACCAAGTCAAAGTGTTCATCGAGCTTGCCCTTCAGCAGCTCATCGCAGACTTTTAAGATGAGCTCTTTTTTTTCTTTTGAAAGAAGCTTGAGTTCACAATTGACAAGAGCGGCAGCTTTTTTGACGACACCCAGCGCATGAACGAGTTCAATCGGCATTTTCTCTTTGCCAATCTGAAAGTTCTCCATTGACCGCTGTGTCTGCGCTCCCCAGTATTTATCATCAGGAACGTCTATTGACCCTAAGCTATCCGTCTCTTTTCTTTTCTTAGCCATAGCTTCTTTATACTCGAAGAGGCTTTAAAAACTATACCCCAATCCTAAACCGAAGGTAAGGCCCCCTGTTTGAACGGTATGAGCTCGCGTTCCTGACTTCGAGCTGTGAAAATGGAGACGTGCATATGAATACTCTCCAAAAAGATCGATGATAAAATGTTTAAGCGGTTGAAACAAGAAACCAGTGTTTACAAAGCCACCCAAGCCGTCTGCATTGAGTGTGCTGGGTACATGGGAAGAATTATTATGAACATGGGCAAAGAAGTAGCGAGGCCCGATCGTGGCATAATATCGATATGTGTCACTGCAGCAGAGTTTAGTGTTGAATTGAAGGCCCAAGCTGAGGGGAATTTGCCAGATCGATGTTTGAGGGCCCCGACCTACAGAGCTTTTCGCGCGACCTGATTTTTGTAAAAACTCAAAACTTCCATAGATTGCTAGGAAATGATAGACAGGGTATGCACCTGAAAGTTGAAGATCAAATCCGCCGTTGCTATAGACGTCTCTCATCTCTTTGGAGGCAAAGAAAAAGTACCCTGCCTTTACATCAACATAGGCAGGAGGTTTATTGGAAGCTAATTGAGGCTCTTTCTTTTTATCCTCTACTTTCTTTTCAGACTTCCATCCGTAGCAGGGAGCAAAACAGACTAATGAACCTAAAATAAGTGGGAAAAGCTTACGTGTCATAAAGTTAATCTCCTTGTGATACAACGGTTACGGGAAAGCTTGTCAGTCCTGATCCATCAATTGCAGTAATGGTATAGATGTCTCTATTGGAAGGTGACTGGTTATGGTCTTTATATGAAAGAGCATCGGGACCTAGTGTTTTGATAAGAGTGCCGTTACGTCTGATCTCATATCCTGCCAATGCAAGAGACGGTGACCGCTCCCACGTCAGATAATTGAAAAACTCTGAGACAACTCCATATTTATTACTGGCTTGTTTTACCTTGACTGAACGAGGTGGCTGCATTCCTTTGAGAGCAATCCCGATGGGAGCATTATCTGTAGTGACTGCGGGACCAAAGGTCATATTGGTAGTTGTGTTGATGGCTGTGACTGACCCAGGAGAAGCTACATTGGTCTTAAAGACAGCGCTCCCATCCAAGGCATTAACAATCCCAAATCCACGGTCTGGAACAGTGATAACAGTCTCAACAAGGTGCGTTGTCGTGTTGATCACTCCCACCTGGCCTATACTTTGATCTGTCGCATAGACCTTTGTGCCATCCAGCGAAACAATAACTCCTCCAAGTATAAACCCTACAGGCATAGGAATCAGCCCAACAAATGTCTCAGTCAAAGTGTCCACAATGGTGACACCTGTAGGACTAGTTATAAGCGCTGAATAAATAAAACGGCCGTCAGGAGTGATCGCAGAAGCATTAACGCATGTATTCGAGATGCCACCAACAAAAGGTAAGTAGATCGTATTAAGAATGGCATCTGTAGCTGTGTCTATCACACTGATATAGTTAGTTGTTTGATAATTGCTGACATAAACCTTCGAACCATCAGGAGAAAATACAATTCCCATTGGTTGTCCACCCACACCAATTGGCGAACCCACGATTGTATTTGACTGAAGATCAACAACACTCATAGTGCCATCGCTAAAGTTTGCAACATACGCCTTCTTTCCATTGGGAGAAATTGCAATATTGTCTGGGTTTGTACCAAATCCTGTAATCGTTGTCAGAACGCTATTGGTTGCTGTATCGATCACACTGACTGTTTTAGAAATATTATTTGTGACATAAGCTCGACTCCCATCAGGCGTGATTGCAACAGCAAAAGGTTCCGTTCCAACTGTAATCGGAGATCCAATGGCAGTGCTTGTGACCGTATCAAAAACTGTAACGGTATTACTCGCAACATTCGCCACATAGGCAATATCTGCGACAAGGTGAGAAAAGCAAGCAAACGTGAGTAATGCTAATGAATTTTTCATGGATAATCCTTTATCTATTTTTTTAGAATAAAGGATTAACAGTTAAAGACAAGGAAAATATTTATGCTCACATCCTGCTAGATCAAAAGCAAGGCAAAGACGAAGGCAAAGAGAGAAAACGACTCCACAATACCAATCGCGGCGAAACACTTGCCGATGATAGCCGGTTGTTTAGCGGCGGCTTGGATACCAGAAGCAGCACATTTGCCGATGAAAATGGAAGAAAAGAGAAGGGCGAGGCCGACAGAGGTTCCGATACCGATGGCGGAGAGGGGTGAGAGGGTTCCAGCAACAATGCTGTTTTTCATCATGATCATGAGAATAAAGCCAAAGATCGACTGGGTCGCCGCAATCGCAGACATGCCGATAAATTTACCATGGTTTTCTTCAACACGGCTCATGACGGCATGGGAGGCCATTCCACCAATTCCACAGCCAATTGAGCTTCCAATACAACCGAGACCGAGGACGATAGCAGGTCCAATCATTGCGTAATCCATAGAGTTATCCTTTCTTTAGTTTGTGTAGAGGTTTGAAAAGCTTTCCGCCTCCGTCAAAACAATAATGATACCATTCGATGAAATTTAGACGAAGGCCGTGGATGAATCCACCGCCGAGAGCCAGAAGCATGTTGACACCATGCCCTGCCAAAATGACAATAAAGCCTAAAAATAAATTAAGATCCGATCCTTCCTGGTTGAAGGTACTGGCCATAATGGCACCCGCTAAGCTGAGCGCATAGAGACGGAGGTACGATAGAACATCAGCGATTACCTGAACCATGTGGGCAACCTCACCCAGTCCTTTGAGCTTATGTTGGATAAAGCCTGCAATGATGGCAAATCCGACTCCGACGTAGAGGAGCTGAAACCCCAGGGCCGAAGAAATAGGCTTGGAGATCCATCCCATAAATTCAGGGACGGTTGTTGCGTGGAGAATAGATGGGAAGAAGAAATAGCCGCCGAAGAGAAAGAGAACCCATCCGAGCCCTGCAATATTTCGACCTAAAAACCGTAAGAATCCCAAGCTGATGTGAACAATCCCTAGCAACAAGATAAATTCAAGCATGATGTTACTGAAAAACTCATCAACAATCGGGTAAACAGTCACCTTTTTCTTCTGCTCGGTCGCCAGCTCAAGCATCTCTTTTCCGGAAGTGGCTTTTGAGATTTGGGGGTATCTGGCGAGCCAAAATTTATAGACGTCGTCGTGATTTTTAAGGTGATAGTCGGCTTTATGTTCGATCAGAGAATGCGTCGGAGAAATCTGGGAAAGAACATTAGAAGGAGCGAGCTTGAGCCCTAAATAAGAGCTCGTAACCACTCCCCAGAAAATCGAGGCTGAAGAAAGAATCATAAAGAGCTTCAGCATTCTCTTCTGACTCCCCTTTAGGTAGGGGAACTTATATTTAATGTAGAGAGCAATCGAGAGGAAAATAAGACCATACCCTGCATCGCCGACAATAATGGCAAAGAAGAAGGTGAAAAACCAGAGCACCCAGCTGGAGGGATCTTTATCGGTTGTTGCGGGGATGTCGTAGATTTTGATGAGGTCTTCCCCAATGAGCGCTGTTCCTTGATTTTCAAGATAAGTTGGCACACGATCTTTGGGATCTAAGGCAATCTGCTCTGCGTGGATATTCATTCCATCAATGAGGCCGTAGAGATGGGAGACTTTGTTTTGCGGCACCCACGCTTCAATCACAAAAAGAGAGTTTTTCAGAGGATAGGCGACCTCTTTTTTAGCTGAATGGAGATGATAGCTGTTGAGTTCATCGACGAGGATTTCTTGAAGAAACTCCAGGTAGGCCGCTTGGTCTTTGAGTTCATGCTCAAATCGGTAAATTGCATCGATGACAAAATCGAGACGATTTTGGATTTCTCCGAGAGGTGCATCGATTCTCATTTCAATCATCCCCTGCGGATAGAGTGTTTCAGGGCTGATCGAGATAAAGTAATCGAGATCATATTCTGTGCCGATATAGATAAGCTCATCAGGATAAATAGCTTTTTGCCGCCGTGAGGTTTTCATGCAGAAAAACTGGATTTTTCTCTTTCCCATCCGCTCAATGTCACTTAAGTCGTCCATTGAGAAATCACCGAAGGGAGCAACACGGGCTTTCTCTGTCTCCAGAACACGTCGTTCTTCTTCCAACTTTTCTAAATCTTCCTTGAGCTCAACAACTCTCTCGGAGAGTTGCATCGCCAGCGTGAGATCTCCCCCACCTTGATACGGCTCTTTGCAGGGCTGTTTTTTTAGAATTTTAATCGATTGAAAGAGGTTCTGGATGGTAACCGGCTTTTCAAGAGCTTTTTTCTGCGAATATGAAATAAACTCTAAAAAGCCTTGGTCTTGAGCAAGGCCAAAAAAATGGTCAAGATCTTCTCGCGTGCCGATGATAAGATATTTGACCACATCTTGAATCATATAGTGGCCTCTTCACGTTCAAGAATTTTTCGCTTTGCTACTTTGGCTTGACAAACAGCTGCCAGCTGTTGATCCCCTAAGAAGATTCTAATTTTTCGAATATTGCCATGGGCTCTGGGGATTAAGATCTTTTCAAAGAGATTCACACGGATGGAAACCTCTCGCAGCTCTTTTTCGAGCGCCTTTTTTTTCTCTTCTGCAATGCGGATTCTTTCTCGCAAAACGATCAGTTTTCGTAAACCTTGCATCGCCGCATCGAGCCAAACCGGCGCATCGAAAAGAAAGTGCTTACTCTCTTGAAATACAACCTGGTCAAACACTGGGATATCAAGGCCCGCGATATTTTCAACATGGTGACGAACCTCGACGGTTTTAACAGCAGGGAAAAGGTCAGATGCTCCCCTGTCTGAAAAAAGAGGGGCATATCCCTTCACAATATTTTCTTGGGTTTGGTATTCCTGGCGCAGCCCTTCGATCTCTTGCTCTGCTAAATTCACTTCCATTTGCAAAAGAGTCTTCTTAAGCTGGAGCGTCGGGAGATACTTCTCCAACTGATTAAGCCGAATTTGCTGAACGCGGAGCTCGGTCTTGGTCAATCTCATGGGTTAGGCCAATACTTGTCGATGAGGGTTTGTTTAATTCCGACCTCTTGGGGCTCAAAACATTCCGCGAGCGTTTTCCAACCCAGATCGAGCGCATCTTCCAGAAGAAGGTTCACTTCGAGATTCATCATTCTTTCTTCAAAGAGTCTTGCAAAATGCAAGATTTTCTCATCCCAACGAGATAGCTTAAATCCCATCGATTGTCTTTCGCGGGCTTTTTTTCCTTCCGCATAGAGACGGATTTGAGCGTTAGCAAGATCGCCATGATCTTCGCGCGTCGCCTTTCCAATCACCTGCTGTTTAAGACGAGAAAGGGAGCCAAACGGATCGATTCTTCCTCCGTGGAGATAAAACTGTCCTTCGGTGATATAACCGGTATTGTCAGGGATTGGGTGCGTGACATCGCCGCCCGGCATTGTTGTCACTGAGATAATGGTGATGGATCCGCTTCCTTCAATATCAACCGCTTTTTCATACCGTGCCGCTAAATCGGAGTAAAGAGATCCCGGATACCCTCGGTTTGAAGGGATTTGATCCATTGTGATCGCAATCTCTTTGATCGAGTCTGCAAAGGCTGTCATATCGGTTAGAAGAACGAGAACGTCTTTATCTTGTGTTGCAAATTTTTCAGCACATGCCAGCGCCATATCAGGAACGAGTAAACACTCAACCGCAGGATCAGTGGCCTGATGGATGAACATCACCGTTTTTTCAAGAGAGCCGGCTCTTTCTGCGTTATCTATAAATGCTTGGTAGTCGTCGAATCGAAGTCCCATGCCTCCAATAATCACGACATCAGCATCTGTTTGGTTTGCAATCCGCATGAGAAGGGCGTTATAGGGCTCTCCAGCAATGGAAAAAATAGGGATTTTTTGCGATTTCACAAGGCAGTTAAAGACATCGATCATCGGAATGTTAGTCCGCACGAGCTGGTGCGGGACAATTCTTCGGACCGGATTGAAGGAAGGGGTATGAATATCGACATGATCACCTGTGATCGGTGGGCCTTTATCAATCGGGTCTCCAGCTCCACTAAAGCGGCGGCCTAGGAGAGCATCGGAGACAATCGCTTCCATCTGCTTTCCTAGAAACGTCACGCGGTCGTTGGTCGCAAGTCCCCGTGTATTTTCAAACGATTGTAGCGTCACTTTTTCATCATCTATCCGGAGTACGGATGCATAGATAGATTCTCCATTTTGCTTATGAATCCGCGCCATCTCTCCTAAGCTAATATTTTGTGCAAGCACCGAGAGAAGGTTTCCTCGCATATCGACAATTCGGTCGTAGACTTTTTTCATGATACACCTTTCTCAGCAGTTTGAATTTTTTCTCGGATGCGCGTTAAAGCTTTCTCGTACCGTTCAGATTTAAAAGGCATGAAGTTCATATTTTTGATTTCGTTTTGGAGGTCTAAGAAGAAAGACCGGGCTGCATCATGTCCATCAAAGTGGAAACGAGCACTGAAAACAACATTCACCAATTCAAAGAGGGGAACTTGTCTTGGTAGTGGACAGTAAGCATCCTCTTTGTCGAATGCGTTTTGTTGCAGATATGCAAATTCATACAGCTCCGACTTGAGATAGGTGATCATGTCATTTAAAGTAATCCCCTCTTCGCCGACCACTTCCATCCTTTTCCCAATCTCATCTCCCTCCCGCAGGATTTTGGCCGCTCGTTTCACATGGTGCCCCCACCCTTCGACCTCGACATCAAGCTCGCGGCTGACATCATCGATGTATTTGCTCCAAGAAATGAGAGGATCGATCGCAGGGTAACGTCTCGCATCGGAGCGAGCTCGTGACAGAGCGAGAAAAGCACCGACGACTGCAAGTGTTGCTTGCGTGACAGGCTCTTCAAAGTTTCCACCTGCAGGAGAGACGGTCCCTCCAATCGTGAGCGAGCCAATTTTGCCATTTGGAAGTTTTAAGACACCTGATCTCTCATAAAACGCTGCAATCCTGGATCCCAGGTAGGCAGGAAACGCCTCTTCTCCGGGAATCTCTTCTAATCTTCCTGACATCTCTCGCATCGCTTGCGCCCATCTTGAAGTCGAATCGGCCAGCAGCAGAATATCGAGTCCCATTTGTCGATAGTATTCGGCAATGGTTGCTCCCATATAGATGGATGCTTCCCGTGCCGCTACCGGCATCGATGACGTGTTGCAAATGATGACAGTTCGGTTCATCAATGGATCATTTGTATGGGGATCAACCAGGTGAGGAAAAGTTCTTAAGACTTCTACAACCTCTCCAGCTCGTTCTCCGCATGCTACAACGATCACGATATTGACAGCCGAGTATTTCGCAAGGTGGTGTTGCAGAACCGTTTTTCCCGCACCGAACGGTCCTGGAGAACAAAATGTCCCTCCTTTCAGAACCGGAAATTGGGTATCAATGATTCTTTCGCCCGTGTCCATCATCCGGGTTGCTTTGATCTTTTCTCCGACTTTGAGAGGAATTTTAACAGGCCATTTTTGCACCATTGTCCAGTGGTATTCGTGACCTCGCACATCGACAGCTTTCGCAATCACCGTATCAATGGTAAAATTGCCTGATTTTGCCACCCACGTGAGGGTATACTCCCCTGGATGAGAAAACGGAACCATGATTTTATGGTGGAACCGCCCTTCCATTGTATAGCCCAATTCGTCGCCTGCTCTAACAACATTTCCCACTTCTGCAACAGGATGATAGTCCCAGTGCCGTGTCCGATCCAGAGGCTCCAAGTAGACTCCACGTGCGAGAAAAAGACCAATTGCATCGGCAACTTTCTCAAGAGGATTTTGAAGACCGTCCAAAATCGATCCCAAAAGTCCAGGTCCCAGCTCGGCTTCTAAAAGGTGGCCATTGAATTCAACCAATGTACCAAGTTTGACACCCCAGGTGTCTTCAAAAACCTGTACTTTTGCCTCATGACCCGCAATTTCAATGACTTCCCCTTTCAGGTTGGCGCTACCGACTTTGACCATAGCGACTTCCCCTTGGCGGATGCTTCCCTCAAACTCGACGTGAAGCAAGTTTCCAAATGCTTTGACGACTTTTCCAGTTGCGATATTTTTCATGAATCTAACTCGATATTATTAAACTTAGGTTTTTAAATAGTTTTTTCATAATTCTAAGAACCTCTTCGAAGGACATACTTGAATAAGTAGGCCGAGAAGAGGTTCTTAGAATTTGGGAAAAACTGTTGAAAACCTTGTTTTGTACATATTGAGATAGATTCATATTAGCCTACAAATGCTTCAAGTATTATTTCACCCTTTTCAGGATCGAGTTCATTCCATTGTTCCACGAGTAAAAGCTGCGCCATATAACCTAAAATCCAGTCGATGGAGAAAAGAGGCTCTTCAACAAGCTCTTCAATCTGCTGAAATCTCCATTTTGCGGTCTCTTTAAACTGCAAATACGGGTCAGGACCACAAGCCAAGTATTTTTCTTTCAGTGAAACAAACTCGGGTGGCGGCTCATACGTGACACTATCTTTTTGAGCGAGTAAATCGATGACTAAAGAATCTTTGGAATCTTCAAATTGCAATTCTTCTGTCAGGTCTCGTCCCAATTCCTTGGCTTTGATTCCAACCATGACCAGTCTCCAAGCTCTTTCAAACTCCAAGTATCTTTTCAGAAAACCGCTCTGAAGCGGAGTCTCTTCCCTAAAATAGGCAGCAAGCACTCCTGGGAAAAAGCGAAGCTTTTCTTGGACCGATTCAAACTTGTCTAGAAAATCGAAGACATAGTCTGGTAGCCCATCCTGCAGAAGGAGCGCTTGATCGAGCTCTTTCTCACTGAGATTTCCTCGAGGATCAATCGCATCTTCTAAGAAAAGGGACCGGATATTGTTCAAATCGATCCAGCGCCGGAAAACAGCAGTTTTCTCTAAATCTTTCGGCTCAATATTAATAGCAAGTCTAGAAACAAGCTCATCAAACGATAAATCAGGTTTTTCACCCAATGCAATCGGCGGGAGTGAGGCGGCTAAAAAGTAATAATTGGCCACAAAGCCTGCCTTTAACTGTTAAAGATTAAATCTCGAAAATCTTTCCGAATATAATTTGCAACCAGTTCTTTAAACGCGGTGTCAGAAAGATCAATCGTCATGTTTTGGTCATTAATTTTGACTTCGACTCCCCCACCAATAGAGCTTAAGAGAACGCTCTTTTCTTTGAGGCGATCCAAAATTTTTGAAGCGAGCGCTGTATTAACGTCCCTTGCAGGAACAGCCGATGAAATCGACGCGCTTAAATTCGCATCAACACCTTCTCTTTCAATCGCCTGGACAATCACTTCAATCAGTTTTGCAACAATTTTAGGATCTTGGAGCGGCTTTGCAAGTAGGTTCGAAAGCTCGGGATTGAAAAGTTTTTGCTCAATTTTCTCTTTAAGTGAGTCAAGAGTTTGTCGGCACGCCTGAGAAAGTGATGCCTGAAAGACAACCCTTTGTTGCTGAATTTCTTGATGGGCAACTTGATGTAACGCCTCTGCCTTACGATGAGCTTCCGCAATGATTTCTTCTGAGCGGAGACGCGCTGTCTCTAAAATTTCCTGCGCCTCAATCTGTGCAGGTTCGAGTGTTTCTCGTTTGAGAAGGTCACAAATCTTTTTAACTTTATCTTTTCCTGTTTCCAAACCTTTCATTTTTATCCTTAATAAGTAATACAGGCCCTACCCTATATTTATTTCTCATCCACCACATATTTTTCAACCTGATTCAGGAAGCAGGAGAATAATAATTTGAGAATCTGATTAAGCTTGCCTCTAAAGGGACACGATGAAGCGAATAGATTGTTCAAAAAAAATAATTGTTATCTAATCTCTTCATCCCTTAATCTTTTTTTAACAAAAAAGGAAGCGACTTATGAAAAAACTGTCTCTCTTGTTGGCTTGTGGACTATTGAATAGCCTTCACGCAGATACGACTTTCTCCGCCGATCGTCTCAAAGGGTTCTATGATGTCTTTAGCTGTGAAGAAAAAGATGAGCTGGCTCAGGCAGGACTCTCCTCTCCTTGCACGATAACTTACAATCCTGTGGGCCCCCTACCCACGCCGCCTCCTCCAGTCCCTACTCCCGATCCTACTCCGGGTCCTGCCCCAGTCAATAATATGTTGCCATTTGTCATTGTCAATAATAGTGGACTCCCCGACACGGAGGTCTATGTTTTTGTCCAAGGAAAAACGGACGATGCAAATAAGGACCCTGTCTTCATTCAGTTTGATTCTATGACAAGACAGGGAACCCAAGTCATTGTGACTCCGGGGAACAACTCAAACCAAGCACAATTCACCCAACCCCTTTCTTTTTTCGAAAATGGGGGGCGTTACGAGTTTTATCTACCGCGGACAGATAGCTTTCTTATCATGTTTTCGTTGCACAACAAACTCGACATCCCTGTTATTGCGGGTCCTAAAGTTCAAAACCCTGCCTTTAATAACCCCAATGACCCAAATGGTAACTTTCAAACCGTCTGGGATCAGATTGAAGGAGCTTTTGTCTCTTCAGGGACAGAGGTTAATTTAGATGCTACCGCTGTTGCCTTCTTCTCTATCCCCCTTTATCTCTATTTGAATAACCCCAGCCCTCCATCAGGAAGTAACTGTGGGCTTACACAATCACGCAGCTCCATTTTGTCATACCTAGAATCGGTGTTCTCAACAGTTCCCCCTGTCCCAGAAAGATCTCAGTGGCAAAACTTGACCATGGGAACCTCTCCAGTTTACCGCGTACTCTCAACCGAAAATGCGATGGCTGGTGGCTACTTCGATGTTAATTATTTGGATAATGCGTCTGCTTATGGCTATAGCTATATTTCAGACATTTGGTCTGGCCCTACCAGCTTCTATAAAACACACCCCTCATCGCTAACAATTAAAATACCCAATGGAAAGACCTACACCGGAACGGTTCAAAGTGACAACTCCATCAAATTCACTTCTGGAAGCGATACCGTCATCTTTGGTCCACCCGTCACCTCATCGAATTATTTACTATCAACCAGCTGGCTTATCTTTGCAGGCGAACCCATCTATTCTTCGGAAACTTCAGCAGGAGACGGAGTGCAAGTCAGTAAAGCCTTTCAGGAAGCGATCATTGCAGGTATCGTCCCCACGACCAGCCTAATAAATGCCCAAACTAGCACAACCTTAAACGTCTTTAGACCCTACTACCAGGTCAATTCCAACCTAAGTTCTTTTGGACGAAGCAGAGGCCCCTGGTATGATCTCTACTCAGCGTCTCTCCATGCCTGCGGATTGATTTATACATTCACATACGATGAGCCACTATGGGATGAAGTCCAGCTTCAACAACAGACATTCACTCCTGGGACTTACATAGGAATTACGATCGGGAACGTGACCAACTAAAAGGACTTGAAATCGTTTGGAAGGATTTATATAGTTGCTTGAATGACGAAGTACCCTCCTGCCCTTGAGCAGCTTATTACATTGTTAAAGTTATTACCGGGTGTTGGAACAAAGACTGCTGAAAGGTTCGCCTTCCAGCTGCTGACATGGCCGGATGAATCACTGGGGCAACTATCAGTGCTCCTTGATACAATTAAGGCTCAAGTTCCCCACTGTCCTACTTGCTTTTGTCTTTCTAGTTTGGATGGCTGCGAATTCTGCGATTCAACAAGGCGCGATCCCACCACTATTTGTATAATTGGGTCTCCGAAAGATGCGTATGCGATCGAAGAGACACATGCCTATAAAGGTCTTTACCATGTTTTAGGCTCTCTCCTCTCCCCTTTAGATGGACGCAGCATTGAACAACTCAACTTAAACCCTTTATTAGGTCGCCTTCGAGCTCATCCTATTAAAGAAGTGATTATCGCTCTTGATTCAACATTGGAAGGCGATGCAACGGCCCTTTATTTAAAAGAGAAAATTGGACAGCTAGAAATCCCCGTTTATCGATTGGCATTTGGACTTCCAATGGGGAGCCCCTTAGAATATGTGGATGGTGGAACCCTCTCCCGAGCATTTGTAGGACGGCAAGTATTCTAAAAAATTACCTGTTTGCTTATTTCCAGCTCTTTTTCTATACTTCGAAAATTGAATAAGGAACGCATGACCAACGTAAAGAATTTTTTTGTTCTATCTTCTGTTCTTTTTTTAACGTGTACTCCTTTTGAGTTGACAGCTGGACCTGAGGTGGCAGCTGAAGTGATTGAAAGCCGCCGTGTCGACCGCATCGATGTTCAAGCAGAAAATCTTCCCCCGAATGCTTCGTTTGACCCGAAACCTGTTATGGAGAAGTTAAAAACAAAAGTCGGCGATCCCTTCTCTCCTTCTGTTTTTGATACCGACCTGAAAGCGCTTGCCGAACAATACGACCGAGTTGAACCTGAAGTTTATACCCGTTCAGGTGAAGTTTTTATCACATTGAAAGTCTGGCTCCGCCCGTCAATCCGCTCAATCACCTGGAATGGAAATAGCCACATTAAAGCGAGCACACTACGCAAAGAGCTCGCTATTAAAGGTCAAAAAACGTTCAATCGAGTGACCTTTAATAAGCAATTTAACAAGGTGAAAGAGTACTACGTCAAAAAAGGGTACTTTGAATCACAACTCTCCTATGCAATCCACCCTGTGCCTGATACGAACCAAGTCGATATTTCAATCCAGGTGGTTGAAGGGCGTGCTGGGATCGTGGATGATATCGTCTTTAGCGGATTTACAAGACGTGAAAAGAGTCGTATTTTAGAAATGATCCACACCAAGAAGTACAACTTATTTACAAGTTGGCTAACAGGAAATGGGATTTTACAAGAAGAAGCGATTGAGCAAGATCGTTTGACTATTTTGAATATGCTTCAAAATGAAGGATACGGCGATGCCCGTGTCGATCTTCAAATTACAAATGCTGAAAAAGAAGGACGTGTTCTCATCACGCTTTCTGCTGAACGAGGCTCTCTTTTCCGCTATAATGAAGTCACTTTCCGTGGAAACACACTCTTTACCGATAAAGAAATCGAAAATGTTTTCATTGTCCATCCAGAAGAGCTCTATTCGCCCGAGAAATTAAGAGCGACACAAGAGGCTATTAAAGATCTCTATGGACGGAAAGGCTATATCGATACTCACGTTCAATTTGAAGCGGTCCCCGTTGCAGACAAACCTCTTTATAATATCCATTTTGAGATTGAGGAAGGCTCCCAATATAAGATTGGACTGATTCGCATTTTTGGAAACGAGCAAACTCAAACTCCTGTGATTCTGAGAGAATCGCTCCTGACTCCAGGAGAGACGTTTGACTCAGTCCGGCTGAAGGCGACCCAAGAGCGGCTCCAAAATATGGGGTATTTCAAAAACGTTAACGTCTACCCTGTTCGCTCACAAGATGATCAAATTCTCGGTGACAATTACCGAGATATTTATATTGAAGTGGAAGAAGCACCGACAGGTCACGCTAGCCTCTTTTTCGGCTTGAGCTCAGGAGATGGAATTTTCGGCGGTCTTGACGTCACAGAGACCAACTTCAACTATAAAGGGTTTAAAAGACTTCCTAAAGACGGCCCTTCTGCAATGCGAGGCGGCGGGGAATATGCCCATGCTAAAGTCACCCTGGGATCGAAAAACCGCTCTTATGTGATGACCTGGATTACCCCCTACTTCCGCGAAACTCTTTGGCGTGTGGGATTCGAAGGATTTTTAAGTCAAAGCCAGCTGCAAGCTAAAAAGTATGAAATCGACTCTCTTGGTGGTAGCCTCTTTGCCTCTTATCCTCTGACTCCTTTCTGGACATTTGGAACCAAATACCGTGCAAAACACGCCTCCATTGACGTGTTCCACGGCGCTCCTAAGGCCGAGAAACGGGATGAGAAAGGAACCGGAAATATTTCTGCGACATCGATCTCTCTGAATTTCGATTCAACAGACCATATCACAAAGCCTCACAACGGTTTTAGATCGCTGATGGAGCTGGAGTTTGCCGGGGTCGGTGGAAACTTCTCCTTCCTGAAATACACCTATGCCAATAGCTTCTATCAACAACTCTGGAGACGCGGCGTCATTAAATACCGCTGGGAAGCAAAGTTCATCCAACCTGTTTGGTGGACCAATACACCTGAAAAAATCCCTGTGAGTGAAAGATATTTTATCGGGGGGTTGAACTCGGTTCGTGGTTATAAAGACTTTGATATCGGAGATCATTACCATAACGGCGATCCAACCGGGGGTATCTCTTCTTCCATCCTCTCTCTTGAATATAACCATGAAATCTTCTCCGTCTTGGATGCCTTTGTCTTTATCGATGCAGGATCTCTCTCGATGAGAAAATTTGAAATTAACAAGTATCTGATGAGTTATGGTATCGGAGTCCGTGTTGAAGTAATGAACCGTATGCCCATTACCGTCGGTTATGGTCAACCCGTTAACTGCCCTCGTGGAACAAGAAAACAGAAAGTCTTCTTCTCGATGGGCGGACAATTCTAAAACTTACAAAAGGAGTCTCTATGAAAAAACTATTTACTTTAGCCGCTGTTTCTCTCGCTTCGCTTCAGCTCTGTGCTGCAGAGCAGAAAGTGGGGATTGTTAACTTTGGAAGCTGCATCCAAGAGTCAAAACTTGGAAAACAAGAGCAGAATGCCCTTGAAACAATGCGCAAGCAATTTGTAACGCTCATTGAAGATACAGATAAACAACTGCGTGAAATGTCAGACAAACTTCAAGACAAAGACTACCTCGATGGCCTTTCAAAAGAAGCTGAAGAGCAAATGAAAAATAAAATGGGACAACTCAGCGAAGAGATGAACCGTTACCAACAACAGTACTACCAGTTCATGCAACAAAGCCAACACAAGATCATCCAGACTGTTGTCGGTGGTATTAATAATGCAGCTGAACAGATCGCTACAGCAAAAGGGTACAATCTCATCATCAATAAAGAGATGTGCTTCTTCTATAACCCGACTCTTGACATCACCAATGAAGTGGTTCAAGCGATGGACAAACATTATGAAGCTGAAGAGAAAAAGCAAGCTGCTGCTGTTCAGAAAGTAGAAGAACAAAAAGAAACAGCTGCTGCTAAGCCTGAATAATGCAGAAGACTCTGAAAGAACTCAGCCAGCTGACAGACTGCGAACTTATCGGTGATCCAGCTCATGTGATCACCGGTGTCGAAGATCTCGAGTCGGCCGGTTCTACAGAAGCCTCTTTTCTTGCAAATCCCCGGTATCTGTCGCTACTAGAGACGACAAAGGCCGGGGTGATTTGTATCGACCCTAAGACCCCACGTCCTGCCGGAAAAAATTACCTTATCTCATCAACACCGACAGCCGCTTTTCAACAATTGATTAAACTTTTTGGGAAGGATAAACTCCCCTCCTCCGGATTTACCGGGATTCACCCGACTGCTGTTGTCCACCCTACAGCGACCTTGGGTTCCAATGTCACTGTTGCCCCGCATGCCGTCATCGACGCCGGTTGCCAGATTGGAAACAATACCATCATCGGACCTCATGTCGTCGTCAGCGCTGGCGTTAGGATAGGGAAAGAGTGCCATATCCATCCCCATGTCACGATCCGTGAAGGATCGGAGCTCGGTGACCGCGTTACCATTCAACCTGGCGCTGTCATTGGCTCCTGTGGATTTGGCTACTCCACAGATGCGCAAGGGAAACATCAAAAACAAGAACAGATGGGCATCGTCGTTCTTGAAGATGATGTTGAAATTGGAGCCAATAGTACGATCGATCGTGCTCGTTTCAAAGAGACCCGGATCTGCCGTGGGACCAAAATCGACAATCTCGTCCAGATTGCTCACAATGTCGTCCTAGGCGCTCATAATCTTATCGTCTCTCAAACGGGGATCTCTGGTTCTGTCAAAACAGGAAAGTATGTTGTCATGGCTGGACAAACAGGCACTGTCGGGCACATCGAAATTGCCGATGGAGCGATGTTCGCGGCCCGTAGTGGTATTAAGAAATCGATTAAAGCGGGTGGAAAGTATGGAGGGAACCCTGCGATTCCTCTAGCTGAACACCAACGCGACCAAGTTTATCTTAAAAACATTCAAAAAATGGCCGCTAAACTGCGCGAGCTCGAAGCTCAGGTCCGCACTCTATCAAAAGAGTGATTTTGAAGGTTTTGATATCCATCTCGGTATAACTTAATGATCCGCTCAAAAACTTTTTGGGTCACTTCATCATGAGGTTTCTGTAACAGTTCATTTTGACACTGAGTTAGATCTGCTGTTTTACCGCGCGCTTCCCACACTTTTTTGATGACGAGTGAATAAAGCTCTCCATTCTCTCTTTTCAGCTCCTGCAGTGCTTCTACCTTATTCGGAAGAGTTTTCTTAGGGCCGTCAAGTGTTGCAAAAACTTTCTGCAGCGCAACGATTTTCTTTTGAGTCTCAATCGCCTCTTCGATCGACTTCCCAATCTGCTTTTGATCTCCAGTCTGCGTGGCAAGACATGTGTCGAATTTTTTATATAATTCCCATTTTGTGTTCATTACCCAGCACGCTTGCTTCTGCCCATATTGAGAAGCAATCAAATAACCGACATCTAACGGAAGAAGACGGAAATCACTCCGTCGATCAGATGATTTATTATCTGCTTTCCACTTCTCATTGAACCCTTGCAGCTGATCGAGTTCTTTTGCGTAACGATCTGAATCTATTTTTTCAACCATAAACACTCCTACCTGTATGAGAAATGAGAGAATCTAGCGAAAACTCGTAAAACATTTCAACAAGAAAGGGTATTAAGATTTTATGTAACTAAAAGCAAGTGAAGTTTATAATCTACGTCAAAAATAATTTTACAAAGGTATTAAAATGGCAATCAGAACTGTCCAATCATCACAAACTTCGCGTCAATCTCTACAAAGTACAACAACTCAAAACGACCTAACATCAAAAGTTTTTCAATCGCACTCAGGCATTACAACTAGAAATCAACTATCCAGCACCTACCATACGTGGAACCCCACCTCTACAGCAAACCATACCGACGCACGGGTACAGTTCCAAATGGGAAAGTTCTACCAGTCAAAGGGAGAACACCAAACAGCGTTCAATTGGTTATTAAGAGCGGCCAAGCAAAACCTTCCAGAAGCTCAAGTCGCTGTCGGACATTGCTTTGAAAACGGTTTAGGGGTTTTGGAATCCATTACTTCTGCTTCTACATGGTACGAGAACGCCGACCAGCAAAATAGTGCCCTAGGATCGTATGCAATGGGTCATTTTCTAGAGAGACATGGGGAAGTCGATAAGTCAATTCCATATTATATTAAAGCTTCAGAACTTGGATCTGTGGATGCAAAAGAAGCTTTGGATCGATTAGTAAAATAGAAATGAGGGCGAGTTTCCCCGCCCTTTAAGATTCTACTCAATCATATGTGAACGAATGAACTGATGATTGGCTGTGTCAATGATCAGATAAGGGCTTTTGTCCTTATCTGTACCTGTGTTGACACCTATAATCACTCGGTCGTTTTCAGAGATTTTCCCAAGTTTTGAACGGTCACCTGAGTGAGCAATCCAATTTTTGCCATCACTGAGAGTAATGACATCATTGACTCGATCTACGCTTTTAACATAGAGATTATCTTTACCAGGTGTGGGTTCTCTCACTAAGCTGATGGGCTCTGCTTGTTTTAGATCTAAGTTCAGCAAAGCATATCGAGAAGTTGAAAGTCCTGAGTGGTTTTGAGTAATCATGATGTTTTTAGCGCTGCCCCATCCTTTGACAATGTCAGAGTTTGAAACGGTCCAGCGAGAGCCGTTATCAAGATCGATGACACGGTCATTGGTATCAACATGTTTTACCTGATGGTAAACACCGCTGTGTTTAATAGCGTGTGTATTAGGAAGATTGATACGACCTGCATCCGTTTTAACTTCCTCATCTCTATAATGGGAAGATGCGTTTAAGTCTGGTCCTGCTAGGCAAGTTCCTAGTAAAGCAAGATACATGAGTTGTGTTTTCATAATTCCTCCTTTTTATTTATTCTTCATCAAAATCAGAAAATTGTTTACGGTGCAGAGCTGCTTTTTTGGCAGCTTGAGACTTTTGTTCATGGGAGCGCGCTTGAGATTTTTCCCGAGCTTTTTCAAGTGTCAGTTCAAGTTCTGAACGGTCTCTATGTTGAATGGCACGTCTAGCCGCTGCAGATTTTTCTTCATGGCTGCGAGCAAGCGATGCTTCTCTTGCTTTTTGCAAGGTTCTGACCAGCTCTGCAGGGTCTCGATGTTGAATAGCCCGTCGAGCTGACTCTGACTTTTCTTCATGGCTCCGTGCCAGTGATGCTTTTCTGGCTTTTTCAAGCGTAGTAACCAGCTCACGACGGTTGCGTCTTGTACTAGGATGCGAAGGCCGATGTCCTACAGCTAGTCGGCGAGTTTTAGTTCGTAGTGTCATATAACACCTCCTTTTGAGCTTACAAAAGGACTTCAACTGAAATCCTTACCAAGGAGGTTGGACCCATTTATTTTTTTTGTAAAGCATTTAAATTAAGATAGAACACAGGACAAACTATTGAAATTATATTGTTTGTGATTAATTTCAAATGAGCATATCTTTTTATTTGTGCTTAACACTAACCGAAAAGAGGAGGTGTAACATGAAACAAGTACTAACAACAACAACACTAGCAGGATTGATCGGAACTTGTTCTCTAATGGGGCTCCAGGCAGATGTACCCGTGGTCAAAGTAAAAAATGGCGGAACAGAAGTCTTTATGCTCCAAACCTCAAAACGGGATCGTTTTTATTGGGGGCCAGATGTATTCTGGACCAATGAATCCCCTAAGATTAAGGGAATTCATATGAAAGACAATAGTGTCTATTATGGATTTAAGGTTGGTTATGACTTCTTAAAACCTCATGCAATTTATGCAGGGGTTCATGGTCTTTATGCAATCGGAAGAATGCACATCCGTGCCAGATCGGATCAAACCAAAATCTATAAGGACAGTGTAAACGGAACGTTTGCAAATGCAGAGATTCGCATGGGATATAACTTCCATGGGTCTCAACCGTTTTTCTTTACTCCGTTTTTAGGTTTGGGAGGTTATCATACAAGACCTACCCAATCAATCCACTATGTCCAAAACTGGCTCTATGCAGCGATGGGCATGCGAGCAGATTATGAAGTCAACAAAGACTTCAATGTCGGATTGAATGTCAAAGGAACTCGCGCACTCTATCTAGAGCAACGAGTTAAAAAAGATAAATTCTCAGCGACATATCATAATAATTCTAATGCCTTGGGCTATGAAGTCTCCCTCCCCTTAACTCTACGTATGGGTCATGGCGGTGGATGGGACTTACGGCTTGAGCCTTACTATTTGAAATTGAATAGCCAGAGTGATTCTAATGTCGTAGGGGGCCAGCTCACCTTCAGCGCACGTTATTAATACTAATCTTAAGCCCACCTTTCTTCCCAAAGGGAAGGTGGGATTTATTGGAGGTTATTATGATTTTACAAGCGATTTGGAAAGAGGTTCAAAAACAACTCACCAATACCCCATCTTTCAGTCTAAAAATTCCCAAAATAGAAAAATCACAAGAAGAGCATCTAGAACACCTCGATGAACAGATTGAAAAAGCCTTGAAAGACTCCAAAAACCGTCTGGTTTTTCTTGTCGGCCCTTTTGGCTCAGGAAAATCGACCCAAATTCAGTATTTTCTTCATAAACATCCCAACCTTCGCTATCTCCATAAGTCCCTTGTTAAGGTCAATACTCTAGATTTCGCCTTTCTACACCTTACCAATTACAAAAGCCGTTTATTTCTAATGATGATATTTTCTACCCTCGCTTTACTTTTAATGAATTTTATCCCGAACTCTGCGGCTCTCCCCTTTTTAGTTATTATCGGCTTCTTTTTCGTTAAAAATTCAGGAAACTTAGTCTATATCCTACATGAAGCCCTTGATAATCTTTTTTCAGGGAAAGATCGACTGGTTATTCTCGAAGATTTTGAAAGAAGCCCTTTAGGAAAACTGGACCAGTGGGCTCTTTTAGCTAATTTGTGGCAATTTAAACGGAGTTACCTCATCGCCTTAGGATATTCAACAGACGATAAAAAAGCGAAATTACAAATGATTGAAAATGCCCAAAAACTTGGGGGTATCATCATCGAAATCGCTCCACATAAAGGGCTGAACCATCTACTGATCAAACAATTGGATCCCCTTTTCCCTTTTTCTATCGATGAAAAAGAAGAAAATAAGAAAGGAGCTTGGATGTCTCTTTTTACCCTACGCGAAATGTTGATGATCAAAGAACAAGCATCCCTTCGGAATCTCGCAACCAGTTTGCCTGAAAATAAGCAAAAGCAATATATCCATGTTTGCCTTGAATTCCTTCTAGAAAAATTGGAGCTTCCTAAGCATCAGATTATTTATAACGAGAAAAAGCATGCTCTGATGCATTTTTCTCCTAAAGGCCTTACTCCTGAGCAAGCTTTTTTCCTTTCGTCCTTTGAAGAATCCATCCAATAAGGAGGTTTTATGAATAAAAAAAAATTATTAGAAAATCTTCTATCTGTGAATATCAAGCGCCTCATGAGCGGTGAAGCGCAAATCAATAACTACTTACCTAGTATGATAGAAAAATCTCGTTCCTATGAACTTCGAAATGCACTCATTACACAGCAAGAACAGGTTCAACAACATATTGAACGCCTAGAAACAGTTTTGGAACTTCTAGAAACCAAAAAAAACGATCCCGATTTGGTGAATTTCACAGAGAAAAATTATGGAATGGGAGGGCTGATTGATGAAGCCAAACAATTGGAAAGCCATTCGGAGCTCTCTGATTTTACTTTGGCAGCATCTGGACACTTGATTCAACAGTATGAAATAGGTTGCTATACACAAGCTATTATCTTAGCTCAGCAACTCAAGTATCATGCCATTGAAACACTCCTAGCAGAATCGCTGGTTGAAGATAAAGCCCTTGATCAAATCTATTCGAGGATTGAACATGAAGAACTTAAAACCACCTATCCTCGTCCTATAAAAATGCACATGTACATTAAAAACCCCAACTTCCTTTAGGAAGTTGGGGCCTTTGATCCCGCAGATTATTTAACAATAATCACACCGATTGTTGTTGAAGCCTCAGGTTCTTGCCCCTTTTCATCGGCCCATTCCCCAAAAGCATCGGATTCCGAGAAGCTTTCAACAACTCGGAAACGGACTTGGTAGACACCTGCAGCTTGAGGTGCTTTAAGTGTAAATTTCTCCACACTTTTACCCGCAACCGCTCCTAGGTAATTGCAGAGTGAGACTTGAGGGCCAGCTCCTTTCAGACCGACGATCACGCGGTAGAAAGAGAGTTTAGAACATTTATCAGAGTCTAAATAACAATGAAGTTCTCCCTCAATTTTGTCTCCAGCATGGACAACGACAGCTTTTGAGTGGCCATTGAGTTTAAGATGTCCTACAGTGGCAACTCCAGAAGTTGTGTGATCTTGAATCACTCCCTTCCAGCTATAATGATCTAAGTATTCTTGGACAGCTTCTACACTGCCAGCAACCTTGTCGACTTCTTTCTTAAGAAAGTCCGAAACATCTTCGATCGTTTTCTTAACTTTCTCTTGCATATCTTTAGCCTGAAGTTCGCTGCTGTGTAGCAGAAATACACTTGTAAAAAAGACGCCTAAAGCGATCCAATTTTTATGGTTATTGTTTTTCATAAAATACTCCTTTTCATTTTACTATTTCGTCTATCGTTTATCCTAAATAGTTAACCTCCTGTCAATTACAGCATTAATTCTTGATCAAAGTTTGTTTTAGCTCAACAAGGAAACTCTTACCAAGTTGAGAAAAAAAGTCTATTGACATATTTAATGGGAACATCCCCTACCCCATTCAGCGGAATGGACAAGGAACGTATCTCTTTGACAACACAGACAACGCCGGTACGTTTAGACTCAACCCACCCATTGGAAATATTGGGGGCTTTACGACAACGGGCGTTGTGGTCGGAACCTGTCCTTAGGTGGTATGATAATACTGCTCTAAAAGGGAGATCCATCCACCCAATGTTGTTGCGATTGTGAAATTACGCCATTCGAGCCGTTGCCATCCCTGAATCTTTTCAATCAGTCCTCTGTGCAAAGTCTCAAGATCCTGTTCAACTGGTTGTTTTGAGTAAAGATGGGGAAAAACACAAATCCTCCCTAAAATGGCCGTATACAAGTTAAATACATGCACTAGCTCATCTACAGGGGTATTTTGTCTTAACAGATCATCGATAACATCTGCAACACACTCTTGAAGTTTTTGGAATGTCTTAAAAGGGGTGTAGTTCACATCGCTTGTAAGCACTGAGTGATCAACGATTCTCATGCGTAAAACATTCGATACGCACGAACGGAGTTTGGGATCCGCTATCTTTATAAGATCGCCGTAATACAGAAGAACCTGACCTCGATTTGTTGTGGTTTCCTGGTCAATTAAATTATCAATCAATCTATGAAATTCTGTAGAGACATCACGGCATCTTGCCGCATGTTGAATAATACGCGTTATTTCGACCTTATAGAAATCACAATTAGTCGCAGCAGGAGCAAGTGGAGTATTTAATTGATATTGGATAGGTGAGGCCATTCGATTTTCCTTTGGATAAAGGCAGGGTACTATAGGGAATTTCTAAATAAAAAGGGTCAAGGTTGTTGTGGAACCGAGAAAATTTTATTACCTTGCCAGCATGTCCTTTGCAAGTAGTGGTCTTCTTCGAAACGGAAACGTCTTCTCAATACCTAATAGAGCCTTAATTTTCTGTCTCGTTTGCATGTCCCTAGTCTGTGTGAGAGCAGCATCGACGTTATCTAATGCCTGGGCTTGTACTGTTTCGGAGATAGCAACACTTTCAAGGTCAAATTCACTTAAATCGTATGTTTTAAATGACCTATGTTTAATGTTCTGAAGGATAATACGCCTTAGATCCTTACCAAGAATCCTGAACGCAACAATTTTTCCTCGACCCAACAGCAACTTATTGTAGTACGGTAGTAGCTAACAAGATCAGCCGCGAGAGCACGGATCCGTTTGGACGTGAGTGCTAAAATCCTTAAATCTGCTGTCCCAAGGCGGGTCTAATGGTTGGATAGACAATGCCATAATTCCTTTTAGTCTATATATAATTCGAAGTAAAAATCTTTTTAAAATATTGTTATAAATTAGCTCTCTTGAGATAGATCAAAGTATGATCCAGTATTACTATAAAACAGTCCGTGATGAGGAATTTCAGCTCATCCCTGATATCCGAGAAGGGTGCTGGATTCATGTCGAAGAAGCCACAAGTGACGATATTGCTTCCGTAGCTCAAAAGCTGGGGCTCGAAGTGACCGACCTACAAGACTGTTTAGATAAATACGAGGTGCCACGGGTCGAAAAAGTCCAAGGAACTGTGCTCATTTTTACGAGACACCCTACCGAGTATGAGACAGGGCTATATACCTCGACGCTCGCGATTATCTTAGCGCCTCACTACATTGCGACGATTGCTCCGCAGCCTTGTCACCTTGTAAGAAATTTTATCTTACAAAAGAACCGTCTTTCGACCTTGCAGAAATCAAAGCTCCTCATCTCGATGCTTCTCAAGATTACGCAAGAGTTTAATATCCATATTAGACGGGTCCGTAATAACGTTTTAAGGCAGGAAAAAGAGATCATTTCTGTCGATAGCGAAGATATTACAGCGCTAACCAAAAACGAAGAGATTTTAAACCAGTACATGTCAGCCCTTCTTCCCTTACGAAGCGTACTTGAGGCGATTACATCTGGAAAATACACCAACCTCTATGAGAAAGACCACGAACTTCTCGACGATCTTTTGAATGCCGTCCGTCAATCAGAAGACCTTTGCAGTATTAGTTTGAAAAGTATCCGATCACTGAGAGATTCGTATCAGATTATTTTCACAAACAACCTTCACAAGACGATCAAGCTTTTGACCGCTTTGACGATCCTCTTCAATATTCCGACGATGATTGCTAGCCTCTATGGAATGAACGTCCAGCTGCCGTTTGAAACCCATCCCTGGGCTTTTATCTACATTATAGGGGCAACCCTTATGCTCGTCGTCTTGGCTGTTCTCTATTTCCAACGGAAAAGGTGGTTGTAGCAAACGGGCTGAGCCAAGGGTTGTATTCCCCCATGCGTCCTTCCTTTTTGACTTTTCTCTTAAAAGCTCTTCGTTGTTGAATGTTGACCCATCTCTTGTCCCCTTTCATCTCCGCTTCTAACCCTTTTAAAGTCTGCAGTGAGGCATATCTTCTCAGGACGTGGTAGAGATAGAGGTAATGGTCTTCCATCATGAGATTATTCTGCGCAAAGGCTTGGGCTTGGCTAGAAATCTTTTGGCATTCAGCATCGTGGTTTTGTGCCCAGACAATTTGATCATAAAGGTCCGACAGATCTTGTTTCAGTGGGATATAGTGAACATACGGCTTAACTGCTCGATAAAACCACTGCACCTCGTCGGATTCTTGCTTAAGTGTGACGGAGTTGCTAAGAAGCCTCCATTGAAATGCAGGATAGGCACAAATCACCCCATCAAATGTAGGAAGATATTTGTAATCCATAAACTGGTCGAGTGTGGCAAAGTCCCCCACCACTCCCTCTCTCTTCAAATCGTCTCCTAGCTCTGCGCCCACCAGTTTGATATCGAGAAGTTGTGAGTGTTGAAGCCCCTGGCGCGCAGCCTGGAGTCTCTCTCCCCTCGTCAATCCTCCCCTCCAAAACGCTTTCTCTTTTTTCGTGCTCCAGGGTTTGGCCTGTAAATGGTCCTGCACGCTCTTCACATCTTTGGCCCACCAGTCAGCTACCGATCTCCAATCCGGTATCAGGATCGTGTGCTTTGTTTTGGCAAGTCTTGCAAAAACCAGCAGTGGAGCTTGCATGTGCGGGTCTTTTGTATGGTAGAAGTCGATTGGTTTTCCTGGGAAAGGGACGCCATCGATATAGCCTACGATAAAGTCGGCATCCGGCAGGTTGAAGTAGTGGAGAAGGGTTTTAAAAGTCTTTTCCAGGCCGTTATCATCGAGTGCAATCAGCTCCCCTTCAGGAAAATAGCGGTAGAGCGTGTTACTTACGATTCGGTAACGGATGTAATAAGGCTCAGGGAGTTTTTCTCGGATCGCTGCATAGGTCGCATCGACCTGCTCTTTAGAAATGGAGTGATACAGTTTAAAATCTTCATCCATTTGCTCTTTCATCCACGTGGGAAGAGGAGTGTTTAACTTCTTCTTAAAGATTCTGTCGTGGATAAGGCTAAGATGAGTTTCATATTTGAGATAGGAGGCCTCAGCTTTTCGGGCTTTGGCCACTTTGTGATAAATGAAAAATGAGACGACAACAAGAAAAGTTGAGAGGACGATTTTCATCATCCTCACACCGAATTTCATAGAAGAAGGCCTGCAGGCTGCTCTAAGAACCGTTTAACGGTTTTTAAGAAGAGTGATGCAGCAACACCATCGATCACACGGTGATCTCCTGAGAGTGTCAGAGTCATCACTTTTCCAGGAACCACTTGCCCCTCTTGAACGACGGGCTTGTCTAAGATCGCGCTGACGGCCAAGATCGCAGCTTGCGGTGGGTTGATCACGGCAATAAAGTCTGAGACGCCATACATGCCGAGGTTTGAGATCGTAAACGAGCCGCCGACGTATTCTTCGCGGGCCAGCTTCCCTTCTTTGGCTTTATGAGCGAGTTGTTTCACTTCTTGTGAAATCTCTCCAACATTTTTGAAGTCAGCATGTCGAACAATCGGAGTAATGAGTCCATCAGGAATGGTAACAGCAACAGAAATATCAATTGTTTTGAAGCGAATGATTTTTTGCTGCTCGCTATCAAATCCACTGTTGATTTCAGGATGTTCGCGGAGCGCGAGCGCCGACGCACGAATGACTAGATCATTCACTGAAACGCGAAGGCCTAGTTCTTTGAGTTGCTCGCGAAGATCAAGCAGTTTTTCGGCTCGCATTTCCATGGTGATATAGAAGTGAGGAATAAATGTTTTGGACGCTTGAAGTCTCGATGCGATAGTTTTCCGCATGGGAGTAAGCGTCTCTTCCTCAAAGGTGCCTGGGGCCACTTCGGGTGTTTCATGCCGGCCAAATGTGACGGGCAAGTCTGGTTGGCCTAAGTCGAGATCGCGGCTGACGATTCGGTGGCCGGGTCCGGTTCCTTTGACTGTAGACAAATCGATTCCTTTTTCTTTAGCAAGTTTCTTGGCAAGCGGAGAGGCAGGCACATGGGATTCCATGGCAGCAGTCGCTTGGGTAAAATGGTAACTCTTCAGAGGCGGCTCTGGCTTGAAAGCAGGCTGAGCAAGCCCTCCACTTGTTGTTGGAGCAGCAGATGCTTTGGGAGCTTCTTTAGCAGCTTCTGGGGCTTTTTTAACAACCTCAGGAGTGACTCCTTCTGGTTTATACCCTTCGATGCTTTCATCTTTCTTCTCAGTGAAAATGGCAACCGCTTGATTGACGATGGCAGAGCCACCGTCTTTGATCAGAATTTTTCGAAGATACCCACTGTCTAGTGCGGCGTGTTCTACCGTCGCTTTATCAGTTGCAACTTCAAAAAGTACGTCGCCAGCTTTGACAAGATCGCCCTCTTTTTTACGCCACTTTGCAATGGTTCCTTCTTCCATGGTAGGAGAGAGTTTAGGCATGGTTAAGGTAAAAGGCATAACGTCTCCAGAATTGCTTGGGTAATGCGCTCCGTTGTCGGCATCGTCTCTTTTTCAAGCGCTTTAGAGTACGGCATCGGTGTTTCGCATTGTGTCACACGCTTGATAGGTGCGTCAAGAAAATCAAAACAATGCTCTTGAATCTCAAAACCGACCTCTGCACAAATCCCCGTGAAAAGATGACCTTCTTCAACGAGGACAACATGGTTAGTTTTTCTAACAGAATTCGCAACAGTAGTGATGTCTAAAGGCTTCACGGTCCGTAAATCGATCAGTTCAACACGAATTCCACGGACTCTAAGATCTTCCACCACTTTCTTACAGAGAACTACCATACGGCCATGTGCCACTAAAGTGAGGTGATCCCCTTCCGTCACAACTTTAGCTTTCCCAATCGGAACTAAATACTCTTCCGTTGGAATCTCCATCTTGTCGTTATAAGAAAGTTCGTTTTCCAGAAATAGAACAGGGTTGTTATTGCGGATGGCCGATTTTAAAAGCCCCTTCGCATCATACGGATTACTTGGAGCAATAATAATCAGGCCGGGAAGGTTTCCATAAATCGCTTCCACGCAGTGGGAGTGTTGAGAGGAGACCTGCGCGGCAGCACCATTTGGTCCGCGGAAGACAATTGGGACAGAGAATCGGTTCCCTGACATGTAGTGCATTTTTGCCGCGTTTGAGATGATCTGGTCGGCTGCCACAAACGAGAAGTTAAAACTCATAAATTCGACAACAGGGCGAAGTCCCGTCATCGCAGCCCCAATGGCAAGACCTGCAAATCCTTCTTCTGCAATCGGGGTATCAAGTACGCGATCTGGGCCCCATTTTGCGAGCATCCCTTTCGTCACTTTATAGGCACCGTTGTATTCAGCCACCTCTTCTCCCATGATTAAAACACGGGAGTCACGGGTCATTTCTTCGTCGAGAGCTTGTCTGAGCGCTTCGCGCATGTCAATCAGTTGAGTCGTCATGGGGCAAATACATCCTCTCCAAGGGTGATAGGATCGGGCCAAGGGCTTTCTTCAGCAAATTTAAGCGCTTCCATCACAAAATTCTTTTGCTCTTTGTCAAAGGCTTCATATTCATCATCGGTGATCATTTTCTCTTTTTTGAGCCTTTCAAAAAGAACTAAAATTGGATCCCGCTCCATGCACTTCGTCAGCGATTCTTTGGTTCGGTAAAGACCAGGGTCTGAAATCGAGTGGCCGCGGAAACGCTCTGTGAGCACTTCAACGAGCACAGGTCTAGAGGTCGATTTGACTTCTTCAAAAACATGGGAAAAACCGGCGTAGCAGTTGAAGAAGTCCATCCCGTCAAACGTATACGACTTCATGTCGTAGGAGACGGCTTGCTTTTCGGCGATCGGTTGGGCAGCAATGGCACGCGCAACCGCAGTTCCCATTCCCCACTGGTTATTTTCAATCACATAGATACAAGGAAGATTCCATAGAGACGCTAGATTGAGAGATTCATGGAATGAGCCTTGAGCGACCGCACCGTCGCCTAAAAAGCAGACTGCAACCCCTTTTTGCTTTAGGTATTTCATTGTGAAAGCAGCTCCTGTAGCAATCGGGACCTGACCTGCCACAATTCCAAATCCCCCTAAAAGACGGTCGGTATAAAAGTGCATCGAGCCACCGCGCCCTTTCGCATTACCAGTTGACCTTCCAAAGAGTTCTGCCATGAGTTCATTAGGTGTTGCACCTAGTAGGAGTGCCAACGCATGACAACGGTAAGTTGTTGCCCACCACTGCTCTTTCCCCATGATATCAACAGCAGCTGTCTGAATCGCTTCTTGCCCCATGTACGAGTGGAAAAATCCACCCATTTTACCTTGCAAGTAAGCGGCTTCTGCCCGAATCTCAAAGTTTCGGATGAGAAGCATCTCTTTCAAGCATTTGATAAGCTTTTCTTTACCCAGCTTTTTGATGACTGCTTCCGGGTCAGATTTGAAAAAATGGTACTCTATTGGTTTATTTGCCATTGCCTTTAAGATACTGTATTATTTGAAAAAAATTCATTAAAAAACCGACGGCATCGGGCTTGTTTTCATGGGACCGGGCATCGCGTTAGGGTTATTGGTTACCGGAACCGTTGAAATCTCCCCTTCACCAGGAGCCACTCTGTAGCATCCTGCCAAACACCCTATAACGATCAAACAGATGACAAATTTCACGCTCACTCCTCATATGTAGAGGCAAAAGTATAAGGGGTTGCCGTTTTCTTGGAAAGTTCACTATATGCCACTTATTATCAATACTTTATTATACTAAAGCTAAAATTAAAGAAATTTATTACAATAGTTGTTATGGCACAAGAAATAAATTACTTTCTTCCAAGAGAGCTAATCCAAATCATCAAAGGGTTTGTCGACTCACCCCAAGACCTGGCCCGTCTACGTAGGGTCAGCCGGTGCTGTTTGGAGCAGATTAGCGCTTTAGATATTGAAACTCTCTGGCGTGAAAAAAAGCTATCCAGCCCGAGGGTGATTGCATCAAGCGCCGACCTACAAAACCAGGTTCAGCACCTGCTTTATAAGGTAAGCCCCGAAAGAGCTGGAGCCCTTCTTTGTCGATTTACAGATGGTACTTTTATTCATATCAATCTTTGGGAAGGAAAAAACCCCACAACTTTTTACCAAGAAAAAGTCTGCTATTTTCTTCCTTCAGCATCTATTGGTAAAATCGGAATGCCCCTCCAACCGATTTTAGGTCAGGAAATCCAAAATTCTCGTTATCTCATCTCAGCAAATGGTCTTTCACCAGAAACAGCCATGATGTGCTCAAAATTAGAACTCTTCCTGCAAAAGCAGTTGCAACTGATGGCGACCATTCGAGAAATTTTAGATGTCGGCTTCCCTATTCTAGTGGCCTATGCCCTAAAGACTATCGTTTCAGCCGTTTTTTAGGTTGGGTGGCAACAAACGTTCCCAGCGGAATGCAAGATCTCATCTTTATCGTATAAAATTGATTTTTGTAAGCATGTGCGACCGATTCGTCGTGAATAACGACGGCATTTTCTTGATGAATTTTCGAGGCCTCATATGTGAAATTGAACGAGCCTGTCCAGATAGAATGATTCCCAAAAATACAAAACTTATTGTGCATCAAAGGGCGATGGGCTTTCATCCGTCTGAGATGGTCAGAGTTCCAGACTGCAACAGGAATGGATACCTCTGTTAATTTATAGAGAGGTGAACTTGCTTTAACCGAAAATCGGTCGACAATCACTTCAACCTCGACTCCTCGCTTCTTGGCTGCAACTAAGGCAGCAATCACATCCCGATGCGTTAAAGCATAGACACAGACATGAATACTTTTATGTTCACGCTCAATCAAATCGATGAGCCTCTTTTCTAAATGGTCTTCAGGCGAAAAAAAGAGGGTGACACTATCCGTTGAAAGCGCACCCGATAAAGGCCTGAGAAAGAGTATGAACGCAAAAAATAGCCGTTGCATTATGATGAAGAAATTATGCCATTAAGACCGATTTATTACGATACCGAAACGACGGGTACTCGAACCGATAAAGACCGGATTATTGAGATCGCCGCCTACGACCCGACGAGAGACAAGTCGTTTGTTCAATTTGTAAATCCTGGCTGTCCGATACCTCCTGAATCTACGGCTATTACAAATATCACGGATGAAATGGTAGCTAGTTCTCCTGACTTTGCGGTTATTGGTGCGCAATTCATTGAATTCTGTGGAGAGGGGTGCGTCCTGATCGCCCATAATAATGACAAGTTCGACAAGTTGATTTTAGAAGCAGAAGCTGCTCGCTCAAGACTGACACTTCCCTCGTGGAGATATCTTGACACGCTCAAATGGTCCCGTAAATACCGACCCGATCTTCCTAGTCATGCCCTTCAATCGCTCCGAGAGGTGTACGGATTTGCCGCCAATCAAGCCCACCGAGCTCTCGATGACGTGATGATCCTTTATCAGATTTTCTCTATCATGTTCGATGATCTTCCGATCGAAAAAATCCTTGAACTCCTCAACCAACCGACCGACCTCAGTCGGATGCCGTTTGGAAAATATCAAGGTCGTCTTCTTGCTGAGGTTCCTCCTGACTATCTCGATTGGCTGAAGAAAAGTGGCTCTCTTGATAAATCAGATAACCGAGAACTCAAAGAGGCTCTCTTAAAGCTGAGTTTAATTACAGTTTAAGCAACTTTGCTTTGGAAGTTTTTTTTCCATTGATTGAATGACTGAGCGACTTTAATAAACGTTGACATCCCTTCTTTAGGATGATCACCGATGGAACCATCTTTTCGAAGTTCATACGCCCCAAAATCTTGGGTGTCCATTCCCATGTTCCACTCTAGATTTCGGACAAAGCACCAATACTGGTACCCACGAAGATTGGCAGCCCCGATCTCTTCTGCTGCTTTCTGGGCCGCAAAGAGAGCTCTGGAAATATACCTAACTCTTTGTTCTTCATTGCGTGTAGAAATTCCATTCTCCGTAATCAAAATAGGCACTTGAACATGCTCGTATGTTTTTACGATGGCTTCATACAGTCCTGCGGGATCTTCTCGGAAAGGCATCAGCGTCATGGGCTCATGTTGAGATGTAGGCCCAAAACCCACCATAGGCCGTGTATAATACTGGAGTCCCACGAAGTCGGTTTTAGGCTTCTGTCCTGTTGATGTAATGTGACAAAACGGCATTCTAAGCTCGAACTGACCTGTCTTGAAATAGATGAGTGGCACCTCATTAATCAAATAGGTGAAATACTTGGCAATTGGAACCAGCAAACTATTGGTAGGTATAAAGCGAAGGTATTGATGAACAATCCCAATTTGGATGGAATCATTTTTCATTTTAAGAACGTTATAAACGGCAGAATGGGCTTTTAATGCCCCCTGGAGAAAGAGACCTGCACGGTTAAAGTTCAGGTACGTACCAACAACTAATTTCTGGACGACATGGCGATTGAAAAGATAAAAGATTTTACCTACAAGAGTCGTCGGCATGCTTTGATCAGGGCTTGCAGAAAAAGACCCGAGAACATAACGTGAAAAAGCCTCGATGGCAGGCTCATTGATCGTACAAAATTGCTGGACGAGAGGACCTCGTTGGTAGTCAATCGTTAATGCATCAAACACCTTCTCAGCAAATCTAACAAAGTCAGGAATGTTTTCTTCTTTTTCAAAGCTGCCCTCTTGATGAAACCAGTCGGGTTCCGAAAAGTGGTGCAACGTAATGATCGGTTCAATCCCCTCATCTCGCAAATGTTTGCAGAGCTCAATGTACGTCTGCAGATTTATGTCATTAAAGGAGGCCCCTTTTTGAGGCTGAATATGACTCCATTCAACACTAAAACGGTAAGAAGTGACGCCTAATTGATGGAGGCGGCAGGACACCGCTTGCCGACCTTCTGGTGTTTGATAAAGGCCAAAAAGATCGGCGCTTGTCCCTGAACGTTGAAGAGGATCTTTAATTTTCTGTGCTTCCCACTGAACCCACTGCGACGTAGGACAGTGAAAAGCTCCTGAATCTTGATACGTACAGGTCGCAACCCCATATTGGAAATCTGGATTGCCTTGCCCTAATGGCCTTTCTAAAAGTCTCTCTTCCAGGTTACCATAACGGTGCCATAACCTTGAGTCGTCTAAAACATCTTCAAATTTTCCGGTTTGTTGTGTGGTATGAAATAACTCTCCCACGGCTCTTGTAACAGAGGAAATAATGGCTGTTACAGCTCCTAGAGGAATCATGCTTAGAGCCAAAATTACTTTTGAAACAGCGACTTGCTTGTCCCCTTTAGGAGTCGCTTCGGGTGTTAATTGATTTTCGAAAAACGTCCAGACACTTCTATTGAGGGATTGGACGCTCATACTGTTTCTAAAACTTCTGCCTTCTTCTCGGAATGATGAAGGAGTTCCCACATTTGGCGGAATTGATCACAGGTTTGCAGGAGTTCATCCTTGGTACCTTCGGCGATTTTCTCCCCTCGATCGAGGAAGATAATACGGTCTGCGTGCTCGATCGTTCCCAGGCGGTGCGCGATGATGATCTGGGTGATTTGTCCGTGAAGTTCTGCAATCGCCAGGCGGATTTTGTTTTCACTAATCGCATCCAGCGAAGAGGTTGCCTCATCAAGAACAAGAATCGGCGCATTTTTCACAAGAGCTCGTGCAATCGCTAAACGTTGCTGCTGGCCACCTGATAGGTTTTGACCGGCTTCTGCCACCATTGAATCATATGATTTAGGTTGCCGAACGATAAACTCTTCTGCGTGGGCCTTTCTAGCGGCCTCTTGAATCTCTTCTTTGGAGAAATTACGTCCGAAAGCAATATTGGCCGCAATCGTATCAGAGAAAAGAAATGGTTTTTGAGAAACAAAACCAATCTGCTCCCTTAGCGAGCGCTGTGTATAGGCATTAACCGGCTTTCCATCGATCCGGATTTCCCCTTTTTGAACTTCATAGAGGCGCGGCAGGAGTTGGACAATGGTTGACTTCCCGGATCCTGTCGGACCGACCAGTGCGACTGTCTCCCCTTTTTTAACAGTAAAACTCACATTTTTAAGAACCCAGTCACCTTGATACTTAAACCAGACATTTTCAAACTCAATTTGATCTTTGAACCCGGAAAGCTGGAGAGCATTCGGATGATCTTCGATTTCGGGCTTTAGGTTAAGCACTTCAAACATCCGTTCTGCCGCAACGACTCCCCTCTGAATGTTTGCATTCTCATCTCCGAATTTCTTAATCGTTTCGTACGACATCTGAAGAAAGCCGCAGAAAACAATTAACTGAGAGACTGTCAACTTAAGTGAAAGAAGCCCAAATAAGACAACCCCAGCCAAACACAGCGTTGTCATCAGGTGTAAAATCGGGCGTGTCAAAAGGCCATACTTGGCTGTCTTACCCTCAAGAACTGCCATCCGATCGTTTTGCTCTTTGTACTTTTTAAATGAGAACGACTCCATCGCAAAAATCTTTACAGTTTGAATCCCCGCTAAAAAGTCGATGAGAACCGAGGCAAACTTTTCTTGGTTCGATTGAAGCTGCCTAGAGACTCTCTTCACCCTCTTAGCTAACGTAATAATCGGAAGGACGATCATTGGAATCCCAAAGAAAATCACCATCGACAGCTGCCAGGAGCTGAAGAAACAGGCTATTAGGGTAAGCAAGATGGTAAAAGGAGTATGTAAATAGTTAGTGAGGGCTGAGTTGATCGACATGGCAATCTGGCCAGCATCTCCTACCACTCGAGACGAGAGGCTACCAATATTATGTTTTTGATAAAAACTCATCGGAAGCGACTGGATATGCTCAAAATATTGGAGGCGCAGATCGCGGCTCACACGGATCGCCATCAACTGAGTCATATACCGGCTCCAGAAGAGTGAGATCGCCTTGAAGAGAGCAACGCTGACTAAGATTGCAATCATCACTTTAAAACTCGAAACATTCCCAAGGAGTCCTTGAAACTTTCCAATAATCCACTGCAAAGGATTTTTATCGCTATTCTTTCCAACCATTTCCAGCACAGGTGACGAAACAGGTTTGCCAGACATCAAGTGAGAAAGCGTATCCGAATTGATCAAAACGCCAAGTGCTGAAACTTCAAGAAAGTTAGAAATGGTGAGAAAAATCAGCGTTAAAAAACTGATGAGCAAAAGAGATAAATGTTTGCTGTTTCGCAGGGCGGCTTTAAATAAAAGAATCATGGGAACAGTGTAGCGCGATCAAGAGTTTATTTCTACTTCGGTCTGTCCCATGTGACGAAATTTTTGATACCGCTGCTCAATTAAAAGATCGAGGGGGATCGCTTTTAAGCCATTCCACTGATCTAGCACATATTTTTTGACATTAGCATACACCATTGCGGGGTCGTGGTGAGCACCTCCGAGGGGCTCTTTGATGACCTCATCGATGATCTGAAGTTCAATTAAATTTTCAGCATGCATCTTGAGTGTCGATGCAGCCGTCTCATTTTTAGAAGCATCTTTCCAGAGAATCGAAGCACACCCTTCAGGAGAAATCACCGAATAGTAGCCATGCTCTAACATGCCAATCGAGTCACCGACTCCCACACCGAGCGCTCCCCCTGAACATCCTTCCCCAATCAAAACAATAATAATAGGGGTTGGAAGGCGGGCCATTTCAAAAAGATTTTGAGCGATCGCCCACCCTTGGCCACGCTCTTCTGCAGCAAGACCTGGATAAGCACCTGGTGTGTCGATTAAACATAAGACAGGGACATTAAATTTCGCAGCCATCCGCATGCAGCGCATCGCTTTGCGGTACCCTTCAGGGTGAGGCATTCCGAAATTTCTCTTCAGCCGTGATTCGGTATCGTTCCCCTTTTCTTGCCCAATGATCATGAACTTGACCCCACCGATCTTTACAAGGCCGCAAATGATGGCTGGGTCGTCTCGATAAAGTCGATCTCCGCTAATCTCGTGAAACTCTTCGCATAAGTTTTTGATGTAGTCAACGGCTTTAGGTCTTGCAGGGTGGCGACAGATACCGACCCGCTCCCAAGGAGAAAGATTCGAATAAACCTTTTTCTTAAGTTCGCTCAGCTTCTTTTCAAGTTTATTCAGCTCCCCTTCCGAAAGAAGTGGATTTTCTTGATGTTGCTTCTTAAACTTCGCGATGGTCTCTTCATATTCGTGAATTTTTTTCTCGTGCTGGAGCATACAACCTTATTGTTTGGGAGACACAACTTCCACACCTGGGAGCTGAGCCTCTTTAAAATTTTTCACAATATCGACAACAGTGGGCTTTGTAATCACAATCGAAAAGAGCTCTTCCATATCTTCAAATGTCATGCGGATACATCCATCGCTTTGTGAAGAGCCGACAGCCTGTCTCATTTCGACCCATCGGTTATTTTTCTTATCCAAATCCCAAGGAGCACCGTGAATTCCCAGCCCTTTGGATGGAGGCGTTTCTTTTCCTAATTCTTTACCAAAAGGAAGCCATCTTGTTCCAAATACTCGGATCATTTCAACTTGTTTATCGTGAAAGAGCCCCATGATTCCTGGTCGATAAACCGCAATCTTATCCCCTAGTTGGTATCTTCCAACTGGCGTTAAACTTCCTGAAGGAGAATCGGTCTTCTTCCCAACCCCAACCGAGTAAGTTTTGAGCAGCACACGCTCATTGGCGTCGAGATCGATATAGTAAAAGGCCATTTTACAGCGAGAAAGATCCACAAGAAGGTAGAATTGAAAATTCTTATCTTTTCTAAAGACATTAAACTTTTTACCAGGAGAGATTTTCTGTGTAAAATAGTCGGCTTTTCCGTTTAAGCTACGAGCAATAAAGTGTCTTGAGGTTGCATAGTACGAAGCATAATCTCCAATCCAGGCTGGACGCCCTTTCAGCCATGGGACGCTGCTTTCATACGAGATGGTCTCGACAATTGGAAGTTTTTTCTCCCCAGTTGAGAAAAGCTCATCGATTCGACTCACCATCGGAAGGTCACCACTTTCCTGGATAACAGGCTTAGAGACAGTCAGGGGTTTAGGAGGCTTGACGGCTATTTTTTTCTCTACGGCCGGTTTAGAAGAAGAAAATTTCTTAATGCCAGCAGAAGTGCCGATAATGACAAAAAGAGCCAAAGAACCAAGTAAAAGAATTTTTGGAAATCTCAAGTCATTCTCCTATTTCAAAAGAGTCACTATTATACCTGAAGAAAGTGTTTGTATCAATCGACCCGTTTTGTCAATTTTTTATTTGATTTCGGCTCTGAAAGAAGGCTCGAAAGGAAAGCTTACAAGAAAATGAGCTCCCCAATAATGATCGCCGCCAGCTAAAGAAATAACTTTCATTTTAGAGGAAGAATCGGGATGAATGACCAGTTTTTCGCTGGACCCTCGAAGCTCGAGCGTGAGGGCTTTTCCCTCATACCTTTCTAAAGTTCCTGATTCTAGATGGTGTTTACCACCCAAAATAAGTTTATCACATTTTAAGAAGAGGACCATCTGAACCTCTTCTGAGGCCTCTTTCTCTTGAAGCTCTGCCTCTAAAATCACCTGACCTGCCTGCATCCTGGCATCCAACTCCATCCACAGGGGTCTTGCAGCGATCTCTGTCCACCCCTTTAAGTGGCAATGATACGCTGTCTTTTCCCATGTCATTTCTTGAAAGGGACGGTGTTTGACCCCCCAGGTTCTACGAATGCCAAATTGGTCTAATTTATCACACGATCCGATTTGAGGAGCTGCGTTGACAATAGCAACCTCTTTTTTATGAACTGAGAAAAGACCCGAGTTCCACCCACTTAAATGAGCCATAAAACTCATTTCAGGGGTCGAAAATTTCATCATGCCGACTGTAATTTCCTCTGCAAAAGGATGAAAAGCATTCGGAATAGAAGGAGTCATAGTCGATGGAACGAGAACCAAAAGACGGACAGGAAACGCCTCCGGATCCCAGAATTGAGCCCGTGCAACTTCAGCGAGCTGTTGAAAGCCATTTTCTCCTGTGAGGCGGTTAGCAAGTGTAAACAATGCATGGTTCCAAAGGGCAAAAGACGAGGGTCTAAAAGAACTTGCCTTTGACCAAATTGAGACATGAGGAGTACCATTTCCATCTAACAAATGAACATGCCAAATTGCGATCTTGAGTCCTGCTCTTTGAAGCACCTCACTTTTCAAGCGCACTCCTAAAATCATCCACAAAACGCCCAACTGGGCTAGTTCCGTAGGCTCAGGCACCTGACGCGAATCACACCATCCTTGTGTATCGAGTAAAGCAGCACCATTGGGAAATTGCTGTGGATCGATCGAAAGAGAATCTAAATGGAGTAGATGGGAGATGAGAGAAAGATAGGCTCTTGGAAGCTGCAACCCTTCAGGATAACTTTGTTTAAATAGTTCGCCGAAGCGCTTCCTGAGTGAGGGCGTTTCTTCGGCGTCTTGTAAGATTTTCCAGAGCAAATCTTGTAAGAGAAAAAGATAATGATCAATCTCTTCAGCTTGTTTCACAGCACTCTATTAGACGACCTTCGTTGGAACAGGCAGTTTCTCGATCATCTTCTTCATCTTTTTACCCGGTGTAAACTTAACAGCAGGACGGGCTGGAATGACGATGGCAACTGCGGCGTTCTTCGGATTACGGCCGATTTTTTGTTTTCGTTCTACAATTTCAAAAACACCGAAATCACGGAATTCTAAACGATCGCCCTTTGACAAGCAATCTGTCATTTCATCTAAAAACGCTTGAATAACGTTGCGGACTTCATTGGGATGAATCCCTTGCGCTTGTGAAATTTTAACGACGAGTTCTTTTTTAGTGATCGTTGCCATACCCTCTTTATACTCCAATCATGTTAATCTAAAGCCGCTCCATTCCCCTCTGGAAGGGGCAGCCCCTTGTGCCCCATTCTTGTATCTCCTTGATTTTCAGGCAAGTGTTTTTAGAAAAAAATTTTTATTCTTGGATAAACAAGAGAACTTTCTTCTTCTTTCCCGCGGCTAAGAGGATGAATTCGCCTCCGATTAAATGAGAATCATTCAATCGAAGAGCCGCATCGTCGACCCGTTCATTGTTCAAATAAGCACCACCACCTGTAATCAGCCGTGTTGCTTCCCCTTTACTGGTGACGAGGCCACTTTGGACAGCGATATCGGTGTACTTTTTACCCACCACTTCACTTTTTGAAAGTTGAACATATGGAAGATCTTTCATCATTTGACGAAAGACGTCAGGGCTCAGTTCTGTTTGATGCCCTGGCGCTGCAGCTTGTGTTGCTCTCAGAGCGGAATCGAGTCCTTCTTGTCCATGCAGCATACTTGTGATCTCTTCCGCCAGACGTTTTTGGGCACTATTCGGCACATAGGTCGGCTCTTGAAAGGCTTTTTCCCACTTCCGAATCTCTTCCATCTCCATCATCGTTAGCATTCGCATGAGCTTGATGACATCAGCGTCCGGCATCCTGTAGAGGTATTGATACATCTCATACGGTGAGGTTCGATCGGCCGCCAGCCAAATCGCTCCCCCTTCTGTTTTCCCAAATTTTTTCCCGTCGCTTCTTGTTAATAAGGGAAATGTCAGGCCATACGCCGACTGTCCCACCAACTTACGGATGAGATCGGTCCCTGCTGTAATATTACCCCACTGATCGCTCCCGCCTCCTTGGAGAATGACCCCTTCTTGGAAAAGGTGGTAAAAGTCATAGGCTTGCAAGAGTTGGTAGCTAAACTCTGTGAATGAAATACCCTCTTCCGATTGAAGCCGCGTCTTGACGCTGTCTTTGGTGAGCATCACGTTCACGCGGAAATGTTTTCCAATATCTCTTAAAAAATCGATGAACGAATATTTGGAGAACCACGAATCATTATTAATAAGCCTGGGCTTCTTTAAGAGAAGATCGAAATGGGTTCGAATCCGTTCAATGTTTTTCTCAATTGTTTCTGCATCGAGGAGCACCCGCTCGGTGCTTTTGCCCGAAGGATCTCCAATACGGCCTGTCGCTCCCCCTAGAACGACAACAGGCGTGTGGCCGAGCTTCTCAAACCATTTGAGAACCATGATACCAACAAGACTGCCTAAATGGAGAGAATCGGCTGTCGGATCGAATCCAATATACAGCTGGATCGGTTTTTCACAGACCTTTCTTAATTCTTCACTTGTGGTGGCCTCGATCAGCCCCCTCTCTTGTAGACAATCTATAATATTCACTTTTTGAGTTCCTCAGCCAATTTTTCAATAGTCTTACTCATTTTGGCTGAATTACGATTTTGATCGAAGAGAGAAATATCTTTATCGACAGAAAGACGGTCCGACGAGTGTCTTTCAATCCAACTGGCAATCTCCTGGGATTTATCCTTGAGAGCCTTGTCTGTGATCTTCTTATCAGTTCTATCAAGTTTTGCTTTCAGCTTTTCGCGGGCTCGTTTTGTCTTCTCACTCTCATCTGCAATAATTTTCAGTAGCAAATTTTTCTTTGTGGACATCGGTCGTGTTTCCTCCGGTTGGTGCCTGGAATATAGGACCCCCCACTTTTTCGCACAACCATTTGTAAAGGCTTCTTTACAAGAGACGAATTCTTTCGATAAGATAAAGATATGATCGAAGCATGTAAAAGAGCAGCAGCAGAAAAAGCGGCTACACTTGTTAAAGACGGAACGACCGTAGGGCTCGGAACTGGATCGACGGCTGCTTATTTTATTGAAGCACTCAGTAAAACTAGAAAAAAAATCCAAACAGTTGCCAGCTCAAACGCCTCTTACCTGCTCGCTCAAGAAAGAGGCCTTTCTCTCATTGATTTAAATTCCCTCAAATCGATCGACCTCTATGTCGATGGAGCCGATGAAATTGACCCACAAAAACAGATGATCAAAGGGGCCGGTGGCGCACTTCTTCGTGAAAAGATCTTAGCCCATATGAGTAGAGAAATGATCGTGATTGTTGACGAGACAAAACTGGTTCAAAAACTGGGCTCTCGTCCCCTGCCTGTTGAGATTATCCCCTTTGGCCTTTTCGCAACTCTCCACCATCTTCATCAGCTCAGCTACCGCGGCGAGATGAGAAAAGCTCCAGATGGTTCCTATTACATGACAGAGAATTCCAACTACATCTACGATATCAAGCTTCCAGCCTCAAGTGTTGTCCAGCAAGATCACGACCGTATCATTTCTGTCCCTGGAGTTATCGAGACAGGATTTTTTCCTAACCAAGCAGGACGGGTCGTGATTGGCTTTAAAGACGGCTCTGTGGTAGTTCAATAAATATGAGCGAACTCATTCCTTTAAGCTTCCATAAGATCTTGCAGTCACGGTCGTACACTGTCATGATTCTGGGGACAGACGAGAAGAAATTCGCCATTTATGCTGAGCCGCAAGTGGGCCACCACCTCCAACTTCAAATTGCCCAGGTACATCCAACAAGACCGAGTACATTTGACCTCATCAAGGAGAGCTTCGATGGCCTCGGTGCAAAAATCATCCAGGTTGTCATCAACGATGTCCAAGACACGACCTATTTTGCCCGCCTATTTCTTGAGCAAGTCATCGGTGATCAAAAACAAATCCTCGAAGTCGATGCAAGACCGAGTGACTGTGTGATCTTGGCACTCACGCACAAAATTCCTATCTTCTGCACAAGCGAAGTTCTCTCGAAGACAGTCCCTATCTCTGATAGCACCAGTTATTGAGAATAAATCTAAAAAACTTCTATAATATTTTCCCATGACAGGTATTCAGCTCAGTAAAAGTACGACTGTTTTTTTCCCTGCTCTTGCCACCTTTGTCTCTTATCAAGCCAGTGTTAAAGTAGCCCAAGTTATCGCTGACCATTTCAAGCTGTTTTCATCTTCGCAATCACACTTGGAATATGGCCTCACGCTTGTTTTTTCTAATTTAGCTGCAAGAAAGATCTCTCCTTTTGCTTTTGAAGGTGATGAAACCAGTATTCAGATAGCTTTTGTAATTAACGTTTGTGCAATCACCATTCTCTCTCTCTTTATTCTTTTTCCTCATGTCATACAATGGGATGAACAAATCAACCAACAAGTTTTTGCTGAAGAATGGACACGTCAAGAAGTTGTTGCCAAGTTCACTCTTCAGCCTGGATTTGATGAACACATTCAAAGGGTCGATCACTTCTTGAAAAGACCGAAAAATCAAAGCATCCTCATTTTAGCAGATTACAGCTCACAATATCACTCGATGTTGCAAGAGTGTGCACTTCGAATTTGCAGACAAAAACTTCCCCCTCAATCTGGTCTTCGAGGAAGGCCTCTTTTCTATCTTCAGGCCAATGACTTTAAAGGACGTTCTCATCAGGAAGTTAGAGGCATGGTTAAAAATCTTGAGGAAAAAGGAAATGCGATTCTTGTGATCGATCGACTCGAACAAATCGACACTGAAAATCAATGGATTTGGAACCATCTAGAGCCCTCGATTATGGCAGGAAAAATAACCTTGATTGGGATCAGCACCCCTGATAACTATAGCACTCTCACAATGCTTTCTCCCTCTATTCAATCTTTCAACACACTCCAAATCCCTCCCCCTGGTGCAGAGGCTTGTTTCTTATCTTTGAAGAGTCAGCAAGCAAGATCTTGCCAATACCGCCCTGGCATTACGATAACAGATGAGGCCCTTGCTTTGACGACCCTGTTTTCTTACCATTACGTCATCAAAGGGTTCATCATAGAGGATGGTCTCACCATCTTATCCGACGTTGTTAATCACCTTGCAGCAGATGTCAAAGTCCTTGACGGTGCCACTTTTCTAGAAGTTTGGTATAAGCTCTACAAAGTAAGTCCCCTAAAATTGTCACTGACCTCAGTCCCTGAGGCCTCCCTCCAATTTTTCAATGATCGACACGTTCAAGTCGATGAGCATGCTACTCGAATCCTAGAGATCAATAAATTGAAAAAAGAGGCCCGCTCAGATACAAGAGACGTCCCTGCTTTCATGACCGATATGGTTGAGATGGCGCGCGAAGGCCTCTATGCTCCTTGTATTGGAAGAAATGACGAAATCGATGTTGTCATTCGATCGCTCGGACAAAGTCGGCAAAAAAGCCTCGTCTTTACAGGCCCACCTGGGATTGGAAAAACTGCAATCTACGAAGAGCTCTCTCGCCGTATTGCGTTAAAAGATCCTTCTGTAACAAACCTTCAAGATCTTCTTGTGTATGAAGTAAATGTAACAACCTTGCTTAGCACCGAAGGTTATGTAGGTCAGCTGAACAAGAAAGTTGACGCCATGATCAATTTTTGCATGAAAAGACGAGGACAAGTTGCCCTTGTGATTGATGAACTCCATCAACTACGTGGAGCGGGTCGTTACAAGGGAAATGAGAATGACATCCTTGAAATGATTAAAAACGCCTTAGCCCGTGATGACATTATTGTTCTAGGGACAACCAATGATTACCGTTGGGCTCCTATCGTCAGAGAAGATCCAGCCATTGAAAGACGCATTAAATCAGTGAAGATGGCTCCTCCATCTGCTGACTTGTGTAGACAAATGCTCACTCTCACCAACAAGCAAGGGTTTTATACGAAAGATGCACCTCTTGTTCAACTCACGGATGAAGCGATTGCACAGGCAGTTGAACTGACTGGTAAACTGAAAGATCGTTATTATCCTGATAAAGCAACGATCCTCATTTCAGACGTTGTCTCATTTTACCAGCTTCAACAGGAAAGAGCTGGCGGTGGCATAATCGCAATTGGAAAAAAGGAAGTTGATACTCGATTTAGAGCACTCTACCCAACTAATACTTGATATAAAACTTGTTTCCAGCAAGCTCTAGGATCGACTTGACCGCTTCTTCGGCATCGTCGCCAATTGCTTCGACGGTGACTTTAGCACCACGGGCCGCAGCTAGCATTAAAATTCCTAGTAGAGACTTCGCGTTGACACTGACGCCACCGTACTGGAGCGTCACTCGTGCTTTAAAAGCCGTAGCACATTTCACAAGCTCCGTCGAAGGACGGGTGTGAAGACCCTTATCGTTAATGACTGTGAAACTATCTACAAACTTTTTAGCCATGATTTCCTATTTTGATCCCATCTCAATACCTTGATTGGAATTTCGAGGCAACTTATTTTTTTGTTCCTCAGTGAGCGCTTCCTCAAGTTGAGTCGTCAAATCTTCAAAATGTTTTAATGTTTCAACGATCGGATCGGATGTTGTCATATCGACCCCTGCCGACTTGAGAATGTCGAGCGGGAACCGGCTTCCTCCAGAGGAGAGAAACTGTAAGTAGGCGTCAGGCCCCTCTTTCAAAACCTTCTGCACTAAAGCGTGCGCAGCTGAGATCCCTGTCGCATATTGATAGACATAGAAGTTGTAATAGAAGTGAGGAATACGCGCCCACTCGTATTTAATCTCATCGTCGATCACGACAGAAGCTCCAAAATAGTCTTTGTTCAGCTGGAGATACTCTTTATTCAAAAAGTCAGGCGTCAGAGGGATGCCCTTCTCAACACACTCGTGGATTTTGAGCTCAAACTCGGCAAACATCACTTGTCTGAAGAAGGTGTTTCTTAAGTCTTCTACCTTCTGATTAATGATATAAGCTCTTTGGCGAGGATCAGTGACTTTTTTAAGCAAGTGCATCAGGGTCAGCTCTTCATTAAAAGTCGAGGCAACTTCTGCTACAAAAATCACATATGATGAATCGTGATACGGTTGGTTCTTCATCGACATGTACGAGTGCATGCTGTGTCCGGCCTCATGCGAGAGCGTCATAATGTCTTGGAACCTACCATGGTAGTTCATCAAAATGTAGGGATGGCTGTCATAACACCCACTGGAGTAGGCTCCTGAACGCTTCCTTTCGTTTTCATACCTGTCAACCCATCGCTCTTCAAAGAATCCTTTTTTCAAGATCTGCTGATAGTTTTCTTTGAGAGGAGCCACCGATTCAACAATCATGTGAGCCGCTTCTTCGAAGTCCATCTTGATATCGACACCTTCTACCAGTGGAACACGGAGGTCATAGAGATGAAGTTCATCTACACCTAGTAACTTTTTGCGCAGAGCCATGTAACGATGAAGCACAGGAAGATGAGCTCTCACAGTGCCGATTAAAGCTCGGTAGACCTTAGGGTCGATGCGGTGAGGAAATAAAGCCGCATCCAAACACGAATCAAAATGGCGTGCTTTCGCATAAAAGTAATGTTTCTGCGCTTGGCCATGGATCAATTCACACAGTGTATTTTCCCACAGACCAAATGTTCGATGGAGAGTTTGAAACGTCTCTTTACGGAGCGTTCGATCAGGGCTTGCCATGTACGTCATGTAGGTACCATGGGTGAGCTCATGCAGCTCCCCTTTTTCATCCATCACTTTCGGGAATTTTAAATCGGCATTGTTAAAAGCTCCAAAGGCACGGCTTGCTGTATCAAGCGCCTGCCCGGCACTCGCTAACATCGCCTCTTCTTTTTCGTCTAAGGTGTGAGGTTTTAACCGAACAATTTTCTCCAAGTAAAACCGATACGGCTTGACTTGCGCAGAATCGAGGAGGTTTTGGAGTTCTTTTTCCGGTAGCTGGAGCAGCTCAGGTTCAACCCAGGCGAGTTCTTCTCGAAACTCATGTGATAAAGCTGATATTTTAAGATACGCCTCTTTGTTTTCGGTATTTCCCACATCTTCGTCGTGTCTTAAGTGAGAATAGGTATAGAGTTTTGTAAGATGACGGTCGAGCTCAAGATAAAGCTCTAAAAGCTTGACCACTGTGGCAGGTCCCTCACCCAGCCTCCCTTTTAAACTTTTTATTTGATCCCAAACCGTTCCTGGCCCTTGCACTTTGAGCTGATTAAAATCTTTATTCCACGCTTCCAGCGAGGGGTAAAATGCTTCGACATTCCAGCGATCTTGAGCAGCCACTTCCGATCTTTTCATCTCTAACTCCTTGGATTCGATTGAGACCATTAACAACAAAAGAGTAAAATATTTTTTCATACACAGATCACATCATCATGCAGTTTTCAAGATCCTGCGTCAAATCGTTATTTTTAGCACTTGGTGTTGACAATTGCTAAGTCTCTTGTTATAAATGTTGTTATCCTGTACAATGAAGCCTTTAAAAATAAGGAGATACACATGGCAACTGGAACTGCAAAGAAACTCTCTATCCGACCCCTCGGAAACCGCGTTGTTGCACAACGTTTAGAACAAGAAGAAACTTTAAAAGGTGGAATCATCCTTCCTGATTCAGCCAAGAAAAAACAGGAATCTGCAAAGGTTGTGGCTGTCGGCCCTGGCGAACTCACAAAAGAAGGAAAACTCCTTCCGATGCCAGTGAATGTAGGCGACGTCATTTTAATGGATAAATATGCCGGTCAAGAAGTGACTATCGACGATGAAGACTATGTCATCGTCAAAGCAGATGATATCGTGGCAATTGTAAACTAATTTTAGGAGTAAAAAAGAATGGCACCGAAAGATATTAAGTTCAAAGAAGACGCAAGACAAAAGATCTTCCAAGGTGTGAAAACACTCGCGGCGGCAGTTAAAGTAACGCTAGGTCCTAAAGGCCGCAATGTCGTCATCGACAAAAAATACGGCGCTCCTCATATCACAAAAGACGGCGTGACTGTTGCAAAAGAGATCGAACTCGAAGACAGACATGAAAACATGGGCGCTCAAATGGTCAAAGAAGTGGCCAGCAAGACCGCGGATAAAGCTGGAGACGGAACAACAACCGCAACTCTTCTTGCCGAAGCAATTTACAGCGAAGGACTCCGCAACGTCACTGCAGGAGCAAATCCGATTGAAGTGAAGCGCGGCGTTGAAAAAGCTGTTAAAACGATCACTGACGAAATCAAAAAACTCAGCAAACCGATCCAAAACAAAACAGAGATCGCGCAAGTCGCAACTATCTCTGCTAACGGCGACACCGCGATCGGCGAGATCATCGCTAACGCAATGGAGAAAGTCGGTAAAGACGGAACCATCACTGTTGAAGAAGGAAAAGGGTTCGAGACAACACTTGACGTCGTCGAAGGAATGAACTTTGACCGCGGGTACCTCTCGGCTTACTTCGTTACAAATGCAGAAGCGCAAGAAGCAATCCTTGAAGATGCATTCATCCTCATTTACGAGAAGAAAATCAGTGGAATGAAAGAGTTTCTCCCTGTTCTTCAGGCGGCAGCAGAAACCGGTAAACCTCTCCTCATCATCGCAGAAGATGTCGAAGGCGAAGCACTGGCCACACTCGTCGTTAACAAGATCCGTGGAGGCCTTAAAGTCTGTGCTGTGAAAGCTCCTGGCTTTGGCGACCGACGTAAAGCGATGCTCGAAGATATCGCAACACTCACGGGTGGAAAATTCATCAGTGAAGAGCTCGGATTTAAACTCGAGAACACAACGCTCGACATGCTCGGCCGCGTGAAAAAAGCTGTTATCAAAAAAGAAGATACAACGCTCGTTGAAGGTGCAGGCAAAAAATCGGCCATCCAAGACCGCATTGCCCAAATCAAGAACGAAATTGAGAAAAGCACATCAGATTACGACAAAGAGAAACTCCAAGAGCGCCTCGCGAAACTCGCCGGTGGCGTCGGAGTCATCCGTGTTGGAGCCCCAACAGAAATTGAAATGAAAGAGACAAAAGACCGCGTTGATGACGCAGTTCACGCGACAAAAGCTGCCGTTGAAGAAGGAATTCTTCCTGGTGGTGGCGTCGCGTTTCTCCGTTGCCTCCCCGCTCTTGAGAAGCTCGCAGCAACTCTCTCTGGCGACCAGAAAATCGGCGTTGAAATCATCATGAAAGCGATCGTATGGCCTCTCCGCCAAATCGCTGAGAACGCCGGAAAAGAAGGGTCTATCATTGTTCAAAAAGTCTTAAGTATGGAGACTTATGAAGGATGGGATGCCCAAGGCGACGAATTTACCAACCTCGTCAAAAAAGGGATCGTCGACCCAACGAAAGTTGTCCGTCTGACGATCGAGCTCTCCGCGTCGATTGCATCACTCCTGCTCACCACAGAAGCGATCATCACAGAAGAGGAAGAAGAAAAGCCAGCTATGAATCCTATGGCCGGCGGAGCTGATTATTAATCACTAAAAGCGCCTTCCCCTGTCTTACTCTGGGGAAGGCGCTTTTTCTTTGCTTTGAATTAAAATAATTATTTGATAAATACCCGATTATGAGAAAACTCGTAAAAGGGACGCTCGGTGTCGTTGCACTCTGCATCATTGGCGGAGTAATTTTATTATTCCTTCTGTGGTCCAGACTCCCTGACATGATCGCCTCGAACCTTTCGAAACGACTCCAAGTCGGTGTTGAAATCGGCGATATATCGCTCTCTACAGATTCCATCGGAGTTGATCGGTTTGTCATCCGCAATCCACCGCGCTATAAACTTCCTAAAGCGTTTTCATCGGACAAAATTACCGTCGAAGCCCCTCTCACCCACTACATGAAAGACAACATCGAAATCGAGCAAATTGTCGTCAGTGATGTCTATATTGGCCTCGAATTTGAATCTATCAAATCGACCAAAGGGAACTGGAGTACTATTTTAGCCAACGCTAAAAGTGCCCAAGATGAAAGCTCAAAAACTGCCTCCAATAAAACCGTCTTTATCAAGAGGCTCCTTCTGACCAACATCAAAGTTGAACTCTTCTATCAAAATGAAGGAAAAGTAAAAAAACTGAAAACGATCCCTCAAATCGAGCTTAAAAACATTAGCAGCCAAGGTGGAAACGTAGGCGACCAGCTGATGAATTCAGCGCTCGGCCAAGCTGTCAAAGAGGTCTTCATCCAAGAAAACCTCAAAGACATCTTCGACCAACTTCTCCAAGGACCCAATAATCCCGTCAAAGAGTACCTTGGCCCCCTGAAGAACTTCCTCAATAAGGCGCCTCAAGAGTCTGAAGAATTTCTTGCTAACGCTTCCTAGAATCGTTATCTTAAATTTATGTATCACGCCTACGCAGCTCACAAGCCAAAGGGACCGCTTTCTCCGTATGACTACTCACCGCCTGCTTTAGGTCCGGAAGATGTCGAAATCAAGATCGAGTGTTGCGGGCTGTGTTATAGCGATGTGCACCTCATCGATGATGATTGGAAAATTTCTAAATACCCCCTCGTTCCTGGCCATGAAATTGTAGGAAGAATCGAGAAAACCGGCGGCCAAGTTAAAAATCTCCACGTGGGTGATCGGGTTGGCATCGGCTGGCAGTGCGGTGCTTGTCTTAAATGTGAAAACTGCCTGAACCACTATGAAACGGTCTGCCCCACTAAAATCCGAACCTGTGTCGAAAGACCAGGTGGGTTTGCTGATAAAATCAGTGTGAACTACAACTTCGTCTATCCAATTCCTGCTAAGCTCGCTTCAACCGACGCGGCTCCCCTCTTATGCGCAGGAATCACCGTCTACTCCCCTTTTAAGATTTATCAGGTGAAACCTGGACAGTCAGTGGCAGTCATTGGAATTGGGGGCTTAGGTCACCTGGCACTGCAATTTGCACGGGCTTTTGGCTGCCAAGTCACCGCCATCTCTTCTTCTCCAGGAAAAGAGGCAGAAGCCAAGCAATTCGGGGCCAATCACTTTCTTCCCCTTTCCGAAATAAAACACGGAATACCTCCCCGCTTTGATTTTATTCTCTCAACTGTTCAAGCCGACCTGGAATGGGCACTGATTCTCTCTCTATTAAAACCTGAAGGAAAGTTATGTCTTGTGGGACTTCCATCCTCTGAACTCAAAATTCCCGCCCGTCTATTGGTCTCAGGAAATCGCTCCATCTGCGGAAGTGGAACGGGAAGTCGCCACCTGATGCGAGAAATGCTCCAATTTGCAGCAGATCATGCTATAAAACCGCAAGTCGAGACCCTTCCAATGTCTCAGATCAACGAAGCGGTAGTTCGCCTTAAGAGCAACCAAGCCCGTTATAGAGTTGTTCTACTTCAGGGAAAATAGATAGGTTCCTCCTACCCTTGATCAGCCTCCGTTCGTTTGCTTATCTAACAAACAAAAAGCAGCAATCTCTATTTTCCAACTTAAATCATTATAATTTAAACATATGTACATTTAGTTTAGTTTTAAAATATATTTTATAATTTAAATATATTATATTGAAATATACAAGAGAAGGATGGACCCTGTGGCTAAAACCCCGACGTCTGAGAAAGAGTGGAAGAAAAAGCTCTCACCTGAGCAATACAAAGTATTGCGGGAAAAGGGCTCAGAAAAAGCGTTTTCTGGGGAGTATTGGGATAGTACAGAGGAAGGGACATATGTCTGTGCTGGTTGTGGGGAACCCCTTTTCAGTTCGGAGACCAAGTTCAAATCGAATACAGGCTGGCCAAGCTTTAGCGAGCCCGTCAAACCTGAGGCCGTTGACTATGAGGAAGATGTCGGCTTTTTCACGAAAAGAACGGAAGTGAAATGTCATAACTGTGGATGTCATTTAGGCCACCTTTTCAATGATGGCCCGAAACCCAGTCGTAAGCGGTATTCGCTCAACTCCGTTGCTCTTAAACTCAAGAAACAGAAAAACTAATCACACTCGCCGAAGTCACATACATCGTAACTATGTCCTGCAGGCTTGGATGTCTGACAGGTAAACTCAACTTGATACCCTGAAATCTCTTTTGATGGGTTCATCTCAGGAGATTCGAGGCGATCTCTTCCGAAGTTATCGGATTGAATGAGTTCGTAGTACATGTTACGGGGCATATCTTGGGAAGGATCCCCTTTTTCAGTTTTCAGGATTGCAACTTGAGATTCGCGATCAACGGTAAAGTATCGGAATCCATGGCTGTGAGCAATCTGAGCTGCTCGCTCAAAGGCATATTTTTTTGCGGCACTGCGAGAAACACCATCATCTTCTGCCACAACGACTCCGAATTGATTGTTACTAATCGAATAGTCTGTTGTATATTTTTCCATGTCTGGAGCCTCTTTATCTTGGCATCCAGTGCAAATTAGTAGAAAAGCAAATGCGGTTATAAACTTCTTCATAACCGCATGTTATTAATTTTACTAATTAATTAAAACAACTAATTTGTTTTATTAATTTCTTCTTTTAATCTTGAGATAATTAAACCTAACGCCCAGGGATTTTCACCTCCACGAGGGACAATCAAATCTGCCTGTTTTTTACTCGGCTGAACAAATGCCTCATGCATCGGCTTGACGGTTGAGAGATATTGAGCACAGACGCTATCAAAGGTTCGTGATCTCTCATGGATATCTCGCTCAATCCGTCTCAAAAGTCGTACGTCATCATCTGTATCGATGAAGATTTTCAGGTCACAAATATCACAGACATCAGGAACTGCAAATAGCAAAATCCCCTCCAGAATGATGATTTTGTTGGGGGCCACTGTTTCGGTAAATTGCTCACGGTTATAGTGATGAAAGTTGTAGACCGGCTTTTCAATCGCAATCCCGTCTTTGAGATCAGTCACCTGTTGAACTAGTAAATCGAAATCGAGTGCATCAGGATGGTCAAAATTCATCTTCTCTCGCTTCTGAATAGGAAGCCCTGAGAGGTCTTTGTAGTACGAATCTTGGCTGATAAGGATCGATTGACCTGGGAAAGCTTCTTGGATTTTACGGGCAAGAGTTGTTTTTCCAGAGCCTGTTCCTCCTGCTAGTCCAATGACCAGGGGCCGTTCTGCTGCCAGTGTTGAAAATAGTACGATGAATAAAGCCAGAATTCGCATCATGCAAAAGCCTCCTTTAAAAGTTTGACGCGCCATTGTTCTGTTTCGCCTTATTTTTTTAAAGGAGGAAGATAAAGAACAACTTCACCTGTCTTCTCAAATCCAAGATCTAGGTACGTTTTTTCATAATCTGGCGCACTTAAGGCAACCAATTGCATGAGCCTTAATTGGTACGCTCTTTGCATCAGGTTCTGGATAAGAATAGGTTTGTGGGATTCAAAGCCTGGCACAACCGCTTCATTGAAAATGCCTCCTTGGTAACCGCACGGGACAAGAGAAATGGTCGAGATCGGTTTTTCTCCGAGATAGAGTAGCACATTCTCAGCCTTGGCCTGCGCTAATAACTGAATAAATGGTTTCTGGATGGACTCTCCTAAAGTATAGGCTTGATCGAGGATGTGGTAAAATAGATCACTGTCAGCCCGTTGAACATCGGCATCCATAGGAGCCGTCGACACTACTTCCCACCGCATCAAAGAACAGGTGTAGAAAGGGGTGCACCCTTTCTCTTGTAAATACGCGGAGACCGCAGCATACGAAGGATGGTCAATCACCCAGAAGGTATAGGGGAAATCAGGAGGAGTTGTGCTTAAAATAGTGTCTATCTTCTCTTGAAAGTTCTTGCCCGGTGTCAGATCCATCACCACATTGAAAAAAGGGTGGGGCACCTTTGAAAACCAAATGAAGGCTTCTTCACTTTTTTCATCTGCGGGATGGAATCTTTCATAACATTCCTGCATTTGTCGTAATGTATCTGTCGATTTCATGGGTGGCTCCATTGAGAAAATGCTCATACAATTCATGATTAATCCTAAAGTCATCATGGATGTATGATAAAAGAACCTTTTTTCAGAAAAATACCGTATTAAATACGGTAAAAAAGCGATGCTAGCGAAAAGAGATCGCCTTTCGTATAACAGCCCATTTTATTTTTCATGTTCTCAAGATAAGATTCGATGGTCCGAGGAGAAAGGTTCATGATGAGGGCTGTATCTTTGGCTGATTTTCCCATGAAAAGATAGTGTAGACACTCGCGTTCTCTTTCGGAAAGCTTACGGAAATTTTCCACCTCTTTTTGCAGCCCTAGATCGGTTAAAAAGGCAAGTAATGCCTCCGATAACGCCCACGGAGCAATCGTATCTTTGGTATAAAAATCGGCCCCTTTCAGATCTTTAAGAGAACTAGCCTCTTTGCTCATCTGGGTAATAAGAGATGACATCTCACTTCGAAAATGAGTAGCAAACGATTTGAGGAGTTGAGGTGTATTCATCGATAAAGTATCAATGCCACAGGTTGCTTGGTTCCCAGCAAAACCAAAAAATTCGACTCCCGTTTTTGTTTTCTCAATGAGTAAAACACACAAATCAAGATGGAATTTTTTTCCTGAGCTCATGATCTGATCGACATACTCTTCTGATCCATTGGCTTCGACTTTGCAAATCCCCGATTGATAGACGTCGGGGTGTCTTAAGTACGGGTCGAGACGATAGAGCTGGTTTTGGACGTAATGTTCTGCCCAGTCAGGGCGATCGACTAAAACGGTATAATTCCCCTCTAGGTCAATCTTATGGTAAGTGAAATAATCGACACCTAAATGATCTTTCAGAGGTCTCGTTGTTTTTTGGATTCGATCCGAGTGTTTGGTGATATAGTTTTGTACTATCTCTTTCCAACTTAACATATCATTTTGTCACGAGTTCGACAGACCCCGACTGGAAGTCGTAATATCCACCGACCACATCGATCTTTTTCTCTTTGATAAGTTTAGAAAGGACAGGCGTCTTTTTCAATTGATCAACAACATAAAGAACATTGTCTTTAACAGTGTTTTCAATGAGCGACCCTTCCTGGGTTTTAGCAAGTTCTAAAGAGGGTGCAATCAACGAAGCGACTGCCTCGATATCTTGAGTTTGACCATTAATAACGGCTTGGATCGCTCCACAATTTTGATGTCCCAAAACCATAATGATGGAAGATTTGAGGTAGAGCGCTGAATATTCAATGCTATCGAGCTCGACAGCTCCAGCCACATTTCCCGCCACGCGAACCACAAAGAGATCACCAATCCCTTGATCAAAGATGATCTCAGGAGATACCCGTGAATCCGAGCATCCAAGAATAATGGCAAAGGGGTTCTGCCCCGAAGCTGAAGTGATACGAGCTTCCTTACTTCTGTTGGGGTGTAAAAGCCTATCTTGCGTGTAACGGCCATTGCCATCCATCAGCTGTTTAAGGGCCTGGGTGGGATTCATTTCTTCTGCATGTGACACAAGTGTCCAACCTAAAAAAAGTGTTAAAATGGCTCTATATAGCATACATGACTCCTATTAAAACTTCTAATATACAAAATAATTTTTATAGGATAGGGTGAAAATCATGACAAAACATAAATTTGATTTGGGGAAAAAGAGAGTTATTCGAAAGCTTCCAGGAGGCTTTCGCCTCATGGTGACAGGTGATATCTGCCCTACCATGAAACACATGGCACTGGCCTCTCTTGTTCTGAAGAAAGGAGGCATTCGAGAACCCCACTGGCATCCTAACGCCGATGAACTGCTCTATTGCGTCCAAGGAAACGCCCTTATCACCCTTTTTAGCCCTCAAAATAGACACGACACTTTTACACTTCATGCGGGAGAAGTGGCGTTCTTCCCTAAAGGATACCTGCATGCGATTCAAAACCTCTCCTCCTCCGAAAGTCGTTTTTTGCTGGCCTATGACCATCCTCGTCCTCAAGACCTCGATTTGACGCAATCGGTGGCTTCAATGTCTCCCCATATTCTGGCATCGACCTTCAGCACCTCTGAAACAGCTTTTAAAAAACTCAAACAACAAGACACTTTTATCTCGCGCCTCTCGGAGCTCAAAGCCCCCGGTGGATCGATTCCTAATTCTCATAAATTTGATCTGGAAAAGATCCAGCCCCAGATCGAGACGCAAGGAGGCTCTGCTCGGATCCTCAATGTTAAAAACTTCCCCCGTCTGAAAAATTTAGCCCTCTTTAGTCTTCGTATTAACAAGAATGGGATTCGAGAACCCCACTGGCATCCTAACGCCGATGAACTGAATTACGTCATCGCTGGGAAGGCCCGCCTCACGATCTTAAGTCCGGATGGAAAGAAAGATCATTTTGAACTCAAGCCAGGCCAAGGAAGCATCATTCCTGCTGGTTATTTCCACCACATTGAAAACGCCGGCCTCAAAGAGCTCCACATGGCTGTCTTCTTTGGAAATTCTGAGCCCGATGATATCGGTCTTTCAGGAGCACTTAGTGCTTACTCCGATCAGCTCCTTGCTTCGATCTTTTCAACCGATCGAAAATTCTTTGAAAAACTCCATAAATTTCCGAAAGATCGAATGATTGTCAGCGGGGGCGGGTAAGAAGCAAGTCTTCTATGACTTCCAACGAAAGGTCGGGCAACTTGCGCGTTTGGTCAATACAGTCTTGGATTTGCAGAATTGCCTCTCTAACCTCAGATGGGAGCTCATCGGAAGGAGCATTCTCTCCAGGCCACGATGCATCACGTGTTGCTTGATCTGGCCAGCGTGAATAAGCAACCCATAAACCATCGGAATTTCGATGGAGGCACGATCCAAGTGCTCCTCTTTTTTCTACAAAATAGGTCGCAATGATTTTCCAAAGCCGTCGATACTGCTCTTCACTCCCCGGCTTTAAGTACCCCTGATAAATGGCTGCAAACATGATCGGTCAGTTTATTTCGATCGTTTAGAAAGAGCAAGCTCGATTTTGTCAAAGTGGATGGCAATCTCTCCCTTCTCATTGACATTCCCAAGGTTATTCAATTGCTCGTAGTAATCATCTAAGAAATCTTCCCGCTTTTTTGCGGGGATATGGTACAGGGGGGTCAAAATTCCTTTCAGAAAGGGCATCAGACGGTCGCGACTAGCAAAGACCAGCTCTCGTTTTTTCTGTTCCATATGATCGATGGTAAATCCAATCCCTGTGAGCATTTTCCGATAGTCTCTTTCAGAATGGAAAGAATGGGTCGATTTAAAGTTCATAAAATGGGTGACCCATTTAAACGAGAGAATCACTTTCATACTGGCGGCTTTGAAATCGTTATTCGACGATTTAGGGGTTGCTCGGATGAGTACTTTTCCACCTGGTTTTAATGCTTGATAGATCGACTCGAGCGCAATTTTTTGTTCTGAAATCCAATGAAGAGAGCTGAATGAGATAACGCGGTCAAACACCGCTTCATACTCTAAATGACAGGCATCTTTTAGTAAAAAGGTGAGATTAGGATAGTCCGAAGGAGGATATTTTTGGGTGGCAAAAGCGATCATCTCTTTAGAAATGTCACACCCCACAAATTGAACTGTGGGAAATTGTTTAGCCAGGCGTGCTGTCACCTGTCCATCTCCACAGCCGACATCTAAAACCGTTTCAATCCTGTCAAAAAAACCGGCGGTGATATAGGAATCTAAATCTTCGATTTGATGGCACGTTCCGTTGTGGTAATCGATTACTTGTTCTGCTGTAAAATCATAAGCAATTAGTGTTGAACAGAGTAGGAGTACAAGAGAGACAATTTTTTTCCACATATGTGCCTGAGTTAGCACAGAGGAAATTATTTCTCAGCAAGTTTTTCCTTTATTTCAGGAAGAAGTGCACGAACAGTTTGTCGTCCAGTTTCATAGAGCCGCTCATTCAAGTGATCACTAAAGGTTCCACAATCTTCAAGATCCACTTTGATCACGACGTCAGCTTCCATGAGGGAAAATTCAACGAGTTTGCGATAGGCAATCTCGATGCTTCGTTTCCCAATTCCAAACAGATGGGTCGGACTGGTTCCAGGAAGTTTGCCAGTTACATCGATTGCGATCACTTTTTCTGCTCCATGCTTTTTAGCAATCGAGACTGGAACTGGGCACGAAGCTCCTCCATCGATCAGATATCTGCCAAAAAGATGCACCGGTTTAAAAACTCCCGGATAAGCGCACGAAGCCCCAACCCCTGTTGCAATATCCCCTTGGCTGATTTCAATGATGTCTCCTGTTCGAAGGTCTGTGGCGACAACAATCAGGGGAATCTTCAACTCTTCAAATGTTTTCGCTTTGAGATTTTTTCTCACGAGGTTCTGGAGACTTTTTCCATCGGCCAAACCTAAGATCGGTCTTAAATAGGAGATGTCAAGAACATCGGCACGCTTCAGTGTCAGGAAGCTTTTTTCAACCCCTATCATTGGTTGACCATCGGCATAGAGTGCCCCAGCGAGCGCCCCCGCACTACACCCTACAATTAAATCGGGATGAATGCCTGCCGCTTCAAGTTCTTGAATAGCCCCCAAGAGCGCAAGGCCTTTCGCCCCTCCGCCCCCTAATACAAGGGCAAGTTTCACGGGTTTTTGTGCTGTAAACGACGGAATCTCAGCAGACGACGTCTCCGTCGGTGTATAGACGGGATGGCACCCGCAGAGTAGAAGTAGGAGTGATAAAATGGTTGTTCTCATAATGAGACCCCTTAGCAGCGACTCCCACTATACGCCTGGATAGAAAAGAAGAAAAGGGCCTCCACGAAGGCCCTTCATTTAAAATAATGTTTTACTTTACGATGTACCGTTTGAACGACTCATCCCCCCAATGTTGATACGAGCAAGGCTCGCCCGCTTTACCTCCATATCGCTCATCCTGAGTGAGTTCGGAATGAGAACGGATCACTATATCCATCGGAGCATCAAAAAAGAGCACAAGCGTGTACCGTTCCACTGATCCTTTGGCTTTGTGAACCCGGTGTTCGGTCGCATGGATCGCATCGTCCGTCATGAGCTGTCCAAACTCCCCCACTTGAAATAACATCACATCGGGATCATCAGCAATAACCTTCTTAAAAGTCTCTCCAACTTTGACAAAGAGACCCGCTTCTGCAGGCTCTGGGATCTGCTCACCATTCATGAAATAAGTGGCAGGGAGGAGCGCTGTGAAAAGTCCATGGTCAAAGTGAGCACCACACCAATAAGGATTGTTGGCTTCACTTTCGACACTTTTACGATAGTAGAGCATCCGGCCTACCCGTGGCACACCGTCAATCGAAAGACCGGTTCTTGTACCAACAAGACCGATTTTTCGCATGATTGTCTCCCCCATCTCTGACATTAAGCCACCAATCTCTTGGAACGAAGACTTTAGATCGACTTCTCGCGGCCATTTATTACGAGGTTCATCTGGGACAAAGGCGTAATACGATACTTTCAAATCATCAACCACCCAGGTTCCATCGGGGCGCTTAAATTTCTCTTTTCCTCTTTCATACCCTAAAAAAGTATCTCCAGCTTCATGGTTCGGTGCATAATGCTCTTTCACTTCTTCAGGAAGAGCAGAGAATTGTCGTGCTTTTTCAACCAACTGCAAAACCTTCTCTTTGTATCCTGGAATACCTCTAACCCCGACGATTCCCTTTTCAAGCAAGGCTCGATCGAGAATTTGCATGGTCTCCGCTTCTTCTTGCATGAGTGATTCGTAATTTATTACGTCTAAGGAGAGAATCTCCTCATTTGCTTGGAGTCCACAAGTCAGTCCTATTGATAAAAATAGCGATCGCATACCCCCCCTTAAAAGTTGATAGAAAAGATTGAAGCAGACACGGTATATTTTTTAAAATGAAACTTGCTCAAATTATCGCAACTCTCCTGATTTTGGGAGGATGTCTTCATCAGCAAAATGGAGAGCCTTACCACCTTGTCTCGTTTTCACAACCCTCAACGTTTAAACCTGAAGCTCCGCTTGTCATTGATCATCAAGACTACTCGCTGGCGTATGATGGACGCCTCCGTGGAGCAAGCTGGGTCTATGAAGAACTCACCGCAGATTCACTCATAAATAATGCCGATCGTTCCAAGTTTGATTTTATGGAAGACCCTAAGATCCCCTCCCATTTAAGAGCCACCAAGCAAGACTTTGCAGGCTCGGGTTACGATCGAGGTCACTTAAGGCCCGCGGCAAATGGGAAAGCGAGTGAAAATGCGATGCGAGATACCTTTTATCTTTCCAACATCTCCCCTCAACACCCTCAGCTCAATCGAAAATATTGGCTTAAACTTGAGAAGCACGTTCGAGAGCTGACCAAGTCTCACGACATTCTCTATGTGATTACAGGACCTCTTTTCTTATCCCAAAAAATGGAGGACGGAAAAAGATACGTTCACTATGAAGTCATCGGTAAAAATGAAGTGGCAGTGCCGACGCATTTTTTCAAAGTCATTCAGGCAAAGAAAGGACGCGCAATTAAAACGGAAGCTTACATTATTCCAAACCAGGCGATTGAACCAGAGACTCCCCTTCAATCGTTCTCAGCGACTTTAGAGAAAGTTGAAAAAGTCGCAGGACTCTCCTTTAAAAGATAACACTGATGGATTTTACTTTGGTGAAAATCGAGTGGGATGGTCTTCTCTGTAATGTCTTGAACACTGTAACCCTTAAAGTGAGACAGATCGAACTTAAATTTTCTAGAGTTGGTACTGAAGAAAAGAGACCCTTTTGGAGCAAGCAACGGAAGCGCTAACTTCAAGAGCCTGACATAATCTTCCTGGATATCAAACATCTCATCCATCTTTTTCGACCGAGAAATCGTCGGCGGATCAATCACAATCAAGTCATAGCTCCGTGTCTCATGCTCTAAGAACTTCAGACAGTCAGCTCGGATAATGTCATTATTTTTGAGAGGAAGATTGTTCACGATGAAGTTATCTCTTCCCCATTCAGTGTATGTATTAGAAAGATCAACACTTTTTGTATAACGAGCCCCCGCATGGGCTGCCTGAACACTAAAAGAGCAGGTGTAAGCAAACAAATTGAGCAAGCTTTTCCCTTTTGCAAGAGAAGCCACCTTTTGCCGTGTTTCACGGTGATCAAGAAAAAGCCCCGTATCCATGTAATCGGTTAAATTGACAAGAAATTTCACTCCATATTCCAAAACAGGGAAAAACTGCTCCTTGTCTGCGATTTTTTCATGTTGCTGGGTCTTTTCACGTTTTTCACGTACGCGCCAGTAAATCTGCTTGGCTTTAAACAAATCCCCCAAAACCTCACCGATCTCCCCTTTCAATTCATCCGAGAGTTCATCCCCATCGTATGAAAAAAAATGAACACAGAACCGGCCATCGTAATAATCAATTGCCAGTGGATATTCTTTGATATCACGGTCATAAATGCGGAAACAATTGGTCATGGTCCGTTTGGCCCACTTCCGAATATGTTGATAATTTTTTCTTATACGATTTTTAAACGGGGAACTCTTGTCTTCACCGTCTGCAATTTCTGGAAGCATCATGATATGGAAAGACCTTGTTAACTTTTACGTTTTATGTTGAGAATTACGGAAGAATTTAGCTATCTCTTTTTTTGTTACAGCACCCTGAGCTACTCCCAAAATGATTGCCTGATATTCTTCATCAAGAATTGTAAACCCCTTTTTGCAGTTCGAAGCAAAGAAAACTAAGGCAACCATTGAAGCAGTACGTTTATTGCCATCTACAAACGGACGATTTTGAATCAGATGAAATAGATATGCCGCAGTTTTATCGAAAATAGTACGATGTAAGTCTTTTCCGTTAAAGCGAACTTTGGACATCTCTAAAGCAGACCTCAAGAGCCCTTCATTTAGAATACCTTTTCGCCCGCCGTATTCATCTATTAAGCTATCATGGACTTCGACTACATATTGATAGGGGATGTAATGGATCACAAATCTGCCAATTTCTGCATAAGTTTTTTATGTTGTTTATTTAGCTCTTTGAATTTTTCATGTAGTTCGTCAGTGTTAGTGTCCAGAACAGATTGAATAACCAACCCACCGCTTGGACTTACTGATATTTGAAAAAGCGCATCTTCTGGAATGCCTGCAACATCCAATATAGCTTTATCTACTACTATTGCTCGACTGTTGCCATGCTTAGTCAACCGTTTTAACATATAAACCCTCCCATCTATGTACATACGATGTTACTACGAAAACTTGATCAATGCTAGTGGATTTTATAATAAATTAATTCTTAATGCTGAAAAGATTGTCCAAAAATTTGTCTGAATATCCGCATGAAATAAAACGATGTACCATTTTATCTTTTACGCTCTCGCCTCAGCAGTTTTTCAACAGCTCGAACTCAAAAAGAAACTTGTCCAGACGGTAAACACCACTACCGAACGACACTCCGTCATATTGAAAGCGGTGGGATTGGGTATAACGAGGGGTATACAACGCTTGAAGCATTTTTTACCTTGGGTCCGAGTCGATGGGGCGTCACTCCTTATGCAAGTTGACTTAACGCAAACCCAATTGGAGCCGGTTTTGAAACGCTAGGAAAATTCTTCGATTCTCGACTCAACGGATACGTGCCTATCGGTACCAAGATCAGCAGTGCTTACGGCCTTGATTACAAATAGCCAAGATTATCTTCTGAGAAATCCCGTAGGAGGAACATTCAAGTTAAGCCCGTGCCTTGTGGACCTTGATCTCTTTAGAGTCCTCCGCGTAGAGAAGATGCGCGTAGCACTTTGATTTTAAAAACTTTTAGAATCAGCAGCTCCAGCTTTCCCCAGAAGTCCATCTTGTTAAGAATTGGATTGCAAAAATCACTCATCACACAAAAATTCGTTTCATATGGAGCTTTATGATGCCATCTGTGCATTTTTTTGCTCTGAAAAAGGCCTGTTTTTTGTAAAAACCGAATGAAATTGTTAGTCGTCTTGTCTGGACGGTGACTCATGGCATGCACTTGGTTCCCTTGAGTGCAAAAAAGAAGGAGCGCGATGATTCGCCAAGAAAGTAAGTCGACTGACCACAAACCGCCTCCAATGATCGCTGCTGCATAAAAAGAGGTATTGATTCGATTCCAATAAGAACCTTCCAGCAGCTTATGGGGTTGCTTATGATGAACTAAATTGGGCTCCACGACATATTTTCCAATGATCTTCCAATTCGGATTACCATAGGTATCTTCCCACCAGTGGATAACGCCTGTTATAAAATCGGCAGCACACCACAGCAGAAATAGTTGGAGGGCAATCCAGCATCCCGAAAAAAATGGGCTCCCTACGAGCAGTAAGAAAAGAATTGAACAGAGAGCAATTTTTGTTTTTGACAAGTCCATCGTAACTCCTTAATTTGAACAATGTTCATTTGTTGTGAAAAAAATTTAGCCTTTGGTGGGTACCTTCATTTCATCGGATCTACTTTTGAATAATCCTGTAAGGCTATACTCAATGAAGTCTTCCAGATAACCGTCTTGAAATAAGTCTGAAACCATGTCCATTTTATTATTTAATAAAATAGCGCAGATTCCATGGACAGAAGCCCAGAAAAACCCGATCAGTTGTTGGGCCTTTTCTTTGGAAATTCCGTAGGCAACATAAAGTCTTTGACAAAGCTGATCAATCCCATCTCCAGCCCGCTTTTCATACCAATCAGGCACAGGAACACTCGGCGCATATTCGAAAAGTGTTTTCCAGAGCAAGGGGTTACCTTTTGCAAATTCAATATAAGAGACTCCTAGCTCCTTAAAAAGAGCGAGCAAAGGAACATCTTTAGAAATGCCCTGCTCGACAGTTTGGTACAACCGTTCATAGAGCCGTGAAAGAATCGTTGCGTTGATGTGAAATCTTAAATCATCAAGATCTCCGAAGGCGTTGTAAATCGATCCTAGGGCACATGAGCTCAATTCAGCGAGTTTACGCGCGTTGAGCTCTTCTATGCCTTGACTCTCTACGATCTTCAGAGCCGATTCAAATACTTGCTTTCTTAGCTTTGCTGTTTTCATATTTTGAACAAAGTTCATTTTAAGCAACAAAGCTCATTTTTGACAAGCTTCAATTGTTTTGCTATCCGCGCTATGGGGATAAATTTGAAAATATGTTAAATTATTTACCTAGAAAGAGATTTTTAAAAGTGGAAAGTAAAGAGCCTTATTGGGCTATTTGTCCTAAATGTTCTGGACGCGGAAAAAGAAACACGAAGCTTCGCAAGAAATCGAAACTCCGCTACCAAATAGCACTTAAGGAATTTGAAAAGGGTCGGGGTGAAGGGAAAGTTTCGCTTTTCCCTAAGCGAACTCAATATTTATGCGATCATTGTAGCGGCTCGGGCTTGATTCCTGCCGCAAGTCGCCCCATAGCTGATACAGAAAATTATCCACATGTAGCAATTATTGGTGCAGGTATAGGAGGCGTGGCTTTGGCTGTAGCTTGTTTACACCGAGGCATTCCATTTACCCTTTATGAGCGAGATAGCCGATTCGATGCCAGGTCTCAAGGCTACGGACTTACCTTGCAACAAGCAAGTAATGCCATTAAAGAATTGGGGCTTTTCTCTTTAAAAGAGGCGTGCTATTCCACTCGACATGTGGTGCATACCACAGAAGGAAAAGAAATTACTGAATGGGGAATGAGGACACATTCCAACATCAAAATGTCCCCAAAGCGAAGAAATGTGCATATCCCCCGGCAGGAACTCCGCTTAGCGCTCATTGAGCAATTGGGCGGCAATTGTGCTGTGCAGTGGGGGCACCGCTTGGCTCATTTTAAAGAATGTGAAGATAAAAGCGTTGAGCTAAGTTTTCAAGTCAGCGGCCAGATGAAGAATGCCAGGGCAGATTTGGTGGTGGGAGCCGATGGAATTCGTAGTGTGGTTCGTAGCTTGTTGATTGATGAGAATATTACCCCTTTAAAGTACCTAGGTTATGTGGTCATTTTAGGTATTTGTTCTTTAGAGGCGCTTAAGGGGGTTGAGAGTTCTTTGCTTGATTCAGCCACCGTGTTTCAAACGGTTAATGGCCATGAGCGAATCTATATGATGCCTTACTCACTGAACTCGATTATGTGGCAACTTAGCTTCCCCATGCCCGAAGAAGAAGCTAAGGCTTTGAGTGCCCAAGGAGCTGAGGCACTTAAAGAAGAAGCCTGTCGTAGAACACAGTGGCATACGCCTATTCCTCAGATTATATCAGCAACGCTGCCGGCACAGATTTCAGGTTATCCCATTTACGACCGAGAATTACTCAAACCTGAGTTATTAGAAAATGCCGGGCCATTTACTTTGATTGGCGACGCAGCTCACCCTATGAGTCCATTTAAAGGACAAGGTGCTAATCAGGCTCTGCTCGATGGACTGGCGCTGGCTCGTAAAATTTCAATAGCCTGTGCTCCCCTGTCTAAATGGAGAGAAGAGGGACTCAGAAAAATTGTCCTAACAGAATTTGAAGAAGAAATGTTAGCCCGAAATGCACCTAAAGTGAAAGATTCCGCCGACGCAGTGCAACTTCTACATTCTAAAGTTGTGCTACGTGAAGGTGATGGGCCTAAAGGAAGGAACTTAAGTAAAACTCCGGATGCTGGTTTCGAACCAGCGACACCCTGATTAACAGTCAGGTGCTCTACCACTGAGCTAATCCGGAATAAGGAAGAAATACTATGAAATTTGGAGATTTAAATCAACGGATCCCCCTTTTTACAGGTGAGCGGGCGGGACATCTCCTTTGAAATGATAGATTCCAGGCAGACCTCTAAAATGTTCTTTATAGTCTAAGCCATACCCCACGACAAAGTGATCATCGATGTCAAAAAGAACATAGTCAGGGCGATAAGCAACAGCCCGGTTTGCTTTTCTGACTAGGAGCACAAGGGTTTTTAAGCTCTTGGGATTTCTCTCTTTGAAACGCTCAACGACACCTTTCATAGTGGCCCCTGTATCCAAGATATCATCCATAATTAAAATCTCTTGATCTTCAATTAGGAGTGTTTCCATTCCCCGAATGACAAGTTCTCCCGGATTGAGTCCATTTCTTCCATAGCTGCTGGCAGTGATGTAATCGAGTGTAAAAGGGACTTTTAAGCGACGGATCAGATCGGCAGTCACACAAACAGCTCCTTTCATGATCATGACAACTTTGAGCTGCTTTCCTGCATACTCTTCATTGATCTGCACGGTGATCTATGGTTGCATCAAGGATGCAAACGCCGTGATACATCACCACTCGGTGCATGCGACCGTCTTATCGCGTCTTCTCAAAGATGAGCCTCTCTTTGTGACAGAAGGGTATGAAATCCATAAGGCATTTCCTGGCATTAAAACCCATGCCAGTGTTGTTAACACTTGGTCACTTTACTGAGAGTGGGATTTCGGAGCACTTTCCTCGCTTCGAGCAGTAGAAAAATCTCCGAAAGCGACTTTGCCACCGAAATCAGCGGTTATGGAGATCAAAACAACGGTGATGGCGCCCAGGATTACGAGAACGATTTTGGGCCCTTCTTTTTTCTTCGTTAGAAGATAGAGTCGGTAGAGGGCGTAGAAAAAGGCAAAAATAAAGGTTGCAAGCGCCCAGTTTCGATGGATCAAGACGTAGGGGTTATCTGCCTTGAAATGGAACGCTAAAAGGCCTGTGATGATCGTGGGAACAGCCGTTGCTGCTGCCACGATGACAAACCAATGAGCCGCAGGGTACGATTTGACCTTAAAAAAGGCGCCTAAAATGTCATAAACGAACGCTGTCCAGAATAGAACGATAGGAAAATGGAGAATGACGACGTGGTACTGTCCTAAGTCCATATCTTTTCTATCAATAATCTCCCTTTAAATAACAATTAGTTTTTCGTTATAGTGATAGAGTGGAAGAGATCTTCGGTTATATTGAGAATGTTGTTTTTGCAGGAGAAAGCTTTACCGTTGCACGGCTGAAAGAGCCGCGCAAACAAGAACTGACCTGCATTGTAGGAGCCCTTCCGACCCTCCAACCGGGAGAAACGATCCGCTGTGTAGGCGACTGGAAACACCACCCTCAGTATGGCCGTCAATTTGAAGTGCAATCGTTTGAGTCGCAAGAACCATCCGATTTGATTGGAATCCAAAAATATCTCGAATCGGGAATGATTAAAGGGATCGGCCCGGCTTATGCAGGGCGGATTGTTCAGCAGTTTGGGATCGATACCCTTCGCGTGATTGATGAAGAACCTTCTCGTCTGAGTGAGGTCCCTGGCATCGGCCGTAAACGGATCGAGATGATCGAGTCATGCTGGCATGAGCAGAAAGCGATCCGGCAAGTGATGATTTTCCTCCAAGCCCATGGTATCTCTCCGGGCTTTGCCCAAAAAATCTACAAAACCTACGGTGACCAGAGTGTTGAAAAAGTCAAACAAGACCCCTACATACTGGCCAAAGACATCCGTGGGATCGGTTTTAAGTTCGCCGACCAGATTGCCATCAAAATGGGAATCCCCGCTCATTCTCTAACACGGATCCGCGCTGGCATTGAGTTCGTGCTATGGGAGCTCTCGAACGACGGCCATACCTGTTTTCCTAAGGAAGATTTAGAAATCCAAGCCGCTGCCATGCTGCAGGTCGATGAGTTAGAAGTCCGAGACGGCATCAAGCGCAGCCTAGAAGAAGGAGATATCATCGAAGATGAGGGGTTTATTGGCCTCAAACCGTTCTTCCTTGCCGAACGCGGCATCTCACTTCAACTTAAGCGTCTAACAGAAGCCCCTGCGAACCTCCGATCGATCCATATCGAAAAAGCCCTCACCTGGGTCGAAGAAAAATTAAAAATTGCATTCGCCGAAGAACAAAAAAAAGCGATTGCCGCTGCCGTCCAAGAAAAGGTCCATATCATCACCGGTGGGCCTGGTACAGGAAAAAGTACTATTACCCGTGCCATTTTGCGCATTTCTGAAAAATTGACCGATCAGATTCTCCTTGCTGCTCCCACAGGACGTGCCGCCAAAAGAATGACCGAGATCACCGGCAAAAAAGCATCGACCATTCACAGTTTGCTGGAGATGGATTTTCAGTCGGGCGGGTTTAAACGAAACCAAGATAATCCCCTCAAATGTGACCTTCTTATCATCGACGAAGCGAGCATGATCGACACCTTCTTGCTGTTTCAGCTCCTCAAGGCAACGCCGACATCGACTAGGGTCATCTTGATTGGAGATGTTGACCAGCTCCCAAGTGTCGGCGCTGGAAACGTTCTTAAAGACATGATTGATTCAGGTCGTGTAGGAGTGACGCGGCTCACTCAAATTTTTAGGCAAGCGGCTCACTCAAAAATCGTCACCAATGCCCACCTGATCAACCAGGGTGAATTCCCGGAACTTTCCGGCAACTCCGACTTTAAATTCCGTGAAGAAGAGACACCGGAGAAGATTTTAGAAGCAATCGTTGAACTCATTACTGAAAAACTCCCGCGCTTTCATCGGTTTGACGATATCCAAGTTCTCTCCCCCATGAAACGAGGACTCATCGGCACTGAAAACCTCAACGTCATCCTACAAAAAGTCCTCAACCCCAGCATCACTCCCCTTTCTCGCATGGGACGTACCTTCCACGTCGGTGATAAAGTGATGCAGATACGTAATGATTATGAAAAACTGGTCTTCAATGGGGACGTCGGCCGGATCTTAACGATCGATCTTTCAGGGCAAATCCTCTCGGTCGCCTTTGATGATCGGAAAGTCGAGTATCAGTTTTCTGAAATGGATGACCTCGTTCTGGCCTACGCTGTCTCGATCCACAAATACCAAGGAAGTGAATGTCCCTGTGTGATCATTCCGATCCACATGAGCCATTTCAAGATGCTCCACCGCAACCTTCTCTACACCGGCATTACCCGCGGCAAACGACTCGTCATCCTCGTCGGCACCAAACAAGCCATCGGCCTAGCGGTTCGTAACGACGACGTCAAAAAGAGGTTCACCCGCCTCAAAGAGCAGCTTACATCACTCTAGCAACCGTTGTGATAAACGATTCATCAACGGTCGTTCTTATTTCTCTCCGGGCCTTTTTTGCAACTGCCTCAAGCAACTTCTTACCACGATCAATCACACTGATGTCTGAGTGCTCCTGATCGACGATTGAAAATACCTGCTGGATATTTTCAGGTGTCAGTTGTAATTCTGGGTATAACTTCTTGTAGGTAGATGTCTTAACATAAAATGTGAAAATTTCTAAAACATCTTTTTCTAAAGGATCTGCCAAGGTGATTTCGTTGAATCTTCGGACGAAGGCACCATCTTTACGGACCCATCTCTCATATTCTCGAACGGTGGTTGCTCCAATCACCATCACTCCTGACTCTTCCAAGTAGGTCTTGAAATTCTGACCGACTGTTCCCATCTCATTCCCTGAGGTAGCCCCTGATCCCATTGCTAAGTGAATCTCATCCACAAAGAGGACTGCGTTTTTATTTTGCATGAGGAAGTTAAAGAGCTGCGTCACGCGTGATTCAAATGTTCCAACCCACTTTGTATCGGCAACAAATGAGCTTAAACTCAGTGCATAGATCGTCTTCCCATAGAGCTGGTGGTCTTGGGGAAGCCTATCGTTAGCTGAAAGCCATGCGGCGAGTTTGATGAGTGTTGTCTTTCCAGAACCAGAGGCTCCCTTAATCAGAGCATTTGTGTATTGTCCTGTCAGAGCGTCGTTAAGGTCATCGAGCCGCCCTCCAATGTCGGTAGCAAATGTCTCCAACCCTTTTAATTGTTCGTTCAGATCGGTTAAGAAGGCAGGAGGTTGGTTCAGTTCTACCTTTTCTACCGGCAATATCACCCCGTATTTCTTTTTGAGGGCCAGCGAAATACGAAGAAGAGACATTATTGATTCAGGGTTTACAGCCAGCTCAGGATGAAATGTCAGTTTTTGTGCATGTGCTTGCTCTTCAGCAAAATGAAGCGTTTTAAAAACGGCCCATACATCTTGTATAGAAACACGATCATCATCTCTGTTAACAGCTCTTTCTAAGAGATCTTTAACTAAGCTCAGTTCTGTCCCCTTTCCACCTCGGAGCAAAAAGACTGCATCGACTGCAATCTCCAGAGCTTTGTCTTCGAATTGATAATTTTTTGCCCAAACCGTAACTTCTGCTAAACATTCTGCTTGTTTAAGAGGAATCAGGTGAACCAATTTAAACATCTGCAAGTTCAATCGAAAATCTACATTATTAGAAGAAGTTGACTTAACACCACCTACAATATAAGCCCCAGCCTTGCCGATCATCTCAAAAAAAATGAGAAATTTTTTATCGTGCAATAAAGAATTCAGGTCCGAAAGGTAAATGATCGCTCCCTTGTGGTAAGAGAGAAAATCAGTCAGCTCTGTGAGCCCTTTATCACCAAATTGAGTCCATACGAGATGAAAAACTTCTTTTCCCTCTGCAGCTGATAGAACTTCTACCATCTCTTCCGCCTCAAAGTCGATAACAGCTGCATGTGGAGTTCTTGGGCTTCCTACCGCTCTAACAATTTGATCTGCCTGTCTTACTCTCACTATATTTGCTCCACTTCGATTGAGTGGTTTAAGGAAAGTGGGTGCTTCAACTAATGGTTCATCTGAATAGAAAAGAGGAAGATGGACATGACGGTTAAACTTGATGTGTTCAGCAGGAGCTTCAACAAGCTCAAGCTTTGCACGATTTTTTTCAGATGTTCTAATCGTTAAATTCCCTTCTATAAAGATCCGATTCATGGCAAGAAGAAGCTTATAGACTGAACACTCGACGGTGTCTGGCCATATCGTCGTGCAAAGAGCTCTGATTGCACCCTCTTCAAACTTTAAGCGTGTAAAAAGCTGCTGAAACTCTTTCGTTTTTGCGAATCCCTCATACAACTCTTGGAGCTCCTCCAGAGACATCCCTGCAAAAGCAGGGGCTCTTTGTTCCTTACACTCTAACTTAATCACGTATGTTTCAGGAGGAATTGTCAAACCCTTTGCTTCGAATGAAGTTAAGACTACACAAGGAGGAGCTTGGAGTAGAAACTGTTGTAGCTCTTTTACATCGGTTCCATGGTAATAACAACATCTAAGTTTTTTAAATTTCTCATGACTGGTGATGGCCCACGCTAGAGGGGCACCATCCCACCCTTTAGAAACATTGATCACATTCTTTACACCGGGCTTTAATTGCTCTAAAGCAGCATCACCATGTTTTGGAACATTCAGCCCTTTTGGACATCGCATAAAAGTGATGGTCTCTGGAATTACGACTTTTGGCGACTGAGTAGGCTTGATAAGAGCCAAAACACCTAAAACAATCAAAGTAGCCAGATTAGCAACTATCCATGTATGCCGCGTAATAGGCTCAACAAGCCGATTATACGTGATAATCGAAACGGCCGCATTGGCATAAAGCATCGAGCCTACAATGCGAGTAATCGCGGGGTTTTGGGGAACATTCCATCTGCAGATCCGGTCCGTAGCGAAAGCTACCTCAAATAAAAGCGCCGGTGTCGATAAAAGGTAGGGCGTTGTTTGATGTAATAAATTCAAATAATTCACATGACACCTATTTTTTGTTGCTAATAGTATATCATATTTTCGAATTAAATATTATTTTGGATTGGCGCTGATTAAATTTTTTAGTTTAGATTCTTGTTCGATGATTTGAGCTTCTTCGATCCGCTTGAAGAGGACTTCAGGCTTTGGTAGTGTTCCGGCCAGAACAGGGGTCCGTACGACATCGTCCCAGTTCTCTAGAGGCTTGGTATTCCCGAGCATCTGCCACAGTTCTTGAGCGGCTTCTGGGATGATGGGAGAAGAGACAAGCGCGAGGCATTTGAGACACTCGAGGCAGGTGGCTAAAACCTTTTCCATTTGAGGGCGGGTCTCTGGAGATTTAGCGAGTGTCCACGGTTTGTTGTTATCAAAATAGACGTTGCCCAGCTGTGCAATTTCCATGATGAGAGCGGCTGCTTTGCGTAAGTGGAAATGTTCATAGGCAAGGCGTGCGTCTTCTACTTTAGCATGGAGTTCTTTCACAAAGGGGGTGTCGGGAGAGCAAGAGGGAGCCTGGCCTGCGCATTGATTCTGGATGAAAACAAGCAGGCGATTGGCAAGGTTGCCGTACTTGCCTAAGAGCTCTGAATTGCAGCGACTTTGGAAATCACGCCACGTGAACTCAGAATCTTGGTTTTCAGGGGCATTTGCAGCGAGTGTGTAACGGATTTGGTCGGCCGTGAACTGAGAGAAGAAATCAGTTAGATCAATCGTCCACCCATCAGACTTGCTAAATTGTCTTCCTTCTAAGTTCAGGAATTCGTTTGCTGGAAGATGATCGACTTGATGGTAAGGCTGATTTTGCCCCATGACCATTGCGGGGAAAAAGACAGCATGGAACGGAATGTTATCTTTTCCGATGAACTGGACGTAGGTTGTTTCAGGATCCTGCCAGTACGGCTTCCAATCTTTCCCTGTGATTTCGGCCCACTCTTTCGTGGCAGAGATATAACCTATGGGAGCATCGAACCAGACATAGAGAACTTTCCCTTCGGTTCCTGGTAGAGGGATGGGGACTCCCCACTCTCCATCGCGTGTGATAGCGCGAGGCTTTAAATCATCGACATACGATTTGGCGAAATTAAGGACATTCGGTTTCCATGGCTTTTCACCGAGCCACGCCGAGAGCTTCTCTTTAAACTTGTCAAACAGGAGGAACCAATGTTTGGTCTCCTTGAGCATGAGCGGTGCATTGGTGAGCTTGGAACGGGGGTTCTTGAGGTCGGTTGCTTCGTAGCTTGAACCACACCGGGTACATTCATCTCCCCGCGCATTTTCAAAGCCGCACTTAGGGCATGTTCCCACCACGTAGCGGTCAGCAAGAAACCGGTTATCTTGGGAGGAGTACAGCTGCTCAGTAACTTTCTCTTCAATGTAGCCGTTTTTCAGTAGATCAAGGAAAAATTGTTGGACGGTTGGAATGTGACCAGGCCACGAGGTACGGGAAAAATGGTCGAAAGAAAAATGGAGCAGCTTGAAAAGGTCTTGGTTGATGGCATGAAAGTGGTCAACTTGCTCTTGAGGGGTCCGTCCTGCCATTTCGGCACTCAGAGTAATTGCAATACCATATTCATCGGAACCACAGATATAGAGAACGTCACTGCCTTGGAGTCTTTGGAAACGAGCGTAACAATCCGCCGGAAGGTAGGCTCCTGCGATATGCCCAAAATGGAGCTGCCCATTCGCATACGGAAGGGCAGAGGTAATCAGAATCCGTCTAGCCCCCTGATTAGACATGGGGAGTTTCAGCGTCTTCTTCTTGATCGGCTTTGTCGAGAAGAGCTAAATTCTCAGGGGTGTAGAGAGTCGGATTTCTTTGGATCTCTTTCAAGAGATAAGGGATATCGACTTCATGGCCAGATTTGATGAGGTAGCGGGCCACATTAATGGCAAACTGAGCAAGCTCAAAATTGTCGTGGAAGTGTTTTTTTAAAGCTTCGTTGGTCAATTGATCTTTTTGTAACATGTTACTCCGCAATAATAATGTTTTTAAGAACTTCGAAAGCAACCGATAAATCGTCGTTCACAATATGATAGTCGTAATGCGAGATCATCTCAAGCTCCTCTCGTGCCCAAGCTAACCTTTTTTCGATCATCTCGGGAGATTCAGTCCTTCTCTTCAATAGTCTTTTTTTGAGTTCGTCGAAGGATGGAGGGGAAACAAAGATAAAAGTTGCATCGACCTTTCCTTTGAGACTTAGGGCCCCCTGGGTGTCGATCACTAAAATTACGTCTTTTCCAGCTTTGAGTTCTTCTTCAACCAGCGATTTAGACGTCCCGTAGTGATTTCCATAGATATCAGCATGCTCAAGAAAATCGCCTGCTTTGATCTTTCTTTGAAACTCTTCTTCGGTGATAAAATAGTAGTCCTTCCCATCCACTTCACCGGGACGCGGTTTTCTCGTCGTGCAGGTAACACTTCGAACAACTTGGGGAAACTGATCGGTGAGCATCTGGACAAGGGTTGTCTTCCCTGTTCCTGCTGGCGCGCTTAAGATAAAAAGATGACCTTTTTGGTTACTCAATGTTCTGAACCTGTTCCCTGATTTTTTCGATTTCGCTTTTTATCTTCACAGCTCTTTGTGCGATTTCAGAAGAGCCGGCCTTTGCCATGAGTGTTCCCACTTCACGTCCCATCTCTTGCGCAAGAAAGTCAAGAGTTCGTCCTACACTGCGCTCGGATGACTTCAGGTAGTGCCCCATTTGAGCGATGTGAGAGCGCATCCGGGTCATCTCTTCGGTCACGTCATCTCGGTCTGCTTGAGAAGCCGCTTCTTTCTTGAGTTGTTCTAAATCGATGGTTATTTTTAATTCTTCCATGCGACCTGATAACTTCGCAAGATGTTCTTTGACAATTTTGGGCATCTCTTTTTCAATCTTTTTCAGCTCTTGCTCAATGGTCTTAAGGCGTGCCTGAATATCGTGTGTCAAGGCTCTCCCCTCTTGCTGCTTCATAGCAAGCCACGCTTTGGACGCTTTTTTCCAGACATTGAGGAGTTCTTTCTCGTAGACCTTGGGGTCAAGCTGAGCTTCTTGAGGGGTCAGCTGGCCCAGCAAAAACGGAAGTGTAATTTGATCTTTAGGAAGTTTGAGAGCGTAAGCCACCTCTTCCCACCGTTTCTTTTCACTTTTAAGTTGTTCAACAAGCCCTGTGATCTCTTTAAGCTCACATGAAACACGAATGGTGATATTACCTCGTTCAGTGATCTCGGCCGCCCATTTACGGATCACCGGATCGAGAAACAAGAGGGAGTGCGGCAGATGGAGATGGATATCGAGACCTTTTCGATTGACAGATGAAATTTCAAACGTCCAGCGAGCTCGGGTTGTCTGAAGAGAAGCGCGCCCGTAGGCAGTCATACTTGTTCTCATTATTTCTGAACCTCATCTGCAAACTTTTTGGCGATCGACGGGGTTTGGATATATCTCTCCACCCAATCTCTCAACTTAACGACCTCTTTAGGAATAATATCAATCACCTTATCTATCACTTCACCATTAATACTTTTTTCATCTCTGACAATGGTCTCAGCTGAATCGCTCGAGTAGAGCACAATCTTTGCCTCGGTGTGTTTTCTCAAGATCTTACGACAAAGTTCAACTCCATTCATCCCAGGCATTTGATAATCGATCACATATAAATCGAATTTCCTGTCTTGGCACATATCCCAGGCTCTCTCTCCATCAGGGGCCTCATCAATCGAATATGCAAAATGGTTTTCTTCAAAAACCTTTTTCAGCGATCGGGTGGCGAGTTTGATTTGAACTTCGTTATCATCGACGATTAATGTTTTGAAAGTTTTAACAACAGGTATCATATAAGTGCTCTTCTCTTTTTTACAGGTTCGTAAGACTGCCGATGAATGGGACTGGGGCCCCAATGATCTAATGCAGCCAGATGTTCAGGAGTCGGATATCCTTTATGGGAAGAAAAACCATACTGAGGATATTGCTTGTCATACTCGGCCATTTGCCGATCACGTGTGACTTTTGCAAGGATGGCCGCAGCCATAATGCATTGGGAAAGGGTATCTCCTTGGACGACAGCCTGACAAGGAATGGAGATTGAAGGCGTTTTATTTCCATCGACTAAGACGAAGTCGGGCTTCTGGTTCATCTGACCGATCGCGTCTGCCATTGCTTGGAGGGTTGCTTGGAGGATATTAATTTGATCAATGATAAATGCTTCCATAATCCCAATGCCATATTGAACTTCAGGATGATTCACGAGAATTTGAAACATCTCTTCTCTCTGCTGAGAAGTCAGTTTTTTACTGTCATCAATATGTTCAAGAAAAAAGTTTTCTGGGAGTATGCAGGCGGCTGCAACAACAGGACCAGCTAGTGGTCCCCTGCCTGCTTCATCCACGCCTGCAATTTTTGCGAACCCTTGAGCACGTGCAGCTCGTTCAAGCTTCGTAATCTCAAGGAAACGTTGATTAGTTTGCTGAAGTTTCTTGAGCTTCACCAATCTGCTCTTTAACTTTCGCAGCTTTTCCAGAAGCTCCGCGGAGGTGATAAAGTTTTGCTTTACGTACTTTACCGCTCTTGACAACTTCAACTTTAGCAACGCGTGGGCTATGGAGGAGGAACACTCTTTCCATTCCAGCACCGTACGAGACGCGGTAGAGAGCAATCGTTTCAGAAAGGCCACTTCCACGACGGGCAATAACTGTTCCTGTAAACATCTGAATACGCTCTTTTTCACCTTCGACAATTTTCGTATGGACGGTGAGAGTATCTCCTACGCGAAACGTCGGAAGATCTTTCTTGAGGAATTCTCCCTCAATCTCCTGAATCACTTTATTTTGTTTCATTTCTAAACTCCTGTTTTCTTCATTAGGTCTGGTCGGACACGTCTTGTTTTTTCAAGACCTTTTTCTTTTCTCCACTCGGCAATCTTGGCGTGGTTTCCCGATTTTAAAACTTCCGGGATCTCCATGCCTTCAAATACTTCAGGCCGGGTGAAGTGCGGGGCGTCGAAGATTCCATCTTGAAATGAATCTTGGGCGGCCGCTTCTTCGTGTCCTAAAACTCCGGGGATAAAACGAACGGTGGCGTCTAAGACAACAATGGCCGCCAGGCATCCGTTTGTCAGCACATAATCCCCTATGCTGATCTCCTCATCGACTTCTTTTTGAAGGGCTCTTTCATCCACCCCTTCATAGTGGCCGCAGAGGAAAATGAGGTGCTTCTTTTTCGAGAGCTCCTCACATTTTTTTGCGTCTAATTTCTTTCCTTGTGGGGAAAGATAAATTACATAACTCTCTTCCTGCTTGACACTCCGAATGGCAGCGCAGACAGGTTCAGGCATGAGCACCATGCCAGGACCTCCTCCGTAGGGGCGATCATCCACCTTTGCATGTTTATTATTAGCAAAGTCGCGGATGTCGATGAGATTAATCTCCAAAATCCCCTTTTCTTGGGCCTTCTTCAGTATACTTACGTCGAAAGGGCCCTTGAAATAGTCCGGAAAGAGGGAGAGGATATCAGCTTTCATCCTTCGTCTTTGCTTTTTTCGCAGCAGGAGCTCTTTTCTTCTTAGGAGCTTCTTCAGCTGCTGCAGGTGCTGCGACTTTCTTAGGAGCTGCTACTTTCGCAGGCTTTGCTTTTTTGCCGCGACGTTTTGTAGCTTCTTTCACGCGCTTTGCGTTTCTTTTCTCTTGCAGCTCTTTAATCACTTGAGGAGCAACCGATTTCACCATTTTCTCTGCTCTTTCAGAAAGAGTTGCCCCTTTGCTGAGCCAGTAGCTGAGTCTCTCTGCATTGAGAGTGAAGTTGTTTGTTTTTTGGTGAGGATCGTACGACCCTAATGTTTCAACATATTTTCCATCACGTGGGTTTCTGATATCAGTCACCACGAGGCGAAATGTCTGCCGATTTTTGCGACCTTGTTGTCGCATACGAATCTTAACTGCCATATTTTTTCTCCAACATTAAATTGTAATTTTATCCAAAAAAGTCGCCAAATTTTTTCAGAGATGCGGGATTTTGTAAAGACTTCTTCGGTAAACTCTTAAAAAGATCCTTCATCCGTTTAAAACCTTTGATCAGACGATTCACATCATCGATCGTTGTTCCACTCCCCTTGGCAATTCTCCAACGCCTAGAAGGAACAAGCTCTACTTTTTCAATTCTTTCATCGCGTGTCATCGAGAGAATCATCGCTTCAATTTTCTTAAACTCCCCTTCAGATTGATCGAGGTTAGGGAGTCCTGACATGCCGGGCATCATCTGCAATAGATTCTTCAGAGGGCCCATCCGCTTAATCGCAGTCATTTGTTTAATGTAATCTTCGTAGGTAAAAGCTGCTTTTAAGAGTTTTTTTTCTAAATCTTCTTTCTGGCTATCGTCGAACTCTTCCTGCGCTTTTCGCACAAGGTTAACGATATCGCCCATGCCCAAAATACGATCGGCCATCGATTGAGGATTAAACGGCTGAAAGTCACCGACCTTTTCACCAACCCCTTCAAACTTCAAGGGTTTTTGCGTGATTTCTCGAATAGAGATCGCAGCACCCGCTCTTGATGTTCCATCGAGCATCGTGAGCACAGTCCCTGTAATTGCCATTTGCTCGTCAAAAGCTTTTGCAGTTGCGACTGCGTCTTGCCCAGCATGGCTGCTTGCAACAAAGAGAATTTCTTGCGGATTTAAGACGGCTTTCATCTGATGGAGCTGATCCATCAGTTCCTGATCGATGTGTAATCTTCCTGCCGTATCAATAATGAGAACGTCAAACTTCTCTTGCTTTGCTTTTTCCAGCGCCTGTTTGGCAACTCGGACAGGGTCTTTCTCATCTGCAATAGTAAAGAGTGACGTTTCAATTGATTGGCAAAGAGTCTGAAGCTGCTGCACTGCTGCGGGTCGTTGCAAGTCACACGCAGCGACTAGAACTTTCTTCTGATTCGGTTTTTTCTGTAGATAGTGGGCGAGTTTTGCTGTTGTTGTTGTCTTTCCTGAACCTTGAAGACCGCACAACATGATCACTGTAGGCGTTGCTTGAAATTGGATCTCTGCAACCTCTTTCCCCATCAGTTCAATCAGCTCTTCATGAACAACTTGAATGAATTGCTCACCAGGCGAGACGGCTTTGAGAACTTTTTCCCCGACCGCTTTTTCTTTCACACGCTTGACCAGCTGGCTGACGATAGTAAAGTTCACATCGGCATCCAGGAGCGCCAGGCGCACATCTTTCACGGCGTCTGAAATATTTTCTTCCGTTAGTGTCTTTTGACCCACTAAACGGGAAGCTAAATTTCTGAATTTTTCGGTTAAAGTCCCAAACATAACTATAAGGCTACTATCTTATATCAAGAGTTATTGGAATTCAAGATAGATATAGCGGTCATGCCCTGCCCAATCAGCAGCAACTACACTTGATTTCCAACCCGACTCGAGGAATAAATTTTTTAATTGACTCCCCATCCCCGTTCCAATTTCTAAATAAACCTTGGCACCCGGATTGAGAAGCGAGGGGAGGTCGCGCGCGAGCCTCCCATAGAGATCGCCAACAAGGGCCATTTTGGGCTCCCATTCACGCACCTCAGGATCTAAACTGTGATAATCTTTTTCTGAAATATAGGGTGGATTACAAACGACCACATCAGCTTTCTCTCCCTGAAAGGGTTGGCAAAGATCCCCCTGCCGGATTGTGACATCAACCCCATTTTTTTCGGCGTTCCGTTTTGTAACCTGTAGAGCTTGCGGAGAAAGATCCGACAAAACAACCATACAATCAGGTCTTTTTTTCTTCAGAGCCATGCCGATACAGCCGGATCCACAGCAGATATCCCAAATTGTCACCGGATGGGAAGGGAGTTCTTTGACAATCTTATCGGCCAAAATCTCAGTTTCTGTCCTTGGAATTAAAACATCTTGGGTTACTTCAATGTTGCATCCTAAAAATTGGACTTCACCTACGATATATTGCCATGGCATTCTTTGAGCACGCTTTTTGATATAGTCTCGGAGCTGACTCAGTTCGGCTTCTACAAGAGGTCTGTCAAACTGCATGTAGAGTTCAATACGAGGGATTTTAAGAACATGGGAAAGGAGTTCTTCGACCTGAAGTCTGGGACTTTCGATTCCTTTCTGAGCTAAGAAATCAGTGGAGACTTTAAGGATTTCACCCAGCGTTTTCATCGCCTGCCAGCTTTCGTTCGTAGAAATAAGCAACAAGCGCCTGTGTAAAGGCATCGAGCTTCCCTTCTAGAACATCACTCAAATTATAAAGAGTTAAATCGATGCGATGGTCTGTCACGCGGTTTTGGGAAAAGTTGTAGGTTCGAATCCGCTCAGAGCGATCTCCTGATCCAACTTGAGAGGAGCGGAGAGAGGCCATTTGTTCCTCTTCTTTTCTACGTTTTTCTTCGATAATTTTCGCTGACAAAAGACGCATCGCTTTTGCCCGGTTTTTAATCTGGCTGCGTTCATCTTGACAGGTCACGACAGCACCTGTTGGAATGTGGGTAATTCGAACAGCTGAATCGGTTGTGTTGACGTGCTGTCCTCCAGCACCAGAAGCTCGGTAGGTGTCAATACGGAGTTCTGAAGGATCGATTTGGAGCTGTTCATCTTCGGTCGGCTCAGGAAGAACGGCAATCGTAATCGCCGACGTATGGACTCGACCTTGTGTTTCTGTATCCGGGACCCGCTGCACGCGGTGGGTTCCTGCTTCATTCCGTAGAAGCCTAAACACCTGCTGGCCTGAGATGACCATGATGTATTCTTTATACCCACCCCTTTCTGAGGGAGCGGCAGATAAAGCCTCATGCTTCCACCCTTTGGTCTCTGCATAACATTTATACATCCGGACACAATCTCCGACAAAAAGAGCCGCTTCATCTCCTCCGGTTCCTGCTCGGATTTCCATGATCACATTACGATTATCGAGCGGATCGGGAGGAACTAAGAGGGTTTCGAGTTTCACTTTTAGATTTTCAAGCGAACTGTTAAGTCCATTATTGTCATCTCGAACCATCTGCAGAATTTCAGAGTCAGTTTCTTGCTTGAGAAGCGCTTCGTTTTCTTGAAGCTGTTTTGTCGTGGAATGGATTTGATCGACGACCTCTTTAACATCGCCCAGATAGGCGTGTTCTTGGGTCAATTCACGGTACTTGGATTGGTCATTAAAAGCGTCAGGTTGACCGAGAAGTTCTTCCACCGTTTGAAAACGGGCAAGCATCTCATCGATTCTTCTCTTCAACCTGTCGTCGAACATAGAAAATTAGGAAGTCTTTTTACGTGTGACTTTCTTCTTACCTTTTTCAGGAGCAGCGGCTTCAGCAACTTTCGCTTCTTCTGTCTGCTTCTTTTTGAGGTATTTTTTCTGGAATTTATCGACACGTCCTTCAGAGTCGATAAACTGATTCGCACCCGTAAAGAACGGATGTGAAAAAGAAGAAATCGAGAGACGGTAAACAGGATACTCTTTCCCTTCAAACATTTCGCGCTCTTTTGGTTGGAGCGTTGAACCACAAACAAATTTTTTACCAGTTGATGAGTCTACAAAGAGCACATCTTGATAGGGTGGATGAATTTTTTCTTTCATATTGAATCCTTTTAAAGAGAGCAATTTAACACGCCTTTTAGATTAAAGACAAGTCTCACTAATCCTTTTGATAAGCTTGGAAAGCCGCTTTTGCTGACATAAGCCCCTCTAAAACCCCTTCATTGTATCTAAAGTAGGGGTTGTTTTCGAGAACAGGAAAGTCATTGGGTTGCAAAAGGTCATCGTCTGTGAGATTTGGGATGATAGACTCAGCACAAATTTTAATTTTAATTTGTTGCAGCCTAATTAGTTCGTCAAAGATTCTTTCCATTCACGCCTTCCCTGAAAAAAAGATTTCATTAGATGGGCTGCTTCCCCTGCACGCACCCCACTTGTTATTTGAACCGTATGGATCGGATGAGGGTGACCTAAAAGGTCTACTAAGCTACCGCCAGCCCCTTGCCGCACATCGGGAGCTCCCCAGACGACACGGTCGACCCGAGACGAGATTAAAGCTCCTGCACACATGGGACACGGCTCTAAGGTCGTATAAAGGGTGCAGCCTGAAAGGCGCCAATTGCCGAGAACCTCAGATCCTTTACGGATACAAAGGAGTTCTGCATGAGATGTTGCATCAACTAAAGTTTCAACTTGATTAAAGGCGCGAGCAATAATTTCGTTTTGATAAACGAGAACCGCCCCCACAGGAACTTCCCCATGGTCAAACGCTTTTTGGGCTTCAATTAAAGCCTCATTCATGAAGAATAAATCGGTTGTTTCCATCTAGGCAGAGCATCATATAAGAAAGTTGGGATTGATTCAATAAACGGTTTGCCGTATAATCATGGGATATATTTACAACGCTCCAGGAGATTTTCCTAATGTCATTAGATAAAGGCACCAAAGAAGAAATCACAAAGAAATTTCAACTCCATGAGAAAGATACGGGGTCAGCCGATGTCCAAATCGCGATTCTCACAGAGAGAATTACGGAGCTTACAGATCATTTGAAGTCTGCTCCTAAAGACCATAGCTCACGTCTTGCCCTTTTAAAGCTCGTCGGTCAACGACGCAAGCTTCTTGACTACTTAAACTCCACAGATACAAAGCGGTATCAAAGCTTGATCACCCGCTTAAATCTTAGAAAGTAACGTTTATCCCCTTGCATCCAAGGGGATATCTCTGTATATTTTACACAATACACCGTAGTATCAGAATTCTTTTTGATGAAAGGTCATTTTTTTAAATGGCCTTCCATCAGAAAGAGCTCGATGCCTCGGTTTTAAACAAACAAGAGGAATCATGAATAAAAATTCTAGAACCATTTCAGTAGCCGGTCGGGACATCGTTTTCGAAACAGGCAAACTCGCAAAACTCGCCCACGGCTCAGTGACTGTCCGCTCGGGTGAAACCATTTTACTAGCCACCGCCTGCCGTGGTGGTATCCCTTCCGATGAGACCGACTTTTTACCGATGCGCGTTGACTATGTGGAAAAATTTTCCTCCACAGGAAAAACTCTCGGCGGATTTATTAAGCGCGAAGGAAAACCGACCGAAAAAGAAGTCCTGACATGCCGTCTTATTGACCGACCACTTAGACCGATGTTTGAAGATGGCTACGTCAACGACATGCAAGTGTTGGTGTATGTTCTTTCGTATGATGGCGTCCATTCTCCTGATCCCCTTGCTATCTGCGCAGCATCAGCCGCTCTCGTTCTTTCTGACATCCCCCTTATTAAGCCGATAGCAGCTGTACGTGTTGGATTAGTGGATGGCCGGTTTATCGTTAACCCGACAGTTCAAGAGATGCAAACATCGAGATTGGACCTTGTTCTAGCTGGAACAGAAGACGCGATCTTGATGATCGAAGGGTACTGCGACTTCTTAACTGAAGAACAAGTGCTAGAGGCGATCACTGAAGGGCAAGCTGCCATCCGTACGATCTGCCAAGGACTTGCCGAATGGCAAAAACTCGTCGGCAAACCGAAAGTCCGCGGCGAACTCCGCGTGCCGTCTGAAGCTCTACTCAAAGAAATCCGCGATCTCGTCGGGGTTGAGCTCAGTGCAGCCTTCCGTATTAAAGAGAAAACACTTCGTAACGAAGCTCTTGCAAAAGCCAAAGTCAATGTCATGGAAGCCTTCTTCGGAGAAGGAAAAGAATCAACACATTCTCATGTGCTCGTCAAAATGGGCTTTAAGAAAGTCTCAGCAGACATCATGCGCGATATGATTTTGAAAGAAAACATTCGAGCAGACGGTCGTTTACCTGATCAAGTCCGTCACATTGAAGCCGAAACAGGCCTTTTACCTCGAACACATGGTAGCGCACTCTTCACTCGAGGTGAAACTCAAGCGCTTGCAGTTTGTACCCTTGGTAGCGACCAAATGGGTCAGCGGTATGAAACGCTAGATAATAGCGACGGCCTCCACCGTTTCTACCTCCAATATTCCTTCCCACCTTTTTCAGTCGGTGAAGTCGGACGGATGGGTGCTCCAGGACGTCGCGAAGTAGGTCACGGCAAGCTCGCAGAGCGATCGCTGGCTGCTGTTCTTCCTTCTCAAGAGAGTTTCCCCTATGTGATTCGTTTGGAGTCCAACATTTTAGAATCAAACGGTTCTTCTTCCATGGCGTCAGTCTGTGGTGGGTGCCTTGCTTTGATGGATGCCGGCGTACCTATTAAGCGTCCTGTCTCAGGAATCGCGATGGGTCTTATTCTCGAAGGAAACCACTTTGCTATCCTCTCTGATATTTTAGGAGATGAAGATGCTCTGGGTGACATGGACTTTAAAGTTGCCGGTGACCAGACAGGAATTTCTGCCTTCCAAATGGACATCAAGATCGAAGGGATTACTCCTCAGATCATGAAAGCCGCTCTTGCCCAAGCAAAGCAAGGACGTCTCCACATCCTAAGCAAAATGCTCGAAGCACTTCCGAAGCCGAAAGAACAACTCTCCAAGTATGCTCCGCGCATTGAATCAATCCAAGTGAAGCCGAGCAAGATTGGAACGATCATCGGGCCTGGTGGAAAACAGATCCGTGCGATCATTGAAGAGTCGGGCGCTCAAGTCGACATCGATGACAGCGGTATTGTCAGCATCTCGGCAAACAACCCTGAGTCGATCGAAAAAGCGAAAGCGATGATCATCAACCTGGTTTCCGATGTTGAAATCGGCAAAACGTACCATGGACAGATCGTTTCGATTGTTGCATTCGGTGCTTTCGTCAAAATCTTCGACAAAGAAGGACTCCTCCATATTTCTGAATTTGACCACCGCCGCATCAATAACCTCAATGAGGTGTGCAAAGTGGGCGATTTCGTCGATGTCAAAGTCCTCGACGTGAACGACCGCGGCCAAATCAAACTCAGCCGTAAAGCCCTCATTGCCCCTCCGCAGCAGGCTGCTGCTACAGGTGGATAATTTGTCCATTGAAGAACCTCTCCCCCAAAGGAAGAGGTTCTTCTCAATCTAGGGAATTGATCTAATATAGGCGTGCATTAACTTCCTATGAAGAGCGGGGATTACGGTATTGTAATTGTTCAATCCACTTTCTACATTCAACTAGCATGAAAGCTACGACGAACACAACGATAGGATATATCCATTGTTCTAGTGTGATTGGTGACATGTCAAAGACATTAGGCATCAAATAGATTGCAGATAACTGCAGTATAAGCCCCAAACAAACTGCAAGATAAATGTAAGGGTTGATGCTGAAACTTTTTTTGATGTCTTTAAAGAAAGGCTCTGACTCTTTTTGCGATTGAATTCCATTCGCCCATTGAGCCATGACGACCGATGTGAATATGATAGTCGATACAACAGAGTGGTCGTAATGATTCAAAAGATTGACATACAAGAAATAACTTAAGGAACCCATCCCCAATCCAAAAGATAAGATGCGTAGGATCTGCTTTCGATCAAAAAACTGCTCTGACGGGCTCCGCGGTTTTCGGAGCATCACATTTCCTTCTCCTTTTGCAAACGGAAACGTTTTATCCTGAACACCGTCTGTTACAATATTGATCCAGAGAATTTGGATGGCCGTTAGCGGTAGAGGTAAAGAGAGACCAATAGCAAGTGAAATTAAGACAATTTCTTGCATCGATGTTGAAATAAGATAATAGATGACCTTTCGAATATTGTCGGCGATCACTCGGGCATTTCTGATTGCGTCTACGATAATATTGATGTTACTGTCGGTAATGATCATTTTCGAGGCACTCTTGGCCGCTTCCGTCCCGCTGCCCATTGCAATACCGATATCGGCCAGTTTAAGAGCAGGAACATCATTGACCCCATCTCCCGTAACGGCCACGATCTCTCCACAGGCTTGCAAGAGCTTAACAAGCCTAAATTTATGCTGGGGAAGTATGCGAGCAAAAACAGTCGTGTTTCTTATTTTTGCCAGCAGCTCAGCGTCTGCCAAATTTTCAATTTCTTTGCCCGTTAAAATGGACTGACTGTCCTGCCAAATACCGACCTCTTTTGCAACCGCTGCCGCAGTCATGGGATGATCCCCCGTAATCATGATCACTCGAATACCAGCTCTATGAGCCGCAGCTACTGATTCCCTAACTCCTTGCTTGGGAGGATCTAAAAAACCTATTAAGCCTACGATATTTATTTTCCATGATCCGGGATCGTTGCTTGTCCACTCCCCATACCCAAATGCCAATACTCTGAGCCCTTGGCTGACATAACTCTCAAAAACCGATTCTAACTCTTTCAAGCTATCTTTGTTCTGGACCCTCTCCTTCAGCGACTCATAAGCTCCTTTAACTAAAACCTCATCATAACCTCCCATCGAATACGCAGCTCCCATAAGCATCAGTTTCGCATCAAAGGGATAGCCCCATTTTCTTTGAAACCGTCTTCTTAGACCATCATACTCCTCCACCCAGCTAGAGAGTGCAACATCAAGCGGATCGCCCATGCCACTGGTTGCGTCATTACAAAGTGCAGCAATCAGTTTCAGTTTCTTGCTGTCGGTTGAAAAAACTTCTCTAACAATCAATTTTCCTTCCGTAATGGTCCCCGTTTTGTCGGATGCAATCACTGTTGAGCTCCCTAACGTCTCAACGGACGGCAGATATCGAATCAAGGCTTGCTTACGACTGAGGGCGACAGCACCCATGACCATTACAAATGTAAGCACAATGGGCAACCCTTCAGGAACAGCAGAGACTAAACTTGCCAGTAAAATATACCCCAAATCTAAGAGACTTCTTCCTTGAAAATAGCCGACTATCCCTAGGACTAAAAACAAGAGAATCAGAATAAAAACGTATCTCTTCGCAAAAAAACTAATCGCTTTCGTCAGAGGAGTCTCTGGAGACTCTTCCGTTAACTTCTTGGCGATCGACGCAAAATATGTTTGAGAACCTGTTTTTACAACAACCCCTTGTCCGGTTCCTCTGACAATAGTAGTCCCCGTTAAGAGCATATTTGAGAGCTCATAAGGCATAACATCTTTCGGAAGAATCTTTGTATGGTCTTTGGTAGAAGGAGTTGATTCACCGGTAATGGCTGACTCATCCACCATAAGCCCTCCCGAATCTACCAAGCGGATATCTGCACTGACGACCTCTCCTTCATGAAATAACAGAAAATCACCTGGAACAAGTTCAGAAGAGTGGATCCAACCTAATACGCCATCCCTCACAACCTTATGCCGTGTTTCAGTCATCTTCCTAAGAGCCGAAACTGCCGACTCAGACTTCATCTCCTGCCAGAAGCCGAGCAGTCCATTCACGACAATGATAACATTAATGACGATGAAGTCTTTGAATTCACCAATGGAAATACTCACAAGGGAAGCTGCAAAAAGGATGTAAATAAGAAGATTATTAAATTGTCTGAGAAAAATTCGAAGTCTAGAAACATTTTCGTCTTGTAACGTGTTGGATCCGAATATTTTCAGACGTCGCTTGACTTCCTGAACACCCAATCCTTCCTTAGAAGTTGAAAGAACATTCAAAACCTGCGATTCATCAAGGCTTTGAAACGGATAATCGATTTTCAATTGGCACCTTAAATCCCTTTTAGCAAATAAATCACCAGACATCAAGACCAGATGAGACATTTTAAGTCTGTCTATTATTTCCTATATCACATAAACTGCTTCAAAATTTTGGAGGTTCTATGTCTGCAAATGTGAACCTAGATACAGTGTTCAGACCATTTGTGATTGTCGCAAACTTTGGGATCAATTCTCTAACCAAGCTTTATTACTCAAGCTTGAACCCCCAGTGGGATTCCATGAGAAAGAAATCTTCTGCCGTGACCTTTCACTACAATGTCAAAGTCACCCTACACAATGCTGCGACGGCCTTCCTGACTTTCCAAGTTGCCAAGACTTTCTTTGGAAAAGGGTCGTTCCGATCTTTGGCCATTGATACGTGTTTTGCGCTATTTGCAAAAACAGTTTTAGAAAAAACTCTTTCAATGAAAAGCGATGCTAAAACCCTTCTCAAAGGAGTTTTATCTCAAATCGCGGGTGATGAATCTTTAGAGGGAGTTTCTCTTTATGATAACGCCTATTCATCGATTTGCGTGGCTGCTAGTAAAGCCCAAAGCCTTCACCGTAATATGTCCTGGAAGCAAGATCTTTTGGTTATCCAGGGGTATTCAATTCTAAAAAACTGGGCGCCTTTAGAAAAACTGTGACCTAGGAACAGCCTTATGATGCAAGTCACTTATTCAGACCAATTTTACAGATCCTACGCAAATACTCTGACGTATGCTGGATGCGCACTCATAGGGCATACCCTCATAACAGAATTAGTCAACAAAATAGGACTTGCAAGACTTCCACCAGTCAAAGCTGTTGTCTATGTCGCTTGTTATAGTGTTATTGCCGTTGCTGCATTACAAAATAACATTTTTACCTTACTCGCTCTTTCGGTTGCCCGGATTGTTTCAACCCTCTTCCCTAGCACTAAAGCACCTGAGAAAGGGCTGTTACCTGATTACATGGAAGATCTTACAGAGAAAGCCAAAAAAATTGAAAAGTGTCCCTATAGCTGCTTTGACGGTTATCTCCAAGAGCTTGCAGTGATTTTAGTTCAAAAAGAAAAGAATAATGGAATTCTTGTCGGCCCTGCAGGAATTGGGAAAAGCGCTATTTTTGAAACCCTTGCTTGGAAAATTGCTCATCAACAATTTCCAGTTACTTCTCCCTTCGCTGGAAAACGTCTGATCTCGGTTTCAGCTGCAGGCTTAGTGGCAGGTACGACGTATCGTGGTGATTTAGAAACACGGTTACAAACCCTCCTCAAAATTGCACAGAAAGATCCGACTGTTATTTACTACATTGATGAAATCCATAAACTAGTAGGAGCTGGCATGGGCCGCTACGATCCAAATAGTGATATTGCAAACCAACTTAAACCAGCACTTGCAAGACCCGGTCTCAAGGTATTAGGAGCCACGACGCCCCAAGAATTCGCCAAATACATCGAAAAAGACCCTACTTTATCCCGCCGCTTTAAAAAAATCGATGTAGAGCTTCCTAAAGCACAAGCATGTTTAGAAATGCTTCAAGCTCGCAGAGCACAAGATTACTACACCTACAACGGGAAAAAGTGTAAGATTTCAGATGAGGCTTTTAAAGCGGCGATCTTTTTCGCAAAAAGAGATAATCCTCAGAGACAGCTTCCCGACGTTGCCAACGACTTAATTGATCATGTCTGCGCAGAAGAAAGCTTAAAAAATTCGGCCGCTGAGATCGAGGTGACAGAGGAAATGATTATGCAGGCTCATGCCGCAAAATGCAGAAAACACACACTAGAACAGCTTCAGAAGCAATTTGTGGAATTAATTAAGCAAAAACATCTTTTTACGACTTAAGAAAGTTGTTTTTGGCCATGGCAGCACCCGCCTTGGTCATTGAGGGAGGGCTGTCCCACTTATCAAAGATGAGCTCAATGAAAACAAGGTCTTGTGATCTTTTGCTCGCTTCTTGAAGCGCTTTTTCAAGCTCTCCTTCTGTTTCAACCTTACAGCCCCAGCCGCCTGAAAAAAGCTCAGGGAGCTTGTGGTATTTCCACGGCTGAAGGTCGTTGAACGGACCGTCTGAAATGACACGCTCGACAAGATAGCCGTCGTTATTGATAAGAAAGATAATCGGGCGTGCGCCATAACGGATCATCGTCGAGATATCTTGGCAAGTGACCTGGAAGGAACCATCTCCAACAAAGAGAGAGACCCGTTTTTTAGGGTTAGCTAGAGATGCCCCTAATGTGGCACCGACAGTGTAACCAATCGATCCAAAAAAAGTCTGTGACATGAAACAGCACCCTTCCGGCTGTAAAACTTCAGCGCCGGCAAAAAGAGCCGATCCCGTCTCCACCATCATGATCGAGTCTTGATCGAGAAAATGACTGATCCGATCAAAAAAGCGGGCAAGCGTGAGTTTTTTATTCTCTTCAGGTTTGAATTGGAGGGTAGCTCGGTGCGTACAACTCTCTGTTGCCTTCTTAATTTCTAGCTTCTTTTGGATGACTTTTTCTGATAGCTGCTTAAGAAATTCTGCTAAGTTGACTTGAGGATAGTTGTGATGACGAATCTCGAGCCGTTCAACATTGGCTTTGATCGTTTTTCCACTGTCGATTACGGCGGTAAAGCCGCCGGTATTAAAGTCAGTGAGCATCGCGCCTAAAAGGATGATACAGTCGGCCTCTTCAACCCGTTTCCGCACATAGTCACGGCTTCGATCTCCTTCATAGAGACCAATGAATTGAGGGTGATGTTCACTGATGACGCTTTTCCCGAGCATCATGGAGGCAAAAGGAAATCCTGACGCTTCAATGAGCTTTAAAACTTCTTTCTCAAGCCCAAAACGGGCAATTTCACCATCGACAACGATGACAGGTCTCTCGGCTTTGTTAATCATCACTAAAGCCTCGTTTAAAGCCTCTTGGAGGGTATTTGCATCTGAGAACGGCCGCTTGGGGATCTCGAGCTTCTGCTTAGGTTTCTCACAAGGAGCCACCACAATATCGGTCGGTATTCCGATATAGACAGGGAGCTTATGATAGAGACATTCTTTGAGGACGCGGTCAATCTCTGCAGGAGCTGTTTTTGCATCGAGGAGGAGCGTCGAGGCAACAGTGACATTTTCGTAGATTTTGAGTGGAATCTCATAATCACCCAATGTGTGATGCAAGAGAGTTTTGGACTTGTAATGGTGTGTTGCAGGACATCCTGTGATTTGAACAACTGGAACGCGCTCAGCATAGGCACCGGCGACTCCGTTGATCGCACTGAGCTCCCCTACAACATAGGTTGTCAGGAGTGCACCTATTCCCTTTTTCCTGGCATACCCATCTGCTGCATAGGCGGCGTTGAGTTCATTACAGGTGCAGATACACCTGATGTTACGCTTTTCTATATCGTGGAAGACACCTAAGACGAAATCTCCGGGGACTCCGAAGATTTCATCTAGCCCTAGTTCCTTTAGGCGATCTAAAAGATAATGACTTACTGTATACATTAAGCTTGTTGTGGCTCAGGTGAATCAGGGGTAATTTTAGTTGGAGCAGGCGTCGGTGTCTTTTTCTGAAGGTTCTCAGAAATCTTAAGACGTGCCCGCTTCTTCTCAATATCCCATGTTCCTTCGATCATCTCTTTGACATCTTCTTTATCAAGAGTTTCGAATTCCATGAGCATTTGAGTCATGAGTTCGACTTTATCTCGATTTTTGTTGATGACTTCGATCGCTTGTTCATGCGCCTGATTGAGGAGCTTTTTGATCTCTGCGTCGATCATCTTGGCGGTGTCATCGGAATAGGTCTTCTCTGACATATTATTCATGCCGAGATATTGGCCACCTTCTTGACGTTCATCAAACGCAACAGTTCCCAGAGGACTCATCCCCCACTCACACACCATGCTACGTGCCAGACGTGTCGCTTGAGTGATGTCCATTTGAGCACCGGATGACATGTCACCTACGAAGATCTCTTCAGCGGCACGGCCACCCATGAGAACAGCGAGTTGATCAATCAGCTCTTTTTTCCAGTAACTGAGGCGGTTTTTCTTCGGCATGAAGTGAGTAGCTCCCAGTGACATTCCTCGAGGAATGATCGTCACTTTATCGACCGGGTCTGACGATTTGACGATGAGAGCAACAATCGCATGGCCTGACTCGTGGTAAGCTGTTGTTCGCTTCTCGTTCTCATCAATTTCAAGGCTACGACGCTCTTTTCCGTATTTCACCTTGTCGACAGCTTCACGCGCTTCTTGCGAAGTGACAGCGGCTCTGTTACGACGGGCAGCTAAAAGTGCTGCTTCGTTCAAGATATTCGCCAGGTCTGCACCTGATGCACCTGGCGTGCCGCGAGCGATGTCCATTAAGTCAACAGACGGATCGAGCTTAATTTTGCGAGCATGGACTTTTAAGATCTCTAAGCGACCTTTAATATCTGGAAGATCAATGATCACTCGTCGGTCAAAACGGCCTGGACGCAGCAGCGCTTTATCGAGTACGTCAGGACGGTTGGTTGCTGCAATTAAAATGATTCCTTCGGTTGGGTCGAATCCATCCATCTCTACGAGCAGTTGGTTCAGAGTCTGCTCACGCTCGTCATGTCCCCCGCCAATCCCTGCTCCACGGTGACGACCGACGGCGTCGATCTCATCCATGAAGATGATGCAAGGAGCATATTTACGCGCTTCATTGAACATGTCGCGGATACGGCTTGCACCGACACCGACGAACATCTCGACAAAGTCAGAACCTGAAATAAAGAAGAAGGGTCGATCGGCTTCTCCGGCAACCGCTTTTGCAATGAGTGTCTTACCAGTTCCTGGAGCACCGATGCAGAGAACCCCTTTAGGAATACGTGCACCAAGAGCTGTAAACTTTCCTGGATCTTTTAAAAACTCGACAATCTCAGAAAGCTCTTCTTTTGCTTCATCACATCCCGCCACATCTTTAAACGTGAGCTTGTTCCGATCTTTTGTGAGCATCTTCGCAGGCGACTTACCGAAATTCATCGCACTGTTACCGACTCCTTTCATCTGACGGGCAAAAATAAAGTAGAAGAGGAAACCCAGCAGAAGGAATGGGAGAATAGTAAAGAGAACTCCTAAATAGTTAGGTGAAGGCTCTTCACTTTTGAATGTTTTATCCAAAACGAGGGTGCGTGGTTGGTCTGGGACTTTAAAAATCGTCCCCTTATTTGTGGGGAACGCGTCCCACTCTTTCTTCGCCTGGGCAAACCAGTGAGAAAACGCTTCAGGGTCTTGTTTCTCTAAAGAACGACTTGAAAGCTCTTGGTTGTTGAAAAACCAAGAAACGTTAGCAACAGCTTCACGGGCTTTATCGAGTTGCACATCGTTCTTTGCAAGGTCATCGGAGACTTTCGACAGTTGGATCAGGTCGCCGAGGTAGCTTCTAACAGAACGGAGCTGCACAAGGCGTGCATTATCTTGCTCAGTATTTAACTGAGTGACGATTCCTTGGAGTTGCGAGAGAATATTGGAATAGACAGCGATTTGATCTTGGGTCGTGGCAGCTGGAGTCGCGAGCATTTGGTCCAGCGACTTGAGCTGCTGCTTCATCGGCTCGCTCCCAATCCCTAGGGATGGAGATTTGAAACCCATAAGGAGCGTGCTGATCTCTTTGCCATACTCTGCAACATTATTCTCTGCAGGAGGAAACGCTTTTTGTAAATCGGCAAGAGATGTAATTGGTTTATCAGAGAGCGTCTTGAGCACAACACCGTTTTCTCGATCGGGTGTGTCGTAGATGGGACTCACAATCCAATATCCATTGGCTGGAAGTGGAAGACCACTGACGTGGAGGAACCAATCGGCCGACTCTATAACCCCTTTTTGAAGACCTGCGAGATCTCCCTGGAGCTTTTGTTGACTCTCTGCTAATTCATTATGGCGGTTGAGAGACTCTAAATATTTAAAACGGGCTTTTGCATCATCGGTGACTCGATCACGGAATTTTCCTGTGAGGGTTACAAGATTATCATTCTGTGCGATCTTGCGGCTTTCGCTGGGCTGAATCAAATCCAAGTCGACCAAATGTTCAACCTGATGGCTAAAGGCCACTTTGGCTGTCTGGTCATTCGACAGATTTTGTACTGTTAAGAAAATTAACAGCGCTGCGAGTAAAAAAATTACAAACCCACCTGGGAACCCTTTTCTTTGCTCGGGTTTTTGCTTATTATCTTCATTCATGTGATTCAACCTGATGCTTTTAAAATTAAACCAGTCTTCAGTGTTTTCGTAAAGGAAAACACGGGAGTCCAGCTGTATAAATCTAGTGCCCCTAGTGATTTAAATAATCGTTTCGGATTTTAAGTGCAAGACCCGAGTTAACTTTTCGTACTAAAACTTGAAGCTCGTTCCTTGAAAGTCGCTTACCCTGTCTCTCACTCTCTGCTTTAAGAAAAAATTCTAAAAGAGGACCTTCCAGCTCGGCAGCATTTTGGACACCACTAATCTCTTTTCTAAAATGTTCTTCGATTTTTTGGGCTCTTTCTCCTAATAGACATAAATTTTTTACAATCGATTTACCAAAGGAGGCTTCTAGTTGGGGAATGATCGAGGTTCTCAGCCGCCCTCTCAAATATTTAGAATCGAGGTTGGTGGGATCGGTAAAATAACTAATTTTTCTTTTTTCGAGCCAAGCCATCAGCTCTTTTTTTGAAACCATCAGTAAAGGTCTCCATAGAACCCCTGAAACCTCTTTCATCCCCCCACAAGCAGGAATGGAGGCTCCCTCAAGCACTCTTTTAAGCACGGTCTCTGCCTGATCTTCCATTTGATGGGCCAGTAGAATTGCTTGGGCTCCGATTTCACCAGCGACCTGGTGGAGCTGCTCATACCGCGCCTCCCGAGCAATCCCCTCTTTTGCAGGGATATCCTTTAATGTTCGGAGATGGAACTTGAGCCCTAAACCCTCGACCTCTTTTTGAAGCGCTTCAGCCTCTTTCTGACTCTCTTCTCTCCAGCCGTGATCGACATGCACGACCTGGAGATCGAGGGTAAAAAATTTCTGCGCCTCTTTCAGCAAATAAAGCAAAGCTTTGGAGTCGGGCCCCCCGGAACACGCCATAAGAAGGGGTGCTCCCGGCTTCCAATGAAGTGATAGAAATGATTTAAGTTGTCTAAAGGCAGGATCGCGCATAATGCTAGAATAATACCAGGATAGTAGAGTAAAATACAGCCTTATGCCCATATTATGGCGGTTTTTACTTAAAAGTTATTTTCAGGTCTTTTTACTCTGTATGACGAGTTTCATTGCAGCGCTGTTTGTCATGCGGTTTAAAGATATCGCTGAATTCGCCACTCTCAACTCAGATGCTCTTTCGATTTTTCTTTTTAGCCTCTACCAGCTCCCGTATGTTCTTCCTCTGGCAATTCCAATTTCTTGCGTGATCGCGTCGATGCTCCTCTTTCAAAAATTGAGTCATTACCAAGAATTGACAGCACTGCGTGCTGCAGGCGTCAGTTTAAGACATCTGCTTATACCGCTGATGCTCGGTGCTCTGCTTCTCTCTGTTGTAAATTTTACCGTCGTAGCAGAGCTAGGACCCCGATGCCGTTTCTGGGCTAAAGAGCTCACCTTCGAAATGACCTCGAATAACCCGTTCTATATTTTTAATAAAATCACCGACGGAAAACTCACGAATGCCTACGTCGAAATCCGCACCCTCCGCGGAGGTAAAAAGGCCAAAGATGTTCTCTTGATCTTGAATAACCGCACCCACGAAAGACTCGGAATCATGACGGCAGAAGAGCTCTCGATTGAAGGAGAAAATTTACTCGGTAAAAACGTCACGGTGATTTCAAGCGTTGATTCGAAAATCCCCGAGGGATTTGACCACCTGGTGATTGAAAATCAAGACTCGATGTCGACCCCCTCTTCCAGCCTTTCTCAACTACTGAAGAGCGCCAAGTGGAGCTTAAGACCCGAATACCTCTCCTTTAAAGATCTTTTGATCCGCCTGGCCATCAGCCAAAAAAACTTTTGGTCTAACACCCACGCTTTAGAGATGGCGCGCAGGCTGTCGCTGGCCCTCACTCCCCTTGCTTTCACGCTACTGGGAGCCGCTTTCGGAATGGAAATCGGAAGACGCCATACAAGACGAGGTCTCATTTGGACAGTCGGTCTTGCCGCTCTTTACCTGTCTGCTTTCATTGGCGCAAAAAGCATGAAACATTTCCACCTGACTGCTTGGGCTCTTTACTTCCTTCCTTTTGCTGTGATCGCCATTTTCTCCCTCCGCAGTTTGAAGCGCGTCTCAAGGGGGATTGAATGAAGCGGTGGCAGGTTTATTTTTATAAAGAAATAGCGAAAGTCTTTTTCTTCTTCTTATTTGGGTTTTTCTTTCTCTACTCGTTGATTGAGTACTCCACCCATATGGATGACTTTTTTAAAACTCCGACCTTAAATGCCGCCTCGATTGCCCTCTACTACCTCAATCAATTTTTAAAACGACTCGACTTCCTGATCCCGATGGCACTCCTCCTCTCCACTATTAAAGTTTTAACCACCTTAAATAGTCGAAACGAGTGGACCGTCTTCCAAGTGGCTGGATTGTCGACCCGCAAGCTTTTGAGACCGTTCTTTGTTGTCGCCACCGTTTGCTCAATGTTCCTATGGGCCAACTTTGAATTTTTCCTTCCTTCCGCCCTACAAAACATCGATGAATTCCGCATCGCCAACTTCCACGGCTCCCACCTTGCAAAACGGAGAGAGCTCATCCACCTCATTCCTCTGAAAGACAATTCCAAACTTCTCTACCAATCGTACCTGGCAGATAAGCATCAACTGTTCGACGTTTTATGGATTAAAAGCCAAAACGAAATTTGGCGGATGAAGTACCTCTCGGCCGATCCTTCGAAGCCCGAGGCTCATTATGTCGACCATCTTGTCCGTTCTGCTGCAGGTGTTTTAGAAAAAAAAGAGTCGTATGAAACCCTAACGTTAAACGAGCTCAAATGGCACCCCCGAATGGCTCGGAAAGGACTTGTCCCATTCGACCAGAAAAAGATTTCAGAACTTGTCCGCCTAGCGAGCAACCCCCGCTCTTCCCCCTACGAAATTCCTCGAATCAAAACAGCACTAGCCTTTAAAGCAACCGTCCCTCTCCTTGCTCCGATTATCGTGATTGCACTGGCCCCTGTCTGTCTGACCTTTTCCCGCTTCCGCTCTCTCTTTTTCATTTACGCCATCGGACTCTTTTCTCTGTTTGCTCTCTACATGCTTCTTGACTCGCTGACCATTTTAAGTGACCACGGCATTCTTTCCCCTCTTCTTTCTGTGATCTTCCCCCTCACCTTGCTTGCCTCCATCCTCGGATGGAGATTTTGGATGAAAACTGCATGAGATGGAAACCCCTCTTTATTTCTTTTGGGATCCTTGCATTTTTATGGGTTACTTTTTTAAGCCCCTGGACCGCTCACCTCTGGGAAAGTCTTGATCTTGCGGTCTTCCAAGCCCTCAATGGAACACTCGAAAACAACAAGTTTACTCAATATTTCTGGGCGCTTGTTAACCATAAGCGGATGGATCTGGTCGAAGATGTCGTCTTCATCCTCTTTTTCATCTGGGGAGTCGTTGTCACACCTAAGCAAGAACGACGAGAAAAAATAGTCCAATTCCTGGCAGTGATTGTCATGGCAGCCTCCGTTATTTTCTTCATCAATCGAAATCTCCTCCGCCATAACGTTCTTATTCCGCGCGACAGCCCATCGCTAACGGTTTCTCCATGTGTCAAAATCACTGATCATCTTCCGTGGCCTGGTCTCAAAGATGAAACCATCGCAAGTTTTCCTGGCGATCACGCGACCACCTTGCTTCTGTTTGGTTTCCTCTTTTCTGCATTTGTTCCAAAACGTCTTGCCCTCGCTGCCTGGGCGTATGTGATCTTCAGAGCTTTGCCCCGTGTTGTCGTTGGAGCCCACTGGTTCTCCGATATTGCTGTTGGTAGCATGACGATTGCCCTTTTCTTTGCAGCTTGCTTCCTGTACACCCCTTTGGGTAAACTGATGACAACCATGTTTACAAAAAAGGGACCCCATGACATCGAAAAAGAGTCCATTTGAACAATTATCTGATTACTCAAGAGAGATCGCAACGTGGAACACGATCAGCAATCTCCTTGAATGGGATCAAGAAATCTACATGCCGTCCGAGGCAATCGAATTTCGCTCAGCCCAAAACAGCCTCGTCACCGCCCACACGCATAAACTCAAAACCAGCTCCAAATTTACAAAGCTTCTCTCCGCGCTCATTAACCTCGAAACGGGTGAAGTTTTAGACCCTTCCCTCTCCTCTGCCCAAAAATCGGCTCTCAAAGCATGGCGAAGAGATTATCTAAAATCAATCAAGCTTCCGAGCTCATTCATTAAAAATCTCGTCACAGCAACAACCAAAGCATGTTCTGCCTGGGCAGTGGCTCGCAAAGAATCGAACTTCAAGAAGTTCGCTCCCCACCTTGAAAAGCTCGTGAAATTAAACCAGAAAAAAGCGGCCTACCTTGGCTACCAAGCTAGCCCGTACGATGCTCTCCTTGATCTCTATGAACCCGATAGCTCAGTTGCCAAACTGGTTCCTCTTTTTGACTCTCTCAAAGTCGGCCTTAAAGAGCTGCTTCATAAAATCACTTCAAGACCGCAGGTGGAAAACCAATTCCTCCACCAAGAGTTCGAGGCCGGCGCCCAACTTGAGTTTAGTAAAACCCTCTTGCATGCCATGGGATTCCGCCCTGAAACATCCCGCCTCGACCTCTCCTCCCATCCTTTTTGCTCCCCCATGCACCCAACCGATATCAGGATGACAACCCGCATCCATTTAGACGATGTGATGTCGAACCTCTTCTCCGCTCTGCATGAAGGCGGTCACGGACTCTACGGACAAAACCTCCCCATTGAATACTTCGGAACCCCGCTCGGAGAACAAGTGTCTCTCGGCATCGACGAGAGCCAATCCCGTTTCTGGGAAACCCGCATCGGCCGAACCTGCCCCTTTTGGGAACGGTTTCTCCCCGAGCTACAAACAGCCTTCCCCCAGCTCAGTAACATCTCTCTCGATGCCTTTTATGCCGCTATCAATTCAGTCACACCCTCCTTCATTCGTGTCGAAGCCGATGAAGTCACCTATACCCTGCACGTCATCCTCCGCTTTGAAATCGAAAAACAGCTCATCGAAGGAACGATCAAAGTCAAAGAGGTTCCTCAGGTCTGGAATCAAAAGATGGAAGAACTCCTGGGCATTACCCCACCCAAAGACGCACTTGGATGTCTCCAAGACATTCACTGGTCCCTCGGAAGTATGGGATACTTCCCAACGTATGCCCTCGGCAACATCTACGCTGCACAGTTCTTTGAAAAGTTTGCCGCTGACCATCCCGAGTGGGAACAAAAAATTGCGCAAGGAAATCTCACCTTTATCCGGGACTGGCTGAAAACCCATATTCACCAGTGGGGACGGCAATATTCTCCTCAAGAGCTCGTTGAGAACGTGACAGGAAAACCACTGAGTGAAAAACCATACTTAAATTATCTGACGAAAAAATATCAGAAGATTTACGGATTCTGAAGACGTTGTTGTCTTCGTTTTTCCGCCTCTTCGAAGCGACGCTTCTCTTCTGAAGTTTCAGGGACGACTGAGGGTACTTCAACCGGTCTCAAATGGTCATCGAGCGCAACGAACGTAAAATAGGCTGAGAGAATGTGTACCCGCTGCAACGTTCTAAAGTCTTCTTTGTAGACTTTAACCCCAATCTCCATCGACGTCTTCCATACCCTATTGACAGCTGCTTTAAAGACCAAAATATCGCCATGTTTGGCAGGAGCCAAAAAGCGCACCGAATCGATCCCCAGCGTCACGCAAACCGACCCCGAATGCCGTTTTGCCACAACACCTGAGACGCGATCACAGAGATCGAGCACCCGTCCCCCAAAAAGGGTTCCATAGGCATTCAAATCATTCGGAAAGACCACCGCTGTCTGATCATGAATGGCAGAATCTGCAACCGGTTTACCTTTTTTGCTCATACACCGAGCTATAAAGAATCAAATAATTATTTGACAGCTGGAATGAAAAAAAACCTTGGAAATAGATTCCAAGGTTTTTTGATATAATTAACGTTTTGAGAATTGTGAACGCTTACGAGCTCCACGAAGACCGTATTTCTTACGCTCTTTCTTACGTGGATCGCGGGTCAGGTAGCCAAGAGGCTTCAGTTCCGCTTTACGAGCATCATCTTCACCGATGAGGGCTCTTGAGACACCTAAACGAGAGGCGATCACTTGAGCTTCGATACCCCCGCCAGCGACGCGGATAATCATATCGTATTTCTTTGTCTCAGAAACTTTTTTAATCGGATTTAAGATTGAATCCCGTTGGATTGGGAGAGGGAAATAGGTTTCAAAAGGACGTCCATTGACAGTCACTTTGCCGGTTCCTGGACGGAGTCTCACAGAAGAGACTGCATTCTTACGACGACCTGTACCAATAAATTCTTTTTTCATCTTATTCTACCGAGATTGGGTTTTGAGCTTGCATATCGTGCTTATCTCCAGCAAAAATGCGGAGCTTTTTAAGTTGTTGACGCGCAAGGCGGCTTTGAGGAAGCATGCCGGCAATCGCGTTTCTTAAGATATAATCAGGCTTACGAGCTTTCATCACACGGTAAGGAACTTCACGTAGACCGCTCATCGCCCCAGTATGGTATCTATAGATTTTTTGAGCCTCTTTAGCCCCTGTGACTTTAATCTTTTCTGCATTGATAATAACTACACCATCGCCACAGTCAACGTGGGGGGTAAAAGTTACTTTATGTCTTCCACGGAGAATTTTTGCAACATGTGAAGCAAAACGACCTAAAGTTTTGCCAGTAGCGTCCAAAATGAACCACTTACGGTCATTATTGGCTTCTTGTTTCGTGAGAAGTCGAGTCTGATTTTTCTTATTCATAGAATTTTCCTAAACAATGGTGTAAGCATACGCTTTATCTGTTTTTTTGCCAATATCTTTACATAGGCACCCTCCCTCATTCCGATAACTTATTTTTAAAAATGGCCCTTGATATGCACCTTATTCTTAGGTAATATTACCTTAAAATTAGGTATATCATGCTTGAAGCTCTATTTGGAAACGAAACTGTCGAGCGAGTTCTTTTTTTTATTCTAAAAAATAAAACCTGCTATGCTTTGCAGCTCAAAAAACAGCTTCAATCCTCTCTCTCCTCCCAACAGCAAGCTCTCTTACGGCTTGAAAAAGGGGGTATCCTCGTAAGTACAACTGTCGGCAAAACGCGAGTCTTCCAGTTCAACCCTCGCTATCCCTTTCTCGATGAGCTTTGCACCTTTCTAAAACGGGCTTATGAAACACTAGCCGAAGACATCAAGAAAAAATATTATGAAGCGCCTATTAGAAAGCGTGCTCGGTAATCTAATAGAACGATCAAAACTGTGAACATTTCATCTTACATTTATTGAGATCTACGATAAAATGACTTTTCATTTTTTTAATGGAGAGAATCGACAATGCGTCAGCTCAATAAATTTTTCCTGAGAACCTACGGTTGCCAGATGAATGAACTCGACTCTGAGATCATGGTAGGTTTGCTTGAAAAGCGGGGCTTAAAGCGAACCGATCAGGAAGACGATGCTGACCTGCTGATTTTTAACACCTGCTCCATTCGGGATCTAGCTGAGCGGAAAGTGATGGGTAAGATTGGCAAACTCGGGGCAAAACCTAAGCGGGCTTTGATTGGGGTGACCGGTTGCATGGCGATGGCCAAGAAAGATACACTCTTTAAAAAGCTCCCAAATATCGACTTTATCATAGGAACCAACAATATTTCAGAGTTGAACACGGTACTCGATGATGTGCTGACAACAAATCGTCCTCTCATTCGCACCGATGACCAGTTTGAAGAAAACCTCGACTACTTCGTTGCAAAACGGGATGATCCACTTAAAGCGCATGTCTCGATTATTCGGGGCTGCGACAAGTTTTGCACCTACTGCGTAGTTCCTTACACCCGTGGACAAGAAGTTTCTAGACCACCTGAGAGTATCGAGGAAGAGTGTAAAAAGCTGGTCGGCCAAGGCTACAAAGAGATCACGCTTCTGGGACAAAATGTTAATAGTTACGGAAAGGATAAACCTGAGTGGAATGCCAAATTCCATGACCTCCTTTACCGTTTAGATAAAATTCCAGGGCTTGAGCGTGTGCGGTTCATGACCTCCCACCCCGTCGATATTACACGCGAGCTGATGCTGGCGATCCGCGACCTTCCTTCTGTTTGTGAATTTGTTCATTTTCCTCTCCAAGCAGGCTCGAACCGGATCCTGAAAAAAATGCACCGCATTTACACAGTCGAACAATACCTGGAAAAAGTCGCCATGCTCCGTGAAATCGTTCCCAATGTCTCGCTGGGAACCGACATTATTGTCGGATTTCCGACAGAGACTGAAGAAGAGTTTCAGCAAACCTACGACCGATTTAAAGAGATTGGCTACTCAGTTGCCTTTCTGTTTGCCTATAGCGCTCGTAAAGGAACCCCTGCTTTCCGTTGGAAAGACGATATTCCTGAAGACGTCAAAAACGACCGCCTCCAACGACTCCTTGCTCTTTATGACGAGATCGCCACACAAGAGAAGAAAGGAATGCTTGGTACTACGGTGGAAGTGCTTATCGAGAGTTGCGAGGAAATGCAGGTCAAAGGACGGACTCGGTGTTGGAAGAGAGTTGTCTTTTCCGGAGGTCCTAAACTTGTCGGGACCCTTCAAAAAGTCAAAATCACAGGATATAGTCACCAGACTCTATTAGGCGAACTTCAAAGCAAACTATCTGTCAGTTGAAAAGAGCTGGAAGGAGAACCTTCCAGCCCATGAAAACGATTATCTTCCGGCCATTTTGCTCATTGCAAGACCTGCAAAGAACCATCCGAAGAGCGATTCGATAATGGAGGAAATTGCAAACATGCCTGGGAACCCGAACCAGATCACGTAAGGCATTGTTGCGCCAATTCCTAAAATCAAACCAATCACAACAACAAATGTCACAGACTTGTTGTAATCGAGCTTTGTATGGAAAAGGAGCCATGCAACAAGAGACGCTAAAACGATTTTAACAATCAGTCCAGCCACTGCAGAACCGACCATGTTAGGATTTTTTCCTTGAGCCAAGACTGCTGCAAAAACAAAAGGACCTTCTGCCATTTGTTTTTTAGCTTCAGCTTGGTCATCTGCGTTTCCTCCAAAGGAAGGAATCATGTAAAGACCGCTCTCAGCAGCGTTATCTTTGATTGTAAATCGGACGTCTTTCTCGTCTGAAAACTTCTTAAATTGATTCATTTGCCATGGCAGAATTGTCCACGCAGCAGCACCCCAGATAAAGAGGATAAAACCGCCGATGAATCCGCACTTCATAATTTTTTGCACCATAATCTCCGTGTCTCCTTTGTTAGTATGAGATTTTTCACATCCTAATCAAGCGCCATTTTTCAAGCAAATATTTATTTGGGTTTTTCTGTGAGTCACTTTATAATAGAGGTTCTATGACAACACGTTCAGGTGTAATTTATCAAAGACACCAGGTACCAACTCCCCACCTAGTACTGGATTATCCCCGAAACGAAGTGACAAAGCAACAACACGGGCTGCTCTGCCCATCTTGCGCACGCCCCCACCTCAACCAAGAGTGTCTCCTTTAATTCGGTTTCAAGAAAGCATCGTTCGATCTTTTCTCTCTTGTGCTATCTTATTTGTATTTTTTAGAGCGCTTTAACACCTAATAATCAGAGAGAAGCGTCAGGTCGATACCAAAGAAGAAATGGCTGCTCGAGTTGTGAGTCATGCCCTCCAACTCGAAGATGCTGAGTGTAGGTTAGCTCCTTTGGCAGGTTCATTTAGTTCCGACATCTGTCATATAGGAGAAGAATCTCTACTGAAATGAGAGTAGCACTGACAGACAGTTATAAAGCTCCCATTTTTAGGATCGTCTTGAGCTCTTCAAACGGCACGCACTAAGTTTTCTGAATACGGCATGAGAGCCTCTTTTATAGAGAATTTTGTCAGCGGCTTATTTTTTGCAACCCTGTTTGAAAGAGGAGCCCTTGATTTTTGCGGACTCCCTATAAATTACACAATTTATTATCTATTTAAGTCCGCATGGCCTAGTAGCCTGTTGTACAATTTTCCAGATAATTTATGTGATCTAGAAACAACGGCCGTTCGTTATTTTTGATCCAACTAGTTTTATGGAGCACCCAGCGGAACAGCTCTGAAAACCATTGTTTCGTTCGACATGATGTTGAACGAAGCAGTGTAGACGGTCGTCGTGGAGCTGATGACGATTTTCTGCTTTGCATCAGCCGCATTGGCGTTGAAATTCTGCGTTGGAACTTTTGTAAAATCATCATAGATATACAGATTATAAGATGTGTTGGGCGTCAAATTGCTGACTGTAATCGACAATGTCAGTGGAGAGGGCGTTGGAGGCGAATTAGATCCCGCTGGAGGTGGATTTGTTTTAGTTCCATCGACGATTTCAGGGAGTTCCCGATTTACGCTGGCTTTAACATTGACCGGAAGAGTGATGCCACCCACATCTTTAACGCCTAAAATCGCAATTCCATAATGATCCGGCTGATCATAAAGAGAATAGACAAGCCCTTTATGTGCGTTAGCCTCCTGCCTAGTTAATTTGAAAGCATCGAAGGAGGAATTGAAATAGAGCTGAGGCGCATTAAAGGCTCCAAAGAGACCGCTATCATTAAAATAGATTTGGTCTGTTCCATGGTACGTATTATCGTTGATCGGGGTTGAATATGAACCTATTTGTGTGACAACAACAATATGATCATATTCTGAATCACCTGCATTAGGATCTTCATTTTTATAGAGCAAATACTCATTGTTAAAGAGACCAATGATTACGGGATGTCCTAGGGCGACATGTTTTTTAACCCACACAAGAAAGTCATCTGTCGACCCTTGAGGAGGACTGGATTGACCTTCATTAGGCCATTTTTCATACGCTAAACGGACGGTATCTGCCGTGGTTGTATCATTGATTCCTAAGAGAAGTTGACTTCCACTTGAATATTGTGGAATGCCAGGCGAGGCAAGAGAACGCATTGTAAATTGAGAACAATATTGCCCGAAGTAAAGGCCTGCGCAAATAAAGGCAACCTCTCCGCAATAACCAAAATTTTCGTTCCACTCAATCCGTGGAGGAAGATCGTTTGTGTGAATGTAGGGAGGAGTTGCACTGGGTGTCGCATAAGGGACAAAAGGAGCATGCTCCGTCTGCCGATTACTCGCCATTAACGCTCCCTGCATTAAAAGTAGAAAAAAGGTCTTCTTCATGCGCTCCCCTTAAAAGTTGAACTGTGCATTTAAAGTGACTCCATCAAACGAGAGGTTTCCTGCTGAGGCTCGCGTTCCACCCCACGCTTCATCTAACATTTGACGAATCACGTTTTGGGCCCAAAACATCGAAAAATCATACGCTGCCGAGATATCTAAAAAAGAACCCCCTTTTCCTAGATAACAACCCCAGCCAATCCCAAGACCGACTTCGGCATTGGGTAAAATCCCCTGGTAATGGGCATGACTAATACGATAGTGTTCTTGCGCAACGGCTATGGATTGCGGATCTTCTTTATGTTTAAGCGTGGTGGAGTGCGTCGCCAGTAGACTTCCAGAACAATGAGCATTGAAACGCCACCCAGCTGGAAGAAGATAGGCCGCAGAGCAACCGACACGAGGACCGATTGAGAAATTTTTCGATTTGTTCTTGGAATGAATTGGTTGAGGACTTAAATATTGCGCACCCCCGACCGCTGCTGCCGGTTGAAACAACCCAATTTTAATCGACTGTCCAATCCACGCACTTCGAAGACCCGCTAGAGGAGAGAGAATCAAATTTGAGCCAAAATACGAAGCTCTTTCAACATTGAAATCGATCATGTTGAGCTCTAACTTCCAATGAGAATTAATCTTCGTTGCAGAAAGAGATTGAGCTTGAGGACTATTGAGTTGAGAAAATGTCGATGTTTGTTGGAACCAATCACTCAAGTTCCACACATCAAAACCGGGGATGTCACTTGTATTCGCAGGAGGTTTTTTCTCTATTGATGTCGAACCCAAAAGCCTTGTGTACAGGAGATTAAAATTCCATTCATTCATATAAATAGCACCCAGTCCTGCCTTAAATCCTGGGGCATATTCAAATGAAAACTCCATAAATTTTGCATCGGGAGAGAGAACCAAGGAACCCTGGGACAAAATGGCACTTTGCGCAATCGTGAGCCCATCCTCATCAATCGACCAGTAGATAAACGAAACATCAAAAAAGGAAGACCAATCTTTCTGCAAATTAATCGCCGCTGGTGCGTTATACCCTGCAGGATAATCGTAACAGAGCCGATTAAAATCGATAGTAGGAACACATTCTTGCTCTGCTGCAATCAGTGTCTGGGCTAGCAGGGCTGCGATCGATAACTTGTACATCAAAAACTCCTCGTTCAAAGAATCTTTGATGATTTATAGCAGTTCTTTGAATTTATTTTCAGGAAGAATGTGAATTTGAAGCTCTTTTGCTTTGTCGAGCTTAGAGCCGGGATCTTCGCCGGCTAAGACATAGTCGGTTTTTTTGCTGACAGAACCAGAAACTTTTCCTCCCCTCTCTTTAATGAGATCTGTGGCTTCATCGCGACTGAAATCAGCGAGCGAACCGGTTAGAACAAAGGTTTTTCCAAAGAAAGGATGATCTGTACGATTGATTTTCTTGGGAGCTTCAGGGTGAACACCAGCCTTTAGAAGATGTTCGATCTCTTTTCTGTGAGTAGCCTGTTTAAAGTAACTCACGACGGCGGCTGCCATTTTATCACCGATACCTTGAATATTCAGAAGTTCGTCTTCTGTAAGTTCCATCAGTTTTTCAATCGATCCAGTTTCTCGGGCTAAAATATCGGCGGTTTCTTCACCGACATACCGAATGTTGAGTGCCAAAATGAACCGTGATAGAGATACTTTCCTGGATGCGTCAATACTCGACAAAAGATTGTGAATCGATTTCTCTTTAAACCCATCCAGCTGTGATAAATCTTTTTCCGTCAGGGAATAGATATCAGACGGCTCTTTAACCAGCTTTTTTCTGACGAGCTGCTCGACCACTTTAATTCCCAGGTGATCGATATCCATCGCATCTTTGGCAGCGAAATAGGCGATACGCCGAATGATCTGCTCTTCACACCCTTTCGTGTTGGGGCAGCGAACAGCCACTTCATCTTCACTGCGGACCACATGAGTGCCACAAGAAGGACATTTTGTCGGCATTTTCCACGCATGCGTCCCATGGGCCCGTTTTTTATGGTCGACTTCAACAACTTTAGGAATGACATCGCCGCCCTTTTCGATCGTGACCCAGTCCCCTTCCCGGATATCTTTCCGCGCGACTTCTTCTTCGTTGTGGAGTGTGGCGCGAGAAATCGTACTCCCTGCAAGAAAGACAGGCTCGAGTTCTGCCACCGGTGTTAGAACACCGGTTCTTCCAACTTGAACGGTGATCTCTCGAATCCGGGTTTGGGCTTGTTCAGGTGCAAATTTATAGGCGACAGCCCATCTAGGACTTTTCCCAGTCGTTCCCAATAGAGACCAAGCTTTCAAAGGATCGACTTTCACTACAATACCATCGATGTCAAAAGGAAGATTATCCCTCTCTTTTTCAATTTTATGGGCAAATTTCATGATCTCTTCGAGTGACTCGCACACAGCACGGTGTTTGTCAGCAAAAACAGGGAGTCCCCATTTCTTCAAAAGTTCATGGACTTGATGTTGCGTTTTTGCTTCAGGATGCTCCCCTTCTGGAAGTCCATAGAAAACTGCTGAAAGTCCTCTTTGGGCCACTTCAGCTGGATCGAGCAGTTTCAGCGATCCTGCTGCTGCATTTCTCGGATTGGCCCACGGTTCTTCCCCTGCCTCATCCTTCAGTTTGTTTTGCCGTTGAAAGACGGCATGCGGTATGTAAACCTCTCCTCGGATTTCGATTTCATCTGGGATGTGACTTCCTGTCAGCTCTAACGGGACCGAACGAATCGTTCGCATGTTCGCCGTAATGTCATCCCCTTTTTTTCCATCGCCGCGCGTCAGTGCTTTCACCAAGATTCCTTTTTCATACCGGACAGAGACGGCAACGCCATCCATTTTCAGTTCTGCACAAAACGGTACTTCTTTTTTTTCTAAGAGTTTATGAACACGTGCAATGAAATCTTCGAGCTCCTCTTCTTTATAGGTATTATCCAGAGAGAGCATCGGCACCGCATGAGCTACCTGCTTGAACCCTTTGGTGGTTTTTTCAAGCACACGTTGTGTCGGAGAGGTGGGAAGAATCCAATCGGGATGCTCTTTTTCTAATGACTGTAGCTGTTTGTAGAGCTGATCGTAGGCATAGTCGGTGATTTCAGGTGCGTGCTGGACATAGTAGAGCCTGTCATGACGTTGAATTTCATGAATCAGCTTCAAATACTCACTTTTACTCATGAACGAGACGATACCATAGCAGGTTGTTTCTGTGAAATGAGGTAGATGAATCCGCTAAAGCAGAAGATAAATCCGATCCACAGAACAGGAATGGTTCCCACAAGACCGCACAGCAACGTCGATGTGAGTGGCACAATAAGTCCTCTCATCCCGACTGTCAGAATGTTAACGGTTGAAAAAAGACTGCTTTGCTCTTTCCCTGCAAACAGAGGTCCTGAAAGGTTCCAGCTCAAATGACTCCCCGCTTGTGCAACCCCGTATAGAAAGAAAGCAACTGAGTAGAAAATCGGATCGTACGACGCCCCAATCCACGCTAAAGTAGCCAGAGCAAACAAGAGGTTGGCACAACCTGTCAGCCGTAAAATCCCCTCATAGGTCATCCCCTTCCGCCAAAATGGAGTCGCCATGAAAAACCCGACTCCCATCCAGACAAAACGGCTGAGCAGGACATCTTTATGGGTGATCAGCAGTTCATCTGCGGCATACAGAGTTAACGCAGGCATGATCAACATCAGACCAATCCCACCGAACATAAAGCCTAGTTGGAACCGAGCAAAATCTTTTCGCTGTTTGAGAAGATTCCAGCTATCTTTCCAAGGGGTTAACAGAGGATTCGATTTGGGCTCTGTTGAAAAATCAGGCGTATTGACCGGCACCCTAGCCTGTAAAATCAAAGAAAGAAGTGCCACAAAACCGCTCCAGAAGAAAAACATCTTCCAGTTATCAAAATCCCATGAAGTCAGTGAAAGACCAATCACGGCTCCGAAAATACAGTTGAGCGCCGCGCTCCAGGAGAAAATCGACTCTCGAATTCCTTGAGGAACATTCCGTTTCAAGATTTCCATTTGGGCGGGCATCCCCCCCTTTTGGAAGAAATGGAACATCGCCGTTCCTAAAATGAAAAAACCAACCCCATCGACAAAAGGGAACAGCAAGAAAGGGAGACGGGCCAGAAGCGACGCCGACATCCAGTTTGAGCGGAGCTTTCCCTGCTCTCTCCAAAGGGATGCTCCCCAATAAAACGAAAGGAGCGCCACCACCGGTTTGACCATATTAAAAAGAGCGATCTCAAACCCACTGGCATGGAGATCTTTTCGCAGGATAAACGGCAAAATGGCAATAAACCCGACGAGCGGCTCACTGAGGAGCCCCGATAAAAAAAGTGCTAGACGAGTCTTTTTGGAGGCTTGGTCCATGTGAGCTAGTATACTCACATTTATTTTTCAAAACGATCGAGAAATACCGTTTGACCTTCAATCAATGATAAAGGTTTTTTGACATCATGCTTGCTCTTCTTATTCACTCTAAAAGAGTGAAGAGATTTTTGAAATGTCAGGGGTATTTCGCGTGTCATTGCTGGTTTTATCAACACATTTTTGAGAAGTTTTTTCGACCACTCCATCGAAACCAAATCCCCTGCGTGAGTTCGGACCTGAAGATGCCCGGCATGAAATTCAGGGGGAAGGTTTGGAAGAAATGAAAAACCGTTGTCTTCAATAAACAGCAACGCTCGCACAGCTTCATAGCCTGAGCGAAGTAATGCCAGTGGAGATCCTTCGACAGGACCTTCAGTGACAATTCCTTGAAAATCGCCATCGGTCAGCCTTGGAGTCAATATGCCCTGAAAACCCGCTTTGAAAAAAAGCTGCAGTTGATGGGTAACTTCAACTTTATCATCAAACTTTAAGAGCTCTAAAATGGGGGACTTAGCTGAAGCATCCTGCACTGTTTGCCCGAGCAAAAAGAGAATCGGCACCATCTCTTCCATGTTCATCCGTCTCGTGACGAGCTCCCAATCGAGTTTGGTGTGTTTTCCCAAGGAGAGCTTTTCCACAGGAGCAGACGTCCAACAGTCTTTGATCACATGACGTCTAAATCCTTCGGCTGTTTTCCCAAAAACCTGCAAACACCCTTTGTCCAAATCAAGCTCCAGCGTAAACCCCTCGACAGGCCCCTTCCAAGGTAGTTTCTCATCCCATGTCTTGCCTGATGATAGGTCAGTAAATCGGAGCAGGGTGGGGAATGCTTGCACCTGCGTCGTTGTTTGGGGAATGACACAGGCGGTTCCAGGGAGATGACAAAACGGTTTCATACAACGCTCCCATAGAGCCCGTCGGGCCGATTTTCTGTGCAGTGGACGTTAACAATTGTATTTCGAACTCCTTCGGTTTTCAAAAAGACCGGAAGAAAATTCTCCGAGTGACCAAAAGAAGTCTCCTCTAGAAGAACAGACAGTGTCTGACCGACATACGTTTCCCTGAGCAAAAACGCCTGTTTCTCTGACTCTCGGAGCACCCGTTCTTTCCGCTCGTTGATGACACTTGGGGCAACCTTATTCGGATAAAGCGCGGCTCTTGTGCGAGCTCTGACGCTATAGGGAAACATGTGGACTTTGGCAAATTGAACTTCTTCCATCACCTCGAGTGTCTCTTGGAAATCGGCCTCTGTCTCGCCAGGGAATCCCACGATGATATCGGTGGTAAAAGTGAAACGGGGCGATGCTTTCTTGAGTTTTGCAATCGTCTCTAAGAAGATTTGTTTCGTATATTTCCGGTTCATCCGTTTCAGCGTAATGTTGGATCCTGCTTGCAAAACGATGTGAAACGAAGGACATGTTTTCTTGCCGTTCAAGATAGCGTTCATCAGAGCCTCATCGACTTCATCAGGGTCAATAGAGGAGACCCGAATTCTTTCAACACCCTCAATTCCATCTACAATCCGGATCAAATCGGCTAGCCTCTCCCCCTGTTCCGTAACAAAGTCTCCAATATTGATCCCTGTTAAGACGACCTCTTTGTAGCCGTTTTTGACAAGTCCTTTGATCTCATTGATGATGTCGGTCATTTCACGTGATCTAGAGCGTCCCCGCACATACGGAATGATGCAGTAGGTGCAAAACGAGTTACATCCATCTTGGACTTTGACAAAGGCGCGCGTGTGAGCCGCAAATTGATCGATCTTAAACTCAGGGAGCTCCTCTGCCGGAAAAATCCGACTTAAGAGATTTTCCTTCTCCAGATTTGGAACGACATGTGTCACCCCTTCAATCGCTTGAATCTCTGACGGGATTCTCTCGGCCAAGCACCCTGTGACAATGAGCTGCGCACCCGGATGATGCCGATGAAACTGCCTGATTTGATGACGGCTACTGCTATCAGCTCCTTCCGTCACCGTACAGGTGTTCACAATACAAATCTCTGCGACCTCATCCCCTTGCGCCTCTTCATATCCGAGCGCTCTCAGCTGAGATGCATACGCCTCCGACTCATATTGGTTCGTCCGGCACCCGAGTGTCGCAACTTTAAACTTTTTCTTTTGCATGGGGAATTATTGTACCATGTCGAATTTATATGCTCGTAGACAAGATATTTTTTTAAATGTATAGGGAAGCTAAGATGTCACTCGTCAGCGCCGCCACCTCCCTCTTTTTTGTTTTGAATTCACTAGGAAATGTCCCTTTCTTCGTGGGGATTTTAAGTAGCTATCCCGTCAAGAGGCAACGAAAGATCATTGCCCGAGAGATGGGAATCGCCCTCTTTATCCTCCTTCTTTTTAACTTCTTTGGAGAAGAGATTTTGGGGGTTTTAGGGATTGATCGGTGTGTGATGGGAATCGCTGGAGGGACGCTCCTCTTTTTAATTTCTTTGTCGATGATTTTCCCTAAACCGAAGACACTGAAAGTTCCCCAAAGAGAGCCGTTCATTTTTCCACTGGCACTCCCTGCCGTAGCTGGCCCTGGCGCCATCACGGCTGTGATGATCTACTCACAACAAGCTGCGTCGCCTCTTCTTATGGTCCTCCCCATCTTTGTTGCGTGGCTCTGTACAGCACTCGTCTTACTCGCCTCTTCTAACATTAAATTGTTTCTCGGGCAAAAAGGGTTGAGTGCTTGTGAAAGACTTGGCGGTATGGTGATTTCACTAATTGCAGTTCAGATGTTTACATCAGGCGTTGTGGAGTTGTTCCAAAATAGCCTGCATTCTTAAGAGACGTATAAGACGTCGCTCCGACAATCAAATGATCATCGAGATGAATTCCCATCACTTTGCTTGAACGAATGAGATGGCGAGTCATGTCCAGGTCAGCCTGTGAAGGGGTCGGATCTCCCGAAGGGTGGTTGTGTGCAAGAATCAGACTGCTTGCTTTGTGTCGTACCGCGGGAAAGAAAACCTCCCGTGGGTGAACAAGAACTTCAGAAAGAGTTCCAATGGAGACTTTTTCAACGGTGATGAGTTTTCCTTTCACATCTTTTAAGATCACATAGAGCGCCTCTTGCTTGAGGGGTGCTAGTTCGTACCGAACGAGCTCATACGCCTCTTCTGTGTCAACTGCAACAGCAGAAGGGCTTTCTTGAAATGCTCTTTGGGCAATGGCAAGAGAGGCTTTGAGCTGAATGGCTTTGGCAGGCCCGATCCCTTCTACTTCCATTAACTCTTCAACCGAGGAGCAGATGAGTTTCTTCAGCGATCCAAAATGGGATAGAAGTTTTGCTGCTAGATCTAGCACCGATGTTTTTTTGGTGCCCGTTGAGAGAAGAATGGCAAGAAGCTCGATAGTTGAGAGCGATTCTGCTCCTTGAGAGCGGAGTCTTTCGCGGGGTCTCTCAGCAGGAGGGAGCTGCCTGACGTTCATGTGTATGCTTTGACCTTATGTTCAAGTCTTCCAGGAATTTCAACATCGAGCACAATATCGTTATCTTCATAGTCACACTCGATCACACGTCCTTCACGCATCAGTTCGCTAACGAGCGAATAGTGACTTTGAGGAATCCGCAGCTTGAATCGCTTGCGAAGATCATGGATTTCAACCTCCATTTTCTCAATCAGCTGCTCAAACCCTTCTTGTGTGAGTGCTGAAATCTGAACCGTTTTGGGATATTTGATCCGTAGCTTATGGAGAATTGCAGGAGAAAAACAGGCATCTATCTTATTGAGTACCGTGATAATGGGACGGCTTGTCGCATTTAGTTCTTTCAGAACCGCCATGGTGGCTTCCGCTTGCATTTCTGCCGAAGGATTGCTGCAGTCGATCAGATGGAGTAAAATATCGGTATAAACAGCCTCTTCGAGCGTCGATTTAAAAGCTGCAACAAGTGTGTGAGGAATCTTTCGAATAAAACCAACCGTATCAATGAGTACCACTTCTTGCCGATTTGGGAGCACATACTTGCGTGTGGTTGTATCAAGAGTTGCAAAGAGCTTGTCTTCAACTAGAACTTTGGCTTCTGTCAGTGCATTAAGAAGCGTTGACTTACCTGCATTGGTATATCCGACAATGGCAAAAGAAGGAGTTCCTGTTCTAATCCGTTTTTGACGCTGCGTTTCGCGCTGTTTTTGGACATCTTCGATCTCTTTTTGGAGCTGCACCATCCGGCGACGCAGCATCCGACGATCAAGCTCAATTTGGAGCTCTCCAGCACCTCGCAGATAGGCACCTCCTCCAGAACCACCTCCTCCACTTCCCGCCTGACGCGATAAGTGGGTCCACATTCTCTTGAGGCGTGGCAGTTGATATTTCACTTTGGCCAGTTCGACCTGGAGACGCGCTTCTCTTGTTTGCGCACGCTGCGCGAAAACTTCAATAATAAGTTCTGTTCGGTCAATGACAGGCCGCTGGAAGAATTTTTCCAAATTTCGTTGTTGATTGGGAGAGATTTCATCATCGAAGACAACAATGTCGGCCCCTTTCTCTTGTACGAGCTCTAAGATCTCATTCAGTTTCCCCGATCCAATATAGGTTCCTGCATCGACTTTTTTGATGGGGCACGTAACTTTATCAACGACCGTAAGACCGTAGGTTTCGCAGAGTCGTTCCAGTTCTTTCAAAAAATCTTCGCACACCTCTTTATCTTGCCCTGATGAATAGGCACCGATAAGAAGCGCTGTTTTGGCATCTTTAAAACTATTTTCTGTCAGTGTCAAAGTCAGACCTCTTTCGAAACTAAGGTTCAGTCGCTTTTTTGGGCTTTTTGAACTTCTTTTAAGTTTCTTTATTGGGGGTTATATCAACTTTCGTATATTACCCCCAATAAAGAAACTTAAAAGAAGCCAAAAACCCTCAGAAAATCGATGTACCCTTAATTCCGAAAGAGGTCCAATGCAACCTCTAAACCATCATAGGCAAGCTGGGCCTCTCGTGGCAACCGCCGATTTGTGGTCTCGTGGTCTAGCTCATGGGAGACATGGGAAAACCAGGTCATTTTAGCCCCCACTTTCCGAGAGAATTCAAGAGCTTCATCTAAGGTTAAATGGGCAGGAGAGGGCCTTTCTCTTAACCCACTTAAAACAAGAACTTCAACTCCTTTGAGTCTTTCGAAAATCGAGGGTGTGTATTCTTTGAGGTCTACCACGTAGGCAAAGTTACCGATCCGATAGCCCGTCACTTGCATTCCATTTTGAATATACGATACCACCGTCCAAGGGAGGTTATTGAACATCACATCTCCCTCTTTTTCATCCATTACTTTGAATTGAAACCGGGCTCCTCCTGTGACGTCATCGACACTTCCTTCAAAAAAATAGGGAGATCTCAACTTCAACTCATGGTAGGTCGGTCTCGAGAGTAAACAGGGCAGCGTTTGCTTCTTTAGAAAATAAAAAACGCGGAGGTCATCCATCCCTGCCATATGGTCATAATGGCCATGGGTAAGGACAACTCCATCCAAATGATCGATTCCATAGCGCAAAGCTTGCTCCCTGAAATCGGGCCCCACATCCAATAGAATCTGCTGACCTTCTATCTTGAGAAGTCCACTGGGGCGTAGGCGGTGGTTCCGTAGGTCTTGTGATATACAAACTGCACACTTACAGGTCACAACAGGAGTCCCCATGGAGGCCCCCGTCCCTAGAAATAAAAAAGACCCCTTCATTGTTCCTCCTCTTTAGACCGACTCCAATTATTACGTTTTGGAAGAACCTGAACCCTCTCTTTAAGGGTCAATTCACTGATAGGGGGGATGAAAAAACTTAATATACTAGCAGGCAATCGATTTGAAACGAGATGAATTTGGCGCTGTTTAAAAAAACGTTGTTTCATTCGTTAAATCGTAAAAAATAATTTTTTTTTTCACAAGCACCGATTTTTAATTTAAAATTTTAATACAATTGTAAATTAAAATTAAAATCAACATGTTTTAAAAGTTATTATTTTAGCATTAATTAATTCAAATATAATGATAGAATAGTTGATCAAAACAAGGATTTTATGACATTAAGAACAACTACAAGTCCTACCACGTCTCCAGCTAAAAGAGAAATTGAACCTCCTCCTCAGAAGACATCGCGTGAATTTAAAGAATTAGAAGAAATGATTGACAAAGCTAACGACCTCTCCAAAGCACATTTTCAAGGAGAAAGAAATGCGGCTACTCTTGAATCTTCTTCGAAAAAGGTTAAAGTCTCCGTTAGTCACGTTGAACGAGCAGCATTGCCCAACCCTCTTTTCTCACTATCACCGACCCCTGCAGTTGGAATTCCAAGACCTGTTTTTCTGCCAACACCAGAATTTAAAGTACCTTTTGGCGTTGTTCCATCAAGCTCTACGAGCTCGACGCCTGGGAGTATTCGACCTACCCCCCCTCCGATACCCAGAAAAAAGACACCTCAAGGACAAGAATCTCCATTTGAAAGACAGTATCAACAAACTTCGAAAGGGAGTTTTACTTTCCAAAATCTTACCTATCTAATAAGAGAGTTCGGTAGAGGATCGTTTTCAACGGTTTACACATTAACAGAGAATCAATCTCCACTTTTTGCAAACATAGATAATTCTCAACTCGTTATTAAAGTTTATAACGGAATCCGTATGAGAGGATTTAATCAAGGAGCTATGAGTGGCTACCTTGCAAGCGCCCTTGAAAACTACACGCAAGTCACACGGTTAAGCCTTCCTGTTGCAACGATTCACAATTCAGCAACCGCGTTATCTGATCTTGCGATCATTCAAGAGAAGGTTGACGCCGATGTCGACTTGAATAGCCCTGCACAGATGGGACAAGTCAAACACTTTTTCGCTTTATCCATTCAAAATGGCGTTTTAATGGATCTGCAACCTGGGAATCTAAAAGTGAAAAATGGAACCGTTGTACTCATCGATTTTATAGAAGAACTCGCTGACCATAACATCTCCACAATGATCAATTTGGCTCTGAAAGCCTGGGTTCAATTGTTTAAAGATAGTGGCCTGACTCGAGAGCAAGCAGAAACTCATTTACACCAACTCACCGAAGGATTTGAAACAAATAATCCTTCTTTCAATGCGAAATGGCGACAAGATCTTTTAAACGGCTAGCCATTAAAGCGTGATAAAGCAGCCCTCGAGAACCGAGGGCTGTAATAACGTAATGATACGGCCCAATTTGCTGCACAATAGGGAAGTAGTGTGCGGGGTTGGTCACTCGAATTCCAGCACGACAATCAAGAACAGGAAGAGTAGGGTTTAAAAGCTCTGTGGCTTTCTCCAAATCAGCAGTATCATCCAGCACCTCTCTCTCATATGTAGCCCCCACATGACACTCCAAAGGTTTTTCTGTCACAGCCGTGTAAATCTTGGACGAAATACTCCGTTCCAGTGGCTCCCGAAGTGCGCAGGTCAATATTTGACCTTTCACAAAGTTGATCTTTAAATCTTTGTGTTCTGTAAAAGTACGGATTCCCGCACCTGCAGCGAGGATGACGGCGTGATACCCTTGTAACGCTTCCAGCGATTCAATTTTTTCGACCTTTAGTTCACTCCCCTCCTTCTCACAGAGCTTCCAGACTCCTTTCAAATAGAGGGAAGGGAAAACGGTCATACCAGATGTAATCAGAAATTTTTCGGGGCCTAGCTCGATCACATCGGGTCCTGGATTCAGAATAGGACCCAACCGTAAAATGCCCTCCCTCTGAGCCACTGGAGACCCCAGCGCTTCTTCAGCTTGATCGATCAACTCCTTTGAAAGCTTTAGCGCCTCTTCAGCATGCCATGACAGCCGTCCTTTTTCTCCTGGATACGGATGTAAAAGACCCGATGAAATGCCAGACGCACCCCCACCAATTCCCTTTTGATCAAACAACGTGACCTGAAATTTCTTCGATAGATAATAGGCAGCGGCAAGCCCCGCAAAGCCCGCTCCTATGATCGCTATTTTCTTCATGAACGATCATGACGTTTGAGGAGGACAAAACTCTCACCTGCAAAGTTGAAAAAGAAAATCACAACAGGAGAGATAAGAATGGCAAAAGGAATCATGATCATGAGCCACTGAAGACCGATTGCCCATGTTCTTTCAGTCACAAAGTAAGTCATGCCTGTCAACGTGGCCGACAAAACAAGAAATCCGACGACAAAAATAAGAGGAAGAAGCCCAATGAGAAGCAAAATGACATGTTGAAACGGCTCTTTTCCCACCCGCTTTAAAACATCTTCTGCCAGTTCCCAGCTCATCGTTGATTTGAGTGCAACAACAGGCGATAAGAAAAAGACAAGGGCCACAGCAATAGCCATCAGAACAATCGATCCTGCAATCAGTAGAAAAGGACCAAATGAAAGAAATCCACCCAGCAGTTCTCCTGTAGCAGGAATGTTTTTAAGAAGGTAGAAGATCCCTAAGATAAACCAAAGCACGAGATACGCTGTCAAAATAGGCACAATCAAAGAGCCAATCCCTGCCATTAACTTCCATGAATGTTTTAGCGTTTTGTTGACCGAAAGAGGCTTTTGCTTCACTTCATCATGATAAAGCCGAATCAGAGGGACTGCCGCAGTCAAGAAAAGGGCCATACACAGAAACCCTGGAATAAACGCTAAACTCGAACGAACCCATGGATTTGATCCTACCCAAAGGGTGTGACTCAAAACGACAATCAATCCGCATAGCAATAAGACGGGCAGAATAAAAAAGATTTTCTTTCGGGTTAAACTGAAAAAAAGAGCCCGATTAAAGGCTTGTTCAAGGTCTTTCCACATGGTCCTGCCATCATCGCAAAATTTATTTTTATCTTCCAGAGTAGAGATATTTGGGACGGACGATCGGGGTCCCTTTTCCGCCCCGTGCCTCGAGTCGCTCATAAATGATTTGGCGAGCAATTCCCACTGCACGAGAGAGGCCAAAAAGAACTGTGAAATATTCAGGATAATCAAAGCCACTTGCAACGAGCATTGTTCCAGAGACAGCATCAACATTGGGATGGGGATCCGAAATTTTAGGATTCTCGGAAAGAACTTTTGATCCCTCTGTTCGGAGGAAATGACCGATTTTAACGAGGGGATGGTTAGGGAAGTGTTTCTTAGTGTAGTTATAAAGAACCGTGGCTCTCGGATCTTCCACACGTAACACGGCGTGTCCAAATCCAAACACGAGTTTATTCGAACTTAGACGATCCCGAACCAATTTTTCCACCTGCGCTGCTGTCGTATTTTCACCTACCTCAGCGAGCACCTCTTTGACAAACTCAAGACAATCTTGATTAGCTTTTCCATGACGAGGACCTGCTAGAGCGCACATCGCCGATGTCATCGAACCATAAATGTCTTCAAGCCCCGAAGCGACTGCCTTTCCGACAAATGTCGAGAGATTTCCTCCTCCATGATCGTAGTGAAGGATATTGAAAAGCTTAAATGCTTCAGCAAGTTTTGCCGGGTCTTTACCGGGGACGTTAACCATCGCTGTAAAATTTTCCATATATCCTAAACTAGGATTGGAAGCCGGTGTTTTCCCCCACCCTGCATGGTGGTTAATGACCAAGGCAACAATCTGAGGAATTTTGGCAACGAGGTGTTCACAGTCAACTTTGTAGTCGTGCTGCGGTTCAAACATCCCTACAATTAAGAGAGCTGCTGAGAAGAGTTTCATCGGATGACCTTGCTGGGGGAGGCGAAGAATCGCCTCAATGGTCTCTTTCTTTAAACTCGCATGGGAATTTAACTTTGCAAAGTACTCTTTGACTTCTGCGGGTGACCCTTTTTTCCCACACATAATCAAATAAATCACTTCTTCAGGTCTCCAAAAGGCAAGTTCTGCAATCGGATGACCGATATACGAGAGTCCTTTCATGGGGTCGACCGTCGACGTCGTGCAGTAACCGACAGGGAATCCCCGCAGGCCGGTTTCGAGTTTGTCTTTGGTAATTTCAAAAAGCACTTCATCCGTCATAGTAAATGGCTCACCATTGATTTTTCTTCTAAAAGTTCTTGTTCTGTAAGGTGGATTTTCTGTTTTAAAAATTCATCCCATTTCAAATTTTTGACGATCTCAATCGATCCCTTCCCATCGGATCTACACGGAAATGAGAAAATGAGCCCCTGAGCTATTCCATAGGGGTTTCCATCCGATTTGACTCCCATTGAGAACCACTCTCCTGCAGGAGTGGGCGTAATAAGCGACTTCATGCCATCTAGCGCTGCCTGGGCCGCCGATGCTGCCGACGACTTCCCCCTTGCTGCGATCACAACAGCTCCCCTCTTCTGCACATCCGAGATAAAAGGACCTTCGAGCCAAGCGCGATCTTGAATCACATCAACGACCGGTTTTTTCCCAATTTGAGCATTGAGGAAATCGGGAACTTGGGTCGAAGAATGGTTCCCCCAAATTGTCATATGGCTGACGGTTGTAAGATCAACACGCGCTTTTCGGGCGACCATCGAGACCGCTCGGTTTTGATCAAGCCTTGTCATCGAATAGAAATGGTGTTTTCCTGCATGTTTTTGAGCGATGAGGCAGTTGGTATTGCAGGGGTTTCCAACAACAAGGATAGTAGCATCTTTCGCAGCAACAGCTCCTAAGGCCTTTCCCTGTTCCACGAAAATATGACCATTTTCGCCTAATAGCTCCTTCCTTTCCATGCCAGGTCCTCTTGGTTTAGATCCCACCAGAAAGACCGTATCGACATCTTCAAAAATCTGATTCGGATCGCTTCCAATCCGAATCTCTTTTAAGAGCGGAAACGCACAGTCTTGAAGCTCCATTTCGACCCCTTTTAAACTTTCGAGAGCTTGGGGAACTTCTAGGAGATGGAGAGCAATCGGCTGATTTTTTCCAAAAAGCTCCCCTGAGGCCAGCCTGAAGATTAAGCTATAGGCAATCTGCCCCGCCGCTCCTGTTACTGCTATCTTCTTAACATTCAAAGACATAAGAATACCCGTGTCGTATTTAGCTGCATTGTATTAAGAGCTCATTAATTCATCAACTTAAAGTTTTAATTTAACGCATTTTGTGGTAAAATAAATAATATTATGACAACACGTTTAACGGCTCCTACAAAATCCGATTCTATCACGTATCAAGAGCCGACCTATCAATTACGCCTGTCCCCTCAAGCTACTCTCCTTAAAGGGGTTGAGCATAAGTCAACTCCGTACCAAAACCTCGATGCTCTGGTCGACCAAGTGATGGAAGAGCGGTATGGAAGTAAAGTCGAAAAATTTTCCAAAAAGCAGCTCAAAAGACACCGCTTTGAAATTGCCCATAGCTTGATGAACCGGCCCGATCAAACAAGCGCTCTTAAAATTGAGCTACCCCTTGCAAAGCAGCTCGGCCTTGTGAAAACAATTAAAGAACGTCTTGGAAAACTGGTTACAACAAAGAAAGATCTGAAACCGCTTGCGGAATTTGTCTTCTCTTCTTGCAAAGAAGAAAACTTCGAGCGAATTCTCCTTGTTAAAATAGACATGCTTTTAGGGGCCAAATCACCCCATCGAGAAGCCCTCTTCAATGAAGTGTGCCTAATAAGGGATGAGCTCAGAGGTAAAACAGCGGGAACCATGAAGTACTACCGTCCGACTCAAACATACAATGGTGTATCGTATCTCGATCACGAAGGTAAAAGAGTTGTTCTATCACAAACAATAGCTTCTTCGTATGACCGTCCCAATCCCCACGTTCAAAATGGTCGCTTTAATTTAAACAAAAATGGCCATGTAATTTACTCTGCAGGGCGTATTGAAACCCAGCAAAAAGCATACGAGGTTTTATTTCCGTTGATTCAACAAACTTTTGTGTCAGGTCAAATCGATCCTAAAAATTTAGTAAAACAGTCTGATGGAAGTTACCTCTATCCTGTCATCGTTGAAAACTTGATCAGCAGTCCGCCCATAGCAAAGAAAGAGAGACAATACCTGTTAGAAGAAGATGAAGTCTTAAAATCTCTCTCAGGAGAAGTCCTTGATATCTTGCTCCCTTCTGGTGAAACTATTCAAGTTAAACTCCAGCTGATGCACTTTTCAACCCAAACCAATTATAACGCCTTCTTTGGTCAACGCAACGAGTGGACCTCAACCGGTGCTGACGTCGGTGAGCGGATTACAAGAGAAGGGACTACATCTCTGCGCACTTACTATGAGCAACTCAAACCCCAGCTCAATCCCCAGCTACAAAAAGCTTTAGATCTTTGCTTCACAGAGCTTGCGACAAGTTCAAAACCTCAAGACCGGTTCATTCTCCGAGCCTTTATCTCCGAAATGCTAGGCATCCCGTACCATATCCACTGTAAAAGTAGTAAAGATCGTACAGCGGTTGTTGCCGCCATAAAAAAAGGGCTCCACCAGTGGCTTGACTTGATGGCGTGGTCAGGAAATTATGAACTTCCAAAGCTCCAAGAGCTTTTAAAAAATCCTGCCTTCCGTGAGCTGACAGAAGCGGCTTTCTTTGAAAATTTACCGATGACCGATCAAGGTGTTGGGATCTCCGGGGTCCTCGATGGAAAACTCTACACCCAAGACCGTGGATTCAATTACCAAAAATCGCTCTTTGAACATCCCCTTCCTGCCTACGTTCTTTCGGATCGTTACGTCAATAAAGCTTCTATCGTTGAACGAATTCTTTACACTGCTGCCATGTCAGTTGCTTCCCTTCTTCTCACCACTGTCTACCTTGCCTTCACTCCTGTTGTCTTAGGAATCTTGTACTATAAATTTAAAGGTGACTTCTGGGAAGCGTATAAATATCTTCTCCTCACACTCGTCACACTCCCCCTGACATCAGGATCAAGAAAAAAATGGCTTGATCGTGATTCAGAAGAGTTAAAAGAGAGAGGCTTTTTCCTTCAGCACAGCTTGAAAGAAAAAGTGACTCCTCTTGCAACACATGTTCATTTAACACCTCAAGAGCTCAGCCGTGCCGTCGATAACCTTTCGACGTACCAATATGAAAAACTCTCTAAATTTTTACAAACTGATAACCCCGCACTCATTGCCGTAAAAGATGGGCAAGGAAATGAAGTTCCTGATGAAACTTTAACTTACATCCTCAAGGAAATCGGAAATAATTGGGAAGCGCTTCAAAAAGCTCCAATGAACAAGCGGTTACAAGTCATTTTAAAATTTGCTCAACACAGCAACCTTGCACTCTTTCAAATCCACGATCAAGTTACCGCAGCAAACCTGCAGCAGTTCTATCATGATGCAGGCGTCAAGGTTTCAACAGATGAAACCATGGCTGAGTTGGTTAAAGGCGCAGATTTGTTTAAAAGAGATTTCCCTCGATCAAATTACGTAGTCAAGACAGCGACACAGACAGCCGCATTTAAAGTTGGCTCTTCTTCTCTTTCAAAATTTCAAAAAACGATGAAGCAGCTTCCTGCTCTCAAAGACCATGAAGAAATCCCCTATGCAGTTTTAGACTTTTTAACCCAAAAAACGACCTTTGCTATTTTTGCTTCTAAACATTTATCGACACTCTCGGATCTCCTGTTTCTCTCACACCCCAAAACACGGTCCTTCACAATTGAAAGTCACTCACCATCTTCTATCGACGTTTATCTTGAAGAAGTCCTCGCAACCACTTCAGCCAATGATCCACAAAACCCCATGGGATGGATGCACTGCAGAGGTAAATTCACCTTAACTTATGTTCCGAATGTAGGCTGGACCGCCGTTTTAGCTGAAATGGATCCTATTCGAATGGAATGGGATGATGTGGCTCCCCTTTTATCTGTCCATAGCGGTGACAGCTATCAATCAGTTGCCCGTGAATATCACCACAGCTCCACGATTATGCTTCTAGCGCTCTACGTTGAAGCACTTGCTGTTTTTGATGATGAAACAACTCCCATCTTGCGTGAACATCTCATCGATAAAATTAAACTGTTACGTGAGTCGCTTGCAACAATACCACTGACGGCTGACGAGCGTAAACTCTCGCAAATTGGAAGTGCATCTCGACAAATGTATGCAGCGTATTCAAACTGTAAGGATAAAGATAACAAAAAAATTATCCGAGAAATTTTGGAAGAAATCGACTCAGAATAATATGCGATTTTCTTCAAAAAAGAGATCGAATTATAAATGGTGCGGTCACCAAGATTTGAACTTGGGACCTCGACATTATCAGTGTCGCGCTCTAACCAACTGAGCTATGACCGCAAGGAATGACTTGGAGGTTAGGAGACTCGAACTCCTGACCCTCTGAATGCAAATCAGATGCTCTACCAACTGAGCTAAACCCCCAAAGACAAGCTATTAACATAAGCGAGAAAACCGTTTTCCCGCAATAAACTTCTTTTGTCTTGAACCAAAAAGTGTAAAAAAATTATTGATTCATGGAAAGAGAGGTCGTATGAGCTTACACAAATTAGCCAAGTTAACGGGCACTATTTTCATCTTAATTGGGATTCTGGGGTTTGTCCCAGGCATCACCCACGAAGGTCTTTTAGTGGGGATTTTCGCAGTCGATGGCGTCCATAACCTTATCCACCTTGCGACCGGTATTATTGCTCTCATTATGGTCCGCAAAGATCAAAAATTCACTCGCTATTTCTTCCAAATCATCGGCCTGGTCTACCTCGCTGTTGCTCTCCTTGGGTTTGCCCATGGAGATGCTCCTATTTTAGGTATGATAGCCAATAATGAAGCCGATAGCTGGCTTCATCTGGTTTTGAGTGTGGTCCTCCTTTATATCGGCTTTTTATACCGAAACCATCGATCAAAATAAGAGTATAAGATATAGTCATCCGCATGAAGATGCGGCGCAGCGTTGATCGGGGTCATTTTTCCCATGGTTGGCTTGATACCTATCATACTTTTTCTTTTGGTGACTATGATGACCCCCTCTACAGAGAGTTTTCGGTCCTCCGTGTCATTAACGAAGACCGGATCCTTCCTGGTGAAGGATTTGGGATGCATGGGCATGCCAATATGGAAATTGTCACCTATTTAATCTCCGGCTCTTTAAAACATGTCGATAGCTTAGGCCACACGTCGATCCTTCGAGAAGGGGAAGTTCAGCGGATGACTGCTGGAAAAGGGATCCGGCACGGGGAGTGGAATGCGTCTAACACCGATCTCGTCCATCTCCTGCAGATTTGGATCTACCCTGACAAAGAAAATCTGCCGCCAGGCTACGAACAACAACCGGTCGATCTCGCTCCTAACCGCCTCTGCCCGATTGTAAAAAAAGGGGGCGGGAAAAACGTCCTCAACATCCACCAAGATGTGACCATCTATTCACTACACCTTGACAACCACGAACTCAGCTGCACCAACCCCGAAGGCCGGAGTGTGTGGATCCAAGTGATCAAAGGACCCGTCACTTGCAACTCGATCGAGCTCCTAAGTGGAGACGCAGTTGCGATTGAAGAAATGACCTCCATTGTTCTCAAAAGTGATGAAGCTCATCTTCTTTTATTCGATCTTCCTTTAATTCCCTAATCGGCAGTAAACTGCTTGGCATGAGTAATGCTGCAGATTTTTTATATGCCTTTACAGGGTTTACAGCCTATCGTTTAGTGATTGGAATTCCCCTTGATGGCTTGACAAAGCGAGAAATTATTTATCGCAGCACAACATGGAAAGTTCTCCAATCGACTCCCCTTCTTGATTATCGAAAAGGAGCCCAACCTAGCGCTCTCAAATATTTCTCCACTTCCTATGTCCAATTAGGCACAACATGGGTTGCTTCGTGGATCACTCCAACAGGGCTTCCTCCTACCATAAGGGGTGCCATGATTGGAACCATTACAACCTGTCTGGATACTTCTGTGAAAAATGTTTGGGGAGTCCTTGCGACACGGTTTATCCAGGGGGAAGGATGGGAAGTCTTACAAAGAGAACGATTCTCTCTTGTGACAAAAGGGCTCTCCTCTGCGATGCTTCACCGAGGACTCAGCAGCACCATCTACTGGAGTCTCTACGAACCTTTACATAAACGTTTTCCGGAACATACTTTTGGTGTCGGTTTCGGGGTGGGAATCTTTCAAGTCTGCTCAACGGCACCTTTCTATATCACTGCAGTTCGACGACAAGCCAAGCTCAAAGAGGGTGAGCCACCCCTGCCTAAAAATCTATGGGGTGTGATGAAAGAAATCGCTAGAACAGAAGGAATCGTTCGTGGGCTGTTTTTACGAGGACTCTTCCCCCGTCTCATTCATTCCGCTCTAACGTCAGGGCCTTTGATGTACTTACTAGAAAAATTTAAACTGATTCATCGGTAACTATCTATGTTTAGAATCGCTTTTAAAATGTTAGTGGGGGATCGCGCTAAATATTTGCTTCTCGTCTCTGCACTCTCCTTTGCAGTTCTACTCATGGCCCACCAAGGCTCTGTGTTCTTTGGACTACTTCGTTGGAGTACGGCCACCATTCGTAATATCCAAGCCCCGATTTGGGTCTGTGACCCTTTAGTGGAGCAGCCCGGAGAAATTCTCCCACTCCTTAAAACTGACCTTACTCGCGTTCGATCGATTGAAGGTGTAAAATGGGCAGTTCCTCTCTTTTTCTCTATTCAGCAAGCAAGGCTTGAAGATGGCGCCTTCAAATCGATTCAGCTCATGGGATTAGATACAGAAACTCTCATAGGAGCCCCCTCCAAAATGATTGCAGGCTCTCTTGAAGATATTTGGCAAGACGGAGCTGTCATTATCGACGAAGTCGGCGTGCACCATTTTAGCATTGGAAGAAAAAGTCCAATCACTGTTGGGGATCGACTGGATGTGAATGATCACGAACTTCGTGTTGTGGGTATTTGTAAGGTCGATCCTTCTTTTTTCGGCTATCCTTACGTTTTTACAACCTATGACACAGCTCTTAAGATTGTTCCTTCCAAACGAAAAAACCTGTCGTTTGTTTTGGCAGCTCCCGAGGATAAGTGGGAACTGGAGAAAGTTGTTCAAACAATAGAACAAAAAACAGGGCTCAAAGCTTATACGCAAGAGAGATTCCACTGGAGCACGGTCAATTGGGTGTTTAAAAACACCGGCATTCCTTTCTCATTTAGCATTACGATTGCCATGGGCTTTTTAGTCGGTATTGCGGTCTCAGGTCAAACCTTTTACTCGTTTATTTTAGAAAACCTCAAACATTTAGGTGCCCTTAAAGCCATGGGGGCAAGCACTTCCCTTCTGTGCCGCATGTTAATCTTGCAAGCTTTTCTTGTCGGGTTCATTGGTTACGGAATTGGGATGGGGATCAGCTCGATCTTTGGGCATTTGGCCGTTGGTAAAAACAATATCCCTTTTTTCATGCCTTATGAAGTGCTGCTCATCCCCCTCTTGGCCGTCTGTTTGATCTGTACATTCTCTGCCATCTTGGGCATCCATCGGGTTCGAAAGTTAGACGCCGCTGAGGTTTTTCGTGGATAAAAAAAGTGATATCGTCGTCGACAATGTGAGTAAAGTTTTTAGACAAGGAGGCGAAGAGCTTCATGTCCTAAAAAATGTCCATTTTGAAGCACGTAGCGGAGAGCTGGTCATGATTGTGGGACCTTCCGGTAGTGGTAAAACGACTCTTTTAAGTGCTCTTGCTGGGACCTTAAGCATTGATAGTGGCACGATTCGTATCTTTGATTTCGAGCTTACAGCGAAGTCACCCAAAGAAATTATAAACTTTAGAAAAGATCATGTTGGCTTTATCTTTCAACAATTCCATTTGATCCCCAGTCTAACCTGCGGAGAAAATGTCGCTATTCCTCTCTTGCTAAAAGGAATTTCTCATGCAAATGCCTTGGAAGAGGCCCGCAAAAGTTTAGAGGAAGTAGGCCTAGAAAGTAAGTTTGAGGCCTCTCCACGAACCCTTTCTGGCGGTCAACAGCAACGTGTTGCGATTGCCCGAGCACTGATCCATAAACCCAGTCTGATCATTTGTGATGAACCGACTGCCGCTCTCGACTCAGAATCGGGAACTAAAATTATGGATCTTATTCAACAACATGTGAAGATGCCAGGACGAATTGTGATTATCGTGACGCATGATAACCGTATTTTCAAATATGCAGACCGAATCGAAAAAATGAACGATGGAAAACTTTTATGAAACGAAAAGGTTTTATTTTTATAGTCGCTACAGCGGGAATTATTTCCGCTGTCTTTGCAATTATGAGAGCAACAGCTCTCCCTCCCAAGGCTCCTTTAATCATCGCTCCCACTGAAAAACCGTTTCCTAAAGCGATTGCGGCAGCCGGCATCATCGAAGCTTTTGGAGAAAATATTCACATAGGGTCTCCTGAAGGAGGCCTTGTTCAAGAAGTTTATGTCAAAACGGGAGAGTCGGTAGAAAAAAACTCACCGCTTTTCAAGCTCGACACCCGTGCTTTAGAGTCCGAGCTTAAAGTTGCAGAGGCTAAATTAAAAGTTGCAGAGGCGCAGCGTGCACAGCTTGAAGATCAACTCGCAAGATTTCACTCCATCAAAGATACACGTGCAATCAGCCAGGAAGAAATCCGTACGAAAGAGCATGCCTGCCTTGTCGCTGAAGCCACCAAGTATCAGATGGAACAAGAAAGAGAAAAAATACTCTCTCAAATCGACCGTCTGACAGTTCGATCTCCGATTAACGGCATTGTCCTTCAGAAAAATATTCAGGTCGGTGAATATCATACCCCCTCCAATGATGATAATGCTCCTTTTGTGGTCGGTAATATCCATCTTTTACAAGTAAGAGCCGATATTGACGAGCACAATGCTTCTCAGGTCTTGGGAGAAGCAACCGCTTTTCCGAAAAACAACCCTAGTTTTAAAATTCCACTCACCTACGTCCGCACCGAGCCGTATGTTATTCCCAAAATGTCCCTAACAGGATCGAGCAAAGAAAAGGTCGATACTCGCGTGCTGCAAGTAATCTATTCTTTTAAACCTCCTAAAGACCTTTCTCTCTTTGTAGGCCAACAAGTTGAAGTCTATATCCAACGAGGAGCTTCCGAATGAAATGGCTTTTCCTTCTCATTCTAGCAGGATGCTTGAGCTACCATCCGACACTACCGGAAATTCCTATTCCTGCAACATGGAAAGAATTGTCTCTTCAAGAGGAAGCCTTTAGTGAAAAAAACCGTTTCTGGGAATTTTTTAATGATCCTGTCTTAAATGAATTGGAAGAGATAGCACTCCTTGGAAATTTTGATCTTCAAATCGCTGCAAGCAGGATCGAAGAAGCTCGTGCCCTCGTGAAAAAAGATCACGCCGCCAGGCTTCCAAAGCTCGACTTAAATGCATCAGCAACTCAAGATGAAACACTGCTCAATCCCCGCTCCTTTGGATCTCCTACGAACCACCTTGAAAGAGTGAAGCAAGAGCAATACACTCTCATCGGAGATTTTTCCTATGAAGTTGATCTCTGGGGAAAATTGAAAGCCCAGGAAAAAAGCGCCCGCTTTAGACTTCAAGCATCCCAGTGGGAACATGAATTTGTCTACCAGACCTTGGTCACCGATATCGCCCTCTCTTATTTTAAACTCCGCTCATTCGAAGAACAAATTACCGTTTTAGAAGAAGGAATGACCCAGTGGGAAGATAAAATCGATCTACTCAAAAAACGGATTGAAGCGAGCCTTGAGCCTGAAATTAACCTGGCTAAAGCACGCCTTGAACATGCCCTACTAGAAGGAGAGTTGCAAATTGCAAAAAGAGATCGCATCCTTGAAGAAAACAGGCTGGCAATTTTAGTCGGAAAAACGGCTTCATCTTTTCAAGTTGTGCCAGGAAAGCTCCCCGCAGAGGTCCCCACACTACCCGCAGTTATTCCCTCCCAAATTCTCTTAAAAAGGGCCGATATTCAAAGCGCGCTTGCGCTTGTCTCTGCAGGGAAATATGAGGTCACTGTCGCACTTAAGAATTATTTCCCCTCGTTTCCTCTAACCGGCAGCCTCGGTCTTTCCAGCCCCCTTCTTTCCCATTTTTTCGAATGGCAGGCTCGATATTGGGGATATGCTTTAAACGCTATCGCCCCTATTTTTGATGGAGGACATCGAAAAGCACAAGTAAAGCAAGCTAAAGCCCACTTTCAAGAGTCTGCTCTTATCTATCAGAAAACAGTTAACCAAGCCTTTAGAGACGTGGAAGATGCCCTTACAACGTTTCATTACAAAAATCTTGAAATGGACGCCCAGGTCAAAGCTTGCGCTGCGGCTTCCGATACCTTTTCTCTTTCGGAAGAACAATTTAAAAGTGGCCTCATTTCTTACCTCCTGGTGGCCGATGCAAAAAATAGTTCGATTTCTGTCGAAAGAAAAAAAGCAATGCTCAAAGGAGAGCAATTGAACGCTTGGGTACGTGTATTAAAAGCATTAGGAATCCAAAATCATCCATGAAACTCTCATTTTTTCAAACTCCCGTGCAAGCAGGATTCCCCTCTCCTGCCGATGATATTGTCGAGAAAGCGCTCGACTTAAACGATCTTCTCATCGAGCATCCAGCGGCCACGTTTTTTGTGCGTGTGCAAGGAAACTCCATGAAAGATGCCCATATTCTCGATGGCGACGTCTTGATTGTCGACAGAGCAAAAGAAGCTGTCAGCGGCTCGATTGTGGTTGCAGTCCTCAATGGAGAGTTCACTGTCAAACGGATCGAAAAAAAAGGTGATACCGTGCGGCTCGTGCCCGAAAATAAGAAGTTTCCTCCAATAGAAATCAGGCCCGAAATGGAATTCCAAGTGTGGGGTGTTGTGACGTATGTCATCCACAAAATTTTGCCTCGTTGACTGTAACAGCTTTTTTGTCTCGTGTGAGAGGCTCTTTAATCCGAAACTCCAGAACCGTCCAGTCGTAGTACTCTCTAACAACGACGGCTGTGTCATCGCCCGCTCTAAAGAAGCCAAGGCTGCCGGAATCCCGATGGGAGCTCCTGCCTTTGAATGTAAACAACTCTTTCTGCGGTATGATGTTGCGGTCCTCTCATGTAACTTCAGTCTCTATGGCGATCTATCTCACCGTGTGATAGAGACTCTCGAGTCGTTTGGCTACCCTCTTGAGGTCTATTCCATCGACGAAGCGTTTATTGAAATTCCAGCTGATCTCGATTTCGGTAAAGAGGTAAGGCACCGTGTTCTTCAGTGGACAGGAATTCCCGTCTCTATTGGAATCGGCGCCACTAAAACACTCGCTAAAATCGGAAGTGATCTTGCCAAAAATCATCCGACAGGAGTCACTGTTGTTCAAGACTCTCACTTAGAAAAAGTTGAAGTCGAAGAGATTTGGGGGATTGGATCGCAGCTTGGGAAAGCGCTGCGAGGACAGGGTATCCAGACCGCAGCACAGCTGATCCGTTGTGATAAAACCTGGCTGCAGAAACGGTTTTCTGTCTCTCTTGTGAGAATTGTAACGGAGCTCCAAGGCACGCCTGCTCTTCTGCTAGAAGAGATACCCCCTTCCAAAAAAGGGATTATTTCTTCTCGCTCGTTTGGAAGGACCGTGACTTCCATCGATGATCTGAAAGAAGCTGTTGCCTCGTTTATGGCCATTGCTGCAAGAAAACTCCGAGAGCAAGGATCGGCAGCGCTCCACCTTTCTGTGTTTGTTTATGACAAAGTAAATGGTATGAAATCAGCTTCCACGAGCTTATCGATCCCCTCCTCTTTCACACCCGATCTCATTCACCATGCCCATCGTCTCCTATCTCTCCTTTATATCCCCGGAAATAGCTACAAAAAAGCGGGTGTGATGCTCCAAGATTTTGTTTCAGATAAAGAGATCCAGCTTGATTTCTTTGCACAACCTCGCAATGAAAAACTCATGAAACTCATCGACAAGGTGAATCAAACCCATGGAAATGGAACCCTCTTCTTTGGAGCCGAAGGAACAGAACGAACATGGGCATCGGTTAAAAAAAATGTTTCCCCCCGTTTTACAACCGAATGGGATGAACTTTTGACAATTGAACTTTGAATGATTACACTAGGACTCTATGAAAATCTGGTTAGAAAGTGTTGATCTTACCCTCATTGAAAAGGGAGTGAAGCAAGGACTTTTACAGGGAGTTGTCACGCTCCCCTCTCAACTCTTGCACAATCCAAAAGAACTACTTGCAAAGCTGGTTGCACTCCAGCCTGGTCCTGTTGTTGTGGATGTCTATTCCGATTTTGAGAAAAACGGCCGCATGCTTGCAGCGCTCTCCCCTCAGATCGTCGTACGCCTCCCCGCCGTCCAAGAAGCATGGGAAGCGATCCATACTTTGTCAAAACAGAAAATTTCTGTGATGGTCGGGGCTATTTTTTCCCCTGTTCATGCACTCCTGGCCGCACGTGCAGGAGCACCGTATATCGCCCCTCATCTTTCACGCATGCTAAAAACAGGCGATCGTCCGTTTGAGCAACTCGAAGCAACTCAAAAAATTATGACCAATTACAATTTTCCGACTGAAGTGATGGTTCTTCACCCCAAAAGTCTTGAGCAAGTGAAAGCATGTGCTGAAATGGGCGTGGCAGGAGTTGTCGTCCGCGATGATCTATATAAAGAACTTCTCGATTCCCACGAACTTGCTGCTTTCCATGTCGAACAATGGATTACAGAGGGTGAAAAGTCTATTGCGTTATTATCATCCAGTCAATAGAGTAAAAAAATATGAAAATTGCAGTGATCGGAGCATCGGGTCTTATTGGGAACAATCTCTGCCGTGCTCTTTTGGAAAAAGGATACACCGTTAAAGCGCTGATCCACGAACAATCGGAATCTCTTGAAGGACTCAATCTAGAAAGAGCAACCGGCGACATCATGGATCCGGATTGCCTTCATCCCTTCCTTGCTGGATGCGATGTTGTTTTTCACGCGGCTGGAAAAATCTCAATTGATGGAGATAAAGACGGCTCTGTCCATGCGGTCAACGTCACTGGAACCAAAAATGTCGTCGAAGCGTGTCTTGCTACCGGCGTTCACAAACTGATTTATTTTAGTTCGATCCACGCGATTGAGCAACTACCTGAAGGGCCACTTGATGAAAGTCGTCCTCTTGTAGAGCAAAGTCACTTGCAGCACGATATCGCCAAATCGGATGCTGAACGAGAAGTCATGAAAGGAATTGCTCAAGGACTTGACTGTGTCATTATCATCCCTACAGCAGCGATTGGCCCCTATGACTTCCAACCTTCCCTTCTGGGCCAAGGGCTCATTGCTCTCTATAACCGTCGCCTTCCTTCACTTGTCAATGGAGGGTTTGACTGGGTCGATGTCCGTGACATCGCCAAAGCAGCCATTGCCGCCATGGAGCGGGGTAAAGCGGGCGAGCGGTATGTTATCTCTGGCATGTGGAAAACTGTTAAAGATCTTGCTTACCTTGTCGAAGAGGCCACCGGTGTCACTCCCCCCAAATTCACGTCACCCCAGTGGCTCGCCAAAATGGGCGTCCCCCTTGTCAAAGCGGTGAGCAAAATCACCCACACTCCCCTTCTCTATACCTATGAAACTTTAGAAGTTCTAGTCCGGTGCAACCGGAACATCAGCTCTCTCAAAGCCCGCCGCGAGCTAGGCTTTTACCCTCGTCCCCTCTCCGAAACCCTCAAAGATACCTTTGAGTGGTATAAAAACTCGGGGATCATTGTTTAAAATAAAGCCTCTCTTTGTATAAGATTTTCCCTAAGCTTTAACAGGAGAACTGACAATGAGTATTCAAAGTACAAGCAGTCTAGATGTTCGAATGAATCTCGTACCTGGGTTAGGACATTTCTTTCTTGGTCTTGCTACGGCATCTGTTACCTCCAAACTTGTAAATTTCATTTTACAGGAAAGCTGTAAAGCCCACAAAAAAGAGGATAATAGTAAAGATTACAACAACGGTTATTTTATAGGCGTTTACAAAGTGAGCACAAAAGTGGCGCTTGCGAGTGGAATAGCTGCTGGTTGTGCGTCGAGCTGTATTGCATTGAGCTATAGTACAATTGTTGAGTGTTCAACTTTGTCATTTCTTAAAACTGTCGGAGTTGTGAGCGCTCTAATGGGATTGAGCGCGCTTACTCTTCATTCAGCAGCAACTTTCTTTATGGGCATAACCTGCTTTATCACTCTGATGGGACCAACAATAGGACTTGCTGGGAGAGTATCTCTTGTCGTATTGGGCCTGGCTGGATCTTTTATAGGGTCAGAGCTTGGTAGTCATTAATAAACATGAGACCTTTGCCAGTACGGATGGGAAAGGTCTTTTTCATATTCGCCGGTGACTTCGTTGTAAACCTTGATAGGACCGATGTTTTCCCCATACCGCTCTTGAAGGTAGAGTTTTGTTTTATTGGGAACGCAGACTTCGATTCCATCGAATTGAGCTTTTCTTAAAGGGAAGATGGTGTCATAAGCGGAAGGATTCATAAACCTTCGCTCGTAGGTTTTCCACGCTGTTGTCATGAGGCTACTATCCATAAAAGAGACAAAGTAAGTGATCGTCTTTTTCTCTGCATCGATGGTGTAATTGTAGATATCGATGTGGTTTCTGTTTTCTTTGATAAAGACACGGATATAGGTACCAGGGTGGCATCGGTGTGACCAATCTTGAACTTGGTATTTTTCAGAATCGAGGGCTTTTAAAGCATTTAAGGCATTTTGAAAGTCAGGCATTAAGATCGCCATATCGACGTCTTTATCCCACGGAATGACTCCTCCGTAGCGGTATGCTCCAAGGCATGTCCCGGTATCGACCCAGTAAGGAATCTGCTGCTGATTGAAAATACGGACGATCTCTTTTAAAAGCTCCTTCTCAAGGGCAAACTTTTCCTCTTCTCCCGGTCTTCGCTGATATTGGGGAGGGTCGACAGGCTCGTAGGTGGAGGAGAGTGGAAGGCCGAGTTTTTGGTAGAGTGGCAAATTGGAATGGACCTCTTGTGATTCAGCAGCCAGGGTAATGGCCTCATGCCGATCGCGCGTTTCTTGTGAGAGAAAAGCAAGCCCCTTAAGAAGACTTCCAACCGGAAGAGAGATGGGGGTACTGATGGCAGAGACTGTCATTTTAAGGATCAATTCACTTTCATAATCAAATCGTTGCTTGAGCTGGTACGTGCCGTCAACAGGAGTGGCGATTCTCCCACAAAAAAGGTACTGGAGAGGGGTCAGAATGATGTTGCCCGCTTTTTCCAGTCCTGTGGCGTTTTGCGCAGCCGTGTTGATGAAAACATTGCTGAACACTAAGTGATAAACAGTTACTACTGGCATTCCATAAAACGTGACCCATTTAACGAATTGATCCCACATAACTTAACCTCTTAAGAATCTATACTGTAGCTGTTTTTTTCGCGCAATCATATAAAAATAATTTGAATCTTTCGATATTTCCTGTTAAATGACAATTATGAAAACAACTCTACTCACGACATGTGTACTACTGACTTCTATCGCCTGTGCTGATACTCATTCAGCCATGACAGTCCGTCACCGCGAATCACAAGGTGTTGGATATAATCAAGGATACTCGACTCTCGATTATTACTTAACTTCGCAATACAGCCGCTCAGAGTTTCTTCTCAATTTAAGAGGCCACCTTTTCAATGACGGAAAAGGGGCTGGAAATGGGGGTCTTGGTTACCGCTATTCTCTCAAGGATGACACCTCCCGTTTGGGCGCAAACGTCTATTATGATGTGCGTGATAGCAAACATTTTATCGCACAGCAAGTCGCAGGTGGCTTAGAGTGGATTAGCAAAATGGTTGATGTCCGCGTCAATGGATATCTTCCCGTTGGGAAACAAGGCCGCTTCTCAGAACATCGGTTCCAAGGATTTACAGGAAACGAGGTCGTCGTCAACAAGAAATTCTCTTCTGCGCTTCCCTGCGTTGAGGGAGAGATCGGGACATCGGTGGCTAAACCGTTCTACTTGGCTGCAGGAAGCTATTATCTATTCCAAGATTCAAGCCACTCATTGCCTGTAGGAAAAGCGTTGGGCTGGAAAGTCCGTTTTGATGTCGATATGGGACACTACTTTTCGATCGGAGCGCTTGTCACCCATGACCGTATTTTCAAAACACGGTACCAAGGATATTTAGGGCTCAATATTCCTCTTGGTCCTTGGAAAGCAATGAAAGATGGATTCACGAATTTCGAAAAACGACGTATCGTTCGCAACGAAATCATCCCAATCCAAACGAAAAAAAAGAAAAAAGTCCCTCTCGGTCAAGAAGAAGGATTCAGCGCAACTCACTTCTTATTTGTAAATAACCGGGCTAGGCTGGGTGGAGATGGAACGTTTGAGCGTCCCTTTGCCTCACTAAAAGAAGCAGAAATGAACTCAAAGCCAGGTGATGTGATTTACGTCTATCCGGGAGATGGAACTCCTCGTCATATGAGTGAAGGGATTGTTCTGAAAGAGGATCAAATTTTAGCAAGCTCAGGGTCACCGCTAGTGCTGAATAATGTCGAAATCCCCGCCCAAACTCCAGGGACAAATCCTACAATTACCAACATCCATCCCAACGAACCCGTGATCACAAACCCAGGAAAGAGTGAAGTTAGCAACTTCTACTACATGAACCCTTGGGAGTATATGAGACTGTATGAAGCGCCAATGGGGTTTGATTCTGGCTCGCCTGGAACTTCATCAGGCACTTCAACAGGGACTCCCTACAGTAATTCTATGCATGATTCGTGGGTCCATGTGCAAAGCACACTGACTCCCGCATCTGCTTCAACCTCTGCTCAAGGCAGTGGTGGAGGCTGGCTTAATTTCAATTGGAACTACCAAGGAACTGATCAAAAATAGTAGACCTGCTACCAAGAAAAAGATAAGTCGTATCTGCTGAAAGACCAGTGGGTAATAGTCAACAGCTCCAATCACAAGAAGCGCTATGAAAAGCACTAGAAGGGTTCGCCCTTCTAGTGAATCTTTCGCTCTCCATCCCCGATATAGTGTGAAACCACAAAACCCGAGAAAAAGGGCCAAACCGATGAGGCCTGTTTCAGCCGCAATCAGCAGATAGATATTATGGACAGAAATCGATTCAACTTGCGCTCCTTTAACATACTCTGCAAAAGCGATGAGGTAGTTATTGAATCCGACACCGAGCCAGGGATGCTCGCGGATCATTTGAACGGCAACCTCTTGCATCGAGACTCTCATCTGATCAGATTTTAGAACCCCTTCGTTATACGAGACAATGCCTCCCCTGTAAAAAAGTTGGGGAAAAAAAAGGAGCATGGCGCTGGCGATCCCGACCACGAGCGGCTTCCAAAGGGTTGTGATCCGTTTCTGCAAAAACCACCCTAGCAAAATTGCTCCCAAAAAGGCAAAAAGAGCCGATCTGGAGTAGGTCATAAAAAGGGTGATGAGTTGAAGCATCACAGCTGCCGCTAGCCACCCTTTTCGGTCGCTAATTTCATACAAGTAGCACGTCATGAGCAGCGAAAAAACAAGAAAACCTCCTAAGATATTCGGGTGCGGAAGTGTCCCACAGGCTCGGATAATTTTGACGGGCTCCTCCACTTTTTGTGTGAGATAGTCAATAGAAGTGACTGCCTTTTTGGGCATGACTATATGAGAAGCAGTCACATGTTTCGATACCAAGGTCGGCTCACCGATGATTTTGAGTCCCAGATGATGCTGACTCAAGTATTGAGGAATCGCCACACCGCACTCTAAAACCGCACTCAAGACAACAACGGTTGCGATTGTTTTTAGGGAAGAGATCCATGTCCGAACAGTATAGACCAGCAAAGAGGCCAAGAAGAGATGCGTCCAGCGCCAATAAGGAAGTAGATACGATCCAAAATTGCTGATGATGATCGAGAAGAGAGCAACACCTAGAAAGGCGGTTAAATACTTCTCCAGCTGAATCTCTTTACGAAAAAGTGCCCATCCACCGAGCAATACGATGAGAAAGTCTGTAATAAAAAAGTCGGCATGGATTTCAAAATACGGAGGAAGTTGCCAACTAGGATCGATCCATGAGCTCGAAAGAGGCTTTAAAAATTTATAGAAACGTGCCTGGAATGGGATGAGGAAAACAAGCAGTAGGAAAGCTCTAAACATGAATGAAAGTTTATCGGACCACCCAAGATAACACAAGCAATGAATAATAATTTGAACAAAATCAACTGCTAAGTTACTAAAAAGGTATGGTAGATCCCGCCGTTGATGAAAGCGTTGTTACAATCCGGTATCTGTTTTGCATCCTCCCCATCTTGATGGCAACAATCCATTGCATTTGGAGAAGAAACCTTCCCGGCTTTTCAAAGGTTGATTGTTTTTTAACCTATTTCTTAACAATTGGCGTCGGTTTTCAAAGTCTCCTGGTGGGTCATCTAGAAATCTACCATGGAGATATTGTTGCCCAATATATTGGATGGCCTAACTCACCCTTTCTATCGGAGCTAGGAAAAGCTAACATCGCTTTTGGAGTGATGGGAATCTTGAGTTTCTGGTTTCGCGCAGGCTGGCGAGGAGCGACAGCCCTGGGCTATGCTCTTTTTGTATTGATGACCGGTATCGGTCACTATAGATATTTTATCTTTGAATCTCACCCTCACCAAGATATTCTGGGGCCTATTATTACGACCGATTTTATCATTGCCAGCAGCTTATTAAGCTTATTAGCGGCTCGCCGTTTCTTGAAGAATTAAATCGATTCTTGTAAGCTTTTTTTCATGGAAATTTTTCTACCTCCCCATGACCCACGTTTGAACGAACGTTCGATGGAGATCCCTCTCCACGAAATCACCTCAACAGAGACGCAAAACCTGATCGACAAGATGTATAAAATTGCAGCAGGCGAACGGAATGAACCAGAAAAGCGGGGCATGGTCGGCCTTGCAGCCCCCCAGATTGGGGTTTTCAAACGGGTTATCCTTGTTGATATAGGGGTCGACACAAAACGGAGAACATGGGGTGAACTGAGGGCCTACATCAATCCTCGTATTATTGACCTTTCGGAAGAGGTCGTGATTGACCGAGAAGGGTGTTTCTCAGTCGATAACCACGTCTGCGGTCTTGTCCCCCGCTCAAAACAGATCACGATTGCTGCCTTTGATCGCGCTGGCAATGCCTTAGAAGAAACTTTCTTTGATTATACAGCCCGTATTTTCCAACATGAAATCGATCATCTGGATGGAAAGCGATTCCCTGACCGTGTGGGGCAAAAGGGGAAACTCCACTGGGTTGAACCGAATGAGTACACTGATTACCGTGCGCAATGGGAAAGCTGGCCACGTCTTTTTTCATGGGACAATTGGCTCCGCATGAAAGAAGGGAAATCTTACTCTATGACCCCCGAGTGATATTTCCACTTTCCGTCGAATTTCTTAAAGTGACTCTTTTCAGTGAAAGAGTGATCTTTTCCATCTTTGGATAGATGAGCTTTAAATTTCACATTTTCCCCATCAAAACTCAAAATATCGAGTCCATCGAATGAAGTCTCAGTACAAAACTGCAGAAGTTCCATTTTTTCTCTAATTTGGGGAAGAAGATCAGGATGTGTCGTTTCGATGATATAGTCGACCTTCTTTAAGGCATATCCGCTGTAGCGTGATCGCATGAGAACAAGCGGTGTGGGAGCTGGAGTTCCGTCATGATACGGTTTGCAACATTGATCATATGAAAGACCGCTATAGCAGGGACATTTCATTCAAAAGGTCTCCCACGAAGGTGTTTGATGTCCCCTCGATTTTTTTTATTCTCGAGCACTTTTTGTTGAGCTCTTTTAGATCTCTTCCGCTTTTGCCGACGTTTTTTCTCAATCAGTTGGATTTTCTCTGTTTTGACTTTGAAGATTTGACTCTCAATTTTCTCACACAGCTCGCGTCTTGCATAATAGCGGTTCAGCTCGCGTGACCTTTCACGCTGACATTTCACTTCGACACCTGTTGGAAGATGTTTCAAGTAAACACAAGAAGAGGTCTTTTGGAGGTTCTGCCCTCCCCTGCCCGATCCCAAAATGAACTTTTCAACGAGATCATCTTCTCGAATCCCAAGCTCCTCCATTTTACGTCTTAAATCGTCCCATTTCTCTTGCCTAATCATATGTTATAATCCTACCACAAAAGAGGATGATTTTGATTAATATTATTTTTTTGGATAGAGTCTTGAAGATCCAAAAGGAGGATCTATGCAATTAGTAAAGAGCTGCGTATTTTTTCTAACTTTAATGGGATCGATGATTCCTTCCCTGGGATATAGCGCGGAAGCTGTCTCAACGACCGACTCTCTAGATCTACGGATACCAGTTGTCGACATGAATGATTTTTATACATCAGAAAAACGGGAAGCGTTCCTAAAAACGCTCTATGACGCGATGTCGACCGTCGGTTTCTTTGCCGTAAGAAATACCGGTGTCGATGCTGCAGTCATTAAAGAAGCCTATGCACAAGCAGAAATTTTTTATAGAAGCAGCCCGGAATTTAAAGCGACTTGCAGTGTAGCAGCGGTTAAAGGACAACGGGGCTTTGTTCCTGGAGAAACTGCAAAAGGCAACAAAATGAAAGACTTTAAAGAGTTTTATCACTTTGGACGTGAAGGAAACACTCCACCCAATGTATGGCCCGATCAGCCCGGTTTTAAAGAGGCGATCGTGACACTCTTTACTGAACTCGAGCAGTATGTTGTCCCCCTGCAAGAAGCAATTGTTGCAACGATCAATCTCCATGCACAGTCAGACCTCCCGCTGGATCTCTTAAATAGAGAGACGCAAAACGGTGAAACAATCTTGCGTTCTCTTTACTACCCTGGAATGGATGATGCGATGTTATCCGATGTGGAGCGTCCACTCTATTGGGCTGCTGCTCATACAGACATTGACCTCCTCGCTATTCTTCCGTTTGCAACAGAGAGAGGACTCCAAGTTGAAATGAATGGCCAATGGCTCAATGTTGTGGTGCCCCAAGACGCCTTCATTGTGAATGTGGGGGATATGCTTCAAAACATGACCAACGGTCTTTTTAAGAGTGCAAAACACCGCGTGCTTGCTCTTGAGCCTAATAAAGATCGGTTTTCAATGGTTCTTTTCGTTCATCCTAAAGATGCAACAGCATTAGATCCTCTTCCAGAGTGTATCAAACTAACAGGTGGAGTGCAAAAATTTGCCGCAGGCACACGCAGTGATTTTCTCTGGGAAAGGCTTCTTGAGTTAGGACTGGCCCCAGGTCTGCTTCCTGCCTATGCAGCAACCGGTCATACCGAACGGCAAATGCAATTTGGCAATGAAAGTCCCCAGGTCGTTCAGATGCTTGTCGAAAATAATTTAGCAAGCCGTGAGATTCTCAATGCATTGGAATCTAAACCTGCAGATTACTACTCAAGAACCCGTATTTGCGGTTGTAAATAGTCTTTAGTGAAGCTCGGTCACCAGCTGATCGAGCTTCTTTTCCATCTCTTTCGAATCATCTCCATAATTAATCAAGATGGCAAAAGCAATATCCCCTTTGTACCCTGCAAGACAGCGAGTGAATGACATCGAGCCCGACTTGGCAAAAACGCCTGGCATTTCCTCTGGAAGCGATTGGAGAAAGTGGGGAAAATGGGGAGATTTTTTCATTTCGACAAGAATCATCGCCAGTTGCTCTGCGGTGATAAAATTCTTTCTTGAAAGGCCTGAGCCATCGACCATATTCATTCCACCTGTGGGGACCCCTGTTTCTTTACAAAATTGCACAGCCGCCTTTGTTCCTAATGTTGTTGTCCCCCGACCCATCGCCTTAATCAAGTGCTCCGCATATAAGTTCACGCTCTTTTGGTTGGTCCAGTAGACAATTTCACTCACTTTGGGTGAAAGAGTTGTGTGGATGACTTGTCGGTCTTGGGCAGCCCTCTTTTGATGAACCACTTTAATCCCCTTCTTCTGAAGGGTCCGTGATAAAAGTTCACTGCAGAGCCTTGCAGGATCTGGGATCGATCCCTTGATGGAAAACTCTTCTTTTCCTGCAGGAACCGTTCCTCGGACGAATTGTGTCATCGAATATTCTGAACCATAAATGCAAGCTCTGTCTCCCGAGCCTACGGGCCCGGTTGTCACCTCGTTTTGGATCACAAAATTTTCTGCGGCTGGAACAACGCTGATGATCTTAGCTGGAACTCCTTCTTCTGAGCCTGGCTTAAATGTCACGACGGTTTTATTTTCATTGAACGTAAGGGCCGAGGCGCCCGCACCATAATAATTTCCTAAATCTTCCCACGCCCAGCTCGCAGGTGCTTGTGCCTTTTCCCAGGCAGAATCGTCCCCAATTACTTCGCCAGCAATTGCTTTGATCCCTTTTTCTTGCAAGACAGCTACCCATGCTTCGATTTGCTTTTCCCACCCTGCAGAGGTTCGATCCGACCCCAAACACGGATCGCCGCCTCCTCGAATGATCAGATTACCCTGAAGAACCCCCTGTTGGATCGGCCCATCGATCGCTAACTCTGTCTTAAATTGATAGTCAGGCCCTAGCAGGTGGAGCGCAGCGGCAGTTGTCACCACTTTCATGCACGACGCAGGCATGCGGCTCTTATCGGCTTCCATACTCAGGACAACTTTCCCCGTTTTACAATCGACTGCATAAGCAGAAATAGAGGCGTGCTCAAGATTTCCCCACAAAAGCAAGGGCGCTAGAAAAAAGAGAATCGATCTCATGACTCCTCAAAATTGATATCTTGCAAAGGCTTCCAAAACAAAAGATTGCCAAGAACCTTTCGATCGATTGTGTGTGATTTCGTGATTGTTTTCTACGAGTTGTTGTCCTGCAAAAGTAAACGTCACCGTCTCTTTTGTAGTTGTCGTGAGTTTCTTAGGTGTGACAAGAAAAGAAAGGAACGACGAATAGAGCTCTAAAGTCCATCGGGGGGCCACCTCATAGGTTATTTTTGCCCACCCTTTTTGCGCTGACTGCGTGTTGTAATGACCACATTCTTTGCTCCGGTCACTAATGACGAGGGACAAGCCCGGCACAGCTTCCAAAGAGCCGTCGGCGCTAAACCGAAATCCATCGTGATAATTCATGCGAAGCCACTGATAGGAATAACCGACAAAGAAATCGACTTTGGAATTAAGCCTAAAGAAAAATTCACATCCCAGAAAAGGGCCGTACCAGTTACGTCTAAAATCTTTTTCATAGACCAAGGAGGCTGTCAGATTATTGAGCAGTGTTCCGTGGTCATTTGTACTCGTCGGTGTCATAGGACCATTTTTAGGCCTTGTATGAAACCGTTTGAGTGTCTGGGCATAGAAAGCATATCCCAGCTGTGGAATGAGAGAAAAAGAAAATGTAGGTCCTTGCGATAAATGAATTAAATACCCCGCATACAGCGATCCATCATAGAGGTGTCCTTTGATGTCTGAATGGAACTTGGAAGTGACAGGAGGAGTCGCATTGACAAAACTTTTCATCGTATCATGTCCATCTAAAGCCCATGCAAAATCTGCATCGAGCTCAAGCAAGAAATAGTTAATCCACAGCGCTCCTTTACCTTTTACCTGGACAGAGTTGATTCCACTGAGCTTTTCATCGAGCACTTTGAAGTGGGAATCTTGAAAATCGTAGACTTCTCTGTCCATCCAATCGCGGCGGTATCCAACACCACCACTTAAGTCAAAATGAGTCGAGGCAAAACAGGTTGCCATTGATAAACACAGCAACGGTAATTTCATTTAAACTTCCCCTACTGTGATGAGAAGCGCGGTGTAAAGAAGCGCTCCAATCACAAAGGAAAGATACCCTGATTGCTTCTTTTCTGGAAGTTCATAATGCAGCACATTGAGAATGATTCCCCCTGCTAGGAATGAAACTGCCACTGCAACCACGCCATCGGGAATATGAGTTATGTAACCGACACCGTATCCGACAAAAAGAGCCCCAACGAGCCACCATCGACCTTTGTGGTTAAAAAGTGGAGAGTTTTGAGCCCTAGCTTGGTGGTCACGCACGAAATAATGCATTCCCATTGCGATCGTGAAAAGAGTGAGAGGCTGAATATCAGGATTTGAACTGTCAGACAAACTAGCTCCCACAAAAAAATTAAAGAGGAGATAGCTGCTAATCGTGAGCCAAAACTTTCCACCTTTTTGAATCTCAGTCTTTCTCTGAATCCCGTAGTAAAATAAGAGACCCAAAAGTGCTATGAGATAAGCATGTTTGTCAAAATACGGAATGACCGTGTCAAACATCCGCTTTAAAACCGGCTGCCCCTTTTCAAGTGCTGGCAAGAGGTCGACAAAAACATAGGCAAATGAAAGTCCTGCAGCAAACGACAAAAACCTTCCATGCCACAGCCAACCCAACACTTTCGCTTTATTAGCATAGAGATGAATCAAAGATAAAACGATGATACAGAGCAGTCCACTGTTCATGGACTTATCCATAGATCAAGCGACTTTAATTTTCTAGAACCTTTATATGGATTATAATTTGTGCAGGCAAACCACTCGGATCGACTCTCATTTGGACCATATCACAATTCTCAAGCGGTATCACAGGGAATTTAGATCCTGGATCGCAAGAGAGCATCGGTTTATTAATATCAAGGGCTAGGGCATTAATCGCTGTGTAGTGAGAAACAATGAAAATCATTTTACCTTGATGTTTCTGGATGATCGTAAGTAGATCTCTTCTGAAGCGTGTTGAAACTTCGTCGTAACTTTCTCCACTCGATACTTTGGGCCAAGTGATCTTGTTGGGTAGGTAAATCGATACTTTGATGCGATTCGATAACTGGGATGAAGGGGCTCATATTTTTAATAGAGTATAACATGCCATAAAAAAAAATTGTCATTAAATATGTAAGAACACACAATGTAATTTTTTATTAAGGAGTCAACTATGAGAAAAATCGCCTCTTTTCTTTTGATGTGTATCAGTCTATGGGCTGACCAAGGAACGTGGAATAGCTCTGCGCCCATTCCAAGTTCTTCAGTGACAACAGGACCGATTTTTTGTCTTGATATTCCCGCCTCTCCTAATCAATTTGTAGCCGTTTGGAATGACACTGGGTCATCGTCTATCGTTTCTTCTTTTTACACCAATGGGTCATGGTCTTCCTCTCCACTTTTAGTCAACGCCAGCAATCTTAACACTTTATATCCCATAATCAGCCTGTGCTATAAAACAGGTTCGAATGAACTACTCGCTGCCTGGAGTGACAATACAGGTACAGGCCACTTTTGTACTTACAACGGAATATCATGGTCTGAAACGTTCAACCCAGCACTTATCGCAGGTGCTATCAATCTTTGTTACTTCCCTACCATAAATAAAGTCGTTGCAGCATGGGTGGGTGCAGGTTCCCTACCTCTTTATTCAGTTTATTCAAGTGGAAGCTGGTCGCCCGCAGCACCCATTATCGCAGGAGGACCCTTCACAGGCTCGATTGCCCTCTCTTATAACCCAAGTGTCAACAAAATTGTAGCTGTCTGGATAGCGCCGGGGGGCACTGGGACAGTCGCAGCGTTTGATGGAACAACCTGGGCCCAGTTAGCACCTTTAACTGCACCTGTTGCCTCCTCTGATTTTTCTATGGTTTTTGATGTTAATACCAATAGAACGATTGCTATTTGGGCCGATGCCGGAAGCATTCCGAATTATGCAACCTATGATGGGACTTGGACGACGTTAGGGGCTATTACGGGAGCTCCGCAAACAGTCCGTCCGATGCAACTTTGCAGTAATCCAAGCAATGGAAATTTGCTTGTCTCTATTGTAGACAAGGTAACAAGTCTTCCCTGGTATGCCCTCTACATCGGAGGTTGGGTTGGTGCTGGCCAAATTCCAGGGTCTTCTGCAGTGAATTCGGCTCCCTTCTCTCAAATCAGTCTAACTTTGGATACTAACACGCAGGAATTTCTGGCAAGTTGGAAAGACAATGCAACCTCACTTCCTTATTATTCCATTTATGCTATGTCAAGTTGGAAAGCAGCACCTGCGCAGATTGCTGCCGCGCCAACGTCTTCTTTCCCTGTAGTACCGATTACATACGACTCAACCGCTCAATCAACTCTAGCGCTCTGGTCTAATGTTCCGTCATATGCAGTCTATAGCAGTAGCGGACCCACTCCACCAACCCCATCTCCTGTTTCTTCCTTTGCTGGAGAGCAAAAAAACAACAATTTCGGACTCGTTACTGAACTCTATAATGCGTTGACATGGGGACCTAGTCCTTCTACAACGATTGTTGCCTACCAGATCTATAGAAATGGAACCCTCATTGCAACAGTTCCAGCAACAGAGTTGAGCTATAATGACAATAATCAAAAGAAACAAACTGTGACCTATTCCATTGTCGCTATTGACAACGTAGGCGCATCTAGTTCTTCCACTTCAATTACTATAAGGTAACGTATGAAAAAATATCTGATTCCTATTTTTGTGAGCGCAGCACTTGCAGCTGAATGCAAACCCCTCGTAGAAGCCAAAGCCGGTTACTTTTTCTTTACCGATTCGACATTGAAAAAAGTCTATAAAGATGGCGGACTCGATCTACAACTCTCAGAGTCGTATCCAATTTGGGACTGGCTCCATATTTATGGAAGCGTTGAATATGCAACACGGCATGGTCATTCGCTTGGACAACATCAGAAAACGACGTTTCAACAAGTTCCACTTAGCTTGGGCCTCAAACCAGTCTTTAGCGTTAGTCATCGAGTCGATTATTACTTTACGCTAGGGCCTCGCTACTCATTCGCCTGGGCTCGTAACAGCTCTTCATTTGTCGACCATCGAGTGAGTGGGAATGGAATCGGTCTCTTTGCAAATACAGGATTCCTCTACAAATTTGAAAACCACTTCACCTTCAATTTATTTGGGGAATATTCGTATGTGCCTATCAACTTTCATGCTTCTAAGCAGAATGTAATGGCACATCGAAAAAATGTCGGAGGGTGGACCTTTGGCGGCGGCTTAGGATGGTCTTTTTGAAGACCGCTTCCCAAAAAATCGCTGCTTAGGTCTATCGCCTGAAAAAGATCTTTCTTTTTTAGGAAATCTAGGTCTTTCACCTGAGAAGGATCCTTCTTTCTTTGGAAAAGAGCCTTCTTTTCGAGAGAATTTAGGTCTATCATCTGAGAAAGAGCCTTCTCTATTAGAAAAAGAGCCTTCTTTACGAGGAAATTTGGACGGGCGGAACCCTCTGTTATTAAATCTACGAGGTCCACGGCCCCGGTTCTCTTGACGGTTGCCTTCTTGGGGTCTTTTATCTTCACCAGGAACTTTGATCCCAGAGAATTGTTCGATTTCCCGTCTGACTTCCCAGTCTTTACTAGAGAAGAAAGAGAAAGCTACCCCTTTGTTTCCAGCACGTCCTGTACGACCAATACGGTGGATATAGTCATCGAGTGTATTGGGAACATCAAAGTTAATAACGTGGCTGACGGTTAAAACATCGATTCCGCGTCCTGCAACATCAGTTGCAACAAGGAATTTGATTTTTCCTTCACGGAATTGGCTGATTGTTTTTGTTCGCTGACGTTGATTCAAATCTCCGTGGAGCGAACCGACAGCAAGTCCCATATCCCTTAAATCATTTGCGATTTGTCTTGTTTGTCTTTTGGTAGAAGAGAAAATAATCGCTTGATGGATTTTAGCTTCTGAGATGATCTTTTCAAGAGAACGGTTTTTATCTGTTAAGCTATCTGTTCTAATAAAATGTTGCTCAATATTTTCTAACTTATTCTCAGTATGATCTGTCGAAATTTCAAACGGATTTTTTAAGATTTTTTCGGAGAGCTTTCGAATATTTTTTCCAAATGTTGCTGTAAACATCAATGTCTGCTTAGTTGCTGGCAACTTAGCCGCAATCTCTTCAACAGGACCTATAAAGCCCATGTCAAGCATCCGGTCTGCTTCATCTAAAATAAAGACTTCGACATGGTGTAAGTTGACTTTTCTCTTCTCCATGAGATCCATGAGCCTTCCAGGCGTTGCAATGATGATATCGTGAGGTCTTGAAAGGTCTCGGATCTGTTTTTGATAAGGAACGCCACCGTATAAAGTCACTGTCACCAGATTCACAGCACGGCCGAGCTTTGCTGCTTCCGCCGCTACTTGAATTGCAAGCTCTCGAGTTGGAACAAGTGCGATCACTTTGGGTCCCTTCCGACTGGTCGACTGAGAAAGTTTGATAATCGTCGGAAGAAGAAACGCTGCCGTTTTTCCAGTTCCAGTTTGCGAAGAAGCGCGAAGGTCTCCTCCTTTTAAGATTTGAGGGATTGCTTCCGCTTGAATCGGCGTTGCTTTCTCATATTTAAGACCCTCTAAAGTTTTGAGGATTCTTTCGTCGGTGATTAATTCTTTGAATAACATGTGTTCCTAAATTTTGTAGACTCAAAGAGTAACATATTCCTACAAACAAAGCATTTAAATTAATCACCCCCTCCAACGCCCTTAATCCAAGCAGGTTAACCTTCCTCTTTACAATTTTTCCTTGATATGACAATTAAATACTTAAAAAGGGGTCTTATGAATTTAAAAAGAGTTTTTGGATTTATCGTTTTAATTATTGGTGTGGTGATGCTGTTCGTGTCGAACAACATCAAAGAGCAAGTGGCCGCAGGAACACTGAAAGTGAAAAGTGCAGAGAAGACAGTCAATCAGGCCAATAGCCTTTTTTCACTCTCACCGACTGCAAAACAACTCACAGAAGGATCAATGCAAGGCGCACAAAAAAAGATTGCCGCTGGAAAAGAGCAGATCGCCTACTACTCAAAACTCGCAGATGAGCTTCAACTCGGCGGCTTTGTTTTAATTGGAGCTGGAATCTTAATTATTATTCTCGGAAGAAAAGCTTCCAAGAAAAAGTGATTCGGTGGAATTTAAAAACCCCTTCATCACCAGAAGGGGTTCTTATTGCAACAGATCAGACTCAAGAATGGCTCCTCCCCTGGTGGTGGCACCACTACTCCCAATTTAATTCGCTTCCCGTCACCGTCGTTGACTTTGGGATGTCTCCTGAAGCAAGAGAGTGGTGTCAAACAAGAGCCACCGTCGTACGTCTAGAAGTCGCTGATATTTTTGTGACAGAAAAAACTGAAATAGACCCTAAACAGGCAGAAGAGTGGGAAAATTTGTACGGAAAGCAATTTTGGTCGCAGCGCAGCGGCTGGTTTAAAAAGCCGCTAGCTTGCCTTCTATCTCCGTACCAGAAATCGATCTGGGTTGATTTAGACTGTGAAATACGTTACTCCCTAAAGCCGCTTCTCTCTTACCCTTCTCTGGCAATTGCAAAGGACATCGATCCTCACCTTTACAATTCTGGAGTGATAGTGTTTGAGTATGGCCTTCCCCTCATTGAAGCATGGGCAGAAGCGGCGTTTGATTCGAACCACCTGTATGCAGGAGATCAAGATATTTTATCCAAGCTTCTCGATTCACACCCTTTTCATGAACTGCCACAGATTTATAATTGGAGTCGGTGTTATGGAGAGAACCCGGAAGCCGTGATTTATCACTGGCATGGTAGACACGGAAAAACAGTGATAGCTCATCGACTGTCTGAAGGTCTCAATGTATAATGGACCGATTGTCGACACGCATATGCATATTTGGGATTTGAATCACCCTCCAGTCTGGCTTAAACGTCTATCAGGTGGAGTGTTGAATCATCGATTTGAAGTGCCTGAGTATCTAAAAATGTGTCAGAACCAGCCTATTTCACATTCAGTACATATCGAGTGTGGTGGGTTTCCTCAAAATCGAGTTTTAGAAACAAAGTGGGTCCAACAACAAGCAGATAAGTTTGGCTTTCCTCAAGGAATAGCCGCCTTTGCACCTCTTGCTGATCCTCACGTAGAGCAAATCCTCGAACAACAACTCGAATGCCGTAATTTAAAAACTATTCGAATGCCACTTAATTTCGTTGCAGGATCTTTTGGCGCAGAAAGAGACGACTACATGAAAGACTCGTCTTGGAGAGAAGGATACTCTCTTTTAGAAAAGTTTAACCTTGGCTTTGAAATGCAGATTTTTGATATTCAAATTCCCGACGCCTGTGAGCTTCTTAAAGCATTTCCAAATATTCCTGTAATATTAGAGCACCTAGGTTGGCCCCTAAAGGGAAGCATCGATGACCTACCTGCATGGAGTCAACGACTACGTCAAATTGCTAAATACCCCAATATATCTCTTAAACTATCATGCCTAGGGTGGATCTTTCAAAATAACAATGAAGATCTGATGATCTCTTATATCCGAGAAGCCGTACGTATTTTTGGAACTGAAAGGTGTATGGTTGGAAGCAATTGCCCACCTGATACGGTTTTCATCTCTTTTGATGACATCTTCAGAATCTTAAAGACCGCTCTTTCCATTTACCCTTATAGCGACCAGGAGAAAATTTTCTACTTAAATGCAAAAAAAAACTACCGCCTTTGAGTAACGGGAATAATTTCCCATCTATTGATTGATTGAAGAGATCTTTGTGGAAGAGGTTTCCCTTCTTTCTTGCCACCAAACGTAAAAGAAATCGTCAGCTGACCTTGCACGACCCATTGAAACAAGTGGTCGTACGATGTGCCCACTTCAAGCAGCGCATGATCATAGATCACGACATTTCCTCTGACTTTTCCTCCCCAGGCTACTTTTCCCTTCTCATTCAAATAGTAAGGACCTGCTGCAAAGCAAAGTGCCTTTTTCACATGAATACCTGCTTCTGCACAGTAAGAGTCTAAAGCAAATTCACTACCATGAACCTTTTTTCCAAACGGATGGTAGAGATTTAACCGGAAGTCGTAAAACTCCCCCAGCGATTCCAACCCGAGAGCCACTTGGTTATAGCGCCCTCTATCTGTTTTTCTGTAGTCATAGTAGAGGTTACCACCCCAAACCCTTTTTGCTAGATACCTGACTCCGATCCCTGAGTTAACGGCCGACCTCCCGTTATTAAAAAGATGGCCCCGAAGGTCGAGAAACGGAAGCCACTTCCCTTCCCAGGCCTCGGTAGATGCAAAAAATGTTTCTAAAGTAGAGTACCCTTTGTTAAATCCTATCCCTTTTGATTCGAGATGTTTGAAGGCAACCTGAAAAGGGTCTGTTTGGGTCTCTGCCTCCAGCCTCGATAAGGCTACAAAAAGAGGTAGAAATAATTCTAGAGCTCTCCTATACTCATTAAGTATTAGCTTCACAGCAGATTCTCCCACTTATTTGCCTCTTTTCAGCTTCATGGGCTGACAAAGAACATGTACATCCATAAATGCACTATACTAGGATTCCTATATGAATCGTAGAACAGAATTAAAATATTTATTTTTGATTATTGTTGTCTTCATTGCTGCTTGCATTGAGACAGATATTTATTTACCAGCCTTCCCTGACATGATGAAATGGTTCTCTGCCACCGAAAGTGAAATCCAGGGACTTCTCACATGGAACTTTGTCGGGATTTGCGTCTCAGGACCGTTTTATGGACCGATTTCAGACTCTTACGGTAGGAAGAAACCCATTCTTGTGGCACTCGGGATGTTCCTGGCAGGAAGTATCCTGACTCTTGTTTCACAAAACATGGATCAGATGCTGTGGGGTCGTATCTTACAAGGCCTTGGAAGCGGTGGATGCTTCACGCTGGGAACAGCCATTATCTTCGACGCCTTTCAGAAAGAACGAGCGATTGCTGCCCTTAACAAACTGAATACAACTGTGCCCCTCATCATGGCGGCAGCTCCTATGCTGGGAGGATATCTCAACTACTCCTTTGGGTTCCGCTCTAATTTTTTAGCGATTGCCCTTTTTGTCACAATCAGTTTAATCGTCTGTCTTTTCATGTTTGAAGAGACGCTCCCTGCTGAAAAAAGGCTCCCTCTGAAAGCTGATAAAGTCCTTCAAGATTTTAAACGGGCTTTCTTATGTCTTCCTTTTTGGCAAATCACGCTTGTAACTAGCGTGATCTTCGGAGGCTACATTGCCTTCCTATCAGGCTCATCGGTTCTCTTTGTGGTTGAATTTGGGGTTAGCAAAGCCATATTCCCCTTTATTCAAGCAGCAGTCTTAGGAGGATGGGTTGCAGGAAGTTTAACGATTAATCGTACCATTGCAAAATGGGGGATCCCTCGTGTCAAAAAGGCTGGCATTGTATTGACTGTACTCGGCGGTGTTTTCTTGGGCGTTGTGACCCTCTTTGCTCCTAGAGATCCTTACCTCCTGACAGTAGGGATGGTTCTCTATGCTTATGGAGCTAATTGGGTTATTGGACTCTATTTTCCTGAATGTATGGAGATTCTCCCAGATATTAAAGGAGTCACCTCCAGCCTTCTGACCAGTGCTCGTCTCATGATCGCAGCACTCGTTGTCGCTTTTGCAGGATCGATGTACAACGCCACAATTTATCCTCTGACAGGGATCATTCTAGGAACCGTTGTCATCCTGCTGCCCACTCTCATGTATTATGAGAAAAAAAGACCTGCAAATCTGTCAACATCCGTTGGAGAACATATTAATCATTGAATCTGATAGAATCACGTGCCTACAAGAGGTGGGCAAATGTTTACTTTTAGTAAAAATAGAGGTGTCCAAGTTCTTCTTCTCTTAGCCCTTTATTTCTCATTTGCACATCAGCTTCCTCTAACGATGCATCAAACCCTTTACACGATCAGTATCTTTATCAAAGATCTTTTGATGTGGATGCTCCCCCTGACTGTCGGTTTTTTCATAGCTCACGCGATCGGGTCTTTTAAGAGACAAGCGCCTCTCTTTATTATCTCGCTGATTTTATTCGAAGCTTTATCAAACTTCTCAAGTGTGTGGTACGCCTATATGGGTGGACACCTGGCCATTGAATACCTCCCTCCTTTAAAGCTTACGACGTCCAACTTCGATTTTTCCGCTCTTTGGAGATTGCCCATCTCAAGACCTCTCTGGTGGACTGCCGATAAAGGAGCTCTATTTGGACTCGTTCTTGGAACCATTGCAGCCTTTACAAACCGACCAGCGATCCTACATTTCATTGAGCAGGGAAAAGCAAAAGCAGAGTGGGTTTTAACAAAACTCTTCTCCCGTGTAATTCCCCTCTTTGTATTAGGATTTGTCGCTCGCATGTATCAAACGAATCTTTTCCAGGATATTCTGCTTCCATACAGTACGCTACTCATGTGGCTTGTGACTCTCCTTGCTCTTTATATCCTCACTCTATTTATTCTCGGAAGCAACTGGACTTTAAGTGATGTATTCAGGTCGATCAGAAATCTGCTTCCTGCCGGAAGCCTGGCCTTTACATCAAGTTGCAGTATTTCCACCATGCCCTGGACCATTGAAGGAACCGCAAAAAATCTCCAAAATGGATCTTTTGCAAAAGCTGTCATTCCTGCCACTACAAATATTCAACAAATTGGCGACTGTATTACCAACTCTTTTCTCTGTTTCTTAATCTATCACCATTTCTTTGGACATCCTCCTGATTTCTTTACCTGGGCCATTTTTAGTGTCGCTTTTGTCATCGCACGGTTTGCAACAGCCGCAGTTCTTGGAGGAGCTATTTTTATTATGCTTCCCATCTATGAATCGTATCTTTCCTTCAATGCCGAAATGGTGGCCATCATTCTAGCGTTTAATGTGATCCTAGATCCTATTGTCACGTGTTGCAATGTCGTTGCAAACGGAGCTCTCTGCCGCATCTATGAAAAGGTTTGGAATCGGTTGACAAACTTGACAGAAACTTTTGCGAAAAAAAGACCTAAAGAAAACTCCCCGTAGAATTGCTTCCGGGGAGTTACTCAAATCAAAGAAAATTACTTCTTGATATGTTTATTGATTGCGCCAGCCATCTTGAGCATATCGATCGGCTTTTTACCAAGAACTTCTGCTAATTTTTTGTCTGGGTTGATTATACGACGTTTCTTTGCATCTTGAAGTTTATGAGCCTTAATATAAGCCCACAGTTTTTTGATGATCTGAGGACGTGTTAACTTACCAGATCCAACAATTGCTTGTAATTCTGCTGTTACAGAATAGGTCAGCGTTGTAAGGCCACCTGCCTTACGGGTTTTCTTTGCTTTCTTTACTTTTTTCTTTGCCACAGCTTTTTCCTTTTTTTGATATGGAAGGTTGTGATTTTCACATCTTCTTATCTTGTGGTGTAAAATTTTTTCAAAATCTACACAAGAGTTTTTTTTGTTTGCTGAAGATTTTTTTCTTAAGAGCTCTCTCGCCACTTGAACTAAAAAAACAATAAAGCACACAAGTTAAAACAACGTTAATTTGATTAATCGATGATAAATTGTTTTTGTTTGCATTTTTATCAAATCAGGAATAATTTTGATCCGAGGTATGTAAAACCATATCTCCCTAAGAAAATAGGAGGTATTTATGGTTACACGTATAAAAAAAAGAAGAAGCCGCCCATTCAGAGCGGAGCACTACCAAAAAATTGGGCGACGTGGCGGGAAAGCGACTGCTGCGACCCACGATCATAATTTCTATAGAAAAATTGGTCATAAGGGAGGCCGTGCTGTTTCTAGCGAATATGGCCCTGACTATTTCCGTGAAATTGGTCACCGTGGAGGTGTAGCAACAGCTGCCTCTCGTAGCCGCAGCCATCCCCATAAAATGAGTCGAAAACGACTTCCATCGCGGAAAACCAAACAACCCTACTTCACAGACGTAGATTTAGAATTTTAAGAAAGTCTTAAATAAAGAGAGATCAGGATCCTCTTGTTACAATGAACCGAGGACCTGATCTCAAAGATGTAAATTACCAGTTTTTTAAATGACGTGAAAGTCTTTGAAGATCGCGGCTATACATTTTGAGTCTTTTTGCAATTTGTGCTTTTCGTCGTTTAAATTGTTTTGTGTTCCATTTTTTCATACATTCCTCTTATTGAGTGTAAGTTTTTTTGATGAGTGTGAGCATCAACCCACACCTAGTTCTAATATAGCTAAAATAACATTAAATTCAAATAATTAATATAACGTCTGATAATCATAAAAACCCTCTAGAGGAGAACTCTCTAATATTTCTTGTTGGACTTTTAGCACTACCCATGTTACCAGGAAATTAAGTGTAGGTGACAATGAAGGCGTTCAATTATACGTTATTCTCTCTAGCGGCTGTCTCGCAACCTCTATTGGGGTATATCAGCTTTAACGAAAGCGACTACGTGGGTGAGATAAAGTCGCCCGTTCAAGAACAACCTCCCACTTTCCAAAAAATTGACGTCGTCGAACCCAATTCTCGCTTCCAAATCGGTGCAAACTACAGCTATGTCACCCTCCAGCCGCATGACCATAGAACCTTCAAAGGAAGCTTAGGCGGCATGCAAGCGATGTATGAATACCGCCCCCTTAATCGATTCTATGGAGCTGCAAAACTCTCCTGGAGACAAGGAAATACCCATAGTCCTGCAGGCGAAAGATCGATCCTCTTCTTTGATACCCAAGAGAGACTAGGATACACCTATGCTCCTGAGAAAAAAGATTGGTTCTTAACCCTCTTTTCGGGCGTCGGGTACCGCTACATTGGACAAAAATTGAGCCCCAAATCGGGCTCTTCACTTCTTTTCAACTATGATGAATTCTACATCCCTCTAGGAATCCTCACGAACTACAACGTCACTTCGTGCTTCTCCATTGGTCTGAACTACACTTGGATGGCGCAAGTCTACCCCACCGTCTCGATTATCCCCCTGAAAGGAGCTCGCTGGGTACTACAGAAAACGTTTAATAATTTCTATGCTGAAATGCCTTTTACCTTCTACCTGACACAGAATAAAAGGTATTCGCTGATTATCAATCCTTTCTACGAGCACTGGCAAAACGGACACACAACAGCCAAGCTGTCGAATGGAAGCTCTCTCGGTCTTCCAGCCAACACCTACAACTTCTACGGCGTCGACGTGAATTTTGGGTTTAGTTTCTGATCACTGCAGGGTCAGCAACGGTGGTGGGATTCCAAGGTAGCAAGACAGTCCCCTCTTTCCCTTGAGGATCTATAAACCTCAGACAGAAAGTCACCGTTGTTAAATCAACGGGTTTTTTAAGCTTCTCTACATGAATGATAATATGCTCCTGCAGGACCTTCCCCTCTTCCAAGACCCCCAGATTTAAAACCTCTCCCTCCCTCCCAAGCACAGACCAAGAGCCAGACTCCAGCTGGGCTGTTGTGAGCCGCAGCTCTGTAAAAGGAGCAACAGCCCGGTGGTAAATCGCTGCAATGGAGCTTTGAATAGTAGGCCCATCTTTCAACGTTGTATCGATATAGGTTCCGTTTACTGTAATTGCACTCAGTGTAGCTTTGCTATGTGCAGCTCCGATCCCAATACCAAATAGAGAGGCTTTTGCCTTGGTTAATTTCACTTGAATCTGTGAAAGAGCTTGCGCATTATAACCATTATCCTCTCCATCTGTTAATAAAATCACCGTACGAGAACCCATCCCCTTTTTCTCAATATCGTTTGTCGCTTGTTGTAACCCTGAAAGGATGGCCGTTCCTCCACCAAAAACGGTCCCGGTGATCTGTTCTTTTACGGCTTCAAGTGTTTGTCTTTTCCCAAGCAGTGTCAGGGGTGTAATCATACGAGCAGAATTGCTGAAGCCAATGATCTCAATGTAGATAGTAGCCCCTGGTGTTTGATCAATCAGTTTTTGTGCATCGTCTAAAAGTGTATTTAGAGCCTCTTTGACAGCACCTGAGCGCTCCTCTGTATTCATACTCCCACTCGTGTCGATGCAAAAGATCAGTGTGGCAATAGGAGGTAAAGGTTCACCTTTAGGTTTTTCAATCGTAAGTCTTGCATGGTTGAGAGACGTCACCATGCTTACAAGTGGCTTTTCAGGAAGATTTTTCCAGAGTCGATAGAGACAAAGAGCTGCGCCTCCCACAACGACACTTCCTATGAGTTCTTTTCGGTAATTCCACAGAAAATTTCTGCCCATCACCATGATATTCCAGGCACGCTGCTTTCCTGCCTCTATCAAAAGGGGTGTGCTGCTTTTGATCCAAATAACCCCTCGATCGAACTTCAGCGATGCCTCTTTCTGCGTCTCTTGATAAAAGGCCCAGCTCGCTTTCTTTACTAGATCTACTTTTTGATTAAGAAAGGCCTCTAAGGTGGGTAATTGCTGGTATTTTCCAGTCGCCCATTTAACACCCTGATTCCAATAACTCTGAATTGTGTTTGACATGACAAGCCTATAAATTTAGGCCAAAAGATTAGGCCATCGCATCAAAGTTGTCAAAAATTTGCATCTGCTAATCGAAGAAGGAATGGAATTCAAGTCTCTGAGAAGCGACCCAATAGTTCGGGTCATGGGCGGGTGAGAGGTAACGAGCTTTGCGAGGAACTGGCCAGGGTCGGTTTTGCTAAAGCAAAACATCGACCTCAACTCTCGTCACTCATGCAAGCCAAACTGTTGGCTTGCTCGCCCCAAATAAAAAAACCCGCTAATGCGGGTATTCCGGTGTGCCCCCTCGCGCCGCTTCGCAGCTACGGGGGCTCGGTCGGTTTTGCTAAAGCAAAACATCGACCTCAACTCTCGTCACACATGCAAGCCAAACTGTTGGTTTGCTCGCCCCAAATAAAAAAACCCGCTAATGCGGGTTTTGTTATTGGGGGCGGTGTGACTCGAACACACGAAGCCCGAAGGCGAGGGATTTACAGTCCCTTGTAATTGCCACTATACGACACCCCCGAAAAAACTATTCTTTAGTAAGTCTGTCCTTTTGCATACCTATCTCGACGATAGGTTCTCCCATTTCCGTTAGTTCTTTATAAGCAATTTGTACGCGGCAGCTTTTTACGAGCCCTACTATTCAATTGCTGGCTAAAGGACTTGAACCCTCAACACCCTGATTACAAATCAGGTGCTCTACCAATTGAGCTAAGCCAGCATTAGTTTTAAAAGTTATAACAAATACGTTCGATATTCCTCAAGACTCATCTTTTGGAGTTTGTGGAGCAGGGGGAGCCATGACGCGGCCGAAGAGGGAAGACATCTTATTGGGACCTGTGAGGACCTGGGCGGTGCCGATCGTTTTTTTGGAGGCTTTTGCTTCGCAACATTTTTTGAATTTCTTTCCTGATCCGCAAGGACAAGGGTCGTTTCTTCCTGGTTTATCCATTCGATATCCTTTCAATTGAGGAACGAGTATAATCGTCGCTATAATTTATTGCATGATGAACCTACCAATTGCTAGACCACCCTGGACCTCTTTAGGACGACGCCTTGAAAGTATGTGTCGCAAGGCGCTGTATGAATTTAAGTTGGTTGAGGGACAAGAAAAGATTTTAATTGCACTCAGCGGAGGAAAAGATAGTCTGACACTTCTCTACTTGTTAAAAGCGATTTCAGGGAGAGGTTTTCCTCCCTTCGAACTGTATGCCGTCCATGTGGGAGGTGAGTTTTCGTGTGGGTCGTCTCTGGGTGAGCAATTTATTAAGCCGATTTGTGAGGAATTGGGTGTGCCACTGACGATTTGTCATTCGACCCAAAAGAGAGAGACCCTAGAGTGTTACAGCTGCTCGAGAGAGCGACGTAAATTGATTTTTGAAACGGCTCATCAATTAGGGTGCAAGGTAGTTGCTTTTGGCCATCATCGAGATGATAATATTGAAACATTGCTGATGAATCTCATGCACAAAGGTGAGTTTGCTGGCAATTTGCCCAAGGTCCCGATGCATGATTATGGTGTGACCATCATTCGTCCGCTGATCTTTATTGCAGAGGAAGAAATCCGAGAGTTTGCCAAGCTGTATCATTTTGCTCGTATAACCTGTCAATGCCCTGTAGGGCAAGAGTCTCTCCGCCGTGATGTGAAAGATGTCATTAAACTCCTTGAAGAGACTTTCCCTAATGTCCGGACAAATTTGGCTCAAGCAAGCCACGAATATGGCTCAGACAAGGCAATTCGTAGATAGCCATCTTTTCTTAAGTGTGCTACGATAATGATTTTTGGAGTAGCCAATTTGTACACATTAGAACTCTTAGCGATTGTTCTATACTTTTTTATCTTGCTAGGGATCGGTTATTTCTCTTATCGCAAGAGCTTGTCGGCTGAAGATTTTATTATTGGCAGCAGGTCATTAAATTACTGGCTAACAGCGCTTGCAGCTCACGCCAGTGATATGAGCAGCTGGATCTTTTTGGCCTATCCGGCCGCGATTTTCACACAAGGAATCAGCGGAGCCTGGGTTGCGATTGGGCTAATTATATGCATGTACCTCAACTGGCAATGGGTTGCGCCTAAGATCCGCGTGGCAACAGAGCAATTTAATAGTTTGACGTTCTCTTCTTTCTTTGAAAGTAGGCTGGGAGATACATCAGGGCTTATTCGATTTTTCTCTGCGGCCATTTTAATTGTCTTTTATACCATTTACATCTCGGCGGGGCTTACAGGCCTTGGTGATCTTCTCACGTCGCTTTTTGATATTAAATATGGCGTAGCCATCATCATTGGAATCTTGATCGTGATCCCTTATGTCTTTTCTGGGGGGTATGTCACTTTAGCTTGGATTGATCTTTTCCAAGGCTGTTTTTTATTACTGGTAATTATTGGGGTCCCACTGAACCTCATGGGAAAAGTGGGTGGATTCCATGGAATATCCGAAAGTTTGGATACCCATCATTTAACTCGCTCTTTATTCCCTGACTTTTCGATGAAAACCTGGGTCTCAATTATTTCTCTGACTTTTGGATGGGGTCTTGGGTATTTTGGACAGCCGCACATTGTGACGAAGTTCATGGGGATTCGAAATGTCTCTGAAATTCACAAATCAAAGTGGATTGGAATGTCATGGATGGTCCTATCGCTCGGAGCTGCAACGCTGGTAGGCCTCGTCGGCATTCCTTTCTTTAAAGCACAACTTGCTGACCCAGAAATGCTTTTTATCAAGATGGTCCAAGCCTCCTTCTCTTCCTTTATTGTCGGATTCGTGCTTTGCGCAATTTTGGCAGCTACCATCAATGCGATGAGCTCACAAGTTTTGGTGCTTACCTCGAGCCTAACAGAAGATTTCTACAAGAGACTCTTCCGCCCCCATGCCTCTTCCAAAGAGCTCCTAGCTGTTTCTCGCTCGGGCGTCTTGATCGTGGGAATTATTGCCTTCTTCATCGCTTTCAGTAAAACGCATACAATCTACTCTCTTGTCCAGTATGCGTGGTGCGGAATTGGATCTTCTTTTGGACCACTTGTTCTTCTTTCTCTCTACTCGAACAGGGTTAATAAGTTCGGTGCCTGGGCCGGAATTCTAGGTGGGGGCATCATTGCCGCCACATGGCCTCTTGTGAATCCGTTGCTCCCCTACTCGATTTCTCCGATGCTTCCTGCCTTTTTAACAGGACTGCTCCTGATCTTAGTCGTGTCTGAATTCACGAAACAAAAACATCAACCCCGGGTACGGTAATGAGACCAAAAATTTTGATCACCAATGATGACGGTCTCTATGCTCCAGGCATTAAAGCTCTTTGGGAAGCCATTGTTCCTTTTGCTGATGTGATGGTCGTGGCTCCTTCTGAAAACGTATCAGGTGCGGGCGTCAGCATTACCATCAACAACCCTCTTCGGATGGAAGAAGTCGAGTGGAAATCGGGTGTCAAAGCTTGGAAGGTTTCTGGAAAGCCTGCCGACTGCGTGAAACTGGGGCTTAATGCCTTTTTACCCACAAAGCCTGATCTCATTTTATCAGGAATTAATCGGGGATCTAACTCGGGACGTACTGTTTTTTATAGCGGAACTGTCGGGGGAGTGATTGAAGGGGCGCTAAGAGGAGTCCCAGGAATTGCTTTTTCGTATGAACAATATGAAAAAACTGATTTCAATCCTCTGAAAAAGTACATCGTGCCGATCATTGAACATACGTTAAAGCATCCTCTTCCAACGGGAACCATCCTAAATGTGAACTTCCCTGATAAACCGTTCAAAGGGATCCGCCTTGCTCAGCAGGGTTTGGGTTATATGAATGACGATCCTGATAAACGAATCCATCCGACAGAAGGAACACCTTACTATTGGCTCGGAGAAAAGTGGGAGTATCATGATGAGCCTCACGACAGCGATGTTGTCTTACTCGCTGAAGGATATATCACGGCAGTTCCTATCCGTGTGCAAGAACTGACACACCACTCTCACATCGAAAAACATCGCTCACTCTTTGAGGAACTCTTAAATCAAGCATTTGTCTAGATAAAAAGATTTTTTCCTGGTATAAAAAAGCGTTTGATGGAGGAATTTTTTATGAAATATTTCACCCTGATCGCAACATCTCTTCTTCTTGCTTCACCTATGACAACACAGGAAAAATCGCCCTCTTGTAAATGTGATGCAAAAAGTTTTTCGCAATTCTTTACAATGGTGGCGAAAAAGGCAACACCTGCCGCCGTGTTCTTACGTGTCGAGATTAACCCTGCCGATAATGAACATTTCGGACAGCAAGATCCGTATGGGAACCTTTTCGGTGATGATTTTCTGAATCGCTTTTTCGGTTCTCCCCGAGGAGGACCTATTGCTCCCCAACCTCAAATTGGTCAAGGCTCTGGTTTTATCGTCTCTGCGGATGGGCTCATCATGACGAACAACCACGTGGTCCGAGGCGCAGATAAAATTGAAGTAACCCTCAATGATGGACAAGTCCGAACCGCAAAGCTCATTGGAACCGATCCTCGCACAGATCTTGCTATTGTGAAAATTGAGAAGATCGATGGACAAGACTTTCCATTCTTAGAGCTCGGAGATTCTGAAAATCTCGAAGTGGCCGAATGGGTGATTGCGATTGGGAATCCGTTCCAACTCCAAGCTTCTGTGACTGTGGGTGTGATCAGCGCGCTTGGAAGACAAGGACTCAAGATCACGGATCACGAAGATTTCATTCAAACAGATGCAGCGATCAATCCAGGCAACTCTGGTGGACCCCTCTTAAATCTAGAAGGGAAAGTGATCGGAATCAACACCGCGATTGCCTCTCGAAGTGGTGGCTACATGGGTATTGGATTTGCAATCCCTAGTAACATGGCACGCCACGTAATGGATCAGCTCGTACAGAAAGGAAGTGTGACCCGCGGCTTCTTAGGCATTGAACTTCAAACCGTCGATAAAGAAATTGCCGAAGGATTTAACCTTCCGAAAGCAGAAGGGGTGCTCATCACCTCTGTTGCGAAAAATTCTCCTGCAGATAAAGCAGGCCTCCAAACTGGCGACATCATCCTTGAGCTGAATGGAAAACCGATCAAATCTCGTGAGACGTTCCGTAATCAGATTTCTATGATGGATCCAAATACTGAAGCGAAACTCATGGTTATCCGCAAAGGTAAACGAATTCCATTCTCTGTGAAATTGGGCTCACTTTCCGAAGAGTCGACAACACCTGCAGTCGTTTCCCAAAAACTGGGCATCGAAGTCGAAAATCTCTCCGCAGAACTTGCTCGCCAATTAGGATATAGTACAACAGAAGAAGGGGTCGTCATTACAAAAGTGAAACCAGGCTCACCTGCCTCACTTGCGGGACTTCGACCTGGCTGCCTGATCCAGGCGATCAACCACAAAAGAGTATCTAATACTACAGACTATGAAGAAGCGATCGCTGAAAACGGCAAAAACAAACGGATTCTCTTACTGGTGAAGTATGGGAAAGCGACCCGTTTCTACTCAATTCGCATCGAATAAAATTTTTACTCCACAGGTTGATCTCTAGGTTAACCTGTGGTATCCTTGCCACATGTCAGTTTCGATAGTGATTGTCATGTATGCAATTTGGTCGAGTATGTTTTCCATCGCCAAGGTTGCTCTTCAGTACAGCCCTCCGCTCTTCCTCACAGGAGCGCGTATGGTACTTGCTGCGATCATCCTGCTGACCTATCTAGCAATTGCTAAAAGATCTGCTTTCAAGCTTCAGCCTAAGCACTGGATATCAATCTTTCTTTTAGGTTTTTTTAGCATCTATCTGTCAAATATTTTAGAGTATTGGGCCCTTCAATACCTCACGTCCGCCAAAGCGTGCTTTATCTATAGCCTATCCCCTTTCTTTGCAGCTCTATTCTCGTATCTCCATTTTGGGGAAAAAATGAACGGTCGTAAATGGATCGGCTTGTCACTAGGGCTTGTCGGGATTATTCCTGTTCTGGCCTTGCAAACAGGACAAGAAGATCTGTGGTCCGCTTTCAGCTTTTTGTCATGGCCTTCTCTTGCGATGATTGGAGCGGCTCTCGCTTCGGTCTATGGATGGGTTCTTCTCCGACTTGTCGTGAAAGACTCTGAAGTCTCCCCTCTCATGGCAAATGGAAGCAGTATGCTATTTGGAGGACTCATTGCTTTTGGCCATTCGTACTTTGTGGAGTCGTGGAACCCCACCCCCGTTCATTCGACTCTCCCCTTCCTAGGGTGGACCGTTGTCATGGCCCTGATTTCAAATGTTCTCTGCTATAACCTTTATGGAATGCTCCTCAAGCGGTTCACCGCAACATTCCTTTCATTCATGGGACTTTTAAGCCCTGTGTTTGCATCGATGCATGGGTGGATTTTCTTAGGAGAAACCCCTTCTTGGCTCATCTTTCTATCGACTGCGATTGTCTCGAGTGGTCTTTGGATCGTTTATGCTGCTGAGCTCAAGCAAGGATATATGACCAAAAAACAGAAACCTACGGTTACTGCATGAGGTGTGTATGGACTCCCTCTCTCGGTTTCTCTGGTTCTTTTGTGTTAAGTACCGCCTACGCCTGATAGGTCTCCTTGCAACGGGTGTTCTTTGGGCACTTCATTTCTGTTTAACACCTACGTTTATCAAAGGCATCATCGATGGCATTGCAACATTAGACGGTAGCAGCCTTTATCCCATCTTAGGGCCGTTCGTAGGATATATCGCCATGGCCTTTGTTCTACTCGGCATGGGAACGTGGTACGACTACCTTGTCATGAAAACCTATCCTTCGATAAGGGCTGACGTCGTTGACATCTTGCAAAACGGACTCTATGCGTATCCTTACACCTTTTTTCAGCGCCATCTTTCAGGAAGTTTAGCCCATAAAACGGCAGAGCTTTCGAAAGGGACAGTCACCATTATTACAAGTTTTATCGATAATTTTTTCTCCCGCTCTCTTCTGCTGATTTTAGGAGTCTTTACACTCTTCCGTGTGCATGCGCTCTTTGCTCTTGCGCTGCTTGTCTGGGCTTTTTTCTTTTTTGGTCTTTCGTATGTTCTTTCGAAAAAGTCTCAACTCCTTGCAGCTCTTTTCTCAGAAGCGCGGAGTGTTGTGATGGGAAAAGTAGTCGACAGCCTTACCAATATTTTTAACATCAAAGTCTTCGGGACATCAAGGTATGAGCAAGCCTACCTCCATAAACATGTTCTTGTGATGAAAGCTGAAGAGCAAAAGTTAGGCCGGTATTTCATGCGACTTAAATTTGCGCAAGGCATTACGATCACACTTCTGATGGTTTCGATGATTTTCTTACTTCTGCATACCTATCAGAGAGGCCTCATTACAATCGGAGATTTTGCACTCGTTCTGAGTTTGACTGCAGGAATTGTTGATCAAACTTTTTACCTGGCTCTCCAGCTTGTTGAATGGACAGAAGAGATTGGACAGGCCCGTCAAGCACTTGCGATTTTTAACGAGCCTCTCGAACCTGAAAAATCTCACCTTCCTCCTTTACAGGTTATCCAAGGAGAAATCGTTTTTGACCATGTTGTCTTTTATTATAATCCATTAAAAGCCGTTTTCCAAAATCTATCTCTTCATGTTGCTCCAGGAGAAAAAGTTGGTGTTGTCGGACTTTCAGGAAGTGGTAAATCGACCCTTGTCCATCTTCTTCTGCGCCTCTATGAACTCACTGCGGGCAAGATTTTGATCGATGGTCAAAATATTGTAGAAGTCACTAAAGAATCGCTCGTCTCCCAAATCGGGATGATCCCTCAAGAACCTTACCTCTTTCACCGATCGATCTATGAAAACATCCTCTATGGCAAGTTAGACGCTACAGAAGAAGAGGTCACCCAGGCGGCACAAAAAGCCCGCTGCCATGATTTTATCCTTGAGCTTGAGCACGGATATGACACTTTAGTAGGAGAACGAGGTGTGAAACTCTCAGGAGGACAACGGCAAAGGCTGGCAATTGCCCGAGCTTTTTTAAAAAACGCACCCATCCTCATTTTGGATGAAGCGACATCGGCTCTCGACTCTCTCACGGAGAAAGAGATTCAAGAGAGTCTTGATCTCTTAATGCAAAGTCGAACCACCCTCGCTATTGCCCACCGACTCTCAACACTTGCTTCGATGGATCGGATTCTCGTCTTTGATAAGGGACGGATCATCGAAGAAGGATCTCACTATCAACTCCTTCAGAATTCAGGCTGCTATGCACAGCTCTGGGACCTACAGACTCACCTTTAGTAAGTTTTCATGCGCATGCACATCCCAGCGAATCGAAAGAATGAAAGTGGGCGATCTTACTGGGTGGATAAACTTTTTGTAAACTCAACGAATAATGGATCTTTACGAACTTGGTCAAATGCCCCTTCTTTGACAATCTCATTGAGATTAAGCGCCCCATTTTGCTGAGCCGTTTGAAGCCAACCGATGGTTCCTTGAGGCTCTCCCAGGCGCGCAGCGGCGTAGGCATTGCGGAGGGCCACTTCAGCCAGTGGGAACAGTTGGAAGACGGTCGCTCCAACGGTCAAGGCAACGCGATCGTCTTGATGCTCGAAAGCAAGTCTGTGGAATAGAAGCAGGGTCGGTGGGTCGAGCCGCTCTTGGAGCGGTTTCAAGAGGTTGTAAGCAGCCTCGGACTGCCCTTGATCATCTAAAATAATTGCCGCATATTGAGAAGCAGCATCGAAAACCATTCCCTCTTTAGTGTTTGCACGAAGTGTTTGAAAAGCTGCTAATGCTTCGTCTTTCCGTCCATCCCGAAAAAGGCGCTCGGCTTCCATAAAAGCTTTTTTAACTTCTTCTTTCTGATCACTTCCCCGAATATTGCGACTCTTGCGAAAGTTGTCGAGGTTTTCAAACGCAAAAAGGAAGAAAATCGCGCCCGCAAAATATTGAACAAATGAAAAGAGGATTAAACTCATCGCAAGTGCAAAGATGCCGCTGACAAGAAACGTGTAGCGAAGCCCCTTAAAACCGAACCACTTTTCGAACCCAATTCTCAAGAGTTGTCCTCCGTCTAAAGGGAGAACAGGCATAAGATTGATCACAGTCCAAAACATGTTAATGACATAGGTCTGGTAAAAGATTTTTTTGAGCAGCGGCGCTTGAGCAGCTTCAGTCATAAATCCTGCCACTATCGCCAGCAAGAAACCAAATAACGGGCCATCAAGCGTAATGAGAAACTGCTTCCAAAATGGAAGCTTCTCTCCATCGTGGTAAGTGACTCCACCCATTGCAACAAGTTCAATGCGTGGTTTTCTGCCAAACATCTTGGCTGTCAGTGCATGCCCAAACTCGTGGAAAAGGATGGAGACAAAAATAATCGCCATCCAAATGACGGCTTGGAAAATATCTCCACTAGTGATAATCAGCGATAGAATTGCAGTAAAAATCCAGTAGATAGGGAAAATTCTGACAGGAATCATAAGACCTTTAACATGGTTTGACCCAGCAGTGCTGGTGTTTCTGCAACGGCCACACCTGCTTTTTTGAGTGCTTCGATTTTATCTTTTGCAGCCCCTTTTCCACCAGAGACAATCGCTCCGGCATGCCCCATTCTTCTTCCAGGAGGTGCAGTGACACCGGCAATAAAAGCAGCAACCGGTTTTTTACAATGCTTTTGAATCCATTCAGCGGCCTCTTCCTCCGCACTTCCCCCAATCTCTCCTATCATTAAAATCCCCTCTGTTTGGGGGTCTTCATTAAAGAGTTTTAAGACATCGATGAAGTTGGTGCCATTGAGTGGATCTCCTCCAATTCCAACACAAGTTGACTGACCGAGTTTAAGTTCTGTTGTCTGCCAAACAGCCTCATAGGTCAATGTTCCCGAGCGGGAGACAATCCCAATTTTCCCTTTCTGATGGATATATCCAGGCATGATCCCGATTTTACATTCCCCAGGAGTGATGACACCGGGGCAGTTCGGCCCAATCAAGCGACTTTTCTTCGAGAGTCGCATCACACGGCTGACTTCTAACATGTCACGGACCGGGATCCCTTCTGTAATGCAAATGATGAGCGGAATACCGGCATCTTCAGCCTCTAAGATTGCATTGGCAGCAAAGGGTGGTGGAACAAAAATCATCGTTGCATCAGGCTGTACTTTTTTGCAGGCTTCGTAAACGGTATCAAACACTGGAAGGCCCAAAACTTCTTGCCCTCCTTTTCCCGGTGTGACGCCTCCCACAAAATCGGAGCCATACTCTAAACACTGCTCGGTATGAAATTTTCCAGCCTTTCCCGAAATCCCCTGCGTAATCACACGGCTCTTTTTATTAATGAGAATGGGCATGTTTCACCTCTTTAACTACAGCGGTTGCTGCGTTGGCAAGATTGTCCGCCGTAATAATTTTAAGACCTGAATTTTGCAACATCTTCTTACCTGCGGCCACATTGGTCCCCTCCATCCGCACAACGAGGGGGATGGAAAGCGGTTTATTTTTAAGAGCGGTCAAAATCCCTTCGGCAATGGTGGCACAGTTCATAATGCCGCCAAAAATATTGACAAGGATCGCTTTCACATTCGGATCAGAGACAAGAATATTAAACCCTTCTGCGATTTTTTCTGCCGTTGCACTTCCTCCGACATCTAGGAAGTTCGCAGGCTCTCCGCCCGCGTAATGAATGATGTCCATGGTCGCCATCGCAAGTCCTGCTCCATTGACCATACAGCCGATATTTCCGTTTAAAGCGATGTAAGCCAGATCATATTTTTTTGCGGCAACTTCATATTTTGACTGCTGTGTTTCATCGAACATCTGGGCAATCTCTTTTTGTCTAAAGAGAGCGTTGTCATCGACACTCAGTTTTGCATCAAGCGCCCACAAATGACCTTCGTTGTCTTTGATAAGAGGGTTGATTTCGAGGAGCGATCCATCTTTTTGAATGAACACTTTTGCCAGCGCCGCTGCAATCTTCATCCCCTCTTCTTGTGTCTCTCCACTCCATCCCATAAACTTGGCTAGCCGTAAAAGATGGTACGGTTTCATTGATCCATCGAGTGCAATCGGAAGCGTGAGAATTTTTTCTGGATGTTTTTCGGCAATCTCTTCGATGTCCATCCCCCCTTCAGGAGAGGCGATTAAGATCGGCTCGGCTTTTTCCCGGTCGATGATGGCACCCATGTAATACTCTTTTTCGATCTTGAGAGGCGCTGCTATGAGCACTTGGTGGGCAATCACGCCGCTAGGGCCTGTTTGATTGTTCACCATCTTCATACCGATCAGCTCTTTTGCAAGCTTCTTCACGTCTTCGGGTGTTTTTCCAAACTTGACACCGCCGGCTTTGCCGCGGCCTCCCGCATGGACTTGGATCTTGATAGCAGCCTCTTTCAGCTTTAAGTCGTGAATAACTTTTTCAACGTCAGCCTCGGACGCTGCCACACCAAAAGGAGGGACAGCCACTCCTTCTGCCATTAAAATCAACTTTGCTTGATACTCATGTAGGTTCATATATACTTTCTTATCTGATACAATCTCGCTTATGTTTCAATTTATAAAAAAAATTTTATCTAAGACAAGTTCTTTTTTAGGATCACGGCTCAAAGCTCTTTTCAGCTCTACCCTCACTCAAGAAGCGTATGAAAAGCTGGAGCAGATTCTCTATGAAGCAGATATTGGCTCCGCTGTAACAGAAGAGCTTATCACAGGTGTGAAAAAATTTCTGAAAAGAGACCCGTCTGCACAACCGGAAGAAATTATTGCAGAAATGAAAAAACTTGCAGATGGAATTCTTTCACTCCCGCCAAAAACGACACCTAAACAGGGCCATCCACATGTCATCCTCATCGTAGGGATCAATGGAAGTGGAAAAACAACGTCGATTGCCAAACTTGCAGCTCATTATAAAAACCAAGGAAAGAAAGTTTTGGTGGCCGCGGCCGATACGTTCCGTGCAGGCGCCATTGATCAACTCACTCTCTGGTCCGATAAACTCGGTGTTGAAATTGTGAAAGCACAGCCAGGAAGCGACCCGTCAAGTGTAGCGTTCGATGCACTCACTGCCGCTGTGAAAAGAGGGCTTGATATTGTTCTTGTCGACACGGCAGGCAGGCTCCACAACAAAACTGACTTGATGCAAGAGCTTGAAAAAATTCGCCGCGTCAGTGGTAAAGTCATCCCCGATGCTCCGCATGAAGTTCTCCTCGTTCTTGACGCTACAACAGGTCAGAATGCCGTAGAGCAAGCGAAAATCTTTCATCAGTTCACCCCCTTAACCGGAATTATCCTTACAAAGCTCGACGGCAGTGCCAAAGGAGGCGTTGTTCTTCCTATTTATAAGGAGCTTGGAATCCCGATCCAGTGGGTAGGCGTGGGAGAAAAAGAGGGTGATTTTATCCCCTTTGATAAAAATTCTTATCTTTCAGGATTGTTTGAAAATAATGCTTGAGTGTATTTTCAAAAATAATGACAGCTTTTTTATATTCACCTTTTTCAAGCTCGATCGTTGTTGAAAAAAATAATGATTCTTTACTTCTCATATTTATTCTTAAAGAACTTGTAAAAAGCCAAGATGGACTTAACAGGGATGTTCCCCTTTCGTATGGACCGTTTGACTGGACAGGAAAAGGAACCTCTCTCCAAAAGCTCCGTGAACACTTTTCCCTCCTTCCAATTGCTTTTCCAGAGCTTTCTCACAAAATCCCCTCTCTGGAACAACCTGTTCAAGAAATCATTAACAGCCTAGAACCGTTCATCCTCGCCTGCGCAGAAAATGAAAATCTTCTTCTTTTTCTCGTAAAGCATCAAAAGGAGCTCGCGGTAAAACCGATTCTCGATAGAATATGTCCTGAAGGACTTGAGGCACTCAAAGAAAAGATTGCCGTCGGTTTTAGAAAACGAGGATACCCCTTTACACGATGGACTCACTCATCCAAGACACCTTAGATTATGTGCGCGAAGTGGCTAAAACCACTCCGTCACTTTTTGCAACACAAGCAGAGATCGACTATTTTGCTCCCCGCGTTTATCTTCCGAAGAAAGAAATTCCCAAACCACCGGTCCAACCTCTTAAGAAAGTCGTCGTAGAAGCTCCTATCATTCAGGCAAAAGTCGAAGAGCCTTTACCAACTCCTCTTCCTCCTAAACCGGTGGTCGCCATGGAAACAAAACAGCTCCATGAAATGCGACAAGTCATTGAGAAAACGTTCCCTGACATGCAGCTGCGTGACACCATCCTGGATGATGGTCATGCCAAGAGAATGGCTCGTCTATGGGAGGAGACCCATCTTTCAGCTCAGATCGTCGTGATTGCCTTTGGAGAAGTTGGTCCTGGCTTGGAGTTTTTAAGAAATGTCACGGAGGCCATTGATCGATTGATTGCACCTGCTCAGCTGATCGAAGGTGCCGTTTTAGAAAAACAGCAAGAGTGGGAACTTCTCTTAAATTCCCCCTCACTAAAAGGGATCCTCTGCTCTCCCTGGGCTTCTTGGAAAACAACATCCCTGAGCCAGTATTACAAACAAAACGGTGCGACGCAGGAGCAATTTTTAGGTAAGCACAAACTCTTTCTCCTAGAACCGAGTCTTGTTTATCTGAAAAATCCTGATCGCAAGAGGAAGTTATGGCAGCTTATAAGTACGCAGCTGTTGTCGTAGACCTGGCGGTTCCCAAAGCCCTCGACTATGAGCTCCCTCCTGGAACGATTCCAGAGCCTGGCACGCGTGTCAAAGTCCCGCTTCGAGGAAAATCGTACCCAGGAACGATTTTAGAGCTCAAAGAAACTCCAGAAATTGCTAAAACAAGCCTCATTCAGGAAATCCTGCCTGAAAACGCCTCCATCACGTCCGATCTTCTCAAACTGGGGCTTTGGATTTCTAATTACTATTGCAGCCCCTTTTTCAAAGTCATTAAGCAGCTTCTTCCGCCGTCGGTTCGTCAAGGAATGGAAGCCAAACAACAACTCTTCGTGAAACCTCTTCTCTCCAAACCCGAAATGGCAGAGCTGTGTCAAAAGAAGTCAGGAGCCCAGCGTGCCATTTTAGAGACTCTCTTGATGGCTCCAAAAGGGCTTTTACTCACCGAACTTCTAGAGAAAACCGATGCCTCACGTAGCCCCGTTACGACACTTGCTAAAGAAGGCGTCCTCTCTCTTTCCCCTTTAACCATCGACCGCAGTCCTCTGGCCGATCACGATTTTTTTCCGACCAAACACAAACTCTTAAGTGATGAACAACAAAAAGCGTTTGATCACATTTTAACGTCGATTCAAAGCAAAACATTCCAGACACATCTTCTTTTTGGGGTGACAGGGAGTGGAAAGACAGAAGTTTATCTCCAAGCCATCGATGGAGCCCTAGCACAAGGGAGATCGGCTCTCTTTCTCGTTCCTGAAATTGCTCTCACCTCTCAAACCATGGAGCGGCTTCGAAGCCGCTTTCAAGAGCGGGTGGCTATTTTGCACCACCGTCTCAGCGCAGGTGAGCGGCGTGACAGCTGGCATAAAATTCGTTCAGGAGAAATCTCCCTTGTCGTAGGACCCCGTTCGGCCCTCTTTAGCCCCCTTAAAAATTTGGGACTGATTATCGTCGATGAGGAACACGACAGTGCCTACAAACAAACAGATGAGATGCCGTGTTATCAAGGACGCGATGCCTCCGTCATGCGAGGAAAATTCTGCAATGCGACCGTAATTTTAGGAAGCGCCACTCCCAGCCTTGAAAGTTACACCAATGCGCTCCAAGGGAAATATCACCTAAACACGCTTGAACAACGCGCCGATCATGCAACACTCCCCACCGTCCATACCGTGAATATGAAACCTGAATACGCTAAAGCCCGCGGCTTCACCCTCTTTTCTGAAAAGCTGTTAGATAGCATCAAAAAACGGATGGAAGCCGGAGAGCAAACACTCCTCTTCCTCAATCGGCGAGGATTTCACACCTCCTCTTCATGCCAAGCGTGTGGAGAAACACTTCGTTGCCCCCACTGCTCCATCACACTCACCTTTCACAAAGGTGATAATATCCTCTCCTGCCACCTGTGTAACTACGAGACACGCCCGCTGACTGAATGCCCCTCTTGTAAAGCCCACGATTCTTTCAAATTTAAAGGAGCCGGAACCGAACATGTCGAACGGGCCCTTCATATGATCTTCCCTGAAGTGCGCACCCTACGTCTTGATGCCGACACGACCAAGCACAAAGGAAGCCACGACAAGATGTTCAAGCAGTTCCGCGCAGGAAAAGCCGACATCTTAATTGGAACTCAGATGATCGCCAAAGGGCTCCACTTCCCCTCTGTCACACTCGTTGGCATTCTCAATCCTGATATGTCACTACATATCCCTGATTTCCGCGCTTCCGAACATGTGTTTCAACTCATCACTCAAGTCGCCGGACGATCAGGCCGCAGCCATCTCAAAGGTGAAGTGATTTTGCAAACCACACTCCCAACCCACCCTATCTTTTTACAAGCTGCACAGCTCGACTATCCTGCTTTTTACAATGAAGAAATCGTCATCCGAAAAAGTTTCAACTACCCACCATTTTGCCACCTCGTCAAACTTGTCTTCACCGGTGAAGATGAAAATCTCACTCTACTCTACGCACAGAAACTCCGCTCCCAGCTCATCCAAAAACTTCCCCCCTCTTATGAATTCAACCCCGTTGCTGCGTGCGGCTACGCAAAGATCAAGAATAATTACCGCTTCCAATGTCTCATCAAAGGAGAGACAACGCGTCCGATTACGGATCTCCTTAAAACCGTCTCTCCCCCTTCCTCTGTCCGTCTTCTTATCGACACAGATCCGCTCTCGACTTATTTTTAATTGCATTCAATCACATCCCTCAGCGAAAATCTTCGTCACAAAACTACGAGGTTATCTTATGGGAGTCTCTCCTGTCTCACGTGCAACTGCACCCAACACACTCATTCCTGCAAAAATAACAACGACAAAAGTCGCGCTTGTGTTTGCAGCTTTTCTTGTGGTCATCTATGCGCTCTATTCTGCTAAGCAATACTATTCACGTCCAACACTCCACCGCAAACCTCCTGAACCTCCAAGAACACCTTCTAAGGCTCTGTCTAGAGAGGCCTTGGCTTCTCCTCGAACCAGCGACACCCAACGTAATGTTTCTTCAACGGCAACTCCATTGGCTTCTACTCGGACTACAAACACCCACCCTGTTGCTCCTTTATCGGCAACTCCATTGGGGAAAAAGCCTAAAAGGCTATCGTTCTCTACTTTACCGTTATCCATGACACCCCGATCTCCTCTCTTCACATCAGCAAGACGATTAACCCCTACCAAATCCTCGCCTGTGAAAACCCTTGATGATTACATCAGACTCTTCTTTGACAGAAACTGCTGGAAGCTTTCAGAGAAAGAGATTGTCATTCAGGCCTCTGGACAAGAGTTCGTTTTGACAGATGAACTTTTGAATCAATTGACTGTGTTCTTTCAAGATTATGATCCCTCCCAGGTCTTTCCTGAGAGCATGATCAATCCGTACGCTTTCTGCTGTGTCCTGCAAGAATATAGTCACATCTATGAAGGACGCCACCCAGATGACAAGGGCCGCATAGAAACACTTCTACAACTGCACCAAACAGCAAAAGAGAACTTCAACCACACAGTGGAAGACCCCTTCTTTTTTGTTTATCCAATCACCTTTGCAATGATCGACCAGATGAATCAATTCCTCGATGACTTTCTTGAGCTTGCCGCTGACCTTAGGATTACATGGATGGTCGACTATTATGAAAGTAAAAATGATCCTCTCTACTGGTGCTACGCCCTTGAAAAAGTGGTCCCTCGCCTTCCAAAGGACGATTATCTTGATACGTTCATGAAGAAATATCAAGAGGTCCGCGAATGCATTTTCAAAACTCCTGAGCTCGCCGAGTTCTTTTACATGGACTCCTTCGAACTGGACGATGGAACAGAGATCAATGGTGAAACTCTTCTAACCATTCGAACATTCTTATCTGCAGTCGGGAAAAGGGATACGACGGAAAGGACACAAGCCCTCCAGGAATGTTTCAAAGGATCCTCAGATCCTCATGATCTCGCTCTCATACGGTTTATCGATATCTGTGAAGCATTAAGTCAAAATACCGATGTTTATCGCGATAACTCTTTTAATGACCGTGAACTTATTAACACCCTTGTGACAGAGTACCGACAACTGAAGGCAAGGATAGGTCGTCGAGGAGATCCCCTGCTTGTGTTTGTCAAAACCTACATTCAGGTCAAAAACGATCCCCTCGTTTTGGAAATGAGACAAAATGCGCAAACAGAGAATTGCCAAAGATTCTTCGATGAAGAAGATTTCCTCAATCTCTCCCCTGCTACAGCTCATTTTAAATCTTTAACCGACCTTACAACTGACGATGAAGCTGCAACATGGATCGAAAATGAATGTCAAAATAAGACAGGATACTTTTTTGAAGTCTTTAGATTTCTAAATACTCCTCAGAAATACACTTTTTCTGAAGAGATGATTGCTCTCCTACCAGAGCTTTTAAAAGCCTATTTAGCAGCTGTTCAAAAGATTGATCAACTCTTTCAGAGTAAGCGCATCTTTGAACCTGCGCGTAACGCACTCCTGTTTCAGAAAATAGAGACTTTCCTAGAAGATGATGAAGATCTATAGTTTCGCTTTTGAATTTTTCTTATCTAGGAAGAAAACTTCATAGGAACCTTGACAGTACTTCTCTAGAAGTGCTTTGAGCTGGTGGATCGCTTGCTCAAGCTCTTCGTGGGATGTATGCTCAAGACCTTCGAGGACGAGGCAGACGTCGTGAGTTTCAGGGGTGATTTTAGTTTTCTCACACTCACGGTAGTTCCAAGAGCGGCAAAGGACTTCGTCGTTGTCTCTGTAAACCACTTCCCCTTTTTTGATCGGTTCGGGTTTGGGGCTTCCGAGCATGATGAATTTTTCAGAGCCGTCGGCAACAGTCAGGCGGATAGAGCCCGCGACTTTGCTGATGTCATCACCCCCGGCAGGAAGGATGTATTGCATGGAAACGATATTGTAGAGATCGACGATGGAGCTGATGGAAGGAAGCTCTTTCCCTTGGATGACCCGTCTTAAAAGGGCTTCAACCGAACTTCTATGCGCTGACGGTGCAAAACCAAACTGACGATAAGCTTCACGCCAATCGTTGATTTTAGGCAGCGCTAGCAAGGTTTCTAAGGTGTATTTCTGACGGATCTCGTTTTCAACCTGTCGAAGTTTAGCAATGATTTCAGGCGATGAGTGTTGGTTATTCAATCCTTTTCCATGGATCATGCCGACTTTGACGTGTGGATATTTCTCTAGGACAGGAGCATCGATGCGGAATTGTTGCTCGTCTGTCTCTTCTACGGCATTTTCATTGCGCATGATGGGGAAAAATAAAACATCCCGAATCGAAGCCGCTTGGGTCAGGAGCATGACAAGACGGTCAATCCCAATTCCAAGACCGCCAGTCGGTGGCATCCCTTGGCAGATCGCTTCGATGAACTCTTCATCGAGGGGATGAGCTTCTTCATTCCCCTGTTCACGGAGAGTGCCCTGACGCTCGAGAAGTTTTCGTTGGAGCTCAGGATCGTTAAGCTCGGTGTACGAGTTACACATCTCACTTCCATTGATAAAACTCTCAAACCTCTCGACAAAATTCTGGGCTCGAAGTTTTGGATCGCGGTGGAGTTTACATAGCGGAGTTGTTTCGATCGGATGGTCGATGATGTGGTGCGGCTGGATGAGAAAGGGTTCTGCCATTTCTCCAAAAATCTTCGCAATCAAGATCCCACGTGGTGCTGCTTTAATTTCTTTCGGATCTTGGGTGCCGAGCTCGAGAATTTTAGCACGGAGCTGGTCATCAGAAAGGGTGTTCACATCGATTTTAACGTAGTGCTTAATCGCATCGACCATGCTCATGCGGATCCACGGAGCTTTGACATCGATGGTTTTATCACCAATTTGAATTTTCGTAGACCCAAACAGCTCAAGCGCGAGCGACTGGAAGAGCTCTTCAGTGAAGACCATCATGTCGTTGTAATCCCAGTAGGCCGCATACGCCTCTAACATGGTGAATTCAGGATTATGGGTCCGGTCGAGGCCTTCATTACGAAACACTTTAGAAATCTCAAACACACGGTCAAGCCCACCGACGATGAGCTTCTTTAACGAGATCTCGAGTGAGATGCGAAGATACATCTGTTGGTGGAGTGCAAGAAGCTCGGTTGTAAAGGGACGGGCTTCAGCTCCCCCGTAGATATTTTGGAGAATCGGCGTCTCGACTTCTGCAAAACCGGCTTTAGCAAAGTACTGCCGGATAAGATATAGAATCCGACTACGCTGTTTAAATGTCTCTGCCACCTCTTGATGCGTGATCAGATCGAGCCATCGTTTACGATACCGGACTTCAATGTCAGAAAGCCCTTTGTGTTTGTCAGGCAGTGGAAGGAGTGTTTTGCAAAGCAGCGTGACCTTTCTAACGAAAAGGGTCAGCTCCCCTTTTTGGGTACGGAAGAGATTTCCTTCAACACCAATAAAGTCACCGAAATCTAGTTTTTTCTCGATGAATTTCATGGCTGTCAGATCAGGAGACGATGGAAGGCCCGCCACTTCCGTTCCATCTTTATTGAACATCAGCTGGATTCGGCCGGTTCCATCTTGAAGCTGCGCAAAAGCGTTTTTCCCCATCGCACGGAATAGGACCAACCGCCCTGCTAAAACGGCATGCTCTGTCTTTCCAGCCTCAGCCTCTTCACTTCCTCCTAATTGATGAGACTCATACTTATGTTGAAGAGCCTGTGCAGACTGCATTGGTGAAAACTTCGCCGGATAAGGATCAATGCCGAGCGCACGTATCTCGGCCAATTTCTCCGAACGGTTCCGGAATTCTTCATGATGATGATATGCAGGCGTTTCCATTCAAAAATCCGTCGTTATAAATACAAAAAAGCGTATCTTACTTCTTTCTACATCCGAATGCAATACATGTCTATTCAGATGGTTTTGAATAAACATGAACCGTATTCTTAACATTCCAGGCAGAAAGTGCAAGAAGAGCCGCTGTGACAACAAATCTTATTTTGCCTGTCGTATCTCCTGTCACCATTTTTTGCACGATGAGTCCTGTTGCTAAGCTGCCAAGAATCTTGGATGCAATGTTAACCATCTCGCCTGCCACTTGTACAAAAGAAACCAAAGCAGGACGATCTGCTTCGATTTGCGTGTAGTGAAGTGTCTTATTATTTCCGAAGGCGTTCACACCGGTGAGTCTTACTAGCCGATTATGAACTACTGGAAGCTGAAGACCGCCTGCTAGGCAGCTTCCCATTATTTTCGTTCGAGGTGAGTCAAAGTAATTCATTGCAATTTGAGCTGATTGAAAAGATTTTTCAAATTGAATAAACGCGAGAGCAGATCTTGTGCGGTGCTGTTGAGAAGATGCAGAAGGGCGAAAGAAAGTCTCTAGTAAAAGTCCCACTGTGAACCCGATAGCAGAAACTTTTCCAAAATTTGGCACGAGAGCTGTAGCTGCATTTACATAAGGCATGACACGACTAACCATTTGAATTCTCCTATAAAAATTGTAAACATTCTATCGGAGTGATCAAAATTAGTTAATGCAAATTATCTTTTTACAGCCTTAAAGAGGGTCAATCCTGAAAGGAGCACGATCACTCCGCCAAGGAAGATCACAGGGTCAACACCGAGGTGAGGAACCAGGTTGTTCGAGAAGCCTCCCGCTACGAACGAAAGGGCTACCACGGCACTCCAGATCCCCATGACCCATCCTTGCGACTCTTGAGGGGCGACGTCAGAGAAGACGGCCATCAGGAGAGCGTAGCTAGAGGGGTTGATGAGAGCCATCAGGAAGCCTAAGATCCAGAGAGGAACTTCGGAGACGAAGAAGGCTGATAACATAATCGTGGCCGCTTGCCCGATGAGAGAATAGAAAATGAGTCGGCTGGCAGGCAGGGCTGTTTGGGTCAGTTTTTTAAGAAGTGCAAGGCCACAAATGAAGCCGAGTCCCATCACAACCCAGAAGAGACCAAGGCCGACGCTGGTATAGTGAAGATTTGAATTGAGATAGATCAAAATAGTTTGGATGTAGAGACAAACTCCAAACTGGAAAAGAAAGAGAATCAGAGAAAGGATACGGAGTTGCGGGTTTTGAAGAGCTTCTTTGAAAAGAGTGAAGGGTCTAAAAAGAGAAAATGTTTTCGTGGGGTGAAGTCTTTCAGGATGATGAAATCGTGCTTTAATCCAAATCGCTGCAATGAAAGCAAGAATTGCTGAAAAGAGGAAAGGAGTTGTATAGCCGAACCAGCTGACGAGTGCTGGGTCGGAGAAGATACTTCCTAAGAGAGGTCCGAGAACGAGGCCGACAGAAAAAGTGATCGAAAGGAGGGCCAAATTAAACGGTTTGTCTTCGGGTGAGCTCATATCAACCACGGTCGCTTGAGCGATCGGGACAGTTCCTGCGGTAAAGCCAGAGACTGCTCTTCCAACTAAGAAGATCCAGAGAGTTGAGGTAGCCACACCGAGCGCCATGCAAAGGAAGCTGAGGCCGATTCCACACGTACAAATAAAGAGGATTTTTTTACGGCCGTAAATATCAGAGAGGTCTCCTAGTGTGGAGGACCCAAATAACATACAGAGGGGGTAGAGAAGGAACGAGAGGCTTAAGTAAAAGTCTCTCACATCAAGTGAAGATCCTGCAGGCACTAAACTGCTATTCGGATCGTTGATGATCGCAGTTGCCAATGGATAAACAAGTCCCCACCCGAAATAGTCGACAATGATCGCTAGGAGTGCGGGAGCAATACTGAAAAACTTGGACATACGTGTTTGCATAAAGAGTCCACCTCTTAATTTGCACTTTCACGATTTAAGAATTTTTTGTCTACCTTTCTTTGGCGATTTGTTCGACGAGTTTGAGGCCATGAGGGGTGAGATAGAGAGCATCCCCACTCCCCTTTTTCACAAAGTTGGCTTGGGCAAGATGACGGACGATGGCATTGATCCCTTTATCATTTTGCCCGATGGCTCTGCCGATGGCAAAACGGTCGACTTCTTCTTCGGGGCTGCCTAAGGCAGTGGCCATCTCATAGAGTTTTAAAAGAAAAAGTTCATCTTTTGTCGTCGCTTTACGATTCATTTTGTCGCCTTCTTTAGTCTTGCCCCTGCTGGAGTGTCTTCAATGAGATATCCTTTTGAGAGAAGTTCATCACGGCAGGCATCGGCCCTTTTCCAATCTTTTTCAGCACGCGCTTTTTGCCTATCAGAGAGAAGAGCAAGAAGATCGGACGGAATTTCTTGAACTACAGGTTGGAGAGGAAGAACACCGAGCACTCGGTTGAGATCTTCGAGGAATTGGATAATTCTATGGGCTTCTACGCGACCTACTTGTTGTGTATCACAGAGTATATTAACCTCGCGGATGAAGTCGAAAAGAGCTGCGAGCGCAACGGAGATATTGAGATCGTCGGCCAGTGCAAGCTTGAACCGTTCTCTTGTCTCTAACATGAACGGATCGGTAGCCTTCGTTGTTGCATTGGAATCGATCTCTCGGAGGCGAGATACAAAGTCAGAGACACGCATGAGAGACTTGGCTGCAGCGTCAAGCCCTTCAAAGGTGAAGTTCAGCTGCGTTCGGTAATGGGTCTGGAGAAGAAGGTAGCGGATTTGAGATCCTGTGTACCCTTTTTTCAACAGGTCTCGTAGGGTGTAAAAATTGCCGAGACTTTTCGACATCTTCTTATGATCGACGAGAAGGTGTTCAGAGTGGAGCCAGTATCGCACAAACCGCTGATGGGTGCAGGCCTCTGATTGAGCAATCTCATTCTCATGGTGAGGAAACATGTTGTCGACTCCACCGACGTGGATATCGATTGTAGGGCCTAGGATATCCATCGCCATAGCAGAACATTCGATATGCCAGCCGGGGCGCCCTTTCCCAAAAGGACTTTCCCAGAAAATCTCCCCGTCACGTTCACGATCGTACGCTTTCCAAAGCACAAAATCGGCAAGGTGTTCTTTGTCATACTCATCGGCTGCAACCCTTTCTGAGGCACCTGCTTTGAGCTCATTTAAATTAAGATGGGAGAGTCTTCCATAGGTGGTGAATTTAGAGATGGCGTAATAAATGCTTCCATCGGCACCTCGGTAGGCAATCCCCTCCTCAATGAGTTTTTCAATGAGGGCAATCATTTGAGGAATATAGTCTGTGGCGCGGGGGTAAAATTCGACTTTTTCGATGCCGAGTGTTTGAAGATCTTCAAAAAACGCGGCCGTGAAAGGATCGGTAAAAGCTTTGAGTGTAATATGCTGGGCCAGTGCTCCCCGAAGCGTTTTGTCATCGATATCGGTGATATTCATCACTTGTGTGACATGGAAGCCAAAGTATTTTAGAGTGCGTCTAAGGAGATCTTCAAAAACATAGGTACGGAAGTTTCCGATATGGGCGTAATTGTAGACGGTAGGACCACAAGTGTACATCCGGATTTGATGATCGGGTGCGGTGATTTCTTCTTTGGTACGGGTTTCTGTATTAAATAGCTTCATAACATCTCTTCAAGAGCTCGGTAGTGGGTTTTGCCAGTTCCTGTCAGTGGAATTTGATCGAGTTTTCTGACGTCGGCGATTTTGACGATTCGTCCGAAGCCTCCTTCACGAAGAGCATCATTGAGAGTCTCTTTGGAGACGTCAAAAGTCGAAAAAACAACAATCAGCGGTTTATCGGTGTTCGATTCAGCGACCGCAATCGCCAGTGGGGGTCCTCCTTCGACTCTGGAAGAGACCCATCCTTTTTGGCTTGCAAAACGGAGCAGCTCTTCTTCAACCCCTGTTAAACTGACCATCTCTCCCCCGATTTTTACAAATCGTTTGAGCCGTCCTGATAACATTAGAGAGCCGCTTGGACTTAAATGACCTCGATCACCAGAACGGTACCATTTTTTTCCATCGAGTTCAATGAAGGGTGAAGCTCTGTTTCCTAAATACCCTTTGAAGACATTGGGACCGTAGATACAGATTTCGCCATCGATGCCTTGGGGTAATCTTTCGTGTGTTTCGGTATGGATGACACACAGCTCCACGCCAGGAACGGGAAGTCCTACACCTTCACGAGGTCTATCTGGCATCGTGAGTGTCACTATCGGACTGCATTCTGTAATGCCGTATCCTTCGAGAAGGAGAGAGCCTTTGTGTTCCATATATTGGAAAAGGACATCAGGAACTTTTTCTGCACCAGCAACAGCAAGGCGCACTGATTTCAGCTGGGTAGGACGAGCAACCTGGAAAAGCCCTTTCATAAAGGTCGGAGCGCTACAAAGAAGGGTGACATTCCACTCTTCGATGTCGTGTGCCATTGCGTAGTATTGCGTTGGATCAGGTGCGTAGAACACTTTCAACCCTACTAAAAGAGGAAAGAGCCCTGTTACAGAGAACCCAAACGAGTGAAACGGTGGGAGGGCACCATAGAGAACATCGGTTGTCTCAAGTTTAATGCAAGACATTCCCGCAGTTTGATTGGAAAGAATATTTCTATGGGAAAGAGGAACTCCTTTCGGAAGCGACTCGGTGCCACTTGTGAAAAGAATCACAGCTGTATCATCAGGGGAAGATGGTTGAAGCTTGAGGAGATGTTTCGAATCTTTAAAAAGGCCATAAAATGCTTTGATCCGATTCCAGAGTGAAATTGTTGGTTTGATATCTTCTACAAGAACAAGTAAATCGTCTAAATCACCTAAATCACCATCTGTTAATTGTTCAAGAAATCGCCTCGAGCTAAGAACTGTTTTAAGATTAGCCGCCTCTTTGCAATGGTTGAGAGCACGGACACCGACGGTCCAGTTGAGCATCACGGGAATTTTATCTGCAAGAAGCAGTGCTAAGACAATGACATAAGTAATGGTAGAAGAGGGGAGGAGAACACCGATCTGTTTTTCATTTAAATGACGAAAATGGTAGCTCAACGTGAGAGCCATTAACTTGAGCCGTCGATACGAGATGACGCCCATCCGTTCGTCAGCACATGCAGCATGGTGTTCGAGTCGATCACAAACGCGTAAAAAAGCTTCTTGGATGGTCGCTCCCTGCGCTGGAAGGATCGGTGGTCGCGATTCTTCTTTGGGCCACGCGACTATTTTCCGTCCGACGGTGCGCGCTCCAGTGGCTGGCTTAGAGACAGCTCTTAAAACATCTTCCACTGTTGCGACCGTTTCAGGATTGATCGAAGAGATTTCATACCGTTCAGTAATAAAGGTTTGAAGATCGGCGAGGTCAAGTGAGTCGAGTCCGAGATCGCGGGCTAAATGATCGCTTCGTGAAACACTAGGTCTTCGTGCTATATCGGCAATCCGCTTTGTGATCTCTTTTTCAATCTCAGGGGCGATTGAAAAGGGAGTCGACTTATCAGTACGATCACCATTTAAAACTTTGGGATAATGTTCGTTCCAAAAATGATCTGACACCAATTTGAGGGGTTCAGGTCCTCGGATGTTATACCACCGCTCCAGCGCCCTATTAAACTCAAGGCGGGTTGCTTTAAGGGGGAAATCGGCAGGAGCTGGTTCAAACTCGATGGTCACTTCCCGACGTGGCGTTAAAAAAATGAGATTTTTTAGAACAATTTTAATCCCTTCCCAAGCAACTTTTCCAAAATCTGGGGTTGCTCCCGTCAGCGCTTTTGAAAAGCGACTCCCCCAGAGTCCTGTTGTACGGATTAAAACCACATTCGCTTCAGGACATTCTTGAACAAGGTTATGGGCAAATGAAGCTCCACCAATCGACTCTTCTGCCGTCAGCTTGAGTTTGCCTGCAGGGTAAATCAGATAGTTACTTCCTTTTTTCAACCCATCAGCAATCTGTTGAAAGCACTTTTCGACCTTTTTCTGCTTCCAGCGATTGACCACCCCTGATAAATCAGGAATTGGGATTGCGCCGACTAGCGTTTGGATGTAATGGGCTCCTTTTAAATAGTAAAACTGTTCAACCACAAGAGGATGTGCCTGGTACCTGCCCCACAAAACCATTGTTAATAGAACGGGGTCAATCTCAGCTGGATGGTTCGGTAAGAACAAAATCCCCCCTTTTTTAGAAAGGGTTTGGGGATTTAGGTTTTCAATTCCTCGAACTCGTATGCAGTAACGAATACTTAAAAGCGCACGGATCAAGAGATGTAAGAGTTCAGCACATACTTTTTTTAGCATACTGGTGATTATTCCATGGTAAGAAGCCCCAAGTCAATTCCATTTTTCTATTCCTCTAAAATGAATAGAACCATGCATTTAAGTAAAAGTAATTGAAACAAAATTAGATTTTTATTTGTCTTAATTACCCCGTTTCGGTATGACCAAAAAAATACGACCTACGCAAGGAGGACGGTATGAGAATCGAAGGAACCCATGTTTATACACGAGGAGCTGAGGGCCCAAAAGGACCCAAAGGCCCTAATTTGGCTAAAGCTTTTCAAAGAGGAGCTCCTATTAATACGGAAAGTCGATCCCTGTCTGGAAGGGTCACTAAACCGAAAAGCGTGACCAAACGTGGCGACAAATTATCTAAAGAAGTTGGAAAATTGCTTAAAACAATTCCAACTCCCTTTCTTAAGCGTTCTTAATGAGGCGGTAACTGATGAATAACTTCATCAAATCGCCTGCCAAAAATGGCAACATTCCCATGAAAAATACTTTTTCAGCTCCAACAAAAACTGCGAGCTGGGGAAGTCCACAGAGATAGAACATCAGATTTCCTAAACCCATGGCTAACGTTTTAAGCCGTGGGGAGGAAAGGTTGTGTTTTTCTATCAGGCTAGCTGTTATCCATGCGCCCAGTAAATACCCGACAAGATATCCACCACGAGGTCCCAAAAGAACCGGCAGGCCTGCTCCTCCCATCGCAAATACGGGCAAGCCTAGAGCGCCTAGGATCAGAAAAAGAGAAATGGAAGAAACGGCAAAACGGCGGCCTAAAAGAGCTGCCATCAGTAAGCATACATGGCCTTGGATTGCAATCGGCACAGGGGTGAAAGGAAGAGGAATCGAAATTCTGCCAGATAGAATAATGAGAAAGGTTCCTCCCAAAATGAGGAGGAGATTTTTAGCTCTTGAATGATTTTCCGTCCGAATAACTGAAGTTAAATTCATACATTGGCTCCTTCTAAAAAGTATGCTTCCCAGTTTACACAAGGTGAGGTATTTCCGGCATCAATATGACTCGACCAGCCTGGAATTGGTGAGATCAGCTGAGCTCCGCCCCGTCCTAGTTCGATGAATTTATCGTGGTCGGCCGTAATGCGGCGACCTTCGGAAAACTTTTTGTGAATCGGGAGATGTTCTTTCAAAGTTTTATAGCGCATCGCATAGGTATTTGTCGTTGAAGGGGTTGTTCTCCAATGACATGTATCTGTATGGAATATTTTCGACTGGAGATCTTTGTACATTGGTAAAAAGTATTTATCGCGATGATCAAACAAAGTGACATACGAAACTGTTGGAATCGTAAATCCTTCTAATAGAACATCAACCCATCCTTCTCGGTGAAGATAGTCGTCTTCAAGAAAGTAGACAATCGTGTCGTCTTTGAGCTTAAGTGATGTGACATGATCTAGAAGACGGAGGAAAGAACCTGTCTCACTCCCCTCTTTGATTTCGATGACAGGAAATTCGTTTTGGCCAAAGATAAAATGAGGCGTCGTAGAGGGATGGAAAGTATCGATCAGAAACGTGATATCAACACGCTCTCTGTCAATGGTTGCCAAGAGGTTTTCATGACATTTTTGCCTAGAGAATCCAGGAATTCGTCCCTTATGCTGACTCACTTCAGAGAAGTTACAATGACGAACAAACAGTTGTATTTTTTGTTTTTTCCAAAAGATCATAAATTGAGTTGTCTCACAAGCATGCAACACATTTCTTTTGCTTCACGGAACGTCAAATGTCGAACTGCTTCTTTAAGCAAGACCCATTTTGAATCTTGGATTTCTTCAGGTTGAAGTTTCACTTCACCACTGACAACAGCAGGAAAATATTGGACCGTTTTAGTGACATTTTCCCCTTTACGACGGAAGTCATATTGCTCTGTCAGAGGCTCTTCTTGCAGAAGTTTCTCGACATCAAGGCCTGTCTCTTCTTTCAGCTCACGCCTTGCAGATTCAAGAGGTGTCTCGCCAGGATTACTTCGCCCTTTGGGAAAAGCCCAGTGACGGCCTCCTTTATGTAAAATAAGGAGAACTTTCCATACGCCATCAATCTGTTTAAGCGGAATGATTCCAAAAGAAGCTTCATGAACGCGCATCTATCGATCCTGCTTATAGGGAGCAAAAACCAGCGACGAATTATGTCCTCCAAATCCAAATGAATTAGAAAGCGCTGCCGTAATCTGTTTAACTCTGGGTTTATTTGGAACGTAGTCAATCCCTTCCATAATTTCTTCAGGGGTTTCTACGTTGATCGTGGGGTGAATTTTCCCTGTTTGAATCGCTTTGAGGGTTGCAATAGCTTCAATTCCACCTGCAGCCCCAAGGCAGTGTCCTGTCATTGATTTGGTCGCGTTAATTGAGATATTCTTGATGTGATCTCCGAAGCACTTCTTCACCCCTAAGACTTCACAGACATCTCCAACAAGCGTCGAAGTTGCGTGAGCATTGATGTAATTGATCTCTTCTTTAGCAATACTCGCATCTTTAAGAGCAAGCTCGATACATTCTGCAACACCGGACCCGTCTTCACGAGGAGAAGTAATATGATATGCATCACAATTGGTACTTCCGCCCAGATATTCTCCAAGGATTGTAGCGCCTCGTGCCAGAGCATGCTCTAGACTTTCTAAGACAAGAACTCCAGCTCCTTCACCGATGACAAAACCATCCCGATTTTTATCCCAAGGACGAGAGGCTTTTTGAGGCTCATCATTTCTTTCAGAGAGCGCTTTACAAGCGACAAATCCTCCAACACCCACAGGTGTTAACGAAGCTTCCGCTCCTCCACAGATCATTAGATCTGCATCTCCACGACGGATATGCTCTGCTGCAGAATAGATACTGTAGTTCCCTGTTGCACAAGCAGTTGAAATCGAATAGTTAGGTCCTGTAAATCCGAGGTCTATCGCAAGAAGAGCACCACCCATATTTGTGATAATGTAGGGAACGAAAAAAGGAGACATCCGACGGAATCCGTCTTTAATGAGCGCCTCTACACCATCTGTGAACGTTTTCATACCGCCCATTCCTGAGCCGATGATAATTCCACACCGATTTTTATTAAGGCTGTTTAGAGCCTCTCCAGTTAGGCCACTACTTTCCAGCGCTTTCTTCCCAGCAACCATCGCGTAACGAATAAAAGGGTCGACACGGCGTGCCTGCTTTTTATCGAGGTAGTCACCAACATCAAATTTTTTGACCGAAGCGGCAAAACGGGTCGGGAAAGTTTCACAAGGAAACTCCTCAATCGGGCCAACTCCACTTTTACCTTGTAAGAGGGCCTCATAAAATTCATTGACATCGTTACCAAAACAAGAAACGACGCCCATTCCTGTAATAACAATTCTTTTCTTTTTCATAGGTAGAAACAGAATAACCGAAAGTAGCAATTACTTCAAACGATTATGCATGATCGTAAATAACTTAAAATCAAGAGCTTGTATTGATTGTGAGGTCAAACAACTGACCTTCTTTCCACAGATCTTCCAGTCGATATTTTTCTCGAAGACCTGGCATGAAGAGATGAACCATGATGTCAAGAAAGTCAATGACAACCCAGTCCCCTGTTTGAAGTCCTTCCACGTGAATGGGGTTGCATCCTTCTTGTTTGAGGACTTCGATTACAGCTTGGGCGATTGCCACAACATGTTTATCGACATTTCCTTCAGCAATGATCACATAATCTGTAAGAGAGGAAATCCCCCTTACATCAAGACCTAAAATATTCATCCCTTTTTTATCAAAAATAGCCTGAGCTATCCGATTTAAAAGCGTGTGCTGCTCATTCACTATTTCTGATCTTGATACAGCCGATGAGTCTGAATGTAATCCCATACTTTTCCTGGTACTAGGTGTCCTGCATACTCCCCTTTTTGTACTCTTGAACGGACCCATGTGCTACTGATTTCAAGCCGTGGAATGAGGGTCCATCCCTTTTTGAGCAATTTAGCAAGGGCGGGAGTCGCCCCATGCAGCTCGGATAATAGATCTTTTTCACGACTTCCAACGAGTGGTGGGGCGAGCTGAACAAGCTCGCTGACCTCCTTCCACGTTGGAAGAGAATGTGCTGCATCTTCTCCTAGCAGCAAGAAATATTGAACTTTGGGATCTTCCTCTGTCAGCGTACGAAGTGTTTCAATGGTGTAACAGGACGATGTCTTTTGAAGCTCATAGTCTAAAAGAGTAAATTGTGGGAAAGGAGAGATTGCTGCAGTGACCATCGCTCGTCTGTGGTCTTTAGAAGCTTGAGGTGGGGCGTGTTTTTTATGGGGCGATTGGCTCGTTGGACAGAAAAAAACTTCGTCGAGCCCATGTTTTTCGAAAAGTTCTAAAGCAAGATGGAGATGCCCATTATGAATCGGGTCAAAGCTACCTCCAAAAAAGCCTCTTTTCAGATAACTCTCCAATTGAGTTGTTTTGCAATCTTTGCAAGCCGACGGTCTGGATTGACAGCAACCGGTTGACCTGCCTGGAGGAAAAGAGGAAGATCATCGTGGCTGTCGGAGTAGACAACGGTCTGTTTTTTGGAGATTCCCAGCCGTCTTCTAATTTCGAGCAGGCGCTGCATTTTCTTCGATCCTACCATCAATTTCGCAATGTTGCATAAGCATCGCTTCTTGTCAACTGCGTAGACGGTACTATCCCAATCCTGGATTTGAAAATACGATGCAAAGGCACGAACGAGAAAATCGGGGGCGCTCGAGAGAAGGACAATATGATCACCTCGCTCTTGGGCCGCTTTAAGTTCTTTGAAAGCAGGCTCATAGATAGCCTTCGGGAGGAGTTGCTTGAGAAATTCTTCAACATGCGCCTCGAGTGCTTCGAGCGAAAAGCCTTTGAGCATTTTGTCGAAAACTTGGTAGTGCAGCTCTTCAAGGCTCATCGAAGAGAAGAAAAACTTCCACTTAATGAAAAGAGCTTTAATGACCGTCTTCATAGAAACAAGCCGTCTCTGGTAAAGACTCTTCATGTAATGGTAGCTCGACGCGACAGAGATGAGCGTATGATCGAGATCAAATACAATTAAACGCGAAGAAGGATTTTTAGCTTCCTTCAAGTGTGTCAATTTGTGTTTCAAGTTCAACAATGGCTGCATTTACCTTCTCTAATCTTGTTTTTTCACTATCGATGAGTTCTCTATAACGCATCGCCTTCTCAAAATCAAACCCAGAACCTGCTAGAGCTTTGCGATAAGTCTCGAGTTGGTCTCGGATCTCATCCTTCTGTTCTTTCCATTCTTCAAGAACTTGGTATAAATGATCAAGAGATTGCCGCTCTTCAGGGGTCAGCGCAAGCATTGCTTTCTCTTTTTTATCGTTGATCAGATCTCTTAGAAGCTTGATTTCATGCTCGAGAAGCTCTCTTTCTGCATGTGTTGTTGAAAGGAGTGTCAATTCTTGTTGGAGTTTTTCTTTAGAGAGATTTAATTCTTCCACTGTTGCTGTTGCCACTTGTTCCACAACGTCTTTAATCCGTTGTTTGAACTGCTCAATTTTTTCTCGCTTCTGTCTTTGTCCGTCTTCAATTTCTTTCTCACGTGCTTGTTGCTCTTTCGCAAGTCTTTCAAAAATCGGCGCACGCGCTTTGGAAATTTCATCTTTAAGATAACGGACTTCGTCACGACCTAGATCAATCGTTTTCATGAAGTTTAAAAGCTCGCTCGCTTGTTTTGCTGCTTCTTCGGGCGTGAAGGTCTCTGCCCCGCATCTTTCAGCAAACGGCTTAATTTTATCCATTACTAGCTGAACATTTTTCTGATTTGCTTCGCGACGTTGATCGAATTCTTTCTTTCGCTCTTTGTCTTTCTCTTTTAACACTTCCCAAAGACGACTAAGTTCTAAACGAGTCTTTGTAAAGGTTTGGGTATCAAGCGTCAACTCTTTTGCAAACTGCTGGAGCGTCTTGATCTCGTCTCGCAGCTCGAATCCCGATATCTTTTCTGATTTGAAGCCTTGTTCAGAGAATCCCATCACATCTTTTAAGAATTCTGCTGAAATCTGCTGAATAAGTTCCTTTCGACGAGGGAAAATGCGGTCGCCTGCACTTGAAAGTCTTTCAAAGAGCTTATTCTTGAAGCGGATTCTCATTTCCGTTTTGATCACTTCTTTGCGAAGGCTTGTCACGCGTCCTGCTAAAGCACTCAGCAAATGGAGCTCTCGTTGATGGGCGACATAGAACTCTCTCTTCGATTGGATGGAAAAACTATGCTCAGGGAAATAGATCTCTGGAGTTTGCGAGAGGAGCTCTTCCATTTTATTTAAATCAGCCTCAACAGACTGAATCGCGAGATCAATTTGTTCCATTGCAAAAGCAGATTGCTCATCGAGAACTGTTTTTAAATGTTTCGCCTCAGTTGAAAGTTCAATATAAGCTGCCCACAGGTGCGATCGGGACCCAGGAGCAATCGTCTCTTTGAAGAGAGGAAGACATTCCCGTTTGGCATCCCAATAGTCTTTAAAGCGAGGTGTTTTATCACTGAGAGCCGCTTTCATAAAGTCGAGATAAAGCTGAATCTTTTCGTCGATGGACCCTAGCGACTCGGCTTTCTTAGCTAACTCTTTGACAGCTGGCGATATCTTATGAACGACAATAGGCGTCTCTTTTGCAATAATTTGTGTTTCTTCAGGGGATGAAAGTTCCGGTTCATGATCCATAGCAGTGTCCATTTTTCAAGAAATTAGAGAAGTAGTTTAACTTAAGAGGAGATTTCGTGAAATAAAAAGCTCACACCTATCGATTAAATTTTTTTCTACTAGGCAATTTAGTCACGAGATGAAGCCTCTCGGGCTTTGGCACAGCCCGAGAGGCTTCATCTCGTGACTAAACTGCCTAACTCTGCTCGTAGTCTTGGATGATCATTTCCATGGCCGTTTCAGCGCCGAGTTTGTGGACGTTAATCCAGCGGAAAAGAGGCTCTTTTCGAAACCAGGTAAATTGCCGCTTGGCATACCGTCTAGAGGCTTTTTTGAATTCTTCCATGAAATGATCCCAATCACCCGTTGCCTGAGGGGTTTGTAAATATTCAAGCCCTTGCCGGTACCCAATCGCTTGAGAGGCCGACTGGTTCCCCTTCAGCCCTTCTTTTTCGAGCCTCTTGACCTCCTCTAAAAACCCTTCAGAAATCATGGTATCACAGCGGTTATCAAGACCGGGATACAGAATCTCTTTGGGTTTGTAGATAAACCAGCAGCGAAAATCAAACTCTTGAGCGGGGGTCGCCCCTTTTTCAAAGTAAGAAACTTTTTGATTTGTCAGCTGAATAATCTCAAGACCTCGAATAATTTTTTGACGATCTCGGACGGTGATTGTGGCTGCGTAGTCCGGATCAAAGGCTTTGAGCTGATCGTAGAGGGCCAGTGCCCCTTTTTCCTCCATCTCTCTTTCAAGCTTCTCTCGCACTTCAGGAACCGAAGCGGGTCCTCTCGGAGGGCCATAGATGAGCGCATGGATGTAAAAACCGGTTCCACCGACGACAATCGGGACGTGATCCCGTGCAAAAACTTCCCGGAACGCTTGCTGAGCTTCATGATAGAAGTCGACCACATTGAAGGTTTCATCAATGTCGCGGCTATCGATCAGATGATGCCGAACCCGTCCCCGCTCTTCGGCTTTTGCCTTGGCGGTTCCGATGTCCATCCCTCGATAGACTTGCATCGAATCGGCAGAGATGATTTCTCCCCCAATGGCTTGCGCCATACGGATCGACATCTCCGTCTTACCAACCCCCGTCGGACCTGCGATGATAATGATTTTTCGTTTCTTAGGCGCAAAAGGGATCTTTTTTCCCTGCGTGAGATGGAAAGGACTGATGATTTCTTGGAGCGTTTTATCGCCTACCGTAGAACCTGACGTCACAAATTAACCTCGCCCTATTGGACTGTAGTTTCGAGTGTATTTAAATTAATTTTTAAAGACAAGCGAAACCGTTAATTAACTAAGTCAATTAACGGTTCTAGAATTATTATTGAATAACTTCGAGGCGAACGCGACGGCCAACACGGGCTCCAACTGTCATCGCAATGGTGCGAAGTGCCTTGATGGTGCGGCCTTGGCGTCCGACGATTTTACCCACGTCTTGGGGTGAAACTTTGACTTCGACGACGGTTCCTTGCTCTCCATCGACAATATTCACATCTACAGCGTCAGGAAGATCGACGAGGTTCTTAATCAAATAGGCTACAAATTCCTTCATATTCCAAATCTCAATTGTTAAGTTCGAAAAAAACACTCTAGCATTCCCCTGGGATTTGAGACAAGTGGTCTCTTTCTTTATTATTTAACAATTAATTAGTTTGATTTTAATAACAAAACAGATAATTAACAGAATAATTGGATGTATAAGACAGTAGGCTGCTTCTATTTAGAGGCTTAAGCGACGTTAGTTGCTATAGTTCAGAGGCTTATACATCTTTCCTCTTTGAACGATCTATTTGCCGCAATGTTTGTCGTCCCGCTTCCTTAAATCATCGAAGCATCTCCCTCGTTGACCAGAGAGTTGTTCAATTTATATTACCCTCACCCGAACTTGAAGGAGTTGGAGAAGAAGTGTTTATTAACTCGACTCGTACCCGCTTTAGTCCTTTCCAGACAAAGCCTTGCATAAAACTTCCTGTTACCTCTACAAGGGAGATTTCGCAATATTTACTGTTCTTAAAATAATCGTCAGAAAAAACCCCCTCATTCTTGAGTTGAAGTCCTCGGAAGCATGCGCGAATAGCCTCTCCATGTGAAACGAAAGTAAGCAACGTTTTCCCATCTGCTTGGTTAAGGTGGTGTTGGATACCATCCTTCATTCGACTAAAGACTTCAAATTTACATTCTATATCGGGTGATTCTCGATGATAAAACTGTTCTTTACTGGATAGACTACGATGGTGTTGAAATTCAGGAGTATTTTTTCTCTCCTTACGCGGAATAGGGTTATGAGTTTTTTCTCTGATGCGAGCCTCTTGCGTAACTTGCTCAAGAGGAATCCCCAGCTCTTCCGCTATCACAACCCCTGTATGCTGTGATCTTAGGAGTGAAGAGACAACAAGCTGAATCTTTTCGTAACCGTACTCTTGACGTAGCTGTTCAATAGTAGCTGCAGCCGCCTTGGAGCGAGCGATTCCATTTTCTGTGATGTCAGCGTCGACACCCTTTTCTCGATCAGCGTGTCGCATGAGGATGAAAATATGATGCACGACTCGCTGGATCGTTTGGAGCTCTTGATAGCAGCCATAAGCTCTCATTGTATGGATGCAGCCCATCAGCCCATTAGAGAGAACTGTCATGATCTTGTAATCTTGATCGGAAGAACTAGCAGCTTTGTATGCGCTGTAAAAGCGGTGAGCAGCTTGTACTCCAAGGGAAGCCAAGGTGAGTTGTAGAGATGTTTTCTTAGAGCTGCAAAACAGAGCAGAAAGTGAAAGGGTTTCTGCAGCCAGAACGCAGATCGTGTCTATGGGTGCTTTACTAAAGTGGGATAAATGCTCTCCTAAAGAGACTGCAGTATGGCCCACAGCAGCCCATTTGGAAGTGGAAAAGCTAGCTCCTAGATCGACGATGTCCCTTACTAGAGCCCAGGTGTTTGCTGTATCTGTTTTCGACTCCTCCGTTGCAAGCTGCCAGCCTGTATAAACACAGGCTCCCACGGCATGGCCTGTGTGGAGAAAACGGCCAACAGGGGTTGGCAATAGAATGGTGAAAGGGAGAATATTTTTTAATAGAGTTCCCAGCCTTTTGCTAGGAAGTCTCTCATTTAAACAGCGCCAATCTGCATAGTTGTTTTGAGAGAATGTTTTATAAACAAAATCAAAATTCAACATGCTAGTAACACCCTATGTAAATAAAAAATTTAACAATCAACCCACAATTTATCATTAACTTTGAAAAACTGGTGATTGTCACCATTTAAGTTTGTGAAAAAATTATATACTTAAATAAGATTAATATGGACAAACTACAATTAATTCTTAATACTCCTAATCAAACCTTAATGTTTTACGGAAAGTTGATTCTTATCTATCTTATATCTAATAGGTTATGTAAATCCCTTCGTCACAATCACTCCCCTTCAGGGAACTGACGTCGTTAGCCGTCGCTCTTCCTTAAATAGACGAAGAATCTCCCTCGTTGACGGGTGAGTTCTTCAACACCCATTCTTCATAGGGCTTGGAGACGGTCCATGCCTTAAAAGCAATAATTTCAGGGACCTGATAAGAACAGTTTTGCCTAATCATCTGTTCAACAGAATGAAAGAGATGTTCTGCCGTTTTCAGATAAACCTTCACTTCCCTCGTGGCTTCTAGCGCCCCTTCCCACCAATAATGAGACTCAATTTCTGGAATAATATTGGCACACGCGATTAGCCTCCCTTCTAACAAGAGGCGGATGACACAGCGGGCCTCGTCTAGGGAGGGACAGGTCCATTGCACTTGGATCATTTTTTTCCTTTGGGGCTCTCAATAAAGGCCAGCTGAGGAATTCGGAGATCAATTACCTGGGTTTCTGCAGGGAGTGTTTTACGTAGTTCTAGATAGTTTCCGAGTTCTTGGGTCAGATTCTTAGGAGTCAGACGTAAAAACTTGGAAAATCCGCTTTCTTCAACAATCACCACAATTTCCCTTTTGCCAAGAGAGGGTGCAGCCCAAGCCGTCATGTCGATCCGCAGAACATTGAGCGATTGGTCAAGCATCATTTTAAGGAGATTGAGAGCAGGAATAACTTTTGGATCTTTAAGGGGGGTATTCCAAGCAAAGGTTTTAACTCCTAAAATGATTTCAGGGAGTTTTTTGGGGGTGAAAAAGGGAACAATGGGAAAAGGAACTCCTTCTTCATCAAGGGCTATATTTTCAAAATCGAAAAGGGCGGCGATCGGTTGTCTGACTGTATAATCGATATAAACCGTATCAGGCTTAATCACTTTAACATAGGCCTGCTTGATTACAGGAGAAGATTTCAGCCTTTGCTGGGCAAAGATCGAATCAAACCGACGTGCAAGCAGCGGTTTATCCGCTGAAAGTTGGATGATCTCTGCCAGATACGATGTTTTCAGCGCTTCTTTCTGGGGACCTGTTTGAACCACCCGGCATAGATAATCAATATGATGAGGCGATGTCCAGAACATACGCACCACTTTTGTAAAAGCTCCTGGAACGATGAGGAGTGAACCCACAATCCAACCCAAAGCCTGAACATACGTGAACTTTTTCATAATTCTACTGGAGGTTTTTCCGGAGGTCTTAGATGCCGTTTATGTGATCTGGATCGATGAAGACTTGCGATGATCACTTTATCAACGACTTCTCGCATTGTTAAGCCTTCGGCTCTCCAAATCGCAGGATAAACACTCATGGGGGTTAGCCCTGGCATCGGGTTAACTTCATTCAAAACCCATGTCCCATCATCTTCTAAAAAGAAGTCAATGCGAGCTAATCCTGAGCAACCGACTGCTCGGTAAACTGCTTCAGCAATTTCACGCCCTTTTTTAAGAATTTCTGGAGGAAGAGGCGACTTTGGAATCGACGGATTACCAGATGCTAGGTATTTATTTGCATAGGTGTGAATCGCTTCAGATCGAACGACCTCCGCTGCATCAGAGACCTCCACCTCATCATCTCCAATAAAACCAAACTCCAGTTCACGCCCTTTCATTTCTTCTTCTGCAAGGAAGCGATAGTCGAGTTTTGAGATCTGATCAATAGCAGTATTAATTTCAGACGGTTTTGTCACCCGATGAACGCCAAAAGTCGATCCTAAATGAACCGCCTTAATGTACAAGGGGAATTGGAAGGCTTTTAAAATCTTTTCACGGACAGTTTCAGGCCTTTTGATCCAGTCATGGATGGCAAATTCGATAAATCGAGCCACTTTAACACCACACGCCTGGGCAATATATTTAGTCCACGCTTTATCCATGGTGATGGCACACGCTCTAAAATCGTTTCCGACATAGGGAACCCCCAGGGTCTCTAAAAAACCTTGGATCATTCCATCTTCTCCAAAAGGTCCATGGAGGATGGGGAAAACTAAATCGGCTTTTTGGAGATAGGTGACAACATCCGAAAGGGTCTTCTTTTCTCCTTGGAAGATCCACTCTCCTTCTTTCGAGATCAGCCACTTTTGGATATTATAATAAGTGGGGTCGATCTCTTTCATAATTGTCTTAGAGGATAGACGAGCTACTTCATGCTCTGCCGATCTTCCTCCTTCGATGATAACCATCTCAAACGGCTTGGTAGAGGCTTGAGCCAATTCGCCTCCGACATAAGTTATATCCCCTGCTCCCATTGTAATAATCACATCATGCGGCCGCGCAAAATCGGCAACCTTCTGCACTAATTCAGACCTGGGCACATAAAAGATGGGGTTCGAATTTTTGTCTTGAAGCTCCCGTGTCAATTTTTCAACGGTCAACCCTTCAATAGGCGTCTCCCCCGCTCCATAAATATCTGTTACAAACACAACATCTGCAGCACCAAACGCCGTGAGAAACTCATTCCAACAATCTTTCAACCTCGAGTAGCGATGAGGCTGGAAGAGAGCGATAACTCTTCTTTCACCAGCAGCTTTGCGAAGTCCTTCGAGTGTTGTTTTAATCTCTGTCGGATGATGGGCATAGTCATCGAAAATCGAAACGCCTAAAGTTTCTCCTTTCTTCTCCATGCGCCGTTTGACGCCTTTAAAACTTTTAAAGGCAGCTCGTATCACCTCTTCAGCAAGGCCGAGCTCAAGAGCGAGCCCAAAAACAGCCGTTGCATTTAATACATTGTGTTTCCCAAGTAGGGGGATCTCTACCTGCTTATACTGTTTATCTATTGATTCGAGGTCAAAAGTCAGTCCCCATCCTTTTTGCACCCAGGCAGCGACTTGAAGGTCAGACCCTTTAGAAAAACCGTAGCTCTTTCCTGGAAGTTTTAAACTTTCTAAAATAAGGTCATCGTGGCACCACCAGAGATAGTTCGACACTTTCGCTGCAAACGCTTTGAAACCATCGATAAGGGCTTCCTTGCTCTTCCAATGATCGAGATGATCTTCTTCGACATTGGTGATGATGCCTCCAACGCCTTGATAGTTTAAAAACGTGCCATCGCTTTCATCGGCTTCAGCAACGAAAAATTGTCCCTTGCCTGAGCGTCCATTCGACTTTGTGTTTAAGGCGATCCCTCCCAAAGCAAACGTGGGGTCTAAGCCTGCTTCCACTAAAACATGGGCCAGCAGCGAGGATGTGGTTGTTTTTCCATGAGTGCCTGTGACAAGCAGTGCATCGTGTCCTTGCATGAGCTCAGCTAAAAGTTCTGATCGATGCAAGATTGGAAGATTGAGAGTTGAAGCAGCTTGGTATTCGGGGTGGTGAGGTTTGATGGCCGATCCGTAGACCACTGTAAAACTGTTCTTAACATGCTTTTCATGGTGACTGGGGAAAACATGAATCCCCATGCTCTCCAGCTCATCTGTTACATAACTTCCAGACGCGTCGCTTCCTTGGACCGCCACACCTCTCCCATGGAGGATGCGTGCAAGCGCACTCATTCCAATCCCGCCAATCCCAATAAAATGATAACTTCTCATACAAGGCCTTTGATGATGGAGCTTAATTCTTGTTTCCGCTGATCTTGTTTAAAAGCCAAAATAGCAAGGTGCATTTTTTCTCGCTCCTCGGATTGAAGCATCTGCGAGAGAAGAACGCCTAACTTTTCAACCGTGAGTGTCGATTCAGGGCATGTGATCCCTCCCCGGACTTTTTTCTCGATGAACTGAGCATTTTTTGTTTGATGGTCATCAGCTGCCTGGGGGAAAGGAACCAAAATTCCGGGAACCGCGTACGTAATTTGTTCCGCCACAGTGGCAGCCCCTGATCTGCAAATCACAACACTTGCTGCACTCCACGCTAAATCCATCCGTTCTTCGAACGCCTTCACGCAGGCAGGGATCCCAGCTTCCGCGTACATGCGCCTGAGTTTTTCAGCAGGGCCTGTTTTCCCCGTCACATGAATCACTTGGAAAGAAGTGTCCCCTTTCAGACGACATGCCGCTTCTGAGAAGAGACGGTTGATCGATTCTGCCCCTTGCGATCCTCCAAAAACCAAGAAAGTGAAAAGGTCGGGTTTGAGATAAAAATATTCGCGGGCAGATCCTTTTTCGATTAAATCTCTTTTTCCTGTCGGCATCTTCACTTCGATAATGTTGCCTGCCAGCCATTTCCCAGCTTCCGCAAATTGAACGGCAGAGAGCGTAGCCCATTTTGAGAAAAGCCTGTTGACTTTTCCTGGAATGGCGTTGGGCTCAAAGAGAACAATTGGAATCCGTTTAAGGCGGGCTGCAAGTAAGACGGGAAAGGTGTAGAAACTTCCAAACCCAATCACGACTTTAGGACGAATATCAGACAGAATTTTCAAACTCTCTCTAACACCTCGAAGGATTTTCCAAACAGACCGAAAAAAGTTCACTTTGAAAAGGGAGCTGGCAGCCACTTCTTCATATTTGAAACTGTTGCGATGGAAATACCGATTATTTTTAAGGCCACCTCCAACAAAAGTAACATCGTACGATTGTTCGAGAAGTTCTTTACCAAGAGCTTCGGCAGGGAAAACATGCCCTCCCGTCCCTCCTGTTGCTATGACGATTCTATTATTAGGTTTTAACATATTTCTGCTCGTGGGCGATATTTAAGATAATGCAAATGACCATGAAATTCGCCAGAAGGGACGACCCTCCTTGGCTGAAAAAGGGAAGATTGGTTCCTTTACTGGGAAGAAGACCCGAAACCACTCCAAGATTTAAGAAAGCTTGAAAACAGATTAAAAAGATGAGGACAGCGGCTGCGTAAAAAGCAGGAAGATTACCCGCTTTGGCTGCTATTGAAAATCCAAAATATCCGATCGCCATATACAGGGCGATTAAAACGGAAATCCCTACAAAACCAAATTCTTCACCAAAAATAGCAGCGATATAGTCGCTCCGTGCTTCGGGTAGATAATCGAGTTTTTGCATACTCTCCCCTAATCCCCGTCCAAATGCTCCTCCTGATCCTGCAGCAATTTTGGCTTGGTGTGGCTGGTGTCCCTTGCCTTGCAAATCAAGTTCAGGATGAAGATAGATCTGAATCCGATTGTGCACATGTGGCATTTGGAATGCAACGACTCCTCCAATGAATGTTAAAACAAGCAGTGGAAGCCCCCAATAAATCCATCGTACTTTTACTAAGATAAAGAGAGCCACAAGTCCAGTGAAGATAATCGCCACGGTCCCATTGTCCGGCTCAATCAAAATAAGCCCCATCGGAACAGCCAGTTTTAAAAGAAGAAGCACCAGGGATTTAAAATCAAATGGGGTTCCTCTTTGGGAGGCTGCATGAATAAAGTAAAGAGGGATCAAATATTTAACGAATTCGGAAGGCTGGAACGAATAACTCCCGATTCCAAGCCACCGATAAGCCCCATTAATGTTCTGTCCGATTCCTGGTACAAAAACTAGCACTAAAAGAACAGTTCCCCCCACTAAGAAATATCCGCTCAATCTTAAAATTTCTCGGTATCCTAAAAACCAAACTCCAATCGCTAGAATAGTTCCTAAAACAGCATATAAAACCTGTTTTAAAAGAGCATGATGAAGGCTTTTCTGGAGTGATCGGTCGAGGACTTCCGCGGAGCTTGTGTTAAACACCATGGAAAGTCCAACGACCACTAAGATGACGACAGAAATCAGGAGAAAAAAACTTGAGCGTGTCATTATACCAAGCCTTATAAATAAAACGACATTTAAGGAGTGCCAAAACCCTAGGGTTCAACGATCTTAAAGCTAGCTGTATTATTACAATACAGGGCGCTTTACGATCGTTGAACGACAGGAGTTTTCGCTGCTGTTTAAATATCGTTTTATTTGTAAGATTTGGTATTAGTTGATCCGGATCTTATCTCCAGCCTTCAAACGACGTGCTTTTTGTTCGTCCATATTGTTCAGCTTGAGCAATTCTTCAACTTTCATATGGTGCTTTACAGCGATCGTCCAAGGATTATCTCCTGCTTTGATCGTGTAGTATTGAGCACCTGTAGCAGGTGTTGGAGCAGAAGCTGTTTTAATCGTTGCTGTTCCTGCTGGGATTTTTAAAACTTGGCCAATTTTTAAGCGGGTTGAAGTAAGTTTGTTGGCTTTCATGATCTCACTGACAGAGACATGATTTTGGCGAGCAATTCTTTCAAGGACATCCCCTTTTTTCACTTTCACTTCTTTGTAGCTGACATCAGGTGTTGCAACCGATTCTGGAGTCGCGAGAGTTGATTCAGGAGCGGGTGTTCCTGTTGCTTGGAGATCTGCTAAAAAGTTAGGCGATTGCTCACCCAATGCTGCAACTTGAGGTGTCACATACTGCTGAATCACTTGATCAACTTGATCAGGAGTCGCTGGCGCTACAACAGGAGTTGCAAGCGGCGTTGCAGGGAGAGGCTCTTTCGCATCACTTTGGTTGGAAGCAAGTACAGTGATTGCAGAGGGTTCTTCTTCAACCTTATCCGACTTTAAACTCGTTGCAAACAGCACAATCAAGAGTCCTGCGTTGAGCAGCACTGCAATAATAATAGTATCTCTTCGGCTCATCCTTTTTTCTCCTGTAAAAGATAAACAATACGTTTAAACTCATCGCCTCTGTGGGCATAATCCCGGAACATGTCGTAGCTTGAACACCCCGGGGATAACAAAATGACCTCTCCTTCTTGTGCAATATTCTTCGAATGAATCACTGCATCTTCCAAAGAGGAAACAATCGGCACCTGATAGTCTGGTGCTAAGTCTTGCGCAATTTTCTCAGCTGCTTCCCCCATTGCTACAACGTGTCGAACTTTTTTAGCAAATGGCTTCTTCCATACCTGATAGGAAGCCCCTTTATCTACACCACCTGTAATTAACACAATCGGCTTATTCATGGTCTCAACAGCCTTTATTGTCGCATCGATGTTGGTCCCTTTGCTGTCATTGATGTAATCAACACCACCAGCTGCCGTCACCCACTCAATCCGATGCGCAGGCTTTTTAAAACTTTTTAGAGCTTTCAGAAATTGTGCTTCTGTCACTCCAAATTTTCGGCACGCAATCCAAGCCGCTAAATTATTGTCGAGATCATGCGGTCCTGCAAGCGCGTCATTTTTTCTCAGAAAGGCTACCTGATTTATTGATAAGCTACAATCGGGATTTTGTCCGTAAGTCTGATAATCAACCTTAAGAAGTTCTTTAAATTCTTTGACAATTTGTTCATGAACCCATAACTCCCCTTCAGCTTTCAAACACTCTTGCAAATGACATTTCGACTTTGCATAACTTTCCATCGTTCCATACCGATCCAAATGATCCGGAGTGATGTTTAAGATTAATCCAAGATCAAAAAAAGGAGCCGAAAGTGTATCAAGCTGAAAAGAGCTCAGTTCAATAACGGCAACCTCCCCTTTCTTTGCGCGGCTGACATAGGCTGTGAGTGGCTCTCCCACATTCCCCAACGCTTCTGCTGCCAGCCCTGCACTTTTAAGCACATGTGCAATGAGCAACGTAACGGTCGTTTTACCGTTGGTCCCTGTAATTCCAATCGCAGGCTGGTTCAACCGCTCGAGAGCCAACTGTGCTTCTCCAATGATTGGAATACCATATTCCAAGGCCTGCATAATCAGCGGATGAGAAGGAGAAACACCTGGAGATAAAATGAGACGATCGAACTCTTGGACATTGACAGTCACCGCTGCTTTTTTTCCCGCCTCGAGTAACTTCTGAACGGTTTTAGGATTATCATCGACCCCAACAACCTCATCCCCTTCCCTCACCAGCAGATCGTAGGCAGCGACTCCACTCTTACCTAATCCAATCACAAGGCTTCTAGGCATTATTGTACCTTAAGGGATATGACTCCAATCACGGCCAAAATGAGGCCGATGATCCAAAAGCGGAGAACCACCTTTGTTTCAGGCCATCCTTTATATTCAAAGTGGTGATGAAGCGGCGTGCAGAGAAAAATTCTTTTTTTATTCCGATACCTGTAACTGGTCACTTGTAAAATGACAGAAATCGCTTCTGCAACAAAGATGCCTCCCACCAGTGCTAAGAGAAACTCTCTGCGGAGTAAAAAAGCAGCCACTCCTAAAATCCCCCCTAACGCAAGTGATCCCGTATCGCCCATAAAAACTTGGGCAGGGTATCCATTGTACCATAAGAAACCAAGACATGCTCCAATCGTTGCGCACAGAAAGACAGCGATTTCACTCGCTCCATCGATATACAAGATGTTCAAGTAGCCAGAGACTTCTAAGTTATTGGATAAGAAAGCAACAAGAGCCAGTACGCCCGCGGTTAAAATCACGCACCCCGATGCCAGGCCATCGAGTCCATCTGTCAGGTTGACGGCATTAGAAGAGCCTGTAATGACGACCATCGTAAATAAAAATCCGACGACGGCAAGAATCCCCGAAAGTTGGAAAAGCGGCTCTTTATAAAACGGAATATAATACTGCGTCATAAAGTCGGTGACTTGATTATGAATCTTACCCACAGGCGGCGCAAACCAGGTTCCAATTTGAAGACTTTCGGCAAATCCTGGGCAGAGACCGTAGGCTGCGATGAGGGCAGCAAACAAAATTTGAGCTAAGAATTTTTTCCGAGGTCTCAAGCCTTTGGAATTTTTATGCTTCAGTTTTAGATAGTCGTCATACCCCCCGATAAAACCGAGCCACAACGTTGTCACAAAAAAGATCAAAGTATAACTACTGGAAAGATCCATCCATAAAAGAAGTGCTACCATCATTGAAAAGAGCATCAGAATCCCTCCCATTGAGGGAGTGTTCTTTTTTTTCTCATGGAGTTGTGCAAGCATGGGGCAATCTTCCACGCGAATCGACTGACCCGTCTTGAGCTCATAAAGCCTTTTAATAAAGCGTGGGCCCAAAAGGATCGTGACCAAAAGCGCAGTTAAAGCAGCAAGCATCATCCGGGTGGATGAATACGAAAAGGCAGTGGGGATTTTCAATCCCATAGCCGACAGAAATTTAAAAAGAAGAAGTATCATATGAATGTTCCAGCGGAATCTTCATCTTATACGGTTTCCAATTTAAAAACAGCCCTTTTGGAAACACTTAAAACAATCGTTGTTTGTGTTTTTGCCCTATAACAATTATTCTAGATCCCTTTTTGGAGGATAAGATGGCAACGCAAGAGCGATTACCCCCTTTGCATATTTCTCAGTTAAGTCCTGTTCCTCTGTGGGAGGAAACGGCTCAATATGATAAAAGAACCATCATCTCCTTTGCATTAAGACATTTTAATAACCTCAAATGCATTGCAGAAAAGACAATAACTCATTGGTCGGTAAAAATTTATCGAACAGTAGATCGTACAAGAACCGTGTTAGAAAGCTTGGCTTCTACTTCTTTAACAGACTCGTCTGGTGAAGATGAAGAAGGGACTTCTTTTGGAGAAGGGTATGAGTATCTTATTTTCCTATTTAAAGGAGCACTGAATCTAAATACATCCGTCTTTGTACTTTCCACAAGCAAAGCCTACAAAAAGATCCAAAGTGACTGTTTAATGAGTTTTCCAAGACATTGTTCAGCACGGCTTTCAAATCTTATTTCAAATATTCAGCGCATTTCCACGAGTCAGGTTTTTGGACCCGCCACCGAATCTTCACATTCGATTCAACAATCTTTCCCGGACATTATGAATCAAAGCGGATTAGTCTGTCGTGAATTTACCGCCGTTGGGACAGGGATCAAAATCAAATTCAAAGAGAATGGCATTTTAATCTATAAAAGTTTTTCTCTAGAACAATATCTGCCTGTTCTTGAAGATTTGGCTCCTCCTCAGGAAGCACCTTCCGTCTTTCGATGGGACATTCCAGGGTTACCCGATGGCAATTTGGAGACAGTTAATGATTCAGTTCAGAAAACTCTAAATACTCGTACATGTGAACATCTCCTCGGAATGGATACTAAAGGATGGTCCTTTAGCTTGAAGCTAACTGAAAGATGGTATTCACATGCAACTCAATTTAGGATTTTAGAAGAGAGAAGGCGGTATGGCCATAACAGCGGAGGGGCCATTGAGTCCTGGACCACTCCTTTACCAGATGGGGTTTTAAGTTCTGATTTCGACCTTTTCAAAAAGGCTCTACAGAGCAATTTAGCAGGATACCCCATTGATAAAGTGACAGCTCCGTCTCTTAATCCTATGCTGCTCGATTTTTTGCTAAGTAAACGAATCTCTATTGAATATCTGTCTACGGATGGACATTGGTACCGCAACTACCTCACAGACTGTATTGATGGGTGGGCAAGAACAGATACAGGAGATGTCTATTTCAAGCTTGGTAACCTTTGGTATCAAATCCGCAAGGCGTACGTTGATTTGGTACGAGATGTGTTCCAGCAAGTGATATCGACTCCAGGAGTTGTTTTAACTCGAGGTCAGGCTGGCTATTTACACCTCCCCTGGGTTAGTAGTTCTGATGAAACGACCTATAACAGATCTTACATCTTCTTAAATCTACAACAAGCTCAACCAATGTGGTTTGATGGAAACCAAAAATTTCGTTCTCGAGTAGAGCTCTTTGATATTTTACAAGTCAGTGGAAACAACGACATTTTTATTTACCATGTAAAGAAAACTTTTGGCACCCATATCAGGGAAGCCGTTTCTCAATTAGTTACTTCTGCCCAAGTGATTTTTAATACGAGAAATACCACGTATCAACATCCCGATTCATTAGAAACATGGGACTACTGTAAGCGAGTTTCCACTAATAATGCAGATCAACTCTTTCGAGTCCTGAAAACTGGCACACTCCACTTCGTTCTAGCCTTTAAATCGGAGGGTGCAGAAGAGCTGAGTAGGAGCGCCTCTTTGATCGCTAAAAGAGAAGTTATTACAGCCAAACAGGAAATCGAAAAGCTGGGATTTACATTTAAGATAAGTCCTATCCAAAAAGACTCTTAAATCTCACCTATTCTAAGAGTTGCCAGAGCTTATTGCCATTAGAGCCTTTGATCAGAACTACGTCACCGGGCTTGGTGAGTTCAAAAAGCGTTTTTTTAAGTTCATTGAGGTCACGAAAAAAATCGGCCGGCTTCCCTGCTGCTGAAAACATATCGACCATGGGCAGACACCTCTTGCCGTAGCAGAGAAGATGATCGGTTTTAGTAAGTGCCTGCTCGGCTACTTTTCTATGCCCTTCTTCTGAAAACTTACCGAGTGTCATGAATTCACCAAAAACCAAGATGGTTTTAGCGCCAAAGGCTGGCTTTGGAAGATTATCTAGTGCGGCTTTTGTCGATTCAGGGCTAGCGTTGTAACAGTCATTAATGATGGTGACACCTTCACGATCAATTTTCTCAAACCGAAGCTTGATGGACTTCAGCTGCTGGATGCCCCGTAACACTTCCTCCCAAGAAAGGCCCATCAGGCGAGCCACAGCGGCAGCTCCTGCAAAATTTTCACAAAAATGGGTTTCAGAAAATGGAAGACGGAAAGAAGGGCTTAATTCCCCTTGATAATTGAGCCCCCAGCCGGGTTCTAAAACCATGTCAGCGGTATCAGGAGCCACTCCATAGGTAATTTTCTCACACGATCCCGTCTGTTGAATGACTGGATATTGGAAGGCACCTTTTTCGATCACTCCCCATTTAGTAGAAGGATGGGCTAAAATTTCGGCTTTTGCTGTTGCTACACCCTCAAGACCATTCGAGATGGTATCAACGTGAGAGTAACCGACTTTTGTGATTATTGCGATTTCAGGGGGTGCAATTTGAACCAATTTTTCAATTTGCTTGAATTCACTCATCGACATTTCAACAATGAAAACCTCTTCTTCACCTGAAGCTCGTAAGATGGCAAGGGGAAGTCCCACTTGAGAATTGCTGTTACCTGGTGTTCTTGCAACGGTAAACTTTTGAGAAAGAAGGGTCGACAAAAACTCTTTAGTTGTCGTTTTCCCCACAGAGCCTGTGACTCCGACGATCCGTTGTTGACGTCTTTTTTGGACTTCAGTTGCAAGCTTTTGAAGAGCCACAGTGACATCATCGACATAGAGAAGGATCATCCCTCCCGTCTCACCTCGGTAAGAGCGATCTACCACGGCCGCAACAGCACCCCGCTTGCCAACATCGTGTAAAAAATCATGTCCATCAAATTTTTGTCCACGCAGAGCAAAAAAAAGAAACCCTTTTTCGATTTCTCTACTGTCGATGGCAAATCCCTTTACAGGACGATCCTCGCAGGAACATCCCAGCCACTCGGCAATAAGTGCCAGTGAATCCAATTTCATATGAGGAGAAGTGTTATCCTTGCTCTCTTAAAAATCAACCTGAAGATTGAATGAAACTCCCATCAGTCCGAGATTTCCTTGTCTTCGTTGTTCTATATTGGTTGAGACGCTATCAAGACGATAAAAGTTATAGATCTGGTTCATGGCAAACCAAAGCGCTCCTTCGAAATTCACAGATGGAGCTATTCGAACCGTGTTATTCCTCATCCATCTTTCCCATCCCAATCCTATGGAAGCTTCAACGTTCGAACGGATAACTCCTAACGAGTCTGAAGATTTTGTAGTGCGAAGTACTTCCTGAACATCACTGCCATCCACAGCGACCCTCTTTTCCTTTGCATTCAACTTAAGATGCTGACCACCCACAAGTAAAGATGTTGAAATATTAGCTAGCAAAGAGAAATGGTTCTCAAAGTAGTAAATGAAAGCAGTTCCAACTCGAGGACCTACACCCCAAAAATCATTATCAATGCTGCTTTTGGCTGATGTAGATTTTGAGTCGTTTACTCCGAAACCTTGAAATTGAGAGAATTGAGATTGTGCGTGTTGATATTGGAATGAACTACGAAGTCCAAAATAGGGGTGAAACACAATCTCTTTTGTCATGTCAAAAAGCCTGCCCACCATCAAATCAACAGTCCAGTAATTGAGTTTCCAATTAAACTGCCCCGAATCACGTGGTGTGGGAGAGGAGGGAATAAAAGAAGGATTGAACCCGCTATCAGCAGCTACATTGGCTTTCGTTTTGTCTTGTGTGTCCGTGTAATAAAAAGTTGTAGTACAACCGATATCCCAGAGATCATGGTTTGGTAAATACCGACCGATTGCCACTCGCACGCCCGAACTCCACTCGAACTCAGGCTCTTGTACTTTGATGTTATTTGTGAAAACCGACTCTTCTGGATTTTTTAAGGTCCCCTTATTGCCATACGACATATTCTCCATGTACGGTTTCAACAACAGGTAGCTCTCTTCCGTAAACCACTCCTGACTTTGTGAGAAAGGGAAATTTTGAGGGAGTGTTGCGGCTGCTTCCTGCGAATGATTTCCCCTGCTCCATGCTCCTAGTGAGAGGTGAGATAGTAAGCTGATTGCTGCAATTGTGTAGAACTGATTTTTATTCATTTTTCTATTTCCTTTCTCTAGAAGTCAACTTGTAAATTGAATGTAAATCCTAAAAGCGTCAGATCTCCATGTTTTCGATCCGTGCTGAAATAATTGAGTGTTGTAGGGTTAATCGTCGCTTGACTTTTCAAGGCAATCCACTGATTCATATCAAACCACTCAGCCGCTTCAAAAACGATTGAGGGAGCAACACGGATGCGATTTCTGTTCACCCATTTTTCCCATCCCATCCCAATGCTGCCTTCCAGATTCGACCGTACGGTATAGCCATGATCCGAAACGTTATAATTGATTTTAGTCGTCGTGTTTGAGAGATTATTCACAAACTTATTGCGAAGTTCTTCTCCGACCTTATAACTTCCTAACAAAACAGATCCTGAAAGCGACCCTACGATTGTCCAAAACTTATTGAGATAGAATGTAAAATCGGACCCGAGCCTGGGTCCTAATCCCCAACTGTTGTTATACCCTTTGAATTTTGTTAATGATTGCTGCTGAAGATTCGATTCATTGATCGATCCACTATAACGGGCTGCCTGATTGTCATAGATCAAATAACTTCTCAGTGTGAAAAAGGGATGAACAGTGATCTTTGAAGAAAGAAAAAGATTCCGTCCAAAGGCAAGATCCCAAGTGAAGAAATTGAGTCTCCAGGACCCTTTCCCTTCAGAATAATTAAAGATTGTTGGAACAGGAGACCAAGTTGAGATTAAACTTCCACCTTTTGATTTGCTAGGAGAGGCGTGATTTTCTGTATTCGCATAAAAGTATGTTGAAATCAGCGAGATATCCCAATGGTCGTGGTGAGGTAAATATCTTCCCACTGCGATTCTTGCACCTGAATACCAACCAAAATCGGGCTTTTTGATCTGAGTTTTAATATCAACATCTGGTGTCACCTCTGTTGAAAACTTGACTCCCCAATCGACATCATCTTCATGGGGTGACCAAAGCAGGTAAGACTCCCGCGTATACCATCCTTGCTCATTATTTAAGGGGAACACGTCTTGGTTGATAGATGGTTGTGCCGTATCACTTGACGGGATCCTTGGTTGGCCCCAGCTCCAAAGAGTTTGCGTGCTCAAACTAGCTAAAGATGCTGCGACTAGTGCTGTAATCGTGCGGGACATGTCTTTTCTCCACATGTTAAATTGCTTGAAACTTTAGAAATCAACTTTCAAATTGATGTTAAAACCCATTAAACCTAAATCCGAGTAACGTCGATGAGGATAAATGGTTGGCTGAGGCCCTCCCAATGTGGTCGTTCTGAAAAAATGAGTATCGATCCAACGTTTCATCGAGAACCACTCTGAAACTTCAAAAACAAATGAGGGTGCTATACGAACAGTATTTCCTCGGACCCATTTCTCCCACTCTAAGCCGAGGGAGGCATCAATATTTGAGCGAAGTACGGTATCTGCATCGCTGAGTTTGTTACGCAACCCTATTCTGGTTTCATTGAAAGTAGTCGTTCCTCTCACCTGCTCCGTCACATCATAGCGACCACCGAACAGAGTCGCTCCAAAAGTTCCTGTTAAAAACCAGTGACGCCCCATCCGAAGGGCAACATCGGTTCCAATACGAGGCCCGATCCCCCAAAAATCATGATCTCCTTTGAAGCTTGAATAACCAAAAGGTTCACCAGGCGCTGAAAGAGGAGTACCAAAATAACGGACTTTGTAGTTTTGGTAATTTAAGACAGTTCTGATTCCAATAAAGGGGTGGATATCAATTTTTTTTGTTAGCGCATAATAGCGACCAGCAACTAAATCAAATGTAAAGAAATTCATTTGAGTTGAAAGATGGGCTTTAGCTGCATCGCCAAAGGTAAAAGTATCCAAGGGAGAGACAAGAATGTTGAAATTATCTTCGTTCACAAATGAAAAGCCCACTTTAGTATTTTTAGTGGCTTGATCATAGTAGTAGGTGCCAATGAGATCGACGTCCCAAGGATCATTGGAAGGAAGATATCGAGTCAATTTTAAGCGAACTCCCGTACTCCACTCGAATTCAGGATGCTTCACAGATCTTTTGGACAACGATTCAGAACTAGAAGACTGCTGCTGCAAAAGACGAACTGCGTAGTCTGTATCATCTTCGAATGTTTTCCAAACGAGCAAGCTTTCTTCCATTCCCCAGGACTGGGATGAACTTAAAGGGAAATGGAGATCGGTTGATTCTCCAGTTTGATTTAAGGGGGGTCTCTGTCCCCAAGCTCCTAGTGTTGTTGAAAGTGAAACGGTGATCAGCGCTGATAGATGATAGGCTTTAAACATGGAATTCTCCTAAAATGCTTATAGTCAGTTATAGATAATGAAATATTTAATCACAACATCAATTCTAAAATTCTATTTTCATCCTATTCGGTAACATGCTACAATTCCGCTCTCACGGTGGCATCGCCAAGCGGTAAGGCAGAAGCCTGCAAAGCTTCCATCCTCGGTTCGATTCCGAGTGCCACCTTCTTAAACTGGTAACGATGCTCTATTTAATCGCAACTCCTATTGGAAATCTGAAAGATTTATCACTGCGTGCCATTGAGACATTGAAAAGTTGTGACTATATCTTGTGTGAAGACACACGTCATAGCCAAATTCTGCTCCGTGAATATGGCATTCATGCCCCTTTGCGAAGCTTTCACCAATTCAATGAGAAAAAATCGGAAGATAGGGTTATCGACGATCTAAAAAACGGCCGATCGATCGGAGTTATTTCTGATGCGGGAACGCCTGGAATTTGCGATCCCGGTGAGTCACTCGTTAGGCGTTGTTATCAAGAAAATATCCCCCTGACAGCGATCCCTGGTCCTTCTGCGTGGATCACAGCACTCTCTCTATGCCCTTTTCCTAAAGAACGGGTTCAATTCCTTGGGTTTCTCCCCAAAAAAGAAGAAGAGCGGAAACGCACACTTGCGGAAGCTTTTCTCTATCCAGGAACCACGATTTTCTATGAATCTCCTCAGAGAATTCTCGACTCTTTGCAGCAGATCCCTAACGAACGTCTCGTCTGTGTCATTCGAGAACTCACCAAGCTGCATGAAGAACATCGGATCGGGAAACCCCACGATCTTATCACCTATTATACTGCAAATCCTCCAAGGGGTGAATGCGTTCTCTTGATTGAACCGTGCTCCTTTAACTACCATGACCTTACTTTGGAGGACCACGTTCAATATTTAATCGATCATTTCAAAATTTCTCAAAGTGATGCTATCAAAATCGTTGCCGATATTCGAGGCATTCCTAAACGCGATGTCTATCATTCGATTCATAGAAATTAAGTAAATATGTTACCTTGATCAACATGCGTTTATGTATCGACATGGGATCACAGCACACTAAATGCGCCATCTTTGAAAACCAAAAATGCCTCAAAATTTTTGCCCTGCATGAGTTGTCTGAACTGAAAAAGGAGATTACAGGTCTCTCCATAGATAAAGCTCTTTTGGTCTGTAACGATCCGACAAAAGCCCAAGAGTGGGCGCGCGCGATTTCTTCATGGAATATTCCTATAAAATCTCTCCTGTGTGAAAACTTTTCTGCGGTTGATGATCCGGCACTCAAAGATCTCCTCCTCCCCGATACGATTGCTAAAATCTATGGAGCCCTTTCTCTCTACCCTACGAATGATTGTATTGTCATCGATTTTGGAACCACTGTTCGGTATGAGCTCATCACAAAGCAAGGAAAATTCCTAGGGCGAACTATCTTTCCCTTTTTTGAACTTTTAACACGCTCTGTTCATGTCTCTACACCTTACATTGGAGATGAACCCCCATCCTCTGTAGGGCACAACCTGGTCGAAGCAGTCAATAGCGGCTGTTATTATGGCCTTTTAGGTTCTGTCGAGAGAATCATTGCTGAACTACGCCTCCAATCTCAGACTCCCTTTGAAATCATGACGATTGCAACAGGAACGATTACAGAAAAGTTAGGCTGGAAAAACCCACTCACAGAACTGGTGGATCAAATCCACCCCTACTTGATCTTAGAAGGCCTTAATCAAATTATGAACGAAGGAACATAACATGCAGACTAAAGAATTGATCTTCGAAGAAGAGGCTCGCCAAAAACTACGTGAGGGTCTTTCTAAGCTTGTCGATGTCGCCAGCGTAACACTAGGCCCCACAGGACGTCATGTCGGGCTTCAAGAAAGCTGGGGAACACCCTTGATTACCAGTGATGGCTATAGCATTGTGAAAGATCTCGAGTTCAAAGATCAATTCATCAATATGGGTGCAGCCCTTGGACGTGAGGCTGCTGCGAAAATGAAAGAACTCTCAGGAGATGGAACCACCTCGACACTGCTGCTCTTACGTGCTTTGGTTGATAGTGCCCTAAAAAACATTGGGGCCGGCGCAAGTCCGATCGAACTGAAACGAGGAATGGAAAAAGGCATGGATGCAATTCTTACTGAACTGAGCCGTATTGCAAAACCGATCGCTCAGCTCGAAGAACTTCTCCCCATTGCAATTTCATCTGCATCGGGTGATCGAGAAGTGGGGAGCTTGGTCGCAGAAGCTCTTCAAAAAGTGGGCCGTGGCGGTGTTGTCACCATCGAAGAAGGTCGAACCGTTGCAACCTATCTTGAAATGATGGGTGGCATGCAGTTTGACAGAGGTTATTTAAGCCCTTATTTCTGTACCAACACAGAGACCTTGATCGCAGAGCTTCATGACGCGGTGGTCTTAATTACTGATGCAAAGATCAGCTCCATTCAAGAAATCCTTCCCCTTCTTCAAACGGCGGCAGGGTCTGGAAAAGAGCTTTTCATTGTTGCGGATGACCTTCAAGGAGATGCCCTCTCAACTCTCGTGATCAATAAACTCCGAGGAACTCTGAAAGTTTGCGCCATTAAAGCTCCTGGATATGGCGACCAGCGAAAAGCCCTTCTTCAGGATCTGGCAATATTGACAGGTGCCACCGTCATTTCAGAAGAGGTCGGACTTTCACTCAAAGAAGCAACACCTGATGTTCTAGGAATGGTCCAAAAAGTGGTTGTGACAAAAGATCAAACTACCTTTGTAGGTGGAACTGGAGATAAGGTTGGGATCCAAGAAAGAATTAAGTTGATTGACGCACACCTAGACCATGAAAAATCTTCGTATGAAAAAGAGAAGTTGCAGAACCGAAAAGCTCAACTCTCTGGTGGTATAGCAGTCATTCGAGTCGGTGCGATCACAGAGCCCGAAATGAAGCAAAAAAAACAACTGTTCGAAGACAGCTTAAACTCTGCTAAAGCTGCTTTAGAAGACGGAATCGTTCCGGGTGGTGGAGTCGCTCTCTTGCGAGCATCCCGCTCCGTCAAAGATCTTCCACTCAAAAATGATGAACTCACCGGCTTTCACATTGTTCTTAAAGCGTGTGAAGCACCGTTTCGCCAGATTGTTCAAAATACCGGCTACGATAGCTCCCTTTTCTTAGAAAAGGTTCTTTCTAAATCGGATACCTGGGGTTTTAATGCAGTCACAGAGCAAGTCGAAGATCTCCTGAAAAGCGGAATTATCGATCCTTGCAAGACTGTCAAAAATAGTCTGCGGATGGCACTCTCTTCTGCTGGAATGATTCTTCTATCAGATGTTCTTATCGGTCACGCGCCTGAGACGCTTTAAAAGTCTCGAGCTCTGGTAAGGAAGAATTGATCAGTTCTCCGAGTCCATATCCCTTGAGAAGTTCAGTCGGTTCCGGCTGAACTTCGACAAGGACTAGTTTAGACCCCTTTGATAAGCACCGATTACTGACTTCGCGGAGCGCTTGCATCGCCGTTGCATCGAGGATGGGAACATGCTTCATCCGTAAGACAATGAGTTTGGGAGGCGTGTCCATCTGGATGATGAGATTTTTAAGTCTGTCGGTGACTCCAAAAAAGAAAGGACCTCTCATTTTGTAGACCTCCACCCCTTGTTCAGGCAACCGTGTCTCAAGAGAAATGATGTGTTTAACATCGGCCATCCTCTTCATAAAGAAAAAGGCCGCCATGAGCATTCCGACTTCGACCGCGATCGTAATATCAATCAGCGTCGTCAGAAAGAAGGCTGTGAGTAAAATAGCTGCATCTTCTCTGGAGGTGCGTAAAATTTTAATGAAGTGAGGAAGCTCGCACATCTGCCAGGAAACAACAACGAGAATCGCTGAAAGAGCCGCCAGCGGGATGCCTCCTACAAAAGAAGAACAGGACCATAGAAGCACCATGACAACTGTGGCATGAATCATGCCTGCAATAGGGGTTTGAGCCCCCGTTTTAATATTCGTGGACGTCCGAGCAATGGCAGCGGTTGCTGGGATTCCTCCAAAAATAATCGAACCAATATTGGCAATTCCTTGTCCGACTAGTTCACAATTCGGCTTATGACGTCCCCCTGTCACACTATCTGCAATGACCGCTGAGAGAAGCGATTCAATTCCAGCCAAAAGAGCGATTGTGATAGCGTCTGGTAGAACATCCAACGTGCGTGAAAAATCAAAATGGAAGCTCGGCATCGGAAGACTCTGAGGGAGCTCTCCAAAACGAGAAGCAACCGTGGCTATAGGAAGGTGAAATACAGCACAGGCCGCCGTAGCAATAATAATACTTGCAATTCCCCAAGGGATGGAGGATGCCCATCGTTTTAAAGCAAAAATGAAAGTAACCGTCCCGATCCCAACAGCCGCAGTCAACCAGTCTATCGTTGGAAGTGCATGAAAATAGGCGCCCCATTTATCAATGAATTGAACAGGAGCTTCGTCTAGCTGAAGTCCAAAAAGGTCTTTAATCTGACAAGAAAAGACAACGAGCGCCAAACCTGAGGTAAATCCAATAATGAGAGGGTGAGGAACAAATTTGATAAGTGTCCCAAGCCTAAAGACCCCCATTAAAATTAAAAGCCCCCCTGCCAAAATAGTTGCAAGTGCAAGCCCATCATAACCATGTCGTTCGACAACACTATAGACAATAACAACAAAGGCTCCTGTAGGCCCCCCAATTTGCACACGGCTCCCCCCTAAAAAGGAGATTAAAAAACCTGCTACAATGGCTGTAAAAAGGCCTCTTTCAGGTTCAACCCCTGAGGCCATGGCAAAAGCCATCGCCAGCGGTAGGGCCACGATCCCCACTGTCACGCCTGCAGCAAAGTCTTTTTTTAATAGCCCTAGGGTGTAGTGTCTTAAGACAACAAACGATTTTGGAATGAATTCTTGGTAGTTTTTTAACATTATTATATATATTTATCCATAGAGGATCTAAAATTGAACGTCAATATCTAAGAGGAGCAGAACATGAATAAACCCAAATATCAGCTGACTAATCGTGCACGTAAGAAAATGAATAAAGAAGTTCGTGCCTCCAAAATACAACCCGACCCACAATTGATGAGCGATAATATCAAACCTGCAAATCTCTTGTCCAGGTATCCTAAGAAAACTAGAGAAAAAGAGAAAGCCTCTTTAAAATCTCTTGCGAAAAATTTGACTGCAAAACAGCACAAAAAGAAATCTCACAGATCAAAAAGAACAGGACCAGGAACGCCTGGAACAGATGAACGAGAAGCGACTCCTAAATTCGTTCATATTGAAGGGAAACGATGGATTCAAAACACTGAAAGCAAAATTCAGGCGAATAAGAAAGTCGTACGTCGCCATAATTTGAAGAAAAAGGGACGCTAAACGAATTTCATGCGGATTGCACATCTATCTGATTTACACTTTGCTAGCTGGGATTGGAACGTTTCTCATCTTTTTTCGAAACGATGGTTGGGAAACCTCAACTATCTCTTTGGAAGAAGAAACCATTTTGACCATCGTCGGTTAGCAAAGATACCTTCTCTTCTCAAATCTCTAGAAGTGTCGCATGTCATTGTGACGGGCGATCTTTCAACGACGTCCGCCCCTGCCGAATTTACCATGGCCAAAGAATTTATTTCTCAAATTGAAGCTGAGGGGCTTCCTGTTTTCTGTATTCCTGGGAACCACGACCATTACACGCGCAAAGCTTATAAAGATCGCCACTTTTATGATTATTTTTCAAGCTCGTGGGAAATAGGCAATTTGAAAGAGTCGGGAGTCACTGCAAAAAAGCTCGATTCGGGGTGGTGGATTGTCGGCCTCGATACAGCGCTAGCCACTTCTTGGTTACATTCAACAGGTCATTTCACGCCTCACATTGAACAAGCTCTCGAGCAGCTCCTTCAAACCATTCCTGAGAGCGATCAAATTCTTCTCGTGAACCACTTCCCTTTCTTTCAGCATGAATCTCCCCGCAAACGACTGGTGCGAGGATTAGATTTACAAAACGTCCTGGAGAAGTATCCACAAATTAAACTCTATTTACACGGACATACCCACCGTAGATGTGTCGCACCCTTATCTCCGAGCGGTCTTCCTCTCATTTTAGACCCCGGTTCGACACCCAGTCGAAAAAACGGCGGCTGGAATTTGATCGATTTAGGTCTAAATCAGGCGTTATTAGAACAATACAGTTGGGACCAAAATCAATGGACTCTCTCCTCCTCGGATCACTATGACTTGGTATAAAGAAGGACTGAAATTCAAATGTACCGGTTGTGGTGGCTGTTGCACGGGCGAGCCAGGATATGTCTGGCTTTCTCCAGAAGAGATCGAAGCCCTAGCCACCCACTTAGGCCTTTCCAAAGAAAAATTTGTCCAGACGTATACCCGATCAGTTTTTGGGAGGCTTTCGCTCCGTGAAGATCGGACGACCTTTGATTGCATCTTTCTAAAAGGCAAACAGTGCCAAGTCTATTCAGCAAGGCCTACTCAGTGCCGCACATTCCCCTGGTGGAAAGAAAATATTTCCTCACCTGAAAGTTGGAAAGAAGTAGCAAAAAGATGCGAAGGGGTTGACCATCCAGAGGCTCCCATGGTACCTTTGGAAGTCATTGAACTGGAGAGCAACCGTTGATCTCTGAAAGAGCTCATGCCTGGATAGAGGATTCATATTTTGATCCTCAAACCCGGGCTGAAGTAAAAAAACTTCTCAACTCCCCTTCTGAGCTTGAAGCTGCATTCTTTACCGAACTCAAGTTTGGGACAGGTGGACTTCGCGGCATCATGGGCGTCGGCACGGCCCGTTTAAATATCTACACCATTCGAAAAGCGACCCAAGGACTGTCCACTTATCTCAAAAAAAATGGAAATCCCGACCAAGGCGTGGTCATTGGATTTGATAATCGCTTAAATTCGCAGCTATTCGCTGAAGAAACCGCGCGTGTCCTCATTGGAAATGGAATTCGTGTCTATCTTTGCAAAGAGCTTAGACCTACTCCCTTTATTTCGTTTGCATGCAGGCACCTTCATGCGGCCGCAGCCATCATGATTACGGCGTCGCACAACCCCAAAGAATACAACGGCTATAAAGTTTATTGGAGTGATGGAGCTCAAATCGTTGCTCCCCATGACAAAGGGATTATTCAAGCCATCGAAAAAATTCCCTCCTACTCAGCCGTTAAGATCGGTGATTTAAACTCCCCTTTACTGACACTGATCGATAATTCCTTAGACAACGCCTACATCGAAAGTATTTCCTCTCTCTCTGTTTTCTCTTCCCATCCCAAAAAAGGGCTCAAAATCTGCTATAGCAGTTTACATGGAGCTGGAATCACTCTGCTACCTCAAGCATTAGAAGCCTGCGGGTTTGCAGATCCTCTTCTTGTGCGCGCACAATGCAAGATTGATGGCCATTTTCCCTCTGTTGCCTCCCCCAATCCAGAATCCCCTGAAGCACTTCAAGAAGGAATCCACCTGTTAAAAAAGTCAAAATCGGATCTCCTCTTCGTCACCGACCCCGATGCCGACCGATTAGGGGTGGTCATTGCACATCAGGGAAAACCTATAGTATTGAATGGGCATCAACTCGCAGCTATTGGAGCGTTTTATCTCTGCAAATCACTTCCTAAAATAAGCGGAATCATCACCACGATTGTCACGACCCTTCTTCTTGATAAGATCGCTAAAGCTTACAAGGTCAAAATAAGCCGTGTCCTGACAGGATTTAAATACATCGGAGAAAAAATAAAGGAATGGGAAACCAAAGACCTCTCCTTCCTCTTCGGCGCCGAAGAGTCGTTCGGATACCTGATCGGTACCAGCTGTCGTGATAAAGATGGGATTGCCTCTGCGTGTCTTTTTGCAGAAATTGCTGCTGACTTAAAAAAACAAGGGAAAACACTCTTAGATCTTCTCTATGAGATTTATGAGCAATTCGGAGTTTTTCAAGAAAAAGCCCTCTCGATCAATGTCTCTCATGGAAAAGAAGGGCTCGAAGCGATTGAACATCTGATGGAGCAGCTCCGGAGCCATCCCCCTACATCCCTCGGGGATCAAACAGTTATCCAATCTATCGACTATCTTCAAAAAGTCGCCAGTCTTCCACGGGCTGATGTTCTTCAGTGGATGCTGGAAGATGGAAGTATGCTCATCATTCGTCCTTCCGGAACAGAACCGAAGCTCAAAGCTTACTTAAGCACGTACCGACCTCCAACCCGAAACATGACAACCAGTCTCAAAGAGTGTCAAATCAATTTGGAAAAACTATCCCACGTTCTTGAGAAGTACCTTCATTCTCTCTTGCAGCTTCAAAGGGTTTAGACAAAGACCTTTTCGTATGAAGAGGTCGGCTGTTTCGGAGGTTTAGAGGGGAATTGGGGACGGACATGGCTAATTGCCATTAGAGAACGGAAGATAGCCCGTTTGACAGCCTCTAGATCATCAAACGTCAGACCTGAAGCATCAAGTTGATGTTCACGCACTTTATCCGCAACAATTCTCTCAATGAGGTCAGAAATGGTCTTCTCGTCAGTCACATTATAAGATCTAAAAGTCGCTTCAATCGAATCGGTGAGCATCACAATCGCAGACTCACGCGATTGAGGTGTAGGGCCAGGATAGCGGAAAAAACCCTCTTCAATTCCAAGTGATCGAGTCCGGCTTTGTTCCATTTGAATATGATAAAAATAATAAACCAGTGTTGTTCCGTGATGCTCTCGAATAATATCGATGATCGGCTTAGGAAGATGAGCATTTTCTGCCAGCTTGATTCCTTCCGTGACATGCTGAATGATGACTTGTGCTGATTCGAGCGGTGTCAGAAGCTGGTGCATATCGACGCCATCTCCTCGATTTTCCGTAAAGTAAGACGGTTGAATCACTTTTCCGATGTCATGATAAAGGGCACTGACACGGCAGAGAACGGCATTGGCGCCAATTGCAAGGGCCGCTTCTTCCGCTAAATTAGCAACACTCAAAGAGTGCTGATAGGTCCCAGGAGCTCCCAAACTCAGTCGTCTGAGGAGCGGATGATTGGGATCCGCCGATTCTAGTAACGTCATGTCCGTTACAATTCTAAAAGAAGATTCGAGAAGAGGCAAAATAGACACAATAAGAATGGCGATTGCAAAAACAAACATAAACGTTGCAGCACAATCATAGAAAAGCTGCCGATTGATCAGCTGATTTTTGATAAGATTGAGCATGACGACAATAGGAACCAGACAAAGCCAAACTTTCATACATATTGTAAAAATCTCTTTCCTTTTACGAACGCCGTTGGTCCAAATAATCCCCCAGACACCCGTTGCTAGGTTCATGATTAAAAAATCATGTGCCTCCATTGCCAGCGTAATATTCAAAACAATCGCAATAAAGCCTGTGACAATAAAAGCAACGGTTCGATCAACAAGAATCGAGAGAATCACACTCGCAAAAAGGAGATAGACCGGTAATCTACACATGTCAGCAAGACCTGGCTGTTGAAGGATAAAGTACTCGGTCAGTTTAGCAAGACATAACGTTGATAAAATAACAGCAGCAATGAGCGACATTCTAGAAAATGATTTAAAGACATTCAGATGGAATTTATAAAAATAGACAAGACCCATTAAAACTAAGATGATTGAAAAAGCAATACTCCCGAGGATTGTTAGTGGTCTTTTAAGAGAGTTCTGCTCCTCTGTTAATACTTTTTTCATTTGTTGGAGCATATTTACATGGCGACGCGTCACCTTATCGCCGGCGTTAATAATACGACTCCCTGCTTCCACGTGAGTCATACGAATAGGAGTTCGCTCCTTGATAAGTCTTCTCAAATGATGTCTTAAATTAAAGTCTTCTTTAAAACTCCACGCATAATCCCGATATTTCTCTAACATAAATCGAGAGGCTTCAACCATGCCCGTAGGAAAAGCTGTCAGCTCAACTTGGTGCCAAACAGAGTCCATCGATCGTCCACCCTTCCCATCTCCTTCACAAGGAAGAAATAGGGCAGAATCAATCCCCATCAAGGCCAATTTCTCAACTGTACGTATATCCGTAAATTCGACACTCAACAAAGTATCGCGAACAGCGTCATTTGCCTTCATTAAACCATCAAAAGTTAAAGTGGGGAATTGGTCTCTCCAACTAGAATCATGAATCAAATCATGTTGAATTTGACGCTCACCTTTAAGAATTTCTTCCTCATGAAAGTAGTAGATAATTCCAATATCTCTTAAAGATTCTTCTCGGAGCATCCGGGTCGTTTCAAGATCTTCAAAATCAAAACCGACTTGAGCCAGAACATACTTTTCTGCCACAGCGCCCATCTCTAAATGGTCAATGCGAACTTCACGAAAATGGAGAAAGAAAGATAAAGATGCGATAAAGAAAACAACGAAAAAAAATTTATGAACCCACTTCCAGTCGAGGAGGGCAAGCTCTTGGAAGGTAGCTTTTATCCCCTGCATAACCTTAAGGATCATAAGCAATCCTATAATTCATGAGTAGAATCATGATCTAAAGACGATTAATCAGCAACTAGTTATACTCCACAATATGAACCTATCCTATTCCTCTAAAGATTCGTTTTTTGCCTCTTTTTCCGCATATCTGAAAGTCACTTCTTGGCTTACTTATTCAAGTATATCCTGCGAATTGACTTTCAAATCTGCGAAAAAATACATCATAAATCAAAATTTAGAATAATGTAGGATAGGTTCATGTACCAAAATCTTTCACGCAAGTACCGTCCTCAAACTTTCAAATCGATTGTGGGACAAGAATCGATTGTCACCACCTTAAAAAATGCCATCAAACTGGGTCAAATAGCCCCCGCCTACCTCTTCTGTGGATGTCGTGGAACTGGAAAAACGACCCTGGCAAGACTTTTTGCTAAAGCTCTGAATTGTCATGCGTTCGTAGACGAGCCCTGTAATGAGTGCCCCTCCTGTCTTGAGATCATGCAAGGAAGGTCTTTGGATGTGCATGAGATCGACGGAGCCTCCAACCGCGGCATTGATGATATCCGTCAGATCAACGACACCATAGGTTATGCGACAACAGGTGGAAAGTATAAAATTTACATCATCGACGAAGTCCACATGCTCACAAAAGAGGCGTTCAATGCTCTTCTCAAAACGCTCGAAGAGCCCCCTGCAAATGTGAAGTTTTTCTTTGCTACAACAGAACCTCATAAAGTGTTGCCAACGATTATGAGTCGGTGCCAAAGATTTGATTTAAAACGCCTCACGACTGAGCAAATCACAACCAAGCTGCAGTCGATTGCAACCGATTTAGGTACCTCCGTTGAACCTGCCGCTCTTGAACTCATCGGACATGTTGCAGAAGGGGGGCTTAGAGATGCCGAGTCTATTTTCGACCAGCTGCTCTGCTACCAAGAAGGAATGGTCACCTATGAAGCAGCAGCACAAATGCTGGGTGTGACCCCTCGTCATTTTTACTTTAAACTGGATGAAGCCATCGAAAAAGAAAACCTCTCCGCAACTTTTGAACTGTCACAAACCCTTTTCTCCACAGGACGGGAGCTCCATACGTTCCTAGAAGGACTGTTAGACCATTTTAGAACCCATCTTTTAATGCAGTACAACCTCCCACCTTCCTCTTATCTTCATCCCCAAGAAATACTCCACTATCAAAAGATGACCGCTCTCTTTACACAAGATAACCTGCTCTACATCCTTGATTACCTCACAAATTGGATTAAAGAGCTGAGCAAAACACCTTTCAGGCGTGTGACACTTGAAATGATCTTTCTCCACTTGATCCGTAGCAAAAAACGGCTCTCTCTTCCCTCTCTTGTCCGAAGACTCGAAGAACTTTCGTCAGGGACCGTCCCTGTGCACGCACCTAAACCGACTCCTCCGGTCGAGATGATCAAGCCGACTCCTCCCCCTAAACCTCCGTTGGAAGAACCTGTGGAAAAAAAGGTCGGAGCACCATCACGCCCTCAAAGTCATTATGATACCATTCTCCGCTTCGCAGCTGTCGAGCTCGAAGGGATCTTAAAAAAGGATTAACTATTTATGGGTAGCGGTTTTTCAAAACTCAAAAAACAAGCAAAACAGTTTGAGGCGCAGTATGAAAAAATGCGCGAAGATCTCAAACAACAAGAATTTGTCGGTACAGCAGGAAACGGCCTTGTGACCCTTATTCTAGCTGGTGATCATTCTCTCAAGAAAATCGAGATTAAGCCTGCCTGTGTCGATCCGAATGATGTAGAAGGGTTGCAAGACTTAATCAAAGCAGCTTTTGAAGATGCCAACCAGAAACTGGAACAATCTTCAAATTCCCCTATGGGAAATTTGCCCTTCCAACTATAAAGATTCGCCGCCTAACTTCTTAACTTCGGATTGCAGATAATTTGAAATATCAGCAGACGTCCGCAGCGTTAAGACATGTTCAGCAATATCAACCGCATCAAGTAGTGATAAATGACGAATGGTTCGCTTGATGACAGGGATAAAACGGGGGGCACAGGAAAACTGTCTCACACCCATCCCTAGTAGAAGCCCCGTGAAAAGAGGATTAGACGCCATTTCACCACAGATGGTCACCGACTTCCCATATCTTTTGGTTTCTAGAAGAGTCATTCGAATCATCCGGATCACGCCTGGATGGGTCGGATAATAAAAATCACTCATACTCGGATTGCTGCGATCAATTCCCAACGTATATTGGATCAGATCATTAGTTCCCAGAGCTAGGAAATCACTCTCCTGTGCCAGAGCGTCGCAAACAAGAATCGCGGAGGGAACTTCCAACATACAGCCTAGAGGAGTCTCTCCTAAGAAGGGTCTCCCTTCAGCCATTAGCTCCTGTTTGATTTCTTGAACAAAGAGCTTAACTTCTCGAAGCTCGTGGATATCGGTGATGAGGGGGAATAAAAGCCGGACTTTATGACCGATTCCCGCTTGCAATACAGCTCTTAATTGCGTTTTAAAGACGTCCCTTCTGCGAAGAAGAAAACGAATCCCGCGACATCCTAAGACAGGATTGGGTTCCCTGGACATCTCAGGGAACAGATCTGAATATTTATCCCCTCCTAAATCCATGACCCTAAACGTAATGACAAGACCTTGAGATTGGTCGAAAATTTGCTTATAGGCTTTTATTTGACCTTCCTCATCAAAAAATAAAGAAGGCTCTTTTAAAAAGAGATACTCTGATCTAAAAAGACCAATTCCTGTTGCAAAGTGGTGATGCGCAAGTTCCAGATCTCCAAGATTATTAATGTTAGCAAACAGTTCAACACGGTAACAATCGAGCGTTTCAGCAGGGAGATCTTTCTCTTTCTCGAGCTGTTGATACTGTTTCATCAAACGTTTTCGGAGATTTTCATATTTTTCAATCGTGTCCATTGAAGGATTTAAAATAATATCGCCCGTGAGTCCATCGACAATGACACATGACCCTTTCGCCTTTTCGAGAACTTCCATGCTCACACTGGAAACATAAGGGATTCCTTTTGCCCTTGCAATGAGCGCGGCATGAGAAGTCCCACCGCCACTTTGCGTGACAAAGGCACTAATTCGCGTCGCCTGGATAGACGCTGTATCAGAAGGGATGAGCTCCTTTGCAAAAACAATGGCATCTTGCGGAATGGCATCGAAAGAGACTTTATCGGAATCACATAGATTTCGAAGAACGCGCTGTGACAAATCCCTGACATCAGAAAGTCGCTGCTTGAAGAATCCATCGGGTGTTTCACTAAACCGCTGTTCGTAATCATGGATGACAGTATGGAAGACCGATTCTGTATTTTTAAGCATCTCCCGAATCTTGGACTCCATGTGGGTCGTCATCAGAGGGTCATCCAACATCTCAATATGTGTTCCAATAATCGATGCGATTTCACTCGATCCTTCTTGATTGAGATCATCTTGAAGTTTTTTCAAATCCTCACGACTCGAGGAGAGAGCTTGACGGTACCTAGCGATTTCATTTTCGACCTCTCCCGTGCTGATTGGAAATTCAGGAACCTCTTCTCCCTCCGAGGAGAGAAAGACAGGAATCCCAATGGCAATTCCTTCGCTGACGGGAGCTCCTTTGATATGAATCTCTTTTTCTTGAGTCAACTGCCCTCTTCTCCGAATTGGTTATCAAAAGCTGAAATAAGTTTGACGAGTGTCTCTTGCGCATCATCCCCTTCTACCGTCAAGGTCACCAAACTATTTTTTTTGATGGCCAGCATTAAAATACTCATGATGCTCCGTGCATTGACGGTCTCGTGTCTGTAGGAGATGGTGACTTGAGATTTTGATCCTTGTAATAACTTGGCAATCATGGCTGCAGGTCTTGCGTGGAGCCCTAAAGGATTTTTAACTTTCAATTTGTGAATGACTTTCTTCACATCTATCCTTTGCTATTCTATTATTACATCGCTCTTTGCGGCCATTTATTTCAAGTTTGGAGTATTCGCATTACCCTTTATTAACGAGCCAAAAGCATACTTCAGGTTAGAAAAAAATGCAATGACATACAATATGCCCTTCCGTTATAGAGAAAAATATGAACCGACCTAAAATTGTGATCATTGGTGCAGGATTTGGTGGACTCAACGTTGCTAAATCACTCAAGAAAACAAACTACGATCTTCTTGTCATCGATAAAACCAATCACCATCTTTTTCAACCCCTGCTTTATCAAGTTGCAAGTGCTGCACTTTCACCTGGAGAAATCGGCATTCCCATCCGCGAAATTTTACGCAAACAAGAAAACACCACCGTTCTCATGGGGGATGTGACGCAGATTGATAAAACGAAAAGGCAGGTTGTGCTCGCGAATGGTGAGAGATTGGATTACGACTATCTCGTTGTTGCAGTCGGTGCCAGACACTCGTATTTTGGAAATGACGCCTGGGAAAAATTTGCCCCCGGCCTCAAAACCATCAAAGACGCTCTTAAAATCCGTGAAGATATCCTCCTCTCCTTTGAAGCAGCTGAGCGACTTGATGACCCCGAAGAAGCCGCTAAGTACTTAAGTTTTGTGATCATCGGTGGAGGCCCCACAGGCGTGGAAATGGCCGGCGCCGTTGCAGAAATTGCGCATACCACCCTCTTCAAGAATTTCCGCCGTATCAAACCCGAGAAATCGAAAATTTACCTTATCGAAGCCGCACCATACATACTGCCCATGTATCCCACCGATCTTTCTGAAAGAGCAAAAAAGGATCTCGAAAAGCTCGGAGTTGAAGTTCTTGTCGGGAAAAAAGTCACCCAAATCAATGAAGAAGGTGTCCAAGTCGATAACACCTTTTACCCCTGTAAAAATATCATCTGGGCCGCTGGCAACCAAGCCTCCCCTCTTCTCAAAACGCTCGAGGTTCCCCTTGACAGACAAGGACGTGTCATCGTTCAGCCTGATCTATCGATTCCTCATCATCCCGAAATCTTTGTGATCGGCGATGCCGCTTGTGCGATGGGGAAAGATCAAAAGCCGCTTCCTGGCGTCTCACCTGTTGCCATCCAAGAAGGAAAGTACGTCGCAGAAATCATCAAAAAACAAACTCCCAAAGAGAAACGAAAGCCCTTTAAATATTTCGACAAAGGAAGCATGGCGACCATTGGGAAAGCCAAAGCGATTGCGATGATCGGCAAACTCAAGTTTACAGGTCTTCTTGCGTGGCTGATGTGGGGCTTCATCCACATCGTCTACCTGATCGGATTCCGTAATCGGCTGACGGTCATGCTGGAATGGACCCTGTTTTACTTCACAGGCCACCGTGGTGCTAGACTTATTTACAGCTCCGTGGAAAAATCTCTTCCTAAAAACAAAGAGTAACTTCTGTTTTTCTACGGCCTTCTCTTCCTTGTCGGCATTTGCACGCAGATTTCTTTTCACTACATCTATCTGCCACTTCTCGCCTTTCTCCTATGGAAAGTACGCTTACTTCCAGGGATCATTGTCACAGTAGCTGGCTTAAGCTTAGCAGCTCTTTCCGTCACTCTCCCTTCACTCCCTGAAGAAGGAATCGAAGGGTGTGGAACCTTCACTCCCGAATCGATCACGTACACACACTCTCCCTTTGGGACTTCTTATCTCACTAAAGGTCATCTCAACTTTAATAAGTGGAAGCGCATCCCTTGCCAGATCTATACTCCGCTTCATAAGCCCAGGCCTCCTGCCAATAAATTCTTCGTCGAAGGAAAGCTCGTCCCCAAAACATTCCCTCACTATGTTCTAAAACCGAGCCACATCGAACCCCAAAACGGCTCCTTTGCGCTGGCTGAATTGAGATTCCAAGTCAAAGACTGGGTGCGCCACCAATTTACAAAACTTTTTCCCACCCCAACAACGGCCGCTTTTCTCCTATCGATGATCACAGGTGAGCTTGATGACAGGCTCATGTCTCTTCAATTCAACCGACTGGGCCTGCTCCACCTCCTAGGAGTATCGGGATTTCAATTCTCACTCTTAGCGTTTCTCCTAGGCGCTCTCTTACGCATCATTCTCCCCGGATCGCACGGACTTCTACTACTGGCCCTTCTCCTTTCTGCCTACGCTTTTATACTGGGAGACTCTCCTCCCATTCAAAGAGCGTGGATGAGCGTCATTCTCTATGTCATTGCAAAAATAAAAGGATACCAAACTTCGCCGATCACTGTACTCGGCGCAGCACTTTTGTGGGAGCTTTGTCTCGATCCCCTAGTCTATTACCAGCTCGGATTTCAGTTCACATTCCTTTGTACGGCCGCCATTTTCATTGTCTATCCCCTCCTCCGAAATCTCCTCCTTCCAAAACGTTCATTTTCTGAAATCAGATCCCTCCCCTTCACTGAACGGATCGGACATGTTCTCACTTTCTTCTGCCGTGAAGCCATCGCCCTCAATCTCGCAATTCACCTCGTTTCACTTCCGCTGATTTTTTTCCATTTTCATAAATTTCCTCTCCTGAGCCTCGCCTACAACCTATTCCTTCCCCCTGCCGTCTCGATTGCCTACGTTTTTCTGATCTTAGGGCTGATACTCCCTCCTTTTCTGAAAATCGCAAGCTGGATCACCGAAGGGATCGTGCATATCGCCAGCAATCCTCCCACCCTTTTTGACTATCAGTGGAGAATTCCTGGCTTTACGCTCACCTGGACAATAATCTGTTTACTTTTTTTGTATTGCTTATTTCACGAGAGAAGTCGCCTGCTCGATCGAATTTGGCGGCGATAATTTTTGATAAAGAGCTTCTTGATTTTCTGTAATCTTGCGGTAGTCGTCCACTGATTTAATGATATGAGGACGGACAAAAATGATGACATTTCGCTTCTCATCATGTTTTTGTGTCTTACTGAAAAGAGCCCCAATCCAAGGAAGACCTCCCAAACATGGAAGACCTGTCTTATGTTGACTTTTGGCGTTTCGAATCATCCCGCTCAAGACCAGAAAGTGTTTATCAGGAACATGGACGTGGGTCATCATGTTCGTTTTCGTCGTCTGAATTCCTGTAACACTGGAAGAAGAAACCCCGTTGACCCCTGTCGGAATCGCTTCGGTGATCTCTTCGTTTAAGTCGAGAGTAATAATGTCCCCTTCACCGAGTTTAGGCGTGATGCTTAAATTAACTCCAATATCACGGTATTCGACATTCGCTGTCGTTTGCTGGCTCGACCCATTCGTCTGAACAATCGATCCCGTGAAAGGAATATTATCTCCCACAAAGATCTTTGAATTCTTATTGTCCTGGGTGATGATTTTCTGGTTTAAAACAATTGAGCTATCGCCATCGGCTTGCAACGCAGAAACAAGCGAAGCTAAGGAAAGGAACGACTTACCCTTGTGGAAGAGAATATCGCCGATCACGCCCATATCAAAGCCGTTACCTAATGGGATTTGGTTCGGCCCTGTCGGAGGATTGGAAGCATTGGTATTTTGAAACGCGAGCGCAAAAGGTCCCGGTGTCTGAGACGGAGGGAAATTCCCCATTCCAAATCCTAGCCCGTCCTTATAACGACCACCTGCAGCCCACTGCAGTCCAAAGTCCGAAGAATTGCGTGCATCGGTCTCAACGACTAAAACTTCAATAAACACCTGTCTTAAAGGAGCATCTAAACTCTTTAAAAGCTCCTTCACATTTTTCAGCGAGGCTTCATCTCCTGAGCAAACAAGCGAGTTCGTCGCTTTGATCCACTGCACTGACTTCAAAACTTCTAAATAACTATGCGAGGTATTCGGCTTTGTCGCCAAATCTCCAGCGATCCGTCTGACCGTCTCTTCAATTTCATTTCCATCATGGTATTGGAGTTTATAGACCAAAAAATTTGGCTTACTTTCTACAAAAGAATCAGAAGACAGTGCTTCACCGGATGAACTCAGCGGTTGTAAGGAGGTAACCAATGCTGAGTCCATACTTGATGAAGGCACTGCTTCATGACGTTTTTCGTAACTTCTGAGTGGAGCAAACTCTTCTCCACCTTTATGAATCACATAGTATCCGTCTTCACGGTTGATCGACATCCCATGCGCTCTTAAAACTTGAACGAGTGCTTTTACAACTTGATCAGGGGTTGCCGGCTTGCCGGATGAGAGTGTGACATTAAAATGTAGGTCGCGGTGGTTGAAGATGAAGTTCACATCCGAGATTTTGCTCACAAACTGGATAAACTCAACAACGGGAACGTCGTGAAAGTTAATCGTGTAGGTATTCTCTTTCAACGTGGTCTCTGTCTCACCTATTAAAGGAGAGCTCATGCAAACCAAACTGAAGAATAGCATACTTTTACGAAGCATCTTTTAGGGTCCTCTGGGTGATCTTGTTGCAGGCACCGCCATTGACATTTTATGGATCTCCGATTTTTTGCGAAAGGGGTTTTGTTAAGAAAAGTGGCAAATATTTTGATATTGTTAAAAAACCAACAAGATTTGGTCAAAAAAAGAGCCCGGATCAAAAAATCCGAGCTCTTTCTCTAAAACCTGAAAGGCTCTTTAGAGTCTGCTGTAGATATGTTTTTCTAGAGTCGTCTGAAAAGTACCACTGAGTCCCAAACAAGCAAATGTCATTAGAGCCGCAAATTTGGCAAATGCTTTTCCATCGAGGGCTTTTCCTGCAGCAATTCCATTCCTAAGTCCTATTATCGCAAAACGACTACAGATCATACCTTTTCCCACGCCTGGAAGAGTAAGGATTGTTAATAGTGCAACTTTTTCCGTTGAAAGCCCAAACCGTCCAGCATGGGTTGCAGCGAGAATCCCTATTGGAACTGATAAGTAAAAATTGAATATTGCTGCCATATCATCTCTCATCTTTGAATAAATGTGTTCTATAAGAAGATTTGTATATTTTGGAGTATTAGCACCATAACTGAGGACTGCTAAAGCCACAAATTTAACCAGTGCTTTAACATCGCGCTCTTTTACGGCTGCAACTGCTCCTAAAACACCCGTGCAAACAAAGTGTATCCCTATTCCCATTTTGGCGATAGTAGGCTGAGCAACGGCAGTAAATAGCGCAACTTTTTCCATACTAAGACCAAGGCGACCTACAAATTTTGCCGCTAAGAAATACCCTGTCACTGCGACCGCTGTATTAAATAACGTCTTCTTTACATCAGATAGTGTCTATTGGGATCTCTAGCATACACATCATACAAGGCTCCCACAGAGGTTGGTAAATAAGGCCTTACAGTGGCAAATGACATGAATTCTCCTTTACTAGTGTTTAACGATCGTAATAGATTAAGGATCTACCGTTTAAAAAATAAAGCCGAACTCATTAGATAATCTTTTTTTTAAAACCCCCTTCCGTTTGACGGAAACGGCCCGTATCGTTTACACTTTTTTACTCTCACGGCGATCGTAGCTCAGTTGGTTAGAGCGTTGGATTGTGGTTCCAAATGTCGCGGGTTCGAATCCCGTCGATCGCCCCATTTTCTTCTTCAAGGACCCCTATGGACTGGATAAAAGCGACAATTTTAGGTCTTGTGCAAGGGTGCACTGAATTTTTCCCTATTAGCTCATCGGCTCACCTTAAAATAGTCAAGTCATGGCTGGGGATTTCAACAGGAGAAGAGACTGTATTATTTGATCTGGCCTGCCATCTTGGAACGCTTCTAGCCCTCGTTATCTACTTCCGGAAAGACCTCTGGAATCTCTTTTTTGTAAAGCCAAGGAAGCTTCTCCTTTATATCATTGCTCTCCTTCCTCTGCTTCCTGCCTACTTCCTCTTAAAACCGATCAGGCTCTGGGCCTCACAGCCTCATTTCCTAGGCGCATGTCTCCTCATCACCGCCGTTCTATTATTCGTCGCACAGAAAATGAGAAAAGGATCTTCCGAATCCCCCACTTGGAAAGATGCGCTGTGGATTGGATCGCTACAAAGTGTGGCTCTCGTTCCTGGAATTTCTCGCAGCGCAAGCACAATTACAGCTGGCGTGTGGCGCGGATTAAATGTGAGTGAAGCGGTCCGCTTTTCTTTTATTCTTTCCATTCCTGCAGTTGCGGGTGGTGCTTTCCTTGAACTGCTTAAAATCGAAAAACAGACGGCGTTTGATATACCGACGTGTGCAATTGGCCTCGGAGTCTCAGCTCTGGTTGGTCTGGGAATTGTTCGGATTGCAATCCCCTTTCTTCAGAAAGGAAACTTTAGACCGTTTGCCTTGTATTGCTTGATTGTCTCAATTTTGTTAACTGTATTGATATAGATGGCTAAAAAAGAAAAACTACCTTCCACGTCCCACCCAGAAGCGCGCGGTATTGCTTTTATCCTGGGTGTTTTTGTTACCCTTCTTGCTCTTTTAAGCTATGACAGTGCTGATAAAACAACCAATTGGCTCGGAATTCTCGGACATGGATACGCTTGGATTCTTCTCTATCTCTTTGGGGTGATGATTTATCCCGTCTTAGGATTTTTGGGATGGCTCGGTTGGAATTATCTCCTAAAAGGAAAAGTCCCTTCTCTTGGCTCGAAATGTTTCTACATGGGCCTTTTCACTTTTTCTGTTGGGATCCTCCTAAACCTCTTTGCAGAATTAGGGATGGGGATTCCTGGTGCGCTGCGCCATAAAATCTTAGCAGAACTCGTTTCGTTTCAGTTTCCCTATCCCCACGACTCAATGCGTCACTATCTGGGCGGCGTTCCCCTCTATTACCTCTACCATGACCTTCCTCGTTATAATATGGAGAGGCTCCTGGGGAATTTAGGGGTCGGCATCACCTTCACGATGACCGCCTTTATCTCGTTTCTCTTCCTTACCAATGTGAAAATTGTCGACCTCATTCAGAAAATCTTTCAGGAGAAAGAAGAAGCGTCACCCATTTTCAATGCAGAACAGATTGAGAAGAGCCTTTCAAAACCGAGCCCCCTTCCTCCTAAAGAAGAGGCCCCTTCACCCGAAATCCGCATCCGGACACTCCTAGAGAAAGAAGAAAAACGGCAAGCTAGACCTGCCCGTTCTTCTTCGGGCGGCTATGAAATCCCACCTCCTTCCCTTCTTACTAATCCGAAAAAAGTCGACCAACCGTCGCTTAAGAAAGAACTGAAACGGCAAGCCGAGATTTTAGAAGAGACCCTGCTAAGCTTTGGAATCGAAGCGAAAGTCGGTGACATCAACTGCGGCCCGACCATTACGTCGTTTGAAATTCATCCTGCTGTTGGTGTTAAAGTACAGAAGATCACGGCCCTTGAAAACGATATCGCTCTCAAGCTCGAAGCAAAATCGATTCGTATCATTGCTCCGATTCCAGGAAAAGCAGCCGTCGGTGTTGAAATCCCGTCGCCCTATCCACAAGAGGTAAGCTTTAAAGAGATGCTCATCTCGTACCACCAAGGCTCTCGCAAATTCTTAGTCCCTGTCATCCTAGGAAAAACGGTTTCAGGCGAGAACATGCTGAGTGATCTGGCAAAAATGCCCCACTGTCTCATAGCCGGAGCCACAGGTTCAGGTAAATCGGTTTGTATCAATACAATCATCATGTCGATCTTGATGAATGCAACTCCCGATGAGATTAAACTCATCATGATCGATCCGAAAAAAGTTGAGCTGACCCCTTACACCCAACTCCCCCATCTGATTGCTCCTGTTATCACAGAGCCACACGGAGCGTATGCCGCACTCAATTGGATGGTAAAAGAGATGCAAAACCGGTACGACATCTTAAAACATTTAGGCCTCCGTAATATCACCGCTTTCAATTCACGTACCATCAACCCTGAGCTGGAATCGTCTCTCAGCGTCTCTGTCCCTGAGAAAATGCCCGCCATCGTCGGAATCATCGACGAGTTTGCCGACCTTATGATGGCTTCGAGCTCCGACTTAGAGACCCCGATTGCCCGGATTGCTCAGATGGCACGTGCTGTCGGCATCCACCTCATTTTAGCGACACAGCGTCCGTCACGTGAAGTCATTACTGGCTTGATTAAAGCCAACTTCCCAACCCGCATTGCCTTTAAAGTGGCCAGCCGTGTGAACTCTCAAATCATCTTGGATGAAAATGGAGCCGAAAGCTTGCTAGGCAACGGTGACATGCTCTTCCTCCCACCGGGGACCTCCCATCTGATGCGCGCACAAGGGGCCTATGTCAGCGATGAAGACATCAACCGCGTTGTGCGCTTCATTTGCGACCAAGCCTCTCCGAACTATCTGATCTCATCTTTCGATTCGATGGCACAACAGCTCACTGATGATGAAAATGCAGACGGCCCTCGCGATTCTCTCTATGAACAAGCCAAAGCGATTGTCGTCGAAACTCAGAGTGCATCAACTACTTACTTGCAACGAAAACTCAAAATCGGTTATGCGAGAGCTGCAAGCCTAATGGATGAGCTCGAGATGCATGGGGTGATCAGCGCTCAAGAAGGTAGCAAACCACGCCGGGTACTTATTGAAAACAGTGACGAACCGTCCTGAAATTGAAAAAGCACTGAATAGAAAACTCAAATGGATGGGTTTTATTCTTCTTGCTTTTGCTGTAATTACAGTCATCTGGGATTTCTTTCCAGCAGCAGAAGATGAATTTGAGGTACTACTCTTAGAAATCGAAGAAGCACCTCCTCCGATGAACTCCTACCTAATCTCTTCAGCCTTTGCCCTTGTCGGCAGCTCTTGTTTACTCATTTACTGGAAAAAGAAAGCCTCTCTCAGTGATAATCTGACTCCATGAACGGATTCTGCCCTCTTGCTTCGGGTTCCAAAGGAAATTCTATTTTTGTTGGAACCAAAAATACCCGCATACTGATTGATGCCGGCCTCTCGCACAAAGCAACCCAAGAAAAGCTATCTCTTATCGGGGTCGATTTACGCGATATCGATGCGATTTTAGTCACCCATGAACATGTAGATCACATCCGAGGTATTGGAACGATCGCTCTCAAACATAAAATCCCCGTCTTTGCCAATAGCGATACAGCACACGCCATTTTAGAAACTCTGGATGATGCGCCTAAATTTAAAATCTTTTCCACCGGCGAAACATTTGAATTCGGCGATCTTGAAATCCATCCCTTCTCGATTCAACACGACACACTCGACCCTGTTGCATTCACCATCCGCACATCGAATTTAAAACTCGGCTTCTGTACCGATTTAGGTTTTGTCACGACGCTCGTGAAAAACCATTTAAAAGCGTGTGACTATCTTTATATTGAAGCCAACCATGAACCTTCGATGGTCCACTCTTCTTCTCGTCCGATGGTTTACAAACAACGCGTCCTCAGCCGCCAGGGACATCTCTCCAATCAACAATGTGCTGATCTTCTCTCTGAAGTGGCTCACGTTAATCTTAAGCATGTCCACCTAGCTCACCTCTCCGAGGAGTGCAATCATCCAGAAAAAGCGCTGCAGGTTGTTCAAAAGAGTCTTCCCTTTCCACTTGAGCTTTCAATTGCTCATCAACATCAAATCAGTAAATCAATTCTTTTTTAAAGAAAATATTTGACATATTTTTTTCCCCTCTTTAAGAGAAGAAGAAAAGGACATTTGTAAATTGCTATGAGGAAAAAATTTGTATGGATCATCCAAAAAACATTGAAAGCACTCTCAACGCACTTCTTTTAAACGCGTCTGAGTTGAAAAGTGCAAGCGATGATCTGCTTGCTTCGGCCGAATTATCAAGCAAGCAAGAAAGGCTGCTAAATGATCTTTTCAACGCTTGGAACAGTCTGACTGAAGATGAGAAGAAGAATCTTCTTGCAACGAAGGTCGAAAGCAAAGTCCTTGAACTTGCCAAGAAGAATAAAGAATGCCTCCAAGAAGTCCACACACGCCTTTCCCCGAGAAAAGCAGCTTCAAGTGACACCCAACTCGATCTTATTTAAGGGGTTTCTTGAGTGGGACTGCATCGTAACGGAGCACCCCTAGCATAACCAACACAACTTTTTGAAATCTGCTGTTAGTCTCTTCAGCATTCCATTTTTTATTATTATTTTCAGTGAAAATATCTATGATCTCTTGTTTCTCCTCATCAGTCAGTCGTGTATTAGATTGGATCAAAAGCCTCAGATATACCCCAAAATGAGCAGCACCGATTTTCTTGAATACATCAGGTAAATCTTTGTAATATTGGCTAAACATTATAGGTGTGATTGGATTGAAATTTGACTGAAAAAGCAGGTAAGAAGACAGGTGCCTGACTCCAAAATCAAAACGTTCGAAGTCAGTAAGAGGAATGAAAGCTCTAGCAAGGAAAATTCGGTATAGGTCCATCTCATGAACATCAATAGGCCCCTTTAAAAGTACGGCTTTTCTTTGTTCATCTAACTGGCCCTGAATGATCAAGTTTCTTTTATCAAGCAACAACAGACGCAGTCGCCGCTCGTATGTATCGATCTCTGAAGTATCAGAGGAACCAGTTACTTCATGGTGGATTGTTGTCAATATCTCTTGAGCAGACCTCTTGACCCCTCTGGCACAGTAATTCCCTTGTTCGACCGCAATCTGCAATAGAAAATCAACAAAATTTATTTTTCGTTCGTCTTTCCCCTGTAAGCTTTTAAGATATGCTAATATATATGCATGAGACCCTAAAGAATCTTGTAAATCTCCTTGTTGTCCCTGAATCCGAGTTGCGCCCGTTAGATGACCTATAAGGATCTCAATCTGTTTACGAAGCCAGTTTGCCAAAAATTGAGGACTAGAGACTCTCTCATTTGAAGCAGCTCTATCCAAATAGTCTGAAAATGATTTTTTAAAATTCTCTTCATCGTACTTTACTTTGATTTGATCACACAAATAGATGGCAAATCTCTCATCATCTTTGCATTTAGCTTTAACGGTCTCGTATTCTTTTATCCAATCGACACTATCAAAGAGGGTTAGATAGTCCTTAAATTCTGTATCCCGTGGAAGATTATAAAATTGTTCAATTGGTTTTCCGCAGTGAGTAGGATCAACTGAGAAACAGGTATGATCGGCCATTAACATTTCATGAAGACATCTATAATCAAGGTTTTTATCCCCCCTCATAGGACTATCCAGCTCAGCTAATGTCGGGCCTGAGAATTCAATAGGAAAATAACCGTTCCTCTCACCTATGTAACGCAGTACAGCATCACCTTTTCTGAGTGCTCTCTCAGAGATAGCTGGGAAATAAGATGAGGTCGTTTGAATCACATCTAGGGCTAACAAAACAAATCCCAAAACTCGATTCAACATCAGTCCGTTCTTAATAAACGTAAATTTGGTAAGAATCGGTGTGTATGTTTCCAGAAATAGGCTTACTCTTCTTGGCATACCGATGTTATAGTCAATGATATTATAGGCCAACGCAGTGAGCAAACCAGCTCCCATAGCTCGGTCGCCAGAAAGAACTTTTGCAACCGCTCCAACTACCAGAACAACGCGAAGAACCTCCCCAGTATAATCTACGAGATAGCGACAACTCTTGCTTAACAGGGGAGTCGGTTGATCTGGAAGATGTTTTTCAATTCCAAAAAACTTCGCAATAGCCTGTACACTTTGATATTTTCCTTGATGCACACAAGCAGCCAAAGCAAACGGAATGATCGATACCGTTCCACCGATGGACAATACTACTTTTGCTAATATACGAAGGAAGGGGGACTGTATAAGGCTCAGGGATTGACTGAAGACCTGCCCAACCATCATCACTTCCATAGCAAAAAGAGGACTGGCGAGCAAGAAATTGCCACCTTGCTTGATCTCGTCGGCTTTTATTTTGCATTGAACAAAGCTATACCCAAGTCCAAAACCACCAAAAGCATTGACAACTACCGTTCCCATTTCTATCCTAAATTTATGTATAAGTTGTAATTTAGCCTCTGATAAAATTCAATGTGCAAATTAAACCCAAACTACATAAATAAAAAAACTCTTCTAGATTTTTAATAAAGGGCTAACTCTCGAAGAGCTTTCTCTAAATCATGCTTCTGAGGAAGCACGACGTCTTCAAGGTCTTTGCAGTAGGGAACCGCGCAGTTTTTTCCACCAACACGAGCCACTGGGGCATCGAGGTACGGGAAGGCGTGCTCCATGATTTGAGCAGAGATTTCGGCGCCAAAGCCCCCAAACTTAGGTGCTTCGTGCGCAATAACGAGTTTCCCCGTCTTTTTGACAGAGGCCAGAACGGTTTCAATGTCGAGCGGTACAATGGTACGCAGGTCGATCACTTCGACATGGATCCCCTCTTGCGATAGAACTTCGGCAATTTCACTGACCATGCTGAGCATCATGCCCCAGCCGACAAATGTCACATCCGATCCTTCTCGGACGACGTGGGCTTTTCCAAGCGGGAGAAGGTCGTCTTTTCCTGGCTCTGGACGAGCACAGAAGACGCGCTGACGGTAAATTCCTTTGTGCTCTAAGAAGACGACTGGATTCGGATCGCGGATCGCCGCTTTTAAGAGCCGTTTTGCATCTGAGGCGTTGCTTGGAATGACAATTTTAAGTCCTGGGCAGTGGGCTAAAAACGCTTCGATACTTTGAGAGTGGTAAGGTCCCCCTTGAATATAACCGCCGTACGGCATCCGAATCACAAGAGGAAGGTTAAATTCACCGTTGGCTCTATAGTGGAAACTTGCCACTTCATTGAAAAGTTGGTTGATCCCTGTCCAGAGATAGTCAGCAAATTGAATTTCAGCAACAGGACGAATATTATCAACAAGAGACATTCCAAGCGCAATTCCAATCACAGTCGATTCAGCAAGCGGTGTGTTAAAGCAACGATCTGCACCGTATTTCGCAGTCAAATGACGGGTAACACCAAAGACGCCCCCTTTTCCATGGGCGACATCTTCTCCGAAAACAACAATACCAGGATCCTGAGCCATCTCTTCATCGAGCGCATGATTGAGCGCGTCGACAATCACGACCGATTCTCCTGTCTCTTTGGGTTCTTGAAGCAGAATTTCTGGAGTCTCTGCAAAGACTTTCAGATCGGCTGTTGATCTATCAGGGAATGGAATTTGTTCCGCAACGGCTGCTGCCGCCTCAATCTGATCAAAGGCTCTCTTTTTGAAAGCTTCTACTTCTTCTGTAGTCGCGATCCCATTTTCAATCAGCCACTTTTCCATGCGAGGAATCGGATCCTTTGCCTTTTCTGAATCGAGACACACTTTCTCACGGTATTTGAGAGGATCATCACTGTTGCTGTGAGGACCAATCCGAGGAACTTTTGCAACAATAACACTAGGACCGTTGCCGGAGCGAGCTTTTTGGACCGCCTCTTTAAATGCTTGAGACGTTGTTTCAAAATCACATCCGTCAACTTCAAAAACAGTCAATCCTTCATACCCACGAGCAATCGGGGCAATATTGCCACCGGCTGTTTGCTCTCTTTGCGGGACTGAGATCGCCCAGCCGTTGTCTTGAATCACAAAGATAACACCGAGTTTATGGATACAAGAGAAGTTTAAAGATTCGTGAAAATCACCTTGGGATGTTGAACCTTCTCCGCCAGAAACGTAGACAACTTCATCTTTTCCTTTGAGCTGGATCCCTTTGGCAACACCGACGGCTTGTAAAAATTGAGAGCCGACGCAGCTCGATTGACACGGCATGCGAAGCTCTTTATGCACAAAATGCTCAGGCATCATTCTTCCACCCGAATGATGTTCAACATCACGGGCAAGAAACGCTCCCAAGAGATCGGTCAGTGAAGAACCCAGCCCTAAAGCAAACCCTCGGTCTCTATAATAAGGAAGGCCCCAATCTTTTCCTGGAATCAGACTGAGTGCAGCAACAGCGCCGACAAGTTCATGGCCGGCAACGGAAAGCTGAAACGTTCCACCTTTGTTTTGGCGCGAGAGTTTAAAACACTTATCATCCATGTAACGTGTCAAAAGAACGACTTCAAATGTTTTGAGTGCCAGAGCTGAATCTGTTTCCATGTCTAAAAGTTGGCTCATTATTTTTTCTTTTTATACTGAATCGGTGTGACTTTCTTAACAGTCTGATTTTTTGGTTGTGGAATTTCCTCTCCATCCTCTTTTTTGTCTTTACGTCGTGGAAGGAATCCTTTAACCACATCCAAAAGTCCCCGTTTCTTAGGTGCATCATCGCTTACCTCAACGGTAGGCTCTTGCTGCGAAACAGCTTTGAGAAGCTTGGTCTCACGCTCACCCACGATATCTTCAATGCCAGAAAGACGGTTTGAAAGTTGCCGAAGTGACTCAAGACGTTGCGAGAGTGCTTCAAGCTTGGTGTCGACTTTAACGCGGACAGTTCCACGTAGACTTGCAAGAAGCTCTGCTTCAGAGTCGTAACGAGATGAGAATGTAATCGCTGTCGCACTCGTAATGTCTGGGAGGTAAAGGAATGTACGGCAAAGCGGTGGAACCGTTGTAAAAATATCGCCGGTCAGTTGCGGCTCGATTTCAACTTTAACTTGTTGTTTCGGAGGACGGCCCCGCTTAGGACGTGGGTTGAGCGCTTCACTGGAGTAGTAGGTTTTTGCTTTGGTAGAAAGAGCCTCACGTGCCTGAGCCACATCTTTAGCGACTTTAGACTCGAAAAGTTGCTGTTTCACTTTTTCCATTGTGATTTTAGGTATATCGAGATCTTCTTCAAAGACAAAGACGAATTCATGGGCTCTCAGCCACTCGATCAAACGAATTCTCATCCTTTCAACGTAATATTGCTGCCACTTTTCAAGTTCAGAGAGATGGTCATAAATGAACTCTAAAAAGTTTTCACGAGCCTCTTTCGACTGAATCACATCGAGGAGTTTTTCCTTCGTATCGATGTCGTAAACTTTTTCATTGATAAACCCTTCCATAAATTTTTTAGTTTCATAGAATGTCATCTTCGGAATAATCGCATACCGATCGCCATGCTCGACTAGTTCAGCTGACAAATCATCGAGTTCTTTTTGTCCTTTGTCGAGGTCGACAAAGAGGATAAACCCTTCAACGCGATCGAGATAAAAATCTCGCTCATCATCCGATTTAGCAAAGGCATCGATGAGGCGGTGAAATCGGAGAATTAAGGGATTCTGAGGAACAGGATATGCGCTTTTTTTCATAGCTTTCCGGTTTCAATTTGGGATCAATTTTGAACTATCGTACCACAGAAAAGAGATCTTGGCAAATAGACCTGTTTCGAAATTAAGGGTTCGTCGCTTTTTTGAGAATTTTTGGTAAAATTTCAGCTCCTTTATTGGGGGCTAATATACGAAAGTTGATATAACCCCAATAAAGGAGCTGAAAATTTATTCAAAAAGTCCAAAAAATCGACTGAACCTTAGATTCGAAAGATCTCTAATAGCTAAAGCGGTCGATTAAAATTTTTAATTACATTCTAAAGCATTAAAAAACCCACCTTTCAAACGAGAGGTGGGTTAAAGCTAGCCGATGTAACTTATTTTTTTGTTACATAGTTGAATGCTAATTGAACCACATCGTAACCAGTGTCAAGTCTGAGAGCGTTACCACTGTACTTCATAACATTGTTATAAACTTCTGGCATAGGACCAACGAGTTTATTGAGAACAAATGTCGAAACAATTGCAGTTGCTGTGTAGAACGCAGCACCTTTTGCAACGTCTGTTGATGTTAAATCTTTATAAGCATCTACTTTAGATGTAATGCTTGCTGGTAAAAATTTATGAACATATGTGTAAGCCTTCATTGCATATGTATCAGTTTCTTTGCCTGTTGCGAGTTCTGGCATCTGAAGTTTTACACCGATAACGTTCAGCGCTGCATTGAGTGCTCGTGAAGCAAGCTCAGACACGTAGGTCGCGGCTTTGATAGAAGGAAGAATAACGAATGCAATACGAACTGACCCGTTAATCGCTTGTGTTAAATAATTAGCTGTCATGACATCTCCTTAGTGTTTCATGAAATTTAAAAACTTCAAATGAGCATATCTTTCTTGTGAATTTTGTCCAAGGAATTTTGGTGAGGACCACAAAATACCTATACAGAGTTGGAGAGATTTCTGTATGATAAGGAGCTTCAATAGTGAAGGAATTATGTTAGACATCAAACTCATACGCAAAGACGCTGGAAAAGTTGAAGAGCTGCTGAAACGGAAAGATCCCTCGATCAGTTTAAAATTGATTTTAGAGCTCGATGAAAGAATCCGTGAAGTGATTGTGGAAGTCGAAAGTCTTCAGTCCAAGCGAAACGCGTTCTCCAAAGAGATCGGAGAAAAAAAGAGAAACGGTGAAGACACAGCGCAGATCATGCAAGAGGTGGCAGGACTTGGAGATCAAGTCAGCAAACTCAATCACGAGCGGAGCGAGATTGAAAATAAACTTCAACACGAGCTGGCTCTCCTCCCCAATATTCCATTACAAGAAATTAAAATTTCTCACGACCCAAAAGAAAATGTTTGTATCAAGTCATGGGGAGAAAAACGGGAGTTTGATTTTGAGTTTAAAAACCATGTTGAGCTCAATGAAAAGCTCCATCTTTTCGATTTTAAGCGAGCAGCCAAAACATCTGGAAGCGGATGGCCTGCGTACAGAAATATGGGCGCACGTCTTGAATGGGCACTTCTCAACTACATGATCGATATCCATCTAGAAAATGGATTTGAATTTTGGCTTCCTCCTCATCTCATTCGCCAGGAAACGATGTACGCTTCCGCACAGCTTCCTAAATTTGAAAAACAGCTTTTTAAAATCAATGATGATGATTACCACCTTTATTTGATCCCGACCTCTGAGACTGTTCTCAACGGACTTCATATGGATGAGATTTTCTCCGATGAAGAACTGCCGAAACGGTATGTTGCTTATACCCCCTGCTTCAGAAGGGAAGCTGGTGCTGCTGGAAGCCAAGAGCGAGGTCTTATCCGGATGCACCAATTTAATAAGGTTGAGATGTTTGCCTTTACACTTCCAGATCAATCCGAAGCAATGTTCCAGCAAATGGTGTCGAGTGCCGAAGAAATCTTACAAGGGCTCAATCTCCACTACCGTAACATGCTCCTTGTCACTGGTGACATGTCGTTTGCTGCGATGAAAACGGTCGACGTCGAAGTGTGGCTCCCAGGACAAAACCGCTACTACGAAGTCTCCTCGATCTCTAACTGTGGCGATTTTCAAGCGCGCCGGTCGCTCATTCGGTATAAACACAAAGATGGTAAACCAGAACTCGTTTATACGTTAAATGGTTCAGGGCTTGCGACTTCAAGACTCATGGTAGCGCTGCTGGAAAATAACCAACGAAAAGATGGTTCTGTGGAAATCCCTCTCGTGTTACATAAATATTTGAACGGAGTCAAAGAATTATGTCCCATGTCGTAGATGATTTAATCCATTTTATCCAGCAATCGCCCACTGCGTGGCATGCAGTCCATTCCACAGGTGAGCGGCTTTCATCGGTCGACTTTACCCCCCTTGAAGAGGGAAAGCCTTGGAAGCTGAAAAAAGGCGAGCGGTATTTTGTCGAACGAGAGGGATCGATTTGTGCTTTCACCCTGCCAAAATCGGCACCTGCTCGTATCCGCGTTATCGGCGCTCACACTGATAGCCCTGGACTCAAGTTAAAGCCACATCCTGAAGTTCAATCGGGTGATTTCCATCAGTTGTCGACCGAGATTTATGGAGGACCTCTTCTCTCCTCCTGGCTGAACCGAGATTTAGGACTGGCTGGTCGCCTCATTGTTGAGACTGCCCAAGGAAAAATCGAAGAAAAACTCGTTTTTCTTGATGAAGCTCCACTGATTATTCCCCAAATTGCCATCCATCTCGACCGGGAAGTGAATGACAAAGGTCTGATTGTTGATAAACAGGAACAGCTGAAGCCGATTCTGACACTTAACCCTACCGACAAACCACAACTTGAACCTCTTCTCAAAGAGTATGTCGATTTCAAACACCTCCTCTCATTCGATCTCTTTTTAGTTCCTCTAGAAGCGCCTCGCTTTATCGGAAGAAAAGATGAGATGCTCGCGTCGTATCGCTTGGACAATCTTGCTTCTTCGCATGCTTGTATCACAGCAATGGCATCAGCTAAGATGAATTCAACGCTGCAGATGATGTTTCTGTGGGATGCCGAAGAGATTGGATCGAACTCAGCGGAAGGAGCAGGATCAACCTTTACCCACGATGTGCTGAAGCGAATTCAACATTTTTACGGAATGAATGAAGACGAGTGGCAGTGTTTGAAAGCGGCTTCACTTTGTGTTTCTGCTGATGTATCTCACGCTTACAACCCAAACTATCCGAAAAAATACGACCCTAATCACCAATCGATTCCAGGGCAAGGGGTCGTGATCAAATACAATGCCGGGAAAAAATATGTCACCGATGCAAAAACGGCCGCTGTGATCGTCTCTGCTTGTAAACAACTGAAACTCCCCTACCAGTCGTACGCTTCACGCTCCGACATGCCGAGCGGAAGCACCATTGGACCGATTTTTGCGGCGCAGATGGGAATTCCTACTGTCGATATCGGCGTCCCTCTTCTCTCAATGCACTCGATTCGAGAAGTGATGGCTGTGAAAGATCATTTAGAGCTCTGTGAACTCTTAACTTATTTATTAGAGAAATAATGAATGATCATTTTAAGGGCAAATCAGTTGTTGAACATTTGAAGGAAGCGCGAGCCCGCGGCGCACTCGCTTCTGCTGAAATTCATGGCACTGAAATGCCGGGCCATCTTGCAGCAGGAGCCGATGGAGCACGTGAGACGGCGTATCTTCTTGGAATTTTATATCTTTTAGTCGGAAATTCTTTTTGGATTCTCTTCATTGCCGCTTGTGGTTTTTTGATCTGGAAAATAGGTCGAAGTGCAATGCTCGGATGGTCGCGTCTTGAACGGCTTCACCGTTTAATCGAAGAAGAGCGGTGGGAAATCGAACATGATCGTAAACAAGAAGAAGAGGAACTTAAAGCACTCTACCGTGCAAAAGGGCTTTCTGGAAAACTGCTTGATGATGTTGTTTCCGCACTAGCTTCCGATGATAATCGCCTTCTCAGAGTGATGCTTGAAGAAGAGATGGGGCTCACCTTGGAAGTGTATGAACACCCTCTCAAACAAGCTTTTGGGGCCGCTGTCGGTGTCATGGGGGCAACCGCTTTGACGCTTTTGGGATCCGTGGCGGGATTTTGGTACTTTGTTGTTGCTATCGGCCTTGTGTGTGGAGCAAGCGCCTATCTCATGGCACGCCTTGAGCGCAACCGTGTCATGGAAACGGTTGTTTGGAATTTAGCCCTCGTTGGATTTGGATTAGGTTCCATCTATTTTCTTAAGAGCCTTTTATGACCACACCCTATTCTTTTGATGAGTTTTTTGCCTCCAACCAAGAAGAGACGATCTCCCCTTTCTTAACCCCTGACTCCAGAAAATGGGGGAAAAATCTTTCTCTTCGATCTTCTGTGATCGCAGCCCTATTACTCGCCGTTGCCTACATTCTTTCGTTTGCCTCCGAGGAAGGCTCCTCTTTTGTCTTAAGCGCTGTTTATCTCTTAGTGGGAACACCTTCTATCATCAACTCTTTAAAAGATCTTTCAAGGTGGGATATCAATATCGATGTCTTGATGACACTGGCCGCTCTTCTCTCGGTTGTGATTGGGAGTCAAATGGAAGGAGCTCTTCTCCTGGTCCTTTTTGAACTCTCTGCAGGGATGGAAGCGCTTGTGGGAGAAAAAACTCGGAGCAGTGTCCTCCATTTAAACCGTCTTTCCCCTCGCAGTGCTTGGGTTGTAGGAAGTGAGGGTCATTTAAGAGAAGTGGCCGTGCGAGACATCGCCGTTGGAACCGCTATTTTGGTAAAAGCAGGCGAAATCATTCCCCTTGATGGAATTGTAATGGAAGGTAGGTCGTATCTCAACTTGGTCTACCTTACCGGTGAAAGCGCTCCAGTCTCGAAACAAACAGGCGATGAAGTCCCGGCCGGTGCTGGAAATCTCGATGGAACACTGACGATTAAAGTGACCCGAAGCAGTGGGGATTCAACACTAAGCCGTGTTATTAAACTGATTACAGAGGCACAAGAAGCCAAGCCCAAAGTTGAGCAATTTCTCGATCGATTTGGAAAGATCTATGCCCCTGCAATCATTTTACTGGCAGCCTTTTTTGCCCTTACACTCCCCTACCTTTTTTCAATTCCATTTCTAGGAACCGAAGGGGCCGTCTATCGCTCGCTTGCATTTTTGATCGCTGCGTCCCCATGTGCTCTCATCATTGCCACACCGACGGCCTACCTCAGCGCCATTACAAGTTGTGCAAAACGGGGAGTTCTTCCCAAAGGTGGGGCCATTTTAGATGCTGTGACACGGTGCCATACCATTGCACTCGATAAGACAGGAACACTGACAACGGGTGAGCTGGTTTGTACACATCAAATTCCCCTTTTTGGCCCTCCACTGACGCCCGAACTTGCCGCCTTCTATGCAGCCTCACTTGAAAGAAATGCTGTCCATCCCATCGCAGGTGCCCTTGTCAAACTCGCCAAAGAGCAAAATATCTCACTGGGGTCTGTTGACCAGTTTCGATCTGTCCCTGGGTTAGGTTTGGAAGGAGAAATGGAAGGTGTTAAAATCGCCATCGGACACCGTAATTTTATCCAGGAAAAAATAGGGACACGCTTTACCCTTCCTCCCATCGAAACATTATCGTCTTATCTTCTTGTGGGAGACTCTGTCATTCTCTTCCAATTTCAAGACGCCTTAAGACAAAGCGTCAAAGCAAACATCTCAAGCTTAAAAAAACAACACCTGAAAATCATCATGCTCACGGGCGACCATCGGATAAACGCGGAACCGGTGGCTCACGAAATTGAGATCGATGAAGTGTATGCCGATTTGCGACCCGAAGATAAACTTCAAAAAATCTCAGAACTAGCTGCAAGAGGAGATTTGATGATGGTCGGTGACGGGATCAACGACGCCCCTGCATTAGCCAGAGCCACTGTCGGAATTTCCATGGGTAAGATCGGGAGCGCAACTGCGATCGATGCCTCCGATATTATCTTGATCCATGACGACTTAAGTCTTTTACCATGGCTTGTGAATAAAGCTCGTAAAACACGCCAAATTCTCACCCAAAACCTCACACTGGCCTTGATCGTCATTCTTTTTGCCACTACCCCTGCCCTCCTCGGCTGGGTTCCTCTTTGGATCGCGGTTGTTCTCCATGAAGGAGGCACCGTTCTTGTCGGTCTGAACAGTTTGCGCTTATTAAAAAAATAACTAATCCGATAAAAGCAGCTTAGAGGTGCTTCATGCAAAGACTCAAGCGGCTTGCCAGCTACTTTTCTGAATATTACAGTTTGCTTCTCATCTTTCTTTTCTTACTGTTCATATTGAGACCGTATGATCGCGGGATTGTTTATTTGGCGATTTGGAAAGCGTGCCTCACACTGGTGTTTTTCACGTCTATTTTCAATTGCAAACACCACCGTAGCATCCAAATTTTAGCGACGATTTTGGGTATCCCTACCTTTATCATGACATGGGTCAACCTGTTTGATCACAATGAAATCATGCTTGTGATTAACGCTGCTTTATCTGTTCTATTTATCTCTTCGATTGCAGCCTCAATTTTATTTGACGTGATTCGAAGAGCACGTGTCACACTTGAAACGCTACGTGGCGTTATCTGTGCCTATTTCATGATTGCGTTTGCCTTCGGTTACATGTACTACCTCGTTGAATTTATCCAACCTGGCACCATTCATTTTGCAGACCGTACGGTTTCGATCCATGCCTTCGCTCATTTTCTATCCGAAATGCTCTACTTTAGCTTTGTCACATTGCTCACAATTGGGTATGGCGACATCACTGCTGCCATTGATATAGGACAAACCATTGCTGTGGTTGAAGGGATGATTGGTCAATTTTATATTGCCATCCTTGTAGCACGAATCGTATCGGTTTACTCATTCTATTCCGATAAACGACTCCTTAAAAACATTGAACACGATTTGAAGAAGAAATAATGGCGGCAGATAACAAAGAACCCTTAAGAGAAGCGCTCGGTCAAGAAACCGCTGAGTTTGAAAAAGCATATCAGTGGATCCAAAACCATCTTCCTCCCAGCTTTTTTGAAGATGCTGATACGGAGACGCTGCGCCTCGTGACGCATAGCCTGATGGGTTTTGATCTGCAGGAGTTTTTTTCCACTATTCTTTTTAAAAACAAAGCGATTGCCCTCTGCTTAGATAGCCCTGATGCCGATCTGCAGATTTTAAAACACTTTAGACAACGGTGGATTCAAAACTACCGCACGTTTGTTTCCAACACGCCACCTCCTTTTGCGAGCGCAAAACTCCCTTTGCGGGTTGCCGTCGTTTATTTCTCCCAGCTCCCCGATCAGGCAGCTTTAGGATCTCTTGAAAAACCACAAGAGACTTTTGAAAGGCTCAAAGAAAAACACCCTGATCTCACCTTGATTCAGTTTGAAAATCTACTGAAATCGATGACTCCCCGGTTTCTTAGGTCGCTCACCCGTGAACGACTGATCTTGGCATTTGATGTTTTGATCCGAGCAGAGAAAAGGGATCCGTGTCAAATCGAAGTGCGGAAGAATGAAGATTGGGCCCAGAAAAAAGAGACCCCTTCTTTACAGATCGTCCTTGCTTGGAGGAATGTTCCTAAACAAGATTTTCTCTACCGACTTACCCGCGTCATTCACCGTCATGGCCTTGTCTTAAAACGGGTGACGGCTACCTATATCAATCCCTACAGCAAACAAAACATCCTTCTCATGTCGCTTGCAATCCACGGAGCCAAAGGAGGAGCTGCTTGGGATGAAACCGATCTTGATGACTTCCTGCAAGAGCTCGTCACAGTCAAATACTTCCCAGGGCAAGAGGTGATTGAAACCACCTTTGTTGACTCTAAATTGATCAGTGGAAATCTCGGTAATGTGCTGAAGGCCATGGTTCATTTTGTGCACCAGGTTCTCGTTCAAGCCGACCCTTATCTTTATTCATTCAACAACATCGAAGAAGGGATCTGCCGTCATCCTGAGCTTACCGTCCAGCTCATCCAAGCCTTTGAGAAAAAGTTCCACCCTGAAAAGACTGATCTTAAGGCGTATGAGCAAATCCGAGATAAGTTTAATCTCCTGGTCGATCAGATTGACACTGGACAAGAAGCCAATGACACGCGCAGAAAAAACATCCTCAAGCAAGGGATGAACTGGGTTGAGTATACGCTTAAAACCAATGTCTACCGGTCAAATAAAACGGCTTTTTCGTTCCGTTTAGATCCTAAATATTTAGATCAAGTCCCCTTTAACCGCGCTGATAAGTTCCCTGAACTCCCCTTTGCGGTGTTCTTTATGAAAGGGCTTTATTTCATCGGGTTTCACATTCGATTCAGGGATTTAGCGCGCGGAGGACTTCGCACGGTTTACCCTGAAAAAAGTGAACAACTTGTCTCCGATCGAAACTCCCTTTTCTCTGAATGTTACAATCTTGCCTACACCCAACAGAAAAAAAATAAAGACATCCCCGAAGGCGGTGCCAAAGGGGTGATTCTGCTCGAGCCGTATGAACGTATGAAATCGGAAGAAGAGATCTACCGCTTTGAGCTGGAAGATGCCGGAACCTCTGCTGATATTGTGAATGAAAAATTAAAAGCATTTCAGCAAGAACAAAAGCTTGAATACCTCCATCAATCGCAACGCTCGTATGTCGAATGTTTCTTGAGCATTGTCAATTGTGATTCCGATGGAAAATTGCGTCCTAGTAGGATCGTCGATTACTACAAAAAACCCGAGTATATTTACCTCGGTCCTGACGAAAACATGCACAACGACATGATCGTCTGGATTTCGAATTATTCTAAATATCATAACTACAAGCCAGGCACGTCGTTCATGTCGAGTAAGCCAGGAGCTGGAATCAACCATAAAGAGTATGGCGTCACTTCGCGTGGCGTGAATATCTACATGGAGGAAGTCCTTAAATACCTTAAAATTGACCCTAAGAAAGACTCCTTTACCATCAAAATGACAGGAGGACCTGACGGAGACGTTGCAGGGAACCAGATAAATAATCTCTTCAATCTCTACCCCAAAACAGCAAAGCTCATAGCAACCATTGACGGATCAGGAACTATTTTGGACCCCGAAGGTCTCGATCTTTCCATCATTGCAGCCCTATTTAAGGAAGGAAAACCGATTCGATTTTATCCCGCAGATAAACTGCATGATGGAGGGTATCTTCTCGATACCAAGACACGGCGTGAAGAAAGCGCCTATGCCCAACAAACGCTCCTTCTCAAGAAAGAAAAAGGGAAAGTCGTTGAAGAATGGATTTCTGGGAATGAAATGAACCACCTTCTGCGCACTACAGTACACCACGCCAAAGCTGATATTTTTATTACAGGCGGTGGAAGACCGCGCACACTCAATGAAAATAATTACCGCGATTATCTAGATGAGATGGGAAAGCCGACGTCGAAAGCGATTGTGGAAGGGGGAAATCTCTATCTCTCACCTGGAGCAAGACGAGCCCTTGAAAAATTGGGCGTGATCATCATTAAAGATAGCTCTGCGAACAAAGGAGGGGTCATCTGCTCTTCTTTTGAAGTGCTGGCTGGTCTCGCCTTGAGCGAAGAAGAGTTTATTGAGCATAAAGCCGAAATTGTGGCAGAAATCTTGGCCACGATTGAATCACGTTGTCGCGACGAAGCTCAAACACTGCTGACAAGTCATGGTCAAAAAATGCTCACAGAAGTTTCTGAGCTTATTTCAGAGCAGATCAACCACTTTACCGATGAGCTCCTCCGTTACCTCTCGACAGTAACCCTGACGAATGACCTGAAAGACCCTCTCATTCAGTGTCTCTTGAATTATTGCCTCCCGCTCCTAAGAAAAGATTACGCATTGCGGGTCTTGAAGGAGGTCCCTGATATGCATAAAAAAGCGATTATAGCCTGCTTCTTATCACAGCGCCTTGTCTACCGCAAAGGGCTTGAATGGGCCCCTTCTATTTTGGATGTTCTGCCGCTCATCCTCAAAGACCCTATTATTATAAACCATTGATAGTCAGTTGTTAAATTGATTTTTTAGCGCTTGATACCAAAGACTGCTAAAAACATCTTGCGTTTGACAAATCATCCTTATATAATGAGGGTTATGAAAAAGTTAACCCCTCGCAAACCCCCTAAGGATCAACGTGAAAGACTTGTTCTGATGGGCCTGATCGAGCTCTACCTTGAAACAGGTAAACCTGTGGGATCTAACACCTTACGAGAAAACGGATTTGAAGCCTTAAGCTCAGCGACAATTCGAAACTACTTCTCCAAGCTTGAAGAAGAAGGGCTTCTGAAACAACAACACTCTTCCGGGGGTCGAACACCGACATCTCTGGCCTACCAACTCTACGCTGAGGCTCATCTCAAAAACCCCCAAGTCGATGAAAAAGAGAGCGGCAGCCTTAAGAAAGCCCTATTTAAAGAGACCCGAGCTCTCGGTAGTTATCTTCAGCACACCGCCGAAACATTATCGGAAGCGACCGGGTGCGCCGTCTTCCTTTCTTCTCCTCGTTTCGATCAAGATTTTGTCACCGATGTAAAGCTTGTTGCTGTGGACGCAAACCGTTGCCTCTGTATTTTGATCACCGATTTCGGTCTTGTTCACACAGAAACCCTTTATACAGAAAAAAAACTAAGCCCCGCGATTCTTAAAAACATTGAAGGTTACTTTCATTGGAAACTCACAGGGCTTGATAAGCCAGCCCTCTCCCCTCAAGAAGAGGCTCTGGCGACCCGTTTTTATAGTGAGGCGATGCTCCGTCATTTAGTCGGTTCAACAAACTTTGCAATGGAAGATATTACAAAAACAGGGTTTTCAAAACTTCTATCGTTCGGTGATTTTAACGACGCTACAGCACTAGCCGAAGGGCTCTCTCTTTTTGAAAACCGCGAAGCTCTTCAATCACTTTTACAAGAGTGTATGAAAAATGGCCATTTAAGTTGCTGGATTGGCGGCGCTTTGCAGGGGTGTTCTGCAGTTGCGATTCCGTACCGCATCCACCAAAATGTTGTTGGATCGATTGCTATTTTAGGGCCTCACCGCATCCCTTACCGAAAACTCTTTGGGATTCTCATCGCCGCGGCGGATGCCATTTCTACCTCCCTGACAAAGAGTTTGTATAAATTTAAAATATCGTACCGGCAACCACAAAACGAGCCGCTGCATTTACTTTTGGAGAAAAAAAATGACTGAAACTGAAAATGAAATTCCACAGCCGATCCCTCCTGCCCCGGAAGTGGTTGATTACAAAGATAAATATTTAAGACTGCTGGCCGATGTTGAAAATACACGGCGCCGTTTGCAGAAAGAAAAGCAAGATATGATGCGGTATGCCATTGACACGGTCTTATCGGACATTCTAACCCCGATTGATCAATTGGAAAATGCTCTTAAATTTGCAAACCAAATGTCCGATGAAGTGAAAAACTGGGCTTTCGGGTTTCAGATGATCCTCAATCAATTTAAAGAAATCTTGAGCACAAGCGGTGTGATTGAATTTGTTTCCGCAGGAGAACATTTTGACCCCGCAAAACACGAAGCTGTTGAAACAGAAGAAACCGATAAAGTTCCAGACGGAATCATCCTACAAGAATTTGTAAAAGGGTATCGATCGGGAGATAGGATTGTCCGAGCTGCCCGAGTAAAAGTTGCTAAAAAAAAGGAAAATAAAGATGTCGAATCAGAAGAAAAAAAGTAAAATCATTGGTATTGACTTAGGAACAACCAATTCATGCGTTTCCATCATGGAAGGAGGCTCTCCGATTGTGATCGCCAACGCGGAAGGTGGACGTACAACTCCCTCTGTTGTGGGTTATAAAGGAAGCGAGCGTGTCGTAGGAGTTCCTGCAAAACGTCAAGCCGTCATGAACCCTGAGCGAACCATTTCTTCTTCTAAACGCTTCATTGGACGTAAGTACCGAGAAGTTTTAGATGAAGCAAAAATCGTCCCTTACAAGGTGACAGAAAACCAAAATGGTGATGCGGGCTTTGAAATTGACGGAAAACTCGTTTCACCCGAAGAAGTCGCTGCACAAGTTCTCGTCAAAATGAAAGAGACTGCAGAAGCGTATTTGGGAGAAAAAATTACCGAAGCGGTCATCACAGTTCCTGCCTACTTTAACGACTCGCAAAGACAGTCGACTAAAGATGCGGGACGGATTGCAGGACTCGATGTGAAACGGATCATCCCAGAACCGACAGCAGCAGCTCTTGCCTACGGCTTTGATAAAGGACACGACAAAAAGATTGCTGTTTTCGACTTAGGTGGAGGTACGTTTGATATCTCGATCCTGGAAATCGGCGACGGTGTCTTTGAAGTGCTTGCAACCAACGGAGATACACATCTCGGTGGCGACGACTTTGATAATGTGATCTTGCAGTGGATGCTCGAAGAATTTAAGAAAGAAAATGGTATTGATCTCAGCAAAGACAAGATGGCGCTTCAACGTCTCCGTGACGCTGCAGAAAAAGCCAAAATTGAGCTTTCAGGAACACAAACAACCGAGATTAATCAACCGTTCATTACAGTCGATGCGTCAGGACCTAAACACTTAGCTTTGACACTTTCTAGAGCTAAGTTTGAAGCACTTGCCCACAATCTCATCGAGAAATCAGTCGAGCCTTGTGTGAAGGCATTAAAAGATGCGGGCCTTACTAAAGACCAGATTCAAGAAGTGATTCTAGTCGGTGGTATGACAAGGATGCCTGCTGTAGAGCGCAAAGTAAAAGAGATCTTTGGAAGAGAGCCGCATAAAGGTGTCAACCCGGATGAAGTGGTTGCCGTCGGTGCTGCAATTCAAGGAGCTGTTCTCACTGGAGAAGTCAAAGATATTCTCCTCTTGGATGTTATCCCACTCACGCTGGGGATTGAGACCCTTGGCGGAGTGCTGACGCCAATTGTGGAGCGTAACACCACTATTCCAACACAGAAGAAACAAGTCTTCTCGACAGCAGCTGACAATCAGCCTGCCGTGACGATTGTTGTTCTGCAGGGCGAGCGCAAAATGGCCAAAGACAATAAAGAGATTGGCCGCTTTGATCTAACAGACATTCCACCAGCACCTCGTGGAATGCCACAAATTGAAGTTGCGTTTGATATCGATGCAGACGGAATTCTGCACGTCTCCGCAAAAGATATGCAGTCAGGCAAAGAGCAAAAAATCCGAATCGAAGCAAAATCAGGCCTTTCTGAGTCTGAAATTAAACGGATGCTCAAAGATGCTGAAGAGCATGCAGAGGAAGATAAGAAAAAGAAAGAAGAAGTCGAAATTCGCAATGAAGCCGACTCGCTAGCTTTCCGTGCTCAAAAAGCTCTGACCGATTACAAAGAGAAGCTGCCTGAGCAATTGAGAGAGCAGATCCAATCACGGATTGATAACGTGAAGAAAGCTCTTGAAGGACAAGATAGCGCGTCGATTAAACAAGCGTCGGATGAACTCAATATGTTCATGCAAAAGATGGGTGAAGCAATGCAGCAAGCACCGAATACAAGCGGACCTGCAGCACAAAGCAAACCTGATGTACAAGATGCCGAAGTTGAAATCGTCGACGACGACAATAAATAATCGGTTTGTCATACGCCCTTCTCACCTCCGAGAAGGGCTTTTTTTAAAAAAGTATTTGCCTTAAAGAAACTCTTTTAGTAAGAATCTCTTAATTATGGAGATTCAATATGACTAAGAGATTCTGCAGTTCTTTACTTCTCTCTTCCTGCCTTATCACCACAGCTTTATCAGGTTGGGGAAATGCTGAGTACACGCCCCCCTCTTTGCTACCGACACCTGATCCAGCTCCGACGACCCTTACATTCCCTTTGAATGATGACCAAGCTTGGTTTGTGAAGCCGAGCTTACTTGTATGGAGACCATATCAAGATGATATCGATACAGGTTTTACACTTGCTATTCCATCAACAGCACCCGTTGTCTCAAAAGATAAGACACAAAATGTCGATTTTAACTGGGGCACAGGAGTTCGGCTTAACATTGGACGTTATCTTCCCCATCACGAACAATGGGATGTCACACTTGCATCTACCTATTTCTATTCCGATACCAAACAAACGATCAAAGGAAAAGGGTTTGGAAGCAGCTCCATTACAGATTTAGTTGTCATTAGCGGGGGGTGGAATCCAGAACTTTTAGGTCCCAGTCTTAAAACAAATCTTAATTGGCGCATCAACTATTTTACATGGGATTTAGCTATTGGAAGGCTCTATAATTTAACTCCAAAATTTGTGATACACCCTTATCTTTGCCTAAGAACAGCTTTAATGTACGAAAAATACTCTGATAAAAACCAAAGCCGAGGTTTTATGAGTAGTGGAGCTGTAGCACTCCTTAGCACGACCTTTAAAGCGAGCAATTCAGTTTGGGGCATCGGCCCTCGTCTAGGATCCGACTTCATGTTTAATTTTGGACGTGGATGGTCTTTCATAGGAGGACTCTCCGGAACCATTGTCATGGGCAGATACCACATCAATGAAAATGTGAAAGGTTACATCGTGCGTGATGGACTTACCCCTTCGCCTACCGTCCGATTGAAAATTCATGATGCAGATACAATGATGAGAACAAATCTGGAAGGAAACGTTGGCCTCGGTTGGGAAAAGTGGGTGCGCAAACACTCCGTTCGAATCGCTCCTTCTTTCATGTTTGAAGTCACTCAGTGGTTTCTCATTAACAATTGGGTTGCAACAAGCCTTCCTAACACGACTGGAAGCCCTGACTGGGGCATGAACTCTGCCCGAAGAATGGGAGATCTAGGCTTTTTAGGTTTCACAGTCAACTTACAGGTCGATTTCTAATATGAACAAAGTGGAGATAACAATGAATCGATGGTTACACGCCTTAACATGTTTTGGGCTCCTTGCCACAACGACTTCTCTTGTGGGGTGGGGCGGATCGCTTCCCACATCACCACCTGAGCCGTATTTGGAATCGAATTTTCCAAAAAATGCAAATCAACAATGGACTATGACAGAAACCTATCTGATCATGAAGCCGTATGAAGACGACAACGACTACGCAACTAAGCTCACTACCGAAGGATCCTTGTCTACTGCCCTTGAGATGAGCATGAAGCTTGAAAAGCCTGACTTTGACTGGTATTCAGGAGTACGCATCAGCCTTGGACGGTACCTGGCTCATCATGACAAATGGGACATCTCCCTTGATACCACCTATTACTATGCCAATGAAGAAAGTGTTTCTTCTCCAAACAGAAGCAAAGGAGGACTTTTAACACCTCTTTGGAGTCCTAGTTTTGATGGAGGAGCAACGCAAGGAAAAGTGAACTGGAGACTTAATTACTTTACATGGGATCTCTCCATTGGAAGAGAATACAATCTCCTCAAAACAATCAGCGCGCACCCTTTCATCGGCCTTCGTGCAGCTCTGATCTATAAAGATACAGCTGCAAAATACACCGACACCTTTGTGAACGGGCAAACAAATCGAATCCTTAAAGACCGTTTCCAAGCCTCCGACGATTTCTGGGGTATTGGTCCTCGTCTTGGAGTCGATCTGCAGTTCAATATGAGAAGCGGTTGGTCTTTCTTAGGTAACCTAGCGGGCGCCCTTTTCTACGGACAATACAATCTTCATGAAGAAATTTCGAATCGAGTAACGACGTTTGGAAAACTTGTGAAAAACAAATACAACAATAAAGATGTCCGTTACACAGTCCGAGCAAATCTCGACACAGGCATTGGAATTGGCTGGGAAACCTGGCTGAACCAACATACAGTAAGGCTTGCTCCTTCTGTTCTGTTTGAAGCAACTTGCTGGTTTGATACAAATCAACTCTTTGTCCCAAAACCTACCAAGACCACAACCATCTCTCCTCCACCGACTCTGACGTCAACTAATTTTAGTAATTTCCGACGTCAAGGAAATCTGATTTTGATGGGTTTTAGCTTCAATTTACAAGCTGATTTTTAACGCAGTATAAGGAACAACTATGAATAAATGGATACTGTTACTATCCTCCGCACTGTTGATGAACTCTTCTATGGAAGGGTGGGGAGGTCGCTCTAACACCCAACCTGTTGCCGACCCTTCATTGAATACAAATTTCCCCCTAAATGTCGATCAGGGTTGGTTTCTTGAAGAAAGCTACCTCCTTCTGCGACCAACACTCGGTGATTTGGAATATGGGGATATAGTCACTTTTGAAAGCACGGGAAGCGACACAGCGTATAAAGTTAAAGTCAAATCGCCCGATTTCAATTGGAATTCCGGCGTCCGTGTCGGACTTGGAAGGTATCTTCCAAACCATGACAACTGGGATGTTAGCTTTTATACCACTTACTTCTATGGAGATACGGACGACCATACGAAAGGTAACATTGATAAAAATAAGGGACTGGCTATCTCCTATAGCCCCCACTCCTTTATTTTGAGTGAAAAAACGAAGGCATCTTGGCGGATGAACTATTTTGTCCTCGATCTTATGTTAGGACGACAATTTTCCATGACTCCTCGGATTATATTTCACCCCTACATAGGACTCCGAGGAGCTTTTATCTATACCCAATTCAAATCGACGAATTATGGGGATGTGACCATTGACTTCAACGGAACTCCTGTCTCTCAAGTTGGCAGTATCAACGCTAAACTGTATGATGATTTTTGGGGAGTAGGAGCCCGGGTCGGGACCAATTTCGACTACAAATTCACAGGAAACTGGTCTTTCCTAGGAAATTTTGCTGGATCACTTTTATATGGCCATTACCATGTGAAACAAAAAAGTGGAGCCACTTTTGAAGTCTCCTCTCCTTTCAATGCTCAGCTTCCCTATTACTCTAAATCGTATGACCACGACGATGCGATCAGAGTCAACCTCGAAGCCGCCTTTGGCTTAGGGTGGGAGACCTGGTTTAGAAATAATACAGTCCGCCTAGCGCCCAACCTTCAATTTGAAGGATCTCTATGGCTTGATATGAACGATTTCTTTAAGCCGTACTCCTATTTCTCACAAGACCATGGAAACCTAGGTCTGATGGGACTATCCTTCAATCTTCAAATCGACTTTTAAACACCCTTTATTTGTTCGGAGCCTTTATAAACCCAGGTTAAACACCTGGGTTTATAATTGTTTTTTTAATTAATTGTTGACTACATTATTAATAATTTGTTATTAGTAAAACTAAAGGAGAACGATAATGAACAAATTAGTACCAGCAATTACATTAATTGCATTAATTAGCATTCAAAACCCAGTTCACGCAACATGGGCATCTAAAAATAAAGACAAAGCAGCAAAAGAAAAAGCTCAGGCTCCAACACCTGGCTTAGCTGTCAATGATAAACGTTCATTTTTTATTGAAGCTGATTATCTCTTATGGAGACCCCAGTTAGAAGACGCTAGCTTTACCATTAAAGAGACCACAACAACTGGAACAGGTAGCGAATCTGTCCAAATGAAGCTTAAACAACCTAACTATAATCTGAGCTCAGGCGCACGACTCGGCATTGGTGGCTATAATTCAGACAGCTGGGATGTGGGCTTGACAGGGACGTACCTCTACTCACAATCACACAAAAAAGTTCACAGCAATACTGCCGATAACCAACAACTCGTTGCACAATGGATTCCTTCTATCTTTGGAAACCCAGTTTCACGAGCAATTGCTAATTGGCAAATGAATTTCTACGTGGCTGACTTTGCAATCGGAAGAGAATTCTTCCTTACAAAAAGATTTGCCGTCCATCCATTGATTGGATTACGTGGATTTAACATCAATCAAAAGCTGAAGAACAAATTTACTGGTATCTACCAAGAAGGATCGTCAACAGCCCCAACAGCTGTTACACTTTCAACTAAATTCAATGCTTACCAGAATATCTGGGGTATTGGACCACGTCTTGGTTTAGACCTTAACTTCTACCTAAATAATAATTGGGCATTTATTGGGGGCCTTTCAGGATCACTCCTTTATTCTAACTACAGTATAAAAGAGAAATTCAATGGCTTTAGAGACCTCGAGGCAACCGGCACCCTTACAATCTCGAGGTTTAATGGAAAAATTAAAGACAATGCTCACTTAGGCCGTGCTAACTTAGATGCTTATTTTGGTCTGGGTTGGGACAAGTGGTTTAACAGTGGAAAAAATCGAGTAGCAGTTTCTTTATCATTTGAAGCTTCTCAGTGGTTCCAAATGAATCAGTGGCTCAATTTAGAGATTTCTAATTTTGATGACAGCATTCCTAACAGCCTTGATAGAGATGACACAATTATGGCTGAAAAAAGACACGGAGATCTTTCCTTCATTGGTGGTACACTCCGTTTCCAAATCGACTTCTAATAACACGCAAAAAAAGCCGGGAGTTCTTCCCGGCTTTTACCTTAAATTAAAATGATATTTGACAAAATTCCTTAATATCCTCATTGAGTAAAAGCAGGAGGAATAAATAATGAATAAGTCATTTTCGCTATTCATGGTATCATCTATCGTTGCTTTTCAAGCTTCAGTAGATGGTTGGTCTAATTCTAGTGCATCACCTTTTGGTTCAGAGGATCTTTCTAAAAAGCAAGCCGAATCTATCGACGGTAGAAAAGGCATCTTTGAATTAGATTATCTTTTCTGGAAACCATTTCAGGAAGATTTAAATTATGCGGTTCGAACAACTACAACAGTTGATGGAGCTACCACATATCAAAAATACCGCCCAAAATCACCTAGCTTTAACTTAAGCTCCGGTGTCCGTCTTGGGTTCGGCGGCTATACAGGCGATGTGTGGGATATAAAGGCTAGGGGCACCTATCTTTATTCTCAAGTCAGCAAAAACTCGCATGCTAACGCTTCTGAGACACTCAGCCCTTCGCTTTTTCCTATTTTAGCAGGACAAAACGGTGTAGCAGCTTCAGCATCCTGGAGACTTAACTTTGGTTTACTCGATTTAACATTAGGCCGAGAAACCTATTTGACTCCTAAATTTAACATCCACCCTTTCATTGGAATCCGTGCTGCATGGATCCGTGAAACGTTTAATGGACGTTTTAAAGGAACAGCCGACTCCGTTATAGCAACTCTCCATACAGCTAAAATCAATAACACCAATAATGTTTGGGGTATTGGACCTAGAGCTGGGCTCGACAGCGATTTTTACTTTGCTAATAATTGGGCATTTAGAGGCGGTCTTTCTGGAGCGCTGGTGATTGGAAACTTCAACACTTCCCAAAACCTGACATCAGGAACAACTGTTCCAGGTAATGTGATCAAGGCTAATCTAAAAGATCATCAAGAGATGGTCCGAACCAATTTGGATGGTTATCTGGGAATTGGTTGGGATAAGTGGTTTGATAACAATTCAAAGCGTATGTATGTCGCGGTTCTATGCGAAACATCGTATTGGTTTGGAATCAACCAATTGGTTGATCTCAATATTTCAGAAGTTGGCACACCTGCAACTCAATCTGTTGTTGCAGAAAAGCGTAATGGGGATTTAGCCTTCTTTGGAGGCACAGTCCACTTCCAACTCGATTTCTAAAACTCATAAAAAAACCCTTTCCCAGTCTCCTGGGAAAGGGTCTTATTTCACTTAAACGAAAAATCGCTTAAGTTGTTGACTTTGCAACAACTGGCTCTGCAGAAGCTTTCGCTTGTGCTTCTTTTTCGTTTGTTACTTTGTTGTACATAGTTCCAAGCCCTTTAGCAGCCCAGATCCATACAAACATGATGAGGAACAGAATCGCTGCAACATAAGGAGTAATCACAGCAATTGATCCAAAGAAAAGAATCAGACCTTGGTTCACGAGTGAACCACCGGACTTACCAAGGCGAGCTCCCACGACGTCAATCGCGGCTTTACCTTTAACTTTTGCTTCTTGGTCAAGCGGAATGTACGCCATCTCTTTGGTAGGATCAAAGAGAGAGTACTTCGTTGATTTACTCATGATGTTCTGAATCTGTCCAAAGACGACCGCAAGAACGAGTGGGGATGTTCCAAACATCGCAATGAATCCGGCAAGGGAGTCTTTGAAGATGATGAACGAGAAGAACCCAGCTCCAGTCACTAAGAGTACAATTGGAGTAATGAGTGCTGCAACTGTCCAGCCGAAACGTCGAATCACGTTACTGCTGACAAAGAGCATCATTAAGATTGTAACAAGTCCTGTCCACTGAGAGAAGCTTCCCATGAAGGCGCTATAGTCGTTGGCATTTCCTTTCATCAGAAGTTTCAATTGATCTTTCCAGGTGACTTCAACGAGGTTAATCGCAACACCGTAAGAGATCACTAAGAGAGCGAGCAGACGAACGTATCTAGAACCTGCTAAGTATTTGAAGCTCTCTGTCATAGACATTTTTGGCTTCTCTTTCTTCGCTTTTTGTTGCTCCGAAGTGTCATAGAAGCGTGTATCTGTAAGAACGTTTTTATTGATCCACCAGTAGATTCCCATAATCATAAGTGCGGAAACAACAACCATCGCAATCATGTAGTTCAGAGACATTCCCCATGGGTCTGCTCCTGGAACAAGGTTTTCACGCACTTTAGAGAAGTAGATGATGAACCAACCAGAAATGATCATAGCTAAGTTACCACCGATACCGAATACTCCGTAGAATCTTTTTGATTCAGCAGGACGTGTCGTGTCGTTAGCAAAGCCCCAGAATAAAAGAGAAAGGGCAACGCTACCCCAAAGTTCTGACATGATGTAGAACAGGGAGTAGGTCCAGTTTCTAACAATCGCAATGAGTCCACTAAATCCTTGCGGAAGTGTCGATTGAAGTCTGTCTGCAAATTCAGTTGGGTGAAGAGCGTCTCTATAAGGATAGAGAACAAAAGCAAAAAGCATAAAGAAGCCGATGAACACCGAAATCATGGTGTAGAACAGTTTAGGCTTGGTCAGCACGTTGCTGAGTTTGGAGTACATCAACATAAACAAGATTGCAAAAGGCAAAACTCCCCACAGCTTCAAGAACGGAATCGCTTCAGCTCCAGAACCTTGCGCTGTTACAACAAGAGCGTCTTTTGTATCGCGTAAAATGGTGTAATTGAAGTTGATAAAGAAAAAGAGCATAGCCATAGGAATAAATTTCTTAAGTTCCCATGTGTGGATTGGCCAAAAGAAAGACCGCCACTTCCCAAATTGGGGTTTTGCATTCGTTTGCGTTGACATTTGTGTTTTCCTCTAGTGTTTATAAATCATTCAGGGATATATTCCCTGAAACTTTTTTTCAAAGAGGTACCATTTTAGCATATCTGACTGAAAATTCAAGGGTTAAAAATTTGATTTGATTGAGAAAAGGCCTATAACAGATTGTTATAGGCCCAAAATTAAAATTATTTGTTAACTTGACTGAAGAGTTCGCTATTTTGAATGATTTGTTGAGCATTCATTGCTTCAACATACGCATTCCAAAGCTCAGGCTCTAAACGGTTATGGCGGATTGAAGAAATAAGTTCACGCTTGCATGTTGCAAGAGATCTTTTAGGAGAAAGAACTGAAACCATCTCTTTATCACCGGCAAGTCTAGCAATCGCAAGCATTCTCTCGAGTTGTGAACGTGTAAATGTAAGGTGATCACGGCGCTTACGTGAACCTCTGGGAGCTCTTTGCTTCGGCGCGACCATTCCTGGGCGGTCACTATTGATAATGAACTTTTCAATCATGGCACCAAGCTCGCCTGGTTGCTTAGTTTTCATCTTTTTAAGGGTAAAGTGATGCATATATCCGCCGGAAGTCATAGGAATATAGCGGCAAATATCATTTTCTCGCTTCGCGCCCACTTTTTTAATAGCACGAGAAATTATCTCTTCAACTTCTTTAAGGCTCTTAGTTTTCGGCTCTGCTGTCTCATGACTCATTTCTTTTCTCCTTAGAATTAGAGTTTTTTCGGAATTGTATAAAAATTGATAATATTAAGGCAAGAACGAACAAATTAAATTTATATCTCGCAACTGATTATTACTAACACCTCCTCGATTTGATAACATTTGAATAAGTTTGACCAGCTTTGTTAACGCCTATTATTATGGTATTTTTTGGACCTAATAAGGCATAATACAAACAATGAAATATCTAGTTAGTATATTAACTTGCCTACTCGTTCTAGGCTGCCAGAATTCTCCTTCCCGCCTGGAAGAATGGAGAACTCCAAGTCATAAAGTTAAAGTCTTATCAACGACTCCCATCATTGATGATCTGGTCGCTCGCATCGGTGGGGAGCGGATCGACCACCTTTCGCTCATGGATCATTCAATGGATCCTCATAGTTATGAGCTCGTCAAAGGGGATGATGAAAAATTTGCTGTTGCTACAATTATTTTTTATAACGGGTTGGGGCTTGAACATAGCGCAAGCTTAAAAGCTCAACTTGAGCAACATTCCCACGCAATTGCCCTCGGAGATGAAATTAAAAAAGAAAATCCTTCTGCAATTCTAGACCATGCTGGGCAAGTAGACCCACACATTTGGCTCGATGTCAATTTATGGCAACAAACGGTCCACCCTATCATTGCACATCTTTGTGCTGTCGACCCTGAAGGAACTGAATATTATCAAAAAAAAGGTTTCCAAGCCTGCAAAGAACTTGAAGAATTAGATGCATGGATGCAAGCCTCTCTAAAATCGATCTCAGCAGAAAAAAGATACCTTGTGACAAGCCATGATGCTTTTAATTATTTTACCAGACGTTATCTAGAGCAAGAAGGTGAGTGGAAAGACCGTTTTTGTGCACCAGAAGGACTGGCACCTGATGGTCAACTCGGCTTCCAGGACCTCCAGCGCGTGATTGACCATCTTCAGAAAAATAACATCCACACCCTCTTCTCTGAAACAAACGTCAGCCAAGACTCACTCAAGAAGATCGCAGATATCTGCCTTGAAAAAGGATTTCATGTTGAAATCTCATCACAATCTCTCTTCTCAGACACACTTGCAGACAGCAATTCAAAGCCTCTGACCTATGAAGAGATGATGAAACATAACACAATACTCCTCTATGAAGCATGGAGTAAGCCATGAATGCTCTTGAAGTCGAAGAACTGAGTGTAAGTTATCACCAGACAGCTGTTTTGTGGGATATTTCTTTTGCCCTACCTGCTGGTAAATTCATCGGGATTATTGGACCGAACGGCGCCGGAAAAAGCACTCTCTTAAAAGCTTTGCTGGGACTCACCCCGCCTCTCAGTGGAAGTATTCGTTTTTTTGGATCACCTCTCGATAAAGTTCGAAAGAAAGTCGCCTATGTTCCACAAAGATCTTCGGTTGATTGGGATTTTCCAATGACCGCCTACGATCTGGTGATGATGGGTCGATTCACTCAAATGGGACTCCTCAAATGGGCTTCCAAAGCCGATAATGAGGCAACTTTAAAAGCACTCAAGCTCGTTGAAATGGAAGATCTAGCCCATCGACAAATCGGACAACTCTCTGGAGGACAGCAGCAACGTCTTTTTATTGCGCGCGCTTTAGTTCAAGATGCTGACCTCTTTCTTCTTGACGAACCTTTTGCAGGCATTGACTTGGCAACAGAAAAAACCCTCTTACACCTTTTTTCAAGTCTCAAAGCTCAGGGCAAAACAATCATCATGGTTCATCACGATCTTATTACGGCCCAAAAAGTGTTTGATTGGATGATCTTGCTCAATACATGTCTCATCGCAGCGGGTCCTACAGCCGAAGTATTAAACTCCCAAAACCTCGCAAAAACATACGGTCATGGAGCGCGCCTCCTAGACGAAGCTGTGCTACTAGCGCAAAATAGAATCTCAGGCCTCCAATGATTGACTTCTTTACGAATCCCGTGGTTCGTACGTCTCTCCTAGGCACCATATGTATGGCCGTAGCATCGTCCCTCGTAGGTAGCTTAGTTCTTTTAAAAAAACGGAGCTTGATTGGAGAAACCCTTTCCCACGCTGCCTTCCCCGGAATTTTAGTCGGAGTTTTTATCGTTTCTGGGGGTATGTTTTTGTCCATGACCCTTGGCGGATTTGCTTTCGCTTTACTCGGACTTGCCTCTGTCCACTGGATGGAAACCCGTCTACGTGTCAAATCTGATTCAGCTCTCACCTTTGTTCTAGCAGCTTTCATGGGATGGGGAATTTTGCTCGCAAGTATCATTCAGAGATCTCATCCGATGGGATATCGACAAGCCCTCCTTTATCTCTATGGACAAGCTGCAACGATGACAAGAGATCAAGCCCTTCTCTATGCAAGTTTTGCGGCCGTGCTTATTTTGTTTCTGATGCTCTTTTATCCCCGTTTAAAGCTCATTCAGTTTGACGCCCCCTTTGCCCAATCTCTTGGGATTCGATATAAACCTCTTGAATTGATCACCTTCTTGCTCATTGTCTGTGCCATCATCCTGGGAATCCGCAGCGTTGGCGTTGTCCTGATGGCTGGTATGTTAATTGGGCCTGCTGTCGCTGCAAAACCGTGGTCACATAAATTTTCAACACTTCTCATTCTTTCCAGTTTCTTCGGTCTCTTAAGCGCTCTGATTGGAAACTTTCTTTCTTACCACCTTTCATCGCCACAATTTTCATTACCGACAGGCCCTATAATCCTCCTTACCTCCTCATCCCTCTGCCTGATCAGCCTCCTGATTGCCCCACGCAGCGGACTTTTAATCCGTCTCATTCGGATGCAAATCTTCCGTTTCAAATGCCAGCTCGAGAACGGCGTCAAATTGTTATGGAAAAGACCTCAACTGAAAACAGAGCTTTCATTTTTTATTAAATTTTCTCTCCGCTTCAAAGGATGGATCACGAAAGATGGAACCTTGACTCCCGAGGGAGAACTTGCCGCTCAGAAAATTGTGAGACTTCACCGCCTATGGGAAGTTTACCTTGTGGAATACCTTGGCCAAAACGTTGAAAAAGTTCACCGCACAGCGGAAGAGCTGGAACACCTTTTCTCTCCGGCGCTTGAAAAACAGCTGACCATCCTTTTGAATAACCCTCAGAAAGATCCCCACCAGCAACCGATTCCACCCCGAGGAACACATGAATAATCCTTACTGGGGGGTCAATTTTTTTGAATTCTTCCAAGTCCTTTTTAAAAGATTAACAGGACAGCTTCCTCTTCCAGGGTTGGCTTCCGATGAAATTCAACTTTTGACCCTCCTTGCCATCTCCATCTCAACAGGATTGCTTGGAACTTTTTTAACCCTTCGAAAGATGACCATGCTTGCAAACTCCCTCTCCCATACAACGCTGCTGGGTATTGTGATCTGTTTCCTTTTAACGGTTCATGGGTCCGCTGATTTAGGCCTCAATATTCCTCTTCTTGTTATTGCGAGCGTGATTTCGGCTTTTCTCACAGTTCTCTTAACTGAAGGAGTGCGTCACTTTTTTAAACTCCAGGAGGATGCTGCGATCGGACTTGTTTTTACGACCCTTTTTGCCTTAGGAGTTCTCTTAGTGACACTCTACACACGAAGCAGTCATATTGGAGTTGAGGTCATTACAGGAAACGTCGACGCACTAGGCCGCAGAGATACTCTCTACGCAGGCGTAGTTGCTCTCATGAATCTCCTGGCGACTTTAATCGCTTTTAGACCTTGGACCCTTTCAGCCTTTGATGCAGGACTTGCTACGTCGCTCGGTCTTAAAGTCACCCGTTACCATTATCTTCAAATGGCGCTCACTTCTCTAACGCTGGTTGTCTCAATCCGGGCTGTCGGTGTTCTCTTAGTCCTTGCCTTCTTGGTCGGTCCTACTCTCATTGCCCGCCATTATACTCACCGCGTTGCATCGCTCCTAGCTTTCACGGTCGTCCTTGGAATAGGGTTCTCTCTTCTAGGTGTTGCCCTTTCACGCCATCTCCTATCCGTGGCTCATCTCCCCCTTTCAACAGGAGGATTGATCGTAACACTTCTCTCTCTCGGCTATATTATTTCCGCTACATTGACTTTTAGGCGCTCCTCCGTTTTAATAGTCAGATGATGATCTTAAATATCTTTTATCTTGTCCTCGCGATCCTAGGCTTAGGCTTTCTTATTTTTATCCATGAACTGGGCCACTACTTTGTTGCACGGCGCAACGGAATTAAAGTAGAAGTTTTTTCTATTGGATTTGGACCGGCGTTCCGTCAATGGGAAGTCGACGGAGTGAAATGGCAGCTTTGTATTTTGCCGTTTGGCGGTTATGTCCGCATGGCTGGAATGGAAAAGAAGGCAGGGCTTGAACCGCATCAAATCCCTGATGGTTTTTATGGAAAGACTCCTTTCCAACGGATTAAAGTCGCCTTAGCAGGACCGATCACCAATATCATCTTTGCTTTTGTTGCTTTCACCCTGATTTGGTTTGCAGGTGGTCAAGATAAACCGTTTCAACAACTGACTCACATCGTCGGTTATGTCGACTCCGATTCAGCCCTTAAACCCTCCAATATTAATCCGGGTGATGTCCTCAATACAATCAACGGCAAAACATATGATGGGTTCCCTGACCTCACTACAAAACTTATCTTAAACGATCAAGAAAACGTGATTGCTGGAGACCATCTCAATTATTGGACGGGAAGCCGCTCACCTTTCACAGCGACGCTTCCTAAAGTTAACTCCCCTGTCCTCCGGATGGAACAGTTTGGAGCCGTGCCTGCTCAATATCTGATTTTCAATGATTACACCTCCCCTGCCTCTCCACTAGGTGTCAGTGGGATTGAAAAAGGAGATCGAATTCTCTGGGTCGATGGCGCACTCATCTTTTCTCAACAACAACTTTCGACACTTCTGAATGAATCGACTGTCCTTGCTACTCTTCAAAGAGGTAGTACCTATTTTCAAATCAAACTTCCTCGCGTCAAAATCAATGACTTGAGGCTTTCTCAAGATTTTAAAAACGAACTCGACGATTGGCGGCATGCAGCAGCACTCTCTGGCAAACTTCCAGACCTTTACTTCATTCCGTATCAGATAACTTCTGCAGGAGTCATTGAAGACGCTATTTCCTTCATGAATTCCAACGCGGAAGAAGTCACCCCTATCTCCGATCACGTCGCAGAAAAAGTACAGTCTGGCGATCGGATCGTTGCGATTGGTGGAACCTCTGTGCAAAATGTTTTCGACATCTTCAAACTTGTTCAAGATCGCTCAGCCCTTGTGATCGTTCAGAAAAAAGCATCGACGACCGTCCAGCCCTGGAATGAAGCAGATGCCTCTTTTGAAGCTTCGTTTGATACACCTTCTCTTGCTAAAATGGTGAAGTCGATTGGAACACCTACTCCTCTGACACAATCAGAGAATCTCACCCTTCTTAAGCCCGTCCTTCTTAAACCGCTCTCAGAGCTCGATCTCGATGCAAAAACGCGCGCTAAAATGACAGCCCAGTATGAAGCCGTTAAAAAAGCGATTGAGAAGATTGAAGATCCCCAGCAACGCGAAGCTCAACTCAACCACCTCGAACAAAGCCAGAAAAGACTCATGCTCGGCGCGCTGCTTGCAGACCGCAATGTCTCTTTCAATCCCCTTCCAACCACTCAATTTCTAAATGTTCTTGAAAGCACATGGAAGACACTCACAAGCCTCTTCACAGGAGCGATGCCCGCAAAATACATGAGTGGACCGGTCGGGATCGTACAAGCCCTCCAAAATAGCTGGTCGAAAGGGATTAAGGATGCCCTTTACTGGCTCGGCTTTGTCAGCTTGAACCTTGCCATCCTAAACCTTCTACCTATCCCCGTCTTCGATGGAGGACATATTCTCTTTTCTGTGGTGGAAATTGTGACTGGGAAACCCATCAAAGCCAAGACCATGGAGAAGTGGATCATCCCCTTCGTGATCTTACTAGTACTCTTATTTATTTATTTGACGTACCAAGATATCACGCGACTCTTTCACAAGTTATTCTGACCGAGGTTCACACCGTGAGAAGTGAATTCCTGCGTGAAATACAACCACTGGAGCTTGCGATTGATCCCCTTCGTCCAGCTCTAGACTCGGTACTCCATTGATCTCATGATAGACATGAATACGTTGATTAAACAAATGAGCCATTAAACCAAGCTCTTGGGTTGAGAAATAATAGGCAGATTTAGAAACCCCTTGAATATAAGCTTGCATAATGCTTTCTTGTCGAATGAATCGAACATAGATATCCGTTCTTTCAGCATCTAGAACTTTTAGCGCGCGGAGATTTTGCTCAATTTGTTGACCGATCGGTAGATGTTGGATGGTGGGGATAATCGATTCTAACCCTTCTGTCATTCTTTGATAAACAAATGCATCTTCAACAAGACGATGTCTTAAATGATCTGTGTGCTCTTGTCTTTTTTCTACTTCCAAATATTTCTCTTCTTCAACAATCAACTCATCCAATTTTCGCATCACAATGGGATTAGTCGTTGTATCTTCTTTCGCTTTTTTAAAAAGCTCTTTCTGTTGTCCCATGAGTAGAAGTTTTCTTTGCTCTAATTCTTGAAAGCTGACTTTCAGGGGATTCACATCGACATTACTAAAAACCATGGAAGTATAAAAGCCATAGGGATTGCTCAAATAATCTTTGATGAAATGAACCATCCACTCTTCCCATTTCTGTTGAATGGTAGGACTCCTCATTTGAGCTGTTAACGCATCCGTATAATGCCCTCTGACATTCGGTACATTTAAAGCGTAGTAAGAGGAAGGTGTCGCTTTGGACCCTAAAAATGCGTGCATTCCACAAGCCCCGTCCCCAACGGTATAGGCGATATAATATTTTTGACTATTGCTTTCGAAGGTTGACCCTTCTCGTAAATAACGAAACGTAGGGATGAAGGCGTTGGCAGCTGAGAAAAATGGAGTCACATCAATTTTTTGGTCTTTACAGATCGCTCCTAAAATTCCCAGTACAATGGCACTGATAACAGAAGCACTAAAAGGTTTTGTAAAGGAAACTCGACCTGTAAGAGCTAGAGCCATTACAACTACGGCAGAAGAAGTAGAAAGAGCGCTTCCGATCATGAGCCAATCGCTTATGTTGACACTTTCAGGCGAAGAAATAGTAGGCTGAGGCCTATTGAGAGATGCAGCTGTTGTCATAGGTCAAATAGTATAACATAGATGAGGAATTCTTATAATGTTATAGTTTATATTTTAATTCATTGACTCCTACAAGTGATTGACCTACAATGTTGCCCCTTATGTACGACCGAAAACGGATCAGAAATTTTTCAATTATTGCTCATATCGACCATGGCAAATCGACTATCGCAGACCGCCTTCTCCAATTGACAGGAACAGTTCCTGACCGAGAAATGGAAGACCAGGTGCTTGATAAGATGGACCTTGAACGGGAACGGGGCATTACTATCAAAGCTCATCCTGTTACGATGATTTATAAAGCCGATGATGGAGAGACCTACCAAATTAACTTCATTGACACCCCCGGCCACGTCGACTTTTCCTATGAAGTTTCTAGGTCGTTGTCTGCGTGCGAAGGAGCTCTTCTGGTTGTGGATGCCGTTCAAGGGGTCCAAGCGCAGACACTTGCCAACGTCCATCTAGCGATCGATCGAAATCTCGAAATTCTCCCTGTGATCAACAAAATCGACCTCCCCTCTGCTGATGTCGAATCGGCAAAAAAACAGATCGAAGATGTCATTGGAATCGAAACGACCAATTCGATCCTCTGTTCTGCCAAAATGGGCGTGGGAATTAAAGAGATTTTAGAAAGCATTCTTGTTTTAGTCCCTCCTCCAAAAGAACCGACCGATAACCTTCTCCGTGCGCTGATTTTTGACTCTCACTACGACACGTATCGTGGTGTGATGGTCTATGTCCGTGTCATGAGCGGAGAGATTACCAAGAAATCGCTCGTAACGATGATGGTCTCTGGCAAGAGCTTTGAAGTGTTAGAAGTCGGAATTTTTACCCCCGATGCAAAAGCCGTAGAAAAACTTCGCCCTGGCGAAGTCGGCTACATGATCGCAAATATCAAAAACACAGCAGATGTGAAGATAGGGGATACACTCACCTCTACTAGAGAACCAGCTGACGAACCGCTTCCAGGATTCCGTGTTATCGCTCCCGTTGTTTTTGCTGGAATTTATCCAGTTGACTCCAGTGACTTTGAGGCCCTACGTGATGCACTCTCTAAACTCCAACTGAATGACTCAGCTCTATATGTCGAGCAAGAAAGCAGTATGGCTCTCGGATTTGGATTCCGCTGCGGCTTCTTAGGCCTTCTCCACCTGGAAATCGTCTTCGAACGGCTCCAACGCCACTTTAACCTCGATATCATCACAACAGCCCCTTCCGTTGTCTACAAATTTGCCCTAACAAATGGCCAGCTGCTCTCAATCGACAACGTTGCACACTACCCAGATCCTGCTCAAATCGACTTTGTCGAAGAACCTTGGGTGAAATGTCACATCATGGCTCCTGCTGAATATCTAGGGGCTATTATGAGCTTAGGCATGGATAAACGAGGCAAACTTGAAAAAACCGAAACGATCGATGCAACACGTCTCCTTCTCACCTACTTACTTCCACTCAACGAGATCATCACCGACTTCAATGATAAACTGAAGTCCGTGACACGCGGCTATGGCTCGTTTGACTACGAGTTCGACTGCTACCAGCAAAGTGATATCATCAAGCTCGAAGTGCGTGTGAATGAAGAGCCTGTTGATGCTTTCTCCTGTCTTGTGCACCGTACCAAAGCTGAATCACGCGGTCGTGCGATCTGCAAAAAACTCGTCGAAGTAATCCCCATGCAACAGTTCAAAGTCCCGGTCCAAGCCGCTATTGGTGGTAAAGTGATTGCCCGTGAAACGATCCGCGCGATTACCAAAAACGTGACTGCAAAATGTTACGGTGGTGATATCACCCGTAAACGGAAGCTGTGGGAAAAGCAGAAAGAGGGTAAGAAACGAATGAAAGAGATTGGGAAAGTCAATATTCCCCAATCTGCTTTCATGGAAGTTCTTAAGGCATCTGAGTAATTTTCAGGATCTCAACTTTTTGAGAAGGTCTGCCGCTCTGGCTTCCCATCCCTTCGATCTTCTTCACGACATCGTATCCTGCAGTTACTTGACCAAAGATCGTGTGTTTCATGTTCAGCCATGAAGTCGCAGCTGTTGTAACGAAAAACTGACTGCCGTTTGTGTTCGGACCCCGATTGGCCATCGCGAGATAACCGGGCTTATCAAACTTCACACTATTTATGCACTCGTCTTCAAATTCTTTTCCCCAAATCGACTTTCCACCAGTTCCATTTTGATTCTCATAATCGCCCCCTTGGATCATAAAGTTGGGGATAATGCGGTGGAAAGCAATTCCATTATACTTTCCTGCCTCTGAGAGCTTAAGAAAATTCTCACAGGTTTTGGGTGCGACATCAGGCATCAGAGTCACTTCAAAACTCCCGACGTTGGTCTCGATTTTAACAACAGGCTTCTTCATTTGATTCTCCTCTGTAAATGCAGGTGCTGTAAATAATAGGCATAGGGCTGCGATCCATTTCATTGTGGTCTCCTTGTTATAACCAGTTTGTATGGAAAAATTCTCCGCGCGGCTTGTCGATCCGTTCATAGGTGTGGGCGCCGAAGAAATCGCGCTGTGCTTGGATTAAATTGGCAGGTAAATCGGCTGTCGTATAGCCATCAAAGAACGTGAGTGCCGATGCAAGTGTAGGAACTGGAATGGAGGCTTGCACAGCTCCAGCGACTGTTTCTCTCCACTTCTGCGCTGATCTGCTGATTTCATCGATGAAGAAAGGGTCTAGTAAGAGCGACGGCAGCGCTGGGTTATTTGCAAACGCTTTCTGAATCTGACCTAAGAATTGGCTCCGGATAATACATCCTCCTCTCCAGAGAAGTGCAATCGTTCCATAATTGAGACTCCACCCCATCTCCTTGGCAGCAGCTTGCATGAGCATGAACCCTTGTGCATAGCTGACGATTTTAGAGGCATAAAGGGCTGCTTCAATCGAAGCAGTCTCAACTTTTACAGTGCTTTTTGATTTTTTATACAGCTTCGACGCTTGCACTCTTTCCCCTTTAAGTGAAGAAAGATACCGCGCAAAAACCGATTCTGCAATGAGTGTCACAGGAATTCCAAGCTCTAAAGCATTAATGCCGGTCCATTTTCCGGTCCCTTTTTGACCTGCGACATCTAGAATTTTATCGAGTATCAGCTTTCCATCTGCGTCTTTCTTCTCAAAAATCTGCGCTGTGATTTCGATGAGATAACTTTTGAGGGCGCCTTGATTCCACTTTGAGAAAACAGATGCCATCTCAGTAACACCTGAAAGATCGCGGAGTAAGTGATACGCCTCAGCAATGAGTTGCATATCGCCGTATTCGATACCGTTGTGCACCATCTTCACATAGTGACCGGCTCCACCTTCACCGACCCAATCACAACAAGGCGATCCATCGTCTGCCTTAGCAGCAATTGCTTGGAAAATTGTTTTGAGATGGGGCCATGCTTTCGGATTTCCGCCGGGCATGATCGAAGGACCGAAACGAGCGCCCTCTTCCCCACCAGAAACGCCCACACCTAAGAAAAGGATTCCCTTTTCCTCAAGCACCTTAACCCGTCTTTCGGTATCTAAATAAAGACTATTCCCTCCGTCAATCAGGATGTCCCCTTCTTCAAGAAAGGGTAAACACTCTTCAATCAGATCATCAACAGCAGACCCAGCTTTAACCATCATCATGACTTTTCGGGGGCGCTTCAGCTTTTTTAAAAAATCTCCTAGAGAGCTTGAACCGATGACATTGGTTCCTTTTGCAGGACCTTTCAGAAAATCATCGACCTTGGACACCGTTCTATTAAAGACAACGACCTTATAACCGTGATCATTCAGATTTAAAACCAGATTTTGTCCCATGACGGCAAGGCCAATCAGCCCAATATCAGCTTCCATAGATTCCTTATTCTCAATGAAATTGTTGTCATGCCCTCGTGTAGCACTAAGGACGACGGTTATCAATATACCGACTTATTGAAAAAGAATCAAAATGAGAGATCGTATCGAGTTCTAATATTTGAAAAAATTTCTACATCCACTTCAGGACAGCATCGATGAAATTCTTCGAGCCACTCCTTATCTCCAAGAATAGTTTTAGAATACGCTGCATATCGTTTAGCGATTGTTTGAGCGATGAAGAGGCGACTGAAATCAAAACCCTTAATTGATTCTGTTTCATCGATTTGCAAATAGGAGGCAAATTCAATTAAGATAGTCATCCATGGACGAGAGCTTGGTAGTTCTTCTTGTTCTTTTAAATAAGCACCTAGCGCTCTAATGCAGATTTCTTTTTTATCTATGGATGTCCCATCAAACCACTCTATTGTATTGAGCCCTTCCTCTTTCATCTTCTTTAAAAGATGGTGATAGTTTTTGGCATTGAAAGGATTGATTCCAATTCCCAAATAGTGATCGCAATTTTCAATCCAAAATGGGTTACCTGCAATAATTTTAGCTTGGGCAAAATGATAGTTCCTCATCGGAAATGTATCTTTTAAGAGTTTTGCGACTCCCAGACAGAGCACGCCTATTTGAATGTACTCTAAACTCTTTTTATAAGGAGGAGCTACAGAGATATAGCGTGAAAGTGAGGTGACTCGGCAGATGAACTCTGGTAAAAGAGCAACGGCTATCTCTGCAACAGAATCGTCACCGTCACCTATTGTATTTTGGTAGACAGAGTACATCAAAGATACTGTATGACCTGCAAACTCTGCCCTTGCCGAGGTTGCAAGAAGTGTCATTCCATTTGCAAGTAACCCTAGTATCGATACAGCATATTCGGAAATCTTTTTTGTACGAAGAGCACTCCCCGTATAAAGGAAGGCATCTAATATCCCTCCCATCTTAAAGGTTATATTCTAAAGCTCTAATCATGCATTTTCTTCCGTTATTGGTTAGGAATGATGCTCTATATTACACAAAGAAATAAAGCAGGATTAAAAAAGCTTACAGCTTCAGATACTTATCGATGCCGAGGGCGATCCCCTTGGCGATTTTTTCAAGATAACGTTTGTCGCGCAGGTTTGTGCGCTCTTCGTTGTTGGTCATGAAGCCTCCTTCGACGAGGATGGCAGGCATGGAGGTTTCACGGATGACATGGAAGTTACCGCTTTTAACGCCACGGGAGTGGGCAGTCGTGTTGCTCACCAGTTCGCTGAGGACTGAGGTTGCGAGTTTTTTTGACTCTTTCACCCGTTTTGAATCGCTTCCATTATGGTAGAAGATTTCAATTCCATGTGCTTCGGTAGAGGGTGATGAGTTGTAGTGAATACTCGCAAAGAGAACGGCTTTTGTTTTGTTCGCAATTGAAACACGGCGGTGGAGCGGGATGAAAACATCTTTGCTGCGAGTCATGATGACACGGTATCCCATCTCTTCAAGATACTTCCGCACGAGAAGGGTCGTCATGAGAGTGAGCCGCTTTTCCATGAAATAGTGGATCTTGGCGCCTTCGTCTGTCCCGCCATGCCCCGGATCTAGGATGATGAGAGGTTTTGCGTGCTGAGGAAGAGAAACTTTATAGGTGCGCAGTGGCTTGTAGCCGTACGTCGGTTGCGCAGCTGAGAGCGGTAGAAAAAATAGGGTAAAAAAGCCAAGAAGACGCATGGAGCAGGAGTGTAGCATATAAAATTACCCCCCGCAAGCATCCTTGGCAACTTCCCGATCGTCGAAATGAATGGTCCGATGTGCAAATGTTTGAGTCGTCTCATGCCCTTTTCCAGCGATCAAAACGATATCTTTTGTCGTGGCAAGTTGAACTGCTTTTGCAATCGCTTTTTGTCTGTCCAGCTCGACGATTGTCTTCTTCGGTTCTTTGCATCCTTCTAAGACTTGTCTTGCAATTTCAGCAGGATTTTCACTCCGAGGATTGTCGGAAGTGAGAATGGAAATGTCAGAGAGTCGCTCGGCAATTTGACCCATCAGAGGTCGTTTTTTTACATCACGATCTCCTCCACATCCAAAAACCGTAATTAAACGTCCTTGTTTAAATTCTTGGAGTGTCTTAAGGGCTTTTTCAAGTGCATCAGGGGTATGGGAATAGTCGACGAACACTTGGAGCTTTTTCCGATTTATTACTCTTTCAAGGCGGCCTGGAACGCCTGTAAAATTCTTCATGGCTTTGCAGATATTGCCAAGCGACATCCCTTGGATGATGGCAACAGCAGCGGCGGCTAAAATATTGTAGACGTTGAAACGTCCGATGAGGTGCGTCTTGAGAAGGTGAACTTCATTTTTATACCGAATATTGAATTGCATTGAGGTGGGAGACATTTTGAGGTCGGTTGCTTGAAGCTCAGCAAATGAGGTGAGTCCATAGGTTAGAAGATGAGCTCCACAGTGCCTTGTCATCACAGAATAGACGGGGTCATCAACGTTAATCACAGCCCAGGCAGAAGGAGCTAGACTTTTAAAAAGAAGGGCTTTTGCTTCAGCATACGCTTCCATTGTCTGATGGTAGTCCAGATGATCTTGCGTTAAGTTTGTGAAAACTCCCACTTGGAAATCGATCCCTTGAATGCGGCGCTGCTGGAGGGCGTGTGAGGTCACTTCCATGATTGCCGTCGTTGCTTTTTCATCGACCATTTCAGAGAAAAGAGACATTAACGTCATTAAATCAGGCGTCGTATGAGTTGGAGCGAAGATCTTCTTTCCTGTCATCCAGGCGACGGTTCCAATGAGTCCGCAGATTTCTTCGTGTTTCTCTAAAAGATATTTGATGAGGTAAGTCGTTGTCGTTTTTCCATTGGTCCCGGTCACGCCGATCATCTGTAGTTTTCGGGTTGGATCATGGTAGAACTTTTTGGCAAGGGCAAGTTCTAGCGAGCCTGGATCAGGGTGTATAACTTGGGTGACCTCGGTTAAGAAGGGGTCATAGGTATCAGTTAGAATCGCCGACGCACCGCCCCCTATCACCTCAGGAATAAATTTAGCGCCATCAAAAGCTTTTCCTCTCTTAGCGATGAATAAAAAGCCCGGGGCGATACTTTTAGAATTCGCTGAAAGACCTGTGATATCGACATCTTTAATCCCCTTTATTTCGACGGGGAGATCTTTAAACAGGCTCTTGAGTTTCATTTTCAATGATTCCATTGTTCATAGAGTTTGTTCAGATCGGCAATTTCTTTCAACCATGCATCGTTCTTGGGGTCATCTGGAGGAATGCCTAGATACTGCAATGTCCTGAGACCAATCGCACTGAAGCAAGGAGCTGCGCAAATTCCGCCCATCTGATTTCTTCCGACACCAGGGATGTACTTATAGGCAGGGTCATCAATGACAATCGAGAGCACAAAACGTGGGTTAGTCGCCGGTGCAAAACCAATAAAAGTCGAGATATGGTCTTTTTTTGAATAAACACCATTGATGACTTTTTCAGATGTCGCCGTTTTCCCTGCTTCTGTATAGCCTGGTATGTCGGCCCGCTTTGCGGTTCCCCCGAGTTTAGTTGCATATCGCATTGCACGAACGGTTTGTGCTACTATGGATGCATCCAGCACCCTTTTTGGAGCCTCTTTGGAAGGCTCAACAAGGATCCGTCCATCATGAGAAACGATCTTTTTTATCAACGTCGGCTTCACTTCGAATCCCCCGTTGGCAAAAATTCCATAGCAGCGCACCATCTGAAGAGCGCTAGCCATCACACTGTGGCCCATGGCTAAAGAAAAGGGCGCTCCTTTCGACCAAACTTCACGACCGCTGGCGTATTTCATTCCTTGTTTGGGTAAAAAGCCTCCTCCTTCTGCGGGGAGCTCAATCCCTGTTTTCACCCCAAATCCAAATGTCTTTTCGAGTTCATTTAAGTACCAAGCGACTCCGAGATTCTCGATAATCCGTTCGACCATCGTTGCCATATAGACGTTCGATGATTTTTGGAGTCCCATTTCAAAGTTCAAATATTTATGAAAGTGTGTATCTTTGAGAGGCTTATTTCTCCCCTTAAAGCTTCGAGTCGCTGTCTTGATTTTTTCTTGCGTTGAGAATAAAGGCGGCTTCCCCTGGAGAGCCAGCTCCTGATTGGCTTTAAGTGCGATGGCCAGTGTCATCGGCTTCATCGTCGATCCCGGTTCAAATGGAACGGTAATGCCGCTGATGACCGTCGCTGTTTGTTTTTTGGGATCATTAAAGTAATCGCGGTATCTTGCAGGCTCAAAAAAAGGATATTGCGCCCACGCCAGAATCTCCCCTGTATAAGGATCCATCATGATCGCCCAGCCACTTTTCGCTTCGGCTTTAATCACCGCGTTTTTGATCTCTTCTTCGGCAATCGCTTGTAAATGATGGTCAATGGTGAGATAAACATCGGCTCCATGTTTCGGCTCTTTGGTCACTTGCCCCATATCGAGAGACTGCCTAGGGGAGCGGAGAATGATTCTCCGTCCATCTTCCCCTTTTAAGAATCGGTTCAGTGAGTGTTCAAGGCCTCCTGTTGGGACACATTGTTTGGCAAGCACATCTCTTTCCGATCGGACGGTATGCAAAACTTGTCCTAAAAGTTTTCCAAAGGGGTAGGACCGTTTGTAGTCTTGGATGAAAAAAAGAGCGTTGCGTGGGATTTTGTGGGATTTGGCATACGGATTCCACCACTTTAAGATCGTTTCTCGCATTTCAGGAGTGAGCCATAGCACCATTTTGCGGCTGCGGCTTTTTTTTCCCAGCTGCAACTGAAGTCTGGCAGTTTCTTGGTCGGAGATTCCTGTGATCTTATGCAGCATTTTTACAATCTCTGCATGATGTTCGGGTTTGATCACAACCGGATCGGCGTAGAGATGGTAACGCGGGACATCCATCACGAGTGCTTGGGGATTTTCTGGGTGTCCTTTGCGGAGACTTGTGTTGGAATAAAAAATACCCCGCTGATAAGGCTCAACGACACTTAACCGATGTTGTTTATTAGCAACACGGCGCCATTTTTCTCCATCGATGATTTGAATTTTATAAAATTGCAAAACAAGGAGTGTAAAAAGAAAGAAAATAAAGACAGCAACAACAATGAGACGTTTAAGATCTCCCAGCCCTGCAGCTGGACGAGACGCATCTTTTTTAGTCATACTTTATTATTTTGCACCAACGACAACAGTGCTTTTTGCTTTGGGCGCACTTGTTGTCTCATCCGATGATGGCGATTGTAGCGCGAGACCTTCTTTTACTGTAAGCACATCTTGCAAGTAAGGAAAACTTAAATGTGCATACTCACGATTCTTCGTGAGCTGGAGAAGGTGGTCGGGGCTTTCAAAAGAAACAATTTGATATTGAAGTTGCGCATTGTCTTGGTTGATCGCTTCAATTTCCTTGACAATCTTGGGAAGGCGCATTTTCAGCTCGGTGCATTTATTTTGCTCAGTCAAATACGAGTAAAGAGCAAACCCTGTAAAGGCAACACTGAGGGAAAATCTGTAAAAAAATTTCATCAAATTCATATCTTTTCAGCAAATCTCATTTTTGCACTGCGAGAACGGGGGTTGAGACGAATCTCTTCGAGAGATGCAGTCCAAGGTTTTTTGGTTAAAATTTTCAAAAATCCATGTCCATGTTTATCTTTAGGACGGAAGCAAGCATCGCGAAACATATTTTTAACGATACGGTCCTCTAAACTGTGAAAACTGATCGCACCGACACGTCCTAAAGGAGCTAAAAATTTGAGAGCTTTTGAAAGCCCTTTCTCAATGGCTTCTAATTCACGGTTAACGACAATTCGAAGCGCTTGGAAAATCAGCGTTGCTGGGTGGAGTCTTCCCCCCTTTTTGAGACCGAGTGACTTCTTCAAAAGATCTGAGAGTTCTTGGGTCGTTTCAATTGGCTTATTGGCCCGTGCATAAATGATCGCTCGAGCGGCCCGTCTCCACTGTGGCTCTTCGCCCATGTCGCGGAAAATTTCGCCCAATTTCTCTTCTGAATATCCATTCACAACATCAGCGGCAGTGAGCTCGCTGTCAGGATCCATTCTCATATCGAGAGGACCTTCTTTCATGAAACTAAAACCTTTTTCGCCTTGATCGAGTTGCATAGACGACACCCCAAAGTCAAAAAAAAACCGCTTACTTCTTTGATTCCCCGCTGATTGAGAATCGCATCGAGATCTCTAAAATTGCCTCGGACGAGCTCGACTTTATCTTTCCAAGGCTCTAGCCGACGTTTTGCAATTTGAAGGGCCTGAGGGTCTTGATCACACCCGATATACCGCTTAATTTCTGGATGAGCCTTCAAAATGGCTTCGGCATGCCCACCCGCTCCCACAGTTCCTTCAAAGAAGGTCGTCAGCAAACTCCCTTCAAATCCTTTTAAACACTCATCGAGCATGACCGAAATATGGTCAGCCGAACCCTGATCAAAGCGGGAGGTCATGTCGGAGCATCTCCTCTTCGCCAAGAAGGGCAAACGCCTCTTCTGTCATGGCGGCTAAATTAAACTCTCCTGGACGGCCTTCCATGGACGATTTTAAATCGGCGTCGTAACGTTCTTTTGGCCAAATTTCAATTTTATTCAGCACCCCTGCTACCACGATTTCTCCTCGGATATCGACCGCTTTTTTCAGGACAGGAGGAATAATAACGCGACCGACCGAGTCACACGAAGTCTGGTGCAAAGTTGAGAAAAAGAGGGTAAAAAACTTTTGATACTTGGCTAAATGCTGTTTCGATTTGAACCGTTCGACGATTTTCTCAATGTCGCTTCTTCGATAAATCGCAAGACACCCGCCAAGACCCAAAGCAATCGTGAAATCCAAAACGCCGTTTTCCACGAGACCAAAACGCATCTGTTGCGGGAGAACGAATCGGTTCTTCGCATCGAGTTTGGCGTAGTTTGATCCACTGAAAAAAAACTGAGACATTCAGTCTTCCACCTTTTGCCACAATTTAACACTCATAGCTCAATTCTTCAACATTTTTCGGATTTTTTTGCCAAGCCAGCACTCAAAACACACACTTATCACCCTGCTTATTAATAAGTTACAACTTGATTTAAAAAAGTGGGAATTGGTGGGAATGAAGCGTTAGTTGTTGCAAATGGATGAAGGAAGTATATGTAGAAAAAAACATCCATGGTACATTTAGGCTATGACAGAACCGAAAACCGTTTCCAATCTCCCTCTTGATGTCTCCATTCGTTGGGCAGAAGACCAAAAACTCTTAGAAGAATCAAAGCCGATTATTCGGGACTCGACACTTGCCTCTTCCCATGCTCAAACAGAAGTTATCCTCCCTGCGAATCAATCGGAGTTAGAATCGCTGTTAGGTCTCTCAAAACTCCATCCGGCATGGGCAACCTTCCAAAAGCCTCCCGGTTTTTTCTTTCTTCGGCGCCGCATTTTCCGCTCCTCTCTTGTCCCCTTTCTAGGATCTGACGAGCAGCAAGATGCTATGATGACACGCATCCAAAATACCAAGGGAGATGAGCAAGATCTCTCTGAATGGGAAGAAGAAAAAAGCAGGCTTTTAAAACTTCTAAAACTGATGCAGCTTTTGAATAAGGACTTGATCGATATCACTACACGTTGTAAACAGTACCAAAAGGGGTGAGGTCATGAGTTCGGTTCAATGGTCTGACATTTTGGGATGGGATGGAGAAGCGATCGAAGATCTTCGTTACTTAGGTTATGCCTATCTTAAACAGGGAAAATACGAAATCGCCCGTTCTTTCTTTGAAGCCCTCATCGCATTCAGTGGACAAAACTCCTACGATTTACAAACTCTCGGCGCGCTCTATTTAGAAGTCGGTAAAAACTTGCAGGCGCTCAATACGATTGAACAAGCACTTAAAGTCGATCCACACCACCCTGAAACTCTTCTTAACCGCGCAAAAGCTCTTTTCGCACTCGGTTACAGACGGCAAGCTCTCGCACAAGCAAATTCTCTTTTGAAAGAAACGAATAACAACATTGCGAATCAAGCTTCTGCCCTTCTTCTTGCTTATACATAGCCATTCGTGTTAAAAAAGAACCCTATGCTCACTAAAACACACGCAGAACTCTGGTCTGATTTCGCAGCCTACATGGAAGAGAGATGCTCCGCTGCTGAATTTCAAAATTGGATTGCGCCGATTCATGTGGTTGAAACAGCTAGCGAAGAACTCGTGCTCGAAGTGCCGAACATCTTTGTCCAAGAATATCTGCTCCAAAATTACAAGAAAGATCTTCTCGGTTTTGTTCCTGTAAAACCGAATGGCGATTTTGCGCTCCGCTTTGTCATTGCAGAAGAACCGAAAAAACAAGTTGTGTTTGAAGAACACCCTCCAGAAAGAGACGCTCTCCCCCTCAATCCTCTCTATACTTTTGACCATTTTATTGAAGGGCCTTCCAATCAGTTCGTGAAATCGGCTGCCCTTGGCGTCGCGGCCCATCCAGGAAAATCGTACAATCCCCTCTTCATCCATGGTGGTGTAGGTCTAGGAAAAACACATCTTCTTCATGCCATAGGACACGCCATCCATAAACATCATAGGCGGCTTAAAATTCATTGCATCACCACTGAGGGGTTTATCAACGATATCGTCGACAATTTGAAAAAGAAGTCGATGGATAAGATGAAGCGTTTTTACCGCTCCCTTGACGTTCTCCTCGTCGATGATATCCAGTTTTTGCAATCAAGACTCAATTTCGAAGAAGAGTTTTGCAACACGTTTGAAAGTTTGATTCAACAAAACAAACAAATCGTTATTACCAGTGATAAACCTCCTTCCCAACTGAAACTCTCCGAACGGATGGTCGCTCGGATGGAATGGGGTCTTGTTGCCCACGTCGGAATTCCCGATCTTGAAACCCGTGTTGCGATTCTTCAACATAAAGCCGAGCTCCGTGGAATCCGCCTCCCCCATAAAATCGCTCTCTTCATTGCTGAACATATCTTTCACAACGTGCGTCAACTAGAAGGAGCGATCAATCGACTTTCCGCATTTTCACGCCTAATCAACAAAGAAGTGACGGAAGATGTCGTTGAAAATACTCTAGGGGAACTTTTCCAGCAAAATCCTCAAAAGAGAGTCTCTGTTGAAAATATTCTCAAGTGTGTTTCAGCCATTTTCGAGGTTCGCATCAGCGACCTGAAAGGAACCTCTCGCACAAAAGATGTTGCACTCCCCCGTCAGGTGGCAATGTATCTGGCGAAAGAACTGATGACCGACTCTCTCATGAAACTTGCTTCTGCGTTTGGTGGGAAAACTCACTCGACCCTGCTACACGCCTGGAAAAAGATTCGTGAGCAACTTCAAAGCGATGAAAGCCTTCGACGCCAAGTCGAAATCGCCCGTCGCAACTTAGAAGAAAAGTGAAAATCTCCTATCTCGATAACCTCAAAACATTTCTAATTATCCTTGTCGTAGCCCACCATGCAGCACTCTCGTATCAACTCGGTGCTGCTAACTGGCTCATTCCCGATCCTGAAAAAACAAAATGGATTTCTCTGCTCATTACTTCCAATGCGACATTTTTCATGGGTCTCTTTTTCCTTATTTCGGGCTATTTCCTTCCCGGCTCTTATGAAAGGAGCCCTGCGTGGATCCTCATTAAGAAAAAACTCATCCGCTTAGGGATTCCAACACTTTTCACTCTCTTTTTTATTTTACCACCCGCTTTCTACTTCAGTTACCAGGGGCCTCTCTCGTTCACCGATTTTTACCGATACTGGTTTTTGACTAAAGCACATTTCACTTGGGGTCATACATGGTTTATTATTCAGCTGCTCATCTATTCCATTTTCTACATCGTGTGTCGCAAGCTTTATCCTTCGTTTCTAAAACCCTCACAACATTTTTCCCTCACACAGACAAAAATTGTTCTCTATACTACTGCATTATTCTTGATGACAGCGATTATGAATCTTTGGTTTCCTCAAGATCGCTGGACACTCCACCATCTTTTCGAACCGTACCATCTCCCTCAGTACGTCTCTCTTTTCTTCATCGGAATTTTAGCTTTTGAAAATAAATGGTTAGAAACCTTGAATCGACCGATGGGTTATACCTGGCTTATGATTGGAATTCTATGCTTCGGCTATCTTGCGCTTCATCTTGAAACACAAGCACCTCTTTTTAAAACATTGTGGAGTTCGCTTATGTGCCCTGCATGGTGTATCGGCCTTCTCACACTGTTTCGAGATTATATGAATAAAACAGGACCGCTTCTGCAGTCGCTATCTGCAAATGCATATGCAGTTTATCTGGTTCATGTGGTGGTTGTCGTTTATATCCAATCGCTTCTTGTCCCTTACACTCAATGGAGTATCTGGGAAAAGTTTACGATCACTTTTGTCATAGGATATCTAGGAAGCAATTTGATCTGCGTCCTTTTAAGAAAAATCCCTCTTATTCGGCGTGTTCTTTAAGAACTTCCGAAGCCTTTACTAGTTGTTTTCCTTTAACATCAAAACGGTCTTGTGGAGTCACCTCTTTGGAATCGATGCAATAAGTGGTGGTGTCTAACTGAATGGCTACATATTGATTTTCTTTAAGTTTTTCTGAAAGCAATGAGCGGATCGCTTCCATTCTTGCTCGATTCTCTTGATTGCCCAACTTCAAAATATGATACACCATTGAAAAAAGAGCGAATTTTGCAATAAAGACGAGGGTCATTATTTTTGTTTTAACCCCTAGGCGTGTCAGATCAACCACTCTCATTTTTCCAAGAGAAGTATGAAGCAGTAGAGAAGCTCCTGCCGGCATTAAAAGGGACAAAACCATCTTAGCAATGAAAGATTTTGCAGACGGTTGTTGATAACTATTTTCAACTCTTTGCCGTATTGCTTGTGAAAGTTTATCATATGCTTGTACTGTCATAAAACCCTCTTTGTAATGAATCAATATTATAACATATTGAAAAAATTAAATAAATTCATATTAAATCGTTAATTATAAACCACTTATCAAAAACAGATTGTAAATATTTTGCAAATCTAGGTATGAAGGTTAAAAAGTAGGTTTACACATGTTAAAATTCGCCCGTCAACTCTTAACAAAACCACAAGAACAAGCCCCTATCCACGACCCTATACCAGAATCTCCTTTCTATGAGCCCGAGATCCCGAACGAGCCCGATTTTGTCATTGGCGAGCAGGCCTCGATTGTCGGGAAAATCGCCTTTCAAGGAACCGCTGTCATCCATGGCCTTTTCGAGGGTGAATTCGAAGGGGGTCAAAGTCTTACTATTGGACCTCAAGGGTACGTGAAGGCCGATATCCATGTCGATGAGGCAGAGATTTCAGGAAAAGTTGAAGGGAATATCACGGTCAAAACACGACTCATTCTGAAGGGAGCGGCAGAAATTCGAGGGAATATTACAGCTCCCAGAATTTCGGTCGATGAAGGTGTTTCGATCATGGGTCAGGTCCAGGTTACTCCCATAACTACCCACGATCTACATACACCTTTCTAGCAGCTGGCAGTATTACTCTTTGCGTGGGAAAATACGTATTTTATGGGCGAGCTTATCCGGCATATAAGATTGCTTAGATTGGCGGAGACCCTCTATCCCTAAATCTTGCTCCCAATTCAAACAGCAAATCTGACTGAGTGCAAGACGACTTGCCATCTCCTTGAAAAGAAATGGATAGATTCCTTTGAATTCACGCAATGCTTTCGCAAATTGAACAACGAAGGAGCAGCCGTTTAATAAAGCACCAAGGATAAACGCGGCGGGCTTATTGTCAGCGTAGACAAAATACCCTGTCAACTCGAGTTCTTGAGCCCATTTTAATCCGTCTTTGCAAGCTAAATAATCGGTGTCTGAAGTTTTGTTTCCTTTTTGCCACTCATCTAAAATATATAGAGCTTCGTGGTAATGGTCTTGAGTGTAAGGGACGACAGTCGAAGTATGAAGATCTAGAAACTGCTTCAAAAGGTTTCTCTTAGCACTTAAATCTCTTCCTGGGTATTCAGCGATTTTTGTTCGTTTGAATAAATAATCGGAATCGTCGCGATTGTAGCTGCTTGAAAAAAGCGTCGAATCAAACGAACTCACCCATTCTTCAGGAATAGGAAAAAAACAGTTTGCAAGCTTAAGTTTCTGTAGAAGCGTAGCCGAGGGAATTTGACGTAGATCTTCAGTCGGCATCAAATAGGTCATGCCATCTTTTGTTTTACCCTCGACCCAGATCTGATCACCATCAAAAAGAACATGATGTGCAAACTCTCGCCGAAAAAGAAAAAGAGTGGCAAACGTATATTCGGAAAAGCTTAATTTTAACGAAGCTAGGCGAGGTGTAAGAATACTTTTATGTCTGAGTGAAAGTTCTTCTTTTCTCATTCTTAATCCACTAATCGTGAAATTTCTTTGGTGTTTTTTTCAAACTTACTGCAAATACGGGAGTATTTTCAAGAAAACAATGGTGCTGTTCTAGATCTCATTGGAACAAATAGCCACGATCTACACATACCATTTTAACGATTTTTGCTGGCGAAGCTTGCCAAATCTTTTCGGCACAGCAAGCCAGCGTTGTGCCCGTCGTAATTGTGTCGTCGACAAGCAGAACCGTTTTACCCTGAATGTTATGTTTCCCATTCCATTCAAAATCATCTGATGAGAGGTATTTTCTTTCTTCACGAGTTAATTGATCTTGCCTGAGCATTTGTCTTTTTCTATACAGAAGCGGCTTAAAGGGGCAATCAAGAAGCTCGGCGAGTTCCTTGGCTAGCGATGCTGCGCTCTCTTGTCCCATCTGCCACTTTCGCCAAGTGGAGGTCGGCACTGCTGTAACAAGATCGGGGAGCGGCAGGTTACTTTTAGCATATTGAATAGCCATATAAGCCGCTAAGATTGCTGCAAGTTGTGACGACGACTCATTTTTGAGATTAGCGATTAGACTTTGCGCAGGACTCACTCCTTCAAAAGTGACTAAGATTTCTCCCTCAGGAGGCCGGGCTTCCAGATAAGAAAAACAAACATCACACAGGGGAACTCCGAGTTTTTCATGATCTCTTTTGCAATGGTAACATTTGGGAGGAAAAATAACCTTGAGAAGAGTCCTTAACGCAGAGTATAACTCGGTTTTTGCCATGTTCCTCGAACAGAGAGCGTAAACGGCTCTACGATCTTTAAAGCAACATTCTGCTTCATTCTCAAATTAAGGAAAAGTTCTCCATTAAAATCGATATAAGACGGTTCACTATCCGCAAGATAGAATTCGGAATGATCTCCGTCACTGAAAGTATCCTTCAGCGAATGGAAAAACATTTTGCCTTGTTTGAGCTCGATGGTAGCGGTTCCTCTGACTGGCGAAAGAAGTGCTAGATCGAGTCCCCACTCTTTTAAGAAAGCACGGGGTAGATCGAACAATGACGGATCCCGTTTTTCTTTCTGAGTAAAGTAGAACGACCCTTCTCCCACAAATGTGAGAGGACGTCCTACAACTCCTGAGAGATGAGTCAGCGTCAGTTGCCTTACTTGAAACGGTTTAGGCTCTTTGGGTGTTTCTCCTGCTTTTCTCAAAAGCGACGGTTGAATGTGCTGTCCTCTCACATACGGGATTAAAATCTCCCACGCTTTCAAAGCATGAGAACGAGAGCCCCGGCACTCTTTGACCATCAGCTGCCCAGAACGGTCGTCAATTTTAAGATCCCGCAAGTCAAACTTTGTAGGGGCATAATCGATTGAAGTTCGGATATTATCTAAACGATAGCCCTTCAGTAAAACATCGTGTCCCGCTAAAGTTCCTTTGCAGCTCTCTGTCGATAAAAGTCCAGTAAACTCGAGATTTTCGATCTGCGACCATTCGGTTTTTTTGAGCAATGTCGCGAATGTATCACTCGTTTCAATTTTGACTTTCCCTTCAAAGAGTGTTCCTTTTTTCGTGAGCGTACAATCGATTCCAAAAAGCTTACCTTCAATCGCCGCGATATCTGTGAAGGCGTTAAAGGTGACTTTGAGCTGATGCTCCCCTTCTGTCAATTGAACCACTCCCTGACCCTTCTGCGTAAAAGATCCTTTAGCTTTAAGCGGCGCTCCATTGAGTTGGAGTTTCGTTTGGAAGTGCAAAATCCCATTCTCATAGAGGGCTTGAATATCTCGCCCCTCGAGTTTAAAAAGATCATTCTGGTAGGCCCCTTGTGAGAACGGTCCCTGGAAAATGAGCCGTTCCGGCGTCCAACTCAGAGAGAGAGGAGCAAGAAGGGGTTCTTTAAGGAGAGGATGTGAGGCTTTTGCCTCAAGTTGAGAAACCTCTAGCTTTCCATCTCTTACCTGAAATGCTTGCGTTGATAGCGCCAGGGTCAACCCTTCTTTCTCCAAGGACAGAAGTCCCTTTGTTCCTCGCTGACTCTTGAAGTCCCAGATCACTTCACCCGAAAGAGACGTCTCTTTCCAAATCCCCTTTGCCTTCAATAAACAGATCGATGGATCGATTGCTGCAGTTCCGTGAAGCTGAAGTTCTTCATAAAACGCTCTCCATTCGGGGATCAGCCACTTTTTGTTTTCATGAAGTAGAGTCCCTTTTAAACGGATGTCTCCGATTACAAGATTATCTGTTTCAAACCGATTCTTCTGCTGTTTGATCTCTCCTTTCAGAGCAGGTAAAGTGAGCGTTCCTAACGTCATTCCACTTGATGAAAGGGTCAGTGAGGCGTTTTCTTGCGCAATAAAACCTTCTAGGTTCAGAGAACCTTTCAACACAGGAAGATCCACTTCTCTCAGGAAACCTGCAGATTGAATCAGTGGTAAGTAATGCGCAAGGGAATCTAAATGGACATTCATTCCTCCTTGAACTTTCTGCTCTTTCAAAGTGAAGCGAAGAGGATGTGTATTTTTTGATGCGCCTATTTGTAATTGAGACAACGTGACGATCTCATTCTTGCAATCTCCTGCAAAAACAACATTCTCTGACGGAATATCGGCTGCAAAGGTCATCTTCCCTTCTTGATAATCGATGTTGGAAACTCTGATTCCAAATTGATTACCGCCGGCGGATAAAGTCCCTTTCATTCCGCTCACATGAGCGACTTTTCCGATCGATTCGTATGTTAGGTTTAAGATCCCACTCGAAAGAGTCATCTCAGGGGTGAATTGGTGTGATAAATCGGAAAGGTAGGCTTTTAGATGGATGTGAGGAGCTGTCCCATCGAGGTCTCCATCAAGCAGAAATTCTTCAGACCCACATTTAAAATGCCCCTCCCAGCCTTCTATTCTTTTGTCAAAGAGAGCCAGGTCTCGTAAAGAGCCTTCAAGTGTACGGCTAGTCAGTTGTAAATGAGGTTTAGGGTGATTCCAATACGAAAGATCTCCCTGAAAAACGGTCTCTTCTAAGCAAGCTTGGAGGTTTTTGATATCTAAAATGCCCTCTTTCCAAGTAAGCACTCCATTTTCCAGATGAATGGGCACGGGAAGCGCTTTTAAATGCAAGGTGGAAGGTGAAACCGTGGTATGAACGGTAAGATCGCTGCTCTGCCATACAATCTTGATTTCATCGGTCTTTCCGGGGATCTGCAAAAGCTCTGACTCTGTTTGAAGAACAAGATCTTTCCCATAGCAGTTCAGTTGTACAGTTTTACCATCAGCAGTTCCCTTGATTTCAGCGGTCCCTTCCGAGAAACTAGGGAGGTAGTTAGCGAGCGTAACCGCAGGTGCTTCAAACTCCCCTTTCCATTCTTTTGTCTGCAGGTTGGCCATTCCTTTGATTGAGAAAACATCAAATGTTCCTTGCCATCCCAGCTGCTCATTTTGCAGCTGGAAAAGAGCTTTTAATTCAGCAGAATTTTCATTCTTGATTTTGCTTTGAGACCACGCTGAAAGTGGCGCGACGGCAGAAACTTCCCCTTCAATTTTACTCAGGGCCCCTTTCCAGGTTATTTTTCCCGGAATGTGATTCCAATGACCTGTTAGTATGCTTGGCAAAAATGCTTGACCTGCAATTGCAATTTCCCCTTTTCCATTTTTAAAGTCTTGATAGGAAAAATTTTCAACTTTAAGGGCTGCTTGTTGCACTGTTTTCAAATCTTGGAGCGTTATCTCTCCTTGAATCGAATTACAGGTGAAATCATACAACTTTACAAGCGTCAACTGGAGATTTTTTAATTGAAGCGTTTTACTATCCAGAGAGAGCACAAGCTGCGCAGACCCCAGCCCCTCTTCAAAGGGGACTATCCCCTTCAGCCAAGTGAGAGGCATATTCCTAAGATCTGCAAAGAGAGTCTCTTGCTGAAGTGAAAAAGGAATCTCAAGTCCTGAGAATAGAAGTTTTCCGTTTTCTCCAGACATGTCACATTTAAAAGGACCTTGGATCTCTCCTAAAGAGAACTGACCGTTCATTGTAAGAATGGAAGCTTGCTGGGGTATGAGAGAAAATTCCCCTTCGATGGCATCGGCGCTGAAAGCCTCATGACTCCACCGTCCTCCTTTCACCGATCCTTCGACCGAAAGATCGGACGACCATTCTCCCTTCAAATCGATGCGTTGCAGGTCTATTTCCCCTTGAGAAGTGGCGAGTTGGAGGTTGTATCCTGTCAGACTTCCTTGCACTGTAGATAGCGTCCCTTGGAGGTCTGCATCGACCGTTCCTCCCTGCAGCTGAACAGGAGAGTTAACAGAAAAAAAGTTCATGAAAGAATGGAGATACAAAGCAGGAGCTGATTCACATTTCATTTGGTAAAACAGCTGCCCGTCTACAAAAGAGATATCACAGTTGCAGTAAGTGCTTCCTGCTTCATCGGAGAGAACAACCGTCCCAACATGGGAAGGCTGTGTTCCACTGACCAGATCGATCGATCCAAGAGGCTCTTCATCGATGTAGAAAGATCCTCTTTCAATATCAAGCCTAACTGACAACCATTTGGAAGGAGCTAAAAAAGCGGAATTAAAAGTGGAGGGAGTTTGAGACGCCACTTTGAAATGAGGCTCAACTAAATAGACTTCCAATGCCAAATGGAGTGGAGACAACTTGAGATCGGGTGTTAACCTCAGGTGGAATGCTTGGAGCTGCTCACCTAATTTTACATTTTCGTAGACCAGACTCCCTTCTTCCCATGAACGTGTCTGATACTCAAATTTCTCATGGGTGATGCGGGATAAGAGTTTTTCAGCACATGCAGCAAAAAGGAAATGTCTGGAAAGGTAAACCGACAAACAGAGCGTGATTGTAATAAGAAAAAACTTAAGACGGCTGGATGAGCGCTTCATAATCATCCCGCGACATTAATGTCTGAAGTTCTTCCGGATGAGAAAGGGAAATTTTATAAATCCATCCTTGGTTCTCTGGATATTCATTCAGAAGTTCGGGTGTCTCTTTCACTTTGGTGTTGACTTCGGTAATGGTCCCAGAAACAGGCGTATAAATATCAGCAGCGGCTTTCGTCGATTCTAAAATGACAACCTCTTGTCCTGCTTCGACTGTGCGACCTACTTCAGGGAGCGAGATGTAAACCACGTCACCGAGCTCTTTCTGCGCATGCGCAGAAACTCCTACAGTTCCAATTGTTCCATTCACTTCAATCCATTCGTGTGTATCTGAATATAATCTCATATTAACTTACAGCTTGCCCAGAGAGAGGGATTTTGAGCAATATTTACATAATTTGAAGAGACAGAAAAGTTTTGCGGCTCATTCTTGTACCGGTGAACAGTATAGGAGACTCCTAACCTATCAAAAGAGTGAGGATCATAGCCGTGTAAAATTTCTGCAGGAAAATAGAGATTCAGAAAGTAATCTCTCGATCCCGCGTGAAAGGAGATTTCAATCTTATTACTATCGCAGAGAGGATGGCTATCTTCAGTGCGGAAACGGGTGAGCTCCAACGCCCGAATCCCTTGCACTTCTTGCGGAAGAATCAGAAAGTGGTGGCAGAATCGAGTTGGAAAGCCAGCTTCTTTCATGTCACGCGTATCCAAAAAGAGTTCAAATGCATCCCCTTCTGTGAATTTGGGATAAATGGCTTCTTCGAATTTCTTGTGCGCATGAAGATGGACATAGAACCCATCTGTTTCCCATGTCATTCCGACATCGGCAAACGAGTTTTCACCAAGCAGATCTGATGTATCAGGGAGAAGCTTAGAAGAGGCTTTCTTTCCTTGTTTGATGTCGGCTGAAAGGCGAAAAAAGTGGATGGGGGCTAGCGGTGGAACGTCATGTCCAATCACAGCGCTCCCACCTCTTCGATCAGTGATTGAATCCGCTTTCTCGTGACATCTCGACCGATCAACTTTTGCCCTTCGCTCACTTGTTCTTGCACTTTTAAAGAACCGACATCTCTTTCAATCAGGTGGAAAAAGCACGTATTCCCCCCGTATGGCGTTGCAACAGACGACCATGTGCCCAGAGCTTTGGTAAACATTTCTTGTTTGGGAAGCTCTGTTGTATCGCTACGCTTGATCTCTTGCTTTCTCTTTGAAAGGGTCCACTGATCGATCAAAGCTTCACCCGTGGCTGTCAAGAACTTGGAAGCCTCTTTGTCGAGTTGAATCGATGCCTTAGCTTGTTCCATCATTGCAGCAAATCGTTTGGCAGCGTATTCATCATACGTCAGAGGGTCATTTGAAAGGCGCTGTAGCAGATCAGAATAGACATAAGCCCCTACATGGTCTCTCACTTCACTCAGCGGCTTCCAAGAACCGTCGGGTCCCTTATAAATCGCGGGTTCCTTTTTCCGTGCATCGGCCAACGCTGCTTCTAATTTAGCGTCTAAAAGAGTTCCTAGCCAATCGTGCTCAAGGGCTTGCTTCAGCGTCATCACTTCTTTACGAGCAGGCTTTTGAAGAACGGTGATCTGATAATGAGCCACTTCATTAGGAGAAGTAAACACGACCGTTTCTCCAATTTCTGCCTTCTGGAGTATTTGTCTTAAAGCAGACGTCTCTTCAATATCATCAAAGGGTGCAAAAGCTCCTTTCGATCGGATCTCTGCTACGATTTTTGAAGGAGTCTGTGATTTGAAGGCCTCTTGGATCCACTCTGGGTGTATTTTCAGGAGCGTGCGTGTTGCAAGCCGATCCATTTTTTTCCTTAAATCATTGTCGCATCCATCTAAAATAGCTTCTCGTCCTTCAACTGTTTCAGATCCTTTTTTGTTTAGAATCGGAAACGCTGTCGTCAGCTGCGCCCACCCTGCATCACTCGTTTCAAAATTCCATGTCTCTCTTAAGCTGAGACGAGAAATCACATCATCTTCTGTCACTTTTGCGATTTCTAGTTCATATTTGCTTGTGACAAGCTCTGGATGTCTCTTCTCAACATCCTCTGCTGAATAAAATTGTCTGGGCAGATCTGCAATCGATTGCTTCCCTTTAGGTGAAACCGCTTCTAAGTAATATTGCACTTTCAGCATCGATCTAAAATCTTTTAGCCGTAAGATTTCTGGGAGTTGATAAACTTCGACAGAGGCTTTTGCATCGGCGAAGTTTGAAAATTGTTCATACGGAATAGAATCGAGTAGCACACCTTGCTGCATATCTTGAAAGAAACGGTGCACGAGCATCACTTTTCTCCACAGCTGAACAGCCCGACTCTCGTCGACTCCCGCATTCAGTAAAAGATATCTCATGTATTCGGTCGCCTCATGAGCTGCGACCTCTTTTCCCATCGCTTTCATACGCGCTGCGTTGTAACACATCAACATAAAGTCAGCTCGCGCTTCTTTTTGCGACACTTTATACCCTTTCTTTTCTGCCAGCGCCGCTGTGTTTAAAACAAATTTTCCCAAAATATCGGAAAAACGGACTCCAAACCACTCTTCAAATGAATGGTGTCCAAAGAGTGCGAGTGACCTTGTATCGCTCAATTGATAATCAGGTGTGATCCATGAATAATTTTTCTGTTCATAGAGCAAAATTGTGCGAAGTAATTCTGGGGAAAATGCTTGTTGATCCAAATAGAGTTTGGCATAGGTCGCAAATGTTCTCGGGCTCACAGAGCCTGTCTGCACTTCTTTCAAATCCCGCACCAACACAGGTGAAAAACGGTTCCAAACCTGGAGAGCGTTGATAAAAGGGGCTTGCGGATGGGAATAAAATGTCGCTGTTTTTGCTTTATCTAATTTCTCAGTGAAGTCGGTTTCGATTTCCCCGAAATATTTTTCGGCTAAGAGTGAAACGACGCCTGTCTCAACTAAGTCTGTTTTGAGCACATCACTTGTTCCGAGAGAAAGGAGCTGGGTTAGTGCTCTTAAATCTCTTTCATAAATGGTGGTTCCATCGACGGTTTTTCCCACTTTTTTATCTTCAACATCTCGCGCTCCAAAGGAAGAGGTCGATCCAAAAAAGGAAAATGAAACAACTGTCATCACAGCAATGAGAATGAATAACTTTTTCTGATGTTTGCGCAAAAACTGCATGGAATTCCCCTACTTAATATGATTTCGCGTAGATCACGCGCTGTTTACTCTTTTTGCCCGTAATAACACAGGCGCCTTCTTCAGGTTCACTTTCAAGCGGAATACAACGAATCGTCACACCTAAATCGTCTTTAATCTTCTTCTCAACTTCCGGATCACCTGACCAGTGAGAAAGTGCAAACCCACCGTGGATTTCCGGTTGCTCCTGATTTTTGGGTGTGAAATAGGCATAAAACTCTTCTTTCGAATCGATTTTCTTGGTGTGAGCATCGCGATAGCGTACCGCTTTCAGGTAGAGTTGTTGTTGAATATCGTCTAAGATCTCTGTGAACTTAGCCACGAGCTCTCCACGCGATAACTTCATGTTATCTTTCGGAGATTTATCGCGTCTTGCGACGGGCAGCTGATCGGATGCAATATCTCGAGGGCCTACCTCAATTCTGAGAGGAATACCTTTTTTGACCCACGACCAAAGCTTATCTCCTCCCCGCATTTCTCGTTCGTCAACAATCACCCTGATTGGTTCTCCATGATAGGCAAGATGTTTCAGCTCTTGTGCCAAACGATGTGCATATTCAAGCACTTCTTGCTTGGTCTCTTCTTTGTGAATGACAGGAATAATGACGACATGCGAAGAGGCAATGCGCGGTGGAAGCACCAGACCATCATCGTCGCTATGTGTCATGACGAGGGCTCCGATCATGCGGGTGGTCATTCCCCATGAAGTTGTCCAGGCATGAGCTAACGCTCCTTGCGGATCTTGGAAGGTAATATTGGATCCTTTCGCAAAATTTTGTCCCAAGAAGTGGGACGTTCCCATTTGAAGTGCCTTACGATCTTGCATCATCCCTTCAATCGTATAGGTTGAAACAGCTCCTGGGAAACGCTCTGAGGGAGTTTTTTCACCTTTGATGACAGGAATCCCGATCACTTTTTTCGCAAAATTTTCATAGACATCGAGCATTTCGAGTGTCTTTTCCATCGCTTCTTCTTGGGTCGCATGTGCGGTGTGACCTTCTTGCCATAAAAATTCCGTCGTTCGCAAGAAAAGTCGCGTTCTCATTTCCCAGCGCACGACATTGGCCCACTGGTTGATCAGCATCGGGAGATCACGATAGGAAGCGATCCATTTTGAAAACATCTCACCAATCATCATCTCTGAAGTAGGTCGAACAATGAGAGGCTCATCAAGTTCACCTGCAGGAATGAGGTTTCCATTTCCATCTTTTTCTAGACGATGGTGCGTCACGACAGCACACTCTTTTGCAAAACCTTCAACATGCTCCGCCTCTTTCTGCAAGAAACTCAAAGGAATGAAAAGGGGGAAATAGGCGTTTTGCACGCCGGTCTCTTTAAAGCGGCCATCCAAAATCCGTTGCATATTTTCCCAGATGGCATAGCCCCACGGTTTAATGACCATGCAGCCTCTGACAGGAGAATGTTCGGCAAGATCGGCTGCCCTCAGCACTTCTTGGTACCAGTCAGGATAGTTTTCTTCACGGGTCGGTGTAATAGCAGTTTTGGGTTTATTCATAGATTTAAAAAGTGTTGTTTCAGAAGTTCTCTCAGTTGTTTTCGTCCTTCTTCTAATGAGTCGTTCTCATTCAAAAGAGGAAAAGTCGTTTGTCGCATTGCTTCTCTTACATTGACAGAAGGGAGAATTTCATCCAGAAGATTCAAATCGGGAAATTGAAGAGCGATTGTTCCTTGGTGCAGAAATCCCTGTCTCATTTTACGCTGAGCCGCCCCCGCTATCTTTCGTTTCCCAACCACAAGATCGTACTTGGTGGGTCGTGCCATACAGAAAAACGCTTGGTCAGGGCTTTTGATTGTCGCATCATGAGGTGTTAAACTCATCAGTGCGCTCTTCCCCGCAAAATCTTGAACCACCGAAAAGACGATTTGATTAATAAATTCATAGTTATCAAGTGTATTTTGGGAAAAGAGCGACGATTCGGCTGGAATCAAGACAGAAAAAGCTAAGTCCCACACATGGAAAACAACGCCTCCCCCTGTTGGTCTCTTGGCTAAATCAAACCCATGCTTTTCAACCGCATCCAAATTTAAAAGTTTTTCTGGATGGGCAAAAAAACCATACGTCAAACTTGGCTTCACCCAGTCATATAGATGTAAAATGGGCGCAGACGACGGCGTCAGTGCTTTGAGAAGCTCTGCATCGTATTCCATGTTGGAAACGGCCGACGCCGCTTCTCTTTCGATTAAATTCCACACCATATTTAAATAAGCCATTCTAATTCATTACGGTGTTTTAAGAAAGAACCTTGAAAAAATCGCCTTCCTGATCATTCTATCCGGCTTTATAAGCTGCAATTCTGAGCAATTTTTCTAAGATCTTTTGCACCTTGCCGTCTCTCTGCCATTGCAATAGCCAGCGATATCGTTCGGCTCCGAAAGACATTCTATTACAGGGCACAAGAAGATGAGGCTCCGTTGTGGTCTGGCCGTAACCGTTATGCCTGCACTGGCTATAATCTCATGAAGGTAAAAAATATCTTGATGGATCTGTTTTGCCTGTTAGGCGCTTAGAGTTATGATCGATTGCCATGCCTTACATCGAGAAGAATCTCCTCAATTTCTTATTCTCGTTTTACAAAGCACAGTGTTAAATGCTTTTACAAAAAAACATTATACACTGTATGTCCTGAATTATAGGTGTTGTATGTCAAAATTCTCTCTTATTGCTCTTTCACTTTTCACAGCTCCGCTGCTTGCTCAGCCTCAGGGCCCCCATGTTGTTGCGGGAGAAGCCTCCTTTGCTGGCTTAGAGGGGAAGCAAGCGAAAATGTATGCTACCAATCAAACGATTATTGAGTGGGATTCGTTTTCAATTGCGCCTAAAGAGACTCTCCACATCGAGCTTCCATTTGCTAAATCAGCTGTTCTCAATCGAGTCACCGGCAAGGAGATGAGCCGCCTCTTAGGACATCTGGAATCTAATGGCAGAGTTTATCTCATCAACCCTCACGGCATCTTAATTGGAGAACAAGGAACCATCCACACTGCCGGCTTTCTTGCCTCCACGCTAGATCTTGCCAGCGCTCCCTTTAATGAAGAGTGGGTGTTTGAAGGTCAAGGAGAAACGCTCACGAACCTAGGGACCATCCAAACCTCTGCAGGCGACCTCATCCTGATTGGGAAAAAAATCCATAATGAAGGGAAACTCAGCTCTATTGGAGGAACCACCCATCTCGCTGCAGGAGAGAGTGTTTACTTAAAGTTCCAAAAGACACCCCTTCTCTCCATCCAAGTTTCTGAAGAAGCTCTCCAATCTTCTGTAAATTCTATTGTAAATAAGGGAACAATCGAGTCGTTTGCGGAAAACCCTTACCAAGCCGCCGTGAGTCACCCCTCCTCTACCAATCAAGTGATTGAAAAAGAGGGAAAATTATGGATTGTTTGCACGCTGCTTGATAATCACAGCACCCTAAAAGCCTCGGATGAAGTCCACCTTCAAGCAGGAGGCGTTATCAACACAGGCTCTATCCAATCTACCAACACCCCTGCCAGCAAGATCGAGATCACCGGTGGAAAGATGATCAACGCCGGAGAGATCAAGGGAAGCAGCCAGATTGCCATCGAGCTTGAAGGCCCTTACATTGAAACAACTGCAGGCCATCTCACTGCTCCTGGAGGCGAGATTCTTATAAAAGCCCCGCGTCTCTTCACCTCAGGAACCCACAACGTCGATCATCAAAATGGCCGTGCGGGCACTCTCCACCTTCAGTCTCCTTCGATTGCCTTAGCTGCCGCTCACCTTTCTGCGCAAGGAAAAGAGGATGGAGCGATTTACCTTGGCGTGGCTTCCCCAGGAGAAGTCTATGTCACCCCAACCTCGACGTTGGATGCCAAAACCATCCACAATCTCACTGAAGGCACCTTAGGTATTACATTTACTCAGGCTCAGCTTACAGATCCTAACGAAGGACAGGGGACTGGGTTTGGTACCGCCATCCTTCCTCTTCCTTCAGGAAATGTTGTTGTCACTAAACCTGGAGACAATCTATTTGCTGCTAACAGCGGCGCTGTCTATCTTTACAACACGGCAACAACTGCTCTGATTGCAACCCTAACCGGTTCTCAATCCAATGATTTAGTTGGCGGTGGCGGTGTCACTGCCCTCACGAATGGAAACTATGTGGTAAGAAGTTCAAATTGGGACAATGGAAGTGCAACAAATGCTGGCGCTGTGACATGGGGAAGTGGAACGACAGGTATCTCAGGAGCGGTCTCTTCAACAAATAGCCTTGTAGGAACTCAATCCAATGATAGTGTTGGGGGTGGCGGTGTCACTGCCCTCACGAGTGGAAACTATGTGGTGGCAAGTGGAAATTGGGACAATGGAGGTGCAGGATTCGCT
>CAZNAR010000003.1:0-225372 GCA_964571465.1 uncultured bacterium
ACCGCCCGCGGCGAAGAACACGTCCCCCTCCCGCCGCACGCCCCGGGCCGCCGCCCGCTCCTCCGGCTCCATTGCCTCCGGCTCCAGATGTTCCACCCGCACCACCTCCAGAACCACTCAAATTATTCCCACCATCCCCTCCGTTTGAAGATGTTGATGCAATTCCAATACTTCCTAAACCACCTCCACCGCCGCCGCCACCTGCTGAGGCTGTTCCACCATCGAAAAAAATTCCACCGCCACCAGCGCCTCCGTTTCCAATATTGGCACCACCAGCTCCAGCCAATCCGCCACCGCCGCCTCCGCCAGTATTTGATGCAACCGCGACTTGGTTTCCACCAGCGCCTCCAGTTGCGGAACAACTTTGGAAAGAGACATTGTCCAAAATGCAAGAGGCACCCGTAGCAACAAAAAGGCCACCTCCTAATCCAGCCCCTCCTCCTCCAGCCCCACCCTCATCACTGTCACCACCTTTTCCACCTTTAGCCACGGTTTGCAAAAACGTTAGGTTTTGAATTGTTACAGTTCCGGTCCCTCCTATGAAAAAGCCGCGATAGAGTCCACCCCCTTGGAGTTGAAAGCCTCCTCCAATTACACTGAAAGAAGCATTATTTGACCCAAAGCTGTTTGTGATATTAAAAGGTCTTAGATTTGGAGTAGCTCCCAAAGCTGATAGAGGGATATTATTCTGGAAAGTGATCGTATCACTACTGACTACGCTACCGATAGCTGTATTGAGACCAGACGCTGTTGTAACGTTAAAATTGGCTCCGAATGCAGTCCAATAAACAGTTGAAAAAATAAACAGATGGCAAAGTTCTCTCATAATCTCTTATGTAATTACATTTCTTTATATAGTCAATCATGTACAAAAACCCAAACTCAAGCAGCTTTCATTAAAGTTAGCCGATCCGGTGGAATTGATAAAAAAAACATTGTAGATAGCAAAAAAAACAGATACGTGATAAATCTGTTTCTAGGGCTGCTCGGTTCTAGAGCCAAGACCATAAGGTAGTTTATGCGAAAAGTTTTGCTTTTGATTTTACCTCTTTTACTCATACTTGCTGGATGCGAAAACAGCCGTGTCATAGTCAATGGTGTGGAAGAGAGAGAGGCCAACGAGATTGTTGTCTTCTTAGCAAGTCGCGGAATCAACGCCCAAAAAGTTGCAGCTAAATCGTCTCCTACGGGTGCTGGTGATACAGGTCCTTCGATGTGGAACATTGCTGTTCCAGAAGGAACAATGACCGATGCTATGGCAATTTTAAATCAAAATGGGCTCCCTCGTAAAAAAGGAACGAATCTCTTAGAGCTCTTTGCAAAGCAAGGACTTATGACGAGCGAAAAAGAAGAATCGATCCGCTATCAAGCAGGCTTGGAACAGCAAATTGCTAATACGATTCGTAAAATTGACGGAGTGATTGACGCTGATGTGCAACTTTCATTCCCTGCAGAATCAACTGCTGTAGGTCCTGGAGCACAAACAGTTCCACAACGTGTCACCGCCGCTGTCTATGTCAAACACCAAGGAATTGTGGATGATCCTAACAGTCACCTCGTTTCAAAAATCAAACGACTCGTTGCCGGTAGTGTGAATGGCCTTGATATCAATGATGTGACGGTGATTTCTGATCGGTCTAGATTTACAGATGTGACCATGGGGACATCGCTTGAAGCTGCTCCATTCCAACCTCAAGATTACACCAGTATTTGGTCGATTATTCTGAGCAAAGAGTCGGTGCTCCGTTTCAGATTTTTATTTGTCTCTCTCATTTTCGCTAATATCTTTTTCCTTGTTTTGGCAATGTGGACGATTTGGAAAGTCTATCCAGTTCTACGAAGCCATGGCGGACTCAGAAGCCTCTTTCGCGGGGCTCCTATCACCCTACCTGAACCTGAGAAGCCTAAAGAAGAATGACACTCTCCACACGCATCATTCTTCACGCTTTCCTGCAAGAATGCCCCACTGAAGAGCGTCAGAGACTGATGAAGTGTTTGGCGCCAGCAGAAAAGCAGGCACTGAGCTCTGTTCCCCCAACCTTTGGAAACCCTTTAAAATCTGAGGAAGATCCTGAAAAACTCCTGGCATGGATGCACCATTCGTGGATCACTCCTTTTTTAAGAACTCTTTCTGAAAAAGAAATTGGTCTCTTTTTAGCAGCCTTAAGTCCTGAAAAAATCACGGCTGTTGGAAAAGATCTTCTCTATGCAGGAAAGATTCCCGCGCTCTCACACCTTGGTAAACTCTTTTTAAGGGCCACCCTTGTGAGATATTTAACTGCAGAAGTCGATGACTTACTTCCGATTGAATGCCTTCCAGAATCTCCCCTGAACGATCTGATTGCTCTTCCGACCGATGTTCTTGTGGGGTTTTTAGATCTTTTAGGACTCCATGATCTCACTGTCGAGATGAAACAAATCATCGACAAACAGAAGCTGACACGGATTGAAGAAGCTTTGACAACAGAGCAATTGCAATATCTAAAAATCTTACTCCAAAGTCATGAACCAGTAGCTTTTACACAAATGGGGCTTCTCAATTGGAATGGCGACAAAGAGAAGCTCAAAATTCTCATCCGGCAACGAGGCGCAAACCGGCTTGCTAAAGCCCTCTATGGTCAAGATGTGAGCCTCATTTGGTACGTGCTGCACCGTCTAGATGTTGAAAAAGCGCTCCTTGTACGAAAACTCTCTGCGCCCATTGACAACCCACGCGCGGGAAAACTTTTAATTCAGCAAGTTGTTGAACTGATCAATTACACAAGAGGATCCAATGAGTAGATTATTTGCTTTAATTGAAAGTGGGCAGGTCCATCCAGCTTCAAATAAAAAAGTCATCCCCTCCGAAGATTTTAGCACTCTTCTTGCTGCAAGCGACCTCCTTGATAAAACCCGTGCAGAAATTGTGGAAGCCCATGAAAAAGCCGAGCAAGAAGCCGAAGAACTCAAGAAAAAAGGGTATGATGACGGCTACCAAGAAGGTCTTGTTCAGCTGAATGAAAAGATTTTAGCTCTGGATAACGAGAAGAAACGACTTAGGCACGAAATGAATCAGCTCATTTTGCCACTAGCACTCAAAGCTGCGAAGAAAATCGTCGCCGGAGAGCTTCAAGCCCATCCTGAGACGATTGTAAATATTGTGCTTCAAGCCTTAGCTCCTGTGATGCAAAACCACAAAATCACAATCTATGTCAATAAGGCCGATAAAGAGCTCTTAGAAGCGGAAAAGCCCAAACTCAAAGAAAAGCTCGAGCAAGTTGAATCTCTTTCGATCAAAGAGCGGGATGATATCTCTGCTGGTGGTTGTATGATTGAAACCGAATCAGGTATTATCAATGCCACCATTGAAAACCAATGGCGCGGTATTGAGTCTGCCTTTGATAGGTATTTAAAACAGTAGATGTTTTTGCTACGAACAATTTTCTGTTGATCGGATCTATTCTAGCAGGAGCTCACAACCGTGCATGAGGTACCCTGTCAGTGGCCTTTCGCTCTTCTTGATCATTATCTTGATTCTGCTCGGTTATCTTTAATTATGCAGATTACAGACTATCAGCAGGTTACAACAAGCTTGTTAAAGAGAGCCCCAAGTTGCTACCTTTCCAGATAACAGACTTCTTTGGCGCAGCTCATTGATGCATATCCATTTATAAAAAGCCCTCCAGGCCTTAAAGTTTATTTTCACAACAAAATAACCAAGCGGAGGGACAACATGCATCGTTTGATCATCACCATTTTCTGTTACGTTGACGATTTTCTTAAAGCTCTTTCTTGGCAAGATGACAAGCAATGTCATCTTGTTCTTGCTGAGATCATCACCATTGCTCTCACCGCCGCTCGATTCTTTGGAGGGAACATCGAGTCCTCTAGAATTTTCCTCTCTGAACATGGCTATATTCGTTGCATAGACAAGAGCCGTCTTAACAGACGGCTTCATGCTATTCCTGCTTTCTTTTGGCATTTCATCGTTGCTTACCTCTCTGCTAAACACGATCCTCACTGCTCTCACTTTTTGATCGACAGTTTCCCGATTTCTGTTTGTCATCCAGTACGGCGCCTAAGACGCTCGCTTTTTCAAGGTAAAAAGTTCTTGGGCTATAATAGCAGTAAAGAAGCGTGGTTTACTGGTCTTAAAGTCCATATCTTGGCTACTTATCGAGGACATCCCAAGGAGTTTTTGATCACCCCTGCATCGGTTCATGATTTAAAAGCTTTTCAGAAAATGTATCTCGGAACGATTCCCCAAAGATCGACGATCTTTGGAGATAAAGCTTATACTTCGCAGGCGCTGGAAGAGAAGCTGCTGCTTTCTAAAGACATTCTTCTCCTAGCCGAGAGAAGAGCCAACTCAAAGAGAGGTCAGAGTATGATTTACCAGCTGTATGGGAAGAAAATCCGCAGGAGGATCGAGACGGCTTTTAGCAAGCTCACGAGTTGGCTCCCAAGGCATATTCATGCTGTCACCAACCAGGGTTTTGTTCTCAAGCTCATCCTGCTTGTGACTGCATTCTCCCTTTCATTCTTCACTTGTTAGGTAGCAACTTGGGTTTTCACTCATAATGAAAGCTTTTAATGTCGATTGTGTTATCTTTTCCATACTTATTTAAGATGGAGCTAATATGACGCATCCACTTGCACCTGTTTTAGAAGCGATTATCAGAGGTAGCCATACGTATGGAATTGCACTTGTTGAACTTGCTCAAAATTGTCTCGAAGGTACAACAGAAACCGATAAATTAATCTCCAAATTAAAAGATAGAATTCTTACTTTAAAACAATCCGATACTAAAGGCCAAAAAGACAATTTAAAAGAATTGCAAGCAACTTTCTGCAAATTGGTAGACATGGAAGCAGAAGAAAGACGTCTTTTTCTTTCAGCAGAAGAACAATTTTCATCAGGGGTCTTTGAAGGTTCTGTAAAAATGCTAGAAGATTCTATCCTACGCTTTTCTCGAAATCCCATTCATAAAGCCCGTTACTATGGAGAACTATGCCGACATTACCTTATGATGGGACAACTATCTAAGGGTGCAGATTTCCTTAAAAAGGAAGAAAAATGGTCTTGTATGATCCAGTCTAGTAACGGACAATCAAAACGTATTCTGTCACAACTCTACTCGAACCAAATCGGTCTGGCAATCAGAAGAGTATGGCATATCGATAATAGTCCCTATACCTCTAGAAAATTAGACGATGATGATTCAGCCCTATCCATAGCTAATAAGTGGAGACAGTTATTTGCAGATGGCTCTACAAAAGAAGAGAAAGTCGAATTTTGCCGTGCGACTAAAATGCTTGGAGTGATCTACTCAACCCAAAACAATCATAATCAAGCAGTTAGAGTTTACCTGGAAGCCATAAAAGCCTGTCCTGCAGATGGAGAAAATGTATTAATGGAACTTCACGGCAGCCTTGGTGATTGTTACCAACACCTTAAAGCTTATGATGAGGCAATTAAGTGGTATGAAGGAGGAAAAGCTCTCGCTCATTCTTTGAATATCCAGCACGCTTTTGCGACTTATCTAGTTAATATAGCTTTTTGTCGTTACCGTCTTTTATTAATTAAAAGACTCAAGCCCGATATAGCCGACATCGTTCATCAATTAAACGCCAAACGCGGGTATCAGACTGATAATAGGTCTAAGAAGCAAGTGAGCCTTGAAGGAGAACAAAGAGAAATTGAGATTCAATTTAATGCTGCAATCGACATTTTCAATAAATTGGAATCAAATCTAGCAGATATTGAGCATCGAGTCCCTTACTTTAATGTTCACGATGTTATTCATATTAGTTTCGAGAATTACTTGTTTACAGAAGGTAAGGTAAGAAAAGCTTTAGAAGTTGCTCAGTCACGACGAGCACGGTCCTTGAAAGCGTATATTACAAAAAAACATCCTACTACTCTAACCCCAGATAAAATATTTACCGCTGAAGAAATGCAAAAACTCGCTGGGAAGTTAAATACTACTTTTATTCTCTACTCTTTGGCTCCTTGTCAATTTAAAAATCCTGGGCCAGCTCTTCGGATGTGGGTTATAACTCCTACTGCCTGCGATCACAGAGAAGTTCCCATTCCACACCTTATCGGAGAAATACAAACCTTTTCCAGCGTAATGAATAGTATTGTAGGTGAGCTGCGTACAAATGTCAGAAGGTGTATTGGTACTAATAACTTTACAGTCGATGAGTTACTAGATAACTCTTCTAAATTGGATGAGCTTACCTTGTGCATGACTGATACAGACCAAGTAGCAAGATTAAGAGAATCAGTAGACGCCTTAAAAGAAGCTATTAATAAAGTGAATCAGATGCTTGCGTCTTGGTACCCTATTCTTATACCTATAGAATTAACTAAAGACATTAAGACCTCTTTAACCATTATCCCGGAAGGTGAGTTAGCGAAAATCCCTTTTGCTGCATTGAGAGATAACACACAGTATTTGATTCAAAAGTTTCCTCTATCGACTGCTCCTTCTATACATATTTTATCGGTCTTAGCTGAGCTGAATCCCAAAGGAGAACCCCCATCTAAGGAAGAATTGTTAGCTGTTTATAGTGAAACTCACCCTGAACTCCCTTTTGCTCTCGAAGAAATTGGTAGTGTTACAGAAAGCTTGGGAAGTAAATTTGAAGTGAAGTGTTTAAAAGGAGAAGAAGCTACAAAAGGGGCCTTTCTAAAAGAAATACGGACGTGTAAATATAATTACATCCATATCGTCTGTCATGGGAATGATGAGGAAGCAAAGCAAGCTGATACTATTTTCAAAGGAGCATTAAAATTTTCTTCTAAGCATGCTCCGTACGATTATGTTTATGGAAATGATCTTGCTGAGCTAACTTTTGACTCTAAATTAGTCTTCTTGAGCGCCTGTTCATCAGGTAAAGGCAAAATACATCAGGAAGGGAATGTCGGACTAGCATGGGCTTTACTAGCAGCAAATGTTAAGGCAACAGTATCTTGCCAATGGCTTTTATATGATACTGCGCTCACAGTAGATATGATAAGCAACTTTTATCAATCTCTTGCAGAGGGGAATTCACCTGCAATTGCTCTCCAACATTCTATGAACATCTGTCTTACAAAAAATCCAAATAGGCCCGATAAATGGGGTCTATTTTCTATCACGGGATTAGGCTGAGCTTCAGAAATGCTTTAATTTATCTCTCAAAGCAAGCGAAAGAGTGGTCTAGATTATGATTGCACAAAGAACATAGTCCATCAATATTACTTGCAGTTTTTGTCTCTTTACGGTTTGCTCTTTATTGAGGTACCCAATGAAGTGGATCAAGTACATTCTTTTTGTCATTCTAATTATCGGAACAGTCTCTGTCTTTGGAGAGGATGCGCCACTTCCACCGGAGCTCGTTGAGGGTGAGGTAGGGAAACCTCCTCAACTCGTGGCAGAGCTTGCGATTTTGGCAGGGCTTTCGCTCCTCCCGTATGTTGTGATGCTGCTGACGTCGTATGTCAAAATTGTTGTCGTTCTATCGCTTTTAAGAAACGCTCTCGGTGTGCAGCAATCTCCTCCGAACCAGGTGCTCAACGGAATCGCACTCCTGATGAGTATTTATGTGATGTTCCCGACAGGCGTTGCGATGTATAATGCTGCTTCCAAAGCGATTGAAACCAACCCTCCTCAAGAGCTTTTTACTGGGGCGACGGCTCCCTATTTAATGAACGTCATCAATGAAGGAAAAGAGCCTCTCAGGGACTTTTTGCAACGTAACAGTATCGGAAAACACATCACAAGTTTCTACCAGCTTGCTTACCGTTCTTATCCTGAAGAGTATCGTTCTTCTTTGAAACAAACCGACTTTTTAGTCATGATTCCAGCTTTCATTACCACACAGCTCAAGGCGGCTTTCGAAATTGGGGTTGTCATCTACCTACCGTTCTTTGTCATCGATCTTGTTGTTTCTAACATCTTGCTGGCGATGGGGATGATGATGCTTTCTCCGCTGACGATCGCCCTGCCGCTAAAATTATTGCTACTTGTCATGGTCGATGGATGGACGATCTTAATCCAAAACTTGGTTCTAACCTTTAGGTAGAGAATGTTTACAGCTGAAATTTACCAACTCGCTTATCAGGCTCTTCTGCTGATCTTGATTCTTTCTGGCCCTCCGATTCTGATCAGTATGTTTATTGGCCTTTTTGTTGCCGTCATGCAGGCCGCAACGCAAATCCAAGAGCAAACTCTATCGTTTACAGTTAAATTAATCGCTGTGATTTTTACACTTCTCTTGATGGGTGGATGGCTGGGCGGACAAATCATGCAATTTGCGAACACGATTTTCCAAAACTTTTATAAGTGGAATCCGTGACACATCTCGCGGTTGTTGACACCTCTGACTATGTCAGCTTTATCTTAAGCTTGCCTCATCTTTCCCCAATTTCAGCGCTGACTTTTTTCTTTTTGATTCTGATGCGGATAGGCCCCATTGTTGCTCTCTCTCCCTTTCTAGGTTCAAGACTTCCCGGCGGTGTCAAAATAGGTCTTGCGATCTCCCTTTCGCTTGTTTTTCTACCGCACGTGATCGGAGTATCAAAAATCCCCGCTCCGACGTTTGACACCTTGTTCCTAGGCTACTGTGCAAAAGAGTTGCTCATGGGGTTTATCATGGCGTTTTTGGTGAATATCCCGTTTTACATTGCGCAAGCCAGTGGTATTCTAATCGACTTCCAAAGAGGATCGTCGGCCCTCCAAGTCCAAGATCCAACACTTCAAACCCAAGCTTCACCGTTGGGGCTCCTCTATAACTACGTTTACATCGTTTTGTTTTATGAGATTGGGGGCGTGTTTATCTTCCTTCAAGCGTTGATGAACTCTTATACAGCTGTTCCCGCTGATGCGTTTATTCCAGCTATCTTTTTTCATATGAAATATGGATTCTGGAATTTTATCATGGCTCTCTTAACAAAGTTTACCGCTATTTCGATGCAACTTGCCGCCCCTTCGCTTGTCGCAATCTTAATGACCGATATGTTTTTGGGGATTGCAAACCGTTTAGCTCAACAAGTCCAAATTGCATTTTTGGGGATGTCACTCAAGTCACTTGTGGGACTTGCGCTTCTCTGGTTTGCTTGGTACTTCATCTTGCAACAACTCTCTGTCCAGTCTCAAATCTGGCTCGACTCACTCGATCGTATCATTAGATCGATTCCGACTGCGTGATTTTGTTTGACTCGAAATGGATTTTCTTCGTAGATTGAGATCTATCAAAACGCATTTAGATGGCGTTTGTTGAAATTATTGTGTCTTTCCGGTGTCTCTCTCGGCTGATCTGAGGGTAAATCGACGTCTCTTTTTCCTAGTAAGAGATAAGGAAGACAAATGAAATGAAAACGATCCAAACCCAGGGGGATCTCAATGAATAAACTGAATAAACTGTTGCCATTTGTGGCACTATCACTGGTTGCTAATACATCTGTTGTCTCTGCTGTAGACGATATGCAAGTTCGCAACCTCGAAAATCGCGTCAGCGCACTCGAGCAACGTCGTGGCGCTAACGGAATGATCAACCCACCCGCACGTCCAGTTGTTAAAGATGGCGTCGATCTTTGGCTGCAAGCCGATGCACTTTATATGCATGCGACAGAAGATGGCGTCAGCTATGGTATCAAACAAAACTCAAGTTCTACAACTGTTGACGGCACTGTAAAAAATATCTCCTATGATTGGAGCTGGGGCTGGAGAGCAGGTCTAGGATACAATCTCCCACACGACGGATGGGATATGCTCCTTAATTACACATGGTTCCGCTCAAATGAGAGCAACTCATCGAATACAGAAGCTCCAGAATCTGTATGGCAAACTTGGACTAATCCTTTTGGTACGTTCAATGCAGCAGCAGCACAAGTGGCACATGCTCATGGACGCACACATCTAAAGTTTGACTATCTCGACTTCCAAATGGGCCGTGAGTTCTTCGTCAGTAAGTGGCTGACACTCCGTCCTTACATGGGCGCACGAGGCTTATGGGCACACCGTAACATGAACATCAAATATTCTGGTGGAAATGGCCTAGCTAACCTCCAAATTCCTCTTGCTAAAATTAAAGAGAGCTTTAACAACCGTTTCCGTGGCGGTGGTCTCTTAGCAGGACTCGATACCCAATGGGGTCTTGGAGAAGGATGGAGCCTCTATGGTCAGTTTGCTCTTTCTCTCATCTACGGCAAACAACGTCTGCATGAAAAACAAGATACCTATTCAACAACAGGTACAGAGACTCGTATTGCACACGTACATGATGCGTGGACAATCGTTCGTATGATGACAGACCTCGGGTTCGGTCTCCGTTGGGATCGTCTCTTCAGCAACGACGCCTACCGTATCCGCCTCCAATTCGGATGGGAACAACACGTTCTTTCTGGATTTGATAAAGATATCAACTTTGTTAACGGCAGCTACCAAGGCAAATTCACTCTTAACCAAGGTGACTTCGCTCTTAGCGGTGTAGCATTCCAAGCTCGTTTCGATTTCTAATCTGTTAGAAAAAGAACCGTCTTTTAAGCCCGGCTTGTATAAGCTGGGCTTTTTTTTTGACCGGAATACTTTCTTAGATTATATGTGAATCAAAGTAAGGGAAGTGTATGAAAACACTCTGTTTAAGTCTTATAGCTTTAAGTTTAGGAACCCCGCTCTTGGCTGACGATGCTATGCAGATGAGAAACCTGGAAAACAGGGTTTCTGCACTTGAGCAAACCCGTAAAGGGAACGGCTCCATCAACCCCGCTGCCCACCCAACTATCAAAAAGGGCGCTCACCTGTGGGTACAAGTCGAAGCGCTCTACTTCCATCCCACTGAAGATAATCTCTCCTATGCAATTGAAGTTTCTAATCCTACCTTTCTGCATCAAATAGAAACAGGGAAAGTGAAAAACGTTTCATACGATTGGGATTGGGGCGTTCGAGCAGGCCTTGGATACGATTTACCCCATGACGGATGGGATCTCTTTTTAAATTGGACATGGTTTCATACAACAGCAAAGTCAGAAAATATCGTGGATGGAACAAGCGCAGCCAACACACAAACCTGGACAAACGCCTCCTACTTCAATCCTGCTGGCGCATATTCAACTCATGCGTCAGGACGCGCTCTCCTTCACTGGGCGCTTTTAGACTTCGAATTTGGAAGAGAGTTCTTAGTTAGTAAATGGATGATGCTGCGTCCCTTTATCGGTGCACGAGGGGCGTGGATCCATCGAAACCTGAAAACTCATTACTCAGGCGGAATTAATATTGTTGGAGACGATATTCCTCTTGGTGATAATCAGGTATGGAACCATTTATCCAATCGATATAACGCCGGAGGATTAAGAGCAGGGGCTAATTCTGCTTTTAAACTGGGATATGGATTCAGTTTTTACGGTGATCTTGCCCTCTCTCTTCTCTATGGAGCTCAAAAACTCAAGCAATACGATTACCAGACACAAACTCTCATTAATAGCGCTCAGCACGTGTTTGGTAATGTGAAAGACACGTGGACGACGCTGCGTCCTATGCTTGATGTAGGGTTGGGACTCCGTTGGGATAAATATTTCTCCAATTCAAGATATCGCATTCGATTACAAGCTGGCTGGGAAGAGCATGTCCTCTTCGGGTTTGATAACGATCAAAACTTTCATGGAAGCAATTTTGCCGTTCAAGCTTATAGTATGGGGCAAGGAAATTTAGGTCTGAGCGGCGTTTCCTTCCAAGCTCGCTTCGACTTTTAACTTTCCGATCAGCTGTTTGAGTGTTTCACTGAAACAGCTGACCTCTTCTGCAGTAATGTACGGCGCAACAGAAACTCTTAGTGCAGACGTAAGCCCAAAATGTTTGAGAAGCGGCTGAGCACATAAATGCCCAGAACGCACTGAAATTCCCTTTAAGTCCAAAAATGTTGCTAAATCAAGCGCATGAACACCTGGAACATGCAGAGTCACCAAGGACGTCCGTCCTTCTTTAGGTCCTAAAATTCGAACTTCGGAAGGAAGCGATTCTAAAATCTGCTCAATCAACTGATGTTCATGCTTCATGACCGCATCTCTTGAATAAGACTGGATGTAATCCAGCGCTGCACCCAGCCCGATCACTTCTGCAATCATCGGAGTTCCCGCCTCAAACCGAAGCGGTGGATCTTGATAGGTGGTTTTTTCAAAGGTGACTGTTTTAATCATGTCACCACCGCCATGATAGGGTGGCATTATTTGAAGAAGTTCTTTTTTTCCGTAGAGAACACCGACTCCTGTGGGCCCATAGAGCTTATGAGAAGAAAAAACCAGAAAGTCGCAGTCGAGTTTCTGAACATCAAGAGGAAGGTGAACAGCGCTTTGTGCAGCATCGATTACCACTTTCGCGCTTATTTTGTGAGCCGCTGCAATGATTTGTTCAATAGGATTGATGATCCCTAGAACATTGGAGACATGAGCGATAGAGACAAGCTTAGTGCGCGGTGAAAGAAGCGCTTGAAATGCCTGCAGATCGATTTGTCCATCTGCTTTCAAAGGAATCACCCTCAGCTTGGCTCCTGTTCGGTCGCAGGCTAGCTGCCACGGAACAATGTTGGAATGGTGTTCTTGCCCAGAGATGATGATTTCATCTCCTGCTTGTAGCGGATAGCAATAAGCAAGGAGGTTAAGTCCTTCTGTTGTTCCGCGTGTGAAAACGATTTCATCACTAGAGGCTGCGTTGAGGAATTTTTGCACTTTCTCTCTGACTTCATTGTAACGCGCAGTCGCCTCTAAAGAGAGGGAATAAGCAGTTCGGTGCACCGTTGCATAGTTATTTTGATAAAACTGTGACATCGTATCGATAACGATAGAAGGCTTTAAAGAGGTTGCTGCCGAGTCTAAATAGACAAGTCCCTTCTTATGAAGCATCGGAAAATCGGACCGCTTAAAAACGGAAGTCATCTCTTACACTCGCATAAGGAATTTGATCAATCACTTCTTGAATAAAGCCATGGATTAAAAGCGCTCTTGCACTCTCTTGACTTAAGCCCCGACTCTGAAGATAGAAGAGCTGCTCTTCATCGACTTCTGACATCGTGGCGCCGTGAGAAGCTTTCACATCGTCGGCAAAAATTTCTAAGTTCGGCTTAGCATTGGCAATTGCTGATTCACTCAAAAGAAGGTTGTTGTTAATTTGATACGCTTCTGTCTTTTGTGCTTCAGGGTGGACATAGATTTTCCCTTCGAAGCTCGACTGCGACTGCTCTTTTAAAACTCCCTTAAACTTCTGTAGTGAATGACAGTGTGGTGCCACATGCTCGACATGAACATGTGTATGACATTGGTGGTTCTGTGAGAGATGCCACAGACCTTGGAGAAGAGCATTGCTATTTTCACCGAGTAAAGAAAGTTTCAAGCGATTCCGAGTCAGCAATCCCTGCGTTGTCAAACCAAGATGTTTCAGCGTTGCATTCGATTTTAAAGTCGCTCTGAAGTCGGAGAAAAGAATGTCGCCCTTAGAGGTCTGGAATTCAGAAAAAGTCGCTTGCTCTTCTAGCGCCACATCAACAGAAATATGGTGGACACCTTCACCTATAACGGTCGAAAGGATGGTAATTTCAGACTCTGAAGAACAGAAGAAATTGAGACGGGCGGGATGATAAGAAGAAGCTCCTGATCCGAAGTAAATAATCTGCAGAGGACTTTCAAGCTTCAGCTTTGGAGGCAAGTAACAAAACAATCCCTCTTGCTGCAGTGCTAGATTTAATACCGCAAACGGATCAGTCTCTTCTTTAATGCTCTTTGTGAGCCTTCCTTGTAGAAATGGACCATAGGTTTTAAGAGCCTCCTGAAGAGGAAGAATAACGACCTTGGGTGGAAGTTTTGAAAGCTCTTTATTAAATCGACCATTTGCAAAGACGATATAACTTTCTCTCGACTCAGGAAGTATATGCGGCTGCACGTCCTCTTTGGTGAGCGTGCTTGCTTTCAGAGAAAGCTTGATATCATACAGTCTTTTCAGAGGAACGTATTTGAAGGCATCCGATGATTTATGAGGAAGTCCAAGCTCAAGAAAATGGTCCCATGCTTTATCTCGGAGCGTGCTTGAACTGAGTGTCGAAAAAATCTCCTGGAGTGAAGCAAAGAAATGGGTCGTATCAGCAGTAGACATTGTAGCCTTGTTCTTCTAACTCTAATGCGAGCGAGGCATCACCTGTTTTAACAACTTGACCATCGACCACCACATGCACAAAGTCAGGCTTAATATAGTCCAAAAGCCTTTGATAGTGGGTCACAATGAGAACTGCTCTGTCTTTTGAGAGAAGCGACTTCACACCGTTTGCGACATCTTTCATGGCGTCGATATCAAGACCCGAGTCGATTTCATCCAGAATTGTGAGTTTCGGCTCTAAAACAGCCATCTGAAGCAGTTCATTCTTTTTCTTCTCTCCACCAGAAAACCCTTCATTGAGATTCCGTGTCTTGAATTCTGCTTTCACATTCATCTGCTCCATTTTCTTTGTAAGCAGTGTTTCGAACTCTTTCTCGGAGATCTTCCCCCGGCACGCTTCATAGGCGGAATGGAGGAATTGGAAATTCGTTAGCCCTGGAATTTCTAGAGGATATTGGAAGCTTAAGAAAAGACCAAGTTTTGCTCTCTCTTCTGGATCCATATCGACGATGTTTTGACCGTCAAATATCATTTCTCCGCCAGTCACATCATAACTGGGATGTCCTGCCAAGATCTTTGCAAGTGTTGACTTCCCTGCCCCGTTCGGACCCATAATGGCATGGACTTCACCGGCTTTGATGGTCAGAGTAAATTTCTTCAAAATCTCTTTACCCTCAATACTCACATCTAAATCACGAATCTCTAACATGTTTTAACCTACGGAATTTTCAAGTTTTAAGGTCAGTAGCTTTTGAGCTTCAACAGCAAACTCCAGCGGAAGCTCTCGGATCACATCTTTACAAAAACCACTGACGACGAGGTTGATTGCATCTTCACGCGCAATTCCTCGTGATTGCAAATAAAAAAGTTGTTCTTCATTCATCTTGGATGTCGACGCTTCATGCTCGAGCTGAGCGGAAGGATTCGCCACTTCGATATACGGGAAGGTATTGGCTGAACACTGATTTCCCACCAGCATCGAATCACACTGGGTGTAGTTACGCGCTCCCTTGGCCCTTGGAGCAATTTTAACAAGACCCCGGTACGTGTTATGCGACTGATCAGCAGAGATTCCTTTTGAGACGATGGTCGACCGGGTCTTCTTACCCAAATGGATCATTTTAGTCCCCGTATCAGCCTGCATCTTGCCATTGGTCAGTGCAACAGAATAAAATTCGCCGACCGATTCATCCCCTTGCAAAATACAACTCGGATACTTCCAAGTAATCGCCGCTCCTGCTTCGACCTGTGTCCACGAAATCTTCGAGCGAAATCCAGCACACCGTCCCCGCTTTGTCACGAAATTGTAAATCCCCCCGACACCTGTCTTCGGATCACCTGCATACCAGTTCTGAACTGTTGAGTACTTGATCTCGGCATTGTCATGGGCAACGAGTTCAACAACCGCTGCATGGAGCTGATTCTTATCAAAGGCCGGCGCTGTGCACCCCTCTAAATAACTAACGTACGACCCTTCTTCAGCGATGATGAGCGTCCGTTCAAATTGCCCTGTCTCTTTGTCATTGATGCGGAAGTATGTCGACAATTCCATCGGAGAGCGGACCCCTTTCGGAATATACACAAACGAACCATCCGAAAAAACAGCCGAATTCAGCGCTGCGTAGAAGTTGTCACCAATCGGCACAACACTGCCGAGGTATTTTTCAACCAGTTTAGGGTAAAGTTCGACGGCTTCGGAAATGGAACAGAGAACGACACCCGCTTTCTTCAACTCATTTTGAAATGTTGTCCCAAGTGACACTGAATCAAACACCACATCAATTGCGACATTTGCCAGCCGTTTTTGTTCATCGACAGGGATGCCCAGCTTTTCAAACGTCTTTAAAAGTTCAGGATCGACTTCATCGAGTGAGCCGAGTTGCTGCTTTTTCTTCGGTGCTGAGTAGTAACAAATGTCTTGATAATCAATCGGGTTAAAATGGACATTGGCCCAGACAGGCGGCGTCATCTCTTTCCAGCGCGCATACGCTTTCAAGCGAAAATCGAGCAAGAACTGCGGCTCATTTTTTTTGGCCGAAATGAGACGGATCGTCTCTTCCGAAAGTCCTTTCGGAATCGACTCCATCTCAATCTCAGTTGTAAATCCGTACTTGTATTCTGTGGTCATGGGTACACGATTATACCCAAATTTTGGTTACAAGAATATATACAAAAAATTTTAATCGTCGATTAAAAAAATCTTTTCTATTAGATAAGGAATTTATGTTTAAACCATATGTTGCTTCAAGCTCTCGGATTCCAGAATTTACTTTAAAATCACTGGTCTTAGGCCTCATTCTCGGTCTCATCTTTGGGATTGGGAATGCCTATCTGGCCCTCAAAGTCGGAACCACCGTCTCGGCCTCCATTCCAGCTGCGGTGCTTTCAATGGCGATTTTGCGAACGTTTTTTAAGAAAGTGACGATCTTAGAGAACAACCTCGTACAAACCATTGCCTCTGTGGGAGAAGGACTAGCGGGCGGTGTCGTGTTTACCGTGCCTGCCCTTTTTCTTTTAGGAGAGACGATTTCTCCGATGAGAATTTTTGTGCTCGCGTCGCTGGGTGGAATTCTGGGAGTTCTCTTCATGATTCCAATGCGCCGGTACATCATCGTGAAAGAACATGGAAAACTTCCGTTCCCTGAAGGAACCGCTTGTGCAGAGATTTTAAAATCAGGCGAATCGAGCGGACCAAAAGCCCTCATGGCAATCACCGGAATTGTTGTCGGCGCCGTTTATAAATTTGTCTCCAATGGCCTGAATCTTTTCAAAGAGACTTTCAATTGGACCATCTCTTGGTATGAGAAGACAGAATTTAGCTTTGATGGAACACCTGCACTTTTGGGAGTTGGCTATATCATTGGCCCACGGATAGCTTCTGTCATTTTTGCAGGAGGTGCCTTTGGTTGGTGGGTTTTAATTCCACTCATCAAGATGTTTGATATCTCAGCGGATGCTATTTATCCGGCCACGATTCCTGTCGCACAGATGAGCGCTGATGATATCTGGTCGAATTACATCCGGTATATTGGAGCGGGGGCTGTTGCAACCGGTGGTATTCTGTGCCTATTCAACATCATCCCCCTTATTTGGAAAACGATTCACCACGGCGTGAAAGAACTCTTTCAAAAATCGTTGTCCCAAACCCGCACTGATCGAGACATCTCCCTCAAGTGGCTCATTTTGGGATCACTTGCGATTATCTTGGCGTTATGGCTCATGCCTGCCTCTAAAATGAATTTCCTCACAATCTTACTTTTAGTGATCCTTGGGTTTTTCTTTGTCGCTGTTACCTCTCTCACTGTCGGCATTGTGGGTAGCACGTCCAATCCTGTCTCAGGGATGACGATTACAACACTTTTGATTACCTGCCTCATCTTCGTCGCTCTCGGTTGGACAGAAAGATTTTACCTTATTGCAGCACTCACAATGGCCATTGTGGTCAATGTTGCGATTTGTTTAGCCGGAACAACCTCACAAGACTTGAAAACAGGTTATATCGTTGGAGCGACACCCCGCTCGCAGCAGTTGGCAGAGATCATCGGCGTCTTCCTTCCAGCTCTTGCAATTGGTGGAACGATTTTCCTCCTCAGCGAAGCGTATGGATTTGGATCTAAACAACTCCCTGCACCGCAAGGAACAATGATGGCTCTCATTGCCAAAGGGGTTATTGAAGGGAATATTCCTTTTACACTCGTATCCATTGGAGTTGTTATTGCACTCCTACTCGAGATTCTTAAAATCCCTATTCTTGCGTTTGCTGTCGGTCTCTACCTCCCCCTCTCTCTCAGCACACCCATTATGCTCGGCGGTGTTGTTTCCTATGTTGTTCGTAGAATGTCAAAGAAAGAAGAGGTCTTTGAGCGAGGCGTGTTAACCTCTTCGGGTCTTGTCGCCGGAGATGCTTGCATGGGCGTTATCTTAGCGCTTCTTTCCGTCACAGGCTGGGTGAATGGAGATAAAGGAGCCCTCTTCTCTGACACAATCGGGATGGCTTTCTTTATTCTTCTAGCAGTAGGTCTAGGCTGGTTTACCCTCCGCGCACCTAAAAAGTGGTGTTGAAGAAAATAGCGTCTCCCGCCAAAGATAGATGGGATGAGAAAACGTCGTCCCATGCTTCTCCTAGAAATGCTCATTGCGTTCAGCCTCATGGCTGGCGTGATTGCCATCTTGATGAGCGGCTTCTTCGGTGCTATTACAGCGAAAAAGCTCGTCAAACATGAGCGAGAACAGATTCTGAACGAACAAAGACTAAAGCTCCGTTTCGGAGTTCTCTTCAAAGAGATCCTCGATGTCAAACCCCTCCCCAATAAGGACTATTACATCCGCTATAAAGGAGGCATCGACCCCGACCCTCGTTTCCGCGCTGAGGTCGAAGCCCTTCTCCAACTCAAAAACAACACCCTAACTCTCACGTCCTATTCACCAGAAGGCACACCTCGTCGTGAAGTTTTAAGTGAGCAGGTGACAAAAATGGAAATTGAATTCTTTGATGAGCAGACGGGGAAATTTGAGACTTCTTTTCCAAAGCATAAACCTAGACTTATGAAAGTCAAAGTTAATGGCAACGATCTTCCCCTTTTTTTATAAATGCATCCCTTTACAAAAGAAGTTTACTGACAGTCTCCTCCAACACAACTCTCACCAGGTGGACAGGCATTTCCGCATGATCCACAGTTCTGTGAATCTGTGCTAACATTCACACAACTGCCACCACAACCTATCTGGCTGCCAGGACACACTAAGGCGCAAGCTCCTCCAACACAAGTTAGGCCTTGAGCGCAGGCATTTCCGCAATTCCCGCAATTTTGATTGCTTGTTTGAAGATCTGTACAAGCGTCATCACAGAGAAGTTGACCTTGTGAACAAGTTACACTACAACTACCGGAAGGAGTGGCAACGGGTGCAGGCACTTTTGTCTCATGTTTTTCTATGAGAACTTGATTCTGCCTTCGCACTTTTTCTAAGGTATGTCTGATCAGGGACCTGCCAAGAAAAGCCTCTGATGAAAAAACTTTTCCATAGCTTGATAAGCTGTAATCAACTTCTGGAGGCTTTCCAAAACTGAGTGAAATAAGCCCGTAATTGCTACCACTTGATGGTTTATTCGACTCTCTTCCCACTTCCAACCGGAGAAACTTGGTTAAATAAAACGCTACGCGACCGCTAGCGCCACTCACTTTAGAGTGTTGTTTCCCATGAAAATAAAAACCGCCGCCGGCAAAACGAATCCAGGGCATGAAAGGGCAAGGGAATTCCAATTCGCCATCAATTCCTGTCATAGCGTCTGTTTTTACAGTTTTATGGTGAGATTTTTTTGTTTTGATTCCTGAGATTGGTTGATAAAAGTTACCTCGCAGAGTCATGCTTTTTAAGAAAAATTCGAGACCTGCACCCATTCTTTGATGTCCCTGCGTTATAGTATCATAGAAAATACTGCCTCCTGCCATCCAGTTCGTTGTTTGCGAGAGATATCTATAACCTAGACCAGCATTGTAATACCGACTTTTGCTGAAGGCAGATGCTTGAAGCTGCGTGTAAAAAGTCGATCTCTGAGATTGCTCTGTTTGGTACAGAGGTTGGATGGTTTGTATCGACCAAATGGGCGTATGTCGTGCTTCCGTCTGATAGAATACTTCTGTGCGACGAGCCCAACTATTCCATTTGTTTTCCTGCTCATTTATTTCCTTAGGGGGCTGTGTTTCCTTAGCTCCTAAGAAACTCATCGCTAGAATTGAAAGAACGAAAAAGCATACTCGCATATACACCTCTACAAAAAAAATAACTTTACCCATTCCCCTCGATTAAGTCTTGGATAAAGTGGAGTAGAAGGGGAAAAGACCATGTCAAACAATCATGAATTTATACCAACATAAACAACTTAATACGTATTACTTATGCAAGCATGCTGTTTTCTGCATCAAAATACCACGAGGAGTGGTATATGTTTGAGCTGTTATTTAATAGCCGTCTTGTTGAGAAGGTGTTATTTTACATGATCGCTAACGATAGATGCTTTGGAAGTGAACTTCGCCAAGCTTTAGGAGTTCCTATTTTTGGAATTCAAAGAGCCTTCACGCGCCTAGAAAACCAAGGCATTCTTGTCAGTACGATAGAAGGCAGAAATCGGATATACCATCGGAATCCGCGCTATCCTTTTCTCACAGATTTTAAATCACTTATCTCAAAAGCGTATTCTTCACTGCCTGACTCTATTAAGAAAAAATACTACGAAAGACCAACACGAAAATGTCCAAGAAAAAAAGGCAAGCCCTTATGAAAAAGGATATCAATTGGAAAACGATTACAACAAAAGATCTTGCTGCGCTGGTTTACCAACACTTAAAGAGCGATGGCATTGATGCTGTTTAGTTGGAGGATCTTGCGTGACGATTTATTCGAAGAACAAATATGTGTCTCAAGACTTAGACTATGCTTGTCATGCTGATACTATAGAAATCAAAAAAATCTCTTGCAAAATTGAGCTTTATTCACCGAGGAAAATATTTTCAACATCCCCAATGTGAATTTCTAATAGATTTTGTGGCTTCGTCTGTTTTCATTGGAGAAGAAATTGTTAAAGAAAAAGACTTCAATAGTATGAAGACAAAATATGGCACGTTTAAATTGCTCTCCACAGAGGATTGTGTGAAAGATCGTCTCGCAGGTTTTTTCTTTTACCAAAACTGGATGAAAGCCCATTCTATCAATTTCTAATACGGGAATTTGATAGACATCATTTATATACTTCTAACCGCGAACACCACCGGAGGTAATAGTTCCTTCAAAAGATTTATTCTTTATCTTCGAAAGTTCACCAGGATTAATACTTGCATAACCAGAAAATCCTAAATCAAGGATTAAAAAATATTCATGCTCATCTATTGAGGCTTTTATATAAGGAAGTTTGGTTCTCGAATAACCTTCAATCGGGACAGGAACAAAATAAGCGATTTTATTAAAATATCTATATGTTAGAACCAAAAGGGTGATTAATAAACCCAGAATAAAAAGAGCGAGAAGCTTTTTTCTCATTCTGGGCACTCTCTCTTACCTTTGGTCTACACTACTATACTGGCATTCCCCGAGCATCTGAACTTTCATAATTTCGTCCAGCAGAAGCTTCAACTTCTGTTTCAGCTTTTTTGGCTATGACTTCAGGATAAGTAGAATCTTGAAAGATGGTTATAATCCGGTCATCTAAAACGCGGTGATGGACGACATCTCTATCAGCAAAGCTGAAAGAAGTGTCACAACCTGAAAAAATCCGTTCTTGTAAAACAACGCTTGATTCTTTCGTCAGTTCGTAGGGGGACGACCAGCGGTCAAAACTGGTTGTCATATCTTCATCTATTCTCACAAATACCTCCTATTAATCTTGATTGATAGCATCTTAACGGGCAGCCAGAAAAAATCAATACTATTTTTTACGGGTAGATCGGCTATACTGTGGTTCGATTTATGAGCTTTTTACCGTTCGTTTTTACATTCTTGTTACTTTTGACATTGGTTGGTTCTTTTCTATTCACATCGGTGATGGGGACGGCAAGGGAAAGCAAGCTGATCGAAAAGCAACATGTGGCTTATCATGCGTTGCTTTCGAAGCAAAATATAGAGTCGTTTGAGAAATATAAGAAGGAAATAGAAGGCGGGGAGACGCCTGCTGGTAAACCTAAATCTCAAGTCAAAGAACATAACGAAGAAAAAGCGCCTCGGGCTTTTCATGATGGCGCGGAAGGGAGCAAGATGAACATCTATGCCCTCTATGACACGGGCAATCCTAAGCTACAGCACCATGTTAAAGAGACTTTGATTCGATTGATCGAAATCTTGTACGGCTCTTATGAATTTGCTAAGGGGAAAGATATGGCTTACTCGATTGTGAAGCAAATGATGGAAAAAGAGATTGAGTCTTTGGAGGACGTGAAGTTCAAGAGCCGTGAGCTTGATGCGATTTACTACAAGATGCTGAAAGGGACCAATACTAGTTATCCGGCGCTGAGTGAATATGTGCGGATCGATAAAAAAGCGAAGCCGATTTATTTTAGGTATGCTCCCAAGCAAGTGATAAGGGCAGCGCTAGGTGAAGAGCTTGCAGCGAAGGTGTTTGAGTTGGAGAAGAAGAACTGGCGTGAAAACCATGCCTCAAAAGCTCTTAAGAAGGTCGATTTCGAGCCCCTTTTAAAAGCAGATCCAAAGGTCCCACAAGAACTCGTGAATCTATTGTTTAATTTTAAGAATGATAAGAAAGGAACGGCTCAAATTCATTGTGAGGAGCATGAAAAAATCCGCGCCCTTCACTTAATAAACAAGTCTCCTTTCTGAAGCAGCATCATTGCAAGGCTTGCAAAGGACGCTGTTCTTTGGGAAAAATTTCCATCATATAATGTAAAAGCAATGGCGACGTAGGTGGTATAACTCCATCTTTGGACTACTGCCTTCGGAAGTTTTTTCAATTCCTTTAAAGTGCTCAATGCGAGCGTCGTTACATAGGCAACGGCTCGTGCTCGGTTTTGTTTTGACGTCATGATGACAAGTGCCACGTCGGTCACCGCAAGCAGTTTAGAGGAATACTTCCAAAATTGAACGTATGCCTTGTCTTCTCCTTGATGCTTTGACGGATCAATAGGGGTGCCATGCATAACTAATACTACGACCCCATGCAGAACAAGCAATCCATAGGTATAATGTTTTACAACTTTCTCTGCCAATGAAGGGCGAGCAACTAACTCAGAGAACAAACGATTAATGCTTATGACTAAATTGACTGAAGAAAACAGCTGGTCAAGGCTAAATTTTCTCTGCGGCTGTTGATAAGCAAAAAATGCTGTCCTTGCTCCATAATAACCTGATGCAAGATTAGCCCAGCGAAAATCTGTCGAAACCATTTTAACCTTTCAAAACATTCGTTTTTACGACTTTGAAAGCTGTGAGCGCGCGGTCTGTCCAGTTGCCTGTCCAAGCAATATTTGCCCGTGCAAGCCAGAGAGATGCATTCCAGGGGAGGCCTGTTCCGCCCAAGGAGACTCGGCTGAAGAAAGAAGCTGCCCCGGAGGCAAAGAATGTGGCTGTCTTCATAGGCTGCTTTGGGAACTCGCAAACAGCAACCGCTGTCAACCCGACTGCATTGACTTTAGGAGTGAGATTCCAAATTAGGTTCTTTGTATATTTGTTTTGCCGATTTTGTGTCATGACTACCATTAAGTTGATACAAGCCACAACACCAGATCCGAAGATAAAAGGTCTTCGTAGAGCTGGCATTTTCTGAAACAACCCTAAATCTCGTGCTTTACAGTAGAGACTTGCTTGATCTAAAACAGTGCTGACCCAGGGAAAAAATCCAACAGTTGGTTTTGAAGTTGAAAATTTGCGGCCGACTTTATTTCCAGCAAGGTGACCTGAAGCAATATCTCGGTATGTCCAATTCTTGGTGCGATAAGCCTCTGTTAAGGTAGAGTAAACTGATGAAAGCAAAACCATGACTTTAACCCTCTTTTTTGTAGAAAAAGTGTAGTCGATTTGAAGTTAAAACTATAGAGAAATATTCTCTTCCCAGCGGCGGTTTTTGGGTAGAGTGATGGTAAAGGTTGTTCCCCTATCGAGTTGGGATATAACGGAGAGCGTTCCTTCATGCCTTTCAACAATTGTTTTTACGATAGAAAGGCCGAGTCCTGCCCCGCCAAGACGGCGTGAGTGGGCTTTATTGACAGTGTAAAACCGATCAAAAATATGGGGAACATCTTCGGGAGGAATTCCAATCCCTTGATCTTGCACGGAGAGAAGGACTTCTTTCTTTTTGTCTTCGAGATGGATGGTTAAGTGGGCAGGTGGCTTGGAGTATTTGATACCGTTTTCCAGGAGATTCATGAGAGCTAGCTCTAAGAGATCGGCATCGGCATCGATGACGATATGATCTTTTGTTTTTTCAATTTTAATCACACTCTCAGGAGAGAGGCTCTGAAGATGATGGAGACAGTTGTCCGCCAGCAAAACTAAATCACACGGCTGGAATCTGCTTTGAGGGATGTTTTCCAGATCGGCCAACGTGAGAAGATTCTTGACGAGGGTGTCCATCCGTGTGCAATTACGGACGATCTTCTCGGTAATCTCCGAGAGCATAGAGGGTGAAATTTCTTTCAAATCTTGAAGTGTTTCTGCAAACCCTTTGATGATAGTAATCGGAGTGCGAAGCTCATGAGAAGCGTTTGCAATGAATTCCTTTCCCATTTCAACAACCTGTCTTTGACTCGATTTATCTTGCACGACCACAATGGCACCACTTTTAAATGGCTTAGGAACCACAATCAAATCGAGGAAGACTTTGTCTTCCAAGGCCATCGAATCAGTCACAACCGTTCCCTGTTCTTGTGCCATTTTGATGAGAGATGTTGCTCTTGCAAGAGGTTCTTTTTTAGAAGCATGCACGGACGTTATGTGATGTCCAAAGAGATCTCGTCTGGAAATGCCAACCATTTTTGCAAAGGTTTGATTGGTATACCGGATCACTCCTTCTCCATCAAGAGCGATGACTCCTTCCATGAGAGAATCTAAGATCGATTCTTTCTCATTCCGTTCGTCGACGACAAAACGAATCTGTTGGCGTACTTTATCGGAAAGAGAGTTGAGCGTGCGCGCCAGTGTGTCAAAATCGTTGGATATCTTTTGATGCAGTTCAATTTTAGGAAGAGCATCGACTTGCCCCTCAGCGTATGGGCGGATGGTGTCAGTGATTTGTCGGATGGGGCGACTTAATCGATAAAAAATCCAACCCACACCGAGCAAGAAGGTGATCATGAAGATGGTATTAATCGTATATAGACCTAGACGAAACTGTTGGATGAGAATTTCGACCTGCGAAAATGGCATTGAGATCCGCAGAACATACGACTGACCCTGTGTTGTGAATGCAGTGACGATGTAGACAAGTGTTTCATTAAAGTGTTCGGAATGGCCGATATAAAAAGACTCACCTTGCTTAAAGGCTTTTGCAATTTCAGGATGTTCTGATCCTACAAGTAAGGGCAAATTCTCAGATCCTTGGTGCGGAGGGTGGGCATCATAGAGAACATTGAAACTCTGATCGATCAGTGAAATCCGGAAAAAGACAAATCGCTCTTGCTTTTGCATGTAATCGATCATGCAAGGAACATCGGGGCATTCTTTCAGAGAACCAATCACAATTTTTGAACTTTTTGAGAGGGTTTGCCGCACCATTTTTTCGATGAGATACTCACTGAAGGGAGCTAAGATGATCAAAAAGACCGTAAAAGCACCGATGGCCCCAAAGAAAAATTTCTGGCGAAACGACCAGCTTCTACGGGTAAAAATTGTCATACCCTTCCCTAGTAATGACAATGGTGTCTTCTAAGCGACATCCACCTACTCCTGGCCAGTAGAGCCCAGGTTCAATCGTAATGACCATCCCTTCTTTTAAAGTGACATTACTATCTTCACCTTGAATTTTGAGGCGGGGGAATTCGTGGATTTCTAGGCCAACCCCATGCCCTAAGCTGTGAGCCAAATGAGCATCAAGCCCTGCTTTTTCAATCACGCGGCGGGCAGCCCGGTCCAGCTCTCCCACTTTCACCCCCGGTCGACAATAGAGGAGGGCAGCATCGTGCGCTTCTTTAACCACCGCATGAAAAACAACAAGTCGCGGATCGGGTTTCCCGAAGAAAAAAGTCCGAGTCATGTCTGAGTTATAATGATCGACAACGACCCCTAAATCTAATAAGACAGAGTCCCCTTTTTTGAGTCGTGTGGAACCAGGCCTGTAGTGAGGGAAGGCGGTGTTTTTCCCAAAGGCGACGATCGGTTCAAAAGCCATTCCTTCTGCACCCTTCTCAAGACAAAAAACTTCAAAGAGCGTAGCAGCAGCTTTTTCTGTGATTCCAACTTTGAGGTTTTTCTTGAGAAACTGAAAACCTTTCCAGAGAAGAGCTGCACTCTTTTTAAGTGCTTTGATTTCAGTCGGTGTTTTGATTGCGCGTGTGGCGTCGGTGAGTTTTTTAAGAGGAATAAGCTCTTTTATTGTTAGCTTTGATAGTTCCTCGAATCTTGCATACAACGTCTCGGCGGCGTCAAATCCGATTTTCGAGTAGGAATTTAATTTTTTTGAAAGAGCTTCTTTCGTCGTCTTCTCGCAGGGGCACGGTCCATTTTTTTTCGCAAACGCTAGGTATCGTTCGTCGACAAAAAGTTGGCCTCCTTTTTTGGAAATCAGGAGCGTTCCGAGAGAGAGATTGAGTCCTGTTAGATAAAAAAGATCGATCGGTTTTTCAATAATGAGAACGTCGACTTTGTGAGCTTTAAAAACGGCATTAATTCTATCTGAAAAAACTTTCGATGGCATGCGTTCCTGTTCTTGCAATCACTGCGGGGTCAAACGGCTCTTTCACCTGATGCCAGAGCGCTAAGGCTTCTTGTATCATAAATCGTTTTTTTCCTCGCACTGCAAAAGCGGCAATCTTTTTGAAAACCTCTTCTCCTTCTAATGTCAGCCTTACCGCTTCCACGGCATCTCCCGCGTCAAGAAACGAAGGGAGGGCATGGATCAAAAAGTGATCTTTTCCACTCATTTCTACAGAAAACCCGAGCTGTTGCAAGAGGGGCTGTTTCTCTTGAAGAGCTTTCTGCTCTTCCTTACTGAGTGCCAGTGGAATCGGAATCAAAAGTCCTTGGGATACAACTTCGTTAGTTTTGTTTTGGAGTGAGCGCAATAAAACAACTTCTCGTGCTTTTTGGAGGTTCACCCATACGATCCCCTCTTCTGGCGTATCTATGGTGGAGGCATTGAGTAAGAGAAAGTGCTCAAATAATCCAATCACTTCAGGCTCAGCAATCCACGTTGGAGTTTGGATCGCACTTTCTTCTCTGAATCGGAGAGGTATATCAGGAAGCGACATTGGTGACGTTTCGTGAAAAGCAAAGGAGGTTGCAGCTTTTTCTTGGAAGGCTGCGTGTGTGGCCGTTTTTAGAAACTCTTTTAACCACTCTTCTTTTTGAAAACGGACCTCTCGCTTCTGAGGATGAACGTTGACATCGATTTCTTGCGGAGGAACGGTTAAATGTAGAACAAAAATAGGGTATCTCTTTTCATCCATTCGATGTCCATACCCTGCCTTAATCGCAGAAGAGACAAGGGTTGAGATCACAGCTCTTCGATTGATGAAGAGATATTGCCCTGATCGATTGACACGATCATCGACAGGTGAGCCGATCCAACCTTGCAATAGATATCCTTCTTGATCATGGGCTAGAGGACGACGTCCTTGCAGGAAGGAGACATCGAAAACTTTTTCAATCCGTTGTTCTAAATTGGAGAGAAGGGAAGCGTCTGTTTCAGGATCGACCGACAATAAGAGACTCTCACCAACGGTTAACTCAAAGCCTACCTCTGGATGGGCGAGCGCGAGTGAAAAAAGGAGCTTATGAATTTCTGCGGTGGTAGAGGCTGCAGATTTTTGAAACTTCTTCCTTGCGGGAACATTGTAGAAAAGAGACCGAACAGAAACGGTTGTACCTTGTGAGCGAGATCCAGGGCCGACCGATCGGATTGTACCCCCCTCGACCTCAACGCTCGTTGCGTGCTCGCCCTCACGGGCTGTAATGAGTTCAACCTTTGCAACGGCTGCAATCGAGGCTAAAGCTTCTCCTCGAAATCCCATGGAACTAAGGGAATTTAAATCTTCGATGTGAGAGATTTTTGAAGTGGCATGCCTTTCAAAGCAAAGAACGGCATCATCTTGATTCATTCCCAGGCCGTCGTCGGCCACCTGAATCAATTGAAAACCACCGCCGCGGATCTCAATCCAAATCTTTTTAGCCCCTGCGTCCAGACTGTTTTCAACGAGCTCTTTCACCACAGAGGCAGGGCTTTCTACAACCTCTCCTGCTGCGATTTGATTAACAGTCCCTTCATTTAGGACTCGGATAATTCCCATCGATTAATGGGTGTTGAAGGGAACGAACGATAGTTTGTGTCGTGCCGGAAATGTTAAAGGAATAGAAAACTTCACTCGGCTTACGATGGATAGAAGCTTTTCATATGATTCGCTTCCGAACTGAGAAAAGCCCATCACCAGTAACTTACTCGGTGGGCCATCTTCAATAACAGTTAACGCGATGTCAAAGTGAACGTCATGAAATTCACTTTCTCTACTGAGAAAATCCGACCTAATTTCACAGTCGAATTCTCCAACTTTCTCTTGGGCGGCCTGAATGCCTTCCACGATTTGATATAACGACTCTGTGATGAAACTTTTTAAATCCAATCAATCCTCTTAATAAAGATAGATCTAGTTTAACAAAAGATTTGTTTTTAGAAAATTAAATCTATCTTGATTGGTAAGTTTTTACCAAATCATCCCAAGAAGGAAGCTCTTTGCCCAAAGCTTTTCGATCTGCTTCGTATTTTGTTACAAAGCTCTCAAGAGCATGAGAATCGACGACTTCTAGATTTCCCTTTGAGAAGATGGCTGCTAATCTTTCAGGAGTTTCGATTGAATCACTCCAGTAAACATAAAGCGTGTCTGCTTTAGCAAAATAGACACCCATTCTTTCTGGGAATGCTTTTCCTTTGCTCAAAGCATCTTCAGGTGTCGATTGATAAAACCGTTGTTCATCATTTCTGTATTGAACAGCATCAAAACGGAGCTGGTCAGGTGAAGAACAAAGAAGAAGCGTGATTTCATACCCTCTATTTTTGAGCTGAGTGAAGAAATCATTCAAGTGACCTCCAGTTGATGTCGAACCATGAACAACACTCATCCCTTGATAAAAGGCTTCTTCCATGAGCTTCAATGTAATGTAGTTGGAAGCACCTCTCCACTTCTCATAGGCTGCACGCACAGTGGGAGCATATTTCGAATTTTCAGCTACCGCTTTCGCATTGAGTGACTGGGCATAATACGTGTGCGGCATGAACTTTAAACCCCGCTGATCGGGATCGAGATAAGCACCCCCTTGATACTCTGGGTGGGAGGCCACAAATCTTTCTAAGATCGTACTTTTGCGAGCGCCAGGACCGCCTGCTGTTGTTAAAAAGAAAGGAGCCCGCTCTGCAGGCTTCACACCTTCAAAACAGACGCTACGCACCACCTTCAAATCTTTTTCGATTAGCTCTTTCTCAGCTTCACTATAGGTTTGGAGATGGGACTCAGTCATTTTAGGAGAGAAAAAGAGATAGGAGGGGGCAATATCACCCGCTGCAAAAAGAATCGCCGCAAAGGCAAGCGATAAACAAGCTCCTATCCACTTTTTCATATAAACCCCTTATTTTGTTTCAACTTGTGCAACAGTTTCACTCGTTGCAACTTTTTCTGCAACTGCACATGTCTCTTTCTTCTCTTCAACAACGCGAGTCGCACGGTATCCGCCAGTTGAAGTAAAAAGAATAATAAGAAAAACAAATGATACTATGATTCCAATAAATGCTTTCATCTTTGTTGACATAAGAATACTCCTTATTCCAAGCAATATAGCAGAATCTATCTATTACGCTTTAGTTAAAATATCTAATGAGCTATTAATACATTGAGAATCATCATCATGAATCACAAAGATGCCGCTGTTCATGTCGTTAAAACTTTGAAGGAAGCAGGTCATATTGCTTACTTTGCAGGGGGCTGGGTCCGTGATTTTCTGATGAAACACCCTTCTGATGATATTGACATCGCCTCGTCGGCAGATGTTGAAGAGATTCAAAAACTTTTTCCTAAAACAATCCCCGTAGGTGTTGCTTTTGGCATTGTCATTGTCGTGATCGGATCGCACCAGTTTGAAGTGGCCACCTTCCGGCAAGATCGTGGATATATCGATGGACGCCGGCCGACAGGGATTGACCCTGCCTCCCCTGAGCTCGATGCACAGCGACGCGACTTTACCATCAACGGCCTCTTTTATGATCCCCTCGCAGATAAAATTTATGATTACATTGGTGGCGTCAGCGACATCCGAAAAGGAGTCGTGCGTGCCATCGGCAGTCCCATTGAACGGTTCACTGAAGATAGACTCAGGATGATGCGGGCTGTTCGCTACTCCACCCGGTTTGGGTTTCCCATTGAACCGGAGACGTTGCAAGCCATTTTAAAACTTTCCTCCACCCTGCTTCCCTCTGTTGCGATGGAGAGGGTGTGGCAAGAGTTTAAGAAAATGTCACAATTTGCCCATTTTGATACTGGCCTTGTTACTCTTCATGAGCTGGGCCTATTACCCACTATTTTCCCTCAGCTCAAAAGTTTGACAACTCAGCAAATCAAGCAGCGTGTGGAATCTATTCCACTCTTCCCCAAAAACGCCCCTACCATCGCCGAGCTTTTAGAGCTTTTCCCTGATGCTTCTCTTGAAGATGCCGTCCACCTCTGTGAAAGTTTAAAACTTTCAAAAGAAGATCGCTCGTTTGTCGAATTCTACATCTATGCCAAACGACTCATGGAGCTACCCACCCCATGGCAAAAGCAATTAGAACCCGTCGAATGGGCCCATTTTTATGCCCACTCCCACTCCCAACTTGTGCTAGAAATCATCGCCTGTCACCTGCCCCCTAAAGATAAAGAGATTTTTTTAATCGAGCACAAAAATTATCGTCATAAAATGGAACCTGCCATTCACAGAATTCAAGCGGGCGAGCCTCTAATTCGTGCAGAACATCTGATGGCTGAAGGAGTTAAACCTAGCAAGCAAATGGGGTTACTCCTTAAAGAAGCTGAAAAAATTTCTATTAATCAACAAATAGAAGATCGCGCAGAAATTATTGCTCTATTAAAGAAATCTTCTCTTTGGAAATAAATTTTATATTCCTCTATAATATCATGGAAATTAACGAGAAATTATTCAACCATGATACCTTCCCTTCAAAAAATTTCTGACACGATCCCACACCCCTCCGAGCGCGTAAAACATCTTTTTTCAATGTCTGTCACTCCAGAGGCAGTCCCTTACGGCACCTTTGCCCGCCACGTCTACGCCATGGCGGCTATCACCTGCTCCTTGGTTACCATGATGGGGTATGCGGTTGTGATCCTCAGCCGTATTGCTTCAGCTTGCATTTATAGAGATTTCAAAGGAGTGACTCTGGCGTGCCGCGAGGATGCAGATCGTATTTTCAATAGCCTCTATTTTGTCGCTGCGATGACCTCTTATCTTTTTGCGAACATCGTCCGAGGCACTAATTATGAGCTCCACTTAGAACCAAAAGTAGAGATCGACCCCTACCTCTATCGGCCTGAATACCGTGTTCCGGTCCTTAAATCATCTGTGCCATTACAAGGGTTTGTTTTACCAACCTATGAAATTCCTAATTCAGGTTTACAATTTTTTGCAGATATTAACGCTTTAAATATTAGTGATATTTACGATATCAATTTCTTGATCGCCGTTTTAGCAAGTAGACCCGATTTAGTTCTCCTTTTCTCACCTGACGAAAAAAGCGCCTATCTCGTTCAACGTGATGACCGCATTCGAGCCGGGGTCATGCGAGATGAGTATTACTATTTTGAACTTGCTCCTGTTGAACCTCCACCGGTTGTCACTGTCGATCTTTCTAGCACTCCTGCTACAATTGACACTCCTACCGATAATTTACTGCCTCTAGTAGACCTCCCTCCTAACACTGTCGCTGTCGCCTCTTCTCCTGCTGCAAATTTGATGAGCTCGATGATCAATTTTCAAGAGTCAAAGCTTATAACTTCCAGCTTCAGTCTGATGAGTTCTCAAATTGAAGCAGAACCTCCTCCTCCAACCACAGTCACACGCATTACGACAACTCTCTCTTCGGCATGGGGGAATCTTGTAGGTTATGATCATCAAGCCAAAGAGATGAAATATCGTCACATCTTAGACCACCTTTATCGTCTTGTGACAATTGGAAAAGGTCTTGAACTCTATAACCGTGTTTATCGTATCAAAGGAAATACTCCTTTAAAAGCCCTCTGTTTAAGGCTATACGAAATCGTTACCAATCTAGAAAACAGTGATGTCCGAAGTCAAAACACCGATTTCATTTATACCCTACGAGCGGCCCAAGCACTTTTACAACAACAAGATGATCCTGCATGCCGAGAATGGATCCATCTGCTTGCCTATAACCGATTTGCAGGAGTTAAGCTGTATGGTTACTGCAAAGGACTGGTTGAAATGGCCTCCGATAGCTTTACCGCTCCAGTGACACCCGCAACCTTCTGGGATGAATTACAAAGACGGCTTACAAAAGTTAAACAACTTCCTTTAGATCAAGGACTTGCAACACCTGTTCTCTACTGGCAAAAGCTCATGGGCAGCCTTAACTTAAGAGACTTTCTTAGAGACAGTAACATTCCCTATATCTATGGCCAACTGAAAATGGGTGAACAAACGGTCACCGTTTTAAGACACGGTACCCCTGTCACTCTTTCAGGATATTGGGGAAGTTCTGTGATCACCGATGACTATGTCGCTTTTATCGATGCAGCGCATGCACAAAAGCAAAATATTTTACATCTGATTGCAGAGAATCACCAAGATTCTTTTGAGGGCGTGCGTGTCAACCTCAGGTTGGGTCTTGCTTCCAAGGAAAATTTCTTTCCTTGGGCTGTTCGCTTTGATGGGGAGTTTGTTGAGCCAAAAAAATATGTTCCTAAGACAGTCGAGCAAGCCAAAAGAGAATTTGCTGAACAAATGTATGGAACGAATACAGGTTACGTTGTTCCTGAGAAATTACAAAGGAAAGGGCTCTCAAAAGCAGAATTCCAAGAGTACATGAACTCAGTCTGCACTACTTTCTTTCCAGATCATGCTCAATTTGACACCCTCCAAGAGTTTCAAGCATTTGTTGTTTTAACCTACGCCGAAGCAGCTCTTGCACTGTGTAAAAAACTGAAGATTTCTATCTTAGAAGCCTTCTGTAAGGACGATATCGATCGAGGCGGAGCTCTCAAGGCCATCATTGTGCTCTTACATCTCTACCGCACAGGAAAGTTCGAAGCGGCTTCCAAAGAAGAACTTGAGCAAGCCCTTCAGGAGCTCATGGTTAATATCATTGCTGCTCCTTTAATTGTGAAAAAACAACCGATCCTCAAAAATAGAGCTGCTTACATTCTGCATGCTCTCAATGCACTTATACGAACAGCTCAGACAAAACCCTCACCTGCAGATGCCTATACAGGGAACTTTAATGTCTTATCGCTTCCTCATCAAGGTGTTACTCCGACGGGCTCAACCAGCCATACCCAAAAAGAGTACAGAGACTACTTACGGCAAATAAGAACTGGAACGATCGTTCTTAAAACAACCTTGAAAGAAGATATCATTGCAAATTGTGCTACGAATTATCTTCGCACGAAAAATACAGGCCCCATTATTCAACAACTCATTCGCGATTCAAAGGGTCTTAACATTACTTTGAACGGAACCGTTTTGAATCCGCAAAGACAAGAAACTCCAGGAATTGCTGATACAGTTCTGGGCGAACTTGGGAAAGTTGGAATTGTCGATGATTCAGCATGGTCCATCTTGTCAGCCTTCACGCAGACAATCGGGGCCGATTTGATTACTTCACTTCAACCGCTCTTTGATAATGAACGTCTTGGTTACATCATCCAACCCGATACAGATGGTTTATTAACAGATGATTCTGCAGGGCTCTCTCTGAAAGTCCAGCAAGGAAAAGCTTCTATCAAGCTAGTCATGTTACTTAGAGTTATCGCTCCCAATGAAGAGGGGAAAACCATTGCACGGATTCGCACGACAATCGAGATCCCTGATCACCGTGTAGCAGGCGCGACTGTTACGACGACGGTTGTTTAGTTTCTGATTTCCAACGTTCGATACGCTCTTGGACATGCTCGAGCTGTCGTTCTTTCCGTCCTTTATAAAGACGGCCGACATCGAGCTGAATGGCGCGATCACCCACAAAGCCAAAATTGTTGCTGACAGCCTTGTCACGATCTACATACCCTTTATCAATCCGCTGCTGCACAAGAGCATAGATTGCATGGATCGACTTCTCAACTTCTTCCTGCTTCCCTTCTTTTGCAAGACGATTCAGACGGTGGAAAAGAAGGTCCGCCTTTTCTTGGATGACAAACTCTGTCTCATCGGCATCGAGCAAGTGGGTGCGCCCTTCTTTATCGACGACAGTAAGTTTTCGATTGATCCCTTTTGTTTTGGCAAGATGGATCCAGACAAGACCGGTCTCTTTTCTCAAGTCGACAAAAGCATTTTTATAACCATTAAAGACCCAATTGAGATTGCGGATGCGACGTCTTACCACATGAGGACAGAGTTGATCTAGGAGAGAGGGAGTAAACCGACGCATCTTGAAAAGCTTTAAGACATACTTTCCGTCTTTGCTCTGAAAAGCAATCGCTTGGGCACCTTCTCCTAAAAATGTAAATTTTTCCGACAAGATCGATTCAAGAATTCTCTTTTCTTTGGCGGTCGGCTCTTGGACTGCCCACTTAGGGTTAGGGGAAAGTGTTGATGAAACAATATCAGGAGAAAAGGAGGTCGTTTTAAACTGGATGGCAGTTTCATTGAGAGCTCTAAAAAATTTAGAGTCTGAAACGCGCGATTGAACCTTCGCGACTCCAGTCAAATGATTTTTCTTTGCCCCGGGACGGTAGAAACAAAACCCAAGACCTAAAAGAACTATACAAACAATAATTAATTTTGCTGATCGAGCCACTTATCTATCCGTTCTAAAATACGCTCATTATCTTTTGGTTTATACCCCTTGTAAATCCGTCCTACATCGAGCTGAACCGCACGATCTCCCACAAAGCCGAAATTGTGTGTGACAGCTTTGTCATGGTCTGCGATCCCTTTATCGATGCGTCTTTTCACAAGGTGCATCACAGTCGTCAGAGCTTCATCTACCTTCTCTTTATTCCGAAGGATCTTTTGTAGTCTATCGAAAATAAGTTCGGCTTTTTCTTGCACAACAAATTCGACGGTGTCTAAGTCAACGACATGGGACCTACGAATCCTGTCTACTAACTGCACTTTTTTATTGAGATAGTTTGTTTTATTTAAGTGGATATAAATTAGTCCTGCATCTTCTTTCATCTCTTCAAACGCCAATTTATGAGAGGCGTAGATTGAGAAAAGATTCTCTTTTCTTTCTTCCGATCGATCACCTACCCAGAGATCTTTTAAATGAACGATTTGATGTTTCATGCGAAAAAACTTCAAAACTGTCTTACCATCTGCGCTCAAAAATGCATACGACTGAGATCCTGCGCCAAGGTAGTAAAAAGGCTGAGAGAAAATCTCATCGAGCGCTTTCCGCTGAATCTCAGAAGGAGCTTCCACTTCCCATTCGGGATGATATTTAAAATCGGATGTGATTTTCGCAACGGAAAATCCAAAAACTTTACTGTGGTAGGCATAATGCCATCCCCATAGAAAGAGTGCCACGGATAGGGCACTCCACAAAATCTTGCTCCTGAATCGAGATTGTGCAATCATAAGGTTTCCCATGATACCACGCTTCATTACTAGCTTACAACACCCTCTCGTTAAAAAACTTGTTAAGCTCCGAGAGAGCCGTGATTTTCGAAAAGAAGAAGGGTCCCTCCTGCTTGTTGGGAAAACGGTCGTCCAAGAAATTGCAGCGCATTGCAAGATAAAAACTTTAATTTCAACTGAGCCGCTTTCCATCAAATCTGAAACATCTGAGCAAGCAACTGAAGAGGTGCTTCAAAAAATTATTGGTCATAAGACAGATGATCTCGTTGCAGCCGAAGTGGTGATTCCTACTTTTCCTGATTTGAAAAAATGTCCACTGATTGTCCTACTTGATGGCTTAAGCGACCCTGGAAATGTCGGAACGATTTTCCGTACTGCCCTCGCGCTCGGTTGGGACGGTGTGATTACAATCCAAGGATCGGCCGATCCCTATAACGATAAAGCTCTCAGAGCTTCCAGAGGCGCACCCCTTATCCTGCCGTGGCAAGAGCTGAGCTGGGATGAAGTTAAAAACTTTCAGAAAGATCGACAAATCGTCTATGCTGATATCGTAGGCACTCCTCTTTCCAAAACAGCATTTTCATCCCCCTTACTTTTAATTTTAGGACACGAAACACGAGGACCGTCCTCACAGGCACGTGCGCTAGGAAAACCGGTCACCATCCCCATGAAAGGGAAGGTGGAATCTCTCAACGTTGCATCGGCCGCTTCGATCTTACTTTATACGATTTCAAAGGAGTTATCATGAGTAAGCTTGCCTCTTTACACGCCTTAGAGATCTTAGATTCCAGAGGAAATCCTACTCTTGAAGTGAAAGCCATCACATCCGATGGATTTGTAGGAAAGGCTGCCGTACCCTCAGGAGCTTCAACTGGAGAGCACGAAGCTGTCGAGCTGCGCGACGGAGACATGCGCCGCTATGGAGGGAAAGGGGTTTTAAAAGCGATTGGGTTCGTCAATGGAGAACTTTCAAACCTTCTGAAAGGATTTTCCATTTTCGAACAAAAGAAAATCGATCTTGCGATGATTGCTTGTGACGGCACTTCGAACAAATCACGCCTGGGCGCTAACGCAATTCTTGGTGTATCACTGGCCGTTGCCCATGCAGCGGCGGGGGCAAAAAAACTTCCCCTCTACCGCTATCTAGGAAATGGCCACGCCCTGCCTGTGCCACTCATGAACGTGATCAACGGCGGGGCCCACGCCGATAATCCTCTTGAATTTCAAGAGTTCATGATTCGTCCTTCAGGAGCTCCCTCTTTTCGTGAAGCTCTTCGATGGGGCGCTGAAGTATTTCACATGCTTAAAAAACTCCTCAAAGAAAAAAACCAGGTGACAGCTGTCGGCGATGAAGGGGGATTTGCCCCTCACATCGAATCACATGAAAAAGTGCTCGACTTCATCCTCCAGGCGATCGAAAAAGCGGGATATAAACCAGGAAAAGAGATTTCGCTGGCGCTCGACTGTGCTGCCTCTGAGTATTACGATCCCGCTTCCAAAACCTACTTGGGTCTTTCTCCTTCTGACTACATCAGTTACTTGGAAAAGCTTTGCCGGAGTTATCCTATCACCTCGATCGAAGATCCTCTCGATCAAAACGATTGGGAACATTGGAAAATTCTTTCCGCTAAACTCCCCATCCAAATTGTCGGCGATGACATCTTCGTTACCAACCGACGTTTCCTGCAGAAAGGAATCGATCAAAAATCTGCCAATGCTATTTTAGTGAAACCAAATCAGATTGGAACTCTCACAGAAACCCTCGACACCATCGAGCTGGCGAAAAAAGCCCAGTTTGGTATCGTCATTTCTCACCGCTCAGGCGAAACAGAAGACACATCCATTGCCGATCTCGCCGTGGCAACTTCTGCTGGACAAATCAAAACAGGCTCACTCTCCCGCAGCGACCGCGTCGCCAAATACAATCGCCTCCTCGAAATCGAAGACGAGCTTCAAGTTAAATGAACTTCATAAGCATCGGGATCATCTTTAGCCTGTCCCACATAAGCATCTGTACCAGGACGTTTAGAGTAAATCTGATTGCCATTTGTTGAAGGTTGATATTCTTTAATGACCTTTGCAAGGCCTTCAGCAATTAAGGCTCCGCCCATTGCGCTGGGCTCTATTTGAGCTAGATAGAGGGAAGAATTATGAGGGTCAAACGTATTGGGTAAATCAAGAATCGGGATATCCATTGCAACTGACCGATTGACAATCGGTCTATAGAACTTTTCGAGCAAAGCTCCTAAACACGTCAGAGCACTATCTTGACCTTTGAGAATACCGAGTGTAACTTTAAAAGGAATCGCACGAGTGGTTACAAAACAAGTCAATAGAGCACCTATTGTTGACGCAGCAGCCCATTTTTTACTGACCCTACCTGCTACCGAAGCGAAGGTTAACGCAGCTGAACATGCTAAAGAACCAATTTGTAAAGCTACAACGGCGACTGAAACAGTTCGTAAAATTGTATAAATTCTGTAGGGTTGATCTCTCAAGTCCAAAGGATACAGGAACATTAAAATCGGAACGATATCCGCTTTGGTATCTTGCTTCATTTTTTCAAGTTCGTCTAGGATCCTAAAATACTGCTGCTGTACCTTTGAGACTGAAGTCAACAAACCGATAGGATTAAAAAGTTTTTCTCTGAAATCGTTGCCTCCTACACTTAAGACAACGAAATGTCTAACAGCGGGTTTTTGCTGAATATCAACTCTAAGTTGCTCAAGAGGGCAAACTGTATAGATTTTTCCTTCAAACTTTTTATCAGGAACATCTTGCCTTAGTTTATGACAAACATAGGTCTTTAATCTGTATGAAAAGATGCTTCCATCTTCATAGTGACCAAAAAGAACACCTCCAACAACCCCTGACTTTAAGACATTTTCTGTTGTAAATCCATCATAAGCACGGCTTACGACAGTATAGCTTTGACCCAACTGCTTTTGAAGTTGTCCTTCTACACTATTATCCTTGGCCTCATCTAGATTTGTCCCCTCCCCATTCACCATCCAGTAGAGGTTATCAAGAACCGAGTCGCCTAAGGTATGAACACGCATTGAAATAACCATATTGATCCTATTTTTGAGGGAAATTTTAATTCTTCTTAATGAATTTCTCAACTCTCTTGTCATTTGATTGACGATAAAGTGTAGAAAATCTATTTGAAATAAGATGAACCGGCGTCATTCCCTGAATTACATTTACTTTGGTCTTCTTTTTGTTTTGCTTGCACTTGTGCACATCTTGCATGTGAGCCTGGTGGAGCAAGGGACTGAATTGAATCGGGTCTTTTACATGATCTATGCCATCGGACAATGTCTGGTTGAAGTCGGGGCACTGGTCTTGATCGGGGCGTGGATAGGCGAAAAGTTTCCAAGATTTGCAAAAGGCGTTTTCATTGTTGGCACATTTGTTTTATTGCTCATGCATCTGGTTGATTTCCCTTTGATGCGAATCATGGATATGTCGATTTGGTATAGCTTCAGTATTGTTTTTGCGGAGAGTTTTGATAATTTTGTCGAACTTTTAAGGGCAAGTAACGTTCAGCTGACCTCATGGCTACTCATGGGAGTGGGCGTTGTAGTGCTTGTCATGATTGGAATTTTCTTATTTCGCATCACAGATCGGCTCTCGTCCAAAAAACCTCTCTATTTTTCGTACGGAGCCGCTTCATTTTTCACGCTCTCGGTTGTTGCTGCGCTTACTTTTTTCGATTATCAAATTGCGACGATTGCAAGTGCTGAAAAAGATGCCCCTTTTTTAAAAGCGCTGCCCTGGAAAACCACGCTTTTAACAGGTAGCTATCCTAGATGGAACCTCCCGCAATCACTCCCTTCTAAACCTGGAGAGTCGTGGTACAAGGCAAAGTTAGAGGAACTTGATGTGATGGCTGTCAAAAAGCCCAACATTTACCTGTTTATCGCTGAGAGTATTCGGGAAGATTTTATCACGGAGGAAACAGCACCCGCGCTTGTGCATTTTAGAAATAAAGAGCTCTCATTTCCACGAGCAGTCTCTGGAGCTAATGCAACACCGTATTCTTGGTTCTCGATTTTTCACAGTAGCTACCCTTTTTCATGGACCGATCGGAAACCGAAAGCATGGTCGTTGGGGAGTCTTCCTCTGCAACTTTTGAAAAAAGCCGGCTACAAAATCCACGTGCTCTCAGCGTCTAGGCTTAACTTTTACCAAATGGATGAGATTCTATTTGGAAAAAATCAAAACCTCGCTGATGAATTCAAAGTTTTTGCAGATGAAGAAAATGAAAATCATGTTTTTGACGTTAGATGTGTTGATCATTTGCTGCAGCAGATGGCATTAGCCGAAGAGGGTCATCTTTTTATTGTTTTTCTGGAGGGAACCCATTTTGATTACAGCTGGCCTCCACATCTTAAACTTCCTTTAAGACCCTTTTCAAAAGCCATCGACTATCTTCAACTCACCTATTCCAAAGATGACCTAGAGGGGATTAAAAATCGGTACCGCCATGCGATTTACCACATCGATCAGCAGTTTAATCGGTTTTTAACAGCTCTTGACGCCCATCCTCGTCAAGATGAGGCGGTTGTGGTTTTTACAAGTGACCATGGAGAAGAATTTTTTGAAGAGGGGCGGATTTTTCATGCTTCTAACTTGAATGCAGCTCAAACCCGCGTCCCCCTTTATTATCGGATCCCGGATCAGAAAGCGGTGGGCTCTTTTACGACCCATCTCGATATTTTTCCTACTCTTTTGGAGTATGTCCTAGGAAAAGTAGAGCCGTGGTTTGAAGGGGAGTCGATCTTCCATCCGCGGCAAAAAAACTTTGCGATTTCAACCCGTTATAATGCAAGTCGAACCCCGTATGAGTTTTTGATCACAACTGAGGATGAACTCCTCGTCACACGGTTTGAAAAAAGAATGAATATCAAAGCGTCAAAAGCACTTGAAATCGTCTCTCGGAAAACCCAAGATCAGCAGCTGCTCGATACTTCTTCTACAGAGTTGCAGAAGAAGTATCAAGAGATCATCAACACTCTTTTTAATTGAGTTTGACTAGGTATTTCACGAGTTTTTCCCATTCTTTCTTTACGATGTACTGCCGCACTTGATCAGGGTTTGCTTTAACGGTAAGGCAAAATCCTTGGATATACATTTGAAGATTTTCATCTTGACTTTCTTGGTTCATTCTCTTTGAGAAATCACTGATAAAACTTTTCCATTTGAAGAAACTGTCCATAATCTCTGCAACACACTGTTTTGTGTAAGGATCTGTGAACATTGTGGAAAGTGAACGTAGAGGATGAATGTGAAGGAGCTGCAGCCGTTTTTTCTCGAGATCGGAACGAATAAATCCAAGCTTAATCGGATTTGTCTCAGCTACAGTTTGTATGACACCGCGAATCATCTTTTGTTCTTCATCAGTTATCGGAAGCTGTGAAAAAGCATCTTTACCTTCCTCTAAAACGAGCCTGGTAGGTTCTTGTGGAACAAACTCAAGACTGTCACTCACATGTGCTTTTAATGTCTCTTCAACATTTTGACGTGTAATACCATTCCCCTCAGGAAAGTGGAGCACAACTTGTCGCATATCATCTCTGAAAGAGACTTTTAGCATTTCTGCTATGTCAGACATTGCAATCTGAGGGATCATCTGGAACGAAAGGGTCATAAACGTGGTGTAATCTGAACAGGAGAGCGAAGCTGCGAGGTGAGAGGCATAATAATCGGCAAGGGTTTGCTCATTAGGGCTCTCTTTATAAAATCGCTTTAAATGTTTAAGAAGCTGCGATTTAGAAGAAGCCAGCTCGCTTTCGGTAAATCCTTTCTCTTTAAGCTCTTGAATCGCTACCAGAAAGGCTGTTAACAGTTTTTCTTGTACGGTCCCTGAGATCTTTTGAATTCCATGTCCCACTGTTGCATAAGCAGGAAGCATGTATTTTGATTCATCTGGTGCAATCCATTTTCCATCTGCAAGAGAGGCCGCTTTTTTGAATCTATTCTCTGCCATCGACTGAATGAGATAGAAGACCCAGAGTTTTTTCAAATCTTCATCGGTTTTAACATGGAACAAAACAGTCGGATAGCTGAGAAGAACATCAATCTCATTCAGATTTTTTGTGTAGACGACTTGAACTGGTTCTTCACTAATTCTGTTTTTGACCTCGAGATGACCATAACGGTCCGATAGATACGAGTGGAGGCCGTCTGGATCTACAACACCGACTGCTACAAGCCCAAGTGAAGCTCCTCCCTTTCTCTCGATCTCTTCTTCACAATAATCGAGAAAATTTGGCAGCTCTTCTTCAAAATTCTCCGCTAGAAATTGTTGATCAAAGATTTGCGGTTTACCTTGAATGGGATCTTGCCCAATAAAACGGCAGGCAACTTGAGCAGGGGTTGTTAAGTGTTCTTTGATCCAGATTTCGATCCCTTTTTTGAGAGAAAAACTCTTCAACTCTCCGTCCATAGGGATTTCGACAGCAGAAAGAGAACAAGCGGTTAATAAAAAAAGACCCAAAATCTTACTCATATGCACTCCTATACGATAGGTCATACCTGAACCGAACTTTGAAAATAAACTTTAAAATAATTTTTATATGTGTTTTTTAGGAGATATGCACGGGACTGTTTTTCTATTCGGCGCCGCTGAGAAAGGAGCGGTTTGCCAGCCTATTTCGCTCAGCTCGCTTGAAGATCTCTTCAACCAGCTCGGAAATCCCCCCAAAGAAAGTGAAGGGATTCAGTACGCCATCCAGGCTCTTCTTTCTCATCGGAATCTGATCTATTTTCGCGTTGCAGAAGAGGGATATAGTTACGGCGATTATATGCTTGGGCTTAAATGGCTTAAAAAAGCCCCTCTCCGACCTCACCTGTCAGCCATTTGTCTTCCGGGAGTCGGCGATGAAGACTTGATTCATGGGGCAACCTCGGTTTGTCTTCTCCATCAATGTCTTCTCATCGTCTCAGAGAAAGATCTTTACGACTATTTAACCGTAAAATAGGTTTCGATGCCTTGCCGTGTCGCTTTGAAGGTTTTCTCACCCACTTTCCAGTTGGCTGGGCACACTTCCCCATGCGTTTCATAGGTAATTAAAGCATCGAGTGTACGGAGCGCTTCATCGACAGAGCGGCCGAGGGGAAGGTCATTGATCAGTTGATGCCGAATCACTCCCTCGCGATCGAGGATGAAAAGGCCGCGGTAGGCAATCCCTTCATCTTCTTTGAGGACTTGAAAATCTCTTGCTATATTCTTCTTCAGATCCGCCACAATCGGATAGGTGATTCCTTGAATGCCCCCTTTTTCAATCGGCGTATTGAGCCAAGCAAGGTGACTATGTGCGCTGTCGACAGAACATCCAATCACAACGGCATTCTTCTCACGAAATTGATCGAGCGCCTGCTGAAACGCATGAAGCTCGGTTGGACAGACAAAGGTAAAATCAAGCGGGTAGAAGAAAAAAACGACATACGAGCCGATGAACTTTTCTAGCGAAAAGTCGCTGACAATTTTTCCACCTTCAACAGCCGGTGATTTAAAGACGGGGGCTTGTTTTCCAATGAGTGCGTGCATGTGTTATTCTCCTGCGTTTTTGATCCAGCTTTCACTGCCAATCGTTGTTGGCGGGCCATGACCTGGATAAACTTTGGTTTCAGGCGGTAGTTTACCAAGTTTCTTTAATGATTCCCACATTTGAGCAGGACTCGATGTCGGAAAGTCAACTCTCCCCATAGAACCTCTAAATAAAGTATCCCCTGAAAATAGAACTTTTTCTTTTGGGAACCAGAAGCAGACCCCACCGGGGGAATGGCCCGGGGTTTCAATCACCTGAAACTCTAACTTTCCAATTTTGAATTTTTCTCCCTCTTCCAGCAGTCCCTCGGCTTTCGTCCCTTGCACAGGAAAAAAAAGCGGCAGACGGTCGGAACCCGGCTTTTTCAAATTTTCTTCATCATAGGAATGGATATAGAGGGGGATATGGAATGTCGATTTTAGTTTGGCCGCATCTGCGATATGATCCCAGTGGGAGTGGGTGATAAAGATCTTTTTAATGTTAGGATAATCTTTTATTTCAGAGGCAACCCCTAGCGGTGCGTCGATAAGGGCAGCTTCATGAGTCTCAGGACATTCGACCAGGTAAGCGTTGGTCTCAATCGGCCCGCAACTAAAGGTTTTAATGATCATAGAGTGCTTCGCACCGGAGAGGATTCGAACCTCTGACCTCATGGTTCGTAGCCATGTACTCTATCCAGCTGAGCTACCGGTGCAAACCATCAATTGTCGGGAAGAAGACGATTTTGAGCAAGCTTTACTTATCTATCGAATATGTTAATATGGGGGCATGAAAATTGTTATTTTAGGCGCAGGGATCCACGGTTCCTTTCTTGCTAAAACACTCGCGGAAGAAGAGCACGATGTGATTGTCATTGACGTAGACCCTAAAGCGCTTGAAAGAGTCTCTCGTGTTGCCGATGTTGCCACCCGTCTGGGCTCGGGCACCGATTGGAAAGTCCTCGAGGAACTGGCCGATCTATCTCCCGATCTTTTTATTGCAATGAGCAGTGACGATGAGACCAATCTTGTGGCCTGCACGATGGCCAAAAATTTAGGATACCCTAAAACGGTCGCTCGTATCCGGCAAAACGCCTTTTTAGATCACAGCAGGCTCGAGTTTTCCCGTCTCTTTTTTGTCGATCATCTCTTGGGAACAGAGCTCACTGTAGCTCATGAACTCTTTAAACACATTGTGACTCCTCAGAACCAAGTGATTGAGAACTTTGCTCTCGGCTCCGTTCAACTCAGAACTGTCGTCATCCCAGACAACTTCAAACAAGCAGGGGTCCCACTTTCTGACGTGAAATTAAACGACCATCTCCTTGTCGGACTGATCAAAAGGAAAGAATTGCTTATCTTCCCCAAAGGGTATGATTATCTGATGCCTGGTGATGAAGCGACACTCATCGGAGATACGCATGTGATGAGTTCCGTTACCGACTTCTTTGGAATTCCTAAAACGCATATCTCGTCCGTGGTCATTGTCGGGGGCTCTGGGACGACGATCCATCTTTGCAAACTTCTTGAAGAACAACACATCTCCATCAAAATCATTGAACAAGATGAAACTCGGTGTGAAAAACTAGCAAAACTTTTCCCAAAGGCGACTATTTTAAACCACGATGGATGTGATTTTGCTTTTCTTCAAGAAGAACAAATTGAAAAGGCTGACTTTTTTATTGCTTCAACTCAGTCGCATGATACCAACATCTTAGCAGCAGCTCTTGCAAAAGAAGCGGGCTGTAACAACGTGCTAGCCCTCGTCTCGGATGAGTCTGCGCTTCCCTTCCTGAAAAAAATGGGAATTTCAAATATCCTTTCAGAAAAAGCAAGTTTGGCAAGGCAAATCCATGCCATCATCGAAAATGATGCCATCATCTCAATTGCTTCTCTTTACAACAGCCAAGCCAAGATCATGGAAGTAAAAATCTCTCCCGATTCGAATCTTGTTGGATCGCCTCTATCCGACCTTCACGCAAATTTCCCAAGCGATTTTCTTATTGCAATGATTGAAAATAGAAACGGCGTGATGGTTCCCAAGGGAAGCAGTATTTTAACGCCGGGTGATACGGCCATTGTGATTTGTAGCCCAAACTCAGTTAGTGCTATGCAGAAAATTTTATGAGTCATATTGAAATAAGTAGGGTCCTCAGTCGCTATTTTCTCTACTTCACCGGTATCTTACTCATTCCACTTACCGTTTCCATTTTTTACGAATTCATTTTAAATGAGCCGTGCCGCTGTTCTTCTCTAGCTTTTTTGGAAACGATGGGAGTCTCGCTTCTCTGTGCCCGTTTTTTTCAGTGGAAAGGCAAGGGAAGCAAACGATCTCTCTATCGAAAAGAAAGCATTTTGGTCGTCGTTCTCGTTTGGCTTTTCACCGCCTCAATTGGCTCTCTCCCTTTTCTTTTTACAGGAGCGTTAAAAAATCCGATCGATGCTTGCTTTGAATCGATGTCAGGACTCACGACTACCGGTGTCACAATCTTATATCCCAAAGAATACGACGCTGCAGGGGTGGAAACTCCAGCACTGGTTAGACATCCTCTCGATCCTTCCCTCGTTTATACATTTTATGGAACGATTGCTCCTCTCAAAGACCCCGCCACGGGTGAAGTTTTAAAAGTCGGCGTCGAAGCGCTAGGAAAACCTCTTCTCTTCTGGAGAACGTTTATGGAGTGGCTGGGAGGTATGGGAATTGTCGTCCTCTTCATCGCCGTTCTCCCCGCACTTGCTATGGGTGGAAAATTCCTTTTCGAAAATGAGATGGCCGGCCTTTCAAAAGAGGGGATGACGCCTCGCATCAAAGAAACTGCTAGCTTACTTTGGAAGATTTATCTTGGCCTTACCCTTTTCCAAACCGCTCTTCTGATGCTGAACCACATCTCTTTTTTCGAAGCCATCACCCTCTCCTTCTCAACCATTTCAACCGGGGGATTCACGGTTTCTAACATGGGTCTTCAAGCGTTTCCCGGGCTCTCTACCCACTGGATCATTGCCATCTTTATGGTCCTTGGAAGTTTGAACTTCACTCTCTATTTTCACTGTCTTAAAGGAAAATTTTATCGCCTCTATGAGCCTGAATTCTTTCTTTATCTGATGATGCTCGCCTGTGGATGCCTGCTGATGTCTCTTAACTTATGGAATACGCCCCACTTCGGATCTGCAAGCCGCTTTACCTGGAGCGAAGCGTTGCAAAACGGATCGTTTATGGCGATTTCTGCCCAAACCTCGACAGGTTTTGACCTTACTTCCTATGACATGTGGCCATTTGCCTGCCAACTCCTCATGGTCATCTTGATGTTCATCGGAGGAATGTCAGGTTCGACAACCGGCGGTATTAAAGTAATCCGTTATTTCGTCCTGATGAAAGCAATTAAAAATAAAATCGAAACGCTCTTCCGACCTGAAGTCATCCGTGTTGTGAAAGTCGGCGACCGAGAAATCACCTCCAAGACCGTGATGACAGTCCTTACTTTTTTCTGCATTGTTATCCTTTTTGTAGGGCTCGGCGTCTATCTTCTTGTGCTGGATCATCAAGATCCACTGACATCGATTGGAATCATCAGCTGCATGATCAACAACACCGGCCTTAATTTGGGAGGACTAGGAATCACAGGCTCGTATGCCTTCCTCTCGATCTTCTCTAAAATCATATGTATTTTCTGGATGCTCCTTGGTCGTCTCGAATACTTCAGCCTTCTCGTCCTCCTCGCCCCTGCCTTCTGGAGAAAACAATGACGCTCTGGACTTCACAGTGGGAACTTTTTGCTCCCAACTTTAAAGACGGTAAAGCACATATTGATCTTTCCCCTTATGGCATGAGCAAACCCATTCAACTCCTTCCAGGTCCTGGATTTGGCGATTTCTCTCATTCCACCACTCGCCTTACCCTCCAACTGATGGCGCCTCACATTCGCAATCGCCACGTCATTGACATCGGCTGTGGAAGCGGAATCCTCTCTCTGGCCGCTGCAGCTCTCGGTGCACAATCTGTCTACGGCTACGACATCGACTCTGAAGCAATCTATCACGCTCAGCAAAATGCACACCTCAATCACTCTCCCATCGAATTTGCTCTAACACCCCCACCTAAAATACGCCCCAACTCGATTCTCCTCATGAACATGATCTCATCAGAACAGTCCAATGCTTGGGGAACATTTCTCCCATCCCTCACAACACCTGCGCGCCTTTTCACATCAGGCGTTCTTGACAAAGATCTCTATCTTGAGTGGGCCCAGAAAAACAATTGGACGCTCATCCACTCTATTGAAGAAGAGTCGTGGTGGGCTTTTGAGTTTTTAATTGGCTGAATATTTCTTTTGATCGATAATCGATCCGTTAACAGGAGTTTTTTATGGGCGACATCGTGTCTGATGGAACAAAGTTCAGCTGCCCCTTCTGTAGCAGCCAGCTGAAAATCTCCGTTCTCTCTTCTTCCTCTTCTGGAGACTCTTAAAAACTTGCCAGTACCGGAAATTTTTTATTTCCACCTCCTCCAGGAGCCCAATGTCTTTTGGTCCCAAGCGCTCCCGTACCCTGCGCTCCTCCCAGTGTCAGTGTTCTCTCTCCTGGGCAATCTGCCGTTGAAATCGATGGAAAAAAAGCCCTTGGAGCCGGATGTCAACTCCAATGCGCGAAAAGCGGACTACTTTCCGTTGCCTCCTCCGGACAGTCTGTGGCCCAAACATAGATTAAGCTTTAGGAAACGTCCCTTGCAAAACCAAATGCGCAACGGTGACAATCGCCCAGGTTTTCTTTGCAATCTCCGTTGACACGAACCCTTTCACAAACGGTATTCTTTCGATGATATGTACATGACTGACGGCATAAAGCGCTAAAGAAGGAACGTAATAGACCAATTTTCTTGGAGCACAAAGGTCTTTAATAAGCTGAAAAAGTGGATGTTGTTTGGAACTATCCTCTGCTTTATCCGCAAACACTTTCAACTGCTTTTGTACCAAAACTTTTTCTTGTTCAGCAATTTCACTATTTAAGGTAGCTCTGACCCGTCTATACTCTTCGAGGCTCTCTTTGAACCTTCCTATTTTTTCCTCTCTTTTCTGATACGGCTTCTGAGCGATTTGTTTCATAAGATCCAGTTGCTTTTTAATAATTGGAACTCTTGAATTTTCAATGGAGCCTCCACGTGCTACAATGTCCTCCAATGCAGTTCCAATACTGGATAAATTTATACTATTACTGTCTTGTGCTAAGACGGCCTGATCTAATTCTTGATTCAAATCTCGCACATAACCATTTGTTGTTCCTCGAACTTCATTGGAGCCTGGATCGTATGCTTCTATAATCCAGTCCGCAAAAACATTAGACACTTATCATATTCAACACGATCCTGTTAGAGCAAAATTCCAAGAGCTCCAGCAGGCAGCCCGTTTATTCCTGACTGGCTATAAGAAAAATGACACCATACAGAACTTCTATTATGTTCAATACGCCTACAACGACGGAAAAGCTGTCATCCTTGTCAATTAAAACATCCCATCCATACCCATTCCACCCATCTGATCCATCGAGGGAGGTGGGGTTTTGGGTTTGGGCTGAGGCTTATCTGTGATGAGCATCGCAACGGTGAGAAGAACGCCTGAGACAGAGGCAGCGTGCTTGAGAGCACTTTTGGTGACAAGAACAGGATCGATCACTCCTTCTTTTAAGAGATCGGCGAACTCGTCGGTGAGTCCGTTATAACCCCAGGAACCTTGACGCTCGAAGACCTTTTCTGCGATTAAATTACCTTGTTTTCCACAATTGTTAGCAATTGCAGTGGCGGGAGCAAAACAAGCTTTTCGGATGATTTCAAGCCCAGGTTGTTCTTCCATTGGTACGGTGAGATTGTCAAGCACTTTTACAGCACGAAGGAGTGCGACACCACCACCTGGCACAATTCCTTCAAGAGCAGCAGCTCGTGTTGCGTAGAGGGCGTCTTCTACGCGCGCTTTTTTCTCTTTAAGAGCTGTCTCTGTAGCAGCACCCACCCGAATAAGTGCTATGCCTCCTGCAAGCTTTGCAAGGCGTTCTTTGAGCTTCTCACTATCGTAATCAGACTTGGAATTTGCAATCATTCCTCGGATTTCGGCAATTCGTTTTTGGAGCTCTTTAGGATTCCCAGCTCCTTCCGTAATAACGGTTTCTTCTTTTCCAACCTTCACCCGCTTCGCACTTCCGAGCATGGTGAGTTCAAAGTCGTCCAGTGAGATTCCCACTTCTTCTGTGATCAACGTAGCGCCAGTTAAAACGGCTAAATCTTGAAGAAGGGCTTTGCGCTGATCTCCAAATGCTGGAGCTTTCACGGCACATATGGGCAGTCCTGCTTTGATCTTATTGACAACGAGGGTTGCAAGCGCCTCTCCATCAATATCATCGGCAATTAATAATAACGGTCTTGGACCTTTTTCCATGATTTTTTCAAGGACTGGAACAAGTTGCTGTATGGAAGAAATTTTCTGATCTGTAATAAAAAGAAAGGGAGCATCGAGTTCCGCTGTCATCTTCTCAGGATTGGTGATGAAATAAGGGGAGAGATACCCTTTATCGAACTGCATCCCTTCAACAATATCAAGCGTGGTATCGATGCTTTGAGCTTCCACAATTGAAACCGTTCCATCTTTGCCGACTTTTTCAATTGCTTTAGCAAGAAGTGCTCCAATTTCGGGGTCATTATTAGCGGAGATGGTCGCGATTTGCTCCAGTTCATTATTTTTTCCAATCTTGGTAGAAAGCTCATCTAATGCTTTGCAGATTTCTGCCACTGCTTTATCGATCCCTTTCTTCACACTCACAGGACTTGCTCCTGCAATGACAGCTTTGACCCCTTCACTATAAATCGCTTCGGCTAAAACGATCGCTGTTGTCGTTCCATCGCCAGCAAGATCCGCTGTTTTGGAAGAGGCCTCTTTTACGAGCTGCGCTCCCATATTTTCGAACTTATTCTTGAGGATGATTTCTTTGGCAACCGTCACGCCATCTTTTGTTGAAAGCGGTGAGCCAAATTCTTTCCGTATGACAACGTTACGACCTTTGGGTCCAAGAGTCACAATCACAGCTTTCGCCAGAGTTTTAACTCCTCTTAGGACAGATTTGAGCGCTTCTTCATGAAATTGCATCATTTTTGACATACGTTTCTCCGTACTGAAAGATTACGTTCCAAAAGAAATTTGGTCACGATTAAAAAAAATATTTGTCATAAGAAGCCGTTTTGGTATGACAAGCTTATGAGAGAAAAAATTTCGCCCCCTTCCCATCACATCCAAGAAGCGCTTGAAATCATCGAATCGGTACGCGGCAAAATCTTAACAGTCGGGCAAAGGCAGAGACAAGCTGTTGAGCTCGCCGGCTATATGCTTGAAGAGGCAAACTGTATTCAGACCCGCTCAGAAAAAAAAAGGCAAGCAGAACTTGCTCGGATGATGAAAGATCCGCGCGGTAAAGCGTTTACAACACAGATGACTGACGAATGTTTTCGCAGCAAAAATCCCTCTCGTGTTGCAAGCCAAATGGTCTATCTTCTCAATCAATTTGGGATTCCGAAATATTTAGGATGGTCGAAACGATTTTCACTTGGTGCTTTTCAGGTCATGGGACGCGTACTCGCTCCGATTCTCGTTCCACTTGCAACCACCATTCTCAGACGTGAAACTCGCACTGTGATTTTACCAGGAGAGAAACACGCTCTTTCCAAACACATGAAGAAACGGCGTGCCCAAGGAGTACGTCTCAACATCAATCACTTAGGTGAAGCGATTTTAGGCGAAGAGGAAGCGATTCAAAGACTCAAGATCTACCTCCACGATTTAACTCGAGATGATATCGAATATGTTTCGATCAAAATCTCGACCATTTTCTCGCAGATCAACTTAATGGGATGGGATAAAACTATTGATATCTTGGCCGACCGCCTTCGTCAGCTTTACCGTACCGCCAAGTCGCATCTCTATATGCGTCCTGATGGAACGAAAGTCCACAAATTCGTCAATCTCGACATGGAAGAGTACCGTGACCTACGACTCACTGTTGATCTCTTCAAGAAAGTGCTGAATGAAGCGGAGTTCCATGACTATTCAGCAGGGATTGTTCTCCAAGCATATCTTCCAGATGCTCATGAATACCAAAAAGAACTCACCTCGTGGGCCATGGAACGGCTCAAAAATAAAGGCGCACCGATTAAAATCCGCATTGTTAAAGGAGCAAACCTTGCCATGGAGCAACACGAAGCGTCCGTCAAAGGATGGCCGCAAGCTCCTTACCGTGACAAACTCGATGTCGATGCGAATTATAAGCGGATGGTCACCTACGGATGTCTCCCTGAAAATGCAAAAGCTGTCCATATTGGGGTTGCCAGCCACAACCTTTTTGATATCGCTTATGCACTCCTCCTACGTGCAGAGTACGGCGTCGAAAAAGAAATAACGTTTGAAATGCTTGAAGGAATGGCCGATCACATGCGCCGTGTCGTGCAAAAACTGGCCAAAGACATCTTGCTCTATTGTCCAGTTGCCACCAAATCTGATTTCCAGAGCGCTATTGCATATCTGATTCGTCGTCTGGATGAAAATACGGGGCCTGACAATTTCTTGCGTCACACATTTGGGCTAAAACCGCACACGCAAGATTGGGATGCCCAAGTTAAGCTCTTTGCAGCTGCTTGTGATGAAATTCAATCGGTTTACATCGGACCTCGCAGACATCAAGACCGGATGGAAGAGCCTCACGGTCTCGATCCTGAAGGGGTCTTTGAAAACGAATCCGATACCGACTTTGCTCTGCCACAAAATAGAGCTTGGGCCCACGCCATTATGAAAGAGTGGAAAGAGAAAAAAATTGATCCTATCCCTTCTGTTATCGGTGGCAAAGTCTATCATGAAAATTCTCCACGAGGTGTCGGGAGAGATCCCTCCCGTCCTGGAGTTACTTTCTATCACTATACCCTTTCCGACTGGTCGCATGTCGATGAAGCTCTCAAAGTGTCCAAAGCATATGAACCCAAGTGGGCCCAAACAACCCCTGAACATCGGTATGATTTGCTTGCAAAAGCTGCCCAAATTTTAAGAGAGCGACGTGGCGATTTCATCGGCGTGATGATGGCAGACGGCGGGAAAACCGTTTATGAAGCTGACCCCGAACATTCAGAGGCGATCGATTTTGCCGACTATTATCTGCGCAGTCTCAAAACGATGTCAGCGTGCCTCGATCTTGAGTGGAAGCCGAAAGGAACCTATCTTGTCGCTCCACCCTGGAACTTCCCCATCTCTATTCCCGCCGGAGGAATTTTAGGATCGCTTGTCATTGGAAATTGTGTGATCTTTAAGCCCGCACCGGAAGCTGTCCTATCTGGATGGATCCTCGTGAATGCTCTCTGGGATGCCGGCATTCCAAAAGAAGCCCTCCAGTTTATCAACTGCGAAGACGATCCTGTGGGAAGCAACCTTATTAAAGACTCGCGCTTAAATGGGGTCATCTTAACAGGTGCAACGTCGACCGCACGTCTCTTTTTGAAAATGCGACCAGGTCTTGACCTTTCAGCAGAGACAGGTGGGAAAAATGCGATGATCATCACAGCTCTTTCCGATCGTGATTTAGCGATCAAAGATCTGGTTCAATCAGCATTCGGACACTCAGGACAAAAATGTAGTGCAGCAAGTCTTGCGATTCTCGAAGCAGAAGTGTATGACGATCCTCACTTCCGCAAACACCTGAAAGATGCTGTCGAAAGTCTGACCGTCGGCTCTGCTTGGAATCCCTCTTCTAAGGTCATTCCCCTCATCCGAGAAGCAGAAGGAGCTCTCTTTAAAGGACTCACCTCGCTAGAGTCCGGCGAAGAGTGGCTTGTAAAGCCTAAACAAGATCCTTCCAATCCCAATCTTTGGTCACCCGGTGTGAAGTGGGGTGTCAAAGAGGGATCGTTCATGCATCAAACCGAGCTTTTCGGTCCTGTACTTGCTGTGATGCGTGCCAGAAACTTAGAACATGCAATTCAAATTGCTAACGGCACGCCATACGGCCTTACTTCAGGTCTTCAAAGTTTAGATCCTCGCGAGCACCGCCTTTGGTTAAACTCCATCGAAGCCGGCAATCTTTATATCAACCGAGGGATCACAGGAGCAATCGTCCGTCGGCAGCCGTTTGGTGGATGTAAAGCAAGTAGTTATGGGAAAAGCGCCAAAGCAGGCGGGCCCAATTACATCGCTCAATTTGCACACCCTCATCAAATCACACTCCCCCGTGAAAAAGCTCCCGTCCCCATCACCATTGAAAAACTCTCTAAAATCATCGAAAAACTTCCTCTCTCAACCGAGCAACTCGGCATTTGGTACGCCTCTATTTCGAACTACAGCTTCTGGGCGCAAAAGTTTGATCACGACCATGACCCTTCTCGTATCATTGGGGAAGACAATCTCTTCCAATACCGTCCCTATCATGGCATCTGTCTCCGCATCCAACCGCAAGATGCCCCGCTCGATATCCTGCGCGTCTGTGCTGCAGCACTGGCAACCGGAGCACCGATTCAAATCAGCTGGACGCGCGGCAAAACTTCCCTTGAAATCACATCTGACTGGAAAAAATTGATGCCGACGTTCCGTTTCGTCGAAGAAACCGAAGCTCACTTCCTCGAACGTCTCCGCCTCGGAGCCTTCCACCGTGTCCGCCTTCTCTCTTCTGCAAGCCCCACCTGGTACCATACGGCTGCCGAATCGGCCACTTTCCTTGACGTCGCTCCCGTGCTCGCCAGCGGCCGGTTTGAGCTTCTCCACTACCTCCGCGAAGTCTCCATCTCCCACCACTACCACCGTTACGGCAACCTTGGCACCCGCGAAGGCGAGATGCGAAAACCCCTTAATTAAATTTCCCTATACCCAACAAATAGACCCCTAACGTAACTTTTGAGTGTAATCTCTACGTAGGGGTGTGCGAATGTACGAAACATTTTTCGAAGCTAAATGTCGCATGCTACAAAATGCTCGATTTGCAAATGAGCGCGATCAAGCCCATTTCAATATGCCTCTTGAGCAATGGGCTCACTTTTGCACCTCTCAACAACAAGAAAGACGCTCTTTTTATCGAGTAGGCAAATTTACTGAGATCGAGCAAATCGATCCTGAGAGTTCTTTGGAACACACTTTCACTTCAAGAAATACTCCTAAGACCTTACGAGTCATTTTGGCGCAAGGATCTGTCGTCCATTTTGAGACAGACGGGGTGATCAACGCAGCCAATGAAAGCCTGCTCGGAGGGGGCGGTGTGGACCGAGTGATCCATGATGGAGCAGGGCCGAATCTTCTCCGAGAATGTGCCTTCATTGGAGGGTGTAAAACCGGCGAGGCAGTCATCACCAAAGGGTATGAGTTGCCTGCCAAGTACGTTTTACACACCGTCGGACCTGAGGGCGACTCAGGTGATCAAGAGGCTCTCAAAAAATGTTATGAGGCGTGTTTCAAGTTATGTGATGAATACTATTTGAAAACTCTTGCTGCACCTTGCGTGGGGTGTGGGATTTACGGATTTCCTTTATTGACATCTGCACAAGTCGTGAAAGCGGTTATTCAAACCTACCTAGACAAGGGAGATCCAACCCTTGAGGTAATTATCCTAGCGCTCTTTACAGAAGAGGAATGGAAGGCGTACATGTCTGTTTTTAATCGTGTTAGTGCTAACATCTAGGTCTATGTCCAATCAGTTGAATGAGCAGCAGATGAGAGCGGTCCATCATGTCGAGGGGCCGGCGCTTGTCATCGCAGGGGCCGGATCGGGGAAGACGCGGGTGGTGACGTATCGGATCACCCATTTGCTCTCGCTCGGGATTCCGTCAGGAGAAATTTTAGCTGTCACATTTACGAATAAAGCCGCCGATGAGATGAGAAGAAGGGTCGAAAGACTTTCAAATCACTTTGTTTTGACGTGCACGTTTCACAGTTTGGGCGCTAAGATTTTAAGAGAATCAATCCACCATCTCGGGTATCTCAACCATTTCACCATTTATGACGAAGATGATAGCGAGAAGGTTTTGAAAGAGTGTTTGGTGGCACTCAGCATCCATGAAGATAAGGGATTTTTGAAAACAGCGCGGCTGGCGATCTCTGCAGCTAAAAACGGCCTTGTCTCTCCAAAAGAACTTTCGAAAGAAGATCCAACGGTGGGTGCTTTGTATGAAATGTACCAAACTAAACTCAAGACAGCCGAAGCTGTCGATTTTGACGACCTGCTTTACCTTCCTATTGTGCTGTTTCAAGCCCACCCCGATGTTTTGAAAGCGTACCAAGATCGATGGAACTTTGTTTTGATTGATGAGTATCAAGATACGAATCAGGCGCAACATCTTCTCATCAAGCTTCTAGCAGGACGGCACTCGAATGTCTTTGCTGTTGGCGATCCCGATCAGTCGATTTACTCCTGGCGCGGCGCTAACGTCGACAACATTTTGAACTTTGAGAAAGATTTTCCAGGGGCTGTGATCATCACACTCGATCAAAACTACCGAAGTCCATCGACGGTTTTGAATGCCGCTAACGCCCTCATCCAAAATAATCCATCACGGTATGAAAAAAATCTGTGGAGCACGCTCGGACCCGGCGAAAAAATTGGACTCTATGTGGCAGAGAACGATCATCAAGAAGCCGAATTTGTCGCACGGAAAATCGTCCATCATCACCACAACTTTTCTCTGGAAGATTGTGTGATCTTTTATCGAACCAACTTCCAGTCGCGAATTTTTGAAGATACTCTTTTGAAAGTGAAAATTCCTTACGTCATCATTGGAGGTGTATCGTTCTATCAGCGGCGAGAAATTAAAGATATTCTCTCGCTTTTGCGGATAGTGCTAGCCGGTGCCGACTTCATTGCACTAGCCCGCACCATGAACATTCCTAAGAGAGGACTCGGAGAGAAAGCGCTAGAAAAAATCCGAGAAGGTGCGCTACAAGCAGGAATGACGCTTTTCGATTTCTGCGTCGCTGTTATCGATCGAAAAATCGACTTTAAACTCTCCCCCAAACAAATGGAGGGGATGCGCGATTACGTCACACTCATTCTGGCTCTGAAAGAAATGGTTCTTCAGCGTGTCACGCTGCAAACACTTGTTTCTGAAGCGATTGAGCGCTCGAGATATGAAGAGTACTTGAAAGAAGATCCTGAAACCTTTGCAGAACGGAGAGAGAACTTAGCAGAGCTCATTACAAAAGCAGCTGAGTGGGAGCAAGAAAACCCCGATGGGACACTGGCAGGCTTTTTAGAAGAGCTGACATTGAAAACATCATCCGATGCTAAAGAACCTCTATCGGATGCGGTCAAACTGATGACACTTCACAACGGAAAAGGACTCGAGTTTTCTGTCGTGTTCCTGGTTGGCATGGAGGAAGAGCTTTTCCCACACATCAATAGTATCGATAATGAAACAGCGCTCGAAGAGGAAAGACGTCTTTGTTACGTCGGGATGACCCGCGCGAAAGCCCATCTTTATCTCACGTCGGCCAAGTACCGCTTTTTATGGGGTGGAGCGCGGATGATGCGCCCAAGTCGATTCCTAGCAGAAGTTCCCCCTGAGTATATCCAGGAACTCACACCCCGCGCTCGTCCACAGTTCGGGGGAAGTGATGAAGCACTCCATATTGGGGATACTGTCCATCATCGAGACTTTGGTCTGGGGATTATTCAACGTCAGTATGAGACATCACTGGGACTTACGTACGACGTCTTCTTCTCCCAGAGCAGCCGGGTCCATAGCTTGGTGGCCAAGTACGCAAAGCTGATTAAAGCGTCCGATCTCATGTAAATCCTCCTTAAAAAACCATTTTTTCGTGCCTTTGGCAAGAAATGCTGCTCGAAGATAGCGCTTTGGCTATCTACTTCGCAGACATTTCTGCAAAACTCATCAAAAATAGTGATTTTTTAAGGAGGATTTACATGAGATCGGACGCTTTCAAAAGCTCGGAGTACTCGGCGGACTGAGATCCCCCAGTGCCAGTATTTATCACGCCATCGGAGCCCTTTTAGGTTGGGGAGCCATCCTTTAGGAGTGATTGCAATGTTAGGTGCAAAAGCGGGCTTCCAAAAGTCGGCAGTCCGTTCATTTTTAAAGAGAGAAACCGTCGGAATCCCGAAGAGAGAGGCTAAGTGGCCAATTCCTGAATCATTTCCAATCATGAGACCCGATTCTGCGACACATCGAACCATCTCTTCGAGGTTTTTAAAAGGAGGCGCTTCCGGCCAGTCTACTCTCTCTTTTGGAGAGACCACAAAGACAGGGTCATAACCCTGCTTCTTAAGAGCGTGTGCCAGTTTTAGAAATTTGGAGCGGGGCCAATTTTTCCCTGGCCTTGAACTGGTGGGATGGATCACCACTTGATTTAGCTTTGATCGCAGCTTTACATCGAGAGGGAGCTGCAGACCGTTCTCTTTAACAGCACCCTCAAGCCCCAAAATCGTCTGACAAAAAGTGACCAAGTTATCAGCAAAAGGAACCCTTCCATCAAACTGCCCTTCTTCCCAGTAAGGATAATCACGATTCGGTGTAGCAATCGGATTGAGGACGATTGTTTTTTGGCGGAGGTGGCTCAGACAGTGATCTAACACCTCTTTCATCCATGTCGATTTCTCGTAGACGACGATGAACTGATCGAACTCTTCATAAGCGGGAGGGAACGGCCGAATAGGCAGCTGAGGAAACCACGCTTGAAGTTCTTTCATAAAGGGATGAAATGTAACGACTTCATGCCCTGACCGTCTCAAATTCTCAGAAAGAATGAGCGTTAGTAGACAATCTCCCAAACCTGCGCAACTAAATATAGCTATTTTCATTTTAATATGGTTTCTATAATAAACAAAATTAGAAATGGGATCAATAAAAATAAAAACGGAACTAAAATCTAAACTTGAGCAAAGAGCTATTTTAACCTTAGCTCTCAGGGAGGCACTCTCCATTTTAGAGATGCCCGTTCCCGCTCTGGCAGAATGGCTTCAGGAGCAAATCGAACAAAATCCTGCCCTCCAGTTTGAGGAAGAAGAGCCTGTCTATTGGGAGAAGAAACACTCTCAAGACCTCTCCTGGGTTGATCAGCTGGCAGCTCCCTCCCAAACCCTCCATGATTACCTGCTAGAGCAGGCACGGGAAGTGGTATCGACACCTGAAGAGCTTCAGCAGATGGAGCAGCTGATTGGAAACCTTGATGAAAAGGGGTTTTTAGGTGAAACCCCCTCAGATCCCCACCTTCTTCGCCTTCTCTATTCGTTTGACCCGCCGGGCATCGGTGCCAAAAATCTGCAACACTCTTTTCTTCTACAACTGGAGCGGCTCGGAGAAAAAGAGACATTAGCCTATCGCCTTATCCGGGACCACTACGACGATTTCCTCCATCAACGAAAAAACCTCCCCGGCTCTTCGGATGAACTGGAAGCTGCAATCGAGATTCTTTCCCAATTAAGCCTGGCTCCCGCAGCACCCTTTCATCATCACGCTCTTCCGCTTCAAACACCCGATCTCTATATTGAACCGTATGAGTCGGGATGGATCATCTCCCATAACGATGTGCTACTTCCAAAATTCAAACTCGATCTCTCACCGGAGCTTAGCCGTTTTGAGCCATCTGCACGGTGGGTTCAAAAAATGATCACCCGGCGTGGGGAAATTATGACAGCCCTTATGAAAATTGTGTTGGAGGTTCAAAACGATTTTTTCTTGGGAAAAACATCCGACCTCCATCCGCTTTCTTTTAAAGAAGTTGCAAAAAGACTCTCCCTTAATGAATCAACCATTTCACGGGCCGTTAAAGAAAAAGTGATCTCATGCCCCTGCGGAATTTTTCCACTCCGCTTTTTTTTTCCACATGCTAGCTCCGATTCTATCTCTCATCACACGGCTAAAGAACGGCTGAAAATGTTGATTGAAAACGAAAATAAAAAGAAACCGCTCTCTGACCAAGAGCTCTCCAAAGCGCTTCATGCACAAGGGATCCCTTGTGCACGTCGTACCATCACCAAGTATCGGAAAAGTTTAAGAATCCCCGTCGCATCTCGCAGGGTCTTCAGTTAAGCAGCTTAAAAGAAATTGCTTGTTTGAATAGCTATCCGGAAGTTTCGATATCTCAACCAGTAACCATGCCTTGTATCCTTGAGGGGCATCTTGCTCAGCGAAAACCGTTTCAAACATGGTCAAAAATACATATTCGCAAACGGCTAGAAGATATTCTACCTCTAATTCAGTAGATAATTTTTTTGTTTGTAGAGCTTTTCCCCATAAGCGGATGATCGCTTGCTGATGATTAACTATCGAAGTATCTGGACCTTCATATTTTCCAAATCGATCTTGTAAAACAGCTAAATAGCCTCCCTCCGGATTGAAAGAATCAAAAGTCGCCTTAAAATATGCTCCAAAAGCGTTTTCAAATGCTGTTACTATTATTTGAGAAACAGAAGTACGGCGAGCGCCTGTCTCAGTGATTTGATTCGGTTGATATTCTTTGTCGATACCACTTATTTTGCTCAAAAAGGCATAAGGTGATTCATCCTCTAGCGCTTTCAACACCACCAATAGACCGTCTCGGGCAAAGAGGTAGTCATAAGCTGCGTAGACATCCTTTGGTGCTGTTTGCACCCACTCTTCGAATAACAACGTCTGTTCATGCAGCGTTGTTGTCATCGCACTTATGGAAGCACTCTTCAAACCACCTTCTTGAGACATCCTATCGAAAATGGAATACCCACTCTCGAGTATCAATTGCCTTACGCGCTGAATCGTTTCCGGTGTTTGCACCAAATCCTTAAATGTTTCTCTTGCCAAGCTATAAATCTGGTAAGTTTGGTAAGCAAAAAAACCACTGACGAAACCGACAACCAGAGAAATAACGGCTTTCAGCACTTCTGCTTTGCAATAAATACTCCATGCAATGGAAACAGAGGCCAAGCCTAAAAAACTATACATGGCACGCTGTGAATGAAGTTCTGCAGTCTTCCAAGCTGCTATGACTTTTTGAAGCTGAGGAACCTGAATAACTCCGTCGATTTCTACACCGTTAGCGTCTAGAAGCTGACAACGCCCATCAAGGCGCTGAACTTGGGTTCGTATTTGTGTTAGAGTTTCGTGAGGCTTCTCTATTTTGACAAACGAATGGATAAGCTCCATGTAAGATACGTCATTTGTAATTCGAAATAACCTCAATCCGATAGGAAGGGTCATCGATGTGCTCCAATTTTTAGGCGCTAATTTTATTCGAGATGAGCTGTAATTAACAACTGCTCTTTAAGTGCTATGATTAGTTCCCCGCGAAGGGTAGTGGTGGGAAGTTTTTGTGTTTGAATCTCCTTGTCACTTAAGCAGAGCAGAATGGGAAGCGGAATCTTTTTCTTAGCCCGTGCAAAAACAAGGTGTTTGTAAATCAATCTTGATAGAAAAAAAAGAGGGAGTGGAAGGGTCCAAGGAGAGAAAATAGAAAGAGTAAAAAGAGGAAACTCCCACATGCGGGTAAAAAGGGGGCCTAGCAGCCGTTTCCATTTTGTCTGAGAGGTGGAGTACGCAAGGAACTCTTCGAATGCCGGTTCATTGAATGCGGTGCGCGCGGCATGGATTGACTCGTGGTGGAGGATTTCTGTTTGGGAGTTGCCGTAAAGTTTTTGTGTTTTGAGTTTGGGGTGGAGCTGGATATGGTCTGCCCAAAAAATGGCTCCTTCCCAAGGAAGAAGTTTTTTCTTGGAATAGACGAGAGGAACCCAATCGATCGTGAAGCCCCAAACAGATTCAAGCGGAGGAACACTGCTCCATTCAGACCGTGCTGGAGAAGCTTTAACTCTGTTTAGAAATGCTTCTTCTGTCTCCGAGGGCCCAGGAATGAGCCCCCGTTTAAAATAAGCGAGAAGAAGCTCTTTGTTCATGCTGCTTTACGCGCTGACTGTCTAAACTTCATGAAGAGAATGACCAGTCCTACGATATTGATGAATGAAAAAGCTCCAAAGGCGAGAAGAATTTTGTTCGTCTTCTTGGAAATTTTCATCAATCTTTCGCGGACCGTTTTCTCAAATTGCGATTCGTTTTCAAACCATGTCCCCTTATACAAGTGGCGGCTAAAAATCGCATATTTATCTTCAGGTGCATTGAAGTAGAATGTTGGAAGGGCGATATCTCGATTCCCTTCTTTGTTCGCAAGCATCTTAAATGTTTCGCCCAGCACTAAGAATGTACGGTGAGAAACGCGGTTGATGACAGAGTCGCGGTCTTTGCCAGGATATTCCTGTTCAATACGATCCCATTCTCTTTCGAGCCATTCCATAGAGCTTTTTAAGATCGGGTGGCCAGGACGTGATCCAATCAAGTTGTTGGTAGGAAGAACAGTGGTGCTAAGAGACGTTTGATAAGGCATCTCCATTCCACAGTAGAAATCATAGGCTCGGCAGAGAGGTTCAAAAGATTGGAAACATTTGACGTCGTGGTCGATGTAAATTCCTCCCTCTTGATAAAGAATTTCATACCGGAGAAGATCTGATTTTTCGGCATAGTTATCTGATTTGAGATAACAATCGTGGAGATGCAAAAATTTAAGATCTTGCACACGGGCCAGTTCCATTTGTTTATGTGGAAGAGGTCTGTCGCGATCAGTCCAGAATTTGATCGTCCAGTCAGGATGTTTTGCAACCCAGCTTCGCACATTTTCGACTGACTCCCGTGGAAAAGGCTTGGGTCCAATCCAAATGAAGTGAATCACTTTTGGCACATGGAGCATCGTTGATTTCATCTGGAGAAACGGAATGTTTTTCTCGTAAATGGTCTTAAAGTAGTTTAAGTTTTCAAAATCTTCGGGGGTTTGAACATACTTCCAGGCTGGGAAGTTGCGTCCCATCAATGTTTCAAAGTCGGCCTTATTCTCCGTATCTTCTTTTTTGGAACATCCTAAAAGAAACGGGAGAAGTAAAATAACAATCCATCGTTTCATGCTATCCTCTTTTTTTTGATGAGTAATAATCCAACTATGAGACAACTCAAGTTAAGCGTTAGTGCTCCGAACAGAATCAAACTTAGCCGGTTAAATTTTTTTTCGATTCGATTCAAATCTTGCGCAGTCCCTTTTTCAAACTGTTTAGGGTCAGGCGTCGTCGCCCAACTATTGGCGAAAAAGTGTTTCGACAAGACAGGCTGTAGTCCCTTTTTGGGGAAGAAGTAGGTGGCGGGGAATACAATATCATTGGAGCTGGTTGTTTCAAGAGAAAGAGCCAGCGCGTCTGTGAGCGCAATATACGTCCGTTCCATGACAATTTGAGTTTTCGAAAAGCCATCTGAACCGGGATATTTCTCTTTAAGCGCATCCCACCGCTGATCAATGAGCTCTACGACCTTACGAATGACAGGATGCCCTGGACACGATCCAATCACTCCGTTTCCTGCAGTAATGCTGCGACCAACAACTTCAGGATGGGGTGTTTCCAGTCCGCAATAAAAACGGTAAGCTTGGTGATACGGCTCAAAAGGAGTTAGACAATTTGCGTCGTGATCGACATAGACTCCACCTTGCTGAAATAAGATTTCAAACCGAAGGATGTCTGACTTCTCACCCCAATTGTGTGAATCGGAATAACATCTTCCCAAAAAAGGAAACGGGTATTCTTTAAGAATAATCGTTTCCATTCCAGCACAAGGTGGCTGTCTAGGTCTGTCTGTCCAAAAGATGAATTTCCAAGTGGGGTTTTGGGCAATCCATGAACGGACATTTGAAACGGACTCTGGTGGAAACGAGCGAGGTCCAAGCCAGATGAAATGAACTGTCTTTGGAATTTGGACAGGACCTTGAGCGGTTGTTACACGCGGGCTATTTCGATGAAAGAGATCGCGAAATATTGCGAGAGCATCTTGATCAACTTGCTTTGTAAGATTCGACCAGTGTTTAGTGTGGGAGCCCATTGCGACATCAAAAGAGTCATCCGATTTTGCCGGCACGAAACTTAACAAAAACAATAAGGCCAATATTTTAAAGCTTCGTCTCATCTTGTGTTACAAAGCTCACAGGAATGTCAATGTGAGCAGACGAATTATGATACCCCTGGAGTGGCTTAATGTCGAGTTTTAATCCCTGTAAAAACTTGTTTAAAAGTTCTTCTGTTGTATAGAGCGCCGTGTGACGATTATCTGAGAGATTCTCAAGACGAAGAGGGAGGTTCACCACTTTTGATTTTTCATAATAAAGCCCCACTCCGCTGATCTTTCGTTTGAGAGCCCACTTGCTTTCAAGAGAATTCGGATGGGTGTATTGAAGTGTGGTTAAAAATTCTTTAAGGTCACTTTTTCGATAGAGCGACATATCAACGGTGTTAGGATATTGCCAATCTCCCTCACCTGCTGAAAATTGCCAGGCATAGAGATCATCGTCAAGTTTGACTGAAGGGGGAATTGCTTGCTCATGATTCCGCATAAAAGAGTAATTAATATGACGACCTAATCGATAATAAACACCGAAAGCTCCAACCTTTTCCATCTGCTGCATTCCTTCCCGCAGATCAATGGTTGAACGTACGACCATATCGTCGACCGCAAACATAATATAAGGATTTGAGGACTCAAAACATGCTTTCAAAACAAGAGGTTTAAAGTCGGCGGCAGGCTTTTCCCCCTGCTTTAGATAGTCAACGGAAGGAAAACGTTTTTTAACAAGCTCATATCCTTCATCAAATGAATCATTCGAGACGCGGTAGATCACTGCAATATGATCGAGGTTGATCACGAAAGTGTCTATCGACTCTAAAAGTGCGTAGAGTTGAAGCGGCCTGTCATAGGAGAAGATGACAAGATCGGCTTTTGGAGCAGGCGCTTCTTCACCTGGATTATAGCGTGGATACGGCTTTCGGGACCGTGCCACCCACGAATATCCATAATTTTTCCCGTCTACAAAGCTTCCCCTTAAACGACGGACATGCCTTCCTGCGAGTTCAAAGAGACGGTTTTCAGGAGTTTTATTAGCCGAAAAAGTTCCCTGTTCTAAAAATTCTTGAAGTTTAATTTTCTGAAATAGGTTGGCATACCCTGTTAAAACACCATCTTGTGCCCAATGTTTGATGTCTCCTTGAAATGCAAGCCATGCAGCAGACCCTGCGTAAAAGCTTTTTAGTTGATCCAGCGCATTGACATCGAGAACCCCATCCGAGGGAAAGAGAACGATGATATCACTTGCAGGGACTGAGTGAATCCATCGATAAATAAGTTCTTGAGATTGATAACCGTCGGGAAGTTTAACAAACCGCTCTGGAAAGTTACGGATAAATTCAGCGACGTCAGGATGGCTTGCTTCGTCAGTTGAAATGGCAACTCTGAAATGAGAATAGGTTTGCCTTGCAAGGCTTGTAAATTTCTTGAAACGAGCCTCTGCATTCTCTGTTGGAGAAGAAAAAATTTGGAAGAAGGGGGCTTCTTTTGCCGAGCAATTTTCACAAACAGGCGAACGTTTCCCATCAAACCAAAGGCCTAGCAAAGCCACTAGAACGACAGCTGCGCCTATGATTCCCCACCGTCTCTTCATTTGACTAACTCCGTGATTCTATTATTTTCTTAGAATACTCGAGCTCCCAATTTTCTGGATAGGCATAGGACGGGTTCAAAATTCGGGTCGGTGGTTTTATTTTGAAACAACGATTGATAAGAGCTTCCTTACTGAGATTTTGTTCCGAATGGACAAAGGCCGATTTCAAAAGATCAAAAACTGCCTCTGGCTGACCTCCATAAAAACAGGGAGAAAATAATAAATTTTTCCCGGTCGAGTTTGCTTTTTGTACTGCAATAAGTTTCCCAAAAACCTCATCCCCGACAGGGGCAACAAAAATCATATGGGGGTCGATTACAAAAACGTAGGTGTAGTGATCAAATGTTTTCTTATATCCCTGAAGGGACTGGAAAAGCTTTAAAGAGCCTCCTCCACTTACTACAAGCCATTCAATATCATCCCCTTCCATAAGAGGTGGTTCATCGCTCAGAATAAAGTAATCGACGTGATGAAGCCTACAAAAGTGTCTTCGGCCCGACTCGATCAACGCTTGGACGGAACTATCAGAAGCCCCCAGTGCCGGGATACACACCGCAATCGAAAGCCCCTCTTTTGAGATCAGTGTGGCGGTGAAGAGTAAAAAAAACAGAACTTTTTTAAGCATACGGCCACCATCTTATATGGTTTCATCATTTAAAACATAACCTACTAATAAACAAATGTTTATATAATGCAGTGAAGATTTTCTCCCCTAGAAGCCTCTCCTTATATATAATAGCGCCCCAATAAGGGATAAAAGTGATGGAAAATTCAAATTCGGCTTTGTGGCTTGTTATTGTGGTTGGTTTTTTCATCATTGCGATTATCAAAAGGAAAAAACAAATCAAGAAGCGCTGGGCGCACCCTTTGTCTGCCCGCTTAAAAATCGACGGTGTCCAGCTTTGTTGCCACCACTGCAAACATGAGTTTTTCTATAAACGCGAGGCCTTAATCGGATCGACCCTCGTCACCTTTTTTAACTTTCATTACTTGAATCAAAGTGGAGCAGCTTACACCTGTGTCAAATGTGGTCACATACATTGGTTTAGTAGACCCCAAGAAACAGATGTTGAGATGACACAGCAAAGGGAATAATCCTTGTTTGAAATCTTGGATTAGTGATATTAAACATTAAAATTATTATTTAGATAAAAAATGAAAAAAGCTCTCATCATTGTTGAGTCCCCCGCAAAAATTAAGACCCTTAAAAAATTCCTGGGGCCGAAATATTCATTTGAATCGTCGCTCGGCCACATCCGTGATCTTCCTCGTAAAGGTTTTGGAATCGATATTAAAGATGACTTCGAACCCGAGTATGCCGTTCTAGAAGAAAAGAAAGAAGTGATTGCCCGCCTTAAAAAGGCAGCCAAAGAAGCCGAGATTGTCTACCTCTCCCCCGATCCTGACCGTGAAGGAGAAGCAATCGCCTGGCATATCTTGTCGATCCTTCCCCCCAAGACAAAAGCAAAGCGCGTCACGTTCAATTCGATTACAAAAGAAGCCGTTCTTGAAGCTCTTGAACACCCGCGTGATATCGACCAAGCGCTTGTTGATGCGCAACAAGCACGACGGCTTCTTGATCGAATTGTCGGTTACAAAATTTCTCCTATTTTAACTCGCCGCGTTCAAGGCGCCCGTGAAGGGGGCCTATCTGCAGGACGTGTTCAATCGGTTGCTCTCAAACTTGTTGTCGACCGTGAAAGAGAAATTGAAGCGTTTAAAGCGATTGAGTACTGGTCCATCTTTGTCGATTTCCAAACTAAAAAGAGTGAAAATCCTTTTAGAGCAACACTCCTCTCTGTCAACGGCAAACGAATCGAAAAAGAAAAAACTGAAGGCAAAGATGTTTTCCTCATCTCTGATGAAAAAACAGCACTTTCGCTTGTCTCTAAATTAAAAGCGTCTCAATTTAAAGTTGTTGATGTAGAGAAAAAAGAGAAAAAACGAAACCCAGTTGCGCCCTTTATTACCTCTACGCTTCAGCAAGAAGCCAGCAGACACTTTGGGTTTTCAGCCACCCGCACGATGAACATTGCCCAAACTCTTTATGAAGGGGTTGAGCTCGGAAACGATGGTTCAGAAGGCTTGATCACTTATATGCGTACCGACTCAGTACGCATCGCTCCTGAAGCAATGACCCCTCTAAGGCAGTATATCTCCAAAGTTTTTGGTAAAGAATATTTACCAGAAGAGCCCCGCATCTTTTCAACCAAGAAAAGTGCGCAAGATGCTCACGAAGCGATTCGCCCTACAAACCTTCAATTCGCTCCTGAAAAAATTGAAAAATATTTAACTCCTGATCAGCTCAAACTCTACACCTTGATCTGGAAAAGATATATTGCATCACAGATGAACCCTGCTATCTACGACACCATCTCATGCGATATCGAAGCCAGCCAGAAGATGATGCTCCGCGCAACTGGCTCTGTGATTAAATTCCCAGGCTTTTTAGCCGTCTACGAAGAGAAGCAAGATCGGGAAGGGGATAAGAAAGATGATGAACACCGTCTTTTACCGCCCCTTGTTGTTGGACAACCTTTAACACCACAAGCCATTACACCTGAACAATCGTTCACTAAACCTCCTCCACGCTTTACCGAAGCCTCTCTTGTGAAAGAACTCGAACGTTTAGGGATTGGCCGTCCATCGACTTATGCAACCATCATGCAGAAAATTCAGAGCCGCGATTATACCATCAAAGAACGAGGCACTCTTAAACCCACCGAGCTTGGAACCGTGATTGCTCGCATGCTGGAAGATAATTTTAAACTCATCATGGATGTCACCTTCACGGCCACCATGGAGGATGCGTTAGAACAAGTCGCCGAAGATAAAATTAAATGGAAAGAGCTCATTTCTGAATTCTGGAAAGAGTTTATTCCAACGGTCGAAAATGCAGAAAAAGAGGCTTTTGTTCCTAAAGTCCTTACCGATCTTAAATGTCCTAAGTGTAGCCACAAACTTCAAAAGATCTGGTCGCGGAATAAATACTTCTACGGCTGCTCTAACTATCCAGATTGTGACTATACAGCTCCGATTGAAGCACTGGACTTCAACAAAGAAGATTATGCGCCAGGCTTTGATTGGGATCAAAAATGTCCTAAGTGCCAAGGGCCTATGAAACTTCGCTTCGGAAAGTTCGGTCCTTTCCTCGGCTGTGAAACCTATCCCAAGTGCAAAGGAATTGTCAACATCCCGAAAAAAGGAGAAACACCTTCTGAAGAGATGCCTTCCTGTGTCGCGATCGGTTGCGATGGAAAAATGACACAACGCAGATCCCGCTTTGGGAAACCTTTCTACTCGTGCACCAACTTCCCAGATTGTGATGTCATTGTGAATAACTTAGATGACCTTCCGAATAAATATATCAACCACCCCAAAACAGCCTATGTCAAAAAAGCAAAAGGGGGCCGTTTTGGTAAGAAAGGGAAAGGGGGCGGTGGTTCCATTTCGATCTCGGATGAACTCAAAGAAGTCGTTGGCGATGAAGTCACTTCCCGTGGCGATGTGACTAAAAAGATTTGGGACTACATCAAGAAGCACAAGCTCCAAGATAAGAAGAACAAACGACTCATTGTGCCCGATGCCAAACTTACCAAAGTCTTCGGCTCCAAAAAGCCAATCGATATGATGCAACTAGCTAGAGTATTAGGACCCCATTTTAAATAAGATGCCACTTAAGAAAGGGAAGAGCACCAAAATTGTTTCTGAAAATATACGAGAGCTTGTCCATGCAAGCCATCCTCAGAAACAAGCCGTAGCAATCGCTCTTAAGACGGCTGGGAAGGCTCGGAAGAAAAAGAAGAAGTCTTAATTCTCTGGAAATACCCATAGACCACGGCGGCATGGATCCACACATACGGTCTAAAAAGCCCCTGATTCATCTGAAGGGCGATAATCATCACAACCAACGAAATAAAAAGCGCTGTTGCTACCTTTTTCGATTCCGAATCGATTGCAGCATCTTTCATGACATCTTGGAAAGAGCGGTAGAAAACCAACCCCAAATATATAAATGCAAGTAGCCCCACAACACCTAAGCTGGCAAGAACTTCTGTGAAGCAATTTGTTGGGTCATAACCTTCAAATTCTATGAGTGTTTCAATTTTATCATCATACACTGAAAGCTCACGAAATTTCTCTGCGCTGACACCCCCTAATCCTGCTCCTAAAAGAGGATGTCTGAAAAAAGTTTCGCAACTGGCAATAATTCCATCCCAGCGTGCTTGAAATGAAAAATGATTAAGAAAGCCGAAATAAAAAAACTTAAAGAAAGAATGAATCACAACTTCATAAAAGAGAGCCGTTAAGGCAAAAAGAGTTCCCATAAATGCTAAAAGAGCTTTCTTCATCTCCCGCTTGGCAACACGATGCAGTGGATTCGTCATTTTTAATAAGGTTGTAAGAAAAAAAACAGGATAAGAAATGATAAGCCCTGTCGAAGTTGAGATCGTAATTAACATGTTCTGGCAAAAAAGCTTGAACCTTCTTTTGAAAGGATAGCCGATCTTCTCTCTAAAAAGAGCTTTCGCATTATAAAACATCACATAAGGAATCATATAAAGCGCGTAATAAGACGGTTCATACGTCCACGCCTGCCCCCTTGCAAAGCGGCCAACCCTTTGAAGTGCCAGGGGGTCATAAATACCTATAATCGATAACAAAATCTGCGACAGCGCATACAAACCTACGACGACAAATGAACTCCAATAAATTCGAAAAAAACGTTGAAGATCAATCTTTTGCATGATTTGAAAAGGAAGAAAAAAATAGACTGCAAAATTAAAGAGATAAATACCTAGATAACCTAATGACCTTTTAGGTGCAGCACCGAATAAAGCCGAGAGAAGTAAGGATATCAGTATCAAACTAAAAGCGATGAGCATACGCCGCTCTATCTTCCAAACCCATCTTTGCAGAATCATCCAGACCAATAAGATCAAAGCGAAGATATGGCCGATTTTGGGTTTATAAATACCCACAACCAAATGGATCTGTTCAGCAGGGGAGAAGATAAAGTAACAGAACAACAACGAAAATAGGAGTAGAGAGCTCAATACTGTTGTCTGCTGTAAAGCTCCTCTATGACTTAATGCGACCATAGACATCTTCAAAGCGAACAATATCGTCTTCGCCAGTATATTCTCCTACTTGAACTTCGACCATCTCTAGAGGCACTTTACCTGGATTTTCAAGCCGATGCACTGTTGACTTCGAAATATAAATGCTTTCATTCTCATGCAATAATTTCTCCTCAGTTCCTACAGTAACTTTAGCTGTTCCAGTGACAACGACCCAGTGCTCACTCCGATGATAGTGCATTTGAAGACTGAGCTTTTGGCCCGGATTTACAATGATGCGCTTCACTTTAAATCGAGCCCCTGCTTCTAGAACAGAATATTGACCCCAAGGACGTTGCATGGTTGAATGTTCTTGAATTTCTTTTGTTTTTCTCTTCTTCAGTTCTTCAACCAGTTCTTTGACCTTTTGTGATTCTCCTTTTTTACCAAGAAAGAGAGCATCATCTGTTTCAACAATAATGACATCTTCAAGCCCAATCGTTGAGATCAGTCTTTTACCTCCGTAAATTAAGCTATTTTTAGTGTCGATATCATGGACATTTCCAATTTTCACGTTCTGATTCACATCTTTCTCTAAAGCATCGAAAACACTATCCCATGAACCTAAGTCGGACCATGTCAAGGAGAGAGGAATCACAACACTATTTTTGCTCCTTTCCATAACCGCGTAATCGATTGAAATCGAAGTTAATGATGCAAAGGCATCATTTAAATCAGTGTAGGAAAGAAGCGCTGCTTCTTTAAGCTCCGGCGCATGAGAAGAAATCTCTGAAAAAAGGGTCTGAGATGTGAAGGCAAATATGCCGCTATTCCAGAGATAGGTTCCTTCTGATAAATATTTTTCGGCTAATACAAGGGAGGGTTTCTCGACAAATTTTAGGACCCGATGAATTCCTGTTATTGGATCAAGATCTGTTTCCAAATATCCATATCCTGTCTCAGGTTTAGTAGGGACAATGCCAAAAGTGACAATCACACCGGTTTTCGCAACTTCTTCTACAGTGTTTAGAATCGCTTCAAACTTTGCTTGAGGCTCTATCACTTGATCGGAAGGGGTTATTAAAATTGTTTCGTCTAAGCTAACACCTTCTACTTCCGTTAAATACTTAACCGCAAACACGATTGCAGGGCCTGTATTTTTCCTAGTAGGTTCAACAAGGACCCTAGACTCAAGCAAAGGGTGAATCGCTTTTGCTTGGCTTTTAACAAGGTGTAAACATTCAGGATTTGTGACAATGAGAATGTCGCTTGCTCCTCCATTTTTATAGAAACGAAGGATCGTCTTCTGAAGGAGAGACCATTCTCCATCAATTTTTAAAAACTGCTTTGGAAATGCGTCGCGAGATAAAGGCCAAAGTCGTGTTCCACTACCTCCAGCAAGAATGACGGTTTTCACAGAAATGCTCCCATTGTTGATCAATAAATTGCTTGAGTTCTTTCTTAAACCGATCGACCCCAAACTTTTCGCTATGCGATCGGATCAGATTACCATTCCATCTAATTTTTTCGAATTCCTCAAAACTGTTTATTAAGCTTGCAACCGTCTGTTCATGAAAAAAAAGTCCGGTTATCCCTTGTAAAACAGTTTCTAAAGCGCCGCCTTTTCCGTAGGCAAGAACAGGTGTTCCTGAAGCTTGCGCCTCCAGAGGAGCGATTCCAAAGTCTTCTTGAGCAGCAAAAATAAATCCCTTGGCAGCTGCTAATAAATCCCGAATGGTTTGATCAGATTGAAACCCTAAAAATTCGATGTTGCCCTTTGCTCGCTGTCTCAGTTTTAGGTATTCAGGACCTTCACCTACTATTTTTAGTCTTTTGGAGGGCATTTGATTAAAAGCGTCAATGGTCAGGTCGACCCTTTTGTAAGGAACCAAGCGTGAAACGGACAGATAAAAATCTTCTTTTCGTTCTTTTACAAAGAAAAGATGGGTCGAGACAGGTGGGTGAATCACGACCGCGTCACGTCCATAAAGCCTTCTGATTCTTTCGGCGACAAACTGAGAATTGGCAATAAAAGCATCTACGCGAGGAGTCGTATTAATATCCCATTTTCTGATTTGTTTAAGGATCTGCTTAGCTATGACCGACTTTAAAGAACTGAGAGATTCTAAATAGTCATCTTGGAGATCCCAGGCATACCTCATGGGGGTATGGCAATAACAGATGTGAAGTTGGTTCGCATGGGTTTTAACCCCTTTTGCAACGGCGTGAGAGCTCGATATAATCAGGTCATATTCTTTAAGATCAAACTGCTCAATCGCAAAAGGATAAAATGGTAAATAGTTCCTATATTGGGTTTCAGCAAATGGAAGATATTGAATAAAGGACTGTTTAATGCGAGCCTGCGCAAGCGATGGACTGATTCTATTTTTTTTGCTCTGGAGCAGCGTGAAAATAGGGGAAGGATAAAGTTTTAATATCTCTTCGAGGACCCTTTCACCGCCTCCCTGCGACATCAACCAGTCGTGAATAATTGCCGTTTTCATTTTTCGATAGTAAAAGAGTTTAAAGTTTTTCGATTTTTTAATAAACTGGTTGTTATAATAATGGTATGAAGGAAATTTGTGTAGATGCCAGAATGGCGTTCCATTCAGGAATTGGAACTTATATACGCCACCTTCTTCCTCACTTAAAGAGTGCCTTTCCTTCTTTGCGTGTCCTGACGTCGCCGGCCCTTTTACATAAATGGCCTTCTTTAAGTCACTACGATCTAATTTTATATAACGCTCTTCCCTATTCAGCAGGAGAACAAGCAGCCTATCCCTTTAAGGTTCCTTCCTGCGATCTCTTCTGGTCCCCCCATTACAATATTCCCTTACTCCCTATTCGAGCAAAAAAGCGCTTAGTAACGATTCATGACACCTGTCATCTTGCCTTCTCAGCGCAACTCTCTCTCTCCAAAAAAGTCTATGCAAAAACCCTCATCAATGCTGCTGCTGCTTTTTCGGATCGGATCATCACAGCTTCTACATTCGCAAAACAAGAAATTGTCAAATACACCCGAGTTTCACCTAGCAAGATTACTTTAATCCCTCATGGGGTTGATCGGGCATACTTTTCCCGCTCCTATTCTGCTGAAGAGTCAGAATATGTAAAAGCGCTTTACAAACTGCCGCCCCATTATTTCCTTTTTGTAAGCTCATTAGCCTACCATAAAAATATCGAACGTCTTCTCCAATCTTGGGTAAAAGTTATTAAGCACTACCCTGAATGGTTTCTGGTGATTGCCGGCAAGCCCACTGCCCATCTAGAATACATGAAAGTTTTCGACCAGTTTCCTCATCTCCGCTCTAAAGTTTTGTTTTTAGGAAGTGTTGACAATCAATCGCTTCCGCACCTGTATCAAAGAGCTTATGGCTCAATTTTACCTTCTCTTTATGAAGGGTTTGGCTTAACTCCATTAGAGGCGATGGCTGCCGGATGTCCGACGCTTGTATCAAATGTCGCGAGCTTTCCTGAGATCTGCGAAGATGCCTCCCTGTATGTCGATCCTTTTGATCCTGAAGATATTGCAGCGAAAATCGGCTTTCTTATTCAAAATCCCTCAGAGCGAAAAATGCTTATTGAGAAAGGGCTAAAACGGCACTCCGTCTTCAGCTGGGAAAAGAGCGCAAATCAACACATCGAACTGATGGACAGTCTTTAATTCGATTCTGCAAATTGTAAATCATTCGCAACTGACACAAGAGACGGATCATTGAGCCTCATTAAGAGAGCCTTATAAAGCTCTGCTGAAGTTTTAATGTTATAATGTTTATGATATCTTTCTAGATTTTCAGCATATTTACTTTGATTATAATTCAAAATAGAGTCCGCCAGCTCTTTATAATTTCCGATTGTAAACATCGGAAAACAATCTTTCGCGTATTTATCCAGCTCAAAAAATAAAAAATTCTGGGAGAAAATAGCCTTGGAATTTGTCTCCAAAGAAAGCGTGGCAATGGCTGATCCACTTTGATAAATTTCAAGATAAGGCAAAACGTTATAGTCACAATGTAGAAGAACTTTTAAGAAGTCGTCATCATTGGAGAAGCGATAAAATTTAACTCGCTGAGATAGATTCAATTCCTTAACAAGACTCAGGAGCTTTTCAATATACGGATCGAGTAATTCGCCGAACCGTATTTGATGAGGATGTTGGGCTCCACAGATTAATAACTCATAATTTTCAGGCAGATGGAGTAACGACCTAATCGCAGTTTCATGTCCTTTATATTTATTAATAAACCCAAAAAGTCCGATGTATTTTTTATCAGAATTAAGATTAAGATCTTTATAAAAACATTCCTTTGAATAGTTGTTTTTAATGTTATTTATTTCATTTTGCTCATATAAGCACAAAGGATGGTCATAAACTTTAACGGTCTCGTGTTCCGTTTGAATTCTATTTTTTTCACGTTTTGTATGAACAATAATTGGGATTTCATTTTTTTTGCAGAATAAAATCGTTCTTTTAAATATTAAAGCGTGGCGATTGTTTGCAATCGCATTTTTAATATCTTCAAGACAGCCCAAAATTTTCTTGTTTAAGCACGATTTAATGAAAGAAAGGATTCCTGGAATTTTAACCGTCGTATTGTACGAGTGAAAAGTAATAACAGGATTCTTAGAAGCCTTTAATAATGAAAAGAAATTTTTCTGCATCGAGGAAATTGTGGTACCAAACAAACCATACTCGAGCTGGATATTAACAGAGTCATACTCTTTTAATTTAGAGCGAAAATCTTTAATATATTTATCTACTTTTTTGCGCTTTCCTTTTCTTAGAAGTTCAACATCTAGCTCTAATACAGTGACCTCAAAATAATTAGATAACGCCTTGACGAGTCCTCTTGTATAGCTCGCTATTCCACAGAGTTCGTTATAACTACTAATGACAGCAAGTCTTTTCTTTTCCATTTTTTACCCTATGAAACAACTAAATCTTGAATTGTACGAAGATCGTGCTCGACCATCATCTCTACTAACTCTTCTAGTGTTGTTTGTGGAATCCAGTTCAGTTTCTCTTTAGCTTTACGCGGATCACCAATCAGGAGATCAACCTCTGTTGGGCGAAAATAATCTGTGCTCACTTCGACAACAATCTTTCCAGTCTTGGAATCAATCCCTTTTTCATGGACCCCTTCTCCTTGCCATTCGATTTCAATCCCTGCGACAGAGAAAGCCAATTCAATAAAAGTTCTGACAGGCGTTGTGACACCCGTTGCAAGCACGAAATCTTCGGGTGTCTCTTGTTGCAACATTCTCCACATTCCTTCGACGAAATCTTTGGCATAACCCCAGTCTCTTTTTGCATCTAGATTCCCAATGAATAGCTTCTCTTGAAGCCCTTCTTTGATCCGAGCAACTGCCAACGTGATTTTACGGGTTACAAATGTCTCTCCGCGGCGAGGACTTTCATGGTTAAAGAGAATTCCATTACATGCAAACATGTTATAAGCTTCACGATAGTTAACAACAGCCCAATATGCAAATAACTTTGCAACTCCGTATGGAGAACGGGGATAAAAGGGGGTTGTTTCCGTTTGAGGAGTTTCCTGCACCTTTCCATAAAGCTCTGACGTTGAGGCTTGATAAAACTTTGCATCGGGGGCTTCTTGACGTAACGCTTCGAGCATTCTTAAGACACCCAGACCATCTACATCTGTCGTGTATTCTGGCATTTCAAACGATGCTTTTACATGACTCATAGCTGCGAGATTGTAAACTTCATCAGGCTGTATTTGTTCGACAATATATCTTAAGCTCACGCTATCACTCAGATCTCCTTGGTGAAGAGTGAGGTTGTCTAAATGTTGTATTCTCTGCATGTTAGAAGTTGAAGAACGTCTTACGAGTCCATGAACTTCATAGTTTTTTTCTAGCAACAATTCTGCTAGATACGATCCGTCCTGACCTGTTACTCCTGTAATCAACGCTTTTTTCTTCATGTGTGCTCCACAAACTTTGGGTGAGAGTTTTTCAATTCTTCATAGGCTTCATAGGAAGTTATTACATTTTCAGTTACACCCGATTCAAAAAGCTGTCCCTCTTTGATCCAAAGTGTTTTCTTGCAGAGAGCCTTCACTTTATCAAACTGGTGACTGACGAATAAAATCGTACGCCCCTGGTCTACAATGGATTGCATTTTTGCAAGGCATTTATTCTGAAAATGAATATCGCCGACGGCTAAAATTTCATCGATAATCAATATATCGCTATTCAAGTGAGCCATAATGGAAAAGGCGAGCCGCAAAAACATCCCACTTGAATACCGTTTCACGGGCGTGTCCAAAAATCTTTCTATTCCAGCAAACTCGATAATTTCATCAAAATGTTTGACAACTTCAGTCCTCTTCATTCCCAGCATTGCTCCGCTGAGAAAAATATTCTCACGACCCGACAATTCTAAATGAAATCCCGTCCCGACTTCTAATAACGCACTTACACGTCCTAGGATTTCGATCCGCCCAGTGGTAGGCCATATGACGCGGGCTAAAATCTTCAGAAGGGTGCTTTTCCCTGAACCATTCGAACCAATAATGGCAATTGTTTCACCTGCATTGACTGAAAAATTAATGTCCTGCAAAGCCCAAAATGCATTTTTTTCTTGCCCTATGCTGCGCCTCTTACCAATCCATATGGAAAGCTCATCCATTAAGCTTCTGTAGTTGGCAACTCCTGTTTGAGACAATAGATATTTTTTGCCTAATCCTTGGACTGAAATAACAGGCTTAGAGGACATCTGCAACCGTCCATTCTAATTTACGAAAAACCACAAGACTGCACCCCGTCAAAATCACTGTTGTCAAACAAGCGATAGAGAAAGATAACCCTGGAAATGTTGACTGACTCAATAAAAACCATCGGAAAAACTCAATGGTCCCAGTCAGAGGATTTAAAGCAAATAGCCACTGCCACTTCTCAGGGATGATTAAAAGAGAATACGCGAGCGGCGAGGCATACATCCAAAACTGCAAGAAAAAGGGAATGATGTGTTTAAAGTCTCTGTAGTGAGCGCTCAATGAAGAGAGGAGAATATTAAAAGAAGTCGAAAGGAGAAAAATGAGTAAAGTTCCAATCGGAAGAAAGCAGACCTTCCATGTTAATGGGAAATGGAATATCACCAGCAAAACTGCAAATGTAAGAAGGGCAAACACATAATCTAAAATAACTCCTAAAGTGCCTGCTAAAGGAAGAAAAAGACGAGGAAAGTAAACTTTTTGAACTAAGTTTGATTCATTCACAAGAGAAGAACTTGCCCGCTGGACGGATTGCGAAAAGACAAGCCAAGGGATAAGTCCACAAAAAGCAAAAAGCATGTAGGGGGCCCCATTGCTTTCTAAATGCAACCATTTTCCAAAAACGACTGTGAATAAGAGGGCGGTTAGCAGAGGCTGTAGCACAACCCATACAACCCCTAAGAGGGTTTGTTTGTACCTGAGTTTGATATCTCTTAAAATAAGCATGAAAAGAACCCATCTGTATTCAATGAGCTCAACAATATCACTTCTACTCCAAGGAGCCCTTGGCTGAATGATGGTCTTTTTCATGTTGCTGAAGAATATGAAAAATCGCCTATAAATGCAACTCTAGGGATCATTATTGAGGCACTGCTAAATAATTATGTGTGCAAATACGAGTTACATTATAACCTAGATTTTGCAACTTATGAATACAACTAAATATTTTCTCCTTGATTTCCGGAGGAGCTGTTTCAATTAAATACCCCCTTGTGGTTCAATGATGATCACAGGTTTATTACGTAAAATCGTCTGGACTATCCCATCAATTACTTGTTTTTCAGACCTTTCCACATCGATTTTCATGAAAGAAACGTTTGTAAAATTAAAGCTATCTAACGTTCTCATTTCTGCAACATCTCCACCATGTCCAATGTTCGTACTTCCTTCACTACCGGGATATGTCTCGACATCCATTTCAATAATTTGTGGCTTATCGCCAACCGCCATGCGGTAAGCGACCTCATTGCTAACCCTATTTAGCTCGAAGTTTTTTCTCGGTTCACGGTAAATTTTTTTTGTGGTTCAAAAGTATAGACCGTTCCTTTAATTCCTACCATTTGAGACATAGAAATCGTAAAAGTTCCTATATGAGCCCCAATGTCAACAGCGACCGTACCTGGCTTGGTATATTTTCTAATGTAATCGAGAATGTAAGGTTCCCATTGTTGTCCTGTGCGTAGAATATTCTTTATACTCTCATTTCTATCGAGTTCGACATAAAAACTCCCTTGATCCACTACATGAAAAACGGCGTACTTCGCATACGGAAATGCTGCGACATAGTTCTCTAACTCTTGAGAAGTTTCGATAGGATTTGCATGTAACTTCAAAAGGGCTAGCAGAAAAAACATATCGATCTTGTGATGCTTGTGAATACGATTCTATTCCGCTTCAGTGGTGTGAGAACAAAAGGCTGACTCCAAATAAAAGACCTGGAAGCTTGGATAAGATTGACATAATTTTTGCTCTTTTTAAGAAAATAAACTTTGCCATGACTTCTATGCTATGGTCAAACTAATTTCTCACTCTAAGAACTGAAGTTCTTGATAATGTTTGAGGAGATCTCGGAAATGGGCGGCATCTTCGAAGCGAAGTTCTTTGGCAGCAAGCTTCATCTCTTTCTCATAAAACTCGACTTTAGAATTGACGTCCTCGGAGGTTAGGTGGGAAGGAGGGGTGTCGCCTTCTTCTTTGAGCGTTTGGACCACTTCTCCAAACGTTTGGGCCAGATCTTCAATGACGGGGCGCATGACTGTCTTAGGAGTGATGCCGTGGGTTCTATTGTAAGCTTCTTGAATCTGGCGCCGATCCTGGGTGATTTTGAGAGTGGCTTCGATCGATTTGGTGATTTTATCGGCGTACATGATCACACGGCCCGCAGCGTTACGAGCAGCTCGTCCACAGGTCTGGATGAGCGCTGTTTCACTACGGAGGAAACCTTCTTTATCGGCGTCGAGAATGGTGACGAGAGAGACTTCCGGAATATCGAGCCCTTCTCGGAGGAGGTTAATGCCAACGAGAACATCAATGGTTCCCTTACGTAACTCATTGATGATTTGAACCCTCTCAAGGGTATCGATGTCAGCGTGCAAATAACGGGCTTTGACTCCAATCTCTTTGAGATATTTCGAAAGATCTTCGGAGAGCTTTTTTGTCAGAGTTGTAACGAGAACACGACCCCCACTTTCGATGGTTCGTTTGATCTCTTCTAAAACGTCGTCAACTTGGTTGGTCGCCGGCTTGATTTCAATGATCGGGTCGAGCAGCCCTGTGGGGCGAATAATTTGCTGTATGATTTCACCTTGTGCTTCTTGAACTTCCCAGGGACTGGGAGTTGCCGAAACATAAATGACTTGGTGGATCCGATTATAAAACTCTTCGAACTTCTGTGGCCGATTGTCATAGGCGGAGGGGAGTCTAAAGCCAAACTCGACCAGTGCTTTTTTGCGAGCCTGGTCTCCATTATACATCGCATGCACTTGAGGAAGCGTTTGGTGTGATTCGTCCACAAACAAGACGTAATCATGGGGAAAGTAATCGAGAAGACAGGGTGGTGGATCGCCCGCCCTGCGGCCGCTAAAGTGGCGTGAATAATTCTCAATTCCCTTACAGAATCCGATTTCACGGATCATTTCCAAATCGTACTTTGTTCTCTCTAAGATCCGTTGGTGTTCGATCAACTTGTTGTTTGTTTCAAAAAAAGTCGCACGCTCTTTGAGTTCATCTCGGATGGTGTCGAGAGCTTTAAATCGCACTTCCTCAGGAGTGACGTGGTGCGATCCAGGGAAGACGGTAATTTTCTCTTTCCGCGTCTGGACTTTTCCTGTGAGAGGATCGATCTGGGAAATCCTCTCAATCTCATCTCCAAAAAATTCGACTCGATAAGCGAGACTTTCTTCATAGGCAGGCATGACCTCTAAGACATCCCCTCGCGCTCTAAAAGTTCCGCGGACGAGCTCAAAGTCGCTCCGTTTATAATGCATTTGAACTAGATGCATGAGAACTTCATCCCGCCGTCTCTTCTCATTGACAGAGAGCTCTAATCTCATCTTGCTATAGTACTCTGGAAGACCCAATCCATAGATGCAAGAGACAGAGGCCACAATAATGACATCCCGTCTTTCAATGAGTGAGCGAGTCGCAGACAATCGCATCCGATCGATCTGCTCGTTGATCGCCATATCCTTTTCAATGTACGTATCTGTACGGGCAATGTACGCTTCCGGCTGATAGTAGTCATAATACGAGACAAAATATTCAACGGCATTGTCAGGAAAAAACGCTTTAAACTCCTGGTAAAGCTGAGCAGCTAGCGTTTTATTGTGCGCTAAAATGAGAGCAGGGCGCTGGGTTCTTTCAATGACGCTGGCCATCGTAAATGTTTTCCCAGATCCTGTAATTCCGAGTAAAACCTGGGACTTTTTATTTTGGTTTAAACCATCAACAAGCTTATCGATAGCTTGTGGTTGATCTCCCTTGGGTTCAAAAGGGGTAACAAGTTTAAACATGGGGAGTTAGATGGAGCATGCTTGCAATTTCAAAGAAGAAGATAAAAAGAGCGATAGCAAAAATCACCACCAACATCTTTTTTCCGCCAAAAAGTTGATACGATCCTGAAATTCGATCACGATACCGTGCCTTCCATGCCATAATCACGGGTAAAACTCCAAACAGCGTCACAGCACAAATACCCCCTGCAAAATTAAGGGCGTGGAGGAAGATATCAGGATAAATAATTCCTAAAATCAAAGGAGGAACCAGCGCTAAGAGGCAAAGGGGTATTGTTTCATGTTTTTCTTTCTTAACTTTAAAGGCATCGGCAAGAAAGTGAGTCAGTGCCAATGTTTGTGCAAGAAAAGAACTTAGAAGAGCAAACAGGGCTAGCCCCTCTGCAAACGTACTTACCCAGGAAAGTCCTAAAATTCCAGCAACGGCGTCAGACGCTTGCCGACCTTGTTTCAAGCTTTCAATGATGCCCCATTTTCCTTCAGCGGGGACGATTCCTAAAACAACAACATCCCAGATGAGATAAACAACCAGGGCGAAAAAACTACCTGCCAAGATTGTTTGACGCACCCGTTTTGCATCGTGATTCATGTAGGCCATGAGAGTCGGAATCATATTGTGATATCCAAAGGCAATGACTAAAACTGGCAAAGAGAAAAGGGCGTAGAGCGGCTCACTGCGAGCTAGTAACTGAGGTTGGATATATTGAAATCCTAAAATGATCATCCCAATATAGGTTGCAATTTTACCGAACATGAACATTCGATTCCAATAATCGACCGTTCGAGTCCCTTGGTACACTAGAATTCCAAATCCCAGCGCGAAAATGGAAGCACCCAGCCACTTTGGGATTGAAAAAGAGGTCAAGGCAAGACTTCCACTACCTGCAATATAGGCAACCAGAAGTGAGTAAAATAAAAAGAGATAGAGAATCCAGCACAAAACCCTGCCTATAGGACCCATCGCACGCTCAGCCATGGAACCAATATTGACACGCTCTTTAAAAGTACTATTGACTTCCACTAAAAGAAGGCCCGTGACAGTCATAAATCCCCAGGCGATCAAAAAAGAAAAAACGGAAGGGATAAAACCGGCAAGACCTGTTGCTATGGGGAGTGCGAGCATTCCCGCGCCGATGCAGCTTCCTGCAATGAGAAGCATGCCCCCAAAAAATGTCCCTGTCTTCATCATACAAGTTCGTTCAACTGTTTCTTTTTCTGATCATTTTTTATCTCTTGACCGAGTCTGCCAAGAACATATCCTTCGTAATCAACATATTTGAAAAATCTTTCAAATTGAGGAAAGACATTGGAGACTTGTTTTGCAAGCTCTTGAGCAATATAGCGATACCCTGGATGACCTGCTGGAGAGGAGCGCAGCTCGCAGAGCCATTGCAGGGAGCGAAGATTGACGTGGAAATACCAATGGGTATTATACGCCATGGGGACAACATACTGGGCTTCTTCAGGAAGCTCTTTTGCAATCGTGTCGTACGCCTCTTTTGCAATCTCCATTGCGCTGACATAATCAGCACGCATCGATGTCTCATTGATTTCTTCGGGGATATAATAGCCAAAATTACAAGTGAGGAGTTGACGATCTTGTGTGAGCATCCGGTGCCTTTGCAGATCTCGGTAGATCCCAAAATCGGCCAGAATCTCGAAAGTAAAGGTGGCGTGTTCAAGAGCGCGTGGTGACTTATGACGTCTATTCTCTCTGAATTGGGAGGCGGTCTCTAAAATTTGCCCCAGTGCGTCATCAGAAAGCTTGCGGCAATATTCTTGCAATTCTAAAAGTCCGACATCTGTTTGTGAGAAGAGAAGGGCTGCAGCTACACGATAAGGGCTGTCAGGATCATAACCGACGAGCTTAACTCCCGGCTGCGTCATCCGATCTAAGAAAGCATCATGTTGATGGGCAACTGTACCGAGTTCAGCTTCCAGTTGTTGAACAAAATTGGAAAAACTTTTTTGGTATTTATGAGCAGGATCTGCTCTTCGAATAAAAGAAGGAATAACTTTTGAAAGCTCTTGGAACGACTTCTTGCCAATCTCTTCAAGTTCCGCTAAATGACAGCAATTAAATTTCTGTAGGAGTCCTTCAAAAAATCTTCCATTTCCGTAAACACCCATATTCGTTAGAGCACTGGCAGGCAATAGCCCTCTCAAACAATCTAAAACTTTGGCCCTCAGTGCTGCTCCATAAGCGACACTGGACGTTGCAGGATCTTTGGGAAACTTTTTTTCCATCACTTCAGTCAGCGGAGTAATCAATTTTGAATACGTTTCAAAAAGATGGTTACAAGTTTTAACAAACAAGTCACGGAATGCAGACGTCATTAAAATCGGCTCTCGATAGAAAAGGTATTCTCCTTGAAACTTTTGATCGAAATAAATGTAACGGGTTGACTTTTCAAGAGGGGATCCACCAATCCGGCAATCTTCAATCGCTTTTGCAGCCAACATTGAAATGTTTTCGAGTGCTAAATGTGCTCCGCCGAGCTCTCCAATCGAATCATCTCCATACCCATCCAAGATACGATCATAAAAATTTTGAGCTTTTCGAATCGAGACGATTTGTTCTTCCATATTTTGAGTCGTCTCATTGGGTGAATGTCCTGCAATGCTTGAGAATGCGGTCTCTTCATTCATAATAAATTCTTTTAAAAGAAGAGATCTCAACCCCAAAATAGATCTTGAGTAACGAGAAAAGAGAGCTCCTTTGATCACTTCAGGCAGATTTCTTAAAGCAAAGACATTACTCGATGTATTCGTCACATAACGACTTAGAATTTTAAGTTGGCTTTCTGAAAACTCCTCATAATTCTCTATCATATACTCTCCTCAATTCTCTCTAGAGTGTCAGAATTTGAAGCCTCTTGCAAGAAAAAATCAATTGCACCGGAATATCACAATCCAGTTTCATAGTAGTCATGAAAATTATTGGGAAAGCACTTACCCCCCTTTTCTGGGGTTTCCGTATCACAAAACTTGCTGTCACTGCCGTTGCGAATCGTATATTTCTAGAGACCTATACTTTCTACCACTCGCTTCGTAGAGACGAGATTTATCGAGAAATAGAAAATCTTGATAAAGCAATAGCGGCTTTAGAATCTGGGGATATAGAGAGGGCTAAAAATACCGTTCTTCCAGAGCTTATTAAGCACGGTCGAAAATTTCTTCAGGGAGGTGTTACAGAGCAGATGGTTTTGGAAGCATTAAAAACTCATCGATTTAGTATAAGTCATATGTGGAAAGGGGTTCAGAATAATGAAACACTTATTCAGTACATTAGTGACTACATTACTCCTGCTGACTCACCACTGCGTCCACAACCACCTCCTCGTACTTTTCACTCAACCCCGACCCGGCTGGTTTTTGCCCCTGAGCTCATCATTCTACCAGATACGATGGTCGAAGAAATAAAAAGACAACTTCAGGGATCAGATCTCATTATCTCTGCAGCACATCCCTTGCAATTTTTTCATACAGTTCGATGTCAACCTGCTTTACATCAATTCTTATCAAATAAAACTTTTTTGCCAAAACTTGTAGGATATGTAGATCGGGCACAAAACTTAAACGAATATGTTGAGGCCTTTGCTGAAAGATATCATATTGACCAAAACCAACTTGAGGCCCATATTCGAGAAAAAAAATGGAAGGAGTTTGTCACTCTATGCTTACCATAAGACCCCGACGTAATCGAAAAAGTGATGCGATCCGCCGAATGGTGGAAGAATCGTTTTTACGCCCTGCCGATCTTGTTGCACCATTTTTTGTGATTGAGGGTGAGAATAAAAAAGAAGCGATTTCTTCATTCCCAGGTGTTTACAAATTAACGCTGGATCATATTCTTCGAGAAGCACATCGGCTTCATTCGAAAGGGATTCCTTCGATTGCACTCTTTCCTATCATTGATCCTTCCTTGAAAGATGCTCATGGATCGAAAGCCCTCGACCCTATGGGGATTATCCCTCGCGCACTGGCTACTCTTAAAAAAGAAATCCCTTCACTTTGCTTAATCACCGACATCGCTCTCGATCCTTATACTTCCCACGGTCATGACGGGGTCGTCGATAGTAAAGGTCGCGTTATGAATGATGCGACAGTGAAAATTCTGACCGAAATGGCTAGCATTGCAGCGGCAGCGGGTGCCGATCTTGTTGCTCCCAGCGACATGATGGATGGAAGAGTCAGCGCAATACGCCTAGCACTCGATGAATCAGATCTTGAAGAAGTCGGAATCTTATCGTACACAGCTAAATATGCCTCAAGCCTCTATGGTCCTTTCCGTGATACGTTGGGATCTAAGCTCCAGTTTGGCGATAAGAAGACTTATCAAATGAATCCTGCCAACTCGCGAGAAGCCGTCAGGCAAGCAGTCCTTGATATAGAACAGGGCGCTGACATGGTGATGGTTAAGCCTGCTCTTTTTTATCTCGATGTTATCGCAGAGCTTCGGTCGCACGTTCATGTCCCCATTTGTGCATACCATGTGAGTGGCGAATATTCAATGGTGATGGCAGCTCACGCTGCGGGATGGATCGACGCTCCAAAAGTTTTCTATGAAGGCCTTTTAAGTATTAAAAGAGCCGGTGCCGATTTCATCTTTACCTATGCGATTGACCAGGTCTTACCTCAAATTCAGTCTCTCTAGGCGGATCGTTGAGTAAAGAGATTTCCCATTATTTGCAATCGCTCCAATGTCTCTCAGCCATGCCGACATCGCATACCCTACATAGGTACGGCTCGATTGTCTTAAGAAAAAGTCGATCGGAAGATAGAAGGCAAAACCTTTGTCATAATAAATGTGATGGTTCACGTGGTCATGTCCATTGGTGATGGTGTACCAAAGAGCGACTTGCAATCCACTCTTAAACCATCGATTCACTTCAAATTTAACGCCCCGATCTTTAGCCAAAAACTGACCAACCGTTACCCGGCAATCTAAATTCCAAGGTTTAAGAGTGTAGAAAAAATTGAGGAAATATTGGACTCCTAAAAAGTGTTCATACGTTGCCCGAACTCCTTTTAAAACCCGTATCTGATCCGTGAAGCCAAGTCCCTTATACCGCCTCTTCCAAACGGTTGCCTCCTCTATTCCGATCGCCCAATCTGCATCTGCTCCATAATATAAAAGCTCTGTAGCTCCACCCCCATAGGCAGGCTCAAAATATCCTCCAGCAAGTCGGTAAAACCAACCTCTTCCAAGGTGCCAACTCTTTTGCAAATAGGCCATTTCCAGTGACACCGTATTCGACTGGAAATATTTCACAGAGTCGGTTCTCACATTGGGAAGTTGGGAAGGGTTGAGTCGATCAAAATCGCCTAAATGGAGCATGCTTGATTTGATCGAATACCCCATTTGCGCTTCATAATAAATGTTATCAAAAAGATAACCTTCAGGAGTGGCCACCAGACTAAGATTATATTTGATTTTCCCACTAGAACTTCCGAAAAAAGTTTGAATGCGAGGCCGAAAAGTGAAGAGCCAGACTTCTTTTTTCCGTTTATAAAGAGGCTCTGAGCCGTCAGGACGGTAGCGACTATTAGTCATTGGAGCAAGGGAGGCCATTTCAAAACCAGTGATCAACCCTTCCCTATAGCGATAAAGATCTTCTGTTCTAAAATGATACCCTTGACAGAGCACTCCATCAGCTTCGATCATGACGGTCACATGTTTGATGTTCGAAGGAGTAATGGCGGCAAGCACCCGCTGAATCCGATCCCGCACAATCGGCTCTTCACGGTACATATTGTTAATAATCTTGATCCAAAGCTCACCATCTTGCGTCATATAAACACGATAAAGATCAAGACCTTGGAGGCCTAAACTATAACCCAATTCATTGATGAAATCTTCATCAGGGCGGATGACACCGAGCGGTTCAGTATCAATCGGTGATCGATAAAGGAGGGGCTCGTGCGTTTTAGGAATGAGTCCTTTTGAAGTTGCAATAGGGTAGCGGAGCATTCCCATTGCAGAAATCTCTTCCCCCCGTTGAGAGTTCACACTTAACTGGAGGGTATCACCAAGCACGTATGAGAGACCTGCATTAATACGAGAGCTCACTTTACGACCAAGTGGATGTTCATGCGGATGGTTTTTGTAATTGTATCCATCATATTCAGTAACGAGTGAGATCTTATTCAGAAGGAAGAGATTCGTTTTTCTCCAAGGAGACCAGGCCACGCCTCCGAAAAAACCTTTCATCCTTTTTCGGCCCCATCCCACTGTCGCTTCGATATTCGCCTGTTTCCATGTTTTAGTTGCGACGATATATTGCGAGTTAAACCGTTTTGTTCCTATAAAGTCATCGAGGCCAATGGCAAATTGAGGAAACTCTCCTAGCCCATCGCTTGGGAGATTGAAAACGAATTTAGCATTTCCAATTCTTTCGGCATCGTCTCCAAACCCCATATGCCCGAAATTCGCTTCAGTCACCCCCGTATAGACACGGTAATTGAAAGAAAATTCAATCCGATCAAAATATTGAAAGCTCACTCCATAATTATTGTAGGGATGTACACGAGCAAAGCCGAGTCCAACAACTCCTTCTTTGGGCATCCGCGCCGATGGTGTATTAAAGTAGCCACCAACCATGGAAGAGTTTTGAAAGAAAGGAAGTTCATCGTTTAACGTACGGTCAATTTCTTCAACGAGCTCCAGATCTCTAAAAAGAGATCCTTGTTCTTCAGCAAATAAAGAAAATAAAAACAAAGAACCAATAATACTGCGAAAGAACATAGACAACAGAGTAGAGAGGCGAGACGATTTTTTCAAACTTTTACAAACTATGATTGAAAAAAGGCTGCTTCTTATTTTAAAATAGCGGACATGAATTTAGGAATGGTGGATGAATAAGCTATTTTCAGATGGACTTTCGATTCAAACAAGTCCCTTAGACAACGAAACGCTTGAAATGATCTACCTGATCAATAGTTATTCGTTACCCGCAGATTTCTTTCAATGGCTGTCGAACGGAACTTTCACCCAGCATGTCATCCAAGAAAAGACGACCGAAGGCAGATACACCCGCATTGTTCAATACTCTATCCATACGATTTCTGTGTTCACTGGAAGAATTGAATTGGATTTGAGTAAATTTTCAAAGGATACCATCAAGTTTTTAACCAGCGGAAAAACTCCTATTGTCTCTTCACTCCCTGAGTTTTCTGAACTGCAAAAAGAACCCATTTCCAAAACATGTTCTGAACTGCACTACACCATCATTTCTAATTTCTATAATAAAAACCAATGCGCTGGGTTCTGCTGGGAAATCTTCGATTTTCCGCCGATTATCCAATTATATAATAAAATGGACGATCCTCTTAGACATTGGAGAAATGGATATTGATGCTCCATGATTTAACAGAGAAGGACTATCCCTACAAAACCATCATCGATCTCATTCATCAGTTCCCTTTAAGCACACAGTTTTTTCAATGGCTCTTAAATGATGAGCTGGTTATTCATATCCTTTTAGAAAAAGTTCATAACAACCTTTTTGAGCGAATCGCCGAGTATAAATATGGAGACAAAAGGGTCTTTTCAATCGGAGGGCAATTCAAATTGAATGAAATTTCCAAAGAATTTTTTGATGCTCTTATTGAAGAGCGCCATTCTTTTTATAATCTTATTCCTTATTTAGAAAGACTTGAAAAAAGAGAAATTGCTCAATCTAGTGAAGGAGCAAATTACACTGTTATATCGCAGTTTTACGATAAAAGTAGGTTGTGCGGAGGAGGTTGGGAAATTTATGACCTCAACGCTCTTTTGCAAATTTATAATTCTCGCAAAGCTTCCTTAGTCTTCTAAGCCTCGATATTGATTGGAATTATTAAGATCTCTATACTCCTGTTAATTTCAATAGATCTAGCACGCTCACAGAAGGGTTTCAAATGAGTTATCTTAAAGACTTTCTCACACAAATTTCTTCTCGCGATTATCCCGCTTTTGTTCGGCTATGGGAAGAGTATTGCATGAGCGACGAGGTTGACCCTCAAGAGGTTAAGAAGATTTTGCTCAGCACTAAGAATAGCGAATTTGGCGAACCTTTTGGAAAGTATGTTGAAAACATCCTTCCTCTTTGGGAACTTCTTCCAGAGTCTAAAGATAAACACGAAATTTTTAAATTAATTATCGATATTCAGACGACAAATCATGAAGAATTGCGACAGAAAGTCCTTGCCTACTTAGAAAAACACTTCCCCAACACGAAAAATATTAATGAAAAAATTCGTCTAACAGGCCTTCGCGGTAAAGATAATTTTCAATCGGCTGTAGCGAGCTTCGAACTCTTAGACCACATGATGAAAGGGAAATTTGTCTTCCATACAGGTGGGTGGGGAGTCGGTGAGATTATCGATGTTTCAATGGTCCGCGAACAACTCAGTGTTGAATTCGAAAATGTGCCAGGAAAAAAAGATCTTTCTTTCGTTAACGCTTTCAAAAATTTGATCCCCATTCCCGATGACCATTTCTTGGCTCTTCGGTTTGGAAAACCTGACGAGCTCGAGCAACGAGCAAAAGACCAACCCGTTGAGGTGATCCGCCTACTGCTGAGAGACTTAGGACCAAAAACTGCCGCTGAAATCAAAGACGAACTCTCAGAGCTCGTCATCCCTGAAGAAGAATGGGCAAAGTGGTGGCAAAATGCCCGCATGAAAATAAAAAAAGATACGATGATTGAAGCACCAGAAAACCTTCAAGAGCCGTTTGTTCTTCGTTCTGCTGAAGTCTCCCATGAAGACCGCCTCCGAAAAGTTTTGGAAACAAAACCGGACACAAACTCCGTCATTCATTCCATCTATTCTTTTTCACGCGACTTTCCAGAGACTCTTAAAAGTCCTGAATTTAAGTCCTTTCTATACTCGAAAGCTCAAGAAAGCTTGACGTCGCCGAACTTAACCGAAGCACAGCAGCTACAGCTTGATTTCTTTATGGAGGACTTTTCAACAGGGAAAAGTGGTGGAAGCGCTATCCAGTTGATAAAAGAAGCCAAATCAGTGGAAGCGCTGGTTCAGTCTATCGATATACTCGCTTTTAAAAAGAGAGCCCTGCAAGTTGCCAGAAAAGTCCGCTCCGATTGGAAAGCCCTTTTTCTCAACCTTCTTTTCACAATCGACCAAAACCCCATCCGTGACTATCTCTTTGGTGAACTCGACACTCCTGAAACTATCAAAGATCTCGTGGCGAAACTCGAAGACCTCCTTTCTAATCCAGCGCGCCATCCCGATGTCTTTGTTTGGTATTTTCAGAAAATCATCAGCCAAACAGGAATTCCTTTTGCAAACAAGGAAGGGAAAAATCGATTTTTCGAAGGATTCTTCGTTGTTCTTCACCACGTTGAACAAATGTCGACCGAGCGCGACCTGGTGAAAAAAATGCATGGAATTTTAACAGGCGCAAGATACGCTGTTGTCCGTGATATCCTCCAAGGAACAACTCTTGAAATGACAAAAGAGTTTTTACTTCTTTCAACGAAATGTCACTCTCTTTCAGATCATGACCTGAAAATCCTCCACTCTCTTGCTGAGGTTGTCCACCCCTCTCTTGGTAAAATGCGTAAATCACAAGATACGCAAGGGGATGAAAACATCATCTGGACAACGGAAGCAGGCTTTAACAAAGTCAAAGACCGTATCCAAGAAATTGCCACAGTTGAAACGGTTGAAAACGCACGAGAAATTGAAGTTGCAAGATCGCATGGAGATCTCCGTGAAAATGCTGAATTTAAAGCAGCTTTAGAAAAGCGAAGCCGCCTCCAATCTGAGCTGAAGACCCTCTCCGACCAGATCAACCGCTGCCGCATCATCACAAAAGCCGACATTTCTACTGATGAAATTGGGATTGGATGTGTTGTCACTTGCAAAAACAAGGCAGGGAAAACGCTTCATTATACCCTTCTGGGCCCGTGGGATGCAGATACAAATCTAGGGATCTTAGCCTCTCAATCAAAACTTGCCCAGGCGATGAAAGGACTCTCCATCGGTGATAAATTCCAGTTTCAAGGGGATGAATTCACAGTGACTGATATTCAGAGCTATCTGGAAAAATAAAAGTTAAGCATAATCAGTTACATGCAACTCATCATCGCTAGCCGAAATATTCACAAGATTCGAGAGCTTCGCACGATGCTCAAGAGTTATAAAAGTTTTGATGTTCTCTCCCTTCTTGATTTTCCAAATTATCAACCACTGCCAGAGAATCAATCCTCTCTCGAAGCAAATGCTGCACAGAAAGCTGTGCATGCTGCTCAGACCCTGAATCAATGGGCCATCGCCGATGATACAGGACTCATCGTCCCAGCCCTACAAGGAGCTCCTGGTGTTCTTTCGGCTAGGTACGCAGGGCACCAAGCTTCTGACAGCGATAATCGCAAGAAGTTACTCCAAGCAATGAAAGGTATTCGAGAAGGCGATCGTCAAGCCTACTTTGAGTGCTGGCTTGCCATTGCCTCCCCTGAAGGACTCAAAAAATGTGTACGAGGCGTTTCAGAAGGTACGATTGCTGAAGAAGAAAAAGGTGGAAAAGGATTTGGCTACGACCGGCTCTTTATCAAATATGAGTACGGAAAAACTTTTGCAGAGCTCGAAGAAGCCGTCAAAAATCGAGTCTCTCATCGTCGCAAAGCTCTTGATAAACTTCACCTTTATCTCAACTCAGTAACCGATCATGCATTATCTGATCGACGGGTATAACTTCTTCTTTCGGCTGACGAAAAGCTACCAGTCGATGAAAGAGCAAGAACGATCTCTGCTCGAAAAACTCTACCAAACAATGATCCAACTCCGTTCTCCAATGACGGTCGTCTTTGATGGACGCGAGAAAGATCCACCCGAAGCGCTCCGCCGAAATCTACAAGCGATGAATATTGTCTACACGCCCACACATCAAACGGCCGATGAATATATCTTAGAAACACTCGATCATGCGCAAAATCCTGCCCAAGAAATGGTCATCTCCTCTGACAGCGAACTCTTAAGACGTGCTAAACAAAAAGGGGCTCGCACACAAACAATCGAAGAGTTTATCCACAAAGTGACACATCCCAAGGCGAAAGACGTCGAAGAAAGAAAACGGACGCGCGAGTCGTCCCATGAGCTAGAACGACTCCTTAAACTGTTTGAAGAAAAGCTTTCCTCTGACGATCACTGATCCATTTCGATTTGGACTGGGGCAGAAAAGTCTGTCTCTTCCCAAGTGTAGTTGAGAATAAGCTGCCGTGTTTCCTGGAGTGATTTAGATCGATTGATCGCTTCGCGGAGCTTCCGAGTTCCTTGCCCTCTTTTAAGATACCAACACCCGACACGTCGCAGATCCATTGCCGCTTTACGTGGAGGATGATAAGCGCCAATATAGTCTAGGTGTTGCAGAAGAGCGTCGCGGTAATCAAGGGGCGACCGGTTGACTGGCTCTTCACCGGCAAGCCGCCGATAAACATCATCAATGATCCAAGGTGTTCCAAAAGTTCCACGGGATAATAAAACAGCATCACATCCGGTTACTTCAAACATCTTTTCAACTTTCTCAGCGTCAAAAAGATCGCCATTTCCAATAACAAGAATATTATGTGAAGCCGCTTTACATTCTTTGATCCAATCCCAATTAGCGTGCCCTTTATACCCTTGTTCGCGCGTTCTTCCGTGGATTGCAATTGCTTTAGCGCCTGCCTGTTCAGCAATCTTCACAATCTCAGGCCCCACCAACGAATCTTCATCCCATCCCGCTCGAATTTTAATCGTTACAGGAATTTTGACCGCTTGAATCATGTTCGTTAAAATTTCCCCAATGAGACTCAAATTTTTAAGCATACCAGAGCCCGATCCATCCTTCGTTACTTTGTCAACAGGACAGCCACAATTGAAATCGATCACATCAAATCCAAGCTCTTCAATCATCCGCGCCGATTGCGCTGCCAGCTCGGGTTTACTTCCACACAATTGTGCTCCAATCGGATGCATCTCCTTTTCATAATCTAAAAGACGGTAGGTGTGGGGATCGTGCCGCACAAGCGCGTCCATCTTGACCATCTCACAATAGACAAGTCCCGGTTTATAAGCGGTTGTCATTCGGCGAAATGGAAGATCTGAACATCCGGCTAGCGGAGCACAAAAAATATTGGAAGGAAGGGTGAGAGATCCGAGCTTAAATGGGGTTTTAAGGTTCATAAAATTGCTTTAAGAAGGAGCCACTCAAGAAATTGCAATGAGAAAAAAGCAAGTAAAGGACTCAAATCTAAAACACCACCAATAGGAGGAATGATGCGTCTAAAAATATTTAAATAAGGATCTGTCGCGCGGGCAAGCCAGTAATACCACGCATATCTCTGAGCAGAAGGAAACCACGAAGCGATAATCCGAATGGCAATCATCGACGTGTAAGCAAAAAACAAATATTGAATTATTCGTACAGCGATCATCCTGTAGAATAATACCAAATCTTCGGATAAAATGCTTTCATGCATGTACTGGGAGTCACAAAATACGGTGATTATTTTCAGTGGGTTTTAGCCCGCTTCGACAAGAAATTTGTCATTGAAAGGATGGAGAAAACCTCCACTCTTCCAGAAGAAATCCTCTCAATTAAAGATTTGGCTTTAGTAACAGGCTTGGAAGGCCCTTCTGTACTGAGAAGGGATTTAAAGTTGCCAGTCACAACACCCAAAACAGTTTTGGAGGCCCTCCCTTTCCAACTTGAATCGGTTTTGCCCTATCCGATGGATCAAACCGTTGTCTATCCCGAGCTCCATCCCACTGAAAAAGAAACCTTTATCGTCGCTTGGGCTACAACACGTGAGCTCGTTCAAAACCATCTCAAAAAGTGGGAAATAGATCACATTGAGCCTGATTTTGTCTCATCTGAAACACTTGCGCTAGCAAGATGGGCCCGCTTTTTCTTCCCTCAAGAAGCGGAACTCGTCGTCATTCATAATACAATCGGCATTGCTCTGAATCACGACAAAATTGTCTGCGCCATGGAGTCGTCCGACCCCAACCGCTTAAAACTTTTTTTAAAGCAAAAATATCCTCTCTATACATGGATAGACCAAGGACCTACAGAAGAGGCTTGGAGCTTTGCGATTCCGATGGGGCTGGCCCTCGAACCGTTTCAAAAACAGCCGTGTCAATTTCGACCTAAAACAGTGGCCTCTTCCCGGCAGAAAAAAAGAAATGGTCTTTTGATTAAGCGAGCACTCGTTCTAGGTCTTGGACTTACATTGATAACGACTGCCGTAACAACTGCCATTTTTTATCTCCGAGAGTCAAAACTGAAAGATCAAATCGCTCTTTTCCATCCCACTCGTGTAGGTTCTTTAGAAACCCGCGTTCAAAACTTTCGCGAGTCACTTTTAAAAGCATCGAAATCGAAGCTCTCCGTTTTTAATTTCCCCTCAACCCAAGATACTTTAGCTTGGCTATCAACCCTACAGACGCCTATCGAGATCACCCATTTTTCTTATGAACTTGCCTCTAACTCGCACGTCCAGATCTCTTTAGAATTTCAAGCACAGACGCCCAGTGAGGCCGATTTATTTGTTAAACAACTTCAACAAAAACCCACCTTTGTTGAATCAACCCAAGATTTAAAATGGACTTCTACTCCGCAAGGATACAAACTTTCCTTCGCTCTACGAAAAAGCTCTTAGGAATCCCTTTTTGGATTCACATGAGCTTTCTCGTGCTACTCATGGTTTGCTTATGGGTGGCTGCTTGTTTTATCGCTCTAACTCATCATCAAAAATTGAATGACTTGTCCTATGAAATTTCTGCTTTGACACAGCGAGCAGAGCTACTGGAGAAAGAAACACTCCTCCATCAAAAAATGAAAGAACAGATTAAAATGGCCCAGCGAGATTATCTAAAACAGTCGGTTGAAACACAGCAACTTTTGCAAGCTGAAAAGAGAAGAGTCATGGCCCTGACCAAACAGTTTCCAGACAATACTTCTTTGAAAGAACGACTTCTCTTTCTCGAAGGAGATCAAAACCAAATCCACTTCGAAACAGTCCGTGAGGGAGAAGGGATTGAACACCATCTGACCCACCGCGTTCAAATGGATTTAAATGATCTGAAGAAATTCCTTGAGGCAGTCGATGGAGATCGCTATGATGCAACTCAAAAGAAGCCCTTTCTATTGATGAAGAAATTTGATCTGATGAAATGTTACGAGAAGGGAGATGAAAAAGTTTATTCAATCTATGCGGAGCTGATACAAAAATGATGAAAAACAAAGCACTAGGCGTTCTTCTTTTGTTGCTTGCAGCCTGCAGTCATACAAAAACCGATTCATCTGATCATTTAACCTCGATTCAACTTCTCGATCGGAATGGCTTTTCTGAGACGATAAGTTTACAAGACCGGCTCTCTATCTATGAAAAAACAGATTTTAATACACCTCAGCCGTACCAAAAAGTCGTCCGTGTTTATGGGAAAGTAAGTGAAGGTAAAACGTTTTCAAAAGTTACAACGTATCACGCCAATGGACACCTTTGGAAATATCTTGAAATCGTGAGTGGAAGAGCCCACGGGAACTATCGAGAATGGTATCCGAATGGCCAGCTTAAAATTTCCGCCTATGTGATTGAAGGCACGCCCGACGTCAGTGAAATGGGCCAAATGAGTTGGCTCTTTGACAGAACTTCAGAAGTCTTTGATGAACAAGGGCATAAAATTGCTGTCATTCCCTACAGCAAGGGGCTTCTTCACGGCTCCTCTTCTTACTACTTCCCAACAGGCGAGCTCATGAAAGAGATCCCCTATTCTAAAAATGAAATTCACGGAACTCTCCGTCTCTATAATAAAGAAGGCGAATGTCTCGAATCTCTCCCTTTTAAAAATGGAGAGCGCGATGGCCTTTCAACATCGTATTGGGCCCCTGGCAAATTAAAATCGGAAGAGCTTTATCATGAAGGGCTTCTGGCGCAAGCAGAATACTTTGATCGGAAAGGAGAGCTTGTCTCGCGAATTGAAAATGGAACAGGAAAACAAGCCCTTTTCCAAGAAAATTTTCTAGCCTCTCTTCTCGAATATAAAGACGGAAAAGTTGAAGGCGAAGTTCAAACGTTTAACAGTCAGGGATGCTTGACCAATCTCTATCACCTTAAAGATGGAATGAAGGTTGGGGAAGAGTGGGAGTATTACCCCACAACAGATGGAGTGAGGCACCCCAAACTCTTTCTTGAGTGGGATCAAGACATCATTCAAGGCGTTGCAAAAACGTGGTATGATACCGGCGTGATCGAGAGCCAACGAGAAATGCACAACAACAAGAAACACGGACTCTCCTTCGCCTGGTTTAAAGAAGGTGATTTGATGCTAATGGAAGAGTATGAAGACGATGTTCTTCTCAAAGGATCTTATTATCGGAAATGGGAAAAAACACCGACATCTAAAGTCGAAAATGGAAAAGGCGTTGCAACTCTTTTCGACAAAGAGGGAAGGCTGCTTCGAAAAATTGCCTATGAAAAAGGTCTGCCTCTGAATGAGCCTTAAGAGTGAGTTAAGGCTTGCTTGGAAAAAAAAGCTCTGTGAAATTTCGACTCATCGAAGAGAAGACGCTTCAAAGGCACTTGCAAACTATTCTTTTCCAACAGGAGTTATCGCCTCCTTTGCTTCTTTTCAAAACGAAATCGCTACACAACCACTAAATCAACATCTAGCAAAGCAAAAAAGATTGGCCTTGCCACGTGTAGAAGGAGATCGTCTCACTTTTTATCACGTTTACAACTTAGAAGCCGAACTTTCTCGTTCTACAATGGGAATTTTAGAACCAATTCCCTCTCTCTGTAAAAAGGCAGAACACATCGATATTATTCTTGTTCCTGGCCTGGCCTTTGACTCGCATCACCATCGATTAGGTTATGGAAAGGGATATTACGACCGATGGCTTACTACAAACCATGTTTTTTCAATTGGTATTGGGTATAAAGAACAAAAGACAGAAACCCTTCCTAGAGATTCTCATGATGTTAAATTAGACCGGCTTGTCTTATTGTAAAGCGCCTTGAGGAGGGCCCGCTTCTTGCTCCATTTGCTGCTGCTGAAGCTGCTCGGGAAGATATTCTTCCGTTGGAGGACCATATTGATCAGGATCTTGTTTTTTCTGTTGCGGTTTACATTGCCTGAGTCCGTCGCAACCAAAAGCTGTGATGGTCGCTCCTGAAGGTACGTTATTGCAGACAGAAAAATCGCCACCATCGACACAGAACCAAACGACGGTGTAAGGTGTTTGAGAGTTGTTGTAATATCCAATCCCTCCCCAATAGTCATTCCATTGCATAGTTTGCTGGGGCATCACAATCACTTCTCCAAGATAGGTCCCATCGGCTGCACGAACAACAGCCCTTAATTTATAGGCTGTGTCGTTGACAAGACGTACAGCTCCTGCCCATGCTTGCCCTACCAATAAGGAGAAAATCGCCATTTTAAATATTAATCGCATCTTATTTATACACTTCCATAGATGCCCATTTAAAATCGAGTCCTCCTAAATGAGAAAGAACAACTCCTTTCACATTTTGTTTAGATACATAGAGGAGCGTGTAATGGAAGAGGGGCATGATCGGCATCTCTTGCATGAGGATCGATTCACACTCTTGGAAAATCTTTCGACGTTGCTGCACATCATTGACTTCTAACGCTTGATCAAGAAGTTCTCGATAGCGGAGATTCTCCCAGCCTGTATTGTTAGATCCACCCGCTTTGAATTTGAAAACTTCGAGGAAGTTCATGCTATCTCCAAAGTCAGCGGTCCAGGAACCAGAAGCCAGTTGGAAATTTCTTTTGGAGATACGATCGAAAAAGACTTTTCTCTCAACAGCATGAAGCTGAACTATAATACCGAGGGCGTTTCTCCACTGCTCTTGCACCGTTTGCGCAATGAGATGGTTTCGCTCTCCGGCGATGTACATCAGCGAAATTGTGGGCAGTGTTTCGGAAGTAAGACCTTGAGCTCTAAGCGCTTCTTCAAAAGCCTCTTTTGCTGCCTTTTGATCCCCATCCGCAAAATACGGATTCTCTTGCACTCCTAAAGAAGGAGGGATGAGGCCTGTTGCAGGAAGCTGCTCTCCTTGTGTCACATGTTCCACAATATCCGATCGTTTAATCGCTAGAGCAAAAGCTTTTCTCATGAGGGGATGTTGAAAAGGCTCTGACTCTGTATTTGTTCGGAAAAAATAGGTCGCAAGAAAGGGCTTTACATGGAGCTCTCCTTGCTGTTTGAGGTCTTTCAGAACAGAGACGGGCAGCGTAGAAAGAGGTGATCCAGCCCAATCAAGCTCTCCCTTTTCATACATTTTAAGCTCTGTGTCTTCATTGACCATAAGAAGCTCAATTTTTTTCAATTTAACATGGGAAGCGTCCCAATAATTTGAATTTTTTACAGCATACAGATGATCGCTATGCTTCCACTCCTTGATCAAGAAGGGACCGTTCCCAACAAGCGTCTGTGCGTCATTAGACCAGTGAGGATGCGCTTCATCAACTTTTTGGCAGATAGGGAAGTAGACAGGAAGTGCTGTCAACTCTAAAAAGTAAGGGATTGGATGTTCCAATTCAACTTGAAGCGTTTGGTCATTAAGAGCTTTAACTCCGACTTGCTCAAAAATAACTTTCCCGTCTTTGCACGCTTTTCCATTTTTAATGACGTACATTTGAAACGCTTGGTCTGCAGGGAAGTGAGGATCCAAAACTTTTGACCATGCATAGACAAAGTCGTGTGCGGTGACTTTTGCACCTGTTGTCCAAACTCCATTTCGCAGATGAAAAGTATAAATTTTTCCGTCTTCAGAAATATCGACAGACTCTGCCATGGCAAGCTCTGCTTTTTCGTCAGGGTTAATACGCGAAAGCCCTTCGAAAAACATTTTTGTAATAGTCATAGACTGCAAATCCCGGGCTTTTCTAGGATCAAGTGTATGGGGCTCACCTCCAATGTTCATCCGAAGACCTTCATGGGTTTTCGAAGAACAGGCAGCGCAGAGAAACATGACGATCAGAAACTTGAGCGATTTTGAGAAAATATGCATAATGATCCTACCTTAACTTACCAATCTAAGGTGCTGAGGCAGAAAATGTCAACTTATGCAATCACGAAAGGTCCTGCCCCTCTTTATGGCACACCAAGTCTACCTCATCAACAATCCTCTCTAGATCCAGCAAAAGATCATCAAGGACTCCTAAAACAAATTGAAATCATTGCTCTTCCAGGAACAAAGTTTACGGTTCTGAAAGAACTTCCTCGAAATGTTTATGAAGTCAGTACAGCTGACTACCCCTCCTCAACCCCTTTGTACGTAGATAGCCGATTTTTACAAGCAGCCAGTGAAGCAACCCCTGAAAGGGAAAAAAAACTCCCTTCCGCTGATTCTATTCTTAAATTCATGAAATCTGTGATCGGTACTCGTTATTTTTGGGGTGGTAATTGGGCTGCAGGCGTTCCAGAAATGGCCGATCTTTATCCCCAAATTCCCCCCACAGATGATGACCTGCTATGTAAAGGAGTCGATTGCTCAGGGCTTCTTTACCAAGCAAGCGACGGATTCACTCCTAGAAATACAGGCCAGCTCTGTAATTACGGCAGCCCCCTCGATTTTGATTTCGAGAACGTAAAGCCGCTTGACATGATGGTGTGGAGAGGCCATGTGATCTTCGTTTTAGATCACGATTCCGTTATTGAAAGCGCGCTTGGCAAGGGCGTTTTTGTTTCCGACCTAAAAGAGCGCGTTAACTTCTTTCGTGAGAAACTTCTTGCAGATCAGAAGCCGTTTTTTTTCCGAAGATGGCATCCAAATTTCTTGACTTGACTAGAAGAGCTTTTATCTCCAATCTAGATTGAAAGGAGTCTCTATGTCTCAACATCATGAAACTGGTAAGAAAAAAGCGCTAGAAGCGGCTATTTCTTTAATTGAAAAACAATTCGGCGACGGGTCTATTATGACTCTCGGCAAACACTCTTCAACACACGAAATTAGCATTATTAAAACCGGCTCTGTTGCACTCGACGTGGCACTGGGAATTGGTGGCGTGCCAAGAGGTCGTATTGTTGAGATTTATGGTCCCGAATCTTCAGGTAAATCAACGCTTGCTACACATATTGTTGCCAACGCTCAGAAAGCGGGTGGCCTTGCTGCTTACATCGACGCAGAACACGCTCTTGATCCAGGTTATGCAGCTAAAATTGGGGTGAATGTTAACGAACTCCTCATTTCTCAGCCAAGCTCCGGGGAAGAGGCGCTTAACATTGCTGAAACTCTTGCTCGCTCAAATGCAGTTGATGTCATTGTCATCGACTCGGTTGCAGCCCTTGTTCCTAAAAGCGAACTAGAGGGGGAAATCGGAGACCAGTTTATGGGACTTCAAGCTCGTATGATGTCGCAAGCTTTAAGAAAACTGGCCGCAACTCTTTCTAAAAGCAACACATGTGCCGTCTTTATCAACCAAATCCGCGAAAAGATCGGCGTGATGTTTGGAAACCCAGAAACAACAACGGGTGGACGCGCTCTTAAGTTCTACTCTTCGATTCGCATGGACATTCGTCGCATTGGATCGATCAAAGGAGCTGATAACTCTGAGATTGGAAACCGCGTTAAAGTCAAAGTTGTTAAAAATAAAATGGCGCCTCCGTTCCAAGTTGCAGAATTTGACATCATTTTTAATGAAGGAATTTCTCGCCTAGGATCGATCATTGATCTTGGCGCGGACTATGGCGTGATTGAGAAGAAAGGAGCCTGGTTTAGCTACGGTGGAAACAGATTAGGACAAGGAAAAGAAGCGGTGCGCGAAGAACTCAAAAAGCAACCGAAAATGGCTGATGAAATTGAGAAAGCAATTTTCGAAATCGCCTCTAAGAAAGGCCCCGCTCCTAAACTGGAAGAGGCGCCAGTAGAGACTGCTGAAGTCTAAAGAGAAGTAAAATTTCGGTGCGCTAGTTGTTGGAGCATGTCGCACATCTTCTTAAAGGAGGGTGTGTCCAGACCGAGCTCCAACAATGTTAATTTAAACATCTTGAGCTCTTCTTCAAAAACCACAAACGCTCGGTCTTTCCCAATTTGTTTTGCCAAATTGATATCACGTTGGTTTTTTTCATCTTGTGCTAGATCTTCTAAATCATCTGCAATCTGAAAAGCCATTCCAAAGTGGTAGGCACAGCTTTTAACTCGGTCAAGGCGGATAAGATCTCCACCACCAAAGAGCCAACCAAAAACAAAAGAAACTTCGAAAAGAGTGACCGTTTTCTTATAGATTACCTGCCGAATAGTCTCCAGTGTTAGTGGGGGAGGAAACAGATCGTAAAATTGACCACCGGTTGCCCCTAAAATGCCAGCGCTGCGTGTCGCTTGCTCTAAGGCAACTATTCCGACCTGGTCTGCTGTTAAATGGTAAGGAGAACCGGACTCTTTTAGCTTGCTCGTATTGACCTGTATCTTTTCAAAAGCGGCACAAATAAGAGCATAGCTCGACAGCAATGCAATTGATTCACCGTAAAGCTTATGAAGCGTCGGCTGATTTCTTCTTTCCTCTTCGTTGTCCATGCAAGGAAGGTCATCAACAATGAGGGAGGCTGTGTGAAAAAATTCGACAGAAAGCGCTGCATCCAGAACGTTAAGACCGTTTCCAAGGGCTTCGGCAACTAAAAGAACGAGAAGCGGTCTAAAACGCTTTCCTCCGCCTTTTAAAGCATATTCACAGGCATCTCGTAGCTTTGTCTTCTCTCCAAAACTTAAAATGCTTCTCGCAATCTCTTGTTCAATTTTGTCACGATGAAAATAAAAATGGGAGGTTCGATTGAGCTCAGGCGTTGTTGTCATTATTTTCTCTCTTTCTCTCGATAAATCGTACGGGGAGGCAAAATCCCTTTGATGTTCATACAGGGGTAGCAAAACGACCTTGGGCCGATGAGCGTTCCAGGACTGGTCACCGCATTACAGCCGATTTGGGTTTCATCTCCAAGAACCGCTCCAAATTTCTTTAAGTTGGTTGTGATTTTTTTTCCTTCAAACATCAAAGTCACAGGGGCATGATCCAGTCGATAATTTGCAAGCTTGGTTCCCGCTCCCAAATTAACCTCGTTCCCCAAGATCGAATCACCCACATAGTTAAAATGTGCAGCATGAGCCCGATCCAAGAAAATGGAATGCTTAACTTCCGTTGCATGTCCAATCACGCAGTCTCTTCCTGTAATCACATTTCCCCGAATGTAGGCCCCATGACGAACGACCGTTCCAGGTCCTAAAATAACAGGTCCTTCAATATACGCTCCTGGTTCCACAACACAGCCTTTGGCTATTGAAATTTGGGATGGATTGATTAAATAGGCGGTTGAAGGAACAGTTATTTCGATTTTCCCAAGAGTTGCTTTTTTTAAATAGGAAGCAAGTTCATGGAGAGCTTCCCAGACAAAAGCTTCCTTTTTAAAAAGCTCTCTATGTTCGAATGCCTCTAAAGAGAAAAAATGTTCTGAAGAAAGTTCTTTCATGTTGGTCATACTACTTCAAGTGCCGAATTTTCCACATCGCTTCTTTTAAATTCTTCTTTAGATCTTTAAATAAATAGATACTCATCTAGCGGTGTGGATTTGTTGACAACTGCCCCTTTTTCCTCGTAGAAAACTGTGTTCATAACTTTGTCGAAAAGGCGCGTGGGTTGTTCAGAATTGTGTATAATTCAGACTTTTCGAGGCTTATGACCAATCAATCGGCGACTTACCAACACTTTGTAAAAAGTGGTTGGCTTTAGAAAAATGACGACAGCCGAAAAAACGATCGGCAGAATAAGGAGAAGGATGTGCGCATTCGAAAACAGCATGATGAGATCCAAGTGCGCGGTGCCCTTTTTCTTGGGCAGATTTTCCCCATAGAAGAAAGACGATCGGATCTTTTTTCTGAACAAGAACGTCGATGATGGCGTCTGTGAAACGCTCCCATCCTTTTCCATGATGAGATTTCGGTTCTCCCGCTCGAACTGTCAGCGTTGCGTTTAACAGAAGCACACCTTGCTGTGCCCAGTGGAGTAAACAACCATCTTTAGGAGGAGTAAGCCCGAGGTCGTCTTTGATCTCTTTATAAATATTTTTAAGCGACGGTGGGAGAGTAACACCAGGAAGGACACTAAAAGAAAGGCCATGAGCCTGCCCCTTTCCATGGTACGGATCTTGTCCAACAATAACGGCCTTAACTTTTTCATAAGGTGTTTGAAGCAAGGCATTAAAGACTAGAGGTTCTGGGGGGTAGATGGTTTTCCCAGCTTCTTTTTCGGCCTGTAGAAAATGTTTGAGATCCTGAATATACGGTTTTTCAAGCTCTTCCTTCAGCTTGTCATGCCAGCTTTTCTCTAATTTCATACCCATAGTGACAAAGATTTTATCAAACCCTCTTATATTTCCAAAGAAATTGACAGAAACCGCTTTTGCCCCTACGATTGTTCGGTACTGAGGTTAATCGATGAAAGATCTCGCAGAAAATAATTTGATTCGTTTTAAAAATATATCTAAGAAAAAAGAGACCATGTACGCCAATTTTAAGGTGAAGGGTCTCAGACGAGGCGTCAATTTTACAGCCTCTATCTCTGTTGATCTCTCTGCCGCAGAGCTTCATCCTGGTGATGTGTTAGAAAAAATCATCGAGGAGTGCGCGCGAATTGGAGTAACAGAGTTCAAAAAAGCCGAATTCGAGTTCGAAGGCTTGGCAACAGTTTAAAAGTTTATCTGGGTGTGGCGCAGCTTGGCTAGCGCACTAGCATGGGGTGTTAGGGGTCGGAGGTTCGAATCCTCTCACCCAGATTTTTATGGAGGATTGTGAGTAACTTTTTCGACGCTCTTGCAGGAGCTCCTTGGTGGGTTTATGTTCTCCTCATCTATCTTTTATTTGTTGGAATTCAAGCAACCAAGCCCAGAACGCTTTCCATCAAACAAATCGTTCTTCTGCCTGCCTTTTTTACAATCTGGTCTTTATACGGTTTTTATCAAAATACGCTAGGGAAGTTTCCCTCGCTTGCCTTTGTGTGGCTCCTTTTCTTCACTCTTGGAATCTTTTTTGGGTTTAAGGAGGTTTGTACCTGGCATGTGATTAGGAATCGTGAGAAAGGTGAAATAACAATCCCAGGAAATTATTCTACGCTCTCTCTAATCCTTCTCATTTTTGCTCTAAAATTCTTCTGGGGTTATTTTTATGCAGTTCACACAGAGATTTCCTTTTGGGTTTCGTTTACAAACACACTCACAACTTCTTTATTAACAGGGCTTTTTGTCGGTCGCGCTGTTTTCTTTATTAAAAGCTACCGCGAAACAAAACGTTGATTCTTTCTTGTTAAGAAATTTCTTTAATTGTATGGTCTGTTTTAGAAATGGACGATACAAAAGCGGCTTTTTTTCGTGAGAAGCGAAAAATCTATTACCTTGCTTTGATTCTAATGACGACGTTTGTCGCCATTTTTTGGGTTTGGAGGGTCTATTTCTATCCATTTGAGTCAACAGAAGATGCGACAATACAAGCTGTCGACATGTCTATCAGTCCGGTTGTTTCCGGACAAATTATTCAAATGAAAGTGAAAGAAGGGGCTGTTGTTGAGAAGGGGGATTTGCTCTTTACCGTTGATGATGTGCTTCTTCGGTTCCAAAAAGAGAAGGCGGTTGCTGCGATTCAGCATGCACAAGATGAAGTTTGGTTGCAGCAAATTAGACGAGACCTAGCTAGAGATGATTATACAAGAGCAAAAACCGAATTTGAAGCGGGTGTCATTTCGGTTGAAATGATGAATGTTGCCGAAAAAAATCTCGAAATGGCAGAGGCGATGCTTCAATCGATTTTATCGCTAGTTGAAGTGCAAGTTGCTGATCTTCGCATGGTTGAAAAACAAATCGAACTTTCGCAAGTGAAGGCTCCAGCGGCGGGTGTCGTAGCCAAGGTATGGCATTACGCAGGAGATGTTGTCAGCGCTGGACAAACGACGCTCACTCTGATGGATCTCATGAATGTATGGGTTGATGCAAATATTGAAGAGACAAAAATTTCAATGATTCGCGTTGGCGATCCTGTCGCTCTTACCTTTGATGCCTACCCCGATTTAGAAATAGAAGGAACAGTTGTTGTGATTGGAGCTGCAGCTGCCTCTCAGTTTGCGCTGATTCCAGCCAATAATAGCTCAGGTAACTTTACAAAAGTAACGCAACGCGTTCCGCTTAGGATTTCTTTCTCTGTCACCAATGAAATTTCACGGCTTTACCTACGTCCAGGGATGTCAGTTAAAGTCAAAATTAGAGCTCGATAAATATGGCTGAAAGTCTTCTGCGAAGACGCGCCATACGAATGTTTCCTTCTCTGTCAAACGATCATCAAGCGTACCCTTGGTATGTTCTTATAACAGTTATGATGAGCACGTTTATGGTCGTGCTTGATGGAACCATCGTCAACGTTGCAATCCCTACCATCATGGCTGCGTTCGGGGAAACAATTAGCCAAGTTGTTTGGGTTTCAACAGCTTATCTGATCGCTCTTTCCATTGTCCTTGCAGTTTCTGGTTGGCTCACGGAACATTTTGGGGCTAAGCAGGCGTTTATGACAGGGCTTGTCGCGTTCATCCTCAGCTCTTATTTGTGTGGGATTGCTTGGAACATTGAATCGCTCATTTTCTTCCGTGTTCTTCAAGGTTTTGGAGGGGGCATTTTGACTCCTGTGGGAATGACGCTTTTCACAACTGAATTTCCCAAAGAATACCGAACTGTTCCGCTCGGTTTTTATTCAATTGCGATTGCAGCAGCGATATCACTCGGTCCTGCTGTCGGTGGCTATCTCATCGAGATGATCAATTGGAAGTGGATTTTCTTCATCAACATTCCATTTGGAATTGTGACATTTCTCTTTGCATGGATTGTGCTCAAGCGGACTGAAAGAAAAGTGATCCATACATTTGATAAATGGGGACTCATTACGCTTTCTTCGTTTCTCGTTCTTCTTTTTGTTGGGATTTCAAGCGGAAATGCTCCTTGGAATGCCGAAGGATGGACCTCTTCTTTTACTCTCATGTCATTTTTGATTTCAGGTGTCTCTCTTATTCTCTTCCTTTACATAGAACTCTCTCATCCTTTTCCTATTGTCGACTTAAGGATCTTCCGCGAAAGAAACTTTCTCATGGGCAACATTGTTCTTTTTATTTTCTCGTTTACACTCTTTGGGTCGAGCTTTCTCCTTCCGCTCTATCTGCAAAATGGATTGAACTATTCACAAATTCAAACAGGGCTAGTGCTCCTGCCGCTGGGACTGGCGCAATGTCTCTTTGGCGGGCTTTCTGGGTGGCTCACTAAAAAAGTTCCTCCCATGTTTTTGGTACTGGTCAGTATCATCGTGCTAGCCATTACCTACCACTACAACAGTAAGTTTTCTCTTTACACGTCCGAATCGTCCATGGTTTTGCTTTTCATTGTACGAGGCGCAGCAATGGGATTTCTCTTTGCACCTCTTCTCGCCATTACAATGGCCAAGATTTCCGAGGAGAAACTTTCTCAAGCATCAGGACTTTTTACAGTGCAGAGACAAATTGGAGCTGCTCTCGGTGTTTCAGTGTTTGAAACGATCTTCACCAACCGGCAAGTTTACCATTCTTCAGCCGTCGGTTCGGCCATTAACCCCTCTAGCCCCGCGTTCGAAAAAGTTTCACAGAACATTTCTCTCATTGGTAAAACCGATTTTGGACATTCGATAAGAGATGCTTTGCTGCAGGCCCAACAATTTATTTTAGAGTTTGTGCATCAGAAAATTTTTATTCAGTCGATCGATGATTGTCTCTTGTTAGCAGGGATCATCACCTTCTTCAGCGCAATTCCCCTCTTTTTTCTCAGCAAGAAATAAGCTAGTATGGTGGAATGTTTTCACCAGCTCAGATTAAAAAAGCGGCGCTTGCCCTTTCAGAAAGATACCGCAAGGGTGAAACGCCCTATCTTCGTTCCATAGAAGATCGGCATGCTTATTTGGTCACACGCCTTCCCGCAACACAAGCAGCGCTGCAGCGCGTTTTGCAAGAAATCCAAGGAGCTCACATCTCCTCCTATCTTGATATTGGAGCAGGACCGGGAGGGTCATGGAATGTGGTCGAATCGATCTTTCCCTCTCTCCAAGAAGCGACCTTTGTTGAGCTTGATCGTGAATTTGTAAAAATTGGTAAAACACGCCTGGAAAGAAAGCCGGTTACATGGAAGAACGAAGCTGCCTCCGAGCTAGATGTAAAGCAGCATGACATAGTTTTGCTTTCTTACTCTTGGGGTGAAATAAAAAACCTTTCGGTTTTGAATCAGGCATGGAAGCTCACAAAAAAATATCTTGTGATTGTAGAGCCGGGAACACCCCGCGGTTACGCTGCCATGCTTGAGGCGCGCGATGAACTTATTCAAAAAGGCGGGCATGTCGTAGCCCCCTGTCCCCATAGCCAGCGGTGTCCCTGGCAAGGTTCGTCGGAGTGGTGCCATTTTGGGGTTCGATTAGAGAGGTCTAGAGAGCATCAGTGGGCTAAAGACGGCTCGCGAGGTTTCGAAGATGAAAAATTTAGTTACACAATTCTTTCTAAGGAGAGAGCAAACCCTTTATTTGGAAGAATGGTAAAAGATTCTTTGAGGCGTAAGGGGCACACGATCTTAACGTTGTGTACAGAGAAGGGAATAGAACTAAAAACAGTATCTAAAAAAGATAAAGAATACAAAAACACAAACAAACTAAAATGGGGCGATAAAGTAATAGATACTATATAATAATTGTCATGTCGTATTTATTACCATTTATCCATCTCTATTTACAGTCGATGACCCGGATCGAGGTCGATGGCTGGGAGGTTTTAATTCAAAAAATTCCTAGACAAACAACATGGCAGATTTCGACCCCTATTTTTGAAGGGCGTGGGGAGTTTCCAAAAGAAACCCACGACTGTCTGAGGCTCATTCAGCAAATGAAATGGGATAACGAGGGAATGTTAGAAATCGACGCGATAGTCGGAACGATTCATTGGACGAAAGAGGTTCACCCTTCGGACTTTGGAAAAGAATTTCCCCGTTTTCTAAAGCATGCGGAAGAGTGGTCCGAGCTTCTTGAAAAACAATTAATCGCTAACTAACTTTTTGTCTGAACCTAAAGCAAGGACCCAGCGGCTAGCCAGGATAAAGAGCGGGCTGAATAGAACTGTGGCTAAGGGAGTGAGTGTCAGTAAAATCCCCGCAATGACCGGCCCTAAGATTTTGGCGATTGCCTGGGTCGATTGATGAAGCCCCATCACTTTTCCATTATCATGCGATGAAGCGTAGTCTGAGACAAGCGCCGTCAGCGACGGTACCAGCGAGGCATACGCAAATGTAAAGAGCGGGACGATGAAACACGTCATCATATAGTCTTGCATCAGAGAGAGAATCAAAATTGAAAAGGCAAATAGAAAAATAAAACGGCGGAAAAATGTTTCTGAGCGGGAATATTTGTGAAGCCAGAGAATAAAGACGACTTGGGAAAGAGCAAACCACAATCCATACTGTGAGTAGATATTAAAGACTTGAGTTTCATTACAACCAATCTTTTCGACCAGAAAGACTTGAAACGTCTTGATAAAGAAATACCACCCAAAAAAAATCAAGAATTCGGCCCAGAGAAGAACTTTAAGGGGCTTTTCGCATTTTAAAAAATCTCTAAAACGGATTTCGGTCCATTTAGGCACAGCAAGCTTTTCGGTATCCTGCGACCAAAACCGAAAGATCAATAAAAAGTTCAGAAAAGAAAAAGCGGCACAACCCACAAATAGATAAAAGCAGGCCTCGAAGAGGTGGTTTGTGAATGAGACGGCCTGCCCCGCAATCCACGGTCCTAAGATAAATCCAATTCCCAACATGAGATGGGACATGGCAAAGAACTTAGAACGCTTTTCATCAAAACTGACATCCGAAATAATGGCGTTGGTTGTTGATAAGTTCACCCCGGTCAGGCCAGCAATAAAGTTTCCGATAAAGAGGGGAAGAATCGACTGTGTTAAAATTCCGATACTACAGATCAGGTAGCCGGCCGTATTTCCTAGGTAAGAGGAGAGCAAGATTCCTTTCCGTCCAATTCGATCGGATAGATGTCCTAAGAAGGGGGCTGCGATCATTTGTCCTATCGGATAGGTAGCGGATAATATTCCAAGAAGAATATAACGAAGTTTAAGGGAAAAGGTTTCTGAAAAGAAGCTGTGGGGCGTATCTAAAAAAAAGAGTGGAAGAAATGCAATGACAGCCGAGAATGTCAAAAAATCAAGAAATAGAACTGAAAAGATTAAACTCAGCTTCTTTGTCATTAGACCTCTTGCGCAATTAAGGTTCTGTCGCTTTTCTGGGCTTTTTGAGCTCATTTTAAATTTCTTAATTGGGGGTTATATCAACTCGCGTATATTACCCCCAATTAAGAAATTTAAAAGGAGCCAAAAATCCTCAGAAAATCGACGAATCCTTAATTACGCAAGAGACTTTACACCCATTTTAATCGAAGTAGATAAATGATGCCATCCTCTGTTTTTAAAAAACTCTTACCATATGCGCTGGTGGTTTTCCTTGGGTACGTCGGCTTTTCTCTCCCCCTTCCGGTTCTTCCTGAGCTTTTTCTCGATTCCGAAAGGTCCATGTTAGGAGCTTTAGTGTCGCTTCAAAAAAAGACTTTTTTATTAGGGCTCATGTTAGCTGCTTACCCAGCAGGTCAGCTTGTAGGCTCTCCCCTATTAGGGTGGCTGTCAGATCGCTTTGGGAGAAAGAAGGTCATCCTTGTCTCTCTTTTTTGTACAGCAATGGGGTATGGATGGACGGCTCTTGCTACCGATTATAAATCGGTTGTTGGGATGTTTTTCGCTCTTCTTCTCTGCGGTTTTTCTGAAGGAAACACAGCGCTGGCCCAAGCAGTCATCGGTGACTTGACAACGAAGGAAGAAAAAGCAGTTCATTTTGGGTGGGTCAACTTGTTCACATGCATGGCTTTTATTGTGGGCCCTTTGATGGGAGGGTGGCTGGCTGATCCTCATAATAGCTCCATTTTTACATTTGCAACGCCGTTTTGGGCGGGTGCTTGTTTATCCCTCGTTGGGATGGGAGTGATTTGGAAATATGGTGAAGAGACCAAGAAAGAAAAAGCGTCGATCGGATTTAAACGAAGCCTTCCGATGCTTTGGAATAACGCCGTTTTGAAGACTTTGTACAAAGCGAATTTCTTAATCTACTTTGGGATTTATTCGTTTTTCAACTGTTTAGCGATTTACTTAGAGAGAGAATTTAATTTCACGACCTCTTATTTGGCCTATGTGATGGCTTACGATTCATTTTTCTTTGCGGTTGGACTTTTGCTTCTTGTCTCTGTTTTTAACAAAAGGTTTAGCCCCTACCAACTGACGCGGCTCTTTGCAATCTTATTTGGTGTGGCGCTCGTTGTTTTAGTCGCAGGAAAAGAAGTTTCAGCGTTATTCTATACAATTCCTCCCATCGGAATGATTTTAGCAGTGCTTATGACCAATGCGGCTGTAATGGTCTCTAATGGGGCTCAAGATCATCTGCAAGGACAGGCGCTCGGCGTTCTACAGTCTGTTCAAGTTTTTGCAGGAATGTGTGTCGGTGTGATAGGAGGAATATTAGCAGGGTGGATTCCAGAGCTTCCTCTGCTTGTTGGAGCAGTGGTTGCTGTGTTAGGTGGAGTTTATCTAATAAGGAAAAAATATGATTAAAGGGTCGATTGTAGCACTGATTACTCCGTTCAAAGAAAACGGAGAAGTTGATTATGAAGCTCTTAAAAATCTTGTAGAATGGCATATCGAGGCAGGGACAGATGCGATTGCGTGTTGCGGAACAACGGGAGAAGACCCGACGTTGTCTGAGCAGGAAAGAAGAGAAGTTTTGCAAGTGGTGCTTGAAACTGTGCGGAAAAGAGTTCCTGTCATTATGGGAACGGGAACGAATAACACACGCACTTCTGTTGCAAATATGGTGGAAGCAAAAGAGATGGGAGCCGATATCGCGCTGGTGATTATGCCGTATTATAATAAACCCACCTATGAAGGATGTTTGGCCCATTTTGAAGTGCTCAGTTGTGTCGGGTTCCCTTACATTATCTATTACAATCCGACTCGAACAGGGGGCCGTTTAACAGTTGAGCAGCTCGGAGCTCTTGCCGAATTGCCAAACGTGGTCGCGATTAAAGACGCTTCAGGGTCGGTTGATTTTACAGAACAACTTAAAACGTTGACACAAGTCCCCATTTTTTCTGGAGATGATGTGATTGCATTTGAGCAGTTAAAAAGAGGGGCTGCAGGGGTCATTTCAATTATTGCAAACGTGATGCCAAAAGAATGGAAAGAGATGGTGCACTCTGCACTTGCAGGTCAGTTTGAAAAATCAGCTGAAATCTATGACAGATTGACGCCGCTCTGCCAGTCGCTTGTGATCGAAACAAACCCTCAGGGCGTTAAATACGCGGCACATCTGTTAGGAAAATGTGGACCTTATCTCAGGCTTCCTCTCGTGCAACCGCGTGCTACGACAAAATCAGCGATCGAGGGTGCTCTTTTTGCTGAGAAGTTCCGTTAACGCTTCTATTTGACTCTTTAATGATTCGACCTCGATGCTCGTCGGTTTGAAACGTTTTTGACTGAGAAGGCGAGAAAGTTTTTGGATCATAGAAGAGGCAATAAGCGGAAGATCCTCTTTCCGTCCATCGCTCTCTTCAAGAGGAAACGTTTGGCGAATCAATTCTAACACTTCGTTCTTTGTTTCCCCTTGATAGTTTTCTAAGAGTTCCTTTTTCTTTTCGAGCGGAGCATCGCGGCTTGCCAAAGTGTAGACAGCCTGGCGAGGCATCTCATCGAGTTTAGGAAGGAGATCTGAGGGAAGAGAGAGATAAAATTCGTAATACTGCAAGAAGTTGTAAGGTGTTTGTCTGTTTCCATACGTCGTGAGAAGCCATGTTGAGAAAGCGCCATCACGGTAATTTTTAAAAATCTCTTGGGCTTTCTTGATGCGCTCGCCGTGTAAGATGGCCGCTTGATTCGAAATCGCCTTGATCTCAGATGTTAGGCCGGAAAGAACGTGAAGGTCTCTTTCAATCGAAACTTCCATCTCTCCTTGGTACGATTTTAAAAGCTCTTCAAGAGAGGTTTGTTCCTGGTCCGAAAGCGGGTGAACTTTAAACACGCCGGAAAAACTCGAGAGCTGTCCTTTAGAAGAGACTTCGGCGAGCTCTGTCATCTTAGAAAATTTTTGCTTTAGACGTGAGAATAATAAGTCATTTACTTTTGACATTTCTTTAGCCTTTTTAAAAGTTCTTTAGCCAAGGTTGAGTAATCTTCTGCCGCGCGTGATTTGGGCGACGTTTCAAAGATCGGTTTGCCGTAGATGGTAGCTTCCGAGACGGTGATGTCGCGACGGACTTTCGATTTTAAGATTTGTCCTGGGAATGTTTCTTCAATCACATCGAGAAACGCTTCGTTGCTTTTACCGCGCGGATTCCAGAAGGAGAGGATAACGCCAAGCACTTGAAGAGAGTGTCGTTGTGAAAGGGTTGTCATGAATTGAGAAAGTCGCTGGAGCCCTTTGATACTATAAAACTCAGGTGTTGCTGCAACGAGCGCGAATTGAGAGGCGATTAGGGCAGATTCTGTCAGCCAACAGAGGGAAGGCGGTGTATCAATGATAATGGTGTCGAATTGTTTCAGAGGTTTTAAAATCTCTCGAAGTTTTTCATGCGAGTAGCGATCAGCTGCAAGAGCTTCGGTGACTTCCACGCGTTCAAGCCATGTATCTGCAGGAATAAGAGAAAGGCGTGGGTTTGAAGTGGGGAGAATCACCTCGGAGACTTTCTTTTTCCCTTGTAGGACAGTCGCTAAGCTATCATGGGCATCGGGGTCGTATCCGAGGCCTGTTGTGAGATTGGCTTGTGCATCGAAATCGATAAGGAGAACATTTTGTTTATGAAATTTCGCAAGAGCGGCTCCTAGATTTAAGGAGGTTGATGTCTTCGCGGTTCCTCCCTTAAAACTACTGACTGTGATCGTTTGCATTTTTAAAACTCGGGGTAAGAGATTTTGTTTCCATTTCATGTCTGAGAGCACTTAAAAATGTAGCGAGGGTCATTTCTCCATGCACTACATTATCCCGCGTTCTAAGTGATACTGTTTTATTCTCAACTTCTTTATCTCCTACGGTGAGCATGTAGTTGATTTGTTGAAGTTGAGCATTTCTAACTTTTTTATTCACCGATTCACTCGTATCATCGATATCACAAATGAATCCCGCGTTCGTGATCTCACGTTTTACTTCATGAGCGAATTCACTATGCCGATCTGCAATGGTCATGACTCGAATCGGAAGAGGACTGATCCATAGAGGGAATTTCCCTACAAAATGTTCAATCAAAATTCCGAAGAATCTTTCAACCGATCCAAAAATGGCTCGATGAAGCATCACAGGTCGTTTTAGCGATCCATCCTTATCCATATATTCGAGCTCAAATTTTTCTGGAAGAGCCATGTCGAGTTGGACGGTTCCACATTGCCATGATCTTCCGAGCGCATCCCGAATGTGGATATCAATCTTCGGTCCGTAAAAGGCGCCATCGCCCTCATTGATGCGGAAAGGTTGTCCCCATTCTTCCAGAGCATCTTTTAATCCAGAGGTTGCAATATCCCAATCTTCATCTGTCCCGATGCTTTCTTTGGGGCGTGTTGAAAGTTCGAGTCGATATTCAAGGCCAAAGGTTGAATAAATCTCTTCGACCAATCCTAAAATTCCTAAAATCTCGGCTTTAATATCGGTCGGTCGCATGAAAAGGTGTGCATCGTCTTGGTGGAATCCTCGAACGCGGAAAAGACCCGAGAGCGCCCCAGAAAATTCATGACGGTGGACATGACCAAATTCAGAAACACGCAGGGGAAGATCGCGATAACTATGACTGTGGGTTTTGTAAAAGAGCATACATCCAGGGCAGTTCATCGGTTTCAAAGCAAAGAAACGGTCTTCGATTTCAAAGGCATACATATTTTCACGGTAGTGCGACCAGTGTCCCGACTTTTGCCAGAGATCTTGGCTCATCAGTTGAGGCGTTTTAATCTCAACGTAGTGCGAACGGGTCATGAGACCTCTTAAGAAATCAACCAGACGGTTCCAGATAATCATCCCTTTTGGATGGATGAAAGGAATACCAGGCGCCTCTTCTTTAATCGAAAAGAGATCAAGCTTGGGTCCTAAAATTTTATGATCTCTTTTTTTAGCTTCTTCAATAAGATGTAGATACTCTTTTAGAAGTTTACGATCGGGGAATGAAATAGCGTAAACACGAGTGAGCACTTCATTCTTAGAGTCACCTTTCCAATAAGCTCCTGAAGTTTTAAGAACTTTAAAAGCCTTAATCTTTCCTAGTTTAGGGAGGTGGGGGCCACGGCACAGGTCAAAAAACTCTCCTTGCTCATAGGCAGAGATCTCTCCATCCTCAAAACCTTCAATGAGCTCTACTTTAAACGGATTTGTTTTGAAGCGGGCTTTAGCATCAGCCTTATCTTTTAATACATGCCGTTTAGTTGCGTAGTTTTCGTCGATAATTTTTTGAACTTCTTTTTCAATTTTTTCAAAGTCGGTATCGGAAATTGTAAGGCCTGCAAAATCGTAATAAAACCCTTGCTCAATCGGAGGCCCAATGGTTGGCTTTGCATCTGGAAACAGACGGAGAATAGCTTGAGCCAGGACGTGAGCTGAGGTGTGCCAGAAAATCTCTTTTCCAAGCGGGTCATCAAACGATATGAAATCAACTTGATCGCCGGCTTTGACGGGGGTATCGAGGTCGCGGAGGCCCCCATTAATTTTCACGGCAAGCGCTTGATCCGGTCCGTTTAAATGAAGTTTTTCTGCAATCTCTTTAGCAGAGTGGATGCCTTGAGCATCAAAAGGTTTTCCATTAACAATAATATCCATAAATTCCTGAATTGATATCCTGTATTCTAAGACAATGGCTGAAAAAACCAAAGACTCATTTGGACCTCAAGATTCTTTTTGTTATCATGCGCTCCTTCAGGCGCGAGAGTTGGCTCAACGGCTGGTCGATGAAAAGGGGCAGCTCAGAGCGGGCGTTGTGATGGGAAATCTGCTCCCCGGCTATTCTGCGGAGGCCATTCAAGAGCATCAACAGAGATTTTTAAAAAAGTGGGAATCAGATCCTTCTTTTGTTCAAAAAATTCGTCGATTTTCCTTGCCCCTCTGTCATCCGTTTGCCGAAGAAGTTGTGCGGGAGACTCTCGATCTTCCCCCAATGACAAAACTCCAAGACTTTCATATCAAGCGTGCCGCTATCACCGCTTGTTTAACTCCTTTGAGGCAGAGTATCGGCTCTTGTTTTGCAACTGCTCCCGCTATTCAAATTCAACAGTTCCAACTCGATCTTTTTGTCGATGATCTCTATGAGCTTCTTTCAAAGGGGCGGCTGACGAGGGTCGTTGACGGAGAGGCTTATGCGGCCCCCTTCTGTCTAAGCGCTGGTAAAAAAAATTTAGTTCATAATGCTCTTTTAAAAGTGTGGGAATTCACCCTCGCCTCCTATTGCGATATTAAAATGGAGTTTTCAAAATGGAATCTTGGATGGTGTGTCGGCCTTCCCCCCCAAGAGCCTGAGGGAATTGGAGCGGCTCTTCGGGCAGCTCTTGAAGAAAGGCTGCAAGAAGCACATCAAGAGAGTGAAAAAAAATATCACGCGGCTGCCTTAGCTCTTGAACAATTAAGAGCTGTTGAACTGCTTGCATATCAAGCCCGAACAGAAGAAGACGTGCGACGTATCAAGGCCGAAGGGATTGCAAAAGCGCATCATCTCCAGGCTTGCCAAGATCTTTATAAAGAGGTTCAGGAGAGGGAAAAAATAATCGCGGAGATCCTTCCTTTCTTGATCGAGCGCTACACCGTTTTTTTTAAAGGTTACTTTCAAGAGATTTACGACCCCGATTTTACCGAAGAATCTTCAGCTCTTTATGAAGATCGCGTAGCCGGTTTCCGGTTGATCTATAAACATGGGCGAACAGACACCGCTCTCTGGACGGCAGTTCATAATCAAGAACAGTTTATTTCAGTTCTCGACGAGTTTTTTAGAGCTATCGAGGCTCCGCTGGCGCATCTCTGCAAAGAGCCGTATCAAAAACTGTTGGTGTCGGAATTAACCACCGTGATTTTGCACCACCTCCACACACCGCAATTTTTAAAGAGTGCGCTTGCCAGAGCAAAAAAACGAGGGAGGCTCCCTTGGGCCTATAGCGCAGGAGGTTCTGTCGAGCAAATCGCGTCGCTTTATTATCGAAAGTCGTCTCCTCTCAAAGCGGAACAAAGACCGATTCAAGATGAGCTCGATCTTTTTACATTTATCATTGAAACCCTCAAGGGACTTCCCCCATCGATGACAAATCGATTTGCAAAAGATCAACAAGAGAGTTTTTTATTTCAATCTCCAACCCATGTCTGTTTGCTTCTTCCAGGGATGCCCACCTTTTTCGAGGCGTGGAATGATCGGGGATTCACTTACACCTGGATTCGAGATCAATGGCTGGAGCCTGCACGGCAGTTTTATCTAGATCAAAAGTTAACAAAAGATCACCAACGAGACCTTTATCGCCGCTTGAAAATGGAAGGACCGCTTAAGCCCTCCATGACAGTGCAAGAGTTTGCAAGTGAGGTAAAACAGATTCCTCCAGACTTGCTTGCTGCTTTTCTTTTTCAAACGCTCCCACTGATCCCTGCTGAGCAATGTCAAGCGCTTTTACATACATCAAATCTTCCTCCCTTCCTCTCATCACAAGAGCTTTTTCAATTAATGGGTTCAGATAGAGAAAATATGCGAGAGCTTAAACTAGCGCCGCCCGTCTTTCTTTTTGCAGATACAAATTGGCCGAATGGATATTTCAGCTTTGTCGTCAATCCGATCACGTTACAACTCGAAGTGTGGAAAACCGACTTGGCAGGGGTGACAGGAGCTCCTCTTGCCTTGGTTAAGACTTGGTTCGGGAAAGACGCTTGGTCGATTTTTTTAAACTGATGTTGAGGGATTTATCGATCCATTTGATGAGCAGTTTTTCATTTTTCAGAATCGCATCGGGAACTTTCCAGTACGACATGGAGATAGGTTTCCCCGAGGCACCCAAATATGTAAAAGGCTGGCTGCCCGCGGACTCATACTCTTTTAAATTGGTTGCGTCGACTTTAAAATAGATAGATCCTTCTGCAATAATGCCGAAAATAACCCCATGTTTATAAAGGCCATATCCGCCGAACATAGCGCGTGATTTAAAGCCGGGAATATTTTTAAAAAAATGTTCCATAAATCTCTTTGCTGTAGAATAACAAAAATATGAAATATTTAACCGTTGTATCTCTTGCTATTAGCAGTTCTCTCTCAGCTCTTTATATGGGCAACCCTGCGGAGCCTCAGATTATAGATCGAGGCTTTTGGATTTCACAAGACGCCTCTTTCGGTTTGAAAATAGGGTATCAAGGAGATCGTGTTTCAGACCGAAAAATGCGAGCGTCACATGGCCGTATTGATAAGATGCAGCTGTCATTTGACCAAGGCGCTCTGATTTTTAACTATCTCGACCGGCTTGAAATTTATGGAACCGCCGGGTCCATGAATGGGGAGCTTGCCAACCGTTTTCATTCGGATAATAAGAAACGGGATTACCAGACACACGATGGGTGGACCGCTGGAACGGGTGGAAGATTTTTGCTGGCACAATGGGGAAAAGCCGTCATTGGTATCGATGGGAAAATTCAGTGGGGCAATCCTGGCATGAAATGGATGAGTGTGAGCGGGGTCTCTAAAAATACAGGCGGAAATTTAAAATATTGTGAATGGCAAGCCTCCTTTGCCCTATCTTACACTTCGGATTGGCTGACGCCGTATATCGGTGTGAAATATTCAAATGTGCATAGTAGTGTCAGTGGAATTCCATCAGCGATTTATTCCCATTCCCATTTTAAAATGATTAACCGAGATCGATTTGGAATGGCGCTCGGATGTACACTTTCCCCCGGCAAAAAGTTTGATCTCTTTGCCGAGGTTCAAATGATCGATGAGCAAGCCCTCTCCTTTGGAGGAAATCTCAGATTCTAAGGAGCTAGCATTTGGACGAGCTGGAATTGGTTGCCGTCTAAATCTTTCACGAGCTGCATGCGAACGTGCCCTGGAACTTCATGAACATCACCGATGCACTGCGCGCCTTTCTGAATCATCTCTGCTTTTGTCTGGTCAAGATCTTTGACCGTGAATGTCAAAATGGCGTTTTGTCCTGGGAGAATAGGGTTCATTTCATGTTTTTTCCCAATTCCCAGACGTGCTCCATCTCTTCCTTGCAGCTCTGCCCATCCCATCTCTTCGTGAATTTCCATCAGCTTTAGACCTACAACGTCTGTGTAAAATTTCACAGCGGCCTTGAAATCATTGACCACTATCCAAGCTAAATCCATCGATGTTTGTGGCATAAAACCTCCATTTAAAAAGTGAGTGTTTGTCCTAATAAAGGTGCGATAAAGGATAAGGGGTCGACCTGAGCCTTATCAAGCGCCTTTCTAAGTTCATCAGCAGGGTCATCAATTCCTTCATCCGTCAGGCGGAAAGTTCCAAAGTGAATTCCCATGCTCCGTTTGGATTGAAGATCAAGGTGGGCTTGAACGGCATCACTCGGATTCATATGAACATTTTTCATAAACCACCGAGGTTCATACGCTCCAATCGGTAAAAGCGAAAAATCCATCGCCCCAAATTTTTGAAAGATTTTCTGAAAGTGGCCATGGTAGCCTGTGTCGCCAGCAAAAAAAATCTTAAGAGAGGGGTTTTGAACGATAAACCCACCCCATAGAGATTGACAAGTGTCCAATAAGGTCCGACGAGACCAGTGGAGGGCGGGCGTCAGTACTATATTGAGGAGAGGGGTTGCCCGAAAGCTTTCCCACCAGTCGAGTTCAATCACACGCGAGCATCCGAGCGATTTAAGCAGAGCCCCATTTCCTAAGGGTGCAATCACAATAGGACTATATAAGGTGAGAAGGGTTTTGATCGAATAGACGTCGAGGTGGTCATAATGGTTGTGGCTGATTAAGACAATGTCTATGGGAGGAAGTGATTCAATTTTCAGGGCTGGAGGAGTTTTTCTTGTCATGCCCAGCCAAGGAAGTGGCCCGATCGTATGAGCAAAAACAGGATCGGTTAATAGGGTGATCCCATCGATCTTTAAAAGGACGGTCGAATGACTAATCCACGTTGCACTATTTTGTTTTGAGCTCAGGTCAAAGTCTAAAGGTAAAGCGGCCATTTCTCGCCATTTAGGCCACGCTTTAGTTTTTCTTGACCATGCCCATTTTAGGAGGTCAGAAAATCCTTTGACAGCCGTTTCTTGCTCATCACCTTCTGGTAAAGAAAGAAACCGCCCTTTTTGAAATGTGCTTTTTTCAAAGAAGTCAACTTCCATAGGTGGTCAATTATACTGTATCGCTCAATAAAATTGTCATGTTTGCAAAAAACGGGTGACGGCTTTATACTGGCTCACTCATAATAAGGAATAGGAGAGTCTCATGACACTATCTCGCCGGCTGACCCTACTGAGTGGAGCTGTTTTATTGACAGGAGCTCTCCATGCTGTTGATGTCGAGAATGAAGATATTCAATCTTTAAGAGATTGGATTAACTCCAAGCGAATGATTACTGTTAAAGAGCTTGGTGGTCAACTCTCCATCAGCGGTGATGTCCACGCTGAAATGCAAGCTACTTCACTCGTAAAAGATGGTATCGCTCAAAGAGGTCGCGGGACTGGCGACCCCAGCAACCGTTATGATGTCGAATTCAACCTCATGGTCGATTATCGAACAGAGCGCTCCTGGCTTGCAGGACGAATTCGTTTTGATAACGATGCCGGAATTTTTAATGATAATTTTGGAAGTGGTAAAAGCGACAAACTGAAAGTCGATCGTGCCTATTGGGGATACCGTTTGTTAGATGGCGATCGTCATACGATGGATCTTGAAGTTGGAAGACGCGGCGCAATGGTAGGAATATTTGATTCCAGACTCCAATTTGTTTCAAATTTTGATGGAGTTAATTTTAAAGATAATTACGCAGTCGATAATGTCGGAGATCTTTATTATCAATTGGGTGTTTTTATTGTAAACGAAAAGAAAGATCAAGCGGCCTATGTGGGTGAAGCGGGTATTCTCAATATTGCAAATACAGGTTTCTATACAAAATACTCCTTGATTGACTGGGATACAAAAGATATTGATAAGGCTCCTGGTCAGTTTGATTTCATTATTTCTCAACTGACGTTAGGCTATAAGTGGATTCCACAAGTTTTAGATCGGCCTGTGACTCTTTATATGGCTGGTCTTTATAACCACCGCGCACGTCCTATTAAAATCACCGACCACAGACGTGCCAATTATGGTGGATATTTAGGTTTTAGCGTTGGAGCCCTTAAGCTTGCAGGCGATTTTAGCTTTGATGCCAACTACCAAGTCTTAGCTGCTCAGTGCGTTCCTGACTTTGATATTTCCGGAATTGGGATGGGCGCAAAGTCGGAAGACAGTATCTATTTCAATAATTCCAAGAAAGTCAAAGATCGACATCTAGCTGAAGGGAACGGAAACTACCGTGGCTTTGAGCTCACGCTCCAGTACCTGATCAGCAATAATTTAAACTTCTGGCAACAGTGGAGACAATCTATCACGCTGGATGATCATATTGGCCCCCATCGCCGCTATAAGCAATATGAAGTCGATTTCATCTACTCTTTTTAAGAGAGCCGTTCAAAAATTGGCTGAAACTAAGTTTTGAAAACACTTTCCAAGTGAATTTTTTTCTTCGACGTGATTTAATCGTGTTTCGGAGGAATCCATGAGTCATAAGAAACGACTATTATTAATTGAAGACGAAGAAGATATTGCTTCTCTGATCAAATTACAGGCAGAGCTTTCAGGTTATAAATTGCATGTTGAAGTCGACGGACTCAATGGATTTCGTGCGATTGAAAGAGAAAAGCCTGATCTTGTGATTCTAGACATCATGCTTCCCGGCCAAAACGGCTTTGATATCTGCCGAAAAATGAAAAGCAGTCCTGAGCTTAAAAATATTCCCGTTATTATCCTTTCTGCCAAAGGAGAAGAGCTCGATGTGATTTTAGGATTGGAGCTCGGTGCTGATGACTATGTGGCGAAACCCTTTTCACCCAAAATTCTTTTCTCAAGAATTAAAGCTGTTCTAAGACGCGGTAAGGACCCTGAAAAGACACCTAAGATTATGAGCTTTGGAGACTTCCAACTCGAAGTCGATCGTTATCTCCTTAGAAAAGCAGACAAGATTGTTTCAATCACTCTTTCTGAGTTTGGCATTTTGAAAAGGCTTCTTGCAAATCGAGGTAAAGTGCTCACTCGGAATCAACTATTAGATGATATTCATAACGACGATGCCTTTATCGTCGATCGGAATATTGATGTTCATATTGCCTCCCTTCGAAAAAAATTGGGTCCTCATTTCGACTGGATTGAAACAGTTCGAGGTGTTGGCTACCGATTCAGAGATGAAGCTGTTCCAACAAGCGGCAAAAATAGATAAAATACCGCTTGCAACTTCACTCCCTTTCCGCTAGATAAAGGAAGAAAGGAAACCTCTATGCGGCGGCAGTTCGTTATTGCTTCTCTTGCACTTCTTTTTTTAGCAAGCTGTGAAAGTAAAGCCGGAACGGGCGCGCTTGCAGGTGCAGGTGTGGGTGCGATTGGTGGTGCTGCAATCAGTGGATCGGCAGGAGGTGCGTTGATTGGGGCTGGTGTAGGAGCGGCCACCGGTGCTATTATTGGAGCCGCCTTAGATGCCTCTGATCGAGAAGCATTAGATCGTGAAAGTCCTAGAACGACTCGTAAAATTGATCGGGGAGAGCCTCTTTCTACGACCGATATTAAAAAAATGACAAAAGCAGGTCTTTCTGATGACGTCATTATCAGTCAGATTGATGCGACACAGAGTGTTTACCATCTCAGCAGCGCCGATATTATCGATCTAAAAAAAGCCGGTGTCTCACAGCGTGTAATCAATCATATGATTCAGACAGGTAAATAGACCTCTATTGACAATTTCACTAGAGAAAACCCATTATCTTGTGAAAAGGATTATGCATGAGCCTCGTCGATCAAACACTTAAAGAATTTCAATTACTGACAAGAAGGTACGCTTTTTTTCATGCGGCTTTTATCTCATCCTTTGTTCTCGAGCTTGTAACGCTTCTCATTTTCATGCCTTTTTCTGCAAAAACATTGGGGACAGCCATTGTCGTGGCACTGGCTTTTCTGACGATTTTTACGTATTTTATTCTCCGTTTTTATTTTCAAACGAGAAAGCCTGAGCAGTTTATTGCTCTACGGAACAAATTTTTGACTGCTGTCTTAGAAAGTTCAAATCAGGGGACAAAATGGTCGGTGGACAAGTTGCATCCCATTTACGACCTTCTTCAAAAACTTCAAGGACAAGAGTCCCAATATTACTCTCTCCCTTCGTTTCTTCAGACGTTATCTCCCTTGGTCGAAAAGTTTAGTGTTTGGTGTCACTGGGAAGATGTTCATTGGATGAAAGAGACTCTCCATCTCCACGCTCTGCGGAAGATTTTTGATTGGGTCAAACTCTACCCAACCGATTTAGAGCTCCACCGGACACTAGCAGCTTCCTATAGTGCTCTTTATCAAATTTATCAGAAACCCCAGTACTCTTCGTCCTTTCAATCGTTTATCGAAAGGCAATACGACTCTTTAGTGATGAAAGAGAGATTTCAAAAAGCGGCAGGATCAGCGATCGAAGAATTAAAAGTCGTTCTAAACTATGCACCGAACGATCCATGGGCTCTCAGTCAACTTGCCAAAGTTTATCATGATTTAGAGATGAGACAAGAAGAGAGAAAAGCATACGAACACCTCCTCTCATTAAGACCGCAAGATGGGGAAATCCATTTCCGGCTAGGTAAGCTCTACTTTGAGCTCGGTCATATGGCCCAAGGGCTCCATCTTTATCAAGAGCTTCAGGGCCGTAGAGACCCTAAAGCTCAGGAGCTTATTGAGCATTATGATGCCTACTATAATGCTGAGTTGTTAGAAACCGCTCCAGTTCACCGTGCCGATTAAAATTCCTAAGAGACAGACAGCTGTAGCCACCCAATTGACCTTTTCTTTGTAGAGCCATTGTCCCCACAAGTTACAGAGGATGATAATCGAGACGGAGAAGATCGGATAAATCATCGCGTGTTCAAACGAAGTGGCAACTTCAGTTGCACGAATCATGAAAAAGGTTCCAACGCCGTTGGCAATCCCTCCTAAGATTCCGTAGAGAACTTCACCCTTTTTAAGCCACCGTTTCTCATTCGTAAAATAGATAAAGGCTTGGATAAGAAATGCTGCTAAAAAGATCATCGGCATAAACCATTGATTTTTCGCATCGTCCATGTCGAATGAAAGAAAAAGGCCGTTTTCTCCTGGATAATTCATAAAAAGAGCTTTCCAGCTTAAAAAGACAAGGAAGAGAATGTGGAGAAAAAAAGCGGCAGAGACGAACGAGAGCCAGGCATTTTTTTGCTCAGACTTAGAAGTTTGCCATCCTGCCCAGAAAAGGCCGAAGACAACAAGAAGAGATCCGAGGCCATTCCAAAATGTGTAGTGGTAACCAAAGGCTGCTCCGAAGACAATGACCATCACAATAGAAGGCATCACCGTTGAAGAGTTTAAAACAGCAAAGGTCAATCCTGGAGGTCCTGTTTCGAGAGCTCGACCGAGGGATGCCATCATCAGAGCAAGAACTACGCCTGCTGCAAGTCCAAAAAGAGACATACATCCACTCCACTCATAATTTCCCATTCGAACAGGATTGAGAAGGATAGCGACAATGAAAACGATAAAGAGTTGAACCATCAAAAAACCTTTCGTTGTTCCTCCTGCATCAATACTTTTTCTCATGAGATAGTTCGAAAGTGCAACGAACAGACCGGCGACAAGCATCAGTTGAATACCCAACATAGAAAACTCCTTTTCAGAGATGATAATAAAGAAAGGAATTGACTTCTAGAAACTCTCGCGGTTCAATATAGAAATATCATTTAAGAATAGGAGACTTATGAAGTCGTGGATTCTTTCGACATGCTGTCTTTTACTTGCCTCTCAAGCAGTGATGGTTCCTCAGGAAAAACTAACTCCTCAGGAAGCCTATTTCTTAAGAAGGGTCACAGAGTTTTGGAAAGATCAAGATTATAACCTAGTTAAGAAGCAGATCGATGAGTTTCTAGCCTCTCATGAGACATCCAATATCCACAACAATCTGTATGCTTTGATGGCCGATATTCTTTACAAAGAAAGCGATTATGCAAATGCACTGTCGACCTACAATAAAATCACAGATCCCCTCCTCATCGAAAAGACAGTCAGCCGCAAATCCCAATGTCTTTATCTTGCCGGCAACTATGCTGAAGTAATTGAAACATTGACCCCTGTTCTAAACGACGGCAAAAAGATCGATTATCAAGAAGAGATGCAATTCATCTTGGCAGATTCCCTTTTTAGAAAGATGCGCGAAACAACCGATGTGGAATCGCTAAGAGAACTTGCCTCTCGTGCAAAACCTTTACTAGTTGCTCTCTATAACACTTCATATCAAGACAAAGTTCTTCTTCCACTGGCTGAAATACACAGAGAACTGAAGGAAGGAAAAGAAGCCTCCCCTCTATACATAATGCTCGCAGAGAAAATGCCTTTGCAGAAAGAAGAGCTACTCCTTCAAGCTGCATCCCTTCAATTAGAATTTGATCCTTTAAGTGCTGTTTCAACCTTCCAAAAAGTAGTTGATCTGGGTGGAAGCAAAGCGAATGAAGCAGCTTACCAAGAACTCCATCTTCTTTTCCAAAATGATCGTTTCTCAGAGTTGGTGAGCCGGGCTCCAAGAATAGAAATGTATTTAAGCCCCGATCAGAAGCCTCTCTTTGAGTTCTGTCTGGCTCGTAGCTATTTTAAACTGGAACAGCTTCCTGAAGCGATCCACCATTTTAATAGTTTTATTGAGAAAGAACCTGAAGCGACGACCCATAAACGGGCCGCCTATCTCACGCTCATTCATTGCTCTCAGAAAACAGAAAATAATGCCCTTTTCGATCAGACGCTTTCACAATTTTTAAAAGATTTCCCTAGCGATGAGGAGGCAGGTAAAGCACTTTTACTTCATGCGCAAACAGCCCTACAAAAAGGGGATGTGGTGCAAGCAAGCCTAGATCTGAATCAATTGCTAAACGACTTCCCAGACTTTCCTGATCAAGAAACGCTTCTTTACGATCAAGCTCTCTTGCTTTCTAAGACAGAGCAATGGGGAGCCAGTCGTTCCGCTTTTATCTCTTACATGGGGAAATATCCGACAACACCTCACTCCAATATCATTTGGACTTCTATTGTTCACTCGTCAGTTCAAGAACTTAAAGCAGCAACCGAAGAAAATGTTAGAGCAAAGAAGGAGCAGCTTGCAACCGATTTGACGCAAGCTTTAACCGTCTCAAATCTATTTTCAACCGACGAAGAAGCTGCCTACCACTTTCTTCTCGGACAGTTGATGTTTGATTTAAGCTATTTTACAGAGTCAGCGGCAGAGCTGAATCGCTTTTGTGCAAAATATCCTCAGCATCCATCGGCTGCGGACGCCTATCTGCTCCAAGCTCTGGCTCATAAAGAACTTAAATCAGAACCTGCACTTTTTATCCCCGCCGCTGAAAAAGCTCTTGCTAGTGTCGAAGATCCAAAATACAAAACTGCATTGCAGTTACAACTCTTCAACACGTATCTCACGCTCAAAGAGTATGATAAGGCAGCCGAGAACCTCTATCAAACATTTATCGTCGATGGAACAGCTGTTCAACCGGAGAATCAATTATGGCTAGCGAGCCACTATCTTGGTAAAGCAGAAACGAGCCGATCAATTGAAGTTTATAAAAAGGTGCTCTCTGTTGATGACTCTTATCAAGTGAACTTTGATCCCGCCCAGGTTTATCTGGAAGGAGAAACTCTTAAATTTGCAAACCTGCTGGGTCTTGCTGAAAAAGAGAAGGTTCTCAAGTCACTTGTTGAAGTACAAAGTCGCCATCAAACACTTCCTTGGAAGCAGCAAGATATTGCTCTTCTCGAACTTGCTAAGACTCACTTGGGACAAAGGCAACTGACAGAGGCTTTAGATACTTTTGAATCTATTCTTGCGAAGGGTGAAAAAGCATCTTCTTCTGCTCGAAGTGCCGCTTTGCTCGAGAAAAGCCGTATTCTTTTAGTTCAATGCCGTCCTGCCGATCGAAGTGAAGATAATGAAGTTGTACGATCTGCCTTATCGACTTTTAAAGATTTACAAATTCAAAAACAGCTTGTAAATGAGCCTGTCCATTTAGAAGCAGCTCTTGATTATGCTGATTTAAGAATCTCCCTTTCCCCAGAACTTTCACGTGCTGAAGCGGCTCTCTTTTTCTTAAATCGCATTAAGGAAGATTTTAACTCTAAAGACGATCCGTTAAGCCAAGAGTATCATGAAGCAAGACTCCGCTATCCTGAGAAAGATCGGCTCTTCATCAACTATATGAAATTGCTTGAAGTGGAAATCCTCTCTTGGGAGGCTAAAGAGGCTTTACGGAATAATGACTTTGAAAAAGCGGAGCACTCTAAAAAAGTGGGGATAGCTTTATTAGAGGAAGTGTTAGAAGATAAAGAGGTCACTCCTTATCTGAAACATCGAGCAGAAGGCCTTTCAACCGAATTACGATGATGATAAAAACGACTTTTCAAGACCAGTTGAATAAGAGAAAGCTATCAACCTCTGCTTTGATATCAGCAGCGCTACATATCGCTGCTGTTGCTGTTTTATTTTCAAAGCCTCTTTATTTGAATCCGAAGGTTTTTTCTCAGATTGGTAAAACACCCGCTACCTTTCTTGAGGAAGAAAATATTGTGATTTTAAAGAGAAATCAAGCTTTAGAAGAAGCACTCAGCTACCTTGAAACTTCTCCTTTGGGAGCTCCCTTAACTTACTCAAAAACTCTCACAATAAATGAGCTAGAGACAGGTTTTGAATCCCTACCTACACTGCCACCCATTGCCCTCTCGCTCCCTGATTTAGACGAACCCCCGCTTCCTGCTCTACCAACACCCACCCTTGAGCAGCAGTCTGTTGTGCTTGTGGAGCGTCCAGCCATTGCCCTTCGCCCACCCGAGGTGATGACTCCAAAGATGGAGCTCCCTCCCATAGCAGGCTCCATTTTAGATTATGAGGTCCCCGTCCCTTCAGCGCCTTTGACTGCAGAGAGCTACGGCGGATTTGATTTTATTCCGTCAGAAGAGAGAGCGACATTATCATCGCATATCACCCCAGAAATCCCTACACCTGAAGCTCTCGATGGAATGAATCCATCGCTGGCTCCACCTGCTCTTTGTGAGCCACCTACTGTTCCACTGGCTGGAGTTTATGCTGACTTTGCAATCTCTCCGACGAACCCTAAGTCGATTATTGGTATTCGAGGGGCTGCATCTCTGGGAGATTATGGATTGCCCACATTAGAACTCAGAGAGTGGAATGAGTTTTTCGATGTAGACGTCAAAACGTTTGCAAAGGAAGAAGGAGGATATCTTTTCTCAGTCAGCATCATTCCTAAAGTCGATCTATCGGAATACCGACTTAAGCAGAATTATCTTTTCGTCATTGATAGATCGAACTCTGTCGATAAGTCTCGCTTTCAAACAGCTAAACGGGGGATCGCCCGTGCGATTGCCGCCTTAAGGCCTGGAGACTTTTTTAACATCGTCATCTTAGATGCAACAGTCACGCAGTTCAATGCAAACCCACTCCCTGTCTCTAAAGCGGCAGTTCAAAAAGCAGAAGAGTTCCTGAATCAACAATCGCATACCTACCAGGGAACAGCGACCGATATTTACACGACACTGACCAAGATATTGACAGCTCAAATTGAGTCTCACGATGCGACAGCGGCTATTTTGATTTCGGATGGCGATTCACCGCTGAAGCCTGCACAACAAAGAAAGAAAATCAACAACTGGCTTGAAGCCAATCGAGATCGGGTGACTTTGTATACGGCAACAGCAGGGCAAGGGAACAATCTTTCTTCTCTTAAGATGCTCAGCTTAGCTAGCCGCGGCTCTTTCCTTTATTCTGATACGCATGCTGCGTTTCCACGTAAACTAGCTAAGCTAGTCATGGATCTTCGGTACCCCATTGCAAAGGAAATGACTCTCTCCGTGATCTCTCCTGAAAGTGGTAACCAGATTGAACTCTTACCTCCTTCTCCACGCCTTCCCAATCTTTTTAGCGATCATCCGTACGTCCTTGTAGGCTCAGCAAGCAAGCTGACCGATTTTACACTTCTTCTAGAGGGAAAAAACAAAGATCAAGTTTTCAAAATTAAAAAAACGATCTCCCTTTCTAAAGCTAAGCCAGGCTCTAGACTTCTGCAGAAGCAGTGGGCTGCGGAAAAAGCCCATACCCTCTTCGATCAATATTTAAGAGAAGGGGAAACGACTTATCTCAAGCAAGCAGAAAACGATCTAAAGCATGACACTCAAAATTCTCGGCGGTGAGTTTGGGGGCCGTCTTTTAAAAGCTCCAAAAGGAACACAGACACGTCCCACGACTTCCATGCTCAGGAAAGCGGTCTTTGATATTCTCCAACCCCAAATTCAGGGAGCTGTTTTTCTCGATTTATTTTCAGGCAGCGGTGCGATGGGGATTGAAGCGCTGAGTCGAGGTGCCAAAGAAGCTATTTTTGTCGATTCACATCGTGAAGCCACAAGAGCTCTTAAGGACAACCTTTCTCTTCTAAAGATTGAAACCAAAGCCCACGTGATTCAAAACGATGTCTTTAAAGCGCTTAAGAAACTCCAAGAGATGAATCTATTGTGCGATATTATTTATGCCGACCCACCGTATGATCGTTCAAAACTTTATCAGGAGGTGTTAACTTTTTTTGATCGAGGGGCTTTGCTTAAACCGGAAGGAATACTATTTGTTGAATCTCCGGTTCCTTCTCCATTGGAAGAGCAGGTGAAAGCTCTAACACATCTAAAGCCTTCACCTGCTCGAAGATATGGGACCTCAGAACTTTATCAGTTCACTTTTTTGCCGTGATTCCAACGGCTCTCTGTGCAGATCCCTTTTTCATCGTATGATTTCTTGACGCCATGTAGCTCATCATTTTCAAAGAGTTGTAGAACAACCGGCTTTCCTTCGTCATTGTACTTATTGAGCTTTCCATGACGAAGCCCCTCTTTATATTCTCCTTCGAAAATAATGATCCCTTTCTCATTCCATCTTTGAGAAAGGCCATGGAGTTTATCATCTTTGTAATGGGCTTGATGTGCAAGTTTCCCATCTTGAAAGTACCCTTTTTCCACCCCTTGTTTTAGATCTTGGACAAATGTTGCTTCCGTGAGGAGTTGTCCTGACGGATAATATTCGATGGCAGGGCCTTCTTTTTTTCCGTCACGGAGAGTAACACGCACGATAACATGACCTTTTTGATCATAAACATGGGCAACACCCTCTTTCACTCCATTTTTAAAAGGAGTCGTCGAGATCCGTTTGCCACTTATGTCGTATTCAACAACTTCTCCATCAGGGGTTCCATTAACAAAATTTGCTTCAAGAGCTTTTACCTGCTGCCCCTCTTTGTCCATGGGGTAGAAGATTTGATGAATGCCGTGGCGAATATTTTTCTCATAATGGAAGACAGTACTTCTTCCATCTTGAGCTTTCTGGAAAACTTTTCCGTTCAGCTGTCCCTTCTCATACCACGCTTCCGCAACGAGATTCCCTTCAGGGTCCCAGCTTGCGCTGAGTCCATGGAGGACTCCATCTTGATAAGTGCGCGTTGAATGTGTTTTTCCGTCGGGATAGAATTTTTCAATTTTCCCTTGAAGGCGTCCCTCTTGATCAAAACGGGAAATAGCTGCTAACGCACCTTGCTTCGATCCTTTTTCAGCCGGGTGATATTCTCGATGCTCTCCAACAGGAACTCCCTTCTTATAGAGTTGAGTGAGTTGCAGTGAACCATTGTCATAATACGCTTCGACTGTTCCATCCAGCACACCATCTTTATAATGGGCTTTGGAACGAAGAAGACCTGTCGCATAGAACTGTTCTTCAAGCCCTTCTTTTTTCCCCTCTTTAAAGTGTGCAACTAAACGGGGACGATCTTTCTCAAACCAGGTTCTAAACGTTCCATGGGGAACATCTTGAAGGAAATTCACATCAGCAAGGAGATCACCTTTATCATTCCATTCTTTTTGACTTCCTTCCTTTTTGCCGTGATCAAAATGGTGTTCTGAGCGCATGAGCCCTTTTTCATCCCATTCTCTTTGAACGGAATTGAGCTGATCTTTCACCCAAAATTCTTCAAGTTTTTTCTGACCATTCTCATACCAGGTCGTAAATTGACCTTCTTTAAGTCCCTCTTTGAAATGGGCCCTCGAGGCTAGTTTCCCATTCTCGAAAAACTCTTCAAACACACCATCCCGTTTTTGGTTTGTAAAATGACCTTCGGCTTTGAGTTTGCCAGATGCAAAATACTCTTTTTGTGGCCCTTCGTGTTGGCCACTGACATAGAAGCCTTCTTTGGCGAGGTTTCCATTGTCATACCACTGTTTAAAAGATCCATCTAGTTTTTCATCTTTCAAAGTGTATTCGGATGTCTTTTGTCCTTGGGTGTTCCATTCTTCAATTGGCTGGAGGAGCTGGCCTTGTTGATTGTAAAGAGCTAGCTGAGCTGTTTTGCCATTTTCATGATTTCGATAATGCTTTCCAATAGGAACTCCAGCTTTAAATTCCCCTTCACCGATCAACTTTCCATCAGAACTAAAAAATTGTTGCTTCCCTTCTTTCTTTCCATTTTTAAAGCTGACTTTATACGCCTCTTTTCCGTTCGGATGGTATTTGACATGCGTTCCAATGGGCTCACCCATGCGGAAATCTTGCACTTCTTGAAATGCATGACCTTCTCCATAGACAACAATCGCAGGATTTTTCCCGTTTGAATTGAGCAATCCTTTTTCAAAATGTCTTGAAATACGGAGTGATCCATTTTCATTCCACTCTAGCGCTGTTCCATGAGGCAGTCCCTCTTGATAAGGAATAACAGCTGCTTTTCCTCCTTTCGGATAGTAGCGCGCGAACTCTCCTTCAAGTTTGTCATCTTTAAAAAAGGCTTCGTCGGAGACAACACCGTCTTGATGATAACCGATGTGATGACCTACTCGTTTCCCTTCTTTGAAATGGGCCAGCAGTTTTAATTGTCCTGAGGGATAAAAAAGACGAAACTCTCCATCCAATTTTCCATCTTGGTAAGAGGCGACACGTTCTAAGTTTCCTGCTTCATCCCAGATCATTTCAACACCATGTGGAATGAGTTGATCGTTTCCATCAGCATCTTTCTTGGAAATGATATCGAGCTCTTTTTGTTGACGACCAGAGGTCGAATGATAGGTGAACATTTTAACAGCTGTCTCAGGACCATCACCCAATCGTTCCGTAAAAATAATGCGCGCAGGTTGGCCCGAAGGATATTTTTCGATAATTTTTTCTTGCCAGTGAGGTTCTATCGGGCGAGGAATAGGAATCTGACCAGTCGGTGCATTTGCCATGAGAAGTAAAGAACACATGACCATACAAGCAAATTTTTTCATACGTGAGGCTCCTGTTTCTAACCTTTTTACTAGAATACGAGAATAAAAGGTAAAAAAAAAGAGCCCAGTGTTGCCACCGAGCTCTCATCAAAAGAACTTACACGTAAGAGTCTTACATGAAGAATCCAACGTAAGAGAGGAAAACCCCCCATACGAGTGGGATAATTCCCAGAATCTTAGCAAATCCGTGTTTGCCCATCAGGATGTCCATGAGTAATTGTGGAACAAAAAGTCCCATTACACCACGTACAACCATGACCCATCCCAATAAAGTGATGAGTACGAGCAGGTTCCATCCCCAGAGGTCATACTGACTTAATACAGTAAAGCCGATCAAGAGATTGAAAACTGAGTTCATGTAAAAAAGTCCTGCAGAACCTTTGATTCCGCTGAGAACTTTTGTATATTGATCACAATAGAGCAGCATCCAGAGTCCTAAAATCACTAGAAACGGACCAAAGATACTTGCGAGCCACATAGCTGCGTTTTGCATTCCTTTCCTCCTTAGCTAAACGGGTTAGGATTTACACCCTAATCTAAGGCGCAACATAAAGATTAAAGAAATTATTTGTCAAATTAACTGTTAATACATTTCTTTAATTAGGTGCATTTGTTTCATTCTGTGTGGGTTATCTATTCTCTTTTTTACAGTAAAGACCGATTAATTCGGCTTTTGCAATGATGTGAGATGCCATAAATCCCTCTACTTTTTCCTTTGAAACACCTGATTTTATCCTTAATAAGGTATCCAGCGCGTAGAGTTTAAAGAAGTATCGGTGTTCTCGATCGGGAGGACAGGGGCCAAAATAGCCTAGCTTACCACTCGTGTTGACACCCATAACTCCTGGTGGATGAGAGCTTTCCGCAATTTTTGTAACTGTGGGTGGGATATCATAGAGCACCCAGTGGACAAACATCCGATCTTTTCTTACAAAAGAAGGAACATCGGGATCATCCATAATAAGGACACAAGAGAGGGCCTCTACAGGAACATCAATAAATTGTAGAGGCGGATTCACACCTTCTCCTTCACACGTATATTTCTCTGGAATCGTACCTCGATCTTTAAAAACAGGGCTGATGATTTTCATGCCTTCTCTTTTGTAACGATGGTTCTTTTAAACTCATGAATGTCACTAACCCTTTCAGTGAGTGGGGGTTGGGGTTCTTTATCTAGCAATCTTATGAGGTGGCCGCCTCGCAAATCGATCCATCGGTGTTCCCCTTTAGAAGAGAGTTTAATGAGAGTGGGAGGTTCCACCCGGCCATTGGAATAAAGAGTAATATAGGTGATGGAGTTCATCGATTCAATATGAGATAGATCAAGTGTTTGAGATTTTAAAACCGTCTCTTCGCAAAAACAGCGTGCGGTTCTTGTTCCTTTATCGTTGGTAAAGTCGACTTTCATATCAGATCCTAAGGTGAGGGCTTCGAGTTGGAGTTCCTGAAGCAGCTCATAGAGCGATTCTACTTCTAACTTGAAACGGTACGATTGATAAAGAGGTCGAATAGCAAACGAAGAAACCCCTGCAATGATTCCTACCAGAACAAGAACGATCATCACTTCAACCAGCGTAAAAGGATGTCTAGCCGCTTTACATTTCATTTTTGTGAGACGACTAGCTCTTTCGTCTCTTTATTTTCTGTAATGAGATAAGGCTCTTTCCATCCATCTCTAAGGAACTCATCCACTTTAGCTGAAGAAATAAAACCAGACTTTTCTACACATTCTTTGACTTTTGGAGAATCAGATGAGCCGACCAATTCAGAACGAGAATAGGCGCCGGTTTCGATTTGGAGATCTAAAATTTCTTTCAGCCGCTTTATTCCTTCTTCTGTCCGAAATTTTTTACCACGATCGAGGGTCCCTTTCAAATTATAACTGAGGACGCCGCCGATGACGCCGATCAAAAGGATGACAATCATGATTTCTAGAAGTGTAATAGGATGTCGTTTTTTTCTTTGCATAAAGGTACCTCGTGAACCAAAAGTATAATCCAAACACGATTATCATTGTAGAACCGATCCGACATCGGTGAGCGGGATCAAGATGGAGAGAACCACAACACCGATGAGAAGACCGAGGACAAGAAGGAGAAGCGGTTGCAGGAGCGCAGTGTAGCGCTGCAGCGTGCGTGTTAAGTCTTCTTCGCAGAGTGTTGCGATATGATTTAACATTTTTGCATTTTGTCCTGTTTGCTCTCCAATGGCGAGCATTCGGGAGACAAGAGAGGGCATGAGTTTTGTTTTTTCAATTTGGGCACTCAACGGCTCTCCTTCGGAGACATTTTTTTCGACCTGCTCTAGCGCATTCTCAAGAACATGATTTTTTAGAACAGCACGTGTAAGTTGAAGTGATTGAAGAAGAGGTGTCCCACCTTCTAATAAGAGGCTACATGTCCGGCAGAAACGGACGGTGGAAGCCAGTAAAAGGAGAGGGCCAATGAGAGGAAGCTTCAGAAGACTTAAGTCCCAGGCAGTTCTAAACCGTTTCATGCAGGCATAAACAAGGAAGCTAAGTAGGGCAAAACTTCCGAAGATGAAGAGATAGTGATTGGTAAAGAGATCGCTCAATTTGAATACGAATTGTGTGAGAGGATGAAGAGCGCGTCCTTCGAAAAGATTTTTGAGAGAAGGAATGACCCAGAGTAAGAGGGAGACAAAGACAACAATGCAAAAACAGCCAAGGAAGAGAGGATAAGCTGTTGCTGCAACGAGCTGTTTTTTGAGGCGGCTTTTATCTTTGAGGAGTTCTGTGAGTTGCTCAAAGGAGTGGCTCAGTGCGCCTGATTCTTCACCTGCGCGGACCATTGAAATGTAAATGGGATCGAAGGTCTCTTTATAATGAGAGAGCGACAGAGAGAGTGCATCTCCTTTTTTGACCCGGTCACAAAGATCGACGAGAAGAGGATGGTAGGAGGCTTTATGGTACTTTTCTTCGACAATGACTAAGGCTTCATAGAGAGGAATCCCAGCAGAAAGAAGTTGGCTCATCATACGGGTCATATCGAGCAGCTCGGCAAAAGGAATCGATTTTTTCTTTTTCGTTTCACGGTAAGGCTTGACATCGGTGATGACCATGTTTTGCAATCGGAGGCGATCTTTTGCGGAGGTGAGAGAATCGGCTTCGATGACACCGGTCGTTTTTCGGCCACTGGCGATAACGGCTTGGTAACGAAAAAGAGGCATCGTTAACTCTCCTCGTATCCACGGGTGACCCGCAACACTTCAGCGGAAGTCGTATGGCCCGCTAAGACAAGCTCGGCACCTGCTTGAAGTAGTGTCGACATGCCATGTTGGACCGCAACTTTTCGGAGCTTAACACTATCTGCAGAGATGAGAAGTTCTTCCTTAATCGGTTGGGAAACGGTCATGAGTTCATAAATGGCGAGTCGTCCTTTATATCCAACACCATAACAGTGGGAACATCCCTTGCCCCGATAAAAGGGGCCTGCTTGTTTTAGACCCAGTTCTTGGTATTCTGATTCGGTGGGGTCATACTTCTCAAGACAGTCAGGACAATTTGCACGGACAAGTCGCTGGGCAAGAACTCCAACAACTGTTGACGAGAGCAGATACGGCTCAATCCCCATATCAACGAGGCGGGTCATAGCAGACGGTGCGTCATTGGTGTGGAGTGTGCTGAGAACGAGGTGACCTGTGAGGGAAGCTTGAATGGCAATCTCTGCCGTCTCTTTATCGCGAATCTCTCCGATCATAATAATATCGGGATCTTGTCTTAAAATATGACGAAGCCCAGCGCCAAACGTGAGTTGGATTTTGGGATTAACGCCGACTTGAGCAATATGGGGCAGTTTATACTCAACGGGATCTTCAATCGTCATGATATTGATATCGGGCGAACTTAAATCGGAAATAGCACTGTAAAGCGTGGTGGTTTTCCCGCTTCCTGTTGGACCTGTTACAAGAAGAATGCCTTCGCTTAAATGAATCAGAGATTCAAACCGACTGTAAAGAGCAGAAGGCATACCGATCTCTGAAAGTCCTAGGACGATGTTGCTTTTATCGAGAATCCGGAGCACAACACGCTCTCCATCGGTTACAGGGATGGTGCTGACACGGAAATCGATTTCCCTTCCTCCGAAATGGAGTTTGATGCGGCCATCTTGAGGTAGGCGTTGTTCGGCAATATCGAGCTTTGCGAGTACTTTAATGCGTGAAATAAGAGACGGTTGCAATTCTTTGGGAGGTTCATGTCTTTTCTGAAGAACTCCATCAATCCGATACCGGACGAGAAGACCTTGGAACGACGGTTCGAAATGGATATCAGAAGCGCCTTGCTGAATCGCTTCCGAAATCATCAAGTTAAGAAGTCTGACGACGGGTGAATCAGCAGTTTGATCGAGGAGATCATATCCTTCAAACTTGATTTCAGTTGAAACAGTTTGTTCTTTTAAGTGAGAAATCAGAGACGATGCGGCATCACTTTTTTGATGAAAGCAGGTTTCGAGTGCTGCATCGAGTGATTCTTTGGTTGTGGCAATTTCTTTGATCGGTTTTTGCAGAAGCGCTCTTAACTCTTCTAAAGCTTCGAGATTGAGAGGATCTTCAACAGCAACAGTGACAACTCCATCTTCTTCTGCAAGAGGAAGCAACCTGCGACTTTTGGAGAACGAATAGGGAATGGGATGGATCCCTTTTTGGATGAAAGAGTACTTGAGAAGATCGGCATCAAAGGAGAGTTGGAACTTTTCGTAGTCAACGGTCATTGGAAAATAATGTTTTTAAGCTGTCTTGGAAAAATTTCCCTTTTTGTTTGTCATACGCTTCTTGCAAGTGCTCCAAAAATTCAGGAATATCACCAGGTCTCTTCTTGAGTTCTTCTGTACGGATTTTACCGACTTCTTCTTTTAGGTCGTAAATGATTTTGGGAGTAATGAAGAAAAACATCTCGGTATTTTGATCAACGAGCTGTGTGGTTCCAAAGAGTTTTCCAATACCCGGAATATCACCAAAGAAAGGAACTTTTTCTTCATGGTCATTGCGGGATTTGCGGCGGAGTCCTCCGATAATCACCGTTTCTCCATCCATTACTCGAACTTCATTTTGAATGTGGCGGCGATCAACTTTGGGTCTGTTGTTGGGGTCAGGGTATGTTGTATCAAAGGTAATATCGGTTTGAAGTGTCACACAACCGAGCTCAGTCGGTTCATCCGAACTATGGATGGTTGGAGTTAAATTAATAATGATTCCGTAGTTTGCACGTGCATACGATTGCTCCGTCGTTGTCACTCCATTTGTTGCATTGATCGGAACGGCGCCGTTATTAATCGAAATTTCTTCCACAATCGAGATGGTAGCAGGAGTTTGGTTGACAGTCGTGACAGAGGGTGCGGCGTTTAATTGGATGTCGTTTTGTGTCAGTAAGAAATTGTAGGCGATATCGAAATGAGGTGTATATTTATGAGAGGGTCCATGGAAAAAGAACTGAAGAACGCCTGGCAGCTTTTCTTTTGTGCCTGGGTAGGGGCTAGCAACAGGTGTATAGGTGATCCCATTCCGTTTTTTCCCCAGCTGCAAGAGGTTAAGTCCATACTTATTGTCTGAGTCAAGCCTTTTTTCAAACATCAGCACTTCGATCTGGACCATTTTCTTGGGGACATCGAGTTTTTTAATCAGTTCTTTGATCTTTGGCAAGACATCGCGACGAACCGTCATGAGAATCGTGCCGGTTTTAGGGTCCGGAATAAAATGGATGGCAGAGCTTTGTTCAATATCAAGCTTAGCATTTAGCCCAGGCTTAAGAGGAGCTGGCTGTACAACCAAAGGCGCTACGGGAGGGTAGCCATCAGGAGGTGCTTTGACCCCTTGCACTTGAGAGGAGAAAGACATCTCTGTTTCTTTAGCGACAGGGTCTTGACTGGCTGTGATAAGAGACATGTAGACTTTTTCTAAAACCACAGAAAGATCTGACGGGTCGCTATGACGACATGTATAGAGATGAATGGTCATCTCAGCAGGATCTTCGAGTTGGTCTTCCGTATCTTTCACAATTTTCTCTGCGCGGTCGACACTCTCTTTGGGACCGATAAAGACAAGGCTATTACTCGATCCAATCGTAAAAATACCGAGGCTATCGGGTTCGGGCTTACCAAAGGGAGCGCGTGATTTATCCAGAGCTTCACTAAAGAAGTTTTGGAGGATTTTTTCCATTTCCCTAACGGGAAGTTTTGAGACGCTGATCACTTTAGTCGTTTTACCTGTCTGGGTGCCCCAGACTTTTTCATAAAAGTCGAGGAGCTTTTCGACTTCTTCTTTGAGGGCAATAATTGCGATTTTATTTCCTAATTGGTGGACAAAGGTTTGTCTATTATCAGAAAATTTTTCAAAAAATTGAAAAACCGATTTCACATTTTCGATGGGAGGGATGACGAGATAACAAATCCTGCTTGCAGGAGCTGCCAGAGCAACTTGTTCTCGTTTATAGGCAATGGTGTTAACGGCTCCGAGGTCTTGCTTAAGAAGGTAGAGTTGCTTTGCAAAAGGGTTCAGTCTTTTAAGACCAAATCCATGGTGATATAGCATCATCTCAAGGAGATCAGACCATGATTCACGAGGGATAGGGATGTTGGAGTGGAGATGCAATTTTAAGGCTGAAAACTCTGTTGGAATGACATAGAGGAAGTCAGACGATCCATATTCCATAATAAGCTGGGCCAGAGTAACTTCTTCTTGATCCCAGAGAGCAAACGATTCGCCATCAACGACACCTTCATCAACAGCAGCTTGTCTCCAAGACTCTTCTAACTCATCCTTTTTCCTTTTTAGTTCATTAACTTCGGCTAAAACGTTCCTAAAAGCTTCTGGATCGCTGTTTTCCTTAGAGAGTTTTTGTGCTCGGAAGTACGCCTCATGGAGGTTTTTCTTAAGCTCTCCCAGCTCCCTATTCAAATAGGCAGCGTCATTTGTTCGTGAGTGGGATTTTTCTGCAAGGGAGGCTCGTTTTTCTGCAATCGATTCAGCGCATAAAACAAGAGGAAGCAACGAAAGAAGTAGTAATCTCATAGAGCCTCATTTTTTCTAGGACTATGAGAAATAACAGGCGCATGGGAATTTTTTTTGGCAATCTGGGGACTTCCTGTCGGTGATTTATGAGAGTGGGATTGCTTTTTCTCAGTTTGAAGCACAAGAGAGACCGGTTCTGAAAAAGTACGCATCCGGTCAAATGCTTGTCCTTTAAGGGTTACTTTTCCTTTGGAGGCTTCAACCTTTTCAAAGATAAAGAGCTCGCCTGGGATTTGATGATTGAGGCAGGCTTCTAAGTCTGCCGCTGTTCTGACAGGTTTCCATCGATTGTCCGTGCGAATCCACCAGTCTCCTTCCCTGACAATGACTCTTCTTTTTCCTAGCTGACAGGTGATTTCAGAGGGTGATCTTGGGCGAATCGCTGTCATGATCTCACCGACTTTAAGAGAAGTCTTTAAGGATGGTTGTGCTTCAAGGTGAATGGTTTCAGTCGAAAAACCTGTTGGATCCCAAACTTGAAAATCGGCTCCATGCAATGTCGCTTTCATAAGTTGTGCAATCGGCCCCAAATCCTGAGATGCCCATTCAGAAACCCATTGGGTACCGTTCCAAAAGAGGCAATCACCGGGCTTTAGAAAGTGAACATCAGGCCCCACTGAAATTTTCGCCTTGTTTGTCATTTCACGGTATTCTTCGCCACCCCAGCCCGTTAAAAAGACATCTTTCCCCCAGACGGCTCCTTGTTTTAGTGCTTCGATATAAGGTTCTTGGTCTAGAGCGTGTGAGAAAATAACGGAACCATTCAACGCACAGGTCTCGCTTGCTTCATTGTGTTTAAGATCGCAGAGAAGAAGGTTGTTTTCGAGTGCACGGGCCGTGAAGGTCAGTTCTGTAGGGGTGTCAGAGAAAAGAAAACGTCCATCCTTAGTCTCAAAATAGAGGGTTTCTCCTAATGAAATGGTTTTTTCTTGGGCTGAAGATCGAAGCGCAAGACTGCAAAGCAGCTCTTGATCGGGCCGTGTATTGACTCCAATCAACATCAAATCATGGAGAAGAGGCTGTAACTCTTTAGAGAGGGGACGAGAGAGAGCAAGTGATTCCTCTCCTAGAGCGCTCAAAGTGATTTTAGGAAGTGGATGTTCGAGTTTCTGAGTCGATGGTTGTTTGAAAATCAAATGAAACCACAGTAAGAATGTTAGAAGAATGGTTAACCATAAGAGTCCATGCCCCAATCTGACAATCCACTTCTCAGCTGATAGATCGTTGCGTGTAATGAGCTCCATCTCGGCGCAAGTGTAGGTGATTTCTTCAATAAATAAAAGCTTCTGTAAAAAAAAACCTCACTGCCTGTTTGCAAAAAAGAAACTTTATATGTAGAGTGCGGAAAAAGACATATAACTTATTGAGGAACCCATGGACGGTAAGAAAGAAGGTGTTTCAGTGAAAGAGATTGAAGAGTTTGCAAAAAAACATCGATTTGAAGTGTTTTTCTGTCTCATGTTTCTTTTCGCATGTATTTTTGGCCTTGTAGGAATGTTCAGACCCGGCTGGAGTATTTTTCTAGGAATGGTTGGCGGAGCTTTGGGCGTGATACTTCCTATTAAAATGGATCAACTACTTAAAAGCATTTTTCATTTTGTATTCAAACAAGATAAAACAATATTAATTGTTTTGGGCGTTGTTGCATTATTAATCGCATGTGTTTTCCCCTTCATTGTTTTTCTCATTGTCGGGGTTGCAGGCGGACGCGCAATGCATCATCTTGCAAGCACTTCGGGCAACTAATTTACTAAAATCGTCTCTCTGTAGTGAATAAAATCTCTCAGAGAGACATCGTTTTTCTGAAAGTTTTGACTGATGAGCTCGAACGATTCGGTCTCATGTTTGGTAGGAGGCTCTGTTTCAAGCCATCCCGCCTCTCTTTTAAACTCTTTCCAAGCTGCAAGTTCACCGGAAGTGTTTCCAGCAAGCTGCTGGAGAAAAGCGATACGCAGAAGATTGTAGCCATAGAGAATTCCTCCATGTCGAACGAGCTCACTTTGTGTCTTCCAAAAGTTTGGGTCTTGATCAAGAGCTTGTTTTAATGCTAGGGATTCCTCAAGAGCTTTTTCAAATTTTTTCTCCCCAATCAGGAGGGAACAGTTTGAAAACACGGCATAGTAGGGTGAAAGTTCTCCGATCCGTTTCTGGGTTGCTTTTGAAAAACCAGCCGCAAGCCCATGCTCACTGTTGACCAGGAGTTTTTGAGCAATCCTTCCATCGTATTTGGCATGAAGTTCGGGATGTTGTTTCAAAATTTTTTGAAGTTTGATCAATTTGTCATTTCTATCGCCGGACCATTCATTAAAAGTTTTTTCAGCTGCCAAATAATCGCCAGGAGATCCCGATTTCCACTGGTAAAGAGTCCATCCTGCGACTACAAAAAGACCCACGCCCACTGCAATAATCGTATTCAGATTTTCACGAATCCAATCGCTGGTCGATTTATTGATAAATCCAAACTTTCCGAACGGTACTTTTTCCATTTTTTTGTCCTCAGTGCCTCAAGTCTAAGCATCTAGTTGTTAAAAATCACATAGTATAAATTTTTTTAATCACATGTCTCTCTATGTATTTAAGTTTAATTGCTATAAACTTCTTCCATTTATGACATCCAAAAGAACACTGACTGTATTAAGTCTAATCATGATTAATCTTGCAGCTTTAGGCGGGATTCGTACCTGGGCCCCCATGGCTGAGAGTGGATTTACATCGGTTTTCTTTCTTCTTTTTGGAGTTTTGACATTTTTTATTCCGGTCTCACTCATTACAGCAGAACTGGCAACAACATGGCCGCAATCAGGTGGGGTCTACGCCTGGATCAAGCAAGCGTTTGGTCATCGATGGGGTTATCTTGCGATTTGGCTTTTGTGGGTTCAAAATATGTTGTGGTTCCCAACAATGCTTTCGTTTTTGGCCAGCTCGATTACTTTTATTTTTGATCCTGAGCTCTCACAAAGTAAGCCGTTGACATTTGCATTTGCCATTTTACTGTTTTGGGGTGCGACTTTTTTAAACTTGAGGGGTATTAAAGCCTCCTCGATTTTGAGTTCGATCGGCGCCATTTGTGGGACATTTATTCCTAGTGTGCTTTTGATTGCATTTGGGGTGTGGTGGTTTTCAGATGCTAAACCGATTGAAATTGCGTTTACCTGGGATTCATTCGTCCCTAATTTAAGATCAGTCGAGCAGATGGCTCTTCTAGCAGGAATTATTATCTCTCTTCTCGGAATTGAGATGTCAGCTGTTCACGCTGCCGATGTTAAGAATCCGCAGAAAAACTATCCCAAAGCGATTTTACTCTCCTCGATCATGCTCATTTTGTTTTCTGTTCTCGGGGTTTTGAGTATTGCGATGGTGGTGCCTAAAGCAAAACTTCTCTTAAGTGCGGGATGTTTACAGGCATTTGCGTTCTTTTTCAACTCTCTCCATTTATCCTGGCTGGTTCCAGTGATGGCCCTCGTGATTACAGTTGGTGGACTAGGATCTCTTGCAACTTGGATCATGGGTCCTGCAAAAGGTCTCATTGCAGCTGCAAAGAAGGAAGATCTTCCAGCAATTCTACGCAAGACAAACGATCAAGATGTGCCTAAAAACTTTTTAATTCTTCAGGCGCTCATTGTCTCTGTCCTTTCAATCGCATTTCTTTTCTTACCGACGATCAATGCGGCTTACTGGATTTTTCTCGTTCTGACAACACAACTTTATTTAGTCATGTATTTTCTTCTTTTTGCAGCGGTCATTAAATTGCGAAAAAGTGACCCGCATACAATCAGACCATTTAAAGTTCCAGGCGGGACAATCGGGCTGTGGTGTTTGACAGGAGTAGGTTTTTTGAGTTCTCTTTTTGCTCTCGTTATTGCCTTTTTCCCTCCTGCACAAATCGAGCCGGAGAACAAAACCATCTATATCGTGAGTTTGATGATCACAATGGGTGTGATGATTCTGCTTCCAGCTTTAATTGCTCGAATACGAAATCAGGATAAGCTTCGTGAGACTCTCTAGCACGATTGTTCCTTATATATGGGATTCAACATTAACTGAAATTCGAAGAAAACCTTTTAAAGCAGCAGCAACTGCAATCAGCGCTCTTCCCGCGGTTGAAATGGCTTTTCGAAGTCTGATCAATCTCTATCAGTTATCTCATAGAAAAGATGCTGAAATGCTATACAGAACAGGAGGGTATCTGATTGGGGTGTGTCTACTCACACCATGCGCGCTGAACGCCTTTCCAGGGGCACGTGAATGTGGAGCAATCGGGTTTGTTTTATACGCTACTAGAGCTCCCCTTCCTCCTACACTTCTTTCATTGTGGTTGATTCATACCATTCACACAAGAGTTGTTTCTCCACTTCTTCAACTTGCCATCAAAACAGGAAAAGTTGCTTTAGAAGTGCTTACGTTTATTAGAAGGAGAATCATTATCTGTAGCGTGATAGGAGTCATTACCTATCTTTCATATGTCGAAGGGAAAAAGCGCATTCCCGATTCTTTTTACCGAGATACGGTTTTAAGAGCAAAAGACATATTTTCCAAGGTTTGGCTCAGCAAATAGTGATGTACAACATGGTTGTGCGCAGCTTTGCCCAATTGTTTGCGGAGCGCTTCATTATCTGCTAACTTCACCACAACTTCTGCTACTTTTTCTGGTGAAGAGGGAGGAACAATAAAGCCTGTTTCTCCATCGAGACAAACTTCTGGAAGCCCTCCAATGGACGTTGTAATGAGAGGTTTTTCTAAAAAGCCTGCCTGGAGAGAGGCTTGAGAAATTCCTTCATGAGCTGTGCTGAGGAGGGTGAAAATATCAAGGGCTGCCAAAGCGGGCTTGGGGTCATCGAGATGGCCTGTAAAAATAAAGGGAAGATCGGGGTCCACAAGCGGTTTAAAGTTATCGATGTAACCGCCCCCAATCACAACCCAACGTAATCTCGTGTCATTACGTAGCAGTTTTGCAGCGGCAATCATATCTTGAATCCCTTTCCAAGATCTGACGACACAGACAGACCCAATCAGGATCTGTCCAGGTTTGATCCCCAGCGAAGCTCGAAATGATTCGATTTCTTTAGGATCAACTTGAAAAGGCTCGACACCGGTAGGAATACACTGTATGCGGGTAGAGGGAAGATGGGCTTTTTCTTGGACCATCGGGATGATGCACGAAGATGTTGTGACAACGAAATCTGCAAGTGTGTTGTAAAGCAGGTAGCCATTCAAACCTCCTCGGATGGGAGTTGAAAGGTGACGTGTTCGTATCACGGGCCGTCTAGTTAACCGGGCAGCAATCCCACCGATCCAGGCGTCAAGGGAGCTGTGAGTATTGACAACGGTAATCTTATTTTCTCGGATGATTTTGCAAAGGTCCCAAAGCGCATTAACAGCGTGAGACCTTTTAAAGTCGATCTCAAAAACTTGCAGGCCATTTTTACGAGCGTAATCGACGAGCTTGCCACCCCGCGTGACGGCTAAGGAGACATCAATGCCGCGACTTTTGAGTCCGAGGGATTCTTTTAGGATACGGATCTCTTGTCCACCCCATCCATTTGAGCTTTCAGTGTGTAAAATATGCATCAATACCAATACTCCTGAGTAAAACGACGTTAGAACAGCAGCGAAAACCCCTGCGGTTCAACGATTACAAAGCGCTCTGTATTAAGATAATACAGCTAGCTTTGTAATCGTTGAACCCCAGGATTTTGGCACTCTTCTAACGTCGTTTTACTCAGGAGTATTGGTATAAGTTGCTCCAAAATTCGACGATGGCCTGAGGAAAATGGTAGTTCTTTCAAACGCTCTATTTCACACCATTCATAATCAGCAAAATTTTCTTGCTTTTCAAGTCTATAAAGGGTCGGAAAAAGCGTCACATCATACCGAGTAAAGCCATGTTTCACAACAGGAAAATCATCGACTTTATTTAAAGAAACTTTGAAAGGAAGGGGATCACCCAGGGAGGCATACGGAAATTCATAGAGCCCTGACATTACTTTTCTTTCTTTCTCTTGTCTTATAAGAATAGAGTTCCCTGCTAGGATAAGGGCAACGTGTCTTTTAAGTTGGATGGTCAAGGGTCTCTTACGGGGGATTGGAAAATCGAGAACCCTTCCCATACTATAAGCCTTACAGTTCTCTAGGAGAGGACATTCACCACACTTAGGTTTTTTTTGACAAACCTGAGCCCCCAACTCTATCAAAGCCTCCATTACAATCCAGGCATCTTTCTCTGGGAGGACCGACTGGGTTAGTTCTTCGTAAGAGGTCCGTTTTGAACAATCTTGTGTAGAGGCAAAATAGCGAGAAAGAACTCGCACAACATTTCCATCGACAGCGGGTGCTTTTTGCTGAAAAGCAAAGCTCAAAACAGCCCCTACAGTATACGGTCCAAAGCCCGGAAGTTCTTGAAGCTCAAGGGGAGTTGAGGGGACTTTGCCGTGGTGTCTATCGACAATGATTTGGGCGGCTTTATGGAGGTTTCGGGCCCGACTATAATAGCCTAGACCTTCCCATGCTTTAATAACTTCTTCAAGAGAGGCTTCTGCCAGGGACTCGATGGTAGGAAATTTTTTCATCCATCGATGAAAATAGGGGATGACAACAGCAACTTGGGTTTGCTGGAGCATCACCTCGGAGATCCAGACTCTATAAGGAGACCGATCTTCTCTCCAGGGAAGGTCTCTTTGCTCATTCAAAAACCACTCTTTCAGCTTATCCATAGGACTTTTTTTCCGACCTTCTCACTATATCAAAACACCATTCAATTGAAAATAAGCGGTTTGCAAGGTGGCATACCTCCTGCATCTTAAGGAAGGCGGAGGACCCTAACATGGATTCAATTGAATGGACAGAGACACACGATAACCTGCAAGAAGTCATGAAACGTGAGTTAGAAACGATGCGACAACTTCTGGATAATATCAATTTAGAGGAGCAGTTTATTCTGAAACGAGAAAAGAAATATTGGGACTCAATGATGGAAGAGAGGACTTCACTTATTCAGCAGCTAAGTGAAATACGGCAAAACCGTCTTCTAATCACTGAAAAACTTGAAATGATCACGCATCATGCAAGCAGTGCTTTAGAAGAGCTGCTACCCACACAACATACGAATAGTTGGGAGGTTTTGTCCCTCCGTGATCAGATGGTCACCCTTCTGGATCGTATGAATCTCCAGACGAGTCGAAATGAAATGCTATTACATCTTGCAAAGGCGCCGGCACTCGCTCCTTTATCGCAAAGTAAAAAGAAAATCTCTATTGCGACCCTTTCTTCAGACGATTATAAAGAGAGGGATGAGTGACATTGCCGGGTATTTACAGGGGAATTTAGAACACCATGTCGATCATTTAGCTCCTCTCTGCAGTTTAATGGGGTGGCCTCTCATCGTTACGAATGAGGAAATTTATAAGTTGGCAGAGGCTTATTATCCTGATCTGACGCTCCATTTATGGAGCCCGCTCGAAGCCCCATTCAAAGTCACAGAACAATTTGACACAGTGGTAACGACGCTCCCAAGAATTTCTTTTGACGAAATTTTTTTTATTGCCGAAGCAGCTCTTAGAAAAAGATTAAAAACCATTTGGCTTCCCCATGGCAATTCGGATAAAGGAGATGTTCTTCCATGGATGGAAGCTCTGAGAGACGAAGAGGCGGCTTTTGTTTATGGCCCGAAGATGGTCGATTTTTTAAGAGAAAAAAACGTCCATATTCCGCATCTCATTTCAATTGGGAATTTCAGATATCTCTATTTCAAAAAGCATCAATCTTTTTATGAAAATCTTTTAAATGAAATGGGACTTAGTTCCTCCTTCGTTCTTTATGCTCCAACGTGGAGAGATGCTGAAAACTCGAGTTCTTTCGAAGAGCATGTCGACGCGCTCATTCAACAACTGGCATATGTTCGGCTTGTGATCAAGCCCCACCCGAATGAGCTTGAAGAGATAGGCGTTATTCAAAGGCAGCTGCGCACCCAAGTCCAGTGGGTGACTCACTTCCCTCCGATCTATCCCCTCTTATCGAGAGCTTCACATCTTATCGGTGATTTTTCATCGATTGGGTACGACTTTCTTCAATTTAATCGTCCTTTGATATTCTTAAACTCCAAAAAATCTGCTGGAAAGTTTTTACATGCATACGGGACAACCGCTCTCCCAAACGAACTCTATCTAGATCAACTTGTTCATCCTTCTGAAAAAATCGAAGCGCTTAAAACGTATACATTTGGCGAAGAGTCGAGCTGGAATACACTTGTGGAAGGAGTAAAGCAGCTTGACATTTGATCGATGGATTGGGGTTCATACAGGTGGAGCGCATTACCTAGATCACCTCGGTGTCTTGTGTGAGGGGTTGGAAATCCCGCTCTATATCACAGAGCTTTCTACATTCGAAGCAGCAAAGGAATTCTATCCGAAACTGCAAGTTCATTACATCGACATCCAAGATCTTTCGCTTAGCTTTCTGGCTCAAAGAGCCGATGTAATTTTTGAATCGGGCCATACCTTTGCAACAGAACTCCTTCCCCTTTGGGAACTGCTCCATCAGAAGAAAATGCGAGTTGTTTATTGCCCCCATGGAAATTCTGATAAAAAATCTCCCCGACTAAGAAAAGATCTCACACTCCTTTATGGGGACCACATGAAACACCACCTTTCTCAAACAGGTGAAGATTGTTTAGTCGAAAAGATGATTGTAACAGGAAACTATCGCACCGTTCATGACAGAGAGAGAAAAAATTGGATCGATGAAAAGCTAGAAAGGGTGCTTTTAGGACGATTTGCTAAAGATAAGAAAACAGTTTTTTATGCCCCGACATGGGAAAGTCAAGGATGGTTTGAGAAAGCAGAGAGGATCATAGAAGAAGTGGGAGCAGAATTTAATCTTCTGCTCCGGCTCCACCCTTTTATGGAAGAGCTCTACCCTATTGAATATGAAAAAATTAAAAGCCGTTCTGTCATCGACCTTGCTTCCTTCCCTGCTATTTACCCAATTCTGCGTAAGGCTGATTACTACTTAGGAGATTTTTCCTCGATCGGGTACGATTTTTTATCGCTCAATAAGCCGTTATTTTTCTTAGATCGCTATGAGGGAGAGATTTTCGATTGTGGAGTTGTGTTGAAACAAAACCAACCTTATAGTGCCCAACTAAAAGCTTTTGAAGAGTCGCATGAGTTGAATCTAAGAAGAAAAAGATTGGCCGAAAGAGTTTTTGGAAGAGAAAGAACGTTTAAGGAAGTCCGAGATGAAATAAAAGAAGCCCTATCTTTCGATAGAGCTTCATGGATAACAGTTTAGTTTTTTTTCTTGCCGCAGTTGCAATCTTCATTGGTCTGCTCAACATCTGTCTTTTCTGCAGGAGTTGTAATTGTTGTATCTGACACGATTGTTGTTGTGTCTTTCACAGCTGTTTCTGAATCATCAGCATGTAGAGATGAGAAAACACCCATCAGACAAAGACCTAATAGCATTAATTTCTTGTTCATATTTCCTCCATTTTGGGGTTGCGTTTCTAAAATAATTTTAAAAAATACTATCTTTATTTTCAATCAGATAGCGCCGGTAAAATCGTTAAAAAAGCTAAGTCATCGAATTCTTCAATTGGAGATTGTATGTCTGCTTCATAAGAAGAGGAGCCTTCTTTAAGTGGATAGACTTTTGAAATGACACCGACTCGAAGTCCTGCAGGAAAAAGACCGTCCATGCCTGTTGTAATGACAACATCTCCTTGTTGGATGAGAGGCATCGCTCCGGTTCTAGTCGAAGTAATTTTACCTGTACGGAGATCGCGGGCAGGCCCTTCAACATCGTCAAAATCGTAATTAAATCCTAGTCCACGAAGAACCGTGCCTCGATCGCGCCAGAGTGGATATCGCATCCCTTGGAGCTCGCCTTTCGCTAAATAAGTAGCTTTTTCATCGCCTCGGATGACACGTACGGAAGGATTTAAAGCACGGTCTGTGAGAAAGCGGACACGGCTGCGGTGTTTTCCAACATAGTCGACCAGACCTACCAGTGTTGTGCCAATAACAACAGGGCTATTTTTTTCAATGAGTTGAGTTTTAAGACGTTCGTTGGTCTCTTCTCCTACATTGACCCAAACAGAACTTTTCCAAGAGCCGTTTTCTCGAAAAATGATCCGAGCCGTGATCGCATGTGAGTAGAGTTCGAGTTGTCGGAATACCTCTTCTTTTCTGCGATGCGTATAAGCATCGACATCAGTCAGCTGTGAGAGTAAATGTGCCTGGTCCCCAATGATTTTCTCGAGATTAAGTTCTGCCTTTAAAAGTTCTAATTGCGATTTGAGTTGATAATTCTCAAGCCGAGCCATCTCCAGTTCTTTCGTAATGTGAGGAGGTGTATGATATCCTCCGGAGGGCCACACAGTTGTGATGTTTAGAAAAATCTCTTTGATTGTTGAAAGATGTCTCCAAGAAGGAGCTAGTGTTGCAACAGCGGCCGAGCGTAGATTTGTGGCTGCATTATGAGGAATACTCAACACAATGAGCATGAGGAGAGCAAGAAAGATATAACCGTATCGTCTAATCATAAAACAGCAATCATCGATTGGATAACATACTTAAAATTCTGCTGAGAGAGCCCAGCTAAATTCATTCTGCCACCATCTGCCATATAAATCCCATACTCTTCTCGGAGCTGCTCGACTTTTGCAGATTCTAGACCTAAGAAGCAAAACATTCCGAGGCGGTGCTCAAGATAGGAGAAATCACGTTTATTTTGCCCTCCTTGCAGCGCCTCCACAAACTCCTTTCGGAGGGTGCTCAGTCGATGTCGCATGGCATCGACTTCTTTCATCCACTCTTTTTCCAAGTCATCGTGGGATAGAATATGACTGATAATGGCGGCGCCGTGTCTGGGAGGATTCGAATAGGAGGTGCGAGCAAATATCTTCAACTTAGATAAGGCATTTGCAGCCGCTTTTTTGTTTTTTGTGACAACAAAAATTCCACCGACCCGCTCCGAGTAAAGCCCAAAATTCTTTGAATTGGAGGAGACGACGACACATTCCATCGACTTTTTCACAAAAGAGCGGATCGGTTCAGCGTCTGCTTCAATGCCCCTTCCAAATCCTTGGTAGGCAAAGTCAAAGAAAGGAAGAAGCTCCCGTTCTTTCATCGTCTCAGCGACTTTATCCCACTCATCAGGGCTCAAATCAGCCCCTGTTGGGTTATGGCAGCAAGCGTGAAAAAGAACAACAGAGCGAGGAGGCGCTTTTTGGAGCATTTCAAAAATACCGTTGAGATTGAGGCGATGACTCTTTAAATCATAGTAGGGAAAGGAGACGACTTTATAACCGCTTTGTTTAAAGACACCCGGATGATTGGGCCAGGTTGGATCAGGAATAGAGATAAGATCACTCACTTCTTGCTTGGTAAAATCGGCCCCAATACGTAGCCCGCCTGTCCCTCCAGGAACTTGCATGCCGCAAATGTGATCTCCGTACTGATCTCCAAAGATGAGCCGTCCGCTTAATTCAATATACTGAGCATCTCCACTAATCGGCAGATATTCTTTGGTCGTCTCATGAGAAAGTAAATATTTTTCTGCGGTCTTGACCGATTTTAGAATGGGAGTGTGAAGTTCGTCGTCTCGATAAACCCCGACGCTTAGATTCACTTTATGAGGACGGGGATCTGCTATAAATGCGCCTGCCAGTTTGAAAATTGCATCTGCAGGAGCTTCTATTACTTTATCAAAAAAAGAGTGAACCATACCCTTCTTATAAAAATTCTCCTCATACTCGGCAAGCGGTAGATTTTATATGAATAGCTGTTTACAATAGATGCTCCCTCAAATTTGGGGCGTTAGCTCAGTTGGTAGAGCGCAACAATGGCATTGTTGAGGTCAGCGGTTCGATCCCGCTACGCTCCATTTTATTTTCACCGGCAGTTGTCCCTTGGCTTCCATTTCTCCCAATAAAACTTTCCGAACGCTCTCTTCTGCCATCGGGTCATTTTCATAACCGACAATCAGGGTCGAGGGTTTTGGTAAATCGATGAGTCCATAGGGAGATGCCATCACAATCAAGATGTCAGGCTGAAGGGCTCGAAGTTGCTCTTTGATCGTCTCATCCCATTTCATGACGCAGAAAACCTTAGGGCCCTGAGACGAAGGTCGAAGACTCTTTTGTAAAAGAGGCGCCTCACCACCGAGAACAGTCCATTGCACTTCTTGCTGAGGCTTTAGAGGAAGGTGTCCATTTGAAACGACAGTGACGGCGTTGTCATACAGCTCTTGCTTGAGCCGGAGGGCTTGCTCCGTTACGATCGGCTTCTCTTCGATGGGGGGTCTTTTCAAAAGCTGCTGCTTTGTTTTGATGATGCGAACGACATGAGTATCGAGAAGCGATTCAGAGTATTCTCCACTTTTAACAGCTTGCACAATTTGATCGATCGCTTCAGGGATATCTGTTTTAAGAAGGGTGTCAACTTTTTCAGAGAGATGGTCCCCATAAAGAAGGAGGTCGTGGCCTGCTTTCAACGCATCAAGCGCTGCCTTTCCTGGTTTTGTATAATTTGTAATCGCTTTCATATTGAGAGCATCGGTAATAAGGAGACCGTCAAACTTCATTTTTTCACGCACAAGCTCGTGGACCAGTTTGTGAGAGAATGTCACGACTTCCTCATCAACGAGGAGATGTGCGGTCAAGAGAGCACCTACGCGAGAATGGACAGCGGCTTCAAACGCTTCCAGAGATCGAACCCGAGTTGAGGGAAGATCTTTATGCGAGTCAACTGTGACGTCGCCATGGTCTGGGAAGTGTTTAGCACAAGCAAGTGTTCCTTCTTCTTGCATTGCCTTGATCACAATTGAGACAAGCTTTGCAACACGCTCAGTGACATCGCCAAAAGAGCGGGTACCGATAATCGGGTTAAGAGGATTTGTGTTGGTGTCTGCAACCGGAGCCAAATTGATATCGATGCCGACTTGTCGACACTCCCACCCCACTTGGTGTCCGAATTTCTTGATCAGTGATAAATCTTGAATCGCACCTAGTGTTAGGTTGCGAGGAAATTTCACAGCATCGGTAACGCGCATCGAGATGCCCCATTCAGCATCACCAACACGGATGATCGGGATTGGCATTTCAAGAGAGGCAAAGAATTCTCGGTATGATTGCGAGGTGCCTTGTTTTAAGATCATCCCACCGACATGACGTTCATGAAAGAGGTGATGGAGATCTTGCAGATGATAATCTTTTCGTTCAGGACAGCCCGGAACAATAAAAAGTTGTCCCACTTTTTCTTCGACAGACATCTGTCCGACAATTTCAGTGGGTGTTCGGGTCAATAGGTGAATTGAGGTGATCAATGCCATCATGAAGCCTCCAAGGTGTGGCAACGATAGCAAAAGGGTTATTCACCTTCAAGAAGATCGAGGAACGCTTGAAGTTGTTTAGACCGTGTTGGGTGACGCATCTTACGGAGCGCCTTTGCTTCGATCTGACGGACACGTTCACGAGTCACTTTGAATCGAAGGCCGACTTCTTCAAGCGTTTTGGGCTTTCCATCGAGAAGGCCGAAACGTTCGATCAGAACGGTACGCTCGCGATCTGTGAGGGTCGAGAGGACTTCATTCATCTTGTCTTTCAAGATAGAGTAGCCTGTCGCCTCTGCAGGAGATTCTGTCGAAGTATCTTCGAGGAAGTCTCCAAATTGACTTTCTCCACCGTCTCCCACTTCAGCTTGAAGCGAGATCGGATGTTGAGCAATTTTGTAAATTTCGCGGATACGTTCTGGAGTCAGACCAAGCTCAACAGCAAGTTCTTCCGGAGTTGGCTCGCGGCCGGTTTCCATCATCAGTTTTTTTGCCCCACGCAGAACTTTGTTGATCGTTTCGATCATGTGGACAGGAATACGAATCGTACGGGCCTGGTCGGCAATGGCGCGTGTAACGGCTTGACGGATCCACCAGGTGGCGTAGGTCGAAAATTTATAACCTCTGCGATATTCGAATTTTTCCACCGCTTTCATCAGACCCATGTTTCCTTCTTGGATCAAGTCTAAGAAAGAGAGGCCTCGGTTTGTGTATTTTTTCGCGATTGAGATCACAAGACGAAGGTTCGATTCAACCATTTCTCGTTTAGCTTCTTGGCTCTTATCCATCCAACGTTGAAGCATGCGGACGTCTTTCTTAAACTCATCGAGTGAGCGGCCTGCTGCCAGCTCTCTTTTAGAAAGTTTTCGTTGGACTGCAACGAGTTTTGCGGCGGCAAACTTATTTTTCTCAGCGCGAGGAATCAGTTCTTGTATCTCTTTTTCAAGAGAGAGGAACCTGTCGTAGCCACGCATGATCACTTCACAAAAATCTTCGATGATATTGTGACGCAGGTGCATTTGACGGAGGTACGCTTGCGTGCGGATGCGGCACTTTTCGATGTCTTCAAGAATTTTAGCTTTGTCATTTTTCTTTAAAAGAGGGTCGCGGAGTTGAAGAAGGTAGGTCTCTAAAATGGCATCTTCTTGTTTAAGTAGGGAGGCAAGTTTTGGGAGGACTGTGACAAAATGGGTCTTGTCGGTGACTTCTTTTTCGGAGATCACTTTGTCGAACCGCTCTTTTCCTGTAATCAGATAGTTTGCGATTGAAATCGCTTCGCGGGTGGAGTAGCGGAACCGCATGATAATCCGCTCAATCTGAATTTGAGCTTTTTCAATACGCTTGGAGATTTCAACTTCTTCCTCTCGTGTAAGAAGAGGAACCGATCCCATTTCTTTGAGGTACATCCGGACTGGGTCATCGGATGTTCCTTCAGGTTTTTTGGGAAGACCTTCGAGTTCTTTGGCTTCTTTCTTACGCTCTTTTTGCCGCTCAACTTCTGTCTGATTCAAGATCTGGATGTCCATGCCGCTCAAGAAGATGAGGACCTGGTCGATCTGCTCAGGTGAGTCAAAGCTCATCGGCAAGATTTCGTTGATCTCTTCATACGTGACGTAGCCTTGCTCTTTAGCAAGTGAGACCAGCTCTTCAATCTTTTGCTGATGCTGTTGGGTAAAAACGGTAGAAAAATTTCCTTTACTCATGCGATGATTAAGATTCTCTTTCTAAAGTAGGGTTGTTGTCAAGTTGCAAACTTCAGGCAAAAGTGTAGCACATGAGTCGATCCAACGCTATCTCAAAAAACAGATCTCTTCTCTTGAATTAGAAAAAACAGTGGGGAAAAGACGGGGAGATGCCGTCTGGGAAGAAAAGAAAATAGTTTTTGAAATTCAATTATCTCCTATCACCCTTGAGGAAGCTCAACAACGGTGTCACGACTATTTGTCAGCAGGCTACCAGGTCGTTTGGATCTTGCATACCGGAATTTACAACGATCGGAGAGTAACCCCTGCGGAGAGATTTTTAAGAAAATCGCATCCAACCTACTTTACAAACGGATCCATGATCTACGATCAGCTGGAAGTGTTTCAGGGGCGGTATCGATTTTTCAGAGGAGAGCCGATGCCCATCCAGATCACTTCACCCTGCCAGCCATTTATCGATGTCCTTCAATGTAAATGGCCCCTCCACTTTGTCGGAGACATTCACACCTTCTGTGCAACCCAAGGAGCAGCAGAAATTCAACAAATGATGAGAGAGCATTCTCCAGCAAAGGGAATCAGAAGAGGGCTTCAGTGGATTGGGTTTCGAATTTTAGAATTGGTTTCAATCAACCAAAAATAGAGCGTTACACCTAGAGCAATCAAGGCATAAACGATTTTTTTGAGTGGAAGCTCTTTTTCAAGAGCAGAGATTGCAGGACGATACGGGTCGATCCAAATTTTTTGAGTTTCGATTTTAGGAAGAGCTTTTTCAGCAGACGGCCTGTTGAGGTGGTACGGAGGTGGAAGAAGTGAAGTTCCTTGGTGACTATTTTTTTGAAATTCAAAATGGTACTGACATTGAATGGGGTACGAGGATGAAGATTTTTTTATCACTTTCCAGCGGTCCACCGAGGCTTCAACGCGGACCCTCAGACGAAAGTAAGTGTAAAGGTCAATCATAGCGAGGGTCCCTAAAATCAAGACGAGAAGAGCCCCTAGCAGCGTCAGAGGATAAGAAATATTGAATTTAAACCACGATCGACTCATAATTAGACTCTAAATTACAAGGAACTTGCAATATTATGGCAGAAGAAAAAAAAGACGCTGGTAAGAAAAAAGGTGGGAAAATCACCTCAGCTCAAAAAAGAGATAAGCAAGGGGCTAAGCGCCGTCTTGCAAACCGTGGTTTTAAATCGACTGTAAACACAGCGATCCGCGCTTATGAAGAATCTCTTGCAGGAAGCGATAAAGCTGTGAAACAGAAAAAGCTCAATGAAGTCTATAGCCTCGTTGACAAAGCCGTTAAAACTGGACGGTACAAAGCGAACAAAGCTGCACGTACGAAGTCACGTCTTTCAAATCGCCTTAAGTAATTCACAGGTGGACTTTCGTCCACCTTTTTTTAATCCCTGATTGCCGACACGAAGAGTATTGAATTGTTTGAGCAATCACCTCTTGCTCTCCAATGATAGAAACAGATTGTTTTGCGCGGGTCACTGCTGTGTAGAGGAGCTCTTTTCCAAATTGCTCTGTTCCAGGCGGGACAAGTGCAAGGACATGATCAAACTCACTCCCTTGGCTTTTATGCACAGAAAGCACATATGCAAGCTCATAGGCGGGAAGAGCAGCAGGCGGAAACTCTTTGAGTTCTCCTGCAATTTCAAAGCGAGCCACTAAAGGTTTTTCATTGAATGTGATTAAAAGCCCCATTTCACCATTGAATAAACCTAGCTCGGAGTCATTTCGTGTGATCATAATGGGAATCGCTCTTTCACCCCGTGTGTGAAAAAGCCGGTCGATTTTTAAGTTGAGTTCTTTAACGCCCCAGGGCCCTTCTCGCAGCGGAGTTAAAATTGCCCCTCTTTGCAAATGACTTAAGACAAACTCTTGGATTGTTTCAAAAGAGAGAGGTCCTTGTGGGGTTGGAGGCTGTCCTTCAATGATCTGCTGGGCCAGATCAAGAATTTCTTTTCGATCCGAGCGGTGGCATTTTTTTAGAAAAGCAGTCGGGAGTAGTCCAATTAAGTCACAAAAAAGGCTTCCTGTCTCAACGGGGGGAAGTTGATGAGGATCTCCTAAAAAAACGAGCCGCTGTCCTGTTGGAAGACTTTTCAAAAGAAGGCGCATCATTTTGGCATCGAGCATCGAGGCTTCATCGACAACAATGAGATCTGCTTGCAAAAAAGGATTCAAAGAGAGCGGCTCGCCATTCGACTTAATTCCTAACAGAGCGTGGAGTGTACTGCAGTGGGCGTGGCGGTTTCGTTCTTTAAGACGAGCGGCTGCTTTTCCTGTAGGTGCTGTCAAAATAATCCGGCTGGAAGGACCAAAACTTTTGACAAGTTCGGTCGTAAGGTGCGTTTTTCCAGTCCCTGGACCTCCTGCAATGATTGAGATCTTTTCATTTCGCACGAGATCTAAAGCCACTTGCTGCTCATCAGATAAGTTGGCATGTACCTGTGACAGAGAAGCTGAACCGACGAGCCGTTTAAGCTCCAGTAAGACATCTGTTTCGTACCGATAATTTTTTTCGAGGTAGACAGACGTGTTTTCAAATTTTAGATAGGGAGACTGGAGCGTCGATCCTTCCAAAACCTTTTTTCTCCATTCCTCCTTAAAGGGACCTTCAGGGGCTCGAATCGAATCCAAGTCCAAGCAGATATTGCCATCCCGTGTAGCTTGCATAACAGCTGCGAGAAAAGCTTTTTCAGCTAAGCTTTTGGGTTGATGCATTTCTGCAAAAAACAGATCAAGGGGTTCTAAAAAACCTTCTTCTAAGAGTTGTTCAATCATAGGTAATACGCTGGTCCTCGAATAAAAATGAAATAAGCGCCTCCAAATGTTAAAGAGGGAAAATGTTTAAGGTACCGCTGCAGCGCTTCGGTATAGATTTTTCCTTGGAGCAGATAGTCATGGGATTGCATCACTTCTAAGATAGTAGAGGGATTGGTGTTTTCGATCAGATTGGTTTTCCAATCGACCACATAAAGGCGGCCCTCATGCTCAAAGGAGAGATCGATATACCCCTTCATCCATCCTTGCTCTGTCGTATATAGAAACTCCATCTCAGTTTGGACGTTGGAAAGGGATATGTCGTTTAAACAAAAATCGCCTAAGGGAAGTTCCAGTGTCTTGTGCAGAAGCTCCTGAAGAATTTCCACTTGGTTAGCTAACTTAGTTCTTTTTGTTTCCTGTACAATCAAAGAGTCTAGATCCCCTTCTTGGTTAAAATATCTTTCCAAGATACGGTGCACGATAAGACCTGTTTCAATCCCCGCTTCAAGTCCTCTCTCTTCTCCTTTGGCTGGTGCAGTGATCTCTTTTGCAAGAGACGAAAACGATTGCATGAACCGAGGAATGGCGGCAGGCCTAAGCGGTGGAGGCGGGTGGAGAGCTCCAGGAGAAGGTGTTTGGTACGGTTTTAAATGGAACGTTCTTTCATTTAAGAATTCTTGCGAGAATGAAGTCAGATCGGGATGTGCTTTGGATAAAAACAGTTCGACTGGGGAGCCTTCTCCCAAAGAATACGAAGGAGTCGGAAGTTCGGTGGCAATTGGAATGTAAAGCCGCTTTTTTGCACGGGTCAGTGCGACATAGAATTGTCGCATTTTCTCTGCATCCAGCTCTTTCAATTCTTCTGGAGGAAGCTCTTGGACGGGTGAGCGAGAAGCAAGTCCTAAGGCGAAAACGGTTTCGAATTCGAGACCTTTGCTTGCATGGGTTGTCATGATCTGAATTCCACCTGGATGCGTGCATACTCGATCTTCAGTCTCGTAGTTCTTCAAATCTTCAAGAAGAATTTTGAGCTGAACGGGATGATGCACGAAGAGGACTTTTTGAGTCAGTTCTAAGAGATCGTCATAATGGGCGTGTTCTTGAAAATGGTAAAATGTTGCGAGAGCACTCTCTTTCCCAAAAGAGGTCTTTAAAAATTCTGCAAAAAACGTTGCAAACCCTTCTTCCATCCAGAGTATTTGAAGCTCTTTGAATTTCTCTTTTGTTTTTAAAACAAGTTCAGGGGTTAGGTGTTCAAGAGAAGCCGCAGCAAACGGCCCTAGGAGAATTTTTTTGATGATGCTTTCCTGAGGGTCTAGGCAGGCTTCAGCAATTTCGTGCATGAATTCAAGAACGGGGGATTCTCCTAAAGGAGAGGAGCGATAAAGGACCGACGGCATGCGGTAGCGGTCCAAGAAGGTACGGACGCGCTGGGCTTGGTACCGGTCTTTTACGAGAACTGCAACGTTACCGGGTTTTAAATTTTGTTTCTGAATCTCTTCCACAATGAAAGGAAAGAAGGCCGTTTCCTCAAGTTCAGTCGTGGGCCATTTTGTCCCCCGCCCCTTTTCCCCTTCAGCCACCATGAAACAAAGAGCCCCTTCGCCCTCATGGAATGAAACAGCCTTAGGAATATCGAGATACGTACTCTGCTTCGGAAGATCCATCCACGGATTTTGACAAAAGAGCAGGTTAAGCTGATCAATCAGCTGCGACGACGATCTAAAATTCCGAACAAGTGCTGCTTTTTGATCGACCCCAAATGACCGAGCAGCATCCAGAAAAGTATAAATATCTGCCTGCCGAAAAGCATAAATCGACTGCTTAGGATCGCCAACAAGATAGACCGATTTTTTGAGATCTTCTAGGAAAAGAGTTCTAAAAATATCCCACTGAATTGGATCGGTGTCTTGAAACTCATCTACAATCACAGCTTGGTATTTCTTGCGGACAGCTTCCACAAAACCTGGAGTCGAAAGTTTTGAATGCACAATTTTTAAAAGGTCATCGAGTGTGATTTTCTCATGGAGCTCGGAGACTTTTTTGCGATGAACGCTCCAGGCAGTGCCTAAGCGTAAAAGAATTTGGCGAGGATCTTGGGCTTTTTCCAAACGGGGTAGAATGATTTCTCTGAGCTGGCCAAGGGGCTGCGAGAAGAACGGTTTGGCTTTCGCTTTGAGCTGTGCCGGATCCAAGTTTTTCAAAAAGAAGGAAGAGGTTGTAATCCACTTTTCCCACGTTTTTGAAGAGAGATGCTTTTCAACCAGAGCTTTTTCAAGTTCAGCTGCTTGCGATAAAAAATCATCGGAGGTCATCCCCTTGTAAGACGGGCGTATCCGTTCAAATTCTTGGGTGAGAGAAAAAGGGGCGATTGAATCGAGCTGAGTTTGAATTTCTTTTAAGAGTTCTTCAGAAGAGGGACTGGAAGGAGAGGGGTCTGAAAACCGCTGCAGCCTTTCGATCAGTCGCCTTAAATCGTATTGAACGGAGCCGAGAAGTTTTTTGATTTGACCCGGAGATAAAGTAGTTTGTGTTCGTAAAAACTCTTTGATTTCCCACTCTTCTTCTTGTGGAGTCCATTCAGAAAGCTTGAGTCCTACGCCAGCTTCTAAGGCAAAATGGCTGAGAAGATGGCTACAAAATCCGTGAATCGTAAAAATCTGTGCCGTATCAAAATTCTTCAAAGCAACTTGTATTTTGTTTTTTTGGAGATCGGTCAGTTCTTGGAGATAGGGGTGGGAGAGGGTTTCAAGAGCGACTTGTTCGAGGTTGTTATGGATCCTCTCTTTGAGCTCGCGCGTGGCTGCCCTAGTAAAAGTCACAACAACGATCTCATCCAATCGCATCGAAGTTTCAAGTAAGAGTCGTACAACTAAGTGTTCAATGGTAAAGGTTTTGCCAGTTCCGGCTGACGCTTCTAGAAAGAGGCGTGGCTGAAGAGAAATCTCTTTAGACAAGATATCAAAGGAGCTCATGAAAGACCTCCTCTAGGTACGATTTCCACTCTTCTATCCAAACGTCATTGGAAGGAACGAGGCTTCTTTGGCGGGCCCATTCAATGATCGGATCGTCACTTATTTCGGGGAGTTCTCCTTTTTTCAGGAGCCGTCTTCCCCAGGCTGGAAGCAGAGGTGAAGGTGCCGCTAGGTTTTTTTGTAAGTAATCGCAATAACGAGTTAATGTTTCGATGGGACTGTCGAGTTTGATATCCTTCGAGACTCCTTTTTTGGTAAAGAAGATCTTCGTACACTTATCACCTAAGACTGCTTGAGCTATGCAAAAGAGAGGCCATATTTTAAGTAGATCTTCCAAAGAGTCTTCTCCATGGAACAAAAGACCTTCAGGAGTTAATCCTTCAATCCTTCCTTGTATCATCGTATTTCCGATAGAAAGAGGCGGTGCGATTAATCGTTCTTTCGAAAGCTGAAGATGCTCTGTTGCATACGGAGATAATTCAAGAGTGAAAAGAGAAGAGGGGTCGATTTCCATTTTCTCTAAAGTTTCGTGGTAGCTGGAGAGTTCACTCTCAATCGTTTGAAGCGTGGCACCACGGAAGGAGCCTGTAGGAAGTTTCCCTTGCCTTTCAAGCTCTAGGACAATTTCTTCCATGGGTCGATGGAGGGATGCGTTTCTCACATGGTACATATCAAGAGGAGAAAATAAAAATTCTGAATCCGACTCTTCACGGGAAAAACGGATTCCTAAGCTCTCCTCGAAGAAAAATTGAATCGGGTTGCGAGCAAGTTTTCGGAGCAGGCGTATATCGAGAGCTGTTCGAGGAGGAGGTGGCTCCGAAAGTTTCCATTGGGGCTGTTCTTTCTCAGGAATTCTAGAAAGTAAGTCGTAATGGAGAGAAGAGTAGCTTGTAAATGCGCCCGCTTGATAGTAGCTAGGATCCAAAGCGGAAATGGGGTGATGAAAGGTCCAAAGATCTCCCCGGTCTTTTTTCAACTCTTCAACAAGCGCGCTCGGATGCATTTCTTTCCCATCGTCGACATGGTATCTCGAGTATGTGAAGATGATGCGGTCGGTCGCATGGGCGAGGGCCTCTAGAAAAAGATAACGATCCTCTTCTGCCTTGCTGGGCAGAGAGAGAGCAGGCAGTGAAGAAGAAGGCTCAAGGCGTGGGAAAGCTCCTTCTTGCATTCCCATCATAATAATCGTTTTCGCAGAGGTAATCCCTCCTGGCTGTAGAGAGGAAAAGCGGACAGCGTGCGGAGTTGTCCGATGGAGGAGTCCCGTACGACTCGTTAACGTAGAGAGGAGAAGTCTTTCGATGGTTTCGTAAGAGAAAGAGCCTTCTACTCGTTCATTGCGCAGCGTGGATAAGATTGCATTTAAAACGTCTGTCTCTTCTTCGCCGATTAAAAAAGTATCGATCAATTCTTCGATCCATGCGGCCCACTCGGGTCCTGAAAGAGAGACAGGATTTAAGGCAGGAACCATCATCTCTTTCATTTTTAAAGTAATTTCAATCCAGCGGTTTAAGAGAAACGCTTTTGTACAGTCTAGATGGATAGGGGGATTTTCTTGCAGGAGCACAAGAGACTCAATGGCTCTTTGGAGAGCTGTTTCCCAAGAGCCTTCTGATTGGGTCAGATCATACCGTAAATGGGTCTCTTTCATCCACGTTCGAAGGGTTTGGGCCTCTTCTAGTTTTAAGTCGAATCGCTTTAGAAATGGAGGAGATAAAAGAAGTTTTTCGAAGAGCTCTCGAGAGAAACGGTGGCGAGGCAGTGATAGAAGAGTCTCGACTCCTTGCAGGAAAAGGGAGTGTGTTTTAGCTTCCACCCCTGTCACCGTGTAATCAAATGTGCCGCCCCGCTGTTTAAAAACCCATTCAATCGCAGCTACATAAGCTTGGATGTCGGGGGCTAGCACTAGAATCTCTCTAGGGTTATCGGGCAATCGTTCGATGATTTCCCAGACTACTTCAACTTCTCTCAGCAAATTAGGAGCGGAGTGGAGCTGAATAGAAAGATCGACATGCCCCATTTTTCTTTCGAAAGTCAGCCATTCTTTTTGAAGCTGATGAAGCGCAGAAGTCCCATTAGGTTCGACAAAATAGTCTTCAGTTTCTGCTTCCTCAAAAAAACGAAAAAGCTCTCTCCCAGCAACTCCCCAGTTCGACAAAAGGGGCGAATCTTGCTGAAAATAATGGAGCAATTCTTCCCGTGTCTTACCTTTTGCTTTATGGAGGAGATAAAGTTGCTGCCGCTCTGTTTGAAAGTCTCCCAAATACATTTCGCTCGGTGAAAATAAAAACCAATAACTCTGCATCTTTGAGAAAACATCCCATTCGTAAGGAGCCATCTTTCCCAGATGGTAAAAGTAAAAGATTCCCTCGAGGGGTCTTATTGTTTGAGTGGGAAGCGTGTCACCAAACACTTCTTCCCAAATAACTTGCTGCCATCCTTCTTTGCTCAGCCATTCTGAAAGAATAAGAGGAGGTTTTTGAAGATATTTCAGAAAGATTCCGCTGAGCTCTTCTGCCAGATCTAATTTTTTTTGCCCTTGAAGATAAGGGTTAAAAGCGGGGCCTAAGTCCAAATGAGTTAAAGCAGTTTCAATCCGGAGAGAAAGCTCCATCTGAGAGGGAAGGTCGGGAAACACTTTTCGGACGAGCTGTCCATAAGTGAGGGTTTGAATGCCTGCAATGACTTCTCTTTTTTCTAACCATTCGAGGTAAAGATTCGTTTTGGTTTCATCGGTAGGGACAATCACCCATCGTTTTGCTAGCGGTGTCGTCATCTTATCGAACAATTTTTCATATAAGGCGTCAGACAAAATTTGAAGTTGATTCGATACAAAAACTTTCATGGCGCTCTTAATTTTTTCCTGCTACAGTGACACTATATGGCTTTTTTGCCCAAGTCACTTTATCAGTGGTTAACAAATTTTCTTTCTAAAGTTCCGGGTTTTTCCAGACCTGATAAACACTCTATTCATTTTCTCAATATTGCACAATTTATGGGAGTGCTTAATGACAATATCTTCAAGCTTGTCATTGCCTATTTATTAATTGCAATCTTGGGTCAAGAATATGCAAGCACAATTATGGCGGTCTCAGGCGCTGTCTTTGTCATCCCTTTCCTCCTTTTCTCGTCGACTGCTGGGACTCTTGCAGACCGCTTTAGTAAGCAGCGGCTCATGATGGTGATGAAAGTCGTTGAGATGATCATCATGCTACTGGCCATGGTCGCTTTTGGAGTCAAGAGCGTCTGGGCCAGCTATACTCTTCTTTTCATCTTAGCAACGCATAGTGCCATGTTTGGTCCTTCAAAGTATGCGATTATCTCTGAGCTGGTACCTCAAGAAAAAGTTTCAAGCGCCAACGGCCTCATCACGTCTTTTACCTATTTTGGAGTGATTGTAGGGACCTTCCTTGCCTCATTCCTCACGCAAGTCACGTCTAGAAATTTCGTCTTAGTTGCAGCCTTTGGCTTTGTGATTGCCTTGATAGGATTTATTAGTACGTTTGGGATTCGAAGAACGCCGGCACAGCAGAGTAACAAAAAACCGAATTGGCTTTTTGTCAGTGAAATTATTACGACGCTCAAATTTTGCCGGACAAAGAAACATTTACTTGTCGCGATGTGCGGCTCTGCCTATTTTCTTTTTATAGGAGCTTTTGCCCAGCTTAATATCATCCCTTTTGCTATCAAGTCCCTCCAGATGACTGACATTGCAGGAGGCTATCTTTTTCTCTGTACGGCGATCGGTATTGCAATAGGGGCCTTTATCGGTGGACGTGTCTCAAAAAAACGGGTAGAGCTCGGACTCTCGTGTTTTGCAGGAATTTTTATTGCCCTCTTTTTATTTCTTTTAAACTTCTTTTCGGCCGACCTATTTACAGTGATCACCCTTCTTATTTTCCTAGGAATCTGCGGAGGGCTTTTCATTGTTCCATTTGATTCATTCGTGCAACTTTATAGTCCGAATGAAAAGCGGGGACAGATCATTGGAGCGAACAACTTTTTAAGTTTTTGCGGAGTGCTTGTCGCCTCTTTTGCCCTCTTTCTTTTTAGTGATGTTTTAGGGCTTTCTCCCGCAGCGGGATTTGGAGTGATTGGAGTTATGACTCTCTTCTTATCTCTCTTGATGATTTCAAGACTTTCCGATCTAGCCCTCCCGTTTATGGCACGCCGTGTCTTAAAACCTTTTACAGATGTTCAGACAGAAGGGCTCGAACTTTTAGAAAAAAACCCCCATGCAATTTTGATTCTTCGGAAAGCAAACTGGACAAAAGCCTTTCTTCTTTTGAGTGTGGCGAGCAATATCCATTTACTCGTCCGTCAAGCAGGAAGAAAGCGGTTCCCCTGGTTCAACTGGGCCTTCTATTCGATTCATCTCATTCCTTCCGATGAAACCTACACCCCTCTTTTAGAAAGTGCCAAGTTCTTGTCCGGTGACTCGATCAATCCTTGTATCATGGTCGAATCGGACCATTTCCCTGAAACTCTTCAACCGACCTCTCGTCTCCTCTCTCTTTTTAAAGGAGGCTCCGATGCTTTCCTCTACGTCGATGTCGACTCCTCCAATTCAGTGATCACAATTACATTCAGAAAAAAGTAAGTTTCTTAGCAGATATTTTCCCAGAGACCGATCGTGTTCCCTTCAGTATCAGAGATGTAAGCGTAGTAACCCATTCCGCCGATTTCTTTTTAGGCATGATCACTTTCCCGCCAGCTGCCACAGCTTTTTCAATCGCTTTGTCCACGGACTCGACATTGATTGCAATGGTGGGCGCTTTCAGTTCTGAAGTACGAGGAGTCATCCCTCCATTAATCGCCCCTTTTTCAGTCGGCATATCGTTATCATCGATGGCAACCGTGTAGATTCCTGTGTAGTTCATGCCAGGAAAATCTTGTAGTTTCCATCCAAAGATAGAGTAAAACTTTTTTGCCCGTTCTAAATTATCAACAGGGATTTCAAAATGTACGACTTTATCCATACAAAGCTCCGATTAACGCTTTAATAGTAAAAAGAATTACTTGAAAAGTCTATCGGATTCAGCGAGTTGACATGCATGGACTTGGAGAGCAGCGTGATCCAGAAAAGCGGGAGCGAGCCGCTTAAATTTTTCAGGATCATCCGTCACATAAAACGTTGGTTCTAAGATTTTTTTTTGAGTGGATAATAGATCAAGAGATAGGAGTTTTTTTCTAGCAGCTTCAGTCGCTGCAAAAGCGGGGTCAATCACTTGGATAGACTCTCCCAAGGCTTTCTTAATCTGATTTTTTAAGAGAGGGAAGTGGGTGCAGGCAAGAACAACCGTGTCGACATTTGCTTGGAGGAGGGGCCCAAGATATTCTTGAATCGCTATCTCTGTCATCAGGTGGTTGATATATCCTTCTTCGACAAGCGATACAAGAAGAGGAGAAGGAACAGCAGTGATGACAGCCGTTGGAAATGCGCGGTGAATCTTTGTCTCATAGACTTTTGAATGGACTGTTGCGCGCGTAGCTAAAATTCCAATTCGACCTGTTTTCGAGCTTTTGACGACCTCATCAATCACAGGATCGATGACATCTACGATGGGGATGGGGAAATGGGAAGAGAGAGTGTCAAATGCCATCGCCGACGCTGTGTTACATGCCACCACAATCATCTTAACGTCTTGACTTGCAAGATAGTGGCAACTTTCAAGAGCGTAACGGGTGACAGTTTCAGCACTTTTTGTTCCGTAGGGTAGACGAGCAGTGTCGCCTAAATAGATAAAATGTTCATGCGGGAAAGATTTTTGGAGCTGCTTTAAGACCGTGAGCCCTCCAAAGCCAGAGTCAAAAACACCGATCGAATTATTTGGAAGGGATTGCAAGCTGCTGACCTACCACAATTTTGTCGGAGGAGAGATTGTTTTCTCGCTTTAAGGCATCCACTGAGATTTGAAACTTACGTGCGATCTTTTCAAGAGAATCGCCTGGCTTTACTTGATACGAGGAGGTTTCTTGCGGAGCTGACGATCTTGAAAGTTGAGAAAGAGTCGATCGCAATTTGGAAACCTCATCGAGTCTTTCATCGAGGTTTGCGATTTGTTGTCGATAAACGGTGAGAGCAGCGGTGGTTTGAGTTGAAAATTGACTGAGCGATCTAAGTTCACTCGCAAGCTTTTCAAGATTTTTTTCGATCAAACCAATTTTTCGTTCAAGATCTTTCGACTCATTCGAAGAGGCTGAAGATCCTTCTGCCATCTCCATCCGTTCTTCCAACAATTTGACTTCGACCTCTGTTCCATGCAGGGCATGTTTGAGATCGGCAATCTCCATCCGAAGATCGTTGATTACAGAATCTTGATTCCCTCTTAAGGCTGTAAAGCTAGAAGTGCACCCGACTAGGAGAAGAGTGCACACTAGTGGCATAATAGGACGCATTATTCTCCTTGCGCGTGAACGCGGAAATGAGCTCGTCTATTTTTGGACCATGCATCTGGAGTATGTCCCAATGAAAATGGGTGTTCTTTCCCAAGAGAGACGGTGTGGATTTGGTCAGCTTTGACACCCTCTTTGATGAGAAGGGAACGGACATAGCTCGCACGGCGTGTTCCGAGAGCAAGGTTGTAAGCTTCAGGTCCTCTTTCATCGCAATGTCCTTCGATAATCACGTAAGTTTTTGGATGGGCCTTGAGGTACGCAGCAGCTTTATGAAGAGCTGATAAATATTCCTTATTTTTCAACGTATGTTCATCGGTGTTGAAGAACACAGGAGCGAAAATAGAAGCGAGTTCTCCACGTGGTGCTTCGAATTGATCGGCACTTGGCATCCCTTTTTCACCCAGTTCACGAGAAGGGGCATGGATTGCAGAGTCTGCAAACTGGTTGCGAAGATCTTCATCGTTTAACGGAATAAAGTCTTCATCTGCAGGGCCACCATCTTTTGAGCTATCCCAAAGGGCAGCAGTCGCGTTATCTTGTTTATATTTTGCACCTGTTTGATTGTCATCCCAGATGTTGCCCGATTTTTTTTGGCAGCTGGTTGAAAGTAGTGTGCAAAGAGCCAGGAAGCACACGCGCATCGTTATTTTCATAAGTAAAATCCTCTTTTAGTTTGTTCCTCTGGTTGTACTCCAGGAGGGGTAATGTTTAACTCCGGGCCCACTCGAGATCTTAATCACATCGGGTTGGTTCAAGTTGACCAAGTAGAGTTCCGAAATATGACCATCTGTCGAGTTAAAAACCAAATGCTGGCTATCAGGAGCCCAGGATGGATTCTCTTTATTCCCAGTTCCATCCGTGAGTTGCCACTCTTCTCCGGTGTCGAAGTCATAAATCCATATTTGCCGGGTTCCTTTCGTTTTAGCACTGAAGGCTATTTTCTTTCCATCAGGGGACCAGGATGGGCAAGAATTCTCGATATTTCTTTTCGTTAGCAGGATCGGCGTTCCTCTCTTATCATTTTGAACAGCAGGGAGTAGATAGATGCGAGGAGATCCGTCTTTGTCAGAGACAAAAGCGATTTTCGTGCCATCAGGGCTGAATGTGGGCGACGCTTGGGTCGATCTCGGATAGGAGAAAAGCTGCACCGGTTTTCCCATTTCACCCGATTCAGGGCGGAATTCTTGCATGAAAAGATCGGTTCTCCCTGAGACATCACAAATAAAGGCAATTTTATCTCTTCTTGGTGAGATTGCAGGTAATAATTGGTTCCCACTCAGGTCGATCAATTTTTTACCATTCCCCTGAGCCAGAGAGCCTAAGAAGATCTTCGATTTTCCCTGTTTATAAGAGACATATAAGAAGCGGTCGTTGGCGTATTGACTACTATGAGGAAGGAAAACAGGAGTGACACAAAGATTGTTTTCGTGTGTCAGTTGCCTTGCGTTGGCTCCGTCCCAATCGCAGCACCAGATTTCGGAGATGTAGCTTTCGCCTTTCCGTTGTTTTGTAGAGTAGATGAGTTTAGTACTAGCAACCCCTTCTTGTCCGTAGAGAGTTTTATAAAGAGCGTCAGCAAGTCGGTGGAGATTTTTTCGATCCTTTGGAAGAGAGCCTGATAAAGTGAGAGGGGGGAATTTTTTCAAACTCCCGGTTTGGGGCGAATGGTAATACAATGTAAGGGCTTTATTTTGAATCTCGCCCTTAACGACATGGGCAGCTCCCCAACTTTTCCAAGGACTATTTTGAAAGGCTGCAGACTTTAATGCCTCTTCTCTGTCTCCCTGTGGGGCGAGTACCCGCGTCTTCCCATTATAATTCAGATCGAAGGCCATCACCGAGAAAAGTTCTGAGAGATAGTTTGAATCAAGCGAATGATCGGAGCATTGGAGTTTTCCCAGATAGAGGGGCTGCAAAGGACTCGTTGTACTTAAGTGAATACGGATTTCTTCGGAGGAGGCTTGCTCACCCACCAAGGAAGAGAATATGAATAAGAGAGAAAGGAGTTTATACTTCATTGCAAAATGTTATTGTCCATGTTTTGTCTTGATCAAACTGCAACGGAAACTGTAGATGCGGTAGGTGCTCTTGCAAATAGAGTTTATTTTTCTGGCTTTCTGCTCGCAAGACCACGACTTTTGCCACGGTTCCGTTTTTCCTTACAGTAATCTCAAGTTTCACTTCTCCCACTTCAGGGAGGTGAAGCGTATCATGTAAATATCCCACTAGGTGAGATAATACATCGTCTTCTCCTTCTGAACCTGCCGCGATTTCGTCTAAAAAAACCGGTGGGGGAGGAAGTTCGACGATTTGTTTCGAGACAGGATAACTTTTCTTCTCAATTTTTGCGAGTGCTTGATCAATTTCATTCCAGATTTCTTGATTAGGTTCTTGTTTCTTGGGTAGAACCTTCTTGATCGGCTTACCTTCTTCAACAACTGCCGGTTTATTCGACGTTGATGGTTTCCTTGCAACCTGTTCAGCCTTGGGCTGAGATTTTGAAACGGGCGTTGCTTTAGCAGGCGCTGCCTTTTTCTGAACAGGCGCTGCTTTTTGCACAGTCTGCGGAGCTCTTTTAACTGTGGCCATCGGTCTAACAGTGCGTACTTTGACATGGGTTGTGCGTTTGACAGGTGTGCGATGAGGATTAAATAAGAGTAACGTCATAAAGAGAAGATGGAATGAGATGACAATTGACGTTACTTTTTTATACATTATTAGTTTGGTTTTAAGATCACATCCATCTGTTCGTAGCCTGCAATTTCAACGGCATTTTTCACATTTTGGTACGTCCCAAAGGCGGCCCGTTTATCTTGAAAAAGTTGAGGAATGCGCTGGTTGCCTGTTTTGCGGACGTCACGCAAAATCTGTGTGAGTTGTTCAGCACTCACCATCCGTCCTCCATACCAAATCGTATTATCTTGCTTCACATGGATGGTCAGAGAACTCGATTCAGGAGCTGTACTATTTTGTTTTGCAGGGGCGGCATTGGCAAGTTCTACGCGATCGAGCTCTAACATCGGTGCAATGATAATGAAGATGATCAGCACCACAAACACGACATCAATAAGCGGTGTTAGATTCATTTCAGCTTCAGGAAAAACCCGCTCTGCACGTCGTCTCATTCGACTTTCCGGTATTGAAGTTCAATTTGAGATATCAGAGAGGTTAAAAAATCATCCATGTCGGAAGAGTAGTTTTTCAAATGATTTTTAAGGTAATTATACGACACAAGAGCAGGGATGGCGATAATCAACCCTAGCACGGTGGTCGCTAGCGCTGTTGAAAGACCGCCTAAAATAGAAGTGTTCGATCCGATTCCTCCTCCATCGTGCAGCCCTGAGAACGTCACAAGAATTCCCCACACTGTTCCAAGAAGGCCTAAAAATGGTCCAAGCGTGACAATCGTCGATAAAATGAAGAGGTTTTTTTCTAAAACCTTGTTTTGGGAGGAAATGGTGGCAGCGACATGCGATTCCAGAAGATCGAGATCGGCCGTTGTTAAATAAACGCCTGCTTTTGCACCAGCTGATTGAGAAATGAAATACCGGTTCTTATTGAGAATCTCGATGGTTTTTCCTTTGACGGATTCAAAAATCTCTCCGAAGGGGTGAGGAGTCGATCCACTGCTAGAAATGTGGGAAAGATCGGTTGTGAGTAGAGTTGTTTTCTGTCCCTCAACGGCTGTTTGAAAGGTGGCTGAAAGCTTGCGCACCTGTTTAAGGGTCCAAACTTTATGTAGCAAAATGACCCAACAGATCATCGACAGAGCCACGAGGCTCAGGATGATCAACTTACCGAAAAAATCTGATTGCGAATAGGCAACCACGAAAGCATTCATTGATGCGAGCATAAAATATCCCATTTTGAACTCATTCTAACACGACAGAAAAAAAAAGCTACGTGTCAAAAAAATTTGATCGGTAGAATGCAGAGTCATGTTCATTGATTCACACGCACACCTTACCGGACCGACGGTTATCGATCATGTTGAAGAGATGCTTCAAAGGGCTGAGCAGCATCAAGTGAAAGGAGTTGTCAACGTTTGCACAGATCAGGCTAGTTTTGAGAAGGGGTTGGCATTGGTCAAAAGGCACCGCTGGATCTTTAATGCCGCGGCAGCGACTCCGCATGATGTTGATAAAATTGGCGATACATTTTTTCCTATTGTTGCAAGAGCCGCGCGTGAAGGTGGGCTCATTGCGATCGGCGAAACGGGACTCGATTACCATTATGAACACTCGCCTAAAGAATTGCAGAAACACCATCTTCTGAAATACTTAGACTTAGCAATTGAAACAAAACTGCCCCTCATCTTCCACTGCCGTGATGCATTTCAAGATTTATTCGATCTCACAAAAGGGAAAGAGTTTTCAGCTGTGCTTCACTGCTTTACAGGAACGCTGGATGAAGCGAAAAAGTGTCTGGAACGCGGTTGGATGGTTTCCATGAGTGGGATCGTGACTTTCAAGAATTCCGCAGCTCTCCGTGAAGTAGCCCAGTTTCTCCCTCTCGACCAACTTCTCATTGAAACAGACACCCCCTACTTAGCTCCTCTTTCTAAAAGAGGAAAGATGAACGAACCTGGCTATGTCGTTGAAACAGCAGAAGTGATTGCAAAAGTGCGCGGGATTTCCACTGAGGAAGTAGGGCTCGCCACTTCAAAAAACGCGGCTCAACTTTTTTCTTTCCCAAAACACATCATCGATGTTTAATGGAACGCAATGACAACACAAGTAATTCCTCGCGAGTTTATTTGGAGACGGTTGCATTCTCTCATGGGGCTGTGGCTCGTTCTCTTTTTATTTGAACATCTTCTCGTCAATTCACAGGCAGCGCTTTTGCTAGGGGAAAATGGCAGAGGGTTTGTATCTCTTGTTAATTCGATTCACAATTTTCCTTATTTACGAGTGATTGAGATTTTCCTCTTGGGGTTTCCAATTGCGATCCATGCAGTGTTGGGAATCAAATATCTATTCTCTGCGAAATACAACTCACATCGGACCCGAGGTCAATCGCCCGACATGCATCAATATAGTCGGAATCGGGCCTACACTTGGCAGAGAATAACGTCGTGGATCTTGCTTGTGGGAATTATTTTGCATGTTGCTCAATTTCGATTTATCAAATTTCCAGACATCATTAGCTTAGGTGACAAGCAATCGTTTTTTGTCACAGTTTCTGTTGATAAGGGACTTTATACGGTTGCCTCTCGCTTGGGGGCTCAGCTCTATGGAGCTCAGCAGATTCAAGAGCAGAAACAAGAGATCGAATCGAGACTGGGAGAACAAACGCTTGTGGATGTCGCAGCAACACTTCCTGCAGAGAATGATTACAATGTCCAACAACAGATGATCTTGTCGTCAGCGCAAGCCTATAAGCAGAAAAAAGCGTGGCTTGCCGTTCTCGAAAGACAGAAGGTCAGCTCAACCGAAGTCGTTGCTGTGACCTCTGATTTTGGTACAGCCTCACTTCTGACTGTGCGAGATACATTTAAAAGTCCTCTCTACATAGGGCTCTATACCGTTTTTGTTTTGGCGGCGTGCTTCCATGCTTTTAACGGATTTTGGACCTTTCTCATTACATGGGGAATTGTCATTCGTGTTACTGCGCAAAAAGGAGCGCTAAAACTTGCATGGGGATTGATGGCTCTTATTGCTTTCCTAGGGCTGGCAGCTGTGTGGGGCACTTATTTCTTAAACCTAAAAACATAATATGGAAAAGATGAAAGAAGTCATTGTCGTCGGTGGGGGGTTAGCAGGACTTTCAACGGCGATGCGTCTGTGTGAAAATGGATGCCGTGTCAAAATTTTCTCCGTCACAAAAGTGAAACGTTCTCATTCCGTCTGTGCGCAAGGTGGAATTAATGCGGCGATGAACCTTAAAGGAGAAAACGATTCACCTACGATCCATGCGTATGACACGATTAAAGGAGGAGATTTCCTCGCGGATCAACCTCCTGTTCTTGAGATGTGCCTTGCAGCTCCCGGAATTATTCGGATGATGGATCGGTTCGGGTGTCCTTTTAATCGGACTGCCGAGGGGACGCTAGATTTTCGTCGATTCGGGGGTACCCTATATAATAGGACAGCATTTTGTGGGGCCTCCACAGGACAGCAACTCCTCTATGCCCTTGATGAGCAGGTACGTCGCTTTGAAACCCTTGGCCAAGTAGAGAAGTTCGAAAACCATGAATTTATGCGTCTTGTGATTGATGATCAAGGATATGCACGTGGAATTGTCTTCATGGATCTGATCAATATGAAGCTCGATGTCATGAAAGCCGACTGTGTCGTTTTTGGGACGGGAGGGCCTGGGCTCATCTTCAAAAAATCAACGAATTCGACCTTCTGTACAGGAGCTGCCAACGGCCGGCTCTATATGCAAGGGATGTACTATGCGAATGGAGAATTTATCCAGGTTCATCCGACGGCGATCCCCGGAGAAGATAAGCTTCGTCTGATTTCGGAGTCTCTCCGTGGTGAAGGGGGGCGGGTTTGGGTCTATGGCGACTCTTCCAAAACAATTAAAACCCCTGAAGGGAAGACGATCCCGTGTGGTAAAACCGGTGAGCCTTGGTATTTCTTAGAAGAGATGTACCCCGGCTATGGAAATCTGGTAGCGCGCGATGTCGCATCGCGTGAAGTTTTGCGTGTGTGTGAATTGGGTCTCGGTGTGGGTGGCGGGATGCAAGTCTACCTTGATATGACCCATCTTCCAGAAAAAACGCTCCATAAAGTTGAGTCGGTACTTGAAATCTACCGGAAGTTTACAGGAGAAGATCCGAAAAAATTCCCCATGCGAATCTTCCCCGCTGTTCACTACTCGATGGGAGGGGCGTGGGTCGATTGGCCCGCAGCAGATGATCCCGACAGACAAACGCGCTTCCGCCAAATGAGCAACATCCCCGGATGTTTTGTCGTCGGCGAATCGGAGTTTCAATACCATGGAGCGAATCGGCTCGGTGCAAACTCTCTAGTAGCTTGCATCTTTGCAGGCCTAACAGCCGGAAATGAAGTTCCCCGTTATCTCGAATCTTTGAAAACAAGTTACACAACCCTTGCGCCCAAAATGTACTCCGAAGCTTTGGCCCATGAAGAATCTTTAAAGCACGATCTTCTCACACGTGATGGCCCTGAAAATGTGCATAAACTTCACGACGAGATGGCCGATCTCATGATTCGAACGATGACCGTGAAAAGAAGTAATTCTGAACTCAAGAAAACGATTGAAAAACTGAAAGAGCTGCGTGAAAGATACCAACACATCTCACTCGATGATCGCGGCAGTCTGATGAATCAGACGTATATATTTGCTAACCAATTCGGTCCCATGCTAGAACTGGCTTTAGCAATGACGGTCAGTGCGCTCATGCGGAATGAATCCCGCGGATCGCATTATAAAGAAGAGTTCCCAGAGCGTAATGACCAAGAGTGGCTTAAAACAACGCTTGCTAAATACACTCCTGAGGGGCCGGAGATCACGTATCGAAAAGTCGATATTCGACATGTGAAACCGATCCCAAGGGATTATGTGCACGCAAAAAAAATCAACCCCACGCTGGATGATGTTCCAGCAAAGATTGCACTTCCATTATGACATTCATTCTTAAAGTATATCGTGGAACACCTGGGAAACAATATTGGGAAGAGTTTCAGCTTGAGCTCAAGCCGTTTTATAATATCATCTCTGCCCTCATGGATATCCAAAAGTCTCCTGTGAATCGAAAAGGTGAAAAAGTAGAGCCAGTAGTTTGGGAACAAGGATGTCTTGAAGAAGTGTGCGGTTCTTGCTCCCTTCTGATCAATGGACGACCTCGTCAAGGGTGTACAGCGCTCATCGAAACGATCCTAAAAGAGACTAAATCAGACACAATTCGACTCGCTCCCATGACCAAGTTTCCCTTGATTCGAGATCTCATTGTCGATCGAAGTGTGATGTTTGAACATCTTAAACGGATCAAGGGATGGGTTGAAACCGATGGCTCCTATGAGCGGGGCTTTGGACCTAAACAAGATCCGAAAGTTCAAGAAGCTCGTTATGTTCTCTCCACCTGTATGACCTGTGGGTGCTGTCTTGAAGCGTGCCCTCAAGTGAATAAACATTCTAAGTTCATGGGGCCTGCTGCTGTTTCACAAACACGCCTCTTCAATTCCCACCCTACAGGCAAAATGCAAGCTCCCGAAAGACTCCGCGTGATGCAACAAGAAGAGGGAGTGATCAGCTGCGGGAATGCACAGAACTGCGCGCAAGTCTGCCCGAAAAAAATTCCTCTGACCGAATCGATCGCTCTCATGGGTCGCGACGTCACCAAACAAGCCGTTCACGATCTCATCAGCGTGCCCGACGCTTATATTAAGGACTAAACCATCTTAAGAGATAAAGCCCACGTACGGAATTGTTCAAGCCCTTGTTGGATTTGTTCCTCACCTTTGAGGGCTCGTTGAATCAGCGCTTCAAATTGAGCATTTGCATGTTCGAGCTGTTGTGTAATTATTGTTAATCTTTGATTTTTTAGTTCAATATCTGACGTCAGCTGTGCAAGTCTCTGTTGATTTTCATCGACAGAGAGCAGCTGTTTTGTAATGCCCGATTCTTCCGTAGCAAGCTGGCAAAGCGAAGTCAACTCAGCTAACATAGCGTTGATGAGTGTATAGTCCGCCTCCACTTGCAGTATAACTGCTTGGTGCTCCTTTCTCTCCCGATCGTGTTGCTGTTCCGACTCCTTTTTCTTATGAGTTTTATCCTTAAGGGCCGCTAGGGCGCTTTGTAAGGCTATAGAGTTTTGAGTTAATGACCCGACTTGCTGAGTTAATTTTATATTTAATACTTTCAGCTCATCCAAGAGCCTTTTTTGCTGCTGCAAAAGATGGCGGATCCTCATGCCACGAACCGTCATCGCAGAGGCAAGGGCAACTGACAGAGGAAGTGCCCATGCAGAGAATAACGGGAATTGTGTCGCAAAAACCTGGATTCCGACGACAGCGACAGCATACGCTGTCTCATGTGCATCTAAAAAGAGAAGATATTCAATTTGATAATGTGCAAAAGGATAGGTTGCAATGGTAACACAGACAAACCCCAGAGCTGAGCCTTTCCCCCACAGAGCATTAATCACGACCGTCGTAATCACTAAAACAAGAGCAGGACCTTTATGATCTTGAGGCCGCTCTTTGAGTTCTGCACGCCACCATTCAAGAGGAACAAATTTGTTAAAGTAATAAGGAATACCCATTATTTCAACTCGTCCGAAATAACTTTTGTCGCTGCAACGTTGCGTCTGCGGGCTTCAACTAAACCTCTTACTTGTGCAATTAATCGCTCCATCTGAGCAACTCTATCTTCCACGGAATGAGAAAGAGAATTTGTTCGGCCGATTTCTTCATTGAGTCGAGTAATTGCTCCTTCAAGCTCTAGATCTACAACACCCGATTGTACTTTTTTAGCCATCGCAAGAAGTTCTTGCATTTGTTGAAGAGGGTTTTGAGTTTTAATAGGCTGCAACCGATGTCTAAGTGGGCTTTGAAACGGAGCTTTGGTTAAGTATCTCTGTGCATCTAGGGTGGCTTGATTCATTTGTCCGGCTTCGTAAGCTAGATGGGTTGAAACGACTTCTAATGCCTTAATTTGCTCTTTCTTTGTTGTAGTCTCATTTTTTAATTGCTGCCCTCGAACTTCGAGTAGATCCGTTGTGGGACTATACTTTAACTTCGATGTCGCGGCCATGGGGGACTACTGGGGTAGAAGTACGTTGACGGATGAGTTGTTCTACTTGGGATTGCAAGATTTTCACTTCAGCTGTTTGTTCATCACCTAAAGCCTCGTAGTCGGACCAGAGCTCTGTTAGAGTTTGCAGGTTTTTATCGTATTTTTCTTGCGCATTTTGGAGTCTTTGAATTGCTTTATCGAGTTGAGATTGTGCGCGCTCAAAGCGTAGGTCATTGCGTTTCAATTTTTCGACAAATTGTTCATCCGTCAAATGGGTTTTGACATAAGTTGCAACTTTCTCAGCCGCGTCTTGGACAGCTTGTAAATCAACCAGCTTGCGAGCAGCTGTAATCTCTTGCACTTCTCTTTGAAGTTGTAGTGTAGTTTCCTCTGTTTCTGTGATTTCCGCTTGGAGATCTTGCGAGATTGCAAGAGAGAGTTGAACCAGTTGGACCATCATTATAGTAACGGGCTCGAGCTCTTTAAGTTGCTGATCATAAACAACATTGTGCTCTTGAAGAGAACGGACATTCTCTTTAGCCAGAGTTACAGCGGAATGAAAGTCGCCTCGAATGGCTTTTTCAACGACATAGGCGCCTGCAATGACAGGTCGGTCAATGGCGTAATCCCAAAGTTCAGTGAGAGTGCCGAACATTTTTCTAAGAGGCCAGGTGACATTTGTAAGACCGGTAGCTTCTTCAGGAGTCGTAGAAGCAATGTGTTGGTTACCGGCTAAAGCATGTCTTGCATAGGTGGAAATCCAATAGTTTTCAGGGATTTGAAGATCTCTGGGAACCATTCGAAGGCCGACAACAAAGAGAGAGCAGAATGCGACATCACGTGTTGAGATAAGAGCCTCCTTGTTAACAAAAGATTTTCATTGAAAGGTGAAATAGAATCAACTTTTAATCTTATGTTTCATTTTTTTTGAGTGCTTGAGAAGGGCCAGTGTGTGTTTGCAAATTGTAGCAACGGCTCAATGTCATTACCCATAAGGAGAGCGTGATGCTCTTTGATTTGATCGATATCCCAATACCACCATTTGATTTCTAAGAGCTTTTCAATGACTTCTTCAGGAAATCGATATTTGATGATTCTTGCTGGATTACCTCCTACGACGGCGTAGGCAGGGATATCTTGGGTGACAACGGAAGAGGCGGCTACTACAGCGCCATCACCGATTTTAACGCCTGGGAGAATCGTACAGTTTCTTCCAAACCAAACATCATTTCCTATGACTGTATCACCTTTAGATTCGGCGTCGTCAAGCCATGGAGTGAGTGTTTCCTTATTAGTAAAGATGTGCCAAAAGGGGTAGGTCGTGAAGGAGTGCATTTGGTGGTTTGCATAAGGGCTAATAAACTGAGTTCCAAATCCAATGGAGCAGAATTTTCCAATGATGAGTTTTCTCCTTCCAAATGAATAAGGCACTATACTTCTTACCACCCTTTCACCTTCAATATATTCCATGTGAGCGTAGGTATAATCTCCAATTTCGATACTTGGATCGTCGATCATGTTTTTCAAAAAGATGTTCCCTTTGCAGGGGCCGTAGAGGGCAAGAGGATCTAATATGGCGGCTTGCTGTGGATTCCGACTCTTTAACATTTCGACTAGAAAGTTGGTCCATTCTTCTTCATTTTGAGGAGGAGATGCAAAACAGACCATATTAATTGTAATAAGAAAGGGTGCGATTTTTAACATGAGGATTTCCTAAGGGTAAGAACAGTCGAAACTTCATTCAGAGAAGATAGGTCTGTGATCTCCATTCCTGCTTCTTTAAATAACTTCTCAAATTCATTGAACGTTCTTTCCCTACCTTCCGTCATGACATACATGTGGAGGTCAAGAAGAGCGCCATTTGTAGGGGTTAGAATATTTTCGATGATGTAAAAAGTGGAAGTGATTTTGGCTCCTTTATGAAGGATGTGCAGACAATTTTCATCCGACCAGTCGTGCAGCACTCTTGATAAAATCGCACAATCAACCTGGAGATCAGGCCAAGGTTGAAAAAAGTCGGCTTTAATGAGTTCAACCTGCTTTTCTAAATGAAGGGGAATCTTAACAAGCGAGACGACTTCGGGGAGATCTAAAAGGTATCCCTTTAGATGACGATTTTGCTCTAAGATTTGAAAGAGTAAAGTGCCACTGGAGCCACCGATGTCGATGATACTGGTGTGCTTTTTAAGATCGATCGTGGAGCAAATAGATTCATAATCATTTTTTGAGTAGGTAGAGAGGACACTGTGATAAAGAGTTTTTGTCTCGGGTTTATCTTCGATGTACTTGAACCAGGACGATTTAAAAACCGCTTCAAAAGCGGGCTTTCCTGTTCTTAGTGAGTCGAGTAAATAACTCCAAGCTGTTAAATGTTCTTCACTCCAAAGCTTTTGAGCTGCAAGGAGTGAAGAGGGATGTCTTTGTGTTAAAAACGATCCTTTCTCTGCTAAATGCCAGATTTGGGATACATCACGAGTGAGGTATCCCATTTCGACAAGACTGCTGAGGAGTTTATAAAGGGGGGTAATTTTTAGAGATAATTTTTCAGAAAGATCTGCAGTCGAAGCCGGTAACAAATCAAAGAGCTTGAGGTGGCAGGCTGCATGAAGGGTGTAAAATCTCCAATACGAAACTAGATCGGCAGAGACAGCGTGGAAAGGTTTGTTTAGGGGTAGTCGTAGATGATGAACTTCTAATCCCTGTTCATTTAAAAGGACTAAAGATCCGTCTTTTTTTTCAGCGCGTGTAACTCCATTATAAAAAGGTTCGATATTTTTATAACGCGCGGTGTAAAGAGGTTCTCCCCTAGAGTTGATATGAAACCAACCTTTTTCATCTTGTGCACGTGCATATCCTTTATGAAAACAATCTAGATCCAGGAATTGTTTTCCATGGAGTAGGTGTCCATAGAGATTGATGTGAGTATTGAGCCCTAGTTGGTTCATGACAACGGCGTATCCATCTCTAAAATCACCCGCATAGCTGTACGAGGCTGTATATACTCTATCGCCTGCCTGTGTGATGTGAAAATAAAGGCCTTCTAAATCTTTAACAGCGCAGCGGCTTTGTTGAAAGTTTCCACACCAAGCATATCTACCCTCATAAAGAGGAGTTCCATCGGGAAGAATATGGTACCACCCATCTGTTGATTGTACGGCAGCTTTTCCTTCGTAGAATCCAAATGTTCGTATAAATCGTTGGGGATAAGCAGGATTTCCGTCAGCATCAATATGGTAAGAGCCAGAATGATCGGAAACAGGTGCAAGGCCTGGGGTGTGAAATTTTAATACCGCTTGAAATCTGTGGGAATAAGCCGGAGCTCCCTCTGCAAGATGGTGTGTCTGATCGGGACTTACTTCAAACGTTTGCCAACTCACTCGATTTTTTTCTCATATTACATTTTTTACAAACAGAATGATGGAGATAATTCTTTTTAAGATGTTGATAAGCAGGGCTGTTCCAGATATTCTCAATCGTATTTTCATTCAAATTGCCGAAGTCACCGAGCCTGAGCCGTTCTTCGTTTGGAGCGCAACAAGGATTAAATCTTCCTTCAGAGGAAACCCACGCTTCTTGGTCTAAGAAAGGGCAAACGCCATCTGGAAGTAATTCTTGGATGGAAGACTCATCTAAGAAATAGATATTCTCTAATAACACTTTTTCTCCGGACGGGAGGCGAAATTTTTCAGCAGCGTCTAAAGCTTTTACAACAACCTCGTTCCAGCGTCTGATCGAAGCTGTATCTCTGCGCATGTTTTCTTTTTTCATCTCGTCTGTAAAGACCCATAGATGGTGTCCCTTGACACGATTGACTCCTAATCTTGCGGCCAGCTCAATGACGTCAGGAAGCTCTTCCAAACCGATTTCTAAAAAGGTTAGCTGGAAGGTAACGCGGCAAAAATTCCCACCGGTGGTAGCGATTTCATCTCGAATTTTTATGAAATCTTTTACGTTTTGAAGCCTCTTTTCAAAGTTCGACCCGATCATAATGAGCTCGGAGGTTTGTTTAGTGGCTCCATTCCATGAAATTTTAACGTCAGAACCGATAGGGACTATTTTCCTTGCCCACTCTGTTGCCCCATATTTAGGAAAGGTTCCATTCGTTGTAAGATTCATTTTAATGTTGAATTCATGGCAGAGCTGGATAATCTCTTCAAAATGGCGATAGAGTAAGGGCTCTCCCATTGTGGAAGGGATAATTTCTCGAAGGGGGGAGCCTTTCGATTCTTGAAGAACTTTTCGAATAAGCTCAATATCCATACGGCGTCTGGGCCTGCCTTCTTCCTTTCGTTTGGTTTGGCAGGTGCTGTGGATCGAGTGTTCTTCACACATAATGCATTTGAGATTGCAATCATCAGGATTGGTATCAAATGTAATACGCCAAGGTCCATTTTTTTCAGACATGGAGAAGCAGCCTTTCGTAGAGCTTTACGATTTCTCTTGTATGTTCTTTGATGCAAGGGATTCGCTTATCAGAGGATTGGAGATATCCTCCCTGTGCAACTTTCTCTGCTAACCCCGGCTCTTGCATCATTCTTCTCATCTGGAAGGCAAGTGCTTTGGTATCGCGATGCTTGAATAGAAGGCCATTGATTTCGTGGTGAACATACTCTTTCATCCCCCCATAATCTGCAGTGATAATGGGGACTTTTGCTTCAAGGGCTTCATGAATCACAAGAGGTGAATTTTCTCCCCAGATTGAGGGGACTACGATGGCGTCAACATGATTGAAAACATCAGCTACAATATCGTCATTTCGGTAGCCTCCCATCCAATGGATTTTACTCTCTATTTCAGGTCCGAGGGTTTTTACAAAGGCTTTCAGAGATTGAGTGAAAGGTGGAAGGTTAGATCCCCAGATTTTGAGTTGAGCACCATGATGGTTTTGACTAAAGGCCTGAATAAGGTGGAAAATTCCTTTCGCTTGTTTATGCGTGCCAATATAACCAAAAATGAAATCAGTTTCTTTCTTTCGAACTCTTCCTTGCAGGCGTTCTCTATGAAAGCCATAATCTAAATAGAGAATTTTTTCCGAATCAAGATGGAAATCATTGATAAAACGATCCATCAGATATTTGGAAGGAGCTATATACAAATCGACAAGCGAGCTCATTTCATGCACATGATCCATCCGTCTTCCAACCCATTCTGTCCAGTATTTTAAATCGGAGGCTTCATCTTGGTTGCCGAAGTAGCGCCAGTAACATTGTGAGGCGCATTTCTGATTTTCCTGGGAGTCGCACGCAGGGTATAGATCTTCTGTTAAAGAGTTAATTCCTTGTAAAAACTGTCCACGAGGACACATTAGCCAGAAGTCGTGAAGAGTAAATATAATAGGATTTTTTTTCTCATGTGCACGTAAGACAATCGAAGTTGAAAGATGATTTAAATGGCCGATATGGATTACATCAGGCTCATATTCATCCAGTAGCTTGTTAAAAGCTTCGTCCACTTTTGGATGTTGATACCCATCTTTCCCATGAGCCATGTTAATGAGACAGACTTTGATAGAGGGTAGAATTGGATCGAATTCCCATTCAATCGAGTATTCTTGTTTATAGCTATTTTCTTGTCGTGTGAAGACGACGACTTCATGTCCTTGATTCGCAAGTTCATGGCACAGAGTTTGGGAGTAAACTTCAGATCCTGCATTGTAGCGGTAAGGATAGCCGTGGATAACTTTTAAAATTTTCATAAATTGTCCTTTGAAATGCAAAATCCATCTAAAAAAGTCGGTAGCTGTGGTGCAACATTAAAAAAATACGATTTGAGCAAGGCTATGATGATATCATGGCTAAACATGACACAGGGAAATAACTTGATTGTTTTCAGGTATTCAATAAACAGCTCGCAGCCTTCTTTAATATTTCGCACCCCTGGAATTTGCTCGCCCCAGTAGAGCGCATGGATCATTTGATGATTTGTCTTATTCAAGAAATAGGGACCGGCCACATTAGGTTCAGCTACAAAAATTCCGGGATTCCCAAGACAGCTTGATAAATGAATGGGAAGGAACTGTTTTGTTCCTTTTAAAAAACAGGAGGCTGTTTCTTGACATCTTAGAACCGGACTTGAATGGATTTCGCCCCAGGCAATTCCTTGGAGCTTTTCTCCCATCTTTTCTGAATCGAGCCTGCCTTGGTGAGTCAAACAGAGATCATTACCATACTCTCCAGGAATTGAAGGTGGTCTTTCTCCATGCCGTAAGATAAGAATTTGCCTCCCTTTCTCAAGCGGATAGTCATGATACCACATTACACGTAACTCCTTCGGTTTTTGCAAGGGAGTGAAGTCTATATTGATTGATCAAACGGCTCATCCCTTCTTCAATTGAAACAGAGGCTTGCCATTTTAATATTTCTTGAGCTCTTGTTGGATCTCCATAGAATTTAGAAACATCAAAGGAGCGGGAAGGTTTTTCCAAGATGGAAATGGGAACGAGGCTTGATTTTTGAGCAATAATAGCAATCTGCTGAAGAGTGACACCTATCCCTCTAGTTAAATGGATGGGGTCAATGGAGTGCCCGTGATTCGTTATGAGTTGTATTAAAGAGAGAAGGCCATCGATCACATCGTTTAAATAAGTGAAGTCGAACATATTTTCACTGCCATCGACACGAATCGAAGTCCCTTCTGCAGCAGCACGGCAGAAAGCAGGGATGACCCGATCAGAATAATCATGGATGGATCCATAGACATTTGAGAAGCGGACAATCGCTGTTTTTAACCCATTCTCAGAGGCTTGATGCACTAACTTTTCGGCTTCCGCTTTAGATTCACCGTAAATATTAACAGGTTTCAAAGAGTCAGATTCTTTGACGGGAAACTGGGCTGGTTCACCATAAACCTCGCGGCTACTGGCATAAATCAGCCAAGGTCTATTCTCACACTCCAAAGCGGCCTGGATAATCGTAGAGGTACCTTGAACGTTTGTTCTCCAACAAAGCTCTGGTGTTTTTTCTGCATCAATAACGCGAGAAACAGCTGCAAGATGCATAATACCATCAACTTGTTTAAGTTTCGAGAAGACACCATTGGAGTCAAGGATCGTGCCATAATTTGTATCATCGGTTGAGTGCTTGATGTCTATTCCAATCGTCTCTATCCCAATTTGATGAAGCGATTTTATGAGAGCGCTTCCAATAAGTCCTTTTGAGCCAGTAATTAAAATCTTCATTGGCATTAATTTTGATGAATGAAAGGTGTTAAAGTCCATCTTTTTAACCATCTTTCCAAAACAAGTAGATTCAAGAGGGGTCTTGCAAAATTACCTTGTTTCTTACAATGAAGATAGATCAGTTTGGAAATACCTTCTATCGAGACTAAATGGGATGTTTGTAATGCTCCCTCTAAAAGTCTTATGCTCATCCACTCTTTTAGAGGGCCGCGGAACCAGTGATTGAGCGGAACCCCGAAACCCATTTTTTTTCGCTCTAGAATTGTCTTAGGAAGAGACTCTTGCATGGCTGCCCTTAAGATCTCTTTTCCTCGCTTATTATTTCTTACCAGCGACTCTATTGAACAACGAAGCGCAAAGTCGGCTACTCGAGGTGTTAAAAAAGGGGCGCGTGATTCTAAGCTTACTCCCATGCAGGCCCGATCAACTTTCATAAGGATATCGTCAGTTAAATAGGAGTTGAGATCGATCCAGGATCGGTTTCGCGGGTGGTCAATTTCTAATACTTTCATTGGAAGCAGATCTTCAAAGCATCCCATAGACTGTATGATAGGAGCTGGAGTTGCTGCAAAAGTTTCTAAGTAAACCGAAGCTGCACCATCAAAAAAGTACCGTTCGTATCCATGGAAAAGTTCATCGGCACCATCACCTGTTAAGACGACATCAACCTTTTGTTTTGCAAACTGTGCAAGGCAATAGGTCGGTACCATAGATTCATCGCCGAAAGGTTCATCGAATAAATCAACGATTTCATCGAAATGATTTTTAAAGAAAACAGAATCACACTCGACTGAGAAATGATTCAACCCTAAAGCTTTTGCTGCGTGTCTTGTGTACTCCTCTTCCGTATGAGAAGTTTCTTTCCAATGGAGTGAGAAAGCTGGAGCGGTTGGATCCTCACGAGAGAGAAAATAGGCAATCGATGTAGAATCCAGACCTCCACTTAAAAAGGCTCCTATGGGTCGATCTGACACCATACAATTTCTCACATTCGACTGCAGGAGAGAGAAAAGCTCTTTTGGTTGTGGATGATCATTTCCTAATCGTGGGGTAAAAAAACGTGAAATATGGAAGGTTTGGTTTTGAAGTTTTAAAATCGATCCTTGTTCTAGTTTGTAGATTTGCTTCCAGCCTGTTCTGGGGCAAGGAAGATAACTATTTTTGAGAAATATCAACACATCTTCTTCAGCAATCTCCCATTTAACATGAGGCCAGGGTTGAAAAGCTTTGATTTCAGAGGCGAATGAAAAAGAGTTTCGGTCAAAAGTGTAGTAGAGTGGTTTTTCTCCCCAACGATCCCGACTAAGGGTTAAAATTTGATGAGTTGAATCCCATAGAGCAAAAGCAAACATTCCTTCCAATTCGTTGACAATTGAATCTCCGTATTCAACAAGTGCTTTTAATAAAATTTCTGTATCACAATTGGTTTCAAGTACATGTCGTTGTGATTCAAGTCTTCTTTGGAGGCTTTTTTTATTATAAATTTCTCCATTAAAGACAAGGGTGAATCCATGATACGACATAGGTTGTTGTCCTTTGTCTCGATCTTGAATCGCAAGCCTGCAGCAACCCATGCCAATTCCTTTTTCGATAGAGAACCCCTTTTGATCGGGCCCTCTTCGATGAAGTTGGTCACAGCTTTTACTCAGGTATTTTTGCAATTCATATTGATTATAAACATCCCCTACAAAACCGGTTATTCCGCACACGGTGCTTCCTGAAGATGATAGTTTAAAAGATCTCTATCGATTGGATCATATTTTTTCATTTTGAAACGGAGGAGATCTAAATCATCGCTCTGACTTTTTTTATCATGATTATGAACATTTCCGTCATGGAGGCGATAAACATATAAAGGAGTATCGATAAAAGTGACATGTTGGCTATTTGCTAAAAGCTCAAGCATAGGATAGACGAATGCACTATCTCCTGAGGCGCGAATAAATCCTCCATCCGGTCTTTTAAAATCCTTAGGGTCAATATAATCCCAGAGCCACCTTCTGAAAGTTCTTAGATGAAAACATCGAAATCCATCTTCTCTAAACGTTCGTGTTTCCCAAACTTTTTGAGGATACTCGGTATTGACACTCTTTTTATCGTAAAAGTAGTGAGGCTGACAATCTTGATAGGGTCTAAAATCAAGTAGGACATTACCATAGCTCATCGCAACATTTTTGTTTTCATAGGCTTTTGCGACTGTTTGAAGTGCATGTGGTAGAAGATAGTCATCGCCATCGACCAAACAGACAATCGCATTTTTATTTTTTACAAGAGGGATAGCCTCAGACAAAGATCCTATCTGATAGTGCCTTTGTTGAAGCGTTAAGACACGGCCATTGGCCTGTTGAACTAGAGCCGCTAAATCAGAATGCTCTTTCTGTGTGTAGTTAGAGGCATCGTCGACATAGATTGTAGAATAGTAAAAAGAGCCAAGCTGAGCTTGGATCGATTCAAGGCACATTTTTGCAAACGAAAGACCTTTTCGTGCCGTAATGACGAAAACAAATTCATGCATCTCAAAATTTTATAAAAGGGAATCTTAAAAATCAGTTAGATAAAGATGTCTGGTTGAAAAAGAATCAAGTTGGAAATTTTTAAGAGCGAGGATTGGCTTTGCATCGAACGATTGAATCAAGCTTTCGATCCAACCTTCTCTGCTCGGGAGGAAGTCTTTCAATCTACATAGGAAGTCGTCGTGGGATCTGCCTGCGCGGTAGGGAGGCGTTTTAGCGGGATGTTTGAGGAGTTGCATGTGAGCTGGTTTATAGTCCCATAGGAAAGAGGTGTGAACGAGCCATCGATCTTTTTTGATATAGAGCGCATTTCCTCCACACTTTTTATTGCCGATGACGAAATCATTTTCACGGAGCTCAAGTGACGGAAAAGAGGGTTTGAGCATGGAGGCAGCCCAGCGTAGAATGGGTTCGGGGTAAGCAGGAAACTCATGGAGAGATTTATGACAGATGAAGGTTACGAAAATCGTCTCTTCATCGACAATCACAGTTCCTCCTCCGCTGAATCTTCGGATCAGAGGAATGGAAGAGGGAAGGGCATCAAGGTGAACAAGTTCAGGGGCTTTCCCTGAGATTCCTAAAACAATGGCAGGGGTCGATCCGGTATTGATCACGATATAATTTCCGGTTTCATGCCTCAGAAGTTGCTCTTCTAAGAGGAGTTGATCATAAATCGGTTGATTGTGAAGGCGGATGAGCTCAAACGTCATAACGATTCAGAGGTGATGATCCGGTTGCCCGTTTTTTTGGCTTCTTTGACAGCTTGCGAGGCAACTTCAACCAGTTTGCCGAACTCTTCTGCGGCGGTGCCGTGGCCAGGACGGGAGTGATCCCAGGTGATGAGTCCAATGGAGACAGAGAGCGGAGAGATTTTACTTTCGACAAACATCCGAATTTCTTCTGCGATGATTTCTGCGGCACGCTCCGATGTTTTAGGAAGCATGACGATATATTTACCAAGGCTCTGAGGGATTAAAATATCGTTTTTGCGAAGAAGCATTTTGAGCACAGACATCAGGTGGAGATGGGCCTCTTCGGTTGTCTTTTTATCGAGTTCAATCACGAGAAGAGAGACATTACCTTCGTTTTCCCGTGCTTTGGCAATTTCTTTGATCGCTTGGTCATTGAGGAATTGACGGTTGGCAAGAGAGGAGGAGGCTGTTTGTGCCTTGGGGGTTGATCGTTTTGCGACGGCCAGGACGCTTTTAGTTCTCTCAAACGATTGGAAGCTAACAGCAATCCGTTGCTCAATCTCATCTTCATCCAGCGGCTTGTTAACAAAGTCGGTTGCTCCTGCGCGGAGAGCATCTTGCGCAAACTTCTTCTTAAGATTCCCTGTGATGAGGAGGATAGGAGTTTTCTTTTTTCCTAAGATCGAGCGGTAGCGAGAAAGAGTTAAGAAAAGGTCACTCTCTGTCATGTCTTTAGAATCTAAGAAAACGATATCGACTGATGCCGTCTCCAGAACTTCAAGACCATCTTCTCTCTCGATGAGTTGGAATGTCAGCCGCAGTACCTTCCGAAGATAGGTGGCGGTTGTCGGATCACTCGTGACAATCAGAGCAACTGGGAGGAGTGGATTCGTCTTCATATTTTGGAGGATACTGTTTTTTACTTCGGAGTGCAACCATCAGAACTTGGAGGTCGGCAGGTGTAATGCCTGATAAGCGGGAGGCTTGACCGATGGTTCGAGGTTTAATTTTGGAGAGTCTTTCACGGGCTTCACGGCCGAGTCCTACGGCTGTGGTATAGTCAAAGTGTTCAGGAATCACAAACTCTTCAGTGGTAGCCAGTTTGTCGACTTCATTTTGCTGACGTTGAATATAGCCTGCATATTTGAGGCCGAGTTCAACTTGGGCGTTCACTTCTTCTCCATGATCAGGAGTGAAGTCAGGAAAAAGCTGTCGCAGTTTAAGGTAACTCCAGTCAGGCCTGCAGAGAAGCTGTGCAAGAGAGGCTGTCTTACCCTCATAGGCGACATGCTTTTTGGAGAGATGGGCTGAGAGCTCTTCGATTTTTCTTTTCTTCTCTTGAAGGATTTGATGTTGCTCACTTGAGATGAGACCGAGTTCATATCCATAGGGGCGGAGCCTAAGGTCGGCATTGTCTTGGCGGAGTAAAAGTCGATGTTCGGCTCGACTAGTAAACATCCGGTATGGTTCATCGAGCTCTTTGGTGATCAGCTCATCAATCATGACGCCTATATACGCATCGGACCGTTTTAAGAAGAAGGGAGGTTTCCCTTGGACTTTAAGAGCAGCATTAATCCCTGCAATGAGACCTTGCCCTGCCGCTTCTTCGTAACCCGTTGTGCCGTTGATTTGTCCGGCGATGAAAAGTCCTTCGACATTTTTTGTCTCGAGAGTTGGTGTGAGTTGCCCGCTGGTGATGTAGTCATATTCGATCGCATAGGCAGGCCGCATGATCTCTGCATTTTGAAGGCCAGGAATGGTGCGAATCATCAAGAGTTGAACATCAAAAGGCAGCGAGGTTGAAATCCCATTGATATAGAGCTCGTCTGTGGTGTGTCCTTCAGGTTCGATAAAAATTTGGTGCCGTTCTTTATCAGCAAAGCGGACAAATTTATCTTCAATGGAAGGACAATATCTCGGCCCCACACTCCGAATTTTTCCCGAATACATCGGAGAAAGATGGAGATGATCTAAGACAACTTTTTTTGTCTCGTCAGAGGTGTATGTGATGTAACACGGGACGTGCGGGAGGCCTGCATCTTCAGGCGGGTCAAAAGAAAAACGGACGTCTTGATCCCCTTCTTGGAGTTCCATTTGAGAAAAATCGACACTGCGTCGATTCAACCGGGGAGGTGTTCCGGTTTTAAGGCGGCCGAGTTTGAGGCCGATTTTTTCAAGAGCAGCAGAGAGTCCGACAGACGGTTTATCACCCGCTCTCCCGCCTGCGAAAGTAGTCGTGCCAATGTGAATCATTCCTCGCATGAAAGTTCCAGCGGAGAGAATGACTGTTTTCCCGACGTATGCAATCCCTTCTTGGGTTTCAACGCCGATCACGCGATCATTTTCAAGAATGAGATTTTCTGTCGTGCCTTGCTTAATAAAGAGATTAGGAATTTTCTCTAGCCGGTTTTTCATCACCGTTTGATAGGCGAGCTTATCGCTTTGGGCACGGGGTGACCAAACAGCGGGGCCTTTGGACCGATTGAGCATCCGGTATTGGATTGCTGTGCAATCGGCAATTTTGCCCATGATTCCGCCGAGGGCATCGATTTCGCGCACGATATGTCCTTTGGCCGTCCCACCGATGGCTGGGTTGCAGCTCATTTTGGCAATCGTATCAAGACTCATAGTGAGAAAGAGAGTTTGGGCTCCCATTTTGGCAGCCGCATGCGCAGCCTCGCATCCTGCGTGTCCTGCACCAACGACGATCACATCAAATTCTTGGGGATATCTCCACATACCGAACAGTATAAGGGAAAGAGTAAAAAAAATATCCCGTAACTTAAGTTACAGGATATTCAAATAAAAATTAAAATTAGACGTTCTTATGGCGGTCACGTCGTCGACGTTTTTTACGTTTGTGCTTCGCCATTTTATATTTTCTTTTCTTCTTAACAGATGACATAGTTTCCTTTTCCTTGAATAAATAATTTTTTTAAGTGACTGCTTCAGCCGGCTGTTTTTCAGGTTCTTTGATTTCCACAGTTTCATTATGAGCTGTGAGAGTTTGGAATTGTTTGCCGAGGTACGAGACGGCAATCATCCAGGCAGCAATGACAAAAAGCATGATGAAAGCGATGTAAGGGAGGGTTGCTGAAACGGTTCCGAAGAACATTAATAGGGCTTGGTAGATGATCGCGCTTCCCGATTTCCCAAGGCGAGAGCCGACGCCATCGATCGCTGCCTTTCCTTTGAGCTTTGATTCTTTGCTCAGCGGAATAAATGCCAGCTCTTTGGTGGCATCAAAGATGGTGTATTTAGACCCGCGTGATATCGCTTGCTGCATCGATCCAAAGAGAACACCAATGATATGGGGGGTTGTTCCAAAGAATGCTGCGATTGCAATCCCGATGTACGAATGTTTCATGAGAAGAAAGGCAAAAAATCCAATGCCGGTAACCATGAGTAGCACAGGAGCGACCATCGCATTCCACGACCACGAAAACTTCCGAATCGTCATGCTGGTGATGATGGCGATCACAGTTGCAACGATTCCCACCCACATCGTGACTTTATTCATATAAGCATTAAAATCGTTGGGTTGGGGGCAAAGATGCAGCAGCTGATCTTTCCATGTTACTTCTGTCAGGTTAATACAGATGTTATAAGTAAGGACGATCGTTGCAATGCAAAGCAAATATTTTGAACTCGCTAAGTATTTGAAATTCTTTCGCATGCTCATCTTGGTAGAAGAAGTGTCTTTCGTTACCTGGTCTTTGAATTGAGGGTTATGGAAAACATTTTTGAAAAGCCACTTGAAAATTCCAACTACAGCAATCCCACTGACTATCACAATCGAGCTGATCAGCATGAGTGAATATTGCCACGGATCGGAAATCGATTCAGAGGTCCACTGATTAGCAATAGATGAAATAAAGGTCCCTGCCCCTCCTGCGCAAATCGCGGAGAGGTTTCCCCCAATCAAAATTAAGACATAAAAACGTTTAGCCGTTTTAACATCCAGGATTTCATTGGCGAATCCCCAAAAGAGCACGGTCATGATGGTCGTTCCCCAAAGCTCGGCCATGACATAAAAAGCGGTATAGGTCCAGTTACGGATCAGGGCGACAAATCCTTTCATGCCAAGAGGGAAAACACTTTCTAAATAATCTGCAAAAGCGTGGGGATGGAGCGAGTCACGGAAGGGGTAGACAAAGAAGGAAAAAAGAGCGTAGAACCCTAAAAAAAGCGACATCATGATGTAAAAAACTTTTTCAGTCGTATATTTATTGGCCAGACGAGTGAAAAAGACTGTCATCACAAGGGCCATGGGGAGGATCACCCACACTTTCATGAAAGGAATAATTTCAGCGCCCGAGGAGGGGGCTGTTACTACGAGGGCGTCTTTAGCTGCTCGCAAAAGGTTATAATTGAAGCAGATAAAGAAGAAGATAAGGAGGAGTGGAAGGAATAATTTAAGCTCATGCTTATGGACAGGACAAAACCAGGAGCGAAATCGACCAAATTCCTGGTTGGTATTTATGGTCATATTAAATTTGTGTCCTATCCTCGAGAGAAATGCTCTCTGGAATAGAGAAGATTATAGCTAAATTCGCTTATTTGACAAGTTAGAATAACAGCCAAATAAATTTTTAATTACCAATTAATTATGGCTTGGAAGGTGAAAAGGCTGAGAAAGCCTCTTCGTTATCAGGCGCTCCAGATGATCTGATGCCTGATAAATTGGCAAATTGAGCAATTTCTTTTCTGAAAGCAAAGTTGATATTTCCTATAGCACCGTGACGGTTTTTAGCGACGATCAGTTCGGCAGTTCCTGGCTTGTCATAAGGGTCGTAATACTCTCTACGAAGGAGGAACATCACAAGATCGGAGTCTTGCTCAATGCTACCGCTTTCGCGGAGGTCGCTCATCATTGGTCTGTGGCCAGCCCGCTCCTCAACTTTTCGGGAAAGCTGGGAGAGACATAGAATCGGAACATTCAATTCTCTAGCTAGTGTTTTAAGGAGGCGTGAAATTTCTGAAACTTCGATCTGTCGATTTTCTTGGCTGCGAGACATACCCGACCCTGACAGAAGTTGGAGGTAATCGATCACTAAAAATTGGATTCCGTGCGCCTCTTTCATGCGACGGGCTCTTGCACGAAGATCGGTGATCTTAAGGCCGGGTGAGTCGTCGATGATCATCGTATGTCTTTGCATCTGATTGACGGATGCAACAATGCGTTGAAACTCGATTCCATTAATCGATCCTGTGCGGATTTTATCTGATTCAACTTCGGCTTGCGAGCAAACAATACGGTGTAGAAGCTGGTCGGCAGTCATCTCAAGAGAAAAGATTCCAACAGGGAGGTTGTTCTTGAAGCAGACATTTTCAGCGATGTTAAGCGCTAGTGCTGTTTTTCCCATCGCAGGACGGGCAGCTAAGATCATGAGGTTGGAGGGAGAGAGGCCGTTGATTAGTTTATCCAGATCATTGAAGTGTGTTGGAATTCCTGTCGTCGTTCCTTCGTCAGGGCCCCTTGTTTGAAACTGTTCTTGTTTCTCTTGCAGCTCTTTTAGGTAAGAAAGTTTTGAAGTCGCTTTTGCGCCTGAGAGAAGATCTCGGATCAACACGCCTGCCGACGTATTGGCAGATTGGCTGATTTGGAAAAATTTTTGTTGAGCGACATCGAGCGTTGTGGTGACATCTTCAGGGTCGTCAAATGCCAGTTTTTCTACGGCCTGCGCCGATTGAATCATTCGCCGAAGGAGAGATTTACTTCTAACAAGCTCGGTATACTCTTCAATATGAGCGGCGGTGCCTGCGTACTGTGCAAGCGAAGTTAGGTAAGCAACTCCTCCGATCGTTTTGAGCTGCTCGCGTCTTTTGAGTTCTTCTGCAACAAGATGGACATCAGCAGGCTTGTCTTGTAAAAAAGAGCTTTTCAAAACGTCAAAAATGATTTTATGCTCGGAGTAATAAAAATCATTTTCCTCCAGCATATCGGCAGCGATGTTTAAGCTACCAATCGAGGTGAGCATGCACCCCAAAACAATCATTTCCGACTCTTTGGAGTTAGGAGGGACTTTTGTTGTTGCCGATGCTGTCATATTTCCAACAGTATATCGATCATCCTCGTTTTGTAAAGACTAATGAACTAAATTCGGCCATTCTCACTCTTTAAGGGGGGAGAGTCTCTCCCCTTCAAAGGGAGTTCTTAAAAAATCTCTGGATTAATGGAGTTTATTCGTATTGTTTCTATTCTGTGTTCTCCTATAGATTAAATACTCATGTTCGATGAGATTTAGGGTTCAAATGCAGATTAAATTATTCTCCTTTTTAGCAATGCTTTCCATGATGATTGCATCCCCCGCTTTTACTACCGCCGATGAAAAATCAACCATTAACACTGAGAGTCGCAAAAAAACTCTTACTAAAGAGCAACAAGCGCAGCTTGAAATCATGCAATTAGCAGGCGGTTATTTTCAGATATTTGATGAAAAGAACCAAAATGCTGCTACAGAGCAATCACAACTTATTGAAGCGATTAGAAGCCAAATGAGCTCTGAGAAACCTAAGAAAAAAGCATCTTCTCTCATTTCTTCTAGATTCTATGGAGATTCTCACATCGCAGCAGCACTCTCTCTTGTGCGGGTACATGGTAAGCATTTTATCAACAAAGTACCTGCTTCCAAACTTGTAGGTTGGGGCGGGAATTTCCAAAATAAGATCAATCGTCTTGAGATGCTCTATTCGATTGATAAGATACCTGTCGATGGAGAATTTTTTACACTCCTGCTCTTCAGTTATCTTGAGGATATTAGTCTACATGAAGAGAGATTCGGCCCGTATCTTGTTTCATTTCCCTTTACACCTGATGAATATGAACTGAGGATCATGCTAGCAGATTACCAGACCTTGAGTTCTATCGAACATCCGAAGGCATCATTGATTTTTAATATTGGTGATACAGTCTTCTTCTGTCATAGAGAAGAGCGCTCAAAGGCCTTGAAAGTCTATAAGAAAGAACATCTCAGCGACCTATTGAAATCGATCAAAGAACGCTATCCTTTAGAGAACAAGGGAGAGAACAAATCAGAACTTTCGACCCAGCAAAAAGCAAGCCTGCCTTTATGAGAGCCCCCTAATTTTTATTACTTGAAAAAATGCAACACCATAGCTCTTTCCCTTCATGGTTGATTTCACAAGTCTTTCAGGAATTCGATCTTCTACTTTAAAGCGGTATCTCTAGAACAGCCAACAAGTTTTAAAGCTTCTTCAAAAGTCTCTTCGTGAACTCTCCTAAGGATAATTGGATCTGGTTCGTGCACTTTGTAAATGACTTTACCGTCTACTTCTGATACAACCGAGAGACTACCGATAGGAACATCGCTTCTATCAGGCTTTTGAATAAAGATATCTATCTCAACATCTTCCGGGGTGAATGGAAAGTGAATTAAGTTGGGCCTTATTTCCTTATTGGCGTTGATGGCTGACAAATATTCATTCACACAATAGAGAACTAGTTTTCTTCCTTGTTCCATATTGAGCTCTTTACGACATTCGAAGCTCATATTAAGTTTTCTTAGTTGACCACTCAGGCTTCCCCCGCCTACGCCGCATATATGTAAACTCGTCTGACGTTCTATTTTTCGGGCGGTTTCATATGTAATTTTGTCAGCAATTTTTTCATAATCTACGTTCGAAGTAGAATTGACCTCAGTAGAACAGATATTGGAGGGTACAGAGCTCTTGCATGCTGCAAAAAAAAGAAGAGGAACAGATAGAAATAAGAATTTCATAAGACTAGTTATACTTGTTAATGAAGTTTTCCAAACGTTGAGCGATATGTTGCACATATGTTGCGCTATCAGCACCATGGTCGATGCCTTTAGCATTAGGTTGAGGCTCTACCCAAATCAGCTCTTCCAACTCTTTCCTGCTTGGCGCATTAATCCGTTCTTCGTAAGGGGCATCTGGATCATACTTAAAAGCGGCTTCCATGAGAGGAATAGGATCTCTTTTGCTGGCATAGTTAAAAGAGTCAAAACAAAGTTTTTTAGGAATAACAGCCGCTGGAGCAATGGCAAGAACAATGAGCCGGTCACGGATTTCCTGAGGGGCTTGGAGAAGAGCGTTTTTCACGTGGATGGCTCCTTGGCTATGGCAGAACTGGAAGAACTTGGCACCAGGATCATTACGATGTTTTTCATGGAAAGCTGTCCACTGTTCAAGCAAGTCCTTTGCTGGAGCTGAATAACCCTTATAATTAACCATTGTTGATTCTATAAGATCAACGACAATCGTATTAGTTTTGTTATGGATCCACTCTATTTTATGACCACCAGCAAGCTTTGCCAGATACTGGGCGTTGGCGGTTGCTTGTTCCAAATTATTTCCGACTCCATTAATCCCCCCGATGGCGCCGCGTGCCAACGTTTTGCCGGGGATTTCGATTATGCGGGGGTGGCTTGGAGGGGATGAGATAGGAGGCGGGATGGGGGCCGGTGGAGCAAATGTTACCGGATGCGAATTTTTCAAATAATCATTGAATGTAGGGAGGTTTTTTCCGGAGGTGGGTGGTATTGTGATCGGAGGTGGTTGAAAATTCCCAGGAGGGGGTTGGATAGGTGGTAAAGGAAACGGGTTTGGACGTAGATCAGAAAGATCAACAGGGGGCAGAAACGGTTTGCTAATGCTATCAGGCTTGGGTGGTGGAGGATTTGAAGAGACAGCAGGGCGATTTTTTGGATCGGGTTCATCTCTTCTACGGTTAGGAGTCGGTGTTGCAGCCGCGCCGGTTGTTGCTGCAGCGCTGGCTATAGCTGCTTGTGCAACAGGAGCACCTGCTCCCCCGCTGAGTACAACAACGGTCACGGCTGCAGCAACAACTGCTGCGGCTAATGCTATTTTCCACCATTTTCTTTTCTTTCTTTCTGCGCCGATTACAATGTGATTGACGCCGGTAATGGGATCAAAGTGACAGAGCCTTTCGTTGGGGATTTCAACTTCTTCAAGAAGAGAGGGAGGAAGTTGTTCGATGCAATAATCGAGGAGTGCTTTTACGTTTGCGAGCTCATCGGGGTTATTCAGAGCGGTAATCTCAATCGCATACCTTGCGAGCTGGGTAATTTTAGTGCGGATATCTTGGTCGATCAATTTGACATTTCGACCTCTCCATTCGACTCCTAGAAAGTCTAATAGATTGAATTGATCGGGAGTCATGGAGTCTTGATAGAGTTCTTCGTAATCGATGCTACTGAGAGTCATATCCTTTTTCCTTTGCAGCGATCACTGCTTTTGAGAACGTGTGGAACTTTTTTACTGCACTTTGAAAGGAGTCTAGTGAAAGTGAATCGATCATCTTTTCTGAGGGTAAATCGATACTAGTCCCTTCTAGAAAGACTGATCGGTAATGATTGCTAAGATATAGGTTATTTTGCAGCTGACTTTTAAGTCCTTCCTTCAACCTGGTTTTTACAATGTCGAGTTGATCGGGTGTTAAAGATAGGTTTTCAAACAGGTAGAGAAGCGAATCCAACTCAAATAGAACGTTCACGACTTGATCTTGGGGTGGAATGATCTTTAATCTTAATAGTGCCGGGTCGGTGACAATTTCGAGCTGAGGATGATAAGTGGAGAAATAGGTTTTTAAGTAATCGTTTAAAAGTTGAAGCCAGAGGGCAAATTCTAGTTGTTCTTGGTGAGAAAGAGGGGGAATCTCTTTTAAAAGGGTAAACTCTGTTTGGCCTAATTGAGGGTCCGTGTAAGTTCCCAACCCTGGCAAAGAGGTTTTATTGTTTTGTTCTGGAGGCGTAAAGCTCCCTTTAGAAGGAAGAGAAGAAAATGACTGTTCAAGGAGAGGTGCAATGAGCCTAGGCTCAATACTGCTAATGATAACAAGTGCACAATTTTCAGGGTGGTACCACTTGCTGTAAAAGCGATAGAGGCGCTGTGCATTAGAGGGAGATGGTTTGCATAAGGGATGTTTAGTTTTGTAAGCTGCGTATTCATACCCGATCCGCTCCCGTGCCCATTTAGCTGTAGGCATTTCGTCAGACTCTGAAAGCTCTTTTAGTATCTCATTCTCATGAGTTGTAACGTCTGATTCAGAAAAAGAGGTAATCGTAAAGATGGAGGACAAACTTTTAAGGCCTTCTTCAATGTTCTCCAATGGGAAAATAGGAATGTCTAGATGATATTGAGTAAATCGGTAAGAAACAAACTCATCGATAGTAGGGTAAGATAAATCCCAAATAGGGCAAGCTTCATCCGTGATTTTTATCCCCTTGAATTTCATCTCATCAGCAATCAAATGTTCAACTAAATGGGAGTACCCCTTTTCATCTTCCTTCTCGGAAAGGGAACCTGCGCGGACAATCAAATCAAAGGAGATAACTTCCTTAGAAGTAGTGTTATTGTGAATAAAATACGTGATACCGTTAGGAAGCCTGCCTGATACAAAATCGCTGGAGATTAGCTGAGAGGAAAGTCCTATGAAGAGAAAAATTTTTAAGCAAGAATTCATAACGACCTGCAAAAGAATTTGATTAATTCTAAGCAAAGTCAATTTAATGTAAATATTTTAGTAGTAGGAAAACGGAAAGAGTGGGATTTGAACCCACGGTACCCGTAAGGGTACGCGTCCTTAGCAGGGACGTGCCTTCGGCCACTCAGCCATCTTTCCAAGAGTGAAGGGAGTATGTTAGCTGCTTTGGGGGCTATTAGTCAATGAACTGTGAGCGGCTCATTCGCTGTCCGTTGAGGGCATTCCAGTGACTAGTATGGATAGAACCATCTGGGTTTTGGACGACGATACTGTGAACCGGTAGGTAGATGTCGGTCACTTTGCGGATAGCAAAATCTTGACCAAAGGCAGCGCGGGCAATTTTCTCAATTTGAGAGATTGAAAAGCGTCGGTGGAGTCGAATAGCATCTTTATAGGGTTTTGTAACCAGTCTTTCGTCGACGATCGTTTCTGGGGTGGTGCGAAGGCGGGGGTTTTGGAAGTGGAGTCGGTATTGATTCCCGGCTTGAATGATAAGTTTTTTCTTGCGACAGCTATCGATCCATCCATCGAGAATTTCATGCTCAACATTTAGTGCTTTTGTAAGCCCTTCGCGATCGAGAGCCCCCCCTTTACGTGACAAGAGGTTTAAAATTTTGAACTCTTGAGTCGTTGCTTCAGCTTCAATACAGTCGCCAAAGCCGTGGCTTTTCTCCCAGTTTTTCGTCTGGGTGACCATTTCACCATCTGTCATGTCCCACAAGATGACGCTTTCATGTGTTTTGTTGTCAGGAGTTGTATATTTAACTTCCATTAAAGCGTAAGGATAGAACTCTAAGACAGGCTCCAAGAAGCGGTGACGGTTTCCTTTGAGAAGAACTCGCCTGTGTTTTTCCATGATTTGGCTAGCACTATACCGGACCTCCAAGGTATGGAAATGTCCCATATCAAGGATTTCGGCTACTTTTGTTTTTATCTGGGGATTGTTATTTGTGACAATCCAGACTCCATAGCCGCCGGCCAGTAGCGCAAAAATAATTCCAAGCATTTTCATTTTATCTTATATTATAGAGGTTCTTATTTTCAAAAATAGCAACCTCTTCTATTATTTACCAAATTTTTATCAAGAGGGGTCAGGTAATGTCTATGAAAAAGGTGGTTTTCTTTCTTTGCGTCCTTGGTTTAGCTTTTCTTCACGCCCATGAATCCAGCGAGCAGTATCAATTTTTAGGGAAACACTTTATTGCCAGTTATTCTGGTTGTGATGCGGAAGCTATGAAAAACGTCGAAGGTTTAATGGAGGCCATGAGAGAAGGGGTTCGGAAATCGGGTGCGCAAATTTTAAATGACTCGTCGCACGTTTTTCCAGGCAATGGACTCACGATGGCTTTGCTTCTGTCCGAAAGCCATGCGAGCATTCACACCTATCCTGAGCACAATGCCTGCTTTGTTGACCTCTTCACTTGTGGGGATCACTGCCACTTCGAGCCGTTTGATCAGGTGTTGAGAGAGTATCTCAAGCCAAGTGCAGTAACATCGAAGGTTTTAATCCGTAACGAAGCAATTACTGAACATTCTCATTGATTTGAGAAAGAAAATATTCGTGAAGGTCTGGCGCTGTTTCTGAGAGATACCGTGTCAGTGGATGTGTGATGCGTAAAATCTCTTCGCGTGTGTCGATCGATTCACATTCTTGAAACCGGCCGATATCGAGGTGGATAGCTCTATCTTCTAGCCAACCATAATTGTCGTTGTCCATATTATCGAGGTCGGTGATGTGATGGTTGCATCGATTTTGAATAACTTCGATGAGTCCATTTAACATTTGTTTGCACGCTTCGAGTTTGTTGTGAGCAAGCTGCTCTTTAAAATGAGCAAGGAAAGAGACTCCCCTTTTTTGCACCACAAAAGCAATAGGATCTAAAGGGAGTTCATAATGCACTCCAAGTCGGTCCATTAGATGGACTTTTTGCTGCAGCTCTGTGGTGGGTTCAAGATGGACATAGAGAACGCCCGTTTCTTTTGCAAGGGGTGTGGCTGCCAAAAAAAAGCTGTGGAACGACAGCTCTAAACGGCGGAGGTTGTATTCTTTGATATTTTTTCGTGAGGAAGAAAAGAGATATCCGAAGGGATGATGAGTCCATGGAAATCGGCGGAGGTGGGAGGGGAAACGGTAAAATTTCAACACGGTTTTCAGATCTTCACTTTCAAAGACAAACGATTGTGCTCCCTTTCCGAGATATCGATAAGACTGAGAAAAGAGGTCTCTTGGAAATTCCAGAGAAGGATTACGATCTGAAAGGGATGGAATCGGTGCTTCTATGACATGTAGGCTAAATCCATGATTGGCCTTAATAGACTGTCGATCCAGAAGAGAAAGAAGGAAAATAAAGAGGCTGCATGAGATGAAGAGCAGCTTCATTTATGATTTTCCTTCACATAGATTCTTGAGTAATCAAACGCACCTTCAGGAGCCAGGTCTTTAAATCCTAAATGATCTTTCATCATAAAGGAGGTTTGCCAGTGATAAAGAGGAGTCAATGGCATTTCTTCGATTAAAATCGCTTCAGCTCGGGCGAACGTTTGATCTCTTTTTTCAGGTGTTGGATCGTAGAACGATTGGTCCATCAGTTTTGTATAGTCGCTGTTTTCCCAGTCGGGGTAGTTTTTCGCGTTTTTCTTAAACTTAAAACGTTCGAAAATACTCATGGGGTCTTTGTATTGCGCAAACCAATAGATGGTGGCTAAATCATAGGTGCGGCTTGCCAATCGATCGAGAAGGACCTTATGTTCACATTTTTGAATTTCTACGTGGACACCGAGCGCTTTTTTCCACTGCTCTTGAATGACTTGGGCAATCTTATGATTAATCTCACCTTGAGAATATTCTAAAGTAATCTTAGGCAATTGTTGAATTCCTAGTTCTTTGAAACCTAACATAAGCTCTTTCCGTGCTTTGACGATGTCGTGGTCTTCAAAATAAGATGAGCTTACTCCATGTTGGAGGCAGGCAGGAATGAGATTTGTGGCAACTTTCTCTCCCAGTTGGGTGATGTTTTGAACAATTTCTTCTCGGTTCACAGCATAAGAGAGGGCTTTACGGATATGTTTATTGTTGAAAGGGAAGCGACCTGTATTAAATGAGATAAAAGTTGTGGCGGGTGCTGACTGGTTTTTGACAAACCCTTTGTCATAAAAGTGGTGCAAAGCATCGGTCGGAATGGGTGAGACGACCATGCCGATGATGTCGAGCTGTCCATTTTGATACATGCTAAGAGCGGTATTTTCATCGGTGATCATGCTGACATGAACTTGGTCAAGGTCAATAAGAGGCGCTTCCCAATATGTTTTATTTTTTTCAAACACGATTTCTTGGTTGTGTTTCCATTTTTTCAGGACAAAGGGACCATTTGAAACAAATTGAGGAGAAGCGTCCATCATCCACTGTGAATTTTTTTCATCAATCGTATGATTCACCGGAAAGAAGAGGCAGAAGGAAATCAGATCTAAGAAATAAGGGGTCGGTTTTTCGAGTTGAACAACAAACGTAAGATCGTCTTTTGAATAGATCCCCACTTCATCAACAGAAAGCTCCCCTTTTTTGACTTTCTCTGCATTTTTGATGGGGAAGAGAAGATGAGCATTGGCTGCCCCGAATTGAGGGTCGATAATTTTTTTCCAGGCGAGCTCAAAATCTTTTGCTGTAACAAGAGATCCGTCAGACCAGTGTGTTCCTCTCAAATGAAAAGTATAGGTGAGTCGATCGTCAGAAATTTCGACAGAGCGGGCTTGGGCAGGCGTTAAAGTCCCATCAGGGTTCAGTCGCATCAGTCCCTCAAAGAGCATGAAGTGCATCGCTGATCCGATCCACTCACTTCCTTTGCGGGGATCCATCGTGGGAGGTTCACGGCTGATATTCATACGTAGGACATGAGGGGTTTTGCCAGTCGGTCCTGTAGAATGGCATCCTACTAAGCAGATTAGAGCTAGGAGCGTTATAACTTTTCGCATAACTTTCTCTCTTTTAAATAATTCAAATCTTTCGTCACTGATCATAAATAGTTGTTAATTTAATTAACAGCGTAATAATATTATCTCTAATGTTAGCACCTTACTCATCTGACGCGGCAACACTTAAAATAGGGATCTATCAACACTACTCAGGTAAACAGTATGAGGTGTTAGGGGTTGGTCGTCATAGCGAGACTTATGAAGAAGTCGTGATTTATCGAGCTCTCTACGCTCCTTACGACTTTTGGGTCCGCCCTCTTAAGATGTTTATTGAAACTGTTGAGATCGAAGGAAAAGTGATTCCTCGATTTAGATCTATTTAAAAGCACCCCATAAAAACCAAAGACTGAAGCAAATCAGTAAAATTCCTGCCCCTCGATTAATCCATTGGACAACTGCAGGGGACATTTTTTTTCGGAAGAAGGTAATTCCCTCGCTCAAGATCATCCACCAGGCAGCAGAACCTAAAAAGACACCTAAGATGAAGAGAACACCTTCAGCCGGAGTCTCGTGGGTGATACCAAACCCTGCAAAAATTAAAAGAAAAGAGACGACCGTCATCGGATTAGTTAGAGTGAGAACAAACGTCGTGAGAAAATCCTTCAGCAATGTTTTATGTGACACGGCTTGGGTTGAGGGAGCCAGCTTAGATCGGAAAATTTTAATCCCTAAGTAGGCTAAAAAAAGTCCTCCCATACGCTGGAATGCAACTTGATATGAGATAAAAAAATCGGAAATGACCGTCAGCCCGAAAATGGCGAGCGCTCCATAGAAGGTATCGGCGACTGCAGCTCCAAGGCCTGTAAAGAAACCGGACCATCTTCCGAACTGAATAGTTTTCCGAATGCACAAAACGCCGATGGGTCCCACCGGCGCTGCAATTGCGAATCCTAAAAGTAAACCTTTTAGAAACATCTTAATCTTTCATCGAAAGAAGGAATTCGATGTTGTTGTTGCTCTTTTTCAATCTGCCCAAGAGGAGATTCATTGCATCTTGAGGTGAAAGATCAGCAAGAGCTGCCCGCATGAGATAGACTTTTTCAAGCTCTTCTGGATGGAAGAGGAGTTCTTCTTTACGGGTTCCACTCTTGATGAGATCGATCGCAGGATAGGTACGACGGTCTGCGAGTCGTCTGTCGAGAACGAGCTCCATGTTACCGGTTCCTTTGAATTCTTCAAAGATCACCTCATCCATGCGGGAGCCGGTGTCGATAAGAGCCGTCGCCATAATGGTCAGCGAGCCCCCTTCTTCAACGTTACGTGCTGCTCCAAAGAACCGCTTAGGTTTGTGGAGAGCATTGGCATCAATACCACCCGTTAAGATCTTTCCTGAGTGAGGTTGTACGGTGTTGTAAGCGCGAGCAAGACGGGTAAGAGAGTCGAGAAGAATGACGACGTCATGGTGGTATTCCACAAGGCGTCTTGCTTTCTCAATCACCATTTCAGCGATTTGTACGTGACGTTCTGGCGGCTCGTCGAAAGTAGAAGAGATCACTTCTCCTTTCACGCTGCGCATCATGTCAGTGACTTCTTCAGGTCGCTCATCGATCAGAAGAACAATGAGGAAAACATTCGGATTGTTGGTGGTGATCGAATTGGCAATGTTTTGCAGGATAACGGTTTTACCTGTTCTCGGAGGAGCAACGATGATTCCTCGTTGACCCATCCCCACCGGCGCTGCAAGATCCAGAACGCGGGTTGTGAGTTTTTCTTTATTCGTCTCCATCACAAGTCGTTTGTTCGGATAAAGAGGCGTCAAGTTTTCGAATAAGATTCTGTCGCGCGCTTTTTCAGGAGGCTCATTGTTGATTTTGTCGACTTTAAAGAGAGCAAAATATTTCTCTTTTTCTTTGGGTGATCGAATGGTCCCATAGACAGTGTCGCCCTTTTTCAAATCGAACCGTCGAATTTGAGCAGGAGAGACATAAATATCTTCTGCTGATGGGAGGTAGTTGTAGTTAGGGGATCTTAAGAACCCAAACCCATCGGGCAGGACTTCTAAAACACCTTCTCCAACTAAGATCTCAGTGGGATGTTCTGCTTTTGCTTTTACAATTTCAAATACGAGCTGAGATTTTGCAAGTGAACCGAGGTTAAGGCCCATGTTGCGAGCCACTTGGTTCAGCTGGTCAATGTTCATCCGTTGCAGATCAGCAATCTTGGTGATTTGCTCTTGCCCTGTTAATGAGGGTGCATTTTCTGTTTCGGGTGTCGGTTCTTCGGGTTTCATTTATTCTCCTTATAGTAAGTGGGGGATCAAAGCAGCGACCTGAGCTTTTAAAGTAGAGAGGTCGCCATCATTTTTGATCGTATAGGTTGCTTTCACGCTTTTTGCAGCAGAGGGAAGTTGGAAACGGGATCGTCTCTCAAATTCATCTTCACTTGCTGACCGTTCTTTGGCTGTTTTTTCATCTGCCACTACGGCGATGACGGTGTCGAATTCATTCTCCATCTGCGCTTCGTACAAGAGGGGGACTTCAGCCACGAAAAAACGGTAAGTGTTGTTATTTCTGATGTTTTCAAAACTGTGATTGATTTCATTTCGCACAGCAGGGTGTAAAATGGACTCTAGAGCTTGGAGTTTGGTGGGGTTTGAAAACACAATATTTGAAATTTTTTTTCTATCGATTTGATGGTTGGTGATAATTACAGGTCCTAGAAGTTTAATGACTTGCAGGCCAACGGGGTTTTCTGCTGTCAGGAGCTGCCGAACAATCTCATCGGCATTGATAACGTAGCCCCCCAACTCTTTGAGGAACCGGCAGACAGTCGATTTGCCAGTGGCAAGACCACCCGTGACTGCTATTTTCTTCAAAATTAACACTCCCCCCAATTTTTTCCAATGGAAATATGGACTTCTAAGGGTACTTTAAGCTTCATTATATTCTCCATGCGGTGCTTCACATCTTTGGCTAAAGCCTCTATGTGATCATCAGGCGACTCAAATAATAATTCGTCGTGGATTTGGAGCAGCATAAAGCCGAGTTTGTTTTTGAGAAGAGCAGTGTCGATATCAATCATTCCAATTTTGATGAGATCAGCGGCGGTTCCTTGAAGCGGAGTGTTAATCGCCAGCCGCTCAGAAGCAGCTCTCAAAGCGCCGTTTTTACTTAAGATATCAGGGATAGGACGGTGCCGTCCCGTCATCGTGACAACACGTCCCGACTTGCGTGCTGACTCTTTGCAAAATTCTAAAAACTCTTTCACCCGTTTATACCGTTGAAAATAGGTGTCGATGAATTTTGCGGCGTCTTTGTAAGCCATCCCAAGACCTTGCGACAGGCCGAACGCTTGCTGCCCATAGAGGATTCCAAAGTTAACTGCTTTAGCGCGTTGCCGCATCTCATCTGTGACTTGGTCTAGCGGAATATCAAAAACAAGTGAGGCTGTAAAGGCGTGGATGTCTTCCCCTTCATTGAACGCTTTGACCAGAATTGGGTCTTCGCTCAGGTGAGCCAGCAATCGAAGTTCAATTTGAGAATAGTCTGCAGAAAGAAAACTCCAACCGCGCTGCTGTGGTTTAAAAACGGTGCGAACTTTTCTTCCTTCTTTGGATCGAATGGGAATGTTTTGCAAATTCGGATCTTGGCTAGAAAGCCTTCCTGTCGCTGCAACCGATTGATTGAAAGTGGTGTGGATACGTCCTGTCACAGGATGGATCTCATTAGGAAGAGAATCGACATAAGTCGATCGAAGTTTCTCAAGTAAACGGTAGTGTAAAATTACTTCTGCCAGCGGCACTTTCTCTTGGAGCTCTTCTAAAACTTCAGCGCTTGTTGAAAATCCTGTCGTTGTTTTTTTGGGGGGAGCAATTCCCATTTTCTCAAATAAAATCGTGCTTAGCTGTTTAGGAGAGTTAATGTTAAATTCTTCGCCCGCGAGGTGATAGATTTTTTTCTCAAGGGATTTGAGTTCCGTCCCCAGATCGTGCGACATCTCTTTCAGCTTCTCTTTGTCGACATAAATTCCCCGTCTTTCCATCCGAAGTAGAACGGGAATAAGGGGAAGCTCGATAGAATTCAGGACCGGTTCTAAATCGGTTTTCTTCAGATCCTCTTCAAAAAGTTTTCGGAGTCGAATCGTATAGTCGACATCTTGGCAGCAATAGTCAGTGATTTGATCAAGAGGAACATCGGCCATCGATTTTTGGTTTTTCCCTTTGCCGATCAGCTCTTCGATGGGGGTTTTAATCACGCCGAATTTTTCTAGAGAGAGTTGGTCTAAGTTGTGGCGTTGATTTTGCGGTGTCAAAAGGTAAGAAGCTAAAATGGTGTCAAAAGAAACACGAGGTTCAGGAAGCCCTGCATTTAAAAGCGCATGGAGGTCGTATTTAATGTTATGTCCATAGATCGAACTTTTTTCAAGAAGCTCTCCTATTTTCTCTAAGACAACTTCTTTTCCAAGGGGTCCATTTAAAGGGATGTACCAAGCTGTCTCAGGTGCTACTCCAAGACCGATTCCAACCAGTTCAGCAAGCATCGGCCGGATGTCGGTCGTTTCAACATCAAGGCAGAAGTTGGAAGGAAGTGATCCGCACAAAGCCGCTAACTCCGCCTCTGTTTGCACAAGATGGTAATGGTGTTTCTCGGCTTTTTTTCCTACAGTTGCAGCTTTTGTATCGAGCTCTTTTAAAAGAGAGAGGAAGTGCATCTCTGTGTAAAACTGTTTGATCTCTTCCATGGAAGGAGCTTTGAGATGAAAAAACGTCTCTTCTTTGGGGAAGTCCAGAGTCCGATCAATGGTTGCGAGCTTGCGACTTAAATGGGCAATCTCTTTTCCTTCACGCAACGTTTGCTGCTTTTTTTCACCGGAAACTTTTTCGGGATGTGCTAAAATAGCATCGAGAGTGCCAAATTGTTGTAGAAGAGAGGAGGCCGTTTTAGGGCCAAACCCTTCAAGGCCTGGAATGTTGTCAGAGGCATCGCCGACAATTGCTAGATAATCAACCATCTGTTCAGGTGTGACGCCAAAGAGCTCTTGCACTTTTGCCGCATCGATTTCGAGGTTATCTTTGCTCGGATTGATGAGATGAATGGCGTGATTGACAAGCTGGCACAGATCTTTGTCGCTACTGCAGATTTTGACTTTAATTCCTTCGCTCGCTGCCCACGTTGCGATACTTCCAATCACATCGTCGGCTTCCACTCCGGGAATAGAGAGATAAGGAATGCCAGCAAGGCTGCACCATTGAAGTGCTTTTTCAAGCTGAGGATAAAGATCTTCCGGCATTGGTTTGCGATGGCTCTTGTAATGCTCATACAGGTCGGTTCTGCTTTTCTTATTATCAGGACCATCAAAAACGGAGATCACGAAATCAGGGGAAAAATCGGAAATGATTTTATAGATCGAACGGATGAATCCAAAGAGAGCGTTGGTCGACTCTCCTTTGGGATTGGTCATAGGGCCAATGCCGTAATACGCTCTAAAAAGAAAGTTTACGGCATCAATGATATACAGTTGTTTCATTTTAGATGCATTATGCTACTACTTAAGGTTGATAGTAGTATAGAAATTTCCCATTGAGTTCACTGATATCGCTCTTACCCATGAACGAGTTAAGGACTTTCACAGGCGTCATCGATTGCGCGATGTCGCTAAAGAAAGCACGAGGTGGTGTCAGCTGAACCACTTGGTACTCTTCTTTTTCCCCAATTTGTCCTGCAGTTGCAAGGGCTTGAACTGTTTCGCTATAATTTGAATCTCCTACATCGATGTAGCCATTTTGCTCTGCTTCTCTTGCAATGAAGACATGCGCTCCATACGTGTTGATGAGGAGCTCTTTTGTGAGCTTAGGACGGGCCTCTGAAACAATCGTTACAAATTGGTCATAGAGAGAAGCCATGACTTCTTTGAGCGCCGCATCTTCATCCGGCTTCCAGGGACGAAAAGGATTTAATGCATCTTTATCTTTACCCTCTGTCAGCGTTAGGGCACTCACACCGTAACGGGACATGGCATCTGAAAAGTTGAAGTTAGGTCCCATGATAACACCCACCGATCCAATAATGCTCGAATGGCTCGAGTAGATTTTATCAGCTGCGGACGAAATGTACATCCCACCAGAGGCACACATTCCATCGACATAAGCATAGATAGGGACATTGTACTTTTTCTTGTAGGCCATGAGCATGCGGTAGATTGAATCTGAGTCAGTGGCCGCTCCTCCAGGAGTATCCATGTGAAGTAAAACAGCTTTAACCCGTCCACCTCTAAAAAAATCTTCCTGCGAATCCAAGAGGACATTCTCGATTTTCTCACTTGTCAAATCGCCGACGCCAATGACTCCATGAAAATCAAGTCTGAGGATAACAGGAGCGCTACCTGAGAGCATTGTTCGGTTTCCATTTGCATCAGGCATTAAGAGAGGTTGAGATTTAGGAGGCATCATGTTGGGGCCCACCAAAACTCCGATTCCAATGAGGACAAAACCGACGCCAATTGCAATGCCTAAAATAGTCGCAATTGATTTACAAAAACTTCGAAGGGCTCCGGCAAAAATTGATTCGCGCGTGTATTCCATATCTAAAACTCCCAATAGTAAATTTTATCTTATGTATTTATCGAATAGAATTCCATGGTATAATAACTACATGAATTCAAATTATTTTTGGTGGATTGAAGGTTTAATTGGAATCGCAGCCCTCCTGGTCATCCAGTATGGGGTCAAAAGGGCGATTCATCATGCAGAAAAGAAGAACCGGATAGGGTGGAAAGCTCGCCTCGGAAAAGTGCTTAGCCTTCCCCTTTCCGTGCTTATTTGGATTTTAGGTGCTGTCTATTTAACCGATGTCATCGGCGAGCATGTCGGATTCTCTATCGCTGTTAAATATTTGGATGCTGTCCGCAAAACAGCGGTGATTGGAACGATCACATGGATTTTCTACCGCTGGAAAAATGCTGTAGAGCTTGCCTACTTAACCCAACCGAATAAAAAAGTTGACTCAACCACGATCCATATGGTGGGACGACTTGCTACAGTCGCTGTCGGAATTTTGGCGGGATTGATCGTTCTGCAAATTTTTGGGGTCAATATCGCTCCCCTGCTTGCTTTCGGAAGTATCGGTGCGGCTTCAATCGGTTTTGCAGGTAAAGACGTCATGGCAAACTTTTGTAGCGGCATCATGCTTCAAATCACACGCCCCTTTGTGCGAGGCGATCAAATCTATCTGCCCGAAAAAAATCTCGAAGGACATATCGAAGAGATCGGTTGGTTTCGAACCTCAATACGAGATAAAGAAAAACGGGCGGTTTACCTTCCGAATAACTTCTTTTCAACGATGCTCGTGGTCAATGTCTCTCGCATGACACACCGTCATATTAAACAGGTCTTGAAAATTGGTTTTGATAACATTCCAAAAATTTCCGAGATCGTTGATAAGATGAAAAAATACTTGATGAGTGTTCCTCAAATTGACAAGGGCTATGCAGTCCATGTCTTTTTGAAAACTTTTGGAGAATATGCATGTGAGATTGAGATCGAGGCGTATTCAACGATTACAGACCAAGAAGAGTTTAATCAATTTCAGCATCAAATCTTGATTGAACTGCAGTCGATTCTCCGAGATTCAAATGTTCAACTTGCTATTCCGATTACGTATTGGAAGGCCGAAGGTCAAGCCTGAGACGATAATTTCTTAAACTGAAAGAGCTCATACAATCCGAAGAGAGCAAGCGCCACAAACGAATAGTAGAGATATCCTGGCATTGCATATCCGAGTGTCAGGCCAATCAGAACAAAGAATTGAAGTGCTGTTGTGATCTTGCCCCACCGAATCGCTCTAAACTCATACGTTTGCCAAAGCCCAGAAAGACTCAAATAGAGGCCAAAGAGGCAGAGAGCAAAGTCACGTGAGACCATCATCAGCGCTTGCCATAACTCGATCTTGCTTTCGGTAAATAAAACTCCAAGAGCGAAAAAGACAAAAAACTTATCCATTGCAGGATCTAAAACAGCACCAAAGCGAGAGGTTGTTTTTGATCTACGGGCTAAATACCCATCGATGCTGTCTGTGAGCATCGCCAATAGAATGGCCATTAACCGCAGTGTCGGGCTTTCAACGAGAAAAACAAGTGCTAAAGGGGCCCTTAATAACGATAAGCTATTCGATAAGTTAAACATGAGCTTTATAAGTTTTCCACTGCAGTTTTCTTCCTTCGCTTATACCAAAGAAGGGTAATTACCGTCACACCGAAAGCTAAAAATATAATAATATTTACCACTTTTAAGTGAGCAAGTAAGACATTGAAATTTTTCCCAAGGCTATAAAATAGATAGAAGGAAAGAGAGGTCCAAATCAAGCAGGCGGGTAAATCTTGGAGCGCAAATCGATGAAAAGGAACGTGGCTAATACCAGATGACATAAAAATACAGTTGCGAATCCCAAAGGGAATAAATCGTCCTAAAATTAAAGTCCAAAGACCATGTTTCTTATAAAATTGTTGGATTTTTTCCACTCTTTGAGCGGGGAAGAAACGTTGAAACCATTTAAAGCGGCAGAGCTTTTTCCCCATGAGCCGGCCAAACCAGTAAGCAACCCATGCAGAGAAATAACAACCCAAAAAGATCGCTAAATAGAGATGCCAGACATGTTCTGGGATTAAAGTTGCTGCAAGCACCGCAGCTCCTACAATCAATACATCAGCGCTAATCGGAATATTAAATCCTGCAAGTAGGATGGCTCCAAAAATGAACCAATGCGCATGCTGGGCATGATCTGTAATCCAATTGATTAAACTATCCATTCATTCCACACTATACAACTTCTTCCATTTTACTGCTTCGAAGGGTTAAAAAGAGAAATAATAATTTTTTAAAAATGACCCCTTTAGTAGTATCAGTAAAAATATGAAGCGGTCCTATGTAAATAATTTACTTACAGCATGTGTGGTGGCTTTAATTTTGATTCCTGCTGCCCTATTGAAATGGATCTACCCACCTGGAAGAGACCCACTCTTATTTATGTTGATCGGAGCCGTAGAAGCCGTGCTGGCTGTGGTCCTCTTGGTCTACTATAGATCTTGGCGGGTTTGGGTAGTTTTGTTGCTTCTTGTTTCAATTTGGATGGGTTTTTCCCTCTACACAACCGTTTTCGGCCTTCCATGCCCCTGTATGGGCAGCGCTTACGAACTTCCTCGAGGGGTCACATTTGCCTTGAACGGGATCATGTTATTAGGGGCTTCCAATGTTTTAAGAAAGTATCCCTCACAGTCCGTGAGCTTTAGACGTTTGGCGCTGTTTTTCTTCCTATTGTTTCTAATGGGGTTTGTTTCGTCAGTATTTTATTATAGTTATCAGACATAAAGTTTTAATTTGATTTCATAACTATTTTCATATTATTCTAGATATAGAAAGGGTGGGGAGCTTTGAACCTATCCCCATTATTTTAAAAATTCGCTTTTTGCGTCTTTTTCCGCATATTTGCAAGCCACTTCTTGGCCTACTTATTTAAGTAAGTCCCGCGAAGTAAATTACAAATCTGCGAAAAAATACATCAAAAATCAAACTTATAAAATAAGGAGATAGGTTCATATGAAGAAAAATCGATCATTAGAGGCCAACTTACAGGCCGCTAAAATAGCTGTCCATGAAATGGTCCGTCATTGGAACGAGTGGAAACAGGCTAAACATGCAGAGGGTAAAATGAATGCAGTGGCGGGTTACGCTGCAGCTTTTACCAACTGTAAAGTCTATATTGAGAATTATCTCAGGCAGCTCTATCCGAATGAAAACAAAATGCCGATGAAAATCGCGCAAGATATTCGAAAGCTCGTCAGTGAAATGGATCTTATAGACAAAGTGAATGACAAGAAGTTAAACCAGGCGATTAACGATATTGATCAGCTTGGAAGAGATGCGGCCTAAAGTGAGGGGGATGGAAACATCCCCTCTTTTAAGTTATGACAGTTGCAGGTTCTTCTTCGGCTTTTGCAGGTTCAGTTGTAATCGTATTGAACTGTTTCCCTAAAGACCGTACAGAAACGATCCATCCCCCAATTGCAGCAAAGAGTAAGAAGGCAACAACGGGAATACTTCCAACGATTGTTCCAAATGAAATCAACAGAAGTTGGTACATGACAGAGCCACCCGATTTTCCGAGCCGTGATCCAATTCCATCAATGGCTGCTTTCCCTTCAATGCGTGCAGATTGAGAAAGTGGAATAAAGGCGAGTTCTTTCGTCGCATCCACCAAGCTATACTTAGTTCCACGGAAGACGCAGTTCTGCAGCGATCCTAAAAAGACGGCAAGCGCAAGAGGCGTTGTTCCAAAGGAGATGCAAATTCCAATGATCGATTCTTTGGGGAGAAGGAGAGCTGCAAAGAAGAGAACACCTGTAATTAAAGTTAGAATCGGCGAAATCAGCGCGCTCTTTGTCCATCCTAAAGCTCGAATCACGTTCCCTGAAATGAAAAAAGAGATGACAGCAGCAATCAGCGCAATCCAAAAATTCACATCGGCCATGTAGCCATTGAAATCAGTATTGATAGGGTAGAGCTGTTTGACTTGGTCTTTCCAGACAACTTCTGCCAGATTAAGAACGATGTTGTAAGCGAAGACAAGTACAGCAATCAAAAATAAGTAGGGAGATCTTAAAATAGACTGGAAGCTTTTTCTCATTCCCATTTTTACAGGAGCTTCGCGATGTGCCTTGAGGGTTGCTTCAGTATAACCTTTCCCTTCACGATTCATCTTCCAATAAAGGCCCATACAAAGCAGCCCTGCGGTAATGACCATGAGTCCGAGGTAAAGAATGTATTGGTCCCAGGCGGTCGTTCCAAAATGGATGGCAGGATTAAACTGATTAGTTGAAAGGTAGGAGGCAAGGGCTCCTGCAATCACGCCTGAAAGGTTGGTTCCAACCCCGAAAAGACCGTAAAAACGTTTTGCATCTTTAACCGACGTCACGTCATTGGCAAATCCCCAGAACAGAATGGTCATGATCATCGTACTCCACATTTCAGACATGACATAGAAAGAAGAGTAGGTCCAATTCCGGATGATCGCAATGAACCCCTTAAACCCTTGAGGAAGGATCGATTGCAGGTGGTCAGCAAAGGTATTGGGATGGAGGGCTTCTCGGTTCGGGTAAAGAACAAAGGTGAAAATAGCAAAGTATCCGATGAAGAGCCATAGCATGGCGTAAAAAATGGTTTTCCGATTGAGCCAGTTTGAGAGCCTGGTGAAGAGAAAGGTCATCAAGAAAGCTGTGGGTAGAATGGCCCACACTTTGATGAAAGGAATCGCTTCTGCGCCTGATTCTGGAGCCGTGATTAAGACTGCGTCTTTGGAGATTCGAAGGAGGTAATAATTAAAACAAACTAGAAAAGAAATCAGAAACATCGGGATAAATTTTGGATATTCTTCCCGGTAGACAGGCCAGAGGAAGGCACGTATTGTGCCAAATGGCTTGGTACTCATGAGCCTCATATTATATACGCGCTCTATCCATTATATCAACGGATATCTAACCTTCATATGAGTGATTCGAGAATCAATTTCAACTATTTTTTTGATGTTTGTCTGATAAGGCATCAATCCCGGGCAAATGCCCCTTTTCAAGAAATTCTAAGGAGGCCCCTCCCCCTGTTGAAAGGTGGGTGAAGTTCCCAGACAGCCCCAAAGATTGAACAGCAGCCACAGAATCTCCCCCTCCCAGGACTGTGAGGGCTTTAGAGGTGGCAACCGATTCAGCAATGGCGGCAGTTCCCCTTGCAAAGTGGGGAAACTCAAAAACTCCCAAAGGGCCATTCCAGAAAATAGTTGACGCCTTTTGAAGTTGTTGACCCCAAGTTTCTACAGTTTTGGGGCCGATATCCATACCCATCCAACCAGGAGGGATGGTCTCAGGTAAAGTAATTATTTTATAGGTCGCATCATTTCGGAACTGATCCGCAACAATGAGGTCAATAGGAAGATAAACGGAGACCCTTTTCTCCTGTGCAGTTTGTAGAAATAACCGTGCCTCTTCCAGAAGAGTTGTTTCAATTGTAGACGCTCCTGTTTCAAACCCAATCGCTTTTAGAAATGTCAGGCCCATGCCACCCCCAATGAAAAAAGCATCGACACGAGGGAGGAGTGATTTTAAAACTCCAATTTTGGAAGAGACTTTAGCCCCTCCAATAATAACATAAAAAGGGCGTGCAGGATTTTCGATAAGAGGTTGTAAGAATTGGAGCTCTTTTTCCATGAGCAGTCCCATAGCTGCTCTATCTGGAAAATATTGCTCGATTGCTGAAATCGACGAGTGAGCTCGGTGTGCTGCTGCAAAGGCATCATTGACATAGTAATCAATTCCTTTTGCGAGCTCTTTAGCGAAATTTGGATCTAAAGAAGGATTTTCTTCGGCCGGATAAAATCGTAAATTTTCCAGGAGAAGAACTTGCCCTCCTTTCAACTCTTGAATCATTTTATCGACTTCTCTCCCGATGCAGTCTGTTGCAAAGAAAACAGGAGCCGCGATGAGTTGAGAAAGTCGCTTTGCACAGATCCCTAACGAAAACTGGACATCTTGTTTCGACGTTGGGCGTCCCAAATGACTCATTAAGATCACAGACGCGCCATCTTTCAGCGCTTTCTCAATGGTGGGAATTGATTCTCGAATGCGAGTGTCATCTGCAATCGAGCCATCCTTCCCCAGCGGGACATTGAAATCGACCCGAATTAATACTTTCTTCCCCGCCAGTGGAAGATCCTGCAGTGTCAGCTTAGTCATTAAATTTAATATAACTAAAAACAACAAAAAAATTGGAAGAAAAGAATTCCTATTTTCTTTTTATAGTTGCGAGAAAGGATTTGCCGATTGTTCGAAGCGATTTCCCTTGCTGCGCTTTTGGAGTTCGGTTTTGATGGAGAAGATGAGATCTTGGTCAAAATCTCCTCGAAGAGCCCATTTGAGATATTCAATGGGGATCTCGTTAAATGGGCGGCCTTTATATTTCCCGAGAGGCATGGTGCGGAGTAAGATGGGCTTTTTAAGACGCTCGAGAAGCTCTTGGGTTGTTTTGAACTTTGTCGAAAGATATTTGAAGACGCGAATATTGACGATGACATCGCTCATCGCTCTGTGAGCTCCTTCGGCTTCGATATTAAAATGCTGCCGCAGTTTCTCCAGAGAATTGGTAGGGCTTTCTCCATACAGTCTTGCAAGTCTGAGTGTGTCAATAAACACAAGTCTTTCAAAAGGGTTGGGAATATCAAAACGTTTTGCAGACTCAGCAAGAAAAGCGAGATCCATTTGAATTCCATGGCCGATGATGATGTGTGAATCGATCATCGAAATAACTTTGGGGAGAACTTCTTGAATTTTGGGTTTACCTTGCACCATTTGCTCTGTGATATGGTGGATCGACATGGAGATTTCCGAGATGGGGATTTCGGGGTCTACGAGTGTCTCAAAACTTTCAAGGTTGTCTGAAAAGTTAAACTTGACGACAGCCACTTCGATTATGCGATCGGTTTTGGCTTCAAGGCCTGTTGTTTCGCAGTCAAGACATATAAAGGTTTCTTGCGCTAAGAGTCCCATCTAGTCCGCCATCATTTGGTTGATTTTCGAAATTAAGATATCGCGCGATTTCCCTTCTTTAGTCGAATAGTAGATGCAAGGTACGGTGGGATGGAACGATTCAATTTTTTTTGCCACTTGCACCTTTTCTTGAGCGGTCAGTGTATCTGATTTAGTGAATATCAGTAAGATCGGTTTTCGTTGATGAAGACACCATTTGATGGTTTGAGCATCTTCTTCAGTTAAATCGCGCCTGCTATCGACGAGAAGTAAAACAAGCTGGAGCGACTGTCTCTCAGTGAAATAGGTATCGATATGCTCACTCCATTTCAGCTGGTCGGCTTGTGAACGAGAGGCATAGCCATATCCAGGTAAGTCGACCAAAATAAGAGCTTCGTCGATTTTAAAGAAATTTAACGTCGTCGTCTTACCAGGCTTAGAAGAGATTCGTGCGAGCTCTTTTTGCTTGAGAAGGTGGTTGATGAGAGACGATTTTCCGACATTTGAGCGTCCTACAATGGCGATTTCAGGGAGGAGGTTCCCGTGGCGATCATGGATTTCTTCGGAGAGCATCGAGCCTAAAAACTGAGCTGAGGTAAAGGTTAATTTCTTCACGCGGTCTCCTTGAGAGTGCAGCGGCGATGCGTCACATCAACATACGAAATCTCTAGAAAGTAGGTGGTAGGAGGAAGATAGTCTTCAATCCGCTCGGCCCATTCAAGACAACAGATGCCACCTGCGTGCAAGTAATCGACAAATCCAGCCGATTCGAATTGTTCATAGTGTTTGAGGCGGTATAGATCGAAATGGTAGAGCGAATCGTTGTAGACTTGAAGATAGGTGAAGGTTGGGCTCTGAATTTGATCGGGGTGAATGGCTGCAAGTGTGGAGAGAAACCCTTTTAAGAATGTCGTTTTTCCTGCCCCTAAATCGCCTTTGAGCGCAAGAATAAGGTTCGGTTTTGCAAGCGCATGCGCCAGTTCAATTCCGTACTCAAACATCGCTTCGGGTGAATCGATCTCTTTAATTGTTTCCTTCACTTGCATCTTCGAGCCATTGATCTAAGTAGGGTGAAAACTCTTCGATCTTGGAGGCTGCTTCAACAAAGGAGGAGATTTTGCTTTCGTCTAGGTGAGTTTGAATGAATTGAAGGAACTGGTCTTCGATTTGGAATCGGTTTTGATTCGGAACTTCAACGAGCTCCAGTGGCTTGAGTTGATTTTTGATGAAATCTTCAATGACCGTTTGCTTCGAGTTGAAAAGTTTGCCTGTCACAACAGAGGAGAATACGATTTTAGTAATCGGTTCTTTATGTTTCCCAATGTAGTTTTTAATCACTTCAGGGTCTTCAGAAACAAAGAATCGCTTTACTCGGAGGCCATCGAGCCTTTCGGTATTTTCAGGACACTTTGAAACCCAGTCATAGATCGCATCTTGCGGATTAGGGTGGGTATTGTCGCCAAAAACTTTACCAGTGAAAGGGCAAATGTAGACTTTCTTTGTCTGGTCGTTAACGCTGGGTTGTCCCATTTGAATTTTAATTTCGGTTTCGCGCCAGAGCTTCCCTTCTTTCTCAAGCTTATGGATCAGCTCATCTTGGCTTTGGAAGATCGTTTTTTCACGTAAAAAGAGGACGGGGCGAATGTTAAATTTTTTCTCTAAAAAATAGAGGTAGGTCGTGATTAAATCAGCTTTTTTATCTTTTTTTAGAAATTTAACTATTTCATCTTTTAAATGATCAGAAATGACAACGTTCGACATGAAATATCCGCCTTTTCAGGGTTTAAGCCCACTAGGTTACTGTAAGGGAAGATAACTTTCAAGGGGTAGGTCATGTCTAATATTAAATATTTTAATTGTTCCGAAAAACAATTGTTTTAGGGATTAAATTGTGATAAGCTAGTGTTTCAAAAAAAGGGTTTTGTATGAAGCGAAGCATGGCAGATTCTCTCGTTCTAAAGGAAATCGAAGTCGAAGGTTATGAAAAGGTCATTGTTGCAACGGACGAAAGTGTAGGGCTTAAAGCAATTATTTGCATTCATACGACAACCTTGGGGCCAGCTCTAGGCGGAACCCGTATCCATGCTTATCCTAGCTTTGAGGCGGCTCTCACCGACGTTAAGCGTTTAGCGCGTGGAATGACTTACAAATCGGCCCTTGCTGAAACTGGCCTTGGCGGCGGAAAAAGTGTCATCATGTGCAATCCCAAAAATAAGACCCCTGAGATGCTCATTGCATTTGCTGAAGCAGTTGACAGGCTCCAAGGTCTTTATACCTGCGCAGAAGATGTCGGATGTTCGATGGATGATGTGACTCTCATCTCCAAGCATACTCCCTATGTAACGGGTTGCTCAAGCGAGAAGAGCAGCGGAAACCCTTCTCCTTTTACCGCGTGGGGTACGTTTAGGGGAATACAAGCAGTTCTGCAAACACTCGATGGGAATCCATCGGTAGCGGGCAAAACTGTTGCGATCCAAGGTTTAGGTAGTGTTGGAACCCCGCTAGCCGAATTCTTATTTTGGCACGGAGCAAAACTGATCGTCAGCGATATCGACTGGGAAAAAACACAACGGCTTGCTAAAAAATGGGGTGCTATCGCATGTCCTGCCGATGATATTTTAAGCGTCGAGTGTGATGTTTTATCCCCCTGTGCTCTCGGTGGTATCATCAACCCACAAACCATTCCACAACTCCACTGCCGTGCGATTGCAGGAAGTGCAAATAACCAGCTTCTGAATGACAAAGATGCTGATCTACTCAGACAGAAGGGGATTTTATACGCTCCTGATTTCGTGATTAATGCAGGTGGTCTCATTAACGTCAGTTTAGAAATTGAAGATGAGGGATACAATCCTGTCCGCGCTCAACAAAAAGTCGATAAACTCTATGACCAACTCGTGCGGCTTTTTGAAATTTCAGAACAAAATAACTGCTCAACACATCAAGCAGCGCTCTCTCTCGGTGACTACCGTCTGAAGTACGGCGTTGGAAAACGTCAAGTTGCTCCAAGGTACCATCACCAAGAAATTGCAAGATGATAAATCTGCTGCAGGTTCTTGAGAACCAAGCGCACGCAATTTTAAAGACAGTAAAACCTGAGATTACAATCTCAACGCAGCCGCAATTTGGCCATTACCAATGTAATAATGCGCTCAAACTTGCGAAAGAGCTCAAGAAGAGCCCACGCGATGTTGCCAAAGAGATGGTGGCTGCTTGGGAAAAGCTTCCTGACTATGGTTCGATGATTGAAAAACTCGAGATTGCAGGACCTGGATTCATCAATATCTTCCTAAAAACCTCTTTCCTCTCCGATCAAATCACAAAAGTTTTCCATGACCCACGCCTCGGCGTATCGTTTCCGGGGCATCTACAACGTGTCATTGTTGAGTTTTCCTCGCCTAACATTGCAAAAGAGCTCCATGTCGGACATCTTCGCTCAACAATCATTGGAGATTGTTTAGCGCGGCTCTTTGAATTTTTAGGGCATGATGTTTTACGGCTCAACCACATCGGAGATTGGGGAACGCAGTTTGGAATGCTCATTGCTTACATGCGGCAAGAAGTTCCAGCTGTGCTGGAAGGAAAACAGTCGACCGACCTCCCCACACTTATGGGATGGTACCGCGCCTCAAAGAAACGATTCGATGAAGATGCTGCATTTAAAAAAGAAGCGCAGCTCCAAGTTGTCAAGCTCCAGGGAGGGGACGAAGTCGCTCTTGCTGCATGGCAGATGATCTGTGACATCTCACGCAAAGCGTTTCAAGAGATCTATGCCCTTCTCGATATCAAGCTTGTTGAACGGGGCGAATCATTTTACAACCCTTACCTACCTGAAGTGGTTACTGATCTTGAAAAGAGAGGCATGATCATTGTCTCAGATGGCGCAAAGTGTATTTATCTCGATGGTTACAAAGGGCGTGAAGACACCCCTCTTCCCATCATCATCCAAAAGTCGGACGGCGGTTATAACTACGATACCACCGATATGGCTGCTATTCGTCACCGGGTTGAAGTTGAAAAGGCCGATCGGGTGATTGTCGTGACAGATGCAGGACAAGCGCTTCACTTTGAAATGATTTTCAAAGCGGCAGAAAAAGCCGGCTATCTTGATCGTAGCAAAGTGCGCGTTGACCATGTTCCGTTTGGAGTTGTTCTCGGTCCCGATGGAAAGAAATTTAAAACTCGCTCAGGTGATACTGAAAAACTGATCGATCTTCTCTTAGAAGCAGTGACGCAAGCTGAGAAAATTTTAAAAGAGCGTCTTCCCGATCTTTCTGAAAAAGAACTGCATCATACTGCCACTGTTTTGGGAATTGACGCTATTAAATATGCCGACCTCTCATCGCATCGCATCAAAGACTACAGCTTCAGTTACGAGCGGATGCTTCGATTTGAAGGGAACACTGCAGCCTTCCTTCTCTATGCCTATGTTCGTATGCGAAGTATTCAAAGAAAAGTAGGAAAAGAGATTGCTGCTATCAAAGACCCTATCATTCTGGAACATCCTACCGAGATCGATCTGGCAATTCATTTGAGGCAATTTGGAGAAACACTCGATGCTGTAGCAGAAGAGCTACTTCCGAATCGCCTGGCTGACTATCTCTATACGTTAGCTGAGAAATTCCACGCCTTCTTCCGCGACTGCCGTGTTGAAGGTACTCCTCAAGAAAACAGTCGCCTTCTTCTCTGCGAAGTCGCGGCCCGTATTCTTCATCAAGGGCTCCAAATCTTAGGCCTTAAGACTTTAGAAAGAATGTAATTAGATAAGAAGCTTGTTCACCCGTTTAACCGGTTGATTTGCAACCTTGATGCCGCGGGCTTGGGCTCCTTTGACCAGGACATCTTTGAAGGGGTAGGAGAGTTTGGAGAGTTTTTGGTGGGCTTTGGGGACAAACTGGACTTCAACAGTAGGGTCTTTGTCGGAAGAGATGTATTCGAGAACGGTGTTTTCATCGAGGTAGCGGTAGACTTTATCGAGGATAAACTTTTCAACAATGAATCGTTTAGCCCACGCTTGCTTTGTTTCTTTGTTGGTGTAGATGACGTTGAGGATCGTTTTCTTATCTGCAACACCAACCCAGGCGGCATTTTCAACATATTGTTTTTCAGGAAGATTCGAGACTTTGTAGGTGCCGTCATTGAAGAGGATAAGGAGTTTGTCAAAGTTGGTGCAGCTAAAGTGGATGGAGCCTGACACCTTGGTTCCAACAAATCCTGTTTTGGGGTCGTAGCTGAGTTTGACTTGTTTCGTTTCGATGGCACGGCGATCGATCTCTTCGATCGCTTTGATGCGGGTTTTGCGGGGATACTCTTTGCCGTATTTCTGGATCAGATCTCTGAGATAGGCAATGGTGAATTTTTTGACGTTTTTCAGACTATTTTCAACTTCTTGGAGATTTTTTTTAAGTAGAGCAATCTCTTCTTGGTTTTTATCCATATCAAAGCGAGATATCCGTCGGATGGGAATTTGGAGGAGTTTTTCTCGGTCTTCATGAGTCGGCGCGCGGAGGAGTTCTTTGCGGTACGGTTTAAAGGCTTCTTCAAGGGTTTCATGGATTCCTTCAAGGGTTTTGACGGTTTCTATTTTCTTATAGATTCGTTCTTCGATAAAAATCCGCTCGAGAGTTTTGTAGAAGATTTTTTCAAGAAGACGCTGTTTTTCGATTTCGAGTTCACGCTTTAAAAATTCTACGAGTTTGTCGGCATTGTACTTGAGAATTTCATGGACATCGGTTTCCCATGGATGGCCATCTTTAATGACGATGATTTGGGATGAGAGAGAGACTTCACATTCGGTGAATCCATAGAGAGCATCGATCAGTTCTTCGGCATATTGACCGCGCGGGAGCTTAACTTCGATCTCGACATCTTTGGCGGTATAGTCATTAATCTCTTCAATCTTGATTTTTCCTTTCTTGGCCGCTTCGTCAATGGTACGGATGAGGCTCTCGGTCGTTGTTCCGTAGCAAATTTCACGGATGACAAGGGTTTTGGGATCTTTGATCTCGATTTTAGCGCGGAGCTTGATCTTTCCTCGCCCTTTATCGTATTCACTTTTATCCATGATCCCACCGGTGGGAAAGTCAGGGAAAATTTTAAAGTCGCGCCCTTCAAGGTAGGCGATTTCGGCTTCTAAAAGTTCAGTGAAGTTGTGCGGGAGGATATGGGTTGACATTCCGACCGCAATCCCATCTGCTCCTTGCATAAGGAGAAGGGGGATTTTTGCCGGAAGGGTGACCGGCTCCATATTCCGGCCGTCATACGAGGCGATTTTGTCGGTGATATCGGGGTTGAAAAGAGTGTCACGTGCCAGGGGGGAGAGACGTGTTTCGATGTAGCGCGCAGCGGCCGACGGATCGCCAGTAAAGATATTACCGAAGTTCCCTTGCCGGTCGAGGAGAAAACCCTTGCTAGCAAGATTAACGAGGGCTTCATAGATCGGAGCGTCTCCGTGGGGATGGAGTTGCATTGTTTGTCCAACAACATTCGCAACTTTGTGGAGTTTTTCGTCATTGAGTTTCCAGAGAGTCTCTAAAATCCGGCGCTGAACCGGTTTAAGACCATCGACAACGTTAGGGATAGCGCGATCGAGGATTACGTAGGAAGCGTATTGAAGGAAGTGGTCCTTCATTTGGTGTTTTAAATCGTCCATTCGTCGCTCTTAAGATTGGTCATGATAAAATTTTTACGCTCAGGGGTGTTTTTCCCCATATAAAATTCGAGGGTCGGTTTGATGTCCGAAAGGTTTTGAATCGTGACGGGAACCAGGCGGATGTCTTTGGCGATGAATTGTTTAAACTCATCGGGAGAGATTTCGCCGAGACCTTTAAAGCGGGTGATTTCAATTCCTTTCTTCAAGGTTTGGATAGCTGCATCTTTTTCTTCAATGGAGTAACAGTAGAGGGTCTTTTCTTTGTTTCTCACTTTGAAGAGAGGGGTTTGTAAAATGTAGAGGTGGCCTCCTACAACCAGCCCTTCAAAATAGGTGAGGAAGAAAGTGACGAGAAGATTCCGGATATGCATGCCGTCGACATCGGCATCGGTGGCAAGAATCACTTTGTTATACCGGAGATTGGTAAGGTCATCTTCGATATTGAGGGCTGACATGAGATTGTACATCTCTTCATTCTTATAGAGCTGGTCGAGTTTCATTCCGTGGACGTTGAGAGGTTTACCTCTCAGAGAAAAGACAGCCTGTGTCATCGGGTCACGCGTCATCACAATCGATGCCGATGCCGATTCTCCCTCGGTGAGAAAGATCATCGATTTCTCTCCCTCTTTGGTTCCATCGCCATAGTGGTATTTGGAGTCTCGTAGTTTAGGAATCTTGAATGAGATCTTCTTTTGCTTATCTTTAGCATCTTTTTTAACGGCGGCAAGTTCTTTACGGAGTTTTTCGTTGAAGAGGATGCGGTCGAGGATTTTCTTTCCGGTTTCAGGGAATTTATAGAGAAGGTTTTGAACAGCCTCTTTCACTTCTTGGACAATCGGTCCTCGGATATCGCTATTGGAGAGTTTGTTTTTAGTTTGCGACTCAAACATCGGGTCTTTGACTTTCACAAGGATTGCGCCGACGATTCCTTCGCGAACGTCAACTCCTTGGAAGTTTTTTTTCGCAAACTCATTCACTCCTTTCAAAATCCCTTCTCGAAAAGCAGAGAGGTGGGTTCCTCCGTCCTGGGTATACTGGCCATTGACAAACGAAAAGTATGTCTCCCCATAACTGGAGGAATGGAGAAAAGCAAACTCCAGAGTTTTCCCGCGGTAGTGGAGCGGTTCATAAAGGCGGTCATCTTTCACTTCTTCATTGAGGAGGTCAAGGAGACCATGCTCGGAACGAATCGTCTCTCCATTGAAGAAAATCGTCAACCCTGTATTCAGGTAGGCATAGTGCCAAAGCCGTTTTGTGATTAGCTCTTTTTGGAATTTAAATTTCTTAAAGATCTCAGTATCAGGGATGAACTCAACATACGTTCCATCGGGCTCTTTTGTTTTCCCCTTATTTTTATCTTTCAAAACACCGCGTGAGAATTTGGCTTCAACAAACTCCCCTTCCCGGCAGCTTCTTACAAGGAAATGGGAGGAGAGAGCGTTGACAGCTTTGGTTCCGACCCCGTTGAGTCCAACCGAAAACTGAAATACGTCGTCGTTATATTTAGCGCCAGTATTGATTTGGCTGACGCACTCAATGACTTTCCCTAGAGGAATTCCTCGCCCATAGTCACGGACAGAAACCATAGAGGTTTTTTCGTTGAGCTCAACATCAATTTTCGTTCCGTGATGCATGATAAATTCGTCAATCGAGTTATCGATCACCTCTTTGAGCATCACATAAATTCCGTCATCCGGATGCGATCCGTCGCCTAACCTTCCAATGTACATTCCTGAGCGGAGTCTGATGTGAGATAAAGCATCGAGCGACTTAACGGTGCTTTCGTCGTATTTCTTGGCCATAAGGTCAGTGTATGTCTTTTTTCTTATATTTTGCAAATCGCGTTGTTTTAAGAAATTGAAACAATTTTATAAAATTAATTCTATTAAAAATTAATAAAAATAGTTATTAATAAATAAAGTAATATAATGGACAAATCAAATAGAGAATAATATTGCTGCCAAAAATCATCATATCTCCATCGCGCCTTTAGATAGCTCAATACTTTTGGCGTAAGAATAGAGACAGACCGTGTCCAGAGAGAGTCGTTGGAGAGGTGTACCGTGTTTTTTGGTAGGCCAATTGAAAAAGGTTCGTTGTGTTTAGATCTTGTGAATAGATTTCCACTCATTCATCGATCGTCTATAGCTCCTCAGGGGGATACGTAAAGCCGACTTTGCAGGTGGTCGTTAAATTTCTCATAAACAACTTTAAAGGATGTGAGGATGCCTCCCATCATGAGAGAATCTCTACTGCTGCAGTTTTAATGGCGCTTTTGGACGGCTTGCCGGCGATTTCACGCACATATTGAGGAATTGCATAGCCAGGAAGACAACCTCGCAGCTCTTCTAAGAGAGAGAGTCCGACTTCTTCTTCGACTTCAAAATGGGCAGTTCCTTGGACACGATCGAGCTGATGCAGATAGTATGGCATAACGCCGATGTTGATCAGTGTTTCAAAGAGTGTTTTTAAAGTCAGAAGATTGTCATTGACTCCTTTGAGGAGGACGGCTTGATTTAAAACGGGGATGCCTAATCTCTGAATTTTCTTCAGACTTGCAATCACATCTTCATCCAACTCTCGTGGATGGTTCACATGAATCACAAAGATAATCTGTACTTTTGTTGAGGCGAGGATTTGCAGAAAGGAGTCATCGATCCGTTCAGGGATTCCAATTGGGAAACGAGTGTGAAAACGGATCCGTTGCACGTGATTGATCGAGGTGAGCGCTTGCAGAAGCTGCTGCAAAACGAGATCGGAAAGAGAGAGAGGATCACCGCCACTTAAAATGATTTCTTCTAATGTGCAATCTTGAGCAATCGCTTCGAGTTCTTCATCAAACAATTTATCACTCGTGTCGTACGGGAAGTTTTGCCGGAAACAATAACGACAATGCATCGTACAGCTGCTCGTGCAAACCAGGAGGGCTCTACCCACATATTTTTGCAAAAGTTTAGTTGTTTTTTGGGATGAAGTGTCGCCGACCGGGTCGCAAGAAAAGCCTACGGATGAGACCAATTCCTCTCTCAGCGGAACAAATTGTTTGAGAATGGGGTCGTCTAAGTTATTTTTTTCAATTTTTTCCGCAAGGCGGCGTGGCAAATTCAGGGTAAAGCGGCTCCTCTCGAGCACTTCTCGAGCATTCTCCGCATCGAGCTCTAGAAATTCGACTAGCGACTTGCCAGAGTTAAAATTAGTTTTCTGAATCGCTCTCCATGGAATCATGGAAACATTTTATCATAATTGACATTTTGACCCACGACAATCCAGACGGCTACTTTTTCTTTAATTCACTGGTGAAACAAATTTTTAGATCAACAGTTCTTCCTCGTAAGCTGAGCTAACTATTAGAAAGTCCATTCAAGACGTCCTTCAAGATTGGTGATCCGCACTCGATCGTTATACAGGCCTTTATAACCGGCAATGAGAGAGACTCCACTCGAATGAGTGTAATGAACACCTGCTTGAGGAGATCCCATTTGTTCTGATTCAGAATAGCTTGTCACGTTCATCACAGGCTTTTGTCCAATAAAAGATGCTTTAAATTGAGACTTACTGAGAGGGAAGTCTCCGACCCAGCTAATTCCAATATAAGGAGAGAAACATCCTTCATCCGTCACAATATCACGTGCAATGCGAACACCCGCTTCACCTCGGATGAAATTTTGAGTTTTAGAATGTACGTTGAGGTCAATGCTATCAGCGCCTTTTTCTCTAAATCGATTTTGGTGGAAGTAGTGGTATTCTGTGACAGCAAAAGGTTTTGCTTCCCATTGGTGACTTTTAAATTTCTTCTCAAAACCTAAATGACCTGTGAGAAAAGTTCCCCAAAAATTGCTACGGGCAGTTCGATCAACGGTTGAAAACTCTATTTTTCTATGGATAGAATAATCGCTTCCACCTCCTAAAAGAGAGAGATCAAGCGTAAAAGACGGTTTTTGCACACTTGCGTAAAGAGAGCCATAAAATGTGTTACTAGATCCTTTACCTCCATCGTGTTTCCAGTCGAATTCGGAGGCAATATAACTTGTTGCAACTCCGAGATAGACTTGAGAGGGAAAACACCAATCATAGCCCAGGATAGCGCCTGCACTTTTTGAGTCAAAAGGTGTTAAATCACCTGTTACTGTTTGATTGTTGTCCAGAACCTCAAAACCATCAACCCATCCTCTACTGTGATAACGGATGCAATCTCTTGGACTGCAATGAAGGATATTAATGTGCTCGCGCAAAATAGATGCGACTTCACTATTGTTCCGTAGATTTAACCATTCAATGACTCCAAATCGTGTTGGTGATAAATCGATCAAAGCTTTATTAACAGCTTCATTATCCAATTGCCCTAAAATTTCTACAATTCGTGCAAAATCGGTATTAGGAATAAGCGTTCCAGCTGCAATTGTTTGTGAGACTTCCCTGGGGGTTCCTGGCGCGATGCATTGTGTTTGGAAAAGATAGTTGTCAATGACCGTTAAGACAACGCTACTATACTGGACTTCAACATTTACATTTCCGGCTTCAGTTCCTGACTCGATCACTTTAAAGGTTCCAGTTACAGGCGCATCAATAATGGTGTAGGTTGTGCCTGCAATATAGTTTCCTGAATTAAGAACAACTTCTAGAGTACTTCCTTGATTAAGGATGGCATGATCAGCACCTAAAACTTTATCAAAAATTGTTCCATCGGGAGTAATATCAACAACCAGACGGCCAGTTGTGTCAATCGTCAAATCCCCTGCTACATTGATCGTTCCGGCGCCACTAATCCCTGGGAGAAGTGTTCCTTTACATATCAGGTTCCCCCCATGCCCTTGACTATCCGCTACGACTGAAAATTCACCAGAAACGGTTGTGCCTGGATCGATTACCAGATCTGTCCTAATACTTCCGACTAAATTGAGTTGACCTTCCATCACATGCGTTGTCCCTGTGAAAGTATGATTTCCTAAGAGAAAAAGAGAGGAAGGCCCTTTTTTAACAATACCGCCTCCCGTTGTCGGTGTATTAGGTACTCCAGGGGCAATCACGCCTTGGTTTCCTTGGATAGGATTCGTAAGGTATGCGGGGGAGGTTAGATCGAAAGTTAAACTACTCTCCGACATCATAAAAATATCTATGCCCAATGCAGAACCATTTGTTGCTCCAACAGCTCCGCCTGTGCCAAACGTTCCCCCTGCGACGCTAGAAGTGTTAAATTGACATGACCCTTCGATGGTGAGAGCTCCTCCTTGTTGAATGAAAATAGACCCACCTAGTCCAGCTCCACCGCCCCCTGCTCCATAAGTATAACCAAAAGCTACTGTAGTCCCATTGGCACCATTTCCACCCCCAAATCCTCCTTGGGCTCCTAGACCAAACTGAGCATTTGATGATCCACTTCCGCCCCCGCCACCGCCACCACCAAAACCACACGTGCCTCAAGTGCCAACTATATGAGATGCAACTAAACCAGCTCCACCCGAACCGCCCCCGCCACCAAAACCACCAGAACCACCATTTCCACCGTTTCCTTGGGCTAAAGGAATTGTAACTGCGGTTGGAGGAGCTTCTCCACCCGAACCGC
>CAZNAR010000004.1:0-134027 GCA_964571465.1 uncultured bacterium
TGGCCAGAACTGGAATCGAACCAGCGACACAAGGATTTTCAGTCCTCTGCTCTACCGACTGAGCTACCTGGCCAAAGAAGAGATAGAATAGAGCTCTTTTCTATTTAAAGCAATATTGGACTCATTATCAGGGCCCTGATATCCTTGAAAGACACATGGACTCACTGGAAAGCTACCAGCCTGAAAAAATTATTGTACGGATGCCTAACTGGATCGGGGATCTCGTGATGGCAACGCCCGTGTTGACCGACTTAAGAAAAGCGTACCCTAAAGCCCACATTACTGCAATGTGTCGCACGCCTATTTCCGATCTATTGAACGAAGATCAAGCGATTGATGAACTGTTCTGCTTTAGTAAGACCAACCGTTTTAGTCGCCGGAGCGATAAACGGGATATCATCGAGAAATTGAAAAGAGGAAATTTCGATTTAGGAATTCTTTTAACTCACTCTTTTTCGTCGGCCTGGTGGTTTTGGCTGGGGAATGTCAAGAGACGCCTGGGATACAAAGGAAACGGGCGTGGGATTCTTCTAACAGATAAAATCTCTCTTCCGAAAAATGTGCATGAGCAACATTTAGTTGAAACCTACAAAATGCTTCTAGCACCTTTAAGCATTCCTCATTCAAATACGAAGCCTAGGATTTATCTCACAGAGAAAGAACTCTCTGATGCAAAAACGTTGCTCAAGCAGCTCGGTATCACAGCGGAGCACGCTCTCATTGGAATTAATCCAGGAGCTGCTTATGGGTCAGCAAAATGCTGGCTCCCCGAGCGGTTTAAAGAGGTTACAAAACGACTTTTAAAAATTGATAACGTTAAGATTATTTATTTTGGTGACCAAGCTTCGATGCCGCTAGTTAAAGAAATCTGCCAAGACCTTCCTTCCCCTGTTATTAATTTGGCGGGTCTTACATCGCTGAGAGAACTGGCTTCTCTCATCAAATTGTGTAAACTCATCCTGACCAATGACAGTGGACCGATGCACATTGCAGCAGCCGTTGGAACGCCTCTTGTTGCGCTCTTTGGATCGACAAATGAAACAGCGACGGGTCCCTACATGTCAGGAACTGTGATCAACAAACATGTCTCATGTTCTCCTTGCTACCATCGTGAATGTCCTATTGACTTTAGATGCATGAAGAAAATCGAGTCCGATGAAGTGTTTACAGAAATTATGCGTACACTGAAAGAGCTGAACCATGTTTAAGAAGCTATGGAGAAAGTGGGGACCAAATCCACTCGATCAAATTCTTAAAAGAGCAGCCAAGCAAGGTTCCAGAACCATTCTCATTCCATGGAATCGCGGTATGGGTGACATTGCTCTGGGGCTTTATGCTATTGTGCATCGAATTAAAAGTTATCTCCCTGACGCCCGCATCACATTTTTAACACGACAAGATTTAGCAGAACCTTTTCAACTGCTAAGCGGCGTCGACGTGGTGGTCGATCCCACGATGAAGCGTGGATCTCCTTTTTCAGTCTCAAAAGAGTCGTATGATCTAGTCCTCGACAATGCCGATCCTTCGTACTGGGTTGCCTGGCAACGGGGAACACTCGTTCCTAAAATGGAGTGGGACCGCAGTTGGGATCAATTGCATACCCGCTTTAACCTTCCGGAAGGCTGTTTGGGAGCGCATGTCAATTGTGAGACGAATTATTATTTCGAGCGAAACTGGCCCCAAGAGGCGTGGCAAAAGCTGTTTGATTCCGTCGAGCAGCCGATTGTTCTATTCGGCCTGAAAAAAGAGCCCACTTTTACTCATAAGAACCTCTTTGATCTGCGAGGAGAGACATCTCCTCTTGAAATTCTCTCGATTATCAAAAATCGTTGTACAGCTCTCATTGCTCCTGATTCAGGTGTGCTGGGGTTGACTTATTTTTTAAACACTCCTTTTCCCATAAAAGTCGTTTCTCTATGGGCCGATCCGAATCACGGCGTTTTAAAACAAAATGTTCCTTCTCCCAATCCTTTACTTGAGCACCGACCCGTCATCAGCTCTGATCGAAAAAATGCAGCCCTCATCTCTCCTGAAAAAGTTCGAGAGGCGCTATGCTAAAAAATCAGATTCTCAAGCGCTTAAAAGAGATGCAGCAACTCCACCTGTCAGCCCATCTTGACAGCTTGAATGAAACAGAACTAAAACAGTTTTTAGACCTTTTGTCTCCCGAGCTTCTCAAGAGCCAGCAACAAAGTCTTACTCCTACCCTGAAAAATGAAACGGTTCTTCCGATTTGTGAAGCCCCGCTGGCAGATCCTACTTGGACACCGCTTGGAATTGAACGTCTCACTCAAAATAAAGTTGGGTGTCTCATTCTAGCAGGTGGCCAAGGAAGCCGTTTAGGGCTTTCGATTCCAAAAGCGCTTGTTCCAGTTACACCCGATGGACAAAAAACTCTGCTTGAACTTCATCTAGAGAAAATTGAACTCGCACGTAGATTGTACCAAACGAAAATTCCGTGCGCAGTTATCACGTCGAAAGAAAATTACGCTCCGATTGCACAATTCATCCGAGACAAAAAATTCGATTCCTTTACCACACTCGTCATCCAACATGAAGCTCCCTTTGTCGATAGCAATGGAAACTGGATTTTAAGGCCTGATGGAAAACTCGCCACAGGACCTGATGGAAACGGCTATGCATTGCATCTGCTTCAAAAAAATGGAATTTTAGATGCCTGGAGAAAAGCTGGTATTGAGGAGTTGACGATTTCACCGATTGATAATCCGCTAGCTGACCCCGTCGATCCGATTTTGATTGGTTACCATGTTGCTCACCCAGCAGATGTCACCGTTAAGGTGATCTCACGTCAAAATGCGGAAGAGAAAGTGGGGATCATGGTTCGTAACAACCATCACATCGAAGTGAGAGAGTATTCCGAACTTCCTGCAGAACAACCTATACAAGCATGTCTGGCACATATCGGACTTTTTGCCCTTAATCTCTCTTTTGCAGAGAACGTCTCACAAGAAACATTTCCGTGGCACATTGCACGGAAACAAGATCCTCTTTCCAAAGAGTGGATTTTGAAATTCGAGAGATTTATTTTTGATATGCTCCCCTTTTCTCAGAAGACAAATCTCTTGCTCTATCCTCGTGAAGATGTCTATGCTCCCTTGAAAAATGCTAGCGGCGATAAAAGTCTTGCCACGGTTCAAGCAGCGCTTCAACGGATTCTTGGATTGTGATACTGTCGTAATAAAGGCTTAATATGAAGTTTGGTTATTTTGGTGCGGGAACCTGGGGATTTAGTTTAGCTTCACTGCTTGCATCGAAAGGTCACACTGTGGTGCTCTGGGGGCAGAATGAAGCTCACATCAAGGAGATGCAGAAAACACGGTGCCATCCAAAACTTCCTAATTACCCTGCAGATAAGCATCTCACCTTTACCACGGACTTTGCAGAAGCCTTGAATGGAGCCGACGTCATCGTTGAGTCTGTCACAACAAAAGGGATACGACCTATTTTCCAAAAGATTGTCGATTTAGGAGGGACTAAAAGTCCTATCGTTATCACCTCGAAAGGAATCGAGCAAAATAGCTGCCTGCTCCTTCCAGAAGTTGTTTTGGATGTGATGGGAAGTGGAGCTCGCTCGCAAATTGGTGCGTTAAGTGGTCCTAGCCATGCAGAAGAAGTGGTTCAAAAACTCCCCACCTCCATTGTAGCCACGGGCTATGACTCAGCTGTGATGTTAAAAATTCATGATCTTTTCTCCACCCCCTATTTCCGCGTCTATCCTAATAATGACATCAACGGAGTCTCTTTTGGGGGAGCCCTCAAAAATCCGATTGCGATTGCGTGCGGAATTGCCGATGGACTAGGGTTTGGAGACAACACCAAAGCCGCACTGATGACGCGCGGTCTCCATGAAATCCGTAAGCTCTCTGTTACAAAGGGTGCCAAATCGGAAACGTTGAATGGGCTTTCAGGACTCGGAGATCTCTGTGTGACCTGTCTTTCAAGACACAGTCGTAACTCGAAATTTGGCCGTCTGATTGGAGAAGGCCTCTCTTTGGAAGAGGCGCAAGCAAAAGTAGGAATGGTCGTTGAAGGGGCTTACACGTGTCTCTCTGCAATGCAACTTGCAGAAGAAGCAAAAATTGATATCCCTATCACTGAAGCCGTCTATTCCATCCTATACAAAAAAATGAACCCTCGCGATGCTGTGAAACAACTGCTTCAACGAGCCATCAAAGAGGAACATCTATGAACCTCTTTCGCAATTAAAGATTCGTCGCTTTTCTGAGAATTTTTGTTCATTTTCCAACTTTTTCATTGGGGGTAATATACGAAGTTGATATAACCCCCCAATGAAAGAGCTGGAAAATGCATCAAAAAATCCAGAAAATCGACAGAATTTTAGTTGCGAAAGAGGTTCTATGATCCAGGGCACAAAGGTTGTCACTTGCGACGAGATGCGGAGACTCGAAAAACTCTGCTCTGCTGAAGGGTTATCAACCGAAGAGCTCATGGACAATGCAGCTGAAGCGCTCTGTGGGGTGATTCTTAATTGGTTTGAACTTTCTGGCTCTCCAAAAGAAGTCGTGCTCGTGGTTGGGAAAGGAAACAAAGGGGGCGATGCCCTCTCTGTTGGAACTCTTCTCTTGCAAGAGCAGTTCCGTGTTTCAGCCTATCTTATCTATCCTGTCGAAGAACTGACCCCTCTCTGCAAAGCTCGCCTCGATCGATTTAACCAAGCCGGTGGAACTCTTCATCCTTTTCGGATGGAAAAAGAGATTGTAACCTCGTTGATTGTTGATGGGATTGTTGGGACAGGCTTTCATGGAACTCCTGATGAATTAATCACCCATGCAATCACATGGACAAATTCACAAAATGCACCCATCCTCGCGATCGACCTACCTTCGGGCCTTGATGGGACGACAGGAGCTGTTGAAAGTGTTGTCATCGATGCAACGATCACATGCTGCCTAGGACTTCCTAAAATCGGTTGTTTCATTGGAAAAGGATGGGATTATGTAGGAGCTCTTCTCATCTGCGGCATTGGAATACTCCCCGAGATTTTGACCCATGCAAAATCGACAGCACTTCTTTTGAAGAAAGATCCTCCTCACCTGCCTCTGATCATTCGGTCGCGTCATAAGTATGAAGCAGGTTATGTTCTTGCAGTCAGCGGCTCTCCTGAAATGCCAGGAGCTGCTGCTTTATCAACTCTTGCGGCGCTGCGAAGCGGAGCAGGGATTGTCAAGCTTTTCACACAGCCCGAAACATCTCCTACCCACCTAAATCCAGAAGTGATTCGAGAAACGATTGATTTGGCCCGTATTGAAGAAGAACAAGAAAAAGCTGATGCCATTTTCGTCGGTCCTGGACTTGGTCGCCATCCTCAAACTCAAAAGCTGTTTCAGAAACTTCTCTCACGTTTGAAAAAACCGACGGTCATTGATGGAGATGGCCTATACCACTTAGCGATGACATCCGATTTTACCCTCCCGATGGGCTCTATTGTCACACCTCATCATGGTGAGATGACACGTCTTTTAGGAACCTCTCCTACCCTTGACAACTGCCAAAGATGGGCTGAAAAGCACGATGTAACTTTGATTCTTAAAGGGGCTCCGACAATTCTATTTCATCCCAAGAGACATCCATTGATTGTTATGGAAGGAGATCCGGGCATGGCAACGGCGGGTTCTGGCGATGTTTTAACGGGGATGGTTGCCGCATTTCTTGCACAAAAAATGCCTCCTGATAAAGCGGCCTCACTTGCCGTCTATCTCCATGGCCGTGCCGGCGAGCTCGCCGTAGAAGAGCTGACGTCTTACAGCCTCATTGCCTCAGATCTGATCCAATTTCTTCCAAAGGCTTTTGCAGAACTAGCTTAACTGCGTGGTGATCGCTGAGAGCGCCTTGCAGGTTCTTGCGGTCAAACATACAAACTCTTTCCAAAAAAACAGCGTACTCTCGTGATAAAACATGATCCACAGCAGTCCATTTAGGTGTAAGTTTTCTATCCACTTGTGTTTGTTGCTTTCCAGACAGGTTTATTGCAATAACGGGTGATTTCATCAATAACGTCTTCTAACCGCATGTGTAGTCTTTATACCAACTTAAAAATTTATCAAGCCCTTGGTCAAGGGACGTTTGAGGTTTGAATCCCAGCATCGACTGACTTTTTGTGATATCAGCGTAGGTTATAGGAACCTCTCCTAGCTGATCGGAGAGAAGTTCGAGCTGGGCTTTTTTACCTAATTTCTGCTGAAGAAGTTCTACCAATGTAAGAACATCTTCGGGTTGATTATTCCCGAGGTTGAAAATCTCGCAAGGGAGAGATCGATCGAGTGCTGCAACTGTTCCTTGGATGATATCATCGATATAGGTGAAATCCCGCTTCATCTGCCCTTGGTTGTAAATTTGGATCGGCTTCTCCTTCAAAATCGCTTCAGCAAAACTATAATACGCCATATCGGGCCTACCCCAAGGGCCGTACACAGTAAAGAAGCGGAGACCCGTCACCGAAATCCCATAGAGATGGTGATAGGCTCTAGCCATGAGCTCATTCGACTTTTTTGTCGCTCCATAAAGGCTCGAAGGGACATCCGTCATGTCAGCCTCTGAGAAGGGTATTTTTTGATTGAGTCCATAGACCGAAGAAGAAGAGGCATAAATCAAAGGAATTGGAGGATGTCGCCGAATCAGTTCAAGAATTTGAAGAAACCCATCGAGATTGACATCGGAATAAACTTGCGGATTCACTTTTGAATACCGCACTCCTGCTTGTGCAGCCAGATGAACAACATGGGTCACTTGATAATTCTTAATGATTTTTTCGAGTTGATTCAGATCTCGAATATCGGCGTCAATCACAGGGATTCCCTGCTGCGTTAAACGCTCTGCTCTTTGACGTTTTAATTCAGGTGAGTAATACGGGTTGAAATTGTCACAACCTACAACAAAATCTCCACGCTGTTTTAAGAATTCAGCAAGATGGAAACCAATAAAGCCTGCAATGCCAGTGATAAAAATGTTCATTGAAAATAATCTAATTTAGTGTTCAAAATGAGCCGTTCTATGAAAAAGATTATAACACAATTTTCGTTATTTCTCATTCTTTTCTCTTGTGCTTGCTGTACAAGGGCTCCTTACGTCGGGTCTGACGAGGTGGGAGCCGATGAACTTGTTATGGATTCATACAAGATTAGACAAGGTAAATTTTCAATTTTACAGCTGGAGGGCAAGGAATTTGTTGAACTCTCCCCCGACTATCTCAAAGAATATGTTGATGCTATCCAAGATGGCGACGTTCTCACGGTCGCGGTTTTTCATCCTACACGCTCCGACATTGCAGCAGCCGTTGCAGCTCTTAGTCAAACCATAGGGTTTCCCGTACAAGACGGCAAGATCCGCCTTCCCGACTTAGAACCTATCCCCGTGACAGACCTGACCCTGGAGCAAGCTGCGCAGAAAATCCAAGATGCGTATGCTGGAGAAATCCGGGATGTTCAAATTTTCCTAGGCTACCGTGATCGACTTGAGAGAAAGGTCGAGCTGGCAGGGCTTGTTTCTCTGCCAACAATTCCAGTGGATGGCAAAATCCGTTTATTTGAAGTTCTCTCCAAAGCAAAAGTCCCTCCCCAGGCCAACCTCTTTAAAAGCTATATGGTTCGAGGGAGTGAGATGATTCCCGTTGACCTCTATAAGCTTATCAAAGAGGGAGACATGTCTCAAAATGTCGTGATGCAGGGGGGAGATAAAATTTATATCGCAGATCCATCGGCTTCAACGCTCATGGTTCTTGGAGAGGTAGGGAAAGAGAAACTGGTTGACGTGCCCAATGGATTTATGACGATCAGGCAAGCGCTCGCTGCCGCCGGTGGAATTCCTTACACAGGGAACAAATCGTACATTCAAGTAATCCGAGGTAGCGTGATGAACCCAAAAATTTACACTCTCACCTGGGACCATGTAATCCACCTTCCCTCGGATAGTCTTTTGCTGATGCCAGGAGACATTGTCTATGTTGCAGCGACTCCGATTACCCAATGGAATCGGTTTATGTCGCAACTGCTTCCAACCTTTGTTAACATCGACCTAATCACGAAAGGCATTCGTAGCATAGGAGTTAATGTTCCGTGAACCTTATTTTTACGTGGGACGATATTAAGCAGATTCTTAAGTCCCGTCAAAAACAGATTGTCCAACTCAGTGTTTTATGTGGCGTGATGACTTTCTGTTATTTTGTTACAACTCCCCTCTTTTACGAAGCACGCGCAACTTTTAAGCAATCGTCAGGGAGAAATGAACAAGGATTTGATCTTAAAAACATTCTCCAATCTTTTTCATCAAATAGCTCTGAAGGTATCTCATCCTCTCTAATGCTTTCTGATACGGTGCTAGAGAAAACTGTTCGAAAAATGGGGCTCCAAGTCGAAATAGAACAAGAGGATCGTTTTTTCGATACCTTGTTTAGAAACCTTCTTGCTGAGTTAAGATATATTCCAAAAGATCGACAAGAGCTTCGATTCTCTGATGTCACTTTCACCAGCGAAAAGCCTTATAAAATGGCCCTCAAAAAAGAGGCAGACAATCGGTTTTCTCTCTATGACGATAAAAAACAGCAGCTAGCCAACGGCATCGTTGGAGAGCCTGTTAAACATCCCCTCTTTCAACTGACACTACACACCCTACCTTTGAAAGAAGAGGTATCCTTTATTCTTCAACCTGTTCAACCTGTTATCAATACCCTTCGCAAAAAACTGACCATTAAAGCATCACGAGAAGATAAGAACCTTCTTATCATAAAATATATCGATTCAAACCGTCCAAGAAGTGCTGAAGTGGTTAATACTTTGATGGCGATGTATGAAAAATATCTCATTGAGGAAAATCGACTCATCATTGGCTCGCAAATTTCCTATCTCAATGAACGGCAAAATGAGCTGAGCGCAAAATTTGATCGAGACATTCAAGACCATGCAATCGCCCTTCAAGACAATCTCAAATCTCAAGGATTTTTAGGCATCAAAGAAGAAATGGAGTTTGTCTTAGAACCCCTTCAGCTCCACAAAACACGTCTTAATGGAGTTGAGATCGAGCTCAATCAAATTGAACAACGAATCGCCAAAACCGATCTCACAACAAAAATCGGCAGCACTGAACCTCTCTTGATTGAACGGTATTCACAACTTTTAACAGGTCAAATTGGCTCTGCTAAACAACTCCTTGAACACGTCCATAGAAAAGAAAAAATAACCGCCTCCTCTCTCACAGAGCTACAACCTGCGATCGATGAGTTCAACCTTGCTTTAGACAGCAACGAACCCAACCGCAGCAGCAAAATCGAGGGTCTCATCAACGATTTCATGCATCACCTCGCCTCTCGTGAAAAGTCTCTGCGTGAAAGCAGTCAGTGGATACAAACGACTCAAAATGATTTGAGTGGGATTAGCCTTGATGTCGCGCGCAGGCAGTTCGATCAATACAGTACTCAGTTTGATGATCTCCATGCTCAGCTTAAACAAGTGATGTTCATGCGAGATCATCTTTTTGATCCTCACTTTGAAATCAGCACTCTTTCGAATGTCTTAAATGACACTGTGACACAGCAAATGATCCAACGATCAAGTGAATTGGAAGCACAGCTGCACGATGATATGCATCGATCTCTCCGCGATAAGGATCGGGTGAAAACAACTCTCACCACTCATAAACGGTTCCTTGAATCTCACCTCAACCAAACCTTGCAACTCGGAAAAATCCGTATCGATCTCCTCAAAGAAAAGCTCTCCTCTTTGTATTCTGTGATAAAGACACTCTTGATGCAAGAGCAAGAGGCTCTCAAAACCAAAATTGCCGAACTGACACGGTCCCTGCAAACACTACCCGGGTTATGGGTCCATGAAAATCGCCTCAAATTTAAATCAGATCTCACACGCGGAATGATGGAAGGGCTTGTTCATATTGCTGAAACGAAAAATCTCGCTCATCATTTATATCAAGTCGAGTCCAGACCTCTAGATATTGCGAAGCCACCCCTTGGGTTTATACAACCACATTTATTTGTGAAATCGACTCTTGCCTCTTTCCTAAGTCTTATCTTTTTTTCAATTCTCATGATTGTACAAGCCTTGATCAAAGGATTTCCTATCTCTCTTACGACTCTTAAACAAATCGGCGTCCATACGTCAGGATCATTTTCTCCAACGTCTCCACTCCAGCTTGAAACAATCCAGGATAACGACCGTGATACGCTACGCAAGCTCATCTCCTTTCTACTAGACACTCAAGAACCTCCGAAAGGAATCGTTGCAGTGCTCGGCGAAAAACAGACCCTTTTCTTCCCTGCTTTGGCCGCTCTCTTGAAAAAATATAATAAAACAAGCTGTATCATCGATTGTAGCTTTGGAAAAATCACAACCCAAGATGAAGTACCAGGGCTTTTTCAAATCCTCTCCGAAAACTCTTCTTTAGACGCCATCCGTCATTTTCCGTCTTACGATTTTCTGCCTGTTGGAAATTCAAGCCCCGAGGGAGTAGAGCTTTTGAAATCGAAACAGTTTGAGCAACTAATTCAAGCTCTTTCAAATCAGTATGATTTCATCTTCCTGCTTTCACGCACTCCGCCCCATTCGCTCGAAGCAGAAACACTTTTCGATTTATGCACGCATAGTGTTGTGGTTGCGGAAACGCCGCTGGAATCTCTCCAAAATTACCTGAATCCACCTCGACAAAAAGAAAAAAGACATGTTACATTCATTCAATACGCTTAAATTTTTGAGAATCTCATGAAAAAAGTGCACCCTCTACTTTTAGCAATCCTCCTGACGGCAACCGTTTCTGCACGCGAATCGTTTGACGAATATCTTTTTCAGGGAGAATCTCCGAAGACACCCCAACCTTGGTTTACAGGTCCTATTCTCACACCTTCCGGACATGTCGTTCCTGAAGGACACCAAAACTATGAGCCGTATATTTATTGGACTCAAGCAAAAGCCAAGTATGACGCTCATTGGAAATCTCAGTCTCACCCCACGTTTAATGATATTCTCTATCAAATGACAATGCAATTCGGTGTGTTACCAAATGCTGAATTCGATATGACACCCCAATTTGTCTACAACAAGAATCAAGATCAACATATGTGGAGGATGAGTGACCTTCCTCTTGTTTTTGCTTTTCAGCTTTTATACGATCAAAGAGACAGCTGGTACCCTGGAATTAAACTCCGCTTTGGAGCAAACGTTCCTCTTGGTAAGTATGATCATTTAAACCCTGAACGCTTAGAAACTGATGTTGGAGGAATCGGGACATGGATCCCTTCCGTTGGGATCGTCATGACGCGACTCCATCACATTACAGGAGCACAGTTTCTCTCTTGGAGGCTGTTTTTCAATTACAACTTTGGAACTCCTGTTAACGTCAAGGGGCTCAGTATTTTTGGAGGAGCACCTACCTTGGATGGAATTAAAGGAACGCGTGGAACCGTCTACCCTGGCAACGTATTCCTCTTTCTAGGCGGATTTGAGTACTCTCTGACACAAAGATGGGCTCTAGCGCTCGATATCCAATACCAACACAACAATAAAACTCGATTTTCAGGCTATACCCCCTTTAACCTCAAACCGGGCGGGCCTTCCAAAGAACTCTTTGCCTTGGCTCCTGCCATTGAATATAACTGGAGCACAAATCTCGGAATTATTGCAGGTCCGTGGTTTACTGTGGCGGGGCGTAACACCCAGAAATTTATCAGCTACGTTGTAGCCATCAACATTTACAATTAAAGAGCCCATTACAAAACTCATTAATTTTTTTGAACAAAGCTGATTTGCAATTGGCTCTAAGGTGCTTTTTTCAGAACGACCGTCGCGTGACGTCCAGTCGGTTTATCTCGTCTGTAGGAAAAATAGTCTTCCTTATTACAACAGGTACAAATTCCCGCAATTTGTAAATGATGCGAGAGCACTCCTGCATCCATCCATTGTTTGCGTGCAATTGCCCACAGATCAAAATAGAAAGGTTTGACTTGAAACTCCCAGAACGGCTCTGGAAGCTCTGTTTTGTAATTAATAAACTCCGCACAGCACGGGCCTAAACTGGGAGAGATCCCCACAATTAAATCTTCGGGTTTTGATCCAAACCGTCTTTTCAGTTGATTGACTGTTGCCTGGTAGATATTTTGGACATTTCCCCTCCATCCAGCATGGATATTCGCTATGATTTTCTGCACAGGATCATAGACAATGGCCGCTTGACAATCGGCATGTTTAATAAAAAGAGCCACACCCTCTTTTTGGGTATAAAGCGCGTCACATTTATCATCCGATGCTTCTAGGGGAGCTTCTTTCACTTCAGCTCCGTGGACTTGGTGTGCGCTTGCTAAGGATGAACATTTTAATAGCTTTTTCAAAAGGGCGCGATTTGCATTAATATGATGGAGGTCATCCCCTGTTCCTCCTCCCACATTCAGCTCATGAAACGGTGCCTGGCTAATTCCACCATGTCGTAAAAAAATCGCATGAGAAATCTGTGGGAACTCTTGAAAGATCTCAAATTCGAGCCACTCAACACTTTCTCTTTTATTTCTTAACATCTATGATCAACCTTAAAATGGAAATCGGTCATTTAGCTTACTTTTGCCTCATGATGACCTTTGGAAGCCTCTGGATACACCGGTCAGCATGGTTGTGGGGCTCCTTTTTGGCCCTTTCTTTTAGTTTAGCGATCTACAGTGGTGTTGCTCAACCTTTTTCTCTGATTGTCGTCCTCCTTCTCTTCATTTTATTTTGGATTTTAAAAAATCCGATTGCAGGTGGAAGACGCCACTTTCTGACTCTGACGGCGATTCTTGTTGCCGCCGGTCTCAACTACCACCTCATCCCCGGCTTTGGAAATTGGCAAATAACGGATAACTTTTATCTTAACTTTGATAAACCTCTCATCGGGCTTTTCCCACTGGTCTTTCTTGTCTCTCTTTGTCAAACACGCCAAGATTGGATTAAAGTTGGTCTTAAAGCCGTTCCCCTGATTTTAATCTTTATTTTCGGACTTGCTGCATTAGCTCTTGGGACAGGAGCCATCCAGTGGCAAATAAAGCTTCCAAGTCACTTTCTAATCCGCATCATTTCAAATATGTTTCTCGTTGTGATCCCTGAAGAAGCGTTCTTCAGAGGATTCTTACAAAAGGAACTGGCCACTCAAATTGGAAAAGGGATTTTAGGGAAAACCCTAGGCATTATCGGCGCTTCAGCGGTCTTCACCCTATTCCATCTTGCCTGGACAGCATCACCTGTGATGCTTGCACTTGTCTTCGCTGCAGGTGTTATCTATGGACTTGTCTATGAACTTTCAGGTTACTTAGAAGGGAGTATTGTGTGTCACTTTGGAGTGAACTTACTCCACATGCTCTTATTTTCGTACCATGCGGAGTAAGTTTTGAAGGTTAGTTAACTTCAACTGTTTTGAGTTCGCCTTCGACCAAAGCGATTTCATGTTTGTTCATGAATTGATCGACTGCAGCATCAGGTGTAAGATTCTGTTTTTCTGCAGCTGTCAGAACTTCAAGACGCTCGTCAGCGCTCATTTCATTAAACGCTGTAGCCTGCTGCTCGCTCAATTTAGCAGCAAAAGAAGCTTCTTCTGTAGAGACCGCAACGGCCGCTGATGTTTTCTCACAAGTAGCCGCAGATGAGCTGCATGAGCCCCCTTCTGCCAGGCTTGCCATCAGAGTCATAAGACCTGCTGCTAGCACTAATTTTTTATTCATTATTGTCTCCTTATTTAACAGGGCATCCGGTTGGAACTTGTCCCTGAGGGTTAGAACCGCTTGCACCTACAACTTTCTGAACCGCTTCATTAGGAGATGTCATCGCACCTGTGGAGTCTGGAGAGGTTGACATTTGCATCGCAGAGGCGCGCTGTGCATCAGAAAATTGGGTACAAAAAATGGCTTGATTGGCTGGAGTTAGTTGCTGAGCAAACTGCTGCATTTCGGGCACCAGTGAACTGCAACTTGCAGGTGACGGTGCTCCCTGTAGAGAAGCTACACAAGCACTTGCAGCAAGAATAAACTTAACAATTTTACTCATCTTATCCATCCTCTAATTGATGATTGATCAACTTTCACTTTACTGCCTTAGATTCTTTTTGTCTATCTAGATGAAATCCTTTATTTTTTAATCTCCACCCCGTATGAAATAAGCATGGGCGAAAGATCAATCGAGTGCGGCGAATGCAAAAGACCTGTCAAAGTTCTTTATAAAGAAATTGTTGGCCAAACGATTTCTTGCACAGAGATGTGTGGTGAATGTCCACTGCTTAAATCAAAACTTTACGGAGATGTCTCAGGGGCAAAAAACAGTGACCAAACACTCTGCTGTGGCGTTTGTGGGACATCACTGGAGTCAGTGAAAATGGGCCAGCCTGTTGGTTGTCCAGAGTGTTATACCGTCTTTGCAGATTACATCGTGAGCGAGCTCATCGATGCTAGCGGGATTCCTCTCTCGCTCCAAAAAAAAGCTCAAGCTCAAAAACTCCAAACCCTCCATCTTGGAAGATCTCCTCAACAACCCAGCTCTCCTGTTCTTTCAACAAAATTATCTTCTTTGAACGAAGCCCTCAACGAAGCGCTGAAAAAAGAAAATTATGAACAAGCCGCTTCTATCCGCGACCAAATCAAAGCGCTGACGGATAAGCATGACTAAGTTGCCAGAGATCCTTTTTCAGAAAACTGCGTGGGATCAAGAGAAAAATCCCATTTGGATGGGAGCGACACTCCATCTCTATCGCAATTTTGCTCTCTATAAATTTCCGGGGAAAATGACCCCTGCTGAACTCTCAGGAAGCTTGAAAGCAGTTGTCGAAACGATTCAGAAAATTCCTGCTTTAGGCTCTCTCACATTCTTTCCAGCCGAAACACTCACCCCCTTAGACAAAGAGCTTCTCTTTGAACATTTTCAATGCACGAAAGGATTTCAAGAAGCACGTGCGGGACAAGGCTTTGCTTTCAATTCACAAGGCACCTACCTAATTACCCTCAATGAAATTAACCATCTTCAGTACCAACTCATTGATATCGAAGACGACTTGCTAAAATCGTATCATTCCCTTGCAGCGATCGATGACGCTATTGGACGGATACATCCATACGCATTTTCACCCCGTTTTGGATATCTAACTGCCTACCCTCTCCAATCAGGGACAGCCTTGGAGGCACGCATTTATCTACATGTCCCAGCACTTCGGCAGACGGGCGGGTTAAAAGAGTTGCTCATGAGTAGCTCTGATGACCAAATTTCCTTCCAAGGACTCGAAGGATCTCCCGATGAGTTCATCGGTGACTTTCTGATTGTGAAAAACCACTATACGCTAGGGATTTCAGAAGAAACTATCCTCAGTTTACTTCAAACAACCGCTCTTAAAATTGCTGCGGCTGAAAAAAAATTACGAGATGAACTTAAAACAAAACCGACGGATGGACTCAAAGACTTTGTTGGAAGATCATTTGGACTGATCATGCACTCTTATCAGCTCCAACCTAAAGAAGCTCTGGATGGACTTTCAGGCCTCAAGCTTGGCGCGCTCCTCGGCTGGGTTTCTGGCATCACATCACAAAAACTCTCGACCCTCATGCTACAACTACGCCGCGGCTATCTTACACACCTGTTGCAACTCTCCAACCCCTCTGAGCTCACCCACAAACGAGCCGAATGGCTCCATCAGGAACTCAAAGGGATGACAATCAATGAATCTTAGAGGCCCTTTGAAATACACATTAAGATTGCATACGTGAGAAATGGATCTCTACAGTGGACTCGTTTCGTTTCACCCCGAATTTTGCAGACGTAATATCCATCCACTAGAGCTTTTCTAAGCTCAGCATGCGTTAGAACAATAATTTCTTCAATGGCTTCTGAACTTTCTGGCGCGTTCGCCTGAGAGCCTTCAACCTTTGCATGGTAGATAGGCACGACTGTTGAAACAACTCCCGAGTCAGGCGTCATTGAACCTAAAAGGGTTAACTCTTTAACGACCTTTCCCGTCTCTTCTAGCGTCTCCCGTCTTGCTGCATCTTCCAGTGATTCATTCTCATTCACACCCCCACGAGGAAGCTCGAGCTCCCATGACCGTGTCGCGTGCCTGTAGTTACAGTTCAGCACGATTCCTTTTCCTTCAATGAACGGCATGACACAAACCCCAACTGTTTTGGGATCTTTCAGGGCTTTATTCCAGATAATGCGGCTATAAACCCCTTCGGCACCACTTGGGAAACGAACTGCATCGTTGATAAAGGTCCAAAATTTATCTTTTTTAATCAACCCGACATCGCGACCTGTTTTGGTCTCAATTTCTGCCATTTTTTCAGGAGCAATTAAAATTTCAATTTCCCCTTTCTTCGCATCCCCCAATTCTGAGACGAGCAAAGGATACTCCCGAATGATCTCCAGATAATCTTGGCGGCTTTTCTCCGAGCTACTTAGAAGAGCAAAAGAGGTCACAAATAAAAGTAAATATTTCATCGTTTCTTCCTAGATTTTGGAAAAGATTTTACATAAACTAACAATCAAATGCTACCATATTTTACAGCGTTGATTTTGATGGGGGGTGAAGGGAGAAGGCTGGGAAGCCAGTTGCCCAAGCAGTTTCACCCTCTCGGAGATTTAAAAGTCTACCAACGTACACTCGAAACTTTCCGCCGCTCACGACTCTTTCAAGAGATTATTCTGGTTTGTCATCCAGAGTGGATACAAAGTGTTCAAGAAGAAGTTTCCGCTTATGCTGAAGTCAAAGTAGTCAGTGGTGGAGAAACCAGGCAAGCCTCTTCTTGGGAAGGTCTCAAAGCTTGCGCCCCAAACTGCCAGTACGTGATGATCCATGATGCTGTACGTCCCCTTGTTTCACTTGAAATCCTACAAAGAAACGCTCAAGCTGTGCAGATTCATCAGGCTGTCGACACCGTGATTGCGTCTGCTGACACTTTGATTATCACAGCTGATGGAACAACGATTGATTCGATTCCTCCGAGGCATCAGTTTCGACGTGGACAAACACCACAGACATTTTCGTATCCCCTTATTTGTGAAGCTCATGAGAAAAGTAAAGAGACAAATGCCACTGACGATTGTCGTTTAGTCCTTGATCAGGGGGGTGTTGTTCATCTTGTTCAAGGCTCAGAGGGAAATCTAAAAATCACGACGGAGTGGGACCTCGCAGTTGCAGAATACTATTTAAGCACTCAATGTAATGTAGAGAGCTAGCAAGCAAAGTAGCGCCCCCATTGTCTTAGTGATGATCTTTCGGAACTTTGTAAAATGCTTTTGCAAGAGTCTGTGTGTAATCAAATAAGAAAGCAGCGTAAACCACACAAAGCTTATTACAGTGATTTCAACTCCAAGTACTACTTTGTCCCAGACATTCATTGAGGGGTCAATAAATTGCGTGAACAAGCTGAGCATGAAAAGTGTCACTTTGGGATTGAGTAGATTTGTTAAAAATCCGTTCAAAAAGGGATTGTGTTTTTTAGGAGAGGTCGCTTGTGCTAACTCGGAAACTTTCTCGTCGGTTATTTTTTCCTTGAGTAGGGTAATGCCTAAATAAAACAGATAAATGGCACCCACATATTTAATGAGATGGAAAAGAAAGGGTGACTCATAAATCACCCATGCAACACCTAAGATACAATAGCTTAAGTGAATCATCAACGCCGTTGAAATTCCAAGAGACGTCAAGCAACCGTCTCTAAATTTCCCACGGAGGCAGTTTTTGACAACGATTGCAAAATCAGGCCCTGGGCTCATCGCTCCAAAGAGGGCAATGAGACCGATTGATATCATTTTGGTCAGTTCCACGCTGCAAGTCTATTTCCTCTGATGATTTTTCTCGATTGAAATTTTTTTTATATAGTTATACATGTGAGTTCAGGACACATGAAACGAAATATCTTTATCATCGGACTTTTTGTTCTTCTTCTTGCTGTTATCATCACGTTGATCAGTTTAGTCATGCGAGAAAAGAAAGATCCTAACATCCTCACCCTCTATGGAAATGTCGATGTTCGTCAAGTCGATATTGGGTTTCGGGTCGCAGGCCAAGTCACCGATCTTTTCTTCGAAGAGGGAGCCCAGGTCAAACAAGGGACTCTAATGACAACGCTCGACAAAACTCCTTATGACAGTAAAGTGCGTGAAGCGCTCGCCCAATTAGAAGCGGTCAAAGTCAATTTAGACAATGCAGAAGTTTTGCTCCGTCGTCGTGAAGAGTTGATCGCAGTAGGGGGTGTTTCGCAAGAAGATTTAGACAATGCTCGCACAAATCGAGATCAGTTGATCGCCAACCTTTTGCAAGCAGAAGCAGCCGTGCAAGTGGCGCGTGATAACATGCAATATACAGAGGCATATGCACCAACAGATGGCATCATTTTAACTCGTATTCGAGAACCCGGCACCATCGTCAACCCTGCCGATCCTGTCTATACGTTATCGGTCAGCTCTCCAGTTTGGATCCGAGCTTTTGTCGATGAGCCTCATCTGGGCCAAGTCACCTATGGAATGGAAGCAGAGATCTACACCGATGTTGAAAATGGTCCTGTCTATACAGGAAAGGTCGGATTTATTTCCCCCGTAGCGGAATTCACCCCAAAAACAGTGGAATCGACCCAACTCAGGACCGATCTTGTCTACCGTCTTCGGATTTATGCTGACAATCCCGATCGAGGTCTTGTCCAGGGAATGCCTGTAACAGTCAAACTCAGGCTGAAAAATGGTCGTCGAAATTAAAAACCTCTCAAAATATTCGCTCAGCGGGATTTCAGCTTCAATCCCTAAAGGAAAAATCGTCGGCATTGTCGGACCCGATGGAGCCGGAAAAACGACGCTGATCCGTCTCATGGCTGGACTTTTAAAACCAACCGCTGGAACCATCACTGTCGATGGATATGATACCATCCAAGATGCAGAGCAGATCCACTTCCTCACCGGTTACATGCCGCAACGTTTTGGCCTCTACGAAGATCTCACCGTCCAGCAAAACCTCAACCTTTATGCAGACTTGCGAGGAGTCATTGGAGATGAACGAAAAGAGACGTTTGAAAAACTCTTAAAATTTACAGGACTTGCTCCTTTCACCGATCGATTTGGAAGGGATCTCTCAGGAGGGATGAAACAAAAATTGGGACTCGCTTGCGCTCTTATTAAAAAGCCTGCGTTGCTTCTTTTGGACGAACCGAGCGTTGGTGTAGATCCCATCTCTAGGAGAGAACTTTGGTCGATGGTTTATAACTTAATTGCTGAGGGGATCTCGGTGGTTTGGAGTACGGCCTATTTGGATGAGGCACAGCAATGTCATACCGTGCTGCTTCTCAATGAGGGCAAGCTCTGCTTTTCAGGTGATCCCGCAGATTTGACAAATCGGGTTGCAGGACGCACATTCAAAGTGGTCGACATTCAAGGAGACAGGCGCAAGCTTCTATTTGAGGTCTTGAATGACAAAAGTGTCATGGATGGGGTCATCCAAGGACATGATCTAAGGATTGTTCTCCGAGAAAATGAGAAGCCCCCTGTAGGACTCCATTTAGAAAGTACACCTCCCCGCTTTGAAGACGCCTTTATCGATATTTTAGGTGGAGGACCTGGTGGAAGTTCAGAGCTAGCCGATAAAGCGCCTGTTGTAAAAGATGGGATTAAAACAGTCATCGTCGCAGAGAATTTAACGAAGAAATTCGGCTCCTTCACTGCTGCTGAAAGTATTTCTCTCACCGTCCAGAAAGGAGAAATTTTTGGGCTACTCGGACCTAATGGCGCAGGAAAAACCACTACCTTCAAGATGCTCTGCGGCCTTTTAAAACCGACGTCTGGGACAGCATTTGTCAGTGGCGTCGATCTCCTCGAAGCTGCAAGCGTTGCGAGATCGCACATTGGATACATGGCTCAAAAGTTTTCGCTCTATGGAAATTTAAGTGTCTCTCAAAATCTCGATTTTTTTGCCGGGGTGTACAATCTTTCCAACCATGAGAAAAAAATGGCCGTTCAAGAGATGGTTGAGACCTTCTCTCTTCAGCCTTACCTCGCCTCTTCCGCAGATACACTTCCACTCGGCTTCAAACAACGTTTGGCACTTGCGTGTGCCAACATGCACAACCCAACAATTCTTTTCCTCGATGAACCCACCTCAGGTGTCGACCCGATTACACGGCGTGAATTTTGGAATCACATCAATGGCCTTGTGAACAAAGGTGTCACGATCATGGTGACCACACACTTTATGGATGAAGCAGAGTATTGTGACCGAATCGCGCTTGTATACAAAGGCAAAATCATCAACCTCGACACCCCTGATGCTCTGAAAGAAAAAGCCCATGCGCCTACTTTAGAAGATGCCTTTATCAAAATGATCGAGGATTATGACAGGGGATAGAAGCAGACGTTTAAAAGCTCTTATTACGAAAGAGTTTCTGCAAATCGTGCGAGATCCAAGTTCCTATCTCATCGCAATTGTTCTTCCGCTCATCTTAATGTTTTTATACGGATATGGGGTTTCTCTGGATCTCGATCACTTGCGTGTCGGTCTTGTCATGGAAGATACATCCCCTGATGCCCAAAGCTTTGCAGAGTCGCTTAAGAATTCTCGCTATTTTGACGTGAAAATCTCACGTGATCGTCATGAACTGATGGACGACTTAACACGGGGATCTATTCGAGGGATGTTCATTATTCCTTCGTATTTTACCCAATATCGACTCAGACCCGATACCATTGCTCCCATTCAGGTCATTGCAGATGGGAGTGAAACCAACACTTCTAATTTTGTGCAGAACTATGCCCAAGGCATTTTCAAAAATTGGCTCCTTCAAGAAGCTAAAACTGAGGGTTTTTCAAGAGAAGCTCCTCTCATTAATATCCAACCTCGCTACTGGTATAACGAGCAGTTAGAAAGCCGCTACTTTCTCCTGTCCGGGTCGCTGGCCATTATCATGACCCTCATCGGATCGCTCCTGACAGCCCTTGTTGTATCGAGAGAATGGGAGCGTGGCACGATGGAAGCGCTTATGTCGACAACGGTGGGAATTTGGGAACTCGTCATTGGAAAAGTTATCCCATATTTTTGCTTAGGGATGGGATCGATGACGCTTTGCGTTCTCGTCTCTGTCTTTGTTTATGACTTGCCGATTCGAGGATCGTGTCTTGTCTTAGCAGGTGTTTCTGCACTATTTCTCTTTTGTGCCTTGGGACTTGGTCTCATGATCTCAACAGTTACAAAAAATCAAGTCTTGTCGTATCAAATCACACTGATTGTCGCCTTTTTGCCTGCTTATATTTTGTCGGGGTTTCTGTTTGAGATTCAAAGTATGCCGAAGTGGATTCAATACTTGACCTACATCATTCCGGCGAAATATTTCGTGCAGAGTTTGCAGAGTCTTTTTTTGGTCGGCAATGTCTGGGATCTCCTTCTAATTGACATGATTCCGATAGTGGGTATTGGCCTCTTCTTTTTTATGATGACTGCACTTAAAACCGTGAAGAGGCTCGATTGAAAAGAATTCTCTCCCTCATTTGGAAAGAGCTTCTGACTGTACTGCGGGATAGAAAAGTCCGTCTCTCCATCTTACTTCCACCGATCATTCAGCTCTTTGTCTTCACCTACGCCGCGACTCTCGATGTAAAAAATGTTCCGATTGGGATTTTAAACCGAGACAATGGGGAGCAAGCATTTCTGCTGATCGAGAGGTTTTATGGCACCAAGATTTTCAATAATCACATCATCTTTCTGAAGGGCGTCCAAGAAATCGGACCTTTTCTTGACCATCAAAAGGGGGTCATGGTCGTTTCGATTGATGAACAATTTTCACGCAACTTAGATGCAGGAAAACCAGCAACGGTGCAACTCATTTTGGATGGACGTAAATCCAACACCGCTCAAATTGTTGCAGGTTACACGAGCCAAATTATTAATCATTTTAACAACGACTATACTGCAGCAGCAGAACTCAAGGTTCAAAATGTCGAGCTCGTCCCCCGCACTTGGTTCAATCCCAATACCTTGTACTACTGGTATAATATCCCCTGCCTTGTCGGTGTTTTATCGATGCTCATTTGCCTTGTTGTGACAACTCAATCAGTTGCTCGTGAGAGAGAACTAGGGACCTTCGACCAGCTTCTGGTCTCACCCCTAATGCCTATTGAGATCCTGATTGGGAAAATTATACCTGGAGTCATCATCGGCTTTATGGAGGGAATATTTATGCTTACAATCGGTACGCTAGTGCTAGGCGTCCCCTTCACAGGCTCCCTTCTTCTTTATTTCTTAAGTCTCTTTGTTTTTGTCTCATCCATCAGCGGAGTCGGTCTTTTCATCTCGTCCCTTTCGCTGACGCAACAACAAGCGATGCTCGGTACGTTTGTTTTTATGACACCTTCTGTCTTGATGTCAGGCTTTGCCACCCCGATTGAAAATATGCCTGAGTGGCTTCAACCATTTACCTATTTGATCCCTCTCAGATATATGTTGGTTATATCAAAAGGTCTTTTCCTGAAGGCGATGCCAGCCAGAATTGTTTTAGAGAATGTCTGGCCCCTTTTGATCATTGGATGCGTTAACTTTATGGGAGCCGCATGGTTTTTCCGAAGAAGACTTCAGTAGTTCTTTTATTCCTGGCAGGATGTGCCGTGGGGCCTAACTACAAAGAACCTGAAAATAAGGTCTCAAACACTTGGTCGGCGCCTGCAGAAGTTTCAAACGACACACCCCTAGTGGAATGGTGGAAAGTTTTTAACGACGACCTGCTCAACAAATATATTGCTAAAGCTGTTGAATATAACAACGACGTCTTGACGGCCGAATCGAATATCTTGCTAGCACGGGCGATGAGACAAGTCGCTGCCTCGTCTTTTTTTCCTCAAATTGGCGCCGACGTGAATGCGACGAAAACCTACTTCAGTAAAAATGGACCGATCTTTCAATCAGATCCCAGTCTTGGAAAACTCCCAGGAACCGTTTCACCGGCCACAGGCCTTTCATTCAGCCCTCAAACGCCTCAGATTCAACATCTCTACAACGCTCTCTTTGACGCTTCATGGGAAATTGATCTTTTTGGAAAAACACGTCGCACCGTTGAAGCTGCAAATGCCCTCATCGGGCGGGCGATTGAACTTAAGAATGATACGTTGATCACCGTGATGGCAGAAATTGCACGTCATTACCTTGAGCTGCGCAGTCTCCAAAGAAAAACAGAGCTGACCGAAGAAAATATACGGTTGCTTGAGCAAAAAATGTCGATTGTCCAGCAACAACTCGATAGTGGCTATGTCAGTTGTGTCAGTTACGAATATATCCATGCCCAGCTCGCCACTGAAAAAGCACTCCTGCCCGATATCCAAGCTCAAACGTACCGGGCCATCTACACCCTCTCGATTTTAACTGGCGATGTTCCTGAAACACTTGTCGAAGAGCTTCTAATCCCCCGTGCTCTTCCCCACGTTCCTGAAACCGTTGCAGTAGGACTCCGCTCTGATCTTCTCCGTAGACGCCCAGATGTTCGAAAAGTCGAACGGGAACTGGCCGCTGCCACTGCCGCCATTGGAATCGCCGTTGCTTCATTTTTCCCGTCCATTACGTTGTTTGGAGATGGAGGATTTCAATCACTTGCGATCAAAAACCTTTTCAATATGGGAAGTAAAACCTGGGCGCTCGGCGGTGACATCCTCATGCCGATCTTCCAAGGCGGTCGCCTCATGGGAAACTTAAAAGCTGCACGTGCAGAAACGGCCGCGACAGCTCATCGGTACCAACAAACGGTTCTCAGTGCGCTTGAAGAAACTGAAACAGCTCTCATGACCTACACGCAAGCTCTCAAGACGTGCCTTGAGAAAAAAGAGGCTACTGAAAAATACCACAACCTTGTTCACTTAAACCGAGAAAGACATCTGCACGGGCTAGTTGCACTGACCGATTTAATTGACACCGAGCGAGAACTCAACGCCTCTGAGCAATCTCTCCTTGAAAGCGATACTGCTTCTCTTCTTGATCTGGTCGCACTTTACAAATCCTTGGGTGGCGGATGGGAAATAAATAATTAATTTTATACATTGGCAAAAGTATGTCCAAAAAAAAATTTCTCCTTTCCTATGTTTTATTTTCAGTAGCTCATCTAGGAGCTCAACCCGTGGATCCGCATGTCCTCCAAGGAGATGCGAAATTTCATTCTCCTGATCCTCAAACACTCGAAATTCAAACGGGCCATCATACAAAGATTCAGTGGAATGAGTTTTCAATTGCTCGTGGAGAAACGACACGCTTTATCCAGCCCTCTTCTAGTGCCGTGGTGATCAACCAAGTGATGGGGCTCAACCGGAGTGATCTTCTTGGAACTTTAACAGCGAATGGACACATTTACATAATCAATCCACAAGGAATTTTTATTGGCCCTGATGCATTTATTCAGACGGCGGGATTTATTGCGACCACTTTTGATCAACTCACCCTGAACGAAGAAGGGCAACCTCTTCATTTCAAGGGGGACTCTTTAAAAGGAATTACTCATCTAGGAGAGATTCAAACGGCGGGCGGGTGCGTGATGCTCGTCGCTGCACAAATCGATCTGAAAGGGAAGATTGAAGGTGGAGATATTATTGCCACTGCTGCTCCGGAGGTCTGGATCAAACCGACTGAAAAGGGAATCTATCTCATTCCACAAGTCTCTCTTTCTGAAATTGAAAACTCCCTGGATCCCATGGAGTTCGTGATTAAACAAGAAGGGCTTATCCGAGCCACAGGGTGTGTCGAAAACGAAGGTCGTATTTACCTTGTTGCCAGCCAAAGCGCAACTGTAGAGGGGCAGCTTAAAGGGCACCTAATTGATCTCCTGGGATCTCAAGTTATTCTCGAAGAGAAAGGAGAGATCGATGTCTCGAACAACGGCACAGGGGGATCTGTACGGATTGGGGGTGATTACCAAGGAAGCAATTCTGAAGTCCCTAACGCCTCTACAACCTTCATGAAAGGAACCATTTTGGCCAATTCCCTTGAGAGTGGGAATGGAGGCCGTGTCATTTTATGGGGAAATAATGTTTGTGATTTCCAAGGAAAGATTCAAGCCGTTGGAGGAGCACACTCAGGAGATGGTGGGTTCGTTGAGATTTCAAGTCCTTTAGGCTTGAATTTCCGTGGCGCCGTTGACCTGAAAGCACCTCTTGGCAAAACAGGATTACTTCTTCTTGATCCCTTTGACCTCACTGTTCAACCCAACGGTGGCGTTAACACAAATGTCACAATCACCGGAGCGTGTCCTGCAGGAACAAACTATCAAGCCTCGATTGCAGGCGGTGGAATCATTGACAATGGTCTTTTAGCAACAGCTCTTAATAACTGTAATGTGACACTTCAAACTTCAGCTGGCTCCAATGGGGATATCTACATTCTCGAAGCGATCACAGGCTGGACACAACCGACAACACTAACACTTCAAGCAGATCATAGTGTCAATTGGAACTGGGCCGCAGGAACAACGGCTCATTTTACAGAAACACCGAGTGGGTCTCTTAATATCCAAGCAAATACCGATATCAACTTTGTCATTCCCGCAGGACAATCGAATCGTACATTAGGTTTTCATACAGGCACTGGATCGATCACTTTAAATGCAGCGAATCAAATCACACTCAGCGATGGTTCAGGAAATAATAATTCTGTCGGAATTATGTCGGAAACAGGCGCGACGCAAATCACGACGGGTAACATGGTCCTCACTTCAACAGGAAACCCTCAAATCAATGAAGGGGTCTGTATCGGAGTTAATGACTTGATGTTTAATGGTGGAGCATGTTTTGGCACTACCATCAACAACCCTATGACTTTTAACGTTTCTGGCACTGTAGATTTAGTCGCCAACAAAGGGAAAATCCAGATCGGTAATGCGATTGATACCGACACCTTAACCTCTTTGGCTGGAACGATCACTTTTACAAATATTGGAAGTTCCCTTCAGCTCATTGGAACAGAGTCTGTCATACAAATAGGCCATGAGCTGATTGGCGTAACAAGTGGACCCGCATCGATGTCCAATTGCGATATCAATTTTAATAACATCGCAGGCAATGTCTTACTCCAAGCTAATGAAAGCCTTCTCAAGATCGGTCATACGACAGGTACATTTACTTATACACTCAATGGAGCCATCAATATGCAAAATATTGGGGGCAGCTTTACCATCAGTGATACCACTCCTTCATTGAATATTTCGTCCATCCATATAGGCCACAGTGCTGAAATTATCAACAACCCCCCAGGCTCCTACAACATCAATGGTAATATCTTGCTGGGACCTATCCAGAATGACTTCTCTATGACAACTGATTATGGGGATTGTTTTGTCGGTCATGATGTCCTACGTTACGACGATACAGTCAGCGGTGATATCACCTTGCATGCTTTAGGTGGCTCACCGAGTGTTCTCATTCATTCTGGGGTCTCTGGATTTGCTGATGGAAGTGGATTTGCTGGCATCGGCCATTTAGATGCACTCCTCAGTAGACCCCATGGTTCCAATGTCACAACAATAGGTCCCGAAGCGATTAACATCACTGCTCAAAATGGGCTCTCTCTTCTTTCGTCTTCCAATCAACTCGCGTACATCGGTTTTTATAACCCTTCGCCTACGGTTACACCTCACACTGAAAACATCAACATCTCAGCCCTTAACATCACAACAGGTGCCGGACAACCCCTAACGATGATAGGTGGATCTACAGCCGCACTTGGGAAAGCCTTTATTGGTGCTCAAAATTCATCTGGAACCCTGGTCTGCCCTATTACAATCCAAGGCCCCCCTGTCATGCAAATGACAGTCCCTACAGGAACTGGACAAGCCCTTATCCAAAACACAGCGTCAGGTGCAGCTTCGACTATCACTGTTAATACTCAATCTCTAGCACTGAATGCAGGGTCGGGAACCTGTATGATTTCGTCCGCGGACAGTTTGACTGTAACTTCCTCCACAGGATCGATCTCTCTTGCCAATGACTCTCAATTCCGCTCTGTTTTAGACACCCTACTGACCAGCCAGCAAGATTTGACACTGACAGGCATTGCGCAGATTGCTTCGAGCAGGGCACTCCTGGCACAAGCCACCCTTGGATCTATTTCCATAGGCTCTCTCTCTTCCATGACCGCTGTGGCTGATTCCACTCTCACCGGCGGTGTAAACATCTCTCTAGGAGCCAATGGTTTTGTGACGATCTCTAACGGTTCTCTCGAACTTATCGTAGACAACTTGTTTCCCACATCCCCCACTAGAGGACCGGGTGCTTTCATATTGAGCAGTGGAGCTTCTGTTTTCTCTCCAGTAACCTTAAAAATCTACACCTCGTCCAGAGACCAAAATAATGTGAGCGGACTCCTTAACGGTCAACCGTTTGTTCCAGGAGCACTTTTTGTTGACAGCTCTCAAGAAAGATGGGAGACGTACTATCCTTTTGCAGGCCTCGGCTCACCCTTTACGCTCTTCTATAAAAATGGGCCCACACCACCGCCAGCACCTCCTTTTGGACCTAATGGGACAGTTACAGGAACAATGAGTTTCCATCGATTTGCCTCAGAATATCTTCAAGATCTGCAAAGGTTTGATGAAATTACCATTGAACCTTATGTTTTAATTGTCGATCTCGACTTCCCTGTGCAGAAAGGGACCGAGTCCTACAAGTTCCTAGTCCCATATCGTCGCGACTATCATTTAAAGTGGCTCGAGCCGGCAACCTTTTTAGGGCGCTAATTGAGCAAGCTGCTCATCGATTTGTTTGATTTCAGCATGACAGTGATTGATCCCGTCGCGAATTTCTTCCGCAATCAAGTGGTATTTCCGATTATGCAAAATAAGCCATTTTACTAGATATTCTCTCATTTTCTGATTCTCTTCTGAGAGGTGCAGCGAATTGACCTTGTCTATGCTTGCGATGACACTTTCCCAGAGAGGGATGATTTTAGTTTCAATAAAGATTAAGACTTCTTGCTGATGAGAAGGGAACTCTGCTTCATACTGACGCTGGGTCTCTTCCATCGCTTGAATATTATTGACGAATTCATAGAAATGAATGGTGTCTGTTTTCTGCAGATTCTTCAAAATTCCCTGCGATGCTAACGCTGCAATAAGAATCACAACAGGGTAAGTCCATTTTCTAAAATGCTTTTTAAAACGGTGATCGATCAACGCGAGATAGTAAATATACCCTAAAACAATTCCGCTTATAAGTCCCCCTACGTGAGCAGCCATATCGATACCAGGTTGCATTCCATAGGCAAGATTGACCACAATCAAAATTCCGATTCGCTTGAAGTAAGCTTCTTGAATATCTGAGTTGAATAAGTTGGTTGTAATTAAAGCAAAAAAGACTCCAATAATCCCAAACACTGCCCCCGACGCACCAGCACCCACAATATTATCTTGAATGTGCCACGCTTGACTTATGAGTCCGCCGAAAACCCCTGTCACAAAATAGGCAACTGCAAAGCGGAATTTTCCAAGAATAAGTTCAAGTCGACTACCCATGTCAAAGAGCAAGTACATATTCATGAGAAGATGGAGAAAACCAAAATGAACAAACATACAGGTGATCAGACGCCACCATTCACCCTTTAAAATAACCGTGATGCTGCTACAAGCACCCCATTCAAGGGCCTGCTGAGGCGTTGGCTCAAAAAACGAAACTCCGGCCGCTATCATTAATACAAAAACAAGAACATTAATGACGATCAACGCGGGAGTGACTACACTATTTATTTTCATTTATGCTACACCAATGATTGACCGCATTTCCTACATACCCTGTCGCAAATGAGATAAGAGCAATCGTCACAACTCTATACCCCATCGCTGACATGATTAGAGGAGTCGGCTTTTGGAATTTTGTCGCATGGGCATAGACAGCCGTAAATCCTGTTATGAATAGAGAGGCAGCAACACCGATATTCCACCTGTGGAGTCGCTCAAATCGCGGATCTCTATCTTCCTTGCTACCCTGCCATGCGAAGTAGTTTCTCGCTGCATTCAACAAGATAATAGGCGTTCCACATGCCGATATAATACTGTACATACCATCTGCCTCCGCAACTATTATAAGCTAGAAATTTTTTTATTAGAACTTTATCGTTTTTCCCATAAAGGAGATTTTATGAAAAATAGGATGCTCTGTTGTTTACTGCTACCTATCGCATTGTTTGGTCGCTCTTTCGAAAAGCTTCCAAAGCCTCAATTTGAAACCTATGAGAAGATTTCACTCCAAGAATTCTCTAAGATGGTCCATGAAGGAGTTGCTCCTAAAAAACTCCACAACATTTTAATTGAATGTCCTGCTGGAACCGAGATTCCTTTCAAATTTTCTCTTCGGGGAGATATTTTCTCCTTTGAACCGACCTCTGATGTTAAATTCAGCATCAAAGTGCTTAAAACATGTTACCTCACCCATTTACCCAGCCTAGGGCTTGTCTTCAGTACAGACTTAAAAGACTGGAGAAAAGCCGAGGAGTTTTTTGTCGGAAAATTCGCTGCAGCTTTTATGATGGAAAATCAAATCCCCACCAGCTGCTTCGAGCTTGAGCTCCATGAAAAAACCAACCGCATTGAATTTCCTATCGGATTTTCTTGGACTCCCCAGACCTACCCTCATACCAAAACCCAGTATTCCTACCGCTATAACAGTGAACCGTTTCCTCACCATGTTTGGGAACCTAAGGAAGACAATCAGTAACTAGGCAAGAAACCGCCCGCTTGCATATTCCATAGCCGGGCATAGTGCCCATTTTGAGCCAGAAGCTCAAGATGGGAGCCTTGTTCAATAATTTTTCCTTGGTCGAACACCAAGATACGATCCATTTTTGAAAGCGTTGAGAGTCGATGAGCCACCACAATGGTCGTCCGATTTTGCATGAGACTCTCTAAACTCTCCTGAATACATCTCTCTGTGACAGAGTCTAGCGCCGATGTCGCTTCATCCATGATTAAGATCGGAGTATCAGCAAGAAGTGCTCTGGCAATCGCAATCCGTTGTCGTTCACCACCCGAGAGCTTGGTTCCTCTCTCACCGACTAGCGTCGCATAACCTGCAGGGCACTTGCGGATGAATTCATCACAATGTGCTAGTTTTGCCACACGCACAACCTCTTCATGGGAGGCCTCAACCCGTCCATACCGGATATTTTCTTCCAACGATCGGTGGAAAAGAAGCGGATCTTGAGGAATCAGTGTGACCTGATCCCGAAGTGACCCTAATGTCACATCGGCAATATTTTGACCATCAATTAAGATTTTTCCTTTTTCAACAGGATAGAAACGAAGAATAAGATTCACAAACGTCGACTTTCCTGCCCCCGAGTATCCGACGAGGCCTACTTTTTCTCCGGGTTTAATATGAACGCCCTTATTCTGAAAAAGTTGTTTCATTCCGTATTGGAAAGAGACATTTTCAAAGATAATCTCACCCTTTTTAACCACGAGTGGAGTTGACCCTGGCCTGTTGAGAACATCTTGTGGGTCTTTCATGACATTGAGAGCTTGGCTCGCGATTCCCACCGATTGAAAAAACTGCGGAATTGCCTCTCCTGAGAACCACAGAACCATCAAAACATTCCAAGTCGTGTTGAAGATTTGAATGGTTTCCCCTGTTGTCAGGGCGCCTTGCATCCAGCGATTGATCATGAAGCCGTTGATCACGAAGGCCCCAACAACATACAGAACAGAAAGCGTGCTAAACATCCATACAACTGCCATTCCTGCTTGAACGTTTGTTGTCTGCTCCTGGTTTTGGTAGGGGCCTATGTAACTTCTCTCGTAACGAAATCTGTGAAACAAATTCACCGTAAAGTTATTGGAAAAACTATCGACAATTTTACCGACGAGCGAACTACGTGCTTCTCCATGGATATTGGAATAAGAAGAACATCTCTTTGCGAACATAAAACAAATCGATAGATGGACCAAAATCCAGCATCCGAGAATGAAGGTGAACAGTGGGTTGACCTGATAGAAAAAGAACATCGATATGATGCATGTGGCAAACGCCGGGAAAAAGAGAAGTGCATTTTGAATAAGAAGTGTGACCTGTGTGGTCATATCGCTGATCTTGTTCGATAAACTTCCCGAAAAATGCTCATTAAAATATTTAGGCGAGTGTCTTTGCACATGATCAAACATCGTCATCCGAATATCAGCCTCAAGCTGTGGAAGACTGCCGGCTTTTAAATAGTCTCTCACACGGCAACAGACTTCAACGAAGATGAATAACGCGGCTCCTGCCACAATAAGCCCTTTTAAGGCCGGCCACGATTCCATGCGGTGTCCATCGAAGTGATTAAAAGTATCGATAAAAAGACGGAGCAAGTACGGCCAGAGGGTATTTTCCAGTGACCATACCAGCGATAAGAGAAAAATAACGAAAAACTTCCATTTTTGAAGCTTTAGGAATTTGAGGACAAACGGAAACAAGCCTTTAGAATTTGTCTGAGTCATAGAAACACGAAGATTTAAGTTTAGGAACTAAGTCGGGTGTAACACCAATGGGAAACAACAGCGCCTGTCAGGCCTATTGCTGCCGCATGAATAAATAGTTTTGCGAAACGGGCTGAAGATTCAGTCCATGTAGCATGAGCATCATAAATCTCTTTAGCGCCCGCTATGAGAATTGCTGCTGGTACAGCGCAATTCCAATAGATCGAACGACTAAAAACTTCTTGGATTTTGGCATCTGAGTCTACATGAGTCCAACGGATGTAATTTGCCACTGCACAGAGAACGACGGAAGGGGTAGAGAGTTCCACGAGAGAGGTGTACATAGGGACCTCCAGGTTAGATAGAGTTAGGATTAGGCTTCTTTTCGTCCCTACTACATGGAACGAAAAGCCAGCTGGCTCGCAAGCAAGCTCACTTCAAGCCCATCAAGTCTCCAATTTCTTGGAGAAAAAAATTTTGAGACTTGATGGGCTTGAACCATCGACCCCCTCATTAAAAGTGAGGTGCTCTACCACTGAGCTAAAGTCTCGTTGACCCCAAGGGGATTCGAACCCCTGTTATCAGAATGAAAATCTGGTGTCCTAGGCCAGGCTAGACGATGGGGCCATTTTTCATTCAAGAGAGATGAGGAATTATACGCGGCAGTTGATTAAACCGCCATGATTTCCTTCTCCTTGGCGGAGAAAAGATCATCAATTTGCTTACAAAACTTATCTGTTAACTCTTGAATTGTCTTTTCTAACTTCTTTACCATGTCTTCTGTCAAGTCACCGGATGATTTCAGTTGCTTAATGGTGTCATTGCTTTTTCTTCGAATATCTCGGATAGCAATTTTCCCATTTTCGGCTTTCTCTTTCCCTTGCTTCACAATCGTTTGTCTCATCGATTGATCCATCGGAGGAACGTTAATACGGATGGCCTGACCTTCTAGAACAGGTTGTAAGTTTAAATTTGCTTTCTCAATCCCCTTGGCAATCGCTCCAGCAGTTTGTGGATCGAACGGTGTGATTAAGATCTGCCGAGATTCTGGGGTTGTAATATTAGCGAGCTCCTTGACTCTCATATGCGAGCCATAAACTTCGACGGTCACACCTTCGACAACGCCAGGATTCGCACGGTTGGTACGTAGGTTTTTAAGCTCTTGCTTGAAATGTTCAAGCGTTGCATTCATTTTTGCTTTGACTTCATCTTCTATCATATTATTGTCCTGTGACAAGAGATCCACCACTCCGCTCTAAAACAGCGGATTTAAGGGACCCTTTTTTGAAGATATTTAGTACATGAATTGGGATCTTGTTATCTTGACAAAGAGCTACGGCGGTTGCATCCATCACGTTTAATTGTTTTTGGAGAACGTCCGCGTAGGTAATTTGATCAAAACGTTTTGCTTTCGGGTTTTTGAGCGGATCTTTGTCGAAGACTCCATCAACTTTGGTTGCTTTAATAAGGACTTCAGCATTGATTTCGCAGGCACGTAAAGCTGCTGCTGTGTCAGTTGTGAAATAAGGATGGCCTGTGCCACCCACAAAAATCACAACAATGCCATTCTCTAGCAGGTCGAGAGTTTCATCTCCACTTACTTCAGGGATAAAGTTTCCGCAAGTAAATGAACCTACAACTACAGCAGGACAACCTAACGCCTCAAGCGCTTCTGCGAGCATTGTACCGTTAATGGTTGTCGCAAGCATCCCCATTTGATCTGCTTTGACACGCGAGACATCAGCAAGCTGAGCGCCTCGAATAATATTTCCTCCGCCAATGACAACTCCCACTTCGGTGCGAAGTTTTTGAATTTCATAGATTTGCTGAGCAAGACTTTTAATGGCTTTAGAATCAAAGCCAAACTTCTCGCTTCCGAGAAGAGCCTCTCCTGAGATCTTTAATAAAATTCTCTTGTACGGAGTTTTTTTTACCACGAGTTACTCTCCAACCTTCCAGCGGATGAAACGTTTGAGAACGAGATTTTGTCCCGAATTTTTCGCTTCATTTGCAACGAGTTCAGCAATTGTGATGGCGTTGTCTTTGACAAACTTCTGTCCTAAGAGACAAACCTGATCGTAAAACGCTTTCAGCTTCCCTTCAACGATCTTGTCGACGATCTGTGGGGGTTTCCCAACGACTTGGCTACGTGCAATCTCTTCTTCACGTGCTTTGACATCTGCAGGCACTTCATCGGCTTTCAAATAGTCTGGAGACTCAGCCGCAACATGCATTGCGATTTCACGTGCAAGATGTTCGTGTCCTGACTTGCCTTCGATTTCGACGAGCGTCACAATTTTGCCACCCATGTGAGAGTAGATACCAAGCGACTTGTTTGGACCTTTCATGAAAATCTCAACACGCTTAATCTTAATGTTCTCGCCGATGCTTTGCATCACAATCGCACGGTGTTGATCGACAGTCAGTGTTTTATCTTGATGAGCAGGTTGTGCTAAGAGTTCCTCTAAGCTAGCCGCTTTTGTTTCAGCTGCTTGTTTGGCAATTTCATGGGCAAATTGTTTAAATTTGTCATTTTGTACAACAAAATCGGTTTCAGCGTTGATCTCAACAAGAGCGATTGCGTCATGTGTTTCAGCAGTTGCAATCATCCCTTCTTTTGTTTCACGCCCTTCTTTTTTCACAGCCGATGCCATCCCTGCTTTACGAAGGATGTCGATCGCTTGTTCCATGTTACCACCTGCTTGGTCAAGGGCTTCTTTACATTTGCCCATGCCCACGCCGGTTCTTTCACGGAGCTGTTTTACCATCTCTGGGGTTACTTTCTCTGCCATCATGTCGTCTCCTCTTCTCCGTTCATTTCGAGAGACTCAACTTCATCGGTAGCAGCTTGTTCATCTTCCCCTTTACCAAGCGAAACGTTCATCTCGTTTTTGCGATCGATAACAGCTTGTGTTAAAGCTTGGAGGATGAGTTTAATACTTTTTAAAGCATCGTCGTTACATGCAATGACGTAGTCGATAGGATCTGGGTCACAGTTGGTATCAACGAGAGCCATGATTGGGATTCCGAGCTTGTTAGCTTCAGCAACCGCAATGTGTTCGCGACCTGGGTCAACGACAATGAGGAGGCCTGGAGGTTTGCGCATTGCGCGGATACCAGAAAGGTTCTTGTTAAGCTTGATTTGGTCTTTGCCCATCAAGATCATCTCTTTCTTGGTAAATCCTTCACCACCACTAGCAATTCTCTTTTCAATTCTTTCTAGTGTTTTCACAGATTGACGAATGGTCGAAAGGTTAGTGAGCATTCCACCCAGCCATCTTTCAGCGACGTAAAACTCGCCACACTCTTCTGCACACTCTTTGATGACGGTTTTCGCTTGTTTCTTTGTTCCAACAAAGAGAATCGATTTGCGCTTAGACACCATCTCACGGACGACGTCGACGCACTTGCGGATTTGTTGAACAGTTTTTGCGAGGTCAATAATGTAGATTCCGTTGCGCTCCTCAAAGATGAAACGTTTCATCTTTGGGTTCCAACGTTGCTTCTGGTGACCAAAATGGGCACCTGATTCTAAAAGTTCTTTTACGCTTACTGCGTTATATTGTTGTTCTTGCGTTGCCAAGCCTTGTCCCTATTGTTTTGACGCGGCATCAATCCTTTATGGATCGATTTCGGTCTTGGTTAATGTTAAAATGTTATTTTAAAAGCGCCTGATCAGAATCGAACTGACACAAGTAGCTTGGAAGGCTACGGTTCTACCATTGAACTACAGGCGCATTTAAGAAGATAAATTTACCCGATCCTCTTGCTTTTTTCCAATAAAAAAGATGACAACGCTTTATTTGACTTTTGTTTTCCACACATTCCCCTCGAAATGGCCTATATAAGAATTTAATCTTTTGAAATAGAAAATAAGGGAACTTTGGAGTAAAATTGTTCCTATGATTGAGAGAGTTACCTCTACTATATATAGTTCAATGGTAGCTTTTCCGGATGTTGCTAGAAGAAATAAAATCACTTTAAAAGCCGTGTTGATTTTAGGAGTGCTGGGAATTTTCCTTTGCACAGCTTATTACCTGGATAAATCGAGGATTTTACCCCCGAAGCCCCCCATTGATGATAAGAAAGTAGACGTTCCTCCGTCTAAACCAAGCATTAAACAAATTCGATTAGAAAAACTGAAACGACTCGTCCAAGGTCAATTATTACAGAATCAATATTTAGGTGAAGCAAACGATAATGGTGATTGTTTCTACGACGCTTTATCTAAGTCATTGGCTCAAATGGGAATTCAAGCAGATCCCAAAGATCTTAGAGAAGTTATTGCTAAACACTTAGTGGATTCAGCCCATCAACAGCAAATGAGAGAGGACATTGAAGCTGATCCTCGAGGGGTTGATTCATTTGATAATTACAAGAAATATGTTTGCTACACGAATGATGAAATGATTGCTTTAAACAAAAAAAGTTCTGAAACTCCTGCCGCATCTTACTGGGGAAGTGCAGAAAGGGAAGGAATTATTCTTTGTCATGCTTTGCAGTTCAACCTAAGGGTTGTGAGTGCGGGGTATTTGGAATCCGAAATTAGTAATGATAAAGAATACACTGAGTTATCCGAGAAAAAAGATGAAGATCTAGCCTCTTACCCCCCTGATGCACCCATTCATGAGTATAATGAAGAAAATATCCGGGCCAGACTTATAGCTCTTTATGGGCAGGATAAATTCTACTATGTAGGTGAAGGTACGAACTATCCTCAAGAGGCTCCCTATACAAAAACTTGTACATTAGCTCTTTTTGAGAATCACTATATCCCTGTATTAACAACTTAGGAATCGTTTCTACAAAGTCGCCTATTGAGTATAGTCTCTAATATGCGTATCTCCGAGAAGACCAATCGCGTTTTGCATGTCATTTCGCTCTGCCTCATGCTGATTTTGGTTCGGTCATGGTATTTGGCGGTGATTCAGCATGATCATCATGTGAAGATGGCTGAAAAGCCTCAGCGGAGAGTCGTCATTGAAAAAGCCGACAGGGCCACGATCCAAGATCGATTTGGAGTACCACTGGCGGTCAATAAAATCCAGTACAACGCCTCTGTTTGTTATGCCCACATCCGGCAGATCCCTTCGATGCGATGGACAAAGAACGAGAAGGGAGAACGTGTCCGCGTTTCTGAAAGACTCGATTATGTCACCAAGCTGTCGAAAAAACTGAGTTCTGAGCTGGGGATTCCTGCAAAAAGAATTGAAGACTTGATCCATGGGAAAGCTGCACTTCTTCCTCATACACCCTTTGTGATTAAAGAAGATCTTTCGGAAGAACAGTATTACCGTCTGAAAGGTTTAGAGAAAGATTGGCTTGGACTGCAAGTGGAACACGTGAGCCGGCGCGAGTATCCACTGGGGAAAATTGCAGGCGATGTGATTGGTTATCTGGGGAACATCGATGCATCGCACTATTTAAAAATCGCTCACGAACTCAACTCTCTAGAAGATTATTTAATTGCTAAACAAGATGGTGAAAGTCGCTTTCTCCCAGAGGGTTTTGATTCTCCAGAAGAAGTCCTCCAGAGATTTTTTGATCTCCAAGAGAAAGCTTATACAATGAACGACCTCGTCGGGAAAAGCGGGGTGGAAGCTTCGTACGATGAAGACTTAAGAGGGTATGTGGGAAAACATATCTATGAAGTCGACACGAAGGGAAATTTTGTTCGTGAACTACAGGGATCCCGTGAGGCTGTGCCAGGGAAAAAACTTACTCTTTCGCTATCTGCAGAACTGCAAATGTTTGCTGAAGAGCTGATTGCCTCCAATGAAGGATCTCGTCTTGACAAAGCCGATGGCGGTATTAACGAGAAATGGATGCGAGGCAGCGCAGTGGTCGCCATGGTTCCTCAAACGGGTGAAATTGTCGCTCTTGCCTCCTATCCGCGTTACAACCCGAATGACTTTATTCCTTCCCGTGATCCCGAGAGCCGCAAAGAAAAAGCGTTCGCCGTCAAGCAGTGGCTGGAAAATGAAGAGTATCTCGGTGAGGTCTGGGATGGGAAACGACCCCTAAAGCGAGAATATTTCTCTTTTGTGAAGGGACACTATTTAGAAGAGTCGCTGCCTCTAACGTGGCATCGGTATTTAGAGGCGATCCTGCCAGGCCGCAGCACTATTAAAAACGTGATGTTCCAAATTCATGATGTGAAAATGGCGCTTCAGATTCAAGAAATCGGGATTTACCATCCCCTACTCCGTGAAATTAAAATAGAGCATGACAAATACTTGGCGATTGATCTATGCCATCTGATCGCTCCCCTTGAGCTTTTCACACCAGAGCTAATACAAGATGTCGGCACGCAATCTTTAAGTGACTATTTTTCCACACGGCAAGAAGCGATGCGACTCCTCACTCGTATGAAAGAGGAACTGCGCGAATTATTTTATGATCACGACTTTAACAACTGGAGAGAGTCTCATTTTAAAGAATATCTCAAAGAGATGAGAGCCAAGGAAAAAGCTGAACGGAAATATGCAAAACCGTACACCGACTATCTTGATCGGGTGGAGAAAAAATTGTGGGGAAAATTTTGGGAAGCCTACAAACCTGTTTTTCTCTACATTGCACTGACAGGACAAATTCCGATCGTCATGGAGAATTATCCTCATTTAACCCCCTACGTCTGTATTTTGCGTGAAACCTATTTCCCGCTTCTGCAAGGCACCTATCCTTTGCTCCATGAAAAGTTAGAAAAAATCTCGGTCCCTTCAGGAGTGGCCTACTTAAAAACATTAAGAAGTTTCGATGAGCTGAATGGTCCGCTAGAAAGACGTTATCCCTACGTTCGCTCCATTCATGGAAAATCGCAAGAAAAACACCTCGCGCTCGCTTTTTATCCACCCTATGGATACGGATTTACTCGTTCTCAATCGTATCGACAAGCGTGCCCTCCTGGATCTGTTTTCAAACTCGTCACAACGTATCAAACCTTGACAGAGCTACATGCTAAAGGGCTTCCCTTCAATCCACTGACCATCATCGATGATTGGCGCGGCTCTCCCACTTCAAAATCGTTTATCTTAGGATTCCTAAATGATGGAACGCCCCTTACGCGTAGTTACAAGGAAGGACGATTACCCCGTAGCTCTCACCCAGGAATGGGACGGCTTGATATGCAGGGAGCCCTTGAGCAATCGAGTAACGTCTACTTCTCTCTGCTTGCAGGAGATGTAATCCAAAATCCTCTCAATTTAACAATAGCTGCCAAACAGTTTGGAATGGGAGAGAAAACAGGCATTGACTTACCAGGAGAAGCAAGAGGAAAAGTGCCCGACGATGTCGACCAAAACCGAACAGGCCTTTACTCGTTTGCAATCGGACAACATACGCTTGAAACAACCCCGCTTCAAACCGCTCTGATGACAGCGACCATCGCGAATCAAGGGAAAGTGGTCCGCCCCCATGTTGTACTAAAAATGGAAGGGATCGACCGCGTGCTCCACCATGAACTTCTGGAAGAGCCTAATTGGGCATTCGATAAACTGCCCATCCAGACAACGATTCATCGTGAAGAAAACATGGTGCAGGTGATGACACCTCAAGTCGATCGGATTCTTCCCTTCCCTTCACCTATCTTTAACTATCTCTTTGAAGGAATGCACCGAGTTGTGACAGGGCCTCGAGGAACCGCAAGGCCCGGTGTCATGCGCGCGCTCTATGACCACCCGACCTCATTGCGTGACTATTTGGAAATTCACCGCGACTTAGTATGTAAAACAGGAACCGCGCAAGCTCTCTACAAACACTCTGTCTCCAGTGGAGCAAGTCCCGTCATGGAACATTACATTTGCTTTGCGGCGATTGCCTACCCTAAAAAGTCGATCTTGCTTGCGCCGATTGATAAAGAACCTGAACTTGTCGTCGTCGTCTCCCTACGTTACCGTCAAGCTGGTCTCGAAGGAGGCCCCATTGCTGCACAAGTGGTCAAAAAATGGCGCGAGATTAAAGCGCGGTATCAGTAGGTTTTCTGTCGTTTTTCCAAAGGTAGAAATATTCTAGAGCCTCACGTCCCCCAGATATCAAGGGGAGCTTCAGCCCTTCTTGCAGATTCACCCATGAAGCATCGATGTGTTCATCTGGAGCAACTTGAAGCAGAGGCATTTCTTGGAATGGCAGGAAGTAAATATGAAAAATAAAATCAACCTCAGGGCGCCGAACATAGAGGGAAGAAATGGTCGTGAGAGAGGCTTGAGACGCCGCAATGCCCGCTTCTTCGGCCAGTTCCCTTAAAGCAGCTTCGATCGGTTTTTCTCCTTCCTCAACTTTGCCCGCAGGAATCCCCCATTTCATCCCTTCAATTTTCTCTGAATGTCTTTTCAGATAGAGGATACGTCCATCGTATTCACAGAAGACCCCTGCAGCCTCAACTGTGGGATTAAAATCACGCGGACGGTGTAAGAACACTTGTGCTGTCATTTAGCCAATGGTGTTTGAAGTTGCTGAATAATATCACCTAACGTTGGTCTTTTAATGAACCTTGCTTCAATTGAAAGGTAAATCCCCTTAAACGGAGAGGCAAGCCATTTCAATGGCTTCATAATTCCTCTTAATAAAAGGCGTACAATTTTTAATCCAGTCGCTTTCCAAACGGCCCATCGTCTTTCACTCTCATAAATTTGGAAAACGGCTTTCTCATACTCTTTAAAGGGTTGAGGAATTGCTGACAAATCAAGGGGGACTTGCTCACTAAAAAATGATTGCACGGCTTTAGCAAGCAGAGCTGACTCTAAAAATGCTTTATTGACGCCTCTTGCAAACACAGCTCCTGAAAGCGCATCTCCGACAAAGAGAATTACCTTTTTCTCATGGAGCACAGCAGCTTGAGGGCTTCGATAGACTGAAATTGGAAGTCTCTTAATCTGAGGTTCTATACAGTTGCCCTGACGCTTAAAAACGCTCCATAGATAATGGGCGATTTTGCATGCTTGATTTTCTACCACCGGATTGCTGACCGCTGCTTCTTGAAGTTGTTCAAGATTCCAGGGATGCTCATTCTTTGCTCCTTCAAAAGCATCATAGGTATTCTGACCTACAAAGAAATGGACAGTGGCAGGTTTTAATACACTGTTCTGCTTTTTTGAACTGAGTGTTTCAAATGCAACACCTTGCTTAGAAGAGCCAAAGAGCTTTTGATCTTTTCGTAACTGTTTTGTTTCTTGATGGGTTTGGTATTTGAGCTCAATGAAATATTGGAGATCTTTGATTTCGACTCGCTTTTCCTCATCTCCCCCTTGTGCAAACGCTTGCCTTAAATCACTATGAGCTCCATCGGCTCCAATGATGATTTGTGCGCTTTGAAATAACTGCTGAAGTTCTTGTTTTTCAGCAGACCCTGTTATCTGAGAATCAAAAAGTTGCGGTATTGCTTCCTTGGTTGTCAAAGGTCTGTAGGCATCTTTACGTAAGATCTGAACACCTAATGCTTTTGCTTTTTGGGCCAATTCATTTTCAATGTCCATTGTCGAAACAGCCCGCCCCTGCCATGACTGTAATAGGTGGGATAAATCTTTCACGTCACGGTTTTGCAGATGATCTTTCAAAATGTTTTGAATCGTTCCAATCGCATCGTAGGCAAAATTAAGGGCATAATTTCTTTTTGTAACTTGACGGCTATCAATGACTGTTATCTGTTTAGTCGGATTTGTGACGGCCAAAGCACAGGCGGACATGACACCTGAAGGTCCTGCTCCCACTACTAAAATATCTGTTTTATTAATTGACATAGCTCTTCGAAAGCACTTTTTCAAAATACTGAATTGTACGAGAAAGACCTTGTTCAAGGGAGATCTTTGGATTCCAGCCAAGTGTCTTTTGTGCAAGAGAGATATCGGGCTTGCGCTGTTTAGGGTCATCTTGAGGAAGAGGCTTGAAGATGAGCTCTGATTTGGAGCCAGTCATTTGAAGAACTAAGCGCGCAAGATCGATAATCTGAAACTCAACAGGGTTTCCAATATTCACGGGTCCTGTGAACGAAGGATCGGTTGCCATGAGTAGAACGAGACCATCGATCAAATCATCGACAAAACAGAAAGAGCGCGTTTGATTCCCTTCTCCATAAATTGTAATAGGGTCGCCACGGAGCGCTTGAACGATAAAGTTAGAAACGACACGCCCATCTTGTGGATGCATGCGAGGTCCGTAGGTGTTAAAAATACGAGCAACTTTGATCGGGAGGCCGTATTGTCTGTGGTAATCGAAGAAGAGGGTCTCCGCGCACCGTTTACTCTCGTCGTAGCATGAACGAAGTCCAATCGGATTGACATTTCCCCAATATCCTTCATGTTGAGGATGGATCTCAGGGTCACCGTAAACTTCACTGGTCGAAGCTTGCAAGATTTTGATCTTGAGCGCTTCGGCAAGCGTTAAAAGATTGATAGCACCGTGGACGCTAGTCTTTGTCGTCTGTACTGGATCAAACTGGTAGTGAATCGGCGATGCAGGACATGCCAAATTATAAATCTCATCGACTTCCACTTGAAGAGGGACGCAGACATCGTGCCTTAGCAGCTCAAAATAGGGGTGTGAAAGGAGATGAACAATATTGTCTTTCGATCCTGTAAAGAAATTATCGAGACAGATCACCTCAGCTCCTTGATGGAGGAGTTTTTCACAGAGGTGGGAGCCTAAGAAACCGGCTCCCCCTGTCACTAAAATTCGTTTACGAGTGGTCATTACTTGTTCACCACATTCATCACTTGCAGGGCAAGTTCCACAAAGACAAACAAGATCAAGACAGAAAGCATCAACTTTCCACCTTTGAGTTGCTGGTCATGTTCTTTATATTTTTTAATATAGCGACCAACCCACACCATGACAGGCGGCAGGAGTCCGAACAAGAGAGCACAGCTAATGCCACCGGCATACTCTAGTGCTGTGATGAAAATTCCGGGGTAGCTGAGGGCAATAATGGTCGGCGGAACAAAGATTGCAAGGCAAAGAGCAATCTTTTTAAACCCTTCTTTTTTGACTTTCAGTCCGTCAGCTAAGAAGTCTAAGAATGCAAGGGCCAGCGCCACATACGATGTTGTTAAAACAAAGAATGCAAAGACACTTCCGATGTTAAAAATCCAAGGATTTTGAAGAAGTTCTTTGAGAGGCATCACGGCTGTTTGCCCTTCTGCTTTTGCAGTAATGAGCTTTTCAACGGGGATGATTCCTAGAATCAGGAACTCCCAAACCAAGTAAACAACCAGAGGGATTGACGTCCCCAGAACAATCGAAAGACGAACTTTCTTCACGTTCTGATTCATGTACGACATGAGTGTCGGAATGATCAGTTGGTAGGTAAATGCTGTGAATAGAACCGGAAGCGCAGGCCACGCCTGACTCCAATCAGCGTACGAAAGATTCTTCATCGATACATTTCCTGCTGATAAGAAAATGAAAGAGAAATAGGTGATCAAAACAATCATCATCATGATGAGGTTGAACCGATCCACCGATTTCGTTCCCAAATAAACAACGGGTGAGAAAAGGAGGACATAGAGAATCATCGATGCTGTTTCTGGAATTTGAACGCCAAATGAGAGATTGATGAGATCTGCCATCGTACTTCCACCGCCTGAGACGTGAGCAATCATGGCCGTGCAAAAGAGAAAGAGGTAAACCACCCAGCAAATCGCTTGACCGACAGGCCCTAAAAGGCGGTGCGTCATCGTGATCAAGTTCGCTTCTTTTGGCATCCACGTGCAGACTTCCAGCAAGAGAAGACCTGTGCAAAGCATGAATACCCATGTAAGGAGGTAGACAAGAGACGCAGGAATAAACCCTCCTGGGCCTGTAGCGACTGGAAGGCCGAGCATCCCCACACCCACCATTGTGGCTGCGATCAGCAACGTTCCCCCAACGACATGTCCTAAACCTTTAAAGATATGCATGCAAAACTCCAAATAATAATTTAAAAAGCAGATATCTACTATAAGGTTGCAATTTAAAAAAAAGCAACCTTTAGTTACCATTAAACCCCTATGGAAGTCACCAATCTACGCTTAAAAGGCTTAAAACTTATTTCTCCTCGCATCTTTCACGATGAAAGAGGTTTTTTTAAAGAGTCGTACCATGAACCTCGCTACACCGATCAGGGGATCTCTGTCCGCTTTGTTCAAGACAATCACTCTTTCTCACAAAAAAACGTGATCCGCGGTATGCATTTTCAGGCAACTCCCGGGCAAGACAAGCTCGTCTGGGTCACCCAAGGAAAAATTTTTGATGTCGCCGTTGACCTCCGAAGAGACTCCCCCACTTTTGGTCAGTGGGAAGGCGTCTATCTCGATGATCAATCCCAACAGCAACTTTTCATTCCTAATGGATTTGCCCATGGGTTCTGCGTGGTCAGCGAGGAAGGGGCTCATGTGAACTACAAAGTCAGTACCCCTTATGACGGAGCAACTGAAAAAACATTTCGGTTTGACGACTCCACTGTTAAAATCCAGTGGCCCACTCAAACCCCTATCATTTCCCTCAGAGATCAAGAAGCTCCCTCATTCCTTGAGGTTGTAAAATGAAAATTTGGATTACAGGTGGACAAGGCCTCGTAGGAACAGCTCTTCAGAAATTGTGTAAAGAAGATCTCATTCCTTTCATCGCAACAGGACACGGAGATGTCGACATTAGTTCTCTTGCTAGCGTAAAAGAATTTTTTCATTCAAATCCTTACATTACACATATTATTAATTGTGCAGCTTATACCCGGGTGGACGATGCCGAAAATCAGGAACAAGAGGCTTTCAAAGCCAATACGCTGGGTCCTGAAAATTTAGGGAAGCTCGCGCGCCATGAAGGACTCAAACTGATTCACGTCTCGACAGATTATGTGTTTGATGTTGAACACCCTTCTCCCCTTGCGGAGACAGCTCCTTACCAACCTTCCAGCGTCTACGGAAAAACAAAAAAAGAGGGCGAAGAACGGCTCTTAAACGAATTTCCCCATGCCTGCATCGTTCGAACGTCGTGGGTCTTCGGAAGCGGCGGCAAAAATTTTATCTCCTCTCTTTTGAATAAACTCCAGCAAGAAAAAAGTATCTCTGTTGTGCATGATCAGATCAACCGCCTAACGTATGCACGTGACCTTGCAAGTGCACTTCTGGCACTCATGTGTCATGAAGGAATTTTCCACTTTGCTAATCACGGAATTGTCTCAAGATACGATGTCGCTCTTAAAATGCGGCAGTTTCTGCAACAAAATGGGAAAAATCTGCTCTGCGATGAGATCTCTAAAGTTCCTGCATCGACCTTTCCTACACGCGCACCTCGGCCCCGTTTTTCGATTCTTGACACTCAAAAAATCGAGAAAATCATCGGGATTAAACCTCGGAGTTGGGAAGAGGCGCTGAAGGAGTTTATCGATGAGATTTAGGAAAATCCTCGTCACAGGCGGGGCTGGCTTTATTGGATCGGCCTTTATTCGGTGGGGTCTTGAAACTTTTCAAGAACTTGAAAAAATCGTTAACCTCGATCTTCTGACTTATGCCGCTCATGAAAAAAATATGGCCTCCTTTTTACACGATCCACGCCATCTTTTTGTAAAAGGAGATATCCGGGATTCGAAGCTCGTTGAACAACTGTGCCGTGATCATCAAATTGAAGTAATCGTCCACTTTGCAGCAGAAAGTCATGTCGACCGAAGTATCACCGATCCTCAAGCATTCATTGAGACCAACATTGTCGGAACATTTTCACTTTTAGAAGTCTTACGAAAATATCCCCACATCCATTTCCACCATGTCTCAACCGATGAAGTCTACGGATCGATCCAAGAAGGATTTTTCAATGAATCATCCCCTTACAAACCAAACTCTCCGTATGCTGCATCAAAAGCTGCTTCCGATCACTTAGTGCGCGCCTGGGGTCATACCTACAACCTATCAACGACGCTTTCTCACTGCAGCAATAACTACGGACCGTGTCAACACCAAGAGAAGTTCATTCCTCTGATGATCTCTCATTGCCTTCAAGGGAAACCTCTTCCTGTCTATGGGAAAGGGCTAAACATCCGCGACTGGCTCTACGTCGATGATCATGCAGATGCTGTGTGGCGCATCATAAATCATGGTGTAAAAGGTGAAGTCTACGATATTGGAGGCAACACCGAAAAACAGAACATTGACCTTCTTCATGCGTTGATTAGGCTCGTCGCACATAAAACGGCGCAAGAGGAGCAAAAGCTGAGAGAACTCATCACCTTTGTTGATGATAGACCGGGACACGATTTCCGCTATGCTATTGACACGACAAAAATCGTCAATCACCTCGGTTGGAATCCGCTCCACACCCTAGAAAAAGGTCTTGAAAAAACAATTGCTTGGTATGTTGTATGAAAAAAATTGCTTGCGTCATTCCAGCTCGGCTAAATTCCAGCCGCTTCCCCCGAAAAATCTTGGCATCTCTCCATGGGAAACCTCTTCTAGAATGGGTCTGGGAAGCCGCCATGAAAGTTCCTCTCTTCAGCTCAGTAACGATTGCCCTTGATTCAGAAGAGACTGCAGAGGTTGTACGATCCTTCGGAGGTCATTACCAAATGACAGCGCTGGAGTGCCCCAATGGAACCATGAGACTGTGTGATCTGATTAAAAGATATCCTACTGAAGGTGATATCTTTGTATGCTGGCAAGGGGATGAACCTTTTTTACATGAAGAGATGATTCGAGAGCTTCTGCAGACCGCAGGACAAGATGAAGCCGACATTTGGACTTTAAAAAAGAAGATCACCGATCTCAAAATTGCAGCTTCGCCCCATACATGTAAGGTTGTGACAGACAGCCAAGGGTATGCCCTTTACTTCTCACGCAGCTTGATCCCTTTTCATCGAGATACGACTCCGACTTACTACGAAAAACATATCGGGATCTACGCTTATTCACGGGCAGCCCTCGAGAAAATTTCAACTCTTCCAATGAGCGCTTTATGTGAGTATGAACAACTTGAAATGCTCAACTTTATGTACCACGGCCTTAAGATCCGGGTCCATGAAACAGTGCACGAAGGTTTTGGAGTTGATATTCCAGAGCATCTCGAAGAAGCTTACCGACGTGTTTTAGTCAGAAAATAGCTGTGTTTCTTATTAACCTTTAAAAGGTAATGTTCGTCGTCTTTGCCTTGAGTTATGGTCACCTTAACCCCACCCACTTTAAGTTCTTCTTTTTGGAGATTTTCTTCTTTGTAACACTCTTCAATGGCCTTCATATAGGCTCGATCAAAGTCTAAAGTCTTTTGAATCTTTTTTAAGAATTTTCTCTCGTTGCCGAGCACTCGAAATGCTCCATGAATTGATAGATAGGCAAATCCACCGACTAAGATGATGGCAATTAAGACTTCGAGCAGAAAAAAAGAACGTCTTTTCATGAGACAATTTTAAGTGGTTTAAAATCGATATAGTCAGCCGCCGTTAGGAGGTACTGGATTCCACCTTCCGTCCCAAACATTTTAGCATCTTTCTTAAGATTATGGAGATGACCAAAGAGACAGATATTCACCCCATACTCTTTCAAAATTGCTGCCGTCCTTGAAGGACGCAAATCGGCACTGATGGGGGGATAGTGCGTCATGGCAATTTTGAGCTTTGCTTGAGGGTTCATCTGCTTAAGACTCATTCTTAACCGTTCAAGTTCCCTTTCAAAGATCGCAGAGTCATTGACAACTTCTACTTTTTCGGTTGCTTTTGGGTTCTCTTGAAAATGAACATAAGCGTTAAAATTGTATTCTGCTGTGTCCCAAAGTCTCGTTCCCCCGATGGCAATCTCATTCCAATGGAACGCATTATTCTGTATAAATTGGATGGAGGAAGGAAACTTTTCTGCCATTTTCTTCGGTGAACTCCACCAATAATCATGGTTACCGCGGATCATGACCTTAGTTCCTGGGAGCTGATGGATCCATTCCAAATCGACCAACGCTTCATCGAGCCTCAGGGCCCATGAGATATCCCCTGGTAGCAGAACGAGGTCTGAAGGGTCAACACACTCTTTCCAATACTGCTCCATCCTCTCCATATATCTTTCCCAGGCAGGGCCGAAAATCGCCATGTTTTTGGAAGGAACACTTTTTGCTAAATGGAGATCGGCAAGTGCCCAGACAGTCATAGGTCAACCTAACTCTAGCTTAGCTGCTTGAGGCTGCCAATCCCCTGTCTGCCAACGTTTTTGTAGGACTCGCTTAAACAAGACACTTGTTGTGACTATGGTAGAGAAAAAGACAATATACCAGAATTTATCAGCGCCTACCTCAAAGACCACCATCAAAAGATAAGTTGTGAACGAGCTTACAATCCAAAAAAGAGAGTAATAAAATGATAAAAACCTCGTGTCACGTGATGCAACAATTAAAGAAAGAGGAATCACACTGACCCCATACCCTAAAAGGGCAAGCCAAAGGGAAGGTATAATGGAGTGCATGGCTGCTAACGACTCATTTGCAAAAGGTGTCCCTTTGAAACATAACGTTAAAACTTCAGGAAAGAAAAAGAAAGGAATACATAACAAAAGTGCATAGGAGAACATGATAAACAATCCATTAGAAACAATTTTCCAAATTGCATCACTTTGCTTTTGCCCAATTTGAGTGGCTACGAGTGTGACCATGGATTGAAAAAGAGCATCTGCAAAAAATGTAAAAAAGTAAAAAACAGTTACACCGATCGAATAAATAAGTAGATGCAACTCTGACTTAATTGTCATTGTGCGGGAAACTATACTCCAATCGATGAAACAGAAAATAGCACCTAGGGCACGGAAAAGGCCCGGTTTAATATAATGGGCAAACAAGAGCGGTTGAAAACGGAAATCCCTGGTGCAGTAGGTTTGATGGTTGTAATAGCGTAAGAATAGGAAACCCAGAACCACACAGATGAAACCTTGTGAGATGACTTTCCCTAACGAAGCTCCCAATGTCCCTAGCGCAGGGATATAAGCATTTCCAAAAATTAAGATATAATCTAAAGCTATATTTAATAGACAACCGCTCAATGTGAGGAAAACAATTAAAGCCGTCTTTCCTCTTCCAATATAAAAAGCTGATAAAGCACCCGCAAGTGGGAATAAAAAATTAAACCAACAAAGAAGGTAAAAATATCCTCCCTCAGTTTGTGCAATCAACGTGTTATGGTAAAAGAGATGCTCAAGCGTAAATCCTAGAGGAGGGACAATGAAAGCCGTTCCCAGAGAAAACCAAATAAGTTGCCAAGTACAAGGTCCTATCTGACGTGGCTGATTGGACCCATGGAAAAGGCCCACGAACGTTTGCCCTCCAATGATAACCGCCAAAGTAGAAAACTGGAAAACACGCGATAGAAAAAAGCCATTCAGGCTCCCGGCTAAGGCGTTTTCAGAGTATTGTGCTAGAAAAATACGTTCAATATAAGCAGTAAGGCTCGTTCCAAGCAGGAAGAGCAATACAGGAAAGAAAAGCTTACAGAACGTCTTTAAACCTTGCAGATTCAAGCTCTTACACACTAATCATTGGGACAAGTGCTATACAGTCGGCTTCCTCTGCGTGCATAATCTCAGGAATAAATCCTTTTAATGTTGGAGCAAAACGTGGAAACCCTTGTCTGTAAAACCACTGTTTAATCACTGCGTTAACTGTAAAAGGTATGTGCGTAAAAGAACATTCGTCCTTAACATAAGTTAAGTAGAAATGCCCTTCTTTTTCACCTTGTCTTAACAAGTAGGTCATATCTGATTTACCTCTTAAGATAATTTCAGCTTCTGTTCCTGTTAAGTTTCCATACCATGCGATATGGTGTGTAATCTCTTCGATTTTTTCATGCATAAAGTTGGGAGAACTATCTTCTACCCTTAATGTCATCATAATAACCTCCGCCGTTATGAAACAGTCTTCAAAAACCTTATCAAGGTTATTCAACCCCAAGAATTAGTGCAAACAAAAAAATAGAAAGGTGCAAAAAAGTCTATTTTTGTCTTTTTTTACGACCAAACTAAGATATTTTTGCTTTCTTGAACGGAGTTGCTTTACGTTTAATAATCACTCTTTTATTTTGTTGAAGCAGAACTATGGAAAATACGAAACAGAGCACCATTGAAAAGCATCTTGTACGGTTAACTGAACGATTTCCTAATTCGGTTGACTCGTCTATTTTAAGAGATCGGGATCGCTTCTTCTCTTATTACGATCCAGATTTTATCCATAATAGATCGACTCCTTACCTACTTCGTATTTTACTTTCCCAACACTTACAACGGAAAAAACTCCTGGGGAGCTCCTCTTTATTCCATCAAAACAGATCCATAGAGTTCCGAGTTATTCCAGGAAAAGTTCAATACCCTTTTGGCTCCAAAAACGTTGTTGGAATTTTGGTTCAAATTTCTCTGGCTGATCGGTATGAGCTTTTTGATGAAGAAAACTTTCAAAGAGGGGTTCATCGCCTTTTACCAAACCTTCATATGGTAAAAGGATCTATTTATAAATTTAGAGACAATACCAATACCATTCAGACGTGGTATGCAGAGTTTGAAAAGACAGGGAATCAGTCGTTTACACTAGCAGAAACTTCCTTACTGAAAGCCTCCTTAGGTGAGGAACTGATTGAGAGGACTGAAAGGCTCGTCCCCTCTGTATTCAAAGTTCGAAACCAAGAAGAGGTTCTTCGTAACATTTTAACACTGAGCCAAGAAATTGATCAGTTATCCGATCTTCCTCAGGTCATGATATCATTTGAAACACAGAATTCTGACGAGATTATTTTCACTGTCATCTGTGTTCGTCCTGAAGATCAAATCTCCATTTCTCTTGAAAACTTGATCCAGCACGAGAGCGGCCTCTGCAGATGGATCTTAGAAAGAAAACAGGTTGTTAAATACTTTGAAAATCACCAACCCATTGTCGCCTATTTATTCCGCGCCCTATTGATTCCTGATGCAACAATATTAAGAAGTGACGGCTCTTTAAACTTCTTCGCTGCCAGACAAAAAATCGCTGCTTCCTTGAAGACAAATATCGGTGAATACCGTGACTTCAATGGAGGAATCTTAATTAAACAAGAAGAGACACTCTTAACTCTTCGAAGCGCTTTCCCCTTTCTATCTGCAGAACAGATCGAAAATATTTTCTACTCAATTACTCCGATTGAAATGCAAGCCATTTTACCAAGTGTGACTTTGCAGGCCATGATTGATTTGACCTCTCAAACAGCGGAACTGGCACTTAACGATGCGCATGATTACAATCTCGTCTCAAGTTCAAAACCACCCTTTAATATTGTTTTGCTAAGTGTTCCTCACGGCCCTCTCTATGAAAAGGCAAAAGACCACTTACAACTCATTGACTTTCCTGAAGAAATCCAAGCCTCCTTCTCACTTGGCACGAAGAAAAATCATATTTTTGGATTTTTAATTCCTGTGAATCACAAAAAATTCAGCGAACGTTTCGTCGACTCTTTAGGCAATTTACTCTTCTATTGGTCGAACGAAGTGAAACAACTTAAAATTCTACGCCTTAGCCTAAGTACCCCTATTAACTCGTTAGATCCTCGCATCGGGGGTGATGCCATCTCATCCATCTTCCTGAAGATGTTATTTGAAGGGCTCATGCGAATTGGACCTGATGGAAAGCTCCAGCAAGGAATTGCTGAAAGATACGAAATTTCAGACGATCTACAGACCTACCTGTTCCATTTAAGGCCTTCTTATTGGTCGAACGGCGACCCTATTACAAGCCAAGACTTCGAATATGCATGGAAGAAGTCTCTCTCACCTCATTTTAAATCACCGTTCAACTACTGCCTATTCTGTATCAAAAATGCACAGCAAGCAAAACAAGGACTTATCCCCATTCAAGATGTGGGGATCAGCAGCATCAACGAAAGACTCCTTAAAGTAGAACTCGCTTATATCACACCTCACTTCCTCGAATTACTGGCTCTTCCCATTTTCTCCCCTGTCCATCGCCTACATGATATCAATGTTCCGAATTGGCCTTCGGAAGAAGGACACCGCTATGTGTGCAATGGAGCTTTCAGAATCGAAAAGAATCTTAAAGACAGTGGCCTGACAATGGTCAGAAATCCCGAGTATTGGGAAAAGGAAAAGATTTTCATCGACAGAGTCATCGTTGTACCAAGTTATCTCTCGCAAAGCCAAGAAGTCTTTTTGCAGAGCCAAATTCACTGGGTTGGGCATCCTCTGGGAACAGGCCTTACAAATTTAAAACCTGGACCGCAAGATACCATCATCCAATACCCAGATAGCGGTCTCTATTGGTCCGTCTGCCAGACAAAACATCCGTTGCTTAAAAACAAAAAAATTAGACAAGCGTTAAGTTTTGCAACCGACCGGCAAGCTCTCTTGAACATTCTTCAATATAAAAATAACCCAGCTTTTTCCCCCATCCCCTCGATTCATAGTCAAATTGAGAGCGATCCTTATCCTTTTTCCCCTGAAAAAGCACGAAAATTATGGGACGAAGGTCTTAGCGAACTTCAAATTTCACCCGACTCAGTCCCCTCGCTTGAGATCCTCTTTACGGTTCATACCCTGTTTGGAAAACAAACAGCCGAATTTTTATGTCATTGTTGGAATAAGATTTTGGGGATCAATTGTCGCATACAAGGGTGTGATTTTAAAACTCTTTTAAATCGATTCTCAACGAAGAATTTCGAGATTGGTTTGATTCGATGGCTTCCTTGGGTGAATGACCCCTTCTACACTTTAAATGCTTTTATCAATCCAGAAAGTCCCTTTAGCATCGATTGTGATGTTGGTAAAAAGCTGATTCGGCTCATGACAACTGCTCAAATGGAAAAAAACGATTCCAAAAGACACGCCTCTGTTAAAGAGATCGAAAAAATGCTCGTTGATGAGCAGCCTATAATCCCTCTTTTCCATACCTATTTCCAAGCTATGAAAAAGAAATCCCTTAAAATGCATCCTAATCACACATTGATGGATTTTAAATGGGCTCGATTAGAAGCTGAGTAATGATATCTTCACTTGCAAATTAAATAGTATGAGCCAATAATAGACCCACAATGAAGTTGCGTTATTGGTTTGTAACTGTTTCTTTACTATTTCTGTGTGGATGTCAACCATCCCTTTCCAAGCCAAAACATCCGGCTCGAATACTTCGCACATGCCTGAGTGGTGATATCCTTTCATTAGACCCTCGTAAAGGGGTCAGCATGGGGAGCCAAAGTGTTGTCCGCATGCTCTTTACAGGGCTTGTACGCCTGAATGAAAACCTTCAACCGTATTTAGAGCTCGCAGAGTCGTTTCGTGTATCTACCGACTTTAAAACATATGTCTTCACTCTTAAAAACTGCACGTGGTCAGATGGATCTCCCATTACAGCCTACGATTTTGAACAGACCTGGAAAGCAGCCCTAACTCCTGCTTATTCCTCTTCCTGTACAAATCTCTTCTTTTACTTAAAAAATGGAAGAAAAGCTTTTCTAGGACAAGTCTCTATTGACCAATTAGGCGTTCAAGCTCTCGATGAAAAAACCCTCATGGTTGAGCTCGAACATGAAAATCCCAACTTCCTAAACATTCTGATCCATTCCGTTTTCTCCCCTGTGCACCACTCGATGCGTTATAGCCTACCTAACCCTTCAAATCTGGTTTGCTCAGGCCCTTTCCGCTTGAGTAAATATACCGTTCAGGATCAAATCATCCTCTCAAAAAACACCCACTACTGGAACTCTTCTCATGTCCGCTTAGATGCGCTTCATTTTTATATCATTAAAGATCCTGCGACTGCCCTCATGATGTTTGAGAAAAAAGAGATCGACTGGCTTGGAGACCCCCTCTCTAGACTTGTCCCTGAATCGATCCCAACCCTCCGAAAAAAAGGAATTCTCCACTCCTACACAGCAGCAGGGCTGCAGTGGATGTTCGTCAATACGAACAAATATCCGCTTAACAATGCCAATATCCGGAAAGCACTTGCCTATGCCATAGACCGGAAAACGATTATGCAAGAGCTCTTATGCTTTGAGGGACTAAATCCCACTTTAGGACTGATCCCTCAAATCGTGAAAAAAGAACGATGGCACCCGTGGTTTAAAGATAACGACATTGAGCTCGCCCGCATCCTCTTTGAAAAAGGGCTCCAAGAACAAGGGATCACAAAAGAACAATTCCCCCTCATTACCATCACCTATTCTACCTCCTCCAACGCAAAGACAGTCCAAGCTGTTCAACAAATGTGGAAAACGACCTTAGGAATCGACGTTAAGATCGAGCAAGTCGATGGACCTATCCTTTTCAGCAAATGGTATGAAAAAGATTATCAAATCACATGGCTTGCCTGGGTTCTTCAATACAATGACCCTGTGAATATGCTAGAAGTCTTTAAATATAAAAATGCCCAGCCCAACTATATGGGATGGGAAAATCCTAACTTCATCCTGCAAGCCAGTGCCTCTTTAAGTGCAACGACTGAAGCAGAACGGTGGAACCACGTCGAGGAAGCAGAAAAAATCTTTTTCGACGAGATGCCTTCCATCCCTGTGAACGACTTTACAGCGTTCTATCTCCAACAACCTTATGTCAAAGACATTAATGTGAATCACTTATACTTGGTTGACTTTGACCGCGCTTCTGTTGACTAAGAAGCTGGACTTCGTGGGCATTGAAAGACGATCTGACAAATGGCCCTGAGTACATCTGAAGAAGTCCAATCGAATATCCATACTCTTCATACCGCTTGAATTGCTCAGGTGTGACAAACAATTTGACAAGCAGCTTTTTCCGATTAGCTTGCAAATATTGGCCAATCGTCACAATTTGACACCCCGCTGCTTTAAGATCACGGAGTGTTTCAAACACTTCTTCTTCCGTCTCTCCAAGTCCGACCATCAAGCCCGACTTTACAAATTCAACATCTCCTGATTCCCGCGCAAACTTGAGCACTTGCAGCGTTCTGTCATAGGTTGCCTTATGACGGACACGAGGCGTCATCGACCGTACCGTTTCGATGTTATGATTAAACACTTCAGGATGGTATTTTAAGACAGTTGCCAGCGCATCTAAATTTCCATTGAAATCCGATGTCAGCACTTCCACACTGCATCCAGGATTCTTTTCTCGAATAGCGGTAATAATCTCACCCATATGAGCCGCACCCCCATCGGGCAAGTCATCACGCGCCACCATGGTGACAACGACATGCTTCAGCCCTAATTCCTGCACGGATAAAGCGACTCTCTCTGGTTCATCTGCTTCAGGCGCGAGCGGCTGTTTTGTAAAATCGATATCACAAAAACCGCAATTGCGTGTGCAAGCACTTCCCAGCGCTAAAAATGTCGCTGTCTTGTTGGAATAACAGTGGAGCCTATTCGGGCATTTTGCTTCTTCACAAACCGTATTCAGTTTGTATTTTTTAACGATCGACCCCGTTTGAAAAAGCTCGCCACCCTTCGGAATCTTACGATGAAGCCACGATGGGAAACGACCTACTTCAGATTCGGGATTTTCTGGCAGCCGGTTTAAAACCTTTAGTTTCACGGAGGGTGTTGCGTCGAAAACTTTTTCGTCCATTAGCGCCTGATTTTGGGTGGGAAGTGAATAGGACTATTTTGGGCAAGAAGACCTGCTTCAAGCCATGCCTCAGGAAGCGTCGGATGGGCATGGATCGTCTCTGTTAAACAATCCACAGTGAGTTCATTTGTCATTGCAAGGGCAACTTCTGCAATCAGCGAGGCTGCATCATCTCCCACAACTTGTGCTCCTAAAATTTGACCTGTTTTTTGATCGACAATGAGTTGCGCAAATCCTTCCGTCTCCATTGAAGCAACCGATTTCCCAAGGGCCATGAAAGGAAACTTCCCGACAGTTGCAGAATGTCCTTTCTCAGCAGCTTGTTCTAACGTAAGTCCGACTGTTGCAATCTCTGGTAGAGTAAATATCACCGCAGGAACTGCGTCGTAATGCATTTCTGCACTTCCACCTGTTGCATTGACCCCCGCCACAATCCCTTGATGCGATGCTACGTGAGCAAGCATCACAAGTCCTGTGACATCCCCAATTGCATAAATCCCCGGAACGTTTGTTTCCATTTTCTCATTCACAAGAATCGCTCCACGGTCATTTGTCACAACGCCTGCTATTTCCAGTCCTAAATCTTTTGAGACAACTTTACGCCCAATCGCCACGAGGACTGCATCTGCTGTCACAGGAGCTTTATCTTTCAGCCGAATCGAGACACCATTTCCTTGGCGGTCAATTCCTTCTACCATAACGCCTGTTTGAACATCGATTCCTTTTTTCTTAAAGGCAGTCGTCAAAGCATCTGAAACACCTTTTCCTTGCGTTGCAACAAGCGCTGGCAGCGCCTCCAGTACAATCACTTTGACACCAAGCTCAGCATAAAGAGAGGCAAATTCACAACCGATATAACCGCCGCCAATAACCGCTAAAGTTTTTGGAAGCGTTGTTAGTCCTAAAATCGACGTTGAGTTGAATATTTTCTCATGATCGCAAGGAAATGCAGCCACATCGATTGGCTCAGAGCCTGATGCGATGATAATTTTTTCTCCATGAATCACAACATTATCAGTTCCTTTCACTTTCAATTCAAAAGGAGCCACAAATGACGCTGTACCGCGCAGAATTTCGATTCCATTCGATTGAATCAACCCTTCTAAACTTTTGCGAATCTTTGAAACAACTCCATCTTTACGCTCTTTCATTTTTGCGTAATCAATCGTAACTTGGCCTACATGGATCCCAAAATCAGCGGCATGTTGAATGGTATGTAGTGCGTGGGCGTTTGCAATCAATGTTTTGGTTGGAATACATCCCACATTCAGACAGGTCCCACCTAAATCTCCTCTCTCAATCAAAGCGACTTTTTTGCCCGTCTGAGAAGCTTTTATTGCAGCAACATAGCCGCCTGGTCCTGCTCCAATTACAATAACGTCGTAATATTTTTTTTCAGTCATATAAACCTTTTTGATTGATTTTAGCAAAAGGTAGGTAAAAAAACATCGAAAGTTGTACGATGAGTTGTAAGGAGAAACTATGAAGCCTGTCGAGCGTCAAAAAATGTGCCCAAATTGTGATGGGAGGATTCCGCAAGAATCGACTCAATGCCCTTACTGCTTTGCTCAGCTTCAGGCCGACTCCTCTAACTCTAAAAGCGCCCCTGTTACAGACCCTCTTTCAGCCCTCTACCCCCCTCCTTATACAACAGAGGCCAAAACAACAGCCAAGGTGGCCGACCCTGTTTCTCAGGTTGAAACCGCTTCCGACTCAATCCCTTTCTGGTCGATTTTAATGCTCGCCTTGGGCAGTAACCTGCTGACCCTAGGGATCTTACAGTTCTTCTTCTCGGATCGAGGTGTTCTAAGGCTGGAAATGAACGCAAGTTACTGGTTCTTAATGGTTATCGTCTCAATTCCTCTCATCTATTTCGGACTCAAGAATTTGGCCTCCAAAAAGCAATCTTAAGCCCTTCTAGATCTACAACTTAATACCTTGTTATAATATTAATTATAATATGATATAATTATATTAATAATTAATAGGTTAATAGCATGTCATTAAGTAATTCTATTGCACTATCCTTTACAGTTGATAACGGCTGTTTTCGGCTTGTAAGCTCTTCAGAAAACACCGCCGGGTTAGATGAGAAAATCTCAGCAAAATCAGGGATTAGTTTTAAGCAAGTTGCTGACGCTTTCAAAACATACAACCTATCTCAATGTGATTTTATTTCCGTTAAATTGACACCTAAAGACAATGCCTATTTCATGACCTTTGATAACATTCCTGGGCTGGCTCAAGATAGCATTAAGTTAAATGAAGCTTTCGTAAAAACCATCTCTGGATGCTCCCCTACTCCTCCCGCTATTGCAGTTCCTAGTCCTTCAAAAAAAGGCTCTGTTGACGGTCAGGTTATGATTCCCGCTAGCAAGGCTGATAAAAAAGACCTTGCTCCAGCAACCTTAGGTATTCTAAATAATACAACCCATGTTGACTGCTTTATGAACGCGGTGATGCAGGTCATCATGCACAATCAGCTTCTTCGAGGAATTCTCATAGACACCTATCAGCACGATGACTCTCCTAGAGCCCAGGCTTTAATGGCAGCCATTAATCTATATGCCGCTGGCGAAACGATTACTACTACAGCCCTACGAGCATTTATGCCCCGCAAGGTTCAACAAGGGCAGCAAGATGCACATGAATTCCTAAGCGCACTACTAAATGCAGTCAACATTAGAAATCATCCAGAGTTGTATGCGAAAGTTAAAACGACTTATACATGGGAAAGAAAGGAAGGATTCATTTTCTCAAAAGTAGTAGAGTCGGTCAACACGTCCCATGAAGCTCCTGAGCTTGTGATTCCTCTCCATCTTCCAAAGACAGCTATCACTGGAGATGCTCTGATTCAAGATCTCTTTGCAAAACGAAGCCATGCGGGAGAAAACTATAGGCAGGAACAAACAGGAAAGCTATTTTCTCCTGGACAGGTCCAAGTCTCTTTAGAAAATCAACCTCCACAGCTTGTCTTTTTATTGAATCGATTTACATTTGCTGGAAAAGTTTTATCCCCCATTTCAATGCCCGATACAGTGATAATTAACGGTGGGAAATATACCTTAAAGCAAATCGTTATGCACCACGGCCGCACCATGCAGAGTGGCCATTACACTGCTCTATTAAGAGATGAGCAGGGTGGGTGGACACACGCCAATGACACGACCATCACACTCAATACAAAACGATCCGATTTAACCGATGGTTATATCTATTTTTACGAGCGCGTTTAACCTTCTTGATGTGTCTCAAGTTCTGGCATCAAGGAAAGGTTCGTTCTAAAATCAAGCTCGGGACGAATCGTTTCGACCTCAGGTATTTCTCGCTTAGGAGCATCCTCGGGGATCATCATCTGGAACTTGAAAAGCGAATGAGCAATTTCACTCTTCAGCGCTTCACTTAAATTATCAAAAAGGACAAACGCCTCATGCTTAAACTCAAGCAGAGGATCTTTCTGACCGACAACTCGCAGATTTACTTCCGTTCGTAAGTAGTCAATATGAAGAAGATGTTGTTGCCATTTCCGATCGATGCTTCGAATGAGAATGTTTCGAACCACCTCTCTTAAGATTTCGTCCGCATCCATTTTCTGCGCTTCTGCAGGAGCTCTTCCTTGAACACTGATAATCGTTTCACGCTCGTGGGCAATTTTATCTCGCAGTGCTTTGATCACTTTTTGAGCTGCTTTATCTTCGATTTCGTGCTGCTGCAAATAGTCGTTATCAAATTCATCTGTTTCAAACGTCACAGGGAAATGGGTTAAGAGCCACTGACGGAAACCTTCAGGATTCCAGCCACCTTGTGTTGACTTACTGACGAAAAACTTCTGCGCTTTTTGGAAGCAGAGGCTTTCTAAAACTTCTTCAGCCACTTGCATGGGGTTTTCGTGGTGGAGAACATCATTTCTAAAAGTATAAATTTCAGCACGCTGCTTGTTCATGACGTCATCGTATTCAAGAGTGTGCTTACGAATCTGATAATTTCTTTGCTCCACCCGCTTTTGTGCTGTTTCAATCGATTTATTGAGCACCTTAGCAGTTATTGGCTCCCCTTCAGGTGGACGGAACCGTTGCAGAAACGACGTAATCCGTGGTGAAGTGAACAGCCGCAGCAGTGAATCTTCAAACGAGATAAAGAATTTAGAACTCCCCGGATCTCCCTGACGCGCGCAACGTCCTCTCAGCTGACGATCGATGCGGCGTGATTGGTGACGTGTCGTTCCAATCACATGAAGACCACCGAGCGCATCAACGCCTGGCTGGAGCTTAATATCGGTTCCACGACCTGCCATGTTGGTAGCAACCGTGATTGCACCTTTTTGACCTGCCAGCGCAATAATCTCGGCTTCTTTCGCATGGTTTTTCGCATTCAAAACGGTATGCTCTAGTTTATTCTGCTTCAAGATACGAGCTAGTTTTTCAGAAATCTCTACCGACTCAGTTCCAATCAAAATCGGACGCCCTTGACCATGGATCTCTTGGATCTCTTTGATGAGCGCATTATATTTTTCACGCTCGGTCATATAGACTTCATCGTCGGCATCTTTACGTACGCAGGTGCGATGTGTAGGGATTGCCAATACATCGAGTTTATAAATCTCTTTAAACTCGTTGGCTTCTGTCATCGCAGTTCCTGTCATCCCTGCCAGTTTCGAGTAGAGCCTAAAGTAGTTTTGCAAAGTAATCGTTGCATACGTTTGCGTTTCACCTTGGATTTCGACGCCCTCTTTCGCTTCGATCGACTGATGGAGTCCATCAGAAAAACGGCGACCTGGTTGAGGACGGCCTGTATTTTCATCGATGATGACGATTTTCCCCTCAGCCACGATGTAATCAACATCTTTTTCCATGAGAAGATGCGCTCTTAAAAGCTGTCTTAGATTGTGAGCTTTTTCTTTCCGCAGAGAATCTTCTTCTCGCAGCGCAACTTTCTTCTGAAGCTTGTCTTGTTCGCTGAGTGCTGCGTCATGATCAATTTGAGCATACTCATGTCCCAGATCGAGCATCATAAAGTCGTCAGCAGAGTGTCCCATCTCAGCCCAAAGATGAATTCCTTTATCGGTGAGCTCATGTTCACTTGAACGCTCATCAACAATGATATAAAGTTCTGAAAGGGCTTTTGCGCGATCTTCTTTATTCTGTTCGCCGTAATAGAAAACATCCCAGGCATCAATTTCTGCGCGCATTTCAGGATCTTCTTTAATCCGCTTGAGAATCTTGTTATGCGGCATCCCTTTACCGACAAGCCAAAATTTGCGGAACGCTTCTTTGACGCTCTGTTCTTGTTCTTTACCGAGCTTTGGACGCTCTCCCTCTACAATTCTTCCCGCAGTTTCTAGCATCTTTCTTGCATCTGTCGCAAGCTTTGTGCAGAGGTCTCGCTGGAAACGGACGAGTTGCGAAACAGGCTCTTTGAGCACATTATACATCTGCTTCGAGCCGCCGGCCGGTCCTGAAATAATCAGCGGAGTTCGGGCCTCGTCAATTAAGATCGAATCGACTTCGTCGATAATCGCATAGTAGTGACCTCGTTGGCATTGATCATCAGCTCTCTGTGCCATCGAATTGTCGCGCAGATAATCAAATCCAAATTCTGACGATGTACCATACACAATATCGGCTTCATAGACCGACTTACGACGAAAATGCGGCGTGCTATTTGTGAGCGACTCTACACGAAGACCAAGCCATCTAAAAATCGATCCGATCCACTCTGAGTCACGCTGGGCAAGGTAGTCGTTGACAGTGACAAGATGAACCGGTTTCCCTGTCAAAGCATTGAGGTAGAGAGGCATTGTCGCTGTCAGGGTTTTTCCTTCCCCCGTCATCATCTCGGCAATCGATCCGTAGTGCAGGGCAATTCCCCCCAAAATCTGGACATCATACGGCACCATGTCCCATTTCTGGGTGTAGCCCGAAACATCCATCTCCATCCCACACATCCGGCGACAAGCAGCCTTCACCACAGCAAAAGCTTCCGGTAAAATTTGCTCGACCGTCTCACCGCTAGCAATCCGGCTTTTAAATTCGGCCGTTTTAGCCTTCAGCTCTTCATCTGAGAGCTTTTGGAGCTTTTCTTCCTCAGCATTAACAAGGCGAGCAATTTTATAGTATTTCTTGATAAGGCGGGTCTGTTGCGTTCCGAAAATGTGCTTTAAAATGCCTAACATGGGTCCCTTTTCAAATTAAAATTATGAGAATAGCTTCATCCACTAGGATACCACGAACGATCAAAATATTGCCAGATACCTCCGTTCTCGGGTAATATTGATAAAATGAAAAGTAAAATTTTAAGCCTATTTTTGATTTTCATGCCGATCACAGGGTTCACCCTCGCAAAAGAGGGGGAAGACCTTCAAGTGATTGAAAATCTCATCGCGTCTCAGGAGCGACAACTTATTATTTATAATAAGCTCCATACCCTTATGGAAGAGTTTCAACAACAACAAGACCGGTTTGTCAAAGGGGAACAAACAAAGGAGCTCACGTCTCAAATGGTCGAAACAGCTTCCAAAATCTTGAAGATCGCAGAAGACCATCAACTCCTCCATCTTCTCACTCCTTTTTACATCGAAGAGCTCAAACTCTTTTCAGCGATCGCAAAGAAAAGAAGCCTATGATTCGTTACATCGACCGAGCCTCTCGCGAAGAGAACCAAGAAAAAGTTTATGGAGGATTTTTCATACGGCTCCTCTATAGCGACCATTTCTTCTCTCGACTTCTTGCCAAACTCATCCTCCCCTTAATGACCCGCTTTACCTTCCCCTCCGCTCTTTATGGCCTGCTCCAAAAAGCTCCATGGAGCCGCTCCAAAATTAAACGGTTCATCAAAAAATACAACGTCGATGCTTCAGAATTTCAAGACCCAGTTTCTTCCTTCAAATCGTTCAACGACTTCTTCATTCGAAAATTAAAGCCGTCGGCTCGTCCTTTTGCTACAGGTGATAATGTTGCCATTCTACCTGCCGATGCCCGCTACCTTGTCTTTCCCAACATCGACCACTCCGAGGGGTTCTTCGTCAAAGGAAAGAAATTCACCCTCCTCTCCCTGCTTCAAAACCAGCAACTCGCAGATGAATTTTCCCATGGCACCATGGTCGTAGCACGGCTTGCTCCCGTCGACTACCACCGCTACCACTTCCCCTGCGACGGCATGGTCTACACCCCCAAGGAAATTCCTGGACATCTCTACTCAGTCAATCCCATCGCCCTCAAACGGCACAGTGAAATCCTGGCTGAAAACAAACGGATGATCACCGAAATTGATACGGAGAGTTTCGACAAGATGCTCTACATCGAAGTAGGAGCTACCTATGTCGGAACCATCCATCAAACCTTCACTCCAGAAACCTTCCAAAAGAAAGGTTCTGAAAAAGGATACTTCTCCTTCGGGGGTTCGTGTCTCATTCTCTTATTTAAACCAGGAAAAATTAAACTCGATCAAGATCTGATCGATGCATCGGCCCGCTCTCTAGAAATGGTCGGAAAACTCGGTCAATCGTTAGGACAAGCACTCTAGCACTTGGCTGCAGAAATTAACTGCATTCCTTACGCAAGTAGGTTATAATATTATTTTCAACCGATACCTTGTTAGGAGAGTCGCATCTAAAATTCTCATATTGAACAGAATAATCCTGAAGACACGAGGCAGCAAAACCTGCTATTGATTCTAGCAATTTTACATCCATTTCTGAAATGTTGCCTTCAGTATAACACTCTAAATAAATCTTCTTTTTATGTATTTTGACTTGTAGAGATCTAAGAGCTGAAAAGATATTTCCAAAAGACCCTACAATTACAGCAATCAATATGTTAATTGGGGGAAGGATCTGCTTGTTTTTTATTAATATTCTTTTAAGTTTCTCTTGTTCTTCTCTCAAATCAATACCAGCTTCATAACGATGGTAGGCAACGATTCCCACCTTTGGAATTGGCATTGGATAATCAAGTCTATTGATTGTAACTTCAAGTAAAGAGTTCTCATAATTTGAAATCATTTGTGTGGCAATGCATTGAGCAGACTCGTGATCATCCTCTGAGATTTTCCCATCACAAAAAAAGGAAATATGAAACTTTTCGTTATCCTGCTTGAATTGCACAGCTCTTAGACTTGGAAATGCTTCATAGGTTAAAGCCCTATTTAAGTAGAGAATCCCATCAAGTAAATCTACGCTATCGTCTTGATTACTTCTTTGGTGCTGCTGGAACAATGTGAGCTCCTTTTTTACTATAGTGAATTATACCAACTGTTGTTGGTTGGGGGTGCGTAATTTTATCGCTTTCATAATAGCCTATGAATTCACCAAAATCTACACGTTCTCTATAACCTGCCCGCCCTGGTTCACCTGCAACTTTCTGACCCTTTCCTGCATGTTTTTGTAATAACCCTTGTGGATCAGAATGTTCCCATCGACCCTTTCCGATTTGATAATTATGACTTCCAACAACATGTTTGGTTTGTTGATCTTTTACTATCTTAACATTTGCAAAATTAGCTTTTCGGCGACTTTTCCAATTTTCAGCCGCTTGAGTCAAAGCTTTGTTGCTCTCAGGAGACTTAATAAGTGTTTGAAAAGTACCAAGCCGCTCCGCTTTTTTGATCTCGTTAAAAGTTTTTACATATTTTAAACCTTTAACTGTTGCCACAGGCAATAGAATATCAAGTCCATACTTACCCAGTGAATAGCCTAATAGTTCGCCTCGCTTTTCATGTGTTAGATTATCCCATTGATCAACCAATTCATACATTTCTGGGACTAAAAGCTTTACAAGTTCGCCCTTATCACACTCGCGTAGGTGATTGCAGAATTCAGTAGCTGATCCAATAAGTTGCTTCGGCGTGTCGATGGGGTGCTGGATTGTCAACCAAAGCAAATTTCCAACTCCTGAAACCGATTTATAAATGGAAGGAAGAAATTCTGTTGAAGCTTCTTTAATTCCGTTTATTCACCTATAGCAAATCCCTTACTGAAATCTGAAGATCTCCAGTCTTCCTCATAAGTTTTAAGTTTGATATCTTTCCCCTGATTTAGATAATCATGCAAAGATAAATCAAACTGACCTGTTTCAAAATAAGCAACAGCTCTTTCAAAATAAGCGTCAGGATTTGAAGGTTTTAGATTTATGGCATTAGAAAGACTTAAGATAGCCTCGTCATACTGCAGAGTTTCAACCTCTGCACTACCTTTAGAGCTATAAATATGAGAAGCTAAATGAGCATCCAAACTATCTAACTTGACCTTGCCTAACAAAACTTTTAAGCTTTCAATACCTTCAACATAGTTTCCTTTTTCAAACTGGCTTAAAATTAATTCATAGTCTGCAGAAGGAGCATGATGCAGACGACGACATTCTTCGAAGATTTTATCATGCCCATTCCTAACTTCTTGTAAATCAAGAGAAATCTTTCCGAAATGGTGTATTATCTCACTTTTAAATACAGCCTGTTTTCCCTCATTTTCTAATTCTTGAATCCTGCTGTCTTGCACGTTATCCCACAGATCTTGCTCGAGTTGAATGCAAGCATTATGAAAATCGATCCTATTCTTAAAACAATATGTATCTTTTTCGATACAGTTCTGCCACATAACAGTTGCGCTACACTTTGGGTTATTCTCTTGTGCCTTCCTAGATCTACAATCCTCATCCGGATCGACTTCTTTAACCCAACACTCATCATACTTGGATCGCTTAAAAATCTTTCCCAAATGTCCGCCGTTTTCCCGATTGATATGTTCGATACTCCAAAAAACAGCCCACTCGCTATACTCTCCGTGCCCATTTTGAATCACGACACTCCGATCTTCATTTACTAACCGTTGGTACCATTTTGAGCCGAAATTTTCTGGTTTGGATATAAAGTCGGAAGTAACAATGAAAAAACGCGGATAGTAATCGAGTGCTTTCAGATTACTTTCTATATAATCCTGTAGTCTATCAACTTCATAGAGGCATTTTATAAATTGCCATTCGTTAGCTTGAACCGATTCAGATCCCCATTGCCCACATTGATGAGGGCAGACGAAGTCCATTTTTCCATCTGCTTTTGAAGATGTGAACCAAAACCAAGGAAATATGTTGACTGGGAGTAACAAAACAAGCAAAAGCAGAAACATCATTTGCGTTAGCCTACGATTGAGGCGATACATTAATATAGCTGAAAGTTTCAGTCAAAAAGAATGTGTAGCCCTTTTTTAAGCTTAACTTTTCACAAATGTCTTTAGTGAAGAGCTCTAGAACAAATCTGACACTCGGTGTGTTTTCCCCTTGCAGGGCAAAACTTCCGAGCATAATAGATGATTTGCAAATGAACTTTGATCCAATCTTTTTTCGGAAAGATCTTCTTTAAATCTTCTTCGACTTTTTCAGGACTCTTTCCCTTACTTAGTCCCCATCTTCTTGCACATCGTAAAATATGAGTGTCGATAGGAAAAGCAGGAACATTAAAGGCTTGTGCCATCACAACTGATGCTGTTTTATGCCCGACACCTGGTAGCTCTTCTAATTCTTCAAAACTCCTCGGAACTTCACCTTGATATTTTTCGACTAAAATCTCCGATAGCTTCCAAATGTTTTTTGCTTTTGTCGGTGATAGGCCGCACGGCTTAATGATCGCTCTTATTTCATCAACTGTAAGTCGAATCATTTCTTCCGGCGTTTTTGCTTTCTGAAACAGATGAGGAGTGATTTGATTCACTTTTGCATCGGTATTACGTGCCGAGAGAACGACTGCAATTAAAAGTGTATACGGATCGGTATGATGTAATGGCGGCTCTGGATCAGGAAAAAGGTTATCTAAAATTGCCTGTATCTTCTTCATTTGCCTACGCAGAATTTAGAGAATATCGCACTTAAGATTTCTTCGGAAATATCTTGTCCAATGATTGTTCCTAAATCTTTGAGGGCCGCTCGCATGTCAGCTGCTAAAAATTCTGGAGAAACTCCGCTTTGCAATCCCTTGATTAATTTCCCGACGTTCTCTTTCGCGCTCATCAGTGCTTGAAAATGTCGCACATTTGTAATCACGACTTCTTCCTTGGAAGGAGCACCTTTTTTCCACACGAGCTTCTCTATCGCTTCTTTGAGCTCGCTCATTCCATGTCCCTCTTTCGCTGAAATCGGAATCGATCCTTGTGGAGAAGAATGGCTTGTCGGGAGATCGACTTTATTCCAAATCACGAGAGTCTTATGTTTCGGCGCTTGTCTTAATATCTCTTCGTCTTCTTTCTGCAGACCACGGGCAGCATCGAGTACAAGCATCACAAGATCGGCTTCCGAAAGGGCTTTCATCGAGCGGCGGATCCCTTCTTGTTCAACCACCTCTTCTGCGTCACGGATCCCGGCGGTATCAATTAATTTAAAATGAAGTCCACCAATCCTTAGATCTGCTTCTAAAAGATCGCGTGTTGTTCCAGCAATTTCAGTCACAATCGCTCGCTCTTTTCCAAGCAGTGCATTCATGAGCGACGATTTACCGACATTCGGCGCACCCGATAAACAAAGTGTGAGCCCTTCATGTAAAATTTTTCCCTCTTCAAACGTCTTTCCTAAAACTTCCATTCTCTGCTCAACGGACTTTAAAGCCCCTATCACCTCTTCAAATGATGCAAACTCCAATCCCTCTTCAGGAAAATCGACCCATGCTTCTAAAATCGCGGCTAAATCTAAAAGCTCTTTCTGAAACTGCGCCACTTTCTTGGAAAGAGTTCCCTGCAATTGCCCTTCGGCCGCTTTGAGTGCAAGATCGTTCTTGGCCGCAATAACAGTTTGAACTGCCTCTGCCTGCGCCAGATCGAGTTTTCCATTCATATAAGCTTTGAATGTGAATTCACCTGGAAGGGCTGCACGTGCTCCTGCATCTAAGACCGTTTGTAACACCCGGCGTGTAATGAGACTTCCTCCATGACAATGGATTTCGACCGTCTCTTCGCCTGTATAAGAACGGGGAGCTTTCATGACGACGATGAGCACTTCATCGACCACCTGTCCTGCACGATCGATGATTTTACCAAAATGAAGGGTATGACTTTTATACGACCTGACGGGCCCTACGAACACCTTAGACGCGACGTCTACTGCCGTATGACCTGAAATGCGAATAATGGCAACTCCACCTTCACCAGGTGGAGTTGCAACAGCAGCGATCGTTTCGCCTTCAATATAAGGTCTGTGAATGAAATACATGAAGGATAGTATATCCTAAAAAGAGCTTAACCGTGAGCAACAAATCCGAAAATAGGAGGTTTCTCGCGATTACCCATATTGAAGAAATAAAGCGCTAAGCTTGCTAAAAAACTGGCTTTCTTGTTGATCTGCATGTTCATTTGCTCACTTAAACACAAAGCACCCACAAACGATCCTTTTAAAACATCCGAAAGCACTTCGCCCCCGAGTTTTAAATCAGGAAAGTAAGTCTCCTGGACATGAGTAATCCCTTTTCTGACAACCGCGTCAATCGTTGTTGCAAGCACACTTAAAGCACCTGCTCTCAGACCCGCACCGAAGTTGTTATGTTTAGCAAAAAGAATAGATGCTCCAAATGAAAATACAAAACCCTTTAAGCTTGAATCAACATATCCTTTAGGAACTGTAAAACAGTTGCTATTGATATATTGTTCTGCTTGATTTACATATTTTGTTAACAAACTCATATTACTCCTCGTTAAAAGATGATATAATACAAGTTTTGTTATATAAATTCAATTATAAAGAATTAACTTTGTTTTAGAGCGTTTGAAATTAATTCTGATAAAGAAAGCTCTTTAGTGTGTGCATCTTGGATTTTCTTCACCTTTTTCTGCGCCTCAAGAGGGTGATAACCCAGATTGATGAGAGCGGAAATCGCATCCGATGTCACGGTGCCGGATGACAATGGAATATTTGAATTGATAGTTGCTGCCCCTTGGAACTTATCTTTCAACTCAACGACGAGCCGTTCGGCTGTTTTTTTCCCGACACTGGGAATTTTTGAAAGGAGTGCAGAATTCCCTTGTAAAATGGCGAATTGAAAATCGTTGATTTCAACATGCCCTAAAATGCCGACTGCGGTTTTGGGTCCTACACCACTGACACTGGTAAGAAGATAGAAGAGATTCTTTTCTTCGATCGTCAAAAAGCCGTACAAAATGTGTTCATCTTCGCGGATCACAGGAGCGACATAGATCAACGTTTGAGTCCCAATCTGAGGCAGTTTTTGGAATGTTTTCATAGAAATCTGGATGGCATAGCCGATTCCGTTGATATCGATGACGGCTTTGGTCGGTGTCGATTGAACTAGCGGGCCGCGAAAGTATTCAAACATTTTAAATCCTTATAATAGGCGTGACAAATGGCAAGTGCTAAGGCATCGGCTGCATCGTGGGGCTCTGGGGGCTTCGGAAGCTTGAGCTGCATTTGCACCATCTGCTGCACTTGGTGTTTGCTGGCACTGCCATGTCCGACGACAGCCAGCTTGGCTTTTTTAGGGGCATATTCAAACACATCAACCTTACATTTGGCCGCCGCAATCATCACAGCTCCGCGTGCCATTCCAAGTTTGAGTGCAGTTTGCACATTTTTATAAACGAATTGCGTTTCTACTGCAACAGCATCCGGATTAAACTCTGCAATGAGATGTTCGATTGCTTCAAAAATGACAAGATATCTTTCGGCGTTGTTAGGAGTGCGTGGTGGACGGATCGCTCCAAAGTCGATCGGCTCCCACTTGTTGCCAACGGCTCGAATAACTCCATACCCTGTGACAACAGTTCCGGGATCAACCCCCAGAATGACTTGGTGCTTGCTCATTTCTCAAACTTATCATGTCTTTGACAATGTTGACAGCTTCTTGCATTTGAAGATCATTCATTCCAATATCGATGTTGCCTTCATCCATGTGTTTTAAAAACTGTTGGAAGTTAGGATTCTTATCAATACGGTACTGACTATTCTTCTTCAGCGTTGGAAGCATTTGAACCCACTGCGACTCTTTTTTCTGCAGATAGGGAAGATAGTTCTTTTGGAACCACAACTTGCTCGACCCTTGGATGTCTGTGAGAGGATCGTTGTACGCAGGAGCAATTTGATCGTTTTTAAGAGCGTACTCTAAATACCGCTCTCCAATGTTATACGGAGCATAGGCGGTTGGAACATGGATATCGGCTTGCACTCCTTCAATCTGTGTTGAGCGGCCTGAAACGGTGTAGTACCTGCCGACGGTGACTTTAAAATAGGAAGGTGCCGACTGGTCAGTGACTGTTTGATACTGGATCGATCCTTTTCCGTAGGTGCGAGGATCGCCTACGACAAGCCCGATTCCGTAATCTTGGAGAGCTTGAGCCACAATCTCTGCGGCCGACGCCGACATCTTCGATGTCAGAACAACAAGCGGTCCATCATAGTAAAGACGAGGATCGATGTTACGAAGGTATTGAATCTCTCCCTGCGCGTATTTGGACACAACCACAACTCCGCTCGTCATGAAAACGCCGGAGACTTTCACAGCTTGGCTTAAGAAACCGCCTAAATTGTCGCGCATGTCAAACACAAGACCGTAAACTTTGCCTTGTTTCTTCATTTGTCGAAGCGCTTCACGAATATCGGCTTCACAACTAGGAGCATCTGAGCTTTCATAAAACGAAGGAAGCATGAGTTTCCCAATCACTCCATCGGCAAACGGCTCGGTTGTAAACTGAACCCGCTCATCATCGAGAATGATTTTTTCTCGTTTTAAGTCGACCTTCACAAAAGATTCGGCATCCCCTTGTAGTCTTTTAAACCCTAAAGCAACTTGCTTCTTCCCACTCCCTTTTAGGAGTTCGAGCGCTTCTTGGTAATTATTGCCGCTGACAGGAGAGCCGTCGACTTCAACAAGAAAATCGCCGATATGAACTTGTCCTGAACGAGCCGCAGAACCCCCTTTAATAACATCAGCAACTTCAACCCCTTCTAAACTTTCGCGGAAGACGATCCCCACCCCTTCGACTTGTTTTTCGAGCGATGTTCTCATCTCATACGCCTCTTGCGGACTGAAATAAGCTGTATGAGCATCAAGACTGCGAGCCATCGATTTCAAAATGTGCATCGAAAAGTAGTGCTCGTTTTGATTGTAGGTCGCCTCGTATTGGGAAAACCTCTTTTCATATAAGTTACAAATCTTTCGGCGGCGATCTTCCGTCCAAAAACTGCTGTCTTTACTCTTGTTTTCCAGCTTGAATAAGTAGAGGAGCTGAGCTCTTAATCTTTTTCTTAATACATCAGGAGTTGAGGCATACTGCGTCGACTGATCATCGGAGAATCCCACTTCTAAAGCTTCACCTTTCTTGACAAAGTCGGCGTAAAATTCTTGCCGCCATGCTTTCGCGCGGGCAATCGCTTGTCCTATTGACTTGTTCAGGGCTCCGAATTCAGGGTATTCATCGGCATAATAATGATTGATCACATGCTCAATCTGGGTCGAGTTCACCTCAAAAAAAGGCTTTACCTCTGCATAGGTAAAATAAATTCTTTGCGAATCAAACTGCTCAACATAGTTTTTAAATGCCCGTTTAACCACCGTCGGGGTCATCTCACGAATTTCAACGTGGTAGGTGAACATCTCCTCCATGGAATTACGGACATCGACCAACCGAAGTTGAGGGGGTGTCGCAAGAAGAAAAGCAGGAATACAAGTGAGTAAAATTGCGAAAAAACGACTTTTGAATTTCATATTGACCTTGCTACTAAAATACAGAGGAATAATTAAATTGCATCCAGAATTTTTTTATTGATAGCTCTTAGAACTGCCAACCAAGCCCTCCGCCAACATCAAGGCCCCCAACTTTGACAGAATGGCCCTGAACATTCACAGGAGTTGATGGCTTACCAAAGCTCCTTGAAGGAATAACAACATAAAATCTCCTTTAATAAAGAAATTTTTTATTCAGAATATTTAGTTTCAATGAAAATCGTTGCTCAAAACTTGAAAATGCAATTGTCATAATGCCTCTTATTCCTATAGTTGCAAGAAATTTCAGTGTAGGCTATAGTTGCCAGTGAAAAAGAACTTTTCCATATTTTTGTCTGGAAGAACCCTCTTTTTAATGTTGAATTAAGGAATAGTAATGCCGACAATTAACCAATTAGTCAAAGTAGGACGTGGACGTAAAGCAAAGCGTCGTAAATCGCCTGCACTTCAGCAATGTCCTCAAAAACGGGGTGTTTGCCTGCAAGTGAAGACTAAAACTCCTAAAAAACCGAACTCTGCCCTTCGAAAAGTGGCGTGGGTCCGTCTCTCCAACGGTCAGGAAGTGATCGCTTATATTGGTGGAGAAGGACACAACCTGCAAGAACACAGTATCGTTCTTGTACGCGGAGGACGTGTAAAAGACCTCCCAGGGGTTCGTTACCATATCGTTCGAGGATCATTGGATTGCGCTGCGGTGAAAGATCGCAAACAAAGCCGATCCAAATACGGAGCTAAAAGACCTAAGTAAGGTTTAGCTCATATAGTAATTGGGAATGATCTCTAAAGGTCATTCTAGCCTGATAGGCTTGCTCTGATAGAGCACGGTGAAGAAACATAAAAAGTTAAGGAAATTACATCATGTCAAGAAGAAGACGCGCAGTAAAGCGTGAAGTTGCACCCGATCCATTGTATAACAGCCTAGTGCTGGCGAAATTTATTAACAAAGTGATGATCAGCGGTAAAAAGTCGACTGCTCGTCGAATCGTTTATAACGCTTTAGACCAATTTGCAAAGAAAGTGAAAGCTGAAGATCCTCTCGCAGCATTTGAGCAAGCGCTCGAGAATGCAAAGCCTACGCTCGAAGTTAAGTCTCGTCGTATTGGGGGCGCAACGTACCAAGTGCCTGTTGAAATCCCAGCAGACAGACGTGCTTCGATGGCAATGAAATGGATCATCCAATACGCCCAAGAAAAAGTCGGTCGTTCTATGGAAGATGGACTTTCACAAGAGCTAGCTGATGCCTTTAACAACCAAGGTTCTGCGATTAAAAAGAAAGACGACACACACAAAATGGCAGAGGCGAATAAAGCTTTTGCTCACTACAAATGGTAAAGGTTAAAAGCGCATGAGTAATCAACAAGCAAGTAAACGTCCTGAGACAGATGTTTTAAAAGATGTCCGAAATATCGGCATCATGGCCCACATTGACGCCGGTAAAACCACCACCACAGAACGTATTCTTTACTATTCAGGTCGCGTTCACAGGATGGGTGAGGTGCATGAAGGTGCCGCAACGATGGACTTCATGGAGCAAGAAAGAGAGCGTGGAATCACGATCACGTCTGCTTCGACGACTGTTTATTGGAAAGGCAGCAAAATTAACATCATCGACACACCGGGCCACGTCGACTTTACGATTGAAGTCGAACGATCTCTGCGTGTTCTCGATGGTGCTGTCGCTGTCTTTGATGCTGTCGCCGGTGTTCAACCGCAATCTGAAACCGTTTGGCGCCAAGCGAATAAATACGGCGTTCCAAGAATTGCGTTTGTTAACAAAATGGACCGCATCGGTGCTGATTACTTTAATGCAGTCAAAACAATGGAAGATAAACTCGGCGCGAACGTTTTAATCGTTCACTGCCCGATTGGATCTGAATCTGACTTTAAAGGAATGGTCGACCTCATTACGATGAGAGCCTACCTGTTCCTTGATGAAACTCTCGGTGCAAAATACGAAGAAGCAGACATTCCTGCTGACCTCGTCGACAAATGTAAAGAGCTCCGTCAAAAAATGCTCGAAGAGCTCGCTACCATTGACGAGTCGAACGAAACATTCATGATGAAAGTTCTGGAAGACCCGAACAGTCTGACAGAAGACGAAATTCATGCAACTATCCGTAAAGGGGTGATCGGCCTTAAAATCAACCCTGTTCTTTGTGGTACAGCCTTCAAGAACAAAGGGATTCAACCTCTTCTCGATGCGATCGTACGTTGGATGCCTTCTCCTCTTGACCGCGGAGTGATCAAAGGAATCAATATCAAAACAGGCGAGCCAGAAATGCTTGAGCCTGATGATAACAGCCCTCTTTCAGCACTTGCATTCAAAATCATGTCGGACCCATACGTCGGCAGATTAACCTTCGTCCGTATTTATTCAGGTACCCTCACAAAAGGAACTGCTCTGATCAACACGACGAAAGATAAGCGTGAACGTGTTTCTCGCCTTCTTGAGATGCATGCGAACCAACGGAAAGACCGTGATGAGTTTTACACTGGCGACATCGCAGCGTGTATCGGTCTTAAATATACTTCAACAGGAGATACTCTCTGTACCGAAGATCATGAACTTCTCTTAGAGAAAATGGTCTTCCCAGATCCTGTTATTTCGATGGCAATTGAGCCAAAATCGAAAGCTGACCGCGAGAAACTTGCGCAAGCTCTTTCCTCACTCTCCGAAGAAGATCCAACCTTCCGCGTCTCAACCAACGAAGAGACAGGACAGACAATCATCGCAGGGATGGGAGAGCTTCACCTTGAAATTCTCCGTGACCGTATGTTCCGTGAGTTCTCAGTCGAAGCTAACGTCGGTAAACCTGAAGTCGCTTACAAAGAGACTATCACTGTTCCTGGCAAGATCGAAACTAAGTACGTCAAGCAGTCCGGTGGTCGTGGTCAATACGCCCACGTCTGTCTCGAAATTGAACCGAATGAGAAAGGTAAAGGAAACATCGTCGAGAGCCAAATCGTTGGTGGTGTTATTCCAAAAGAATACATTCCTGCCGTTATCAAAGGGGTTACAGAAGGACTTACAACTGGAGTTCTCGCAGGGTACCCACTCGTCGATGTTAAAGTGGCGATCGTTTATGGATCATACCACGAAGTCGACTCAAACGAGATGGCGTTCAAGATCTGCGGATCGATGGCTGTGAAAGATTGTGCCCGTAAAGCACAACCGATCCTCCTCGAACCTGTCATGAAAGTCGTCGTCACAACACCTGACCAATTTATCGGTGATGTGATCGGTGATATCAACCGTCGCCGTGGACGTATCATGAACCAAAATTCAAACAAAGGTCTCGTTGAGATCGAGTCTGAAATTCCCCTTGGGGAAATGTTCGGGTACTCAACTCAACTCCGCTCGATTACCTCGGGCCGTGGAACCTACGTGATGGAGCCAAGCCATTTCGAACGTGCTCCAGCAAAAATTTTAGAAGAAATAGCAAAAAAATAAGGAAATTAAAGACATGGCAAAACAATCTCGCCAAAAGATTCGCATCCGCCTTAAAGGGTATGATCAGCGAGTCCTCGATCGCGCGACAGCCGATATCGTCGAGACAGCAAAAAGAACGGGTGCTCGCATTGCCGGCCCGATTCCTCTCCCAACAAAGAGAGAAGTCTACACCGTGCTACGTTCTCCTCACGTCGACCGAAAGTCTCGTGAGCAGTTCGAAATGCGCACACATATTCGCATGCTCGACATTTTGAGCCCAACTCCTGATACCATCGACAAGCTCAAAGTCCTCCCCGTCGCAGCTGGTGTGGATATCAAAATCCGCGCTTAAATTTTCCCTCCAAGGTGTTTGCCTCTAAAGCAAACACCTTTTTATTGATATTTATGGAAAAAATAATTTTTGCCTTGCTCTTAGGAACTACTCCGATGATAGCCACCGAGGCAACAGATCCTTTTGGACCTACCGTAGCCTTGCTCAATCAAGCAATTACAACACAGCAGCAAGAACTGCTCCAAGAAGCATCGACTGCAAAAAATGAAAATTTTCAAACGGAACTCGATAAAGTTCAAACCGTTTACAAAAAAGTCCTTGAGAAAAGTATTGAAAATCTCAACAATCAAGTTAAAGTCCTTCAAGCACTCTCCACAATCTTCAAAGGCGTTTCTACAGAGCCCGCAAGCCTAGCTGCTGCCCAAGAGCAAATGAACCAGCTTCAAGCCACATTTACTGCTTGTCAGACACTCCAACGGAGCTGTGAAAGCAACATTAAAGCTCTGCATGACCGAATCACAGACCTGACAGGCCAAACCGCCCCAAACCCCTTACCTGAAAACTGGTGGAATCAGTTTAACTAAGAAATGACTGTTAGATTAATAGCCCTCACACCTGCTATGGCACGAAGTATTGAAGAAATGGAGTTACTTCAAATTACGTTAACCGATACACGGCAGCAGGCATTGATGAAAATCTCTCCAACCCCACCTCGTGCTACAAATCCTGTTTTGCAAGGGATTGTAAACAGCGCTCAAGATGCTTTAAATACACTGTTGTCAGATTATTGCAGAGTTCTTGATACATCCATTGCAGTGCTTAACCAAGCGTTAGACTTAATTGGAGAGGATCGAGATGGAATTTCTGAAACAGCACTCGCCACTCTGGACAAAATGGAAACGATTGCTGTCCCCATCAGAACTGAATTCCAAAACATTCGGACTCAAATAAAATCCCTTGAATCACGCCTGATCGGGCTGATCCAGCTCCAATGCTCTGTACACATGTAAATCAGTTCGGAACATCATTTGGATCGTCATCGTAAATTTCGTCATAGGCAGGTGGGAGTTCTTGATTTTTACGTTTTGAAACCACCTGTCCATTTTTCACAATGAAAACATAGTTGTTTTGTTCTGCGGTCGCAGTTCCCGCAGGAATTCTTTCGATATAAAGATACTCTTGCGAACCGTCTTTCTTATTTTTGATCGAATAGGGCTCACCGTATTTGTTGATGAGCTCTTGGGTCGATGTTCCGACAGTAACCATGTAGTAGTCATCCCGTGTCATCACCTTGGATGAACCACATGCCGCCAGCATTGCAATGGATGAAATGAGTGCTATTTTTTTGACGATGTCTCTTGCCATACTTTTCCTTTAATCACTGTTCGGAGCTGGTCTGCTGTTGCATACTCTGCATGCATGATGTAAGAATCATCCGCCTGCTTCTCATAGGTCTCAAACCCTTCAAACCCGATCTGAGGCACGCGAAATTCCCAGGCAATCATTTGATCGGTAATCAGCCCTTTACCAATGACTTTTCCAATCGATGGATTATCCAACTCGAGTGAAAATGTGCCAGGGACAAAATCGAAAAAGGAGAGCTGGTTGTGCATCATTTCAGAAAGGCCTTTCACCTGAATTTGCTGAACACACTCGATCTTTCCATCTTGGTCTTTTTGCGTGATATTCCACTTGGTATAAAAAGGAAGCTCTTCTTCAACCATATTAAGTTGAATCTTTCCTTCCCCTAACCAAACACTCGGATTAAAAATAAAATTATGTTTATTCATTTAGAACATGAACCTTCTACTATAAATACTCTGTAAAATCCCCAGAGCCATCATCGATGATACCACAGATGACCCCCCATAGGTTATTAATATCAGAGGCACCCCTGTGATGGGCAGGAACCCTACCATCATCCCAATATTAACAATCACATGCATCGCCAGGTAGACCGTGATCCCAGCCGATAACAAGCGGCCAAACGTGTCCTTAGCACTAGCTGTAACTTGAAAACTAAAATAAATCAAACCGAAAAAGAAAAGGAGCAGTAAAAAAACTCCTATTAGTCCAAATTCTTCGGCATAAGCCGCAAAGACTGAGTCGGTATGGGCAGCCGGCAGCCACTGCCGGCCCGAAAAGTCGCTTTGGAGCCAGCCACTCCCTGTGACCCCTCCCAACCCAATGGCCGTTTGAGCTGCCCTTTGATGATAGGTATTCGGGTTGAGCCGCTCATACTGATAATCTTTCAAAAATTTAGTTGCAAAAGGACGCATCTCCTCATGCGATAAAACGCCTGTAAAAGTGAGCGCCACAAAAGTAAAGCAGACTGCTCCCAGCACAAACATCGTGCGGACCACGACCCTATGGATCCCTCCTAAATAAAACATCACAAGAGCGATCGGATAGAGGACGAGTGCCGTTCCTAAATCAGGTTGTTTCAGAATCAGCACAAACGGAATAAAGACAATGAGAAGCGCCTGAAAAGCTGTTCTAAGACTTCCCGTATTCCGTCCTTTCAACTCTAAAAAAGCACTGAGTGCCACGACCATGGTGAGCTTGGCATATTCAGATGGTTGAAATGCCCGTCCTAAAAATGGAATCCGATACCATCTCTGCACATTTTGAATCGGTGTCGTGAAAAAAAGACCGATCAAGAGAAGGATCACTGCAACATAAAGAACCCAAGACCACGAGCGAAGTTTGCGATAATCCATTCCCACAAAGAATGAAAAGATCAGCCATCCCACCATGAACCACTGGATTTGTGATTTAGCATCGTCGCTTAAGAGAGAATCGCCACCGGTACTTGTCATGGAGGCAATCACAAGAACACTGATCCACATGAGCGCCACGATCAGTGGCACAACTCTTAAGTCAATTCTCGATAAATACCGGTAATCCCACATATTCTTTTGGAGAATACTTCAATTGGAATATTATAGGGTGATGAAAATTGATTTTATTCAATTAGAAACCACCCCTTCCACGAACACCTGGGCTAAAGAAAATCATTCCCGCTTCAATCCCTCTCATTTGACCTGTATCACCGCCAGGGAGCAAACAGGGGGGCGAGGGAGACAACAAAAAAAGTGGCTCTCCCCGAAAGACAGTAATCTCTACACAACTCTTTATTTTGTTGTCCCAGAAAATGCCCCCTATCTCTCAAACCTTGGCCAGATCATGGCTCTTACCTGTGCCGAACTCTTGATTAAAATGAATCTTCCCGCCCAATTGAAATGGCCGAATGATCTCCTTCTTGAGAAAAAAAAGGTCGGTGGTGTTCTGACAGAAACAGTGGCGTTAAAACATTCTGTTGGAGTCGTGCTCGGCCTCGGTCTCAATGTCAATATGCCAGAATCGATTTTACAAACGATTGATCAACCAGCCACTTCCCTCCATTTCTTTTTAAGCCAACCCATTCCTTCTCGCTCTCTTTTACAACCCCTCTTGAATCACTTTATCTCCTCTCTGATCGAATTACAAAAACAAGGTTTTGCTCCTTTTCAAAAACGGTTCAATGAACTTCTATTTGGCAGAGGAAAAGAGTTGACTGTGCAACTCCCCCATAAGAAACTTCAAGGGATTTGCGATTCCATCACAACAGAAGGGTATTTAAAACTACGCCTTCCATCGGGAGAGTTTGTCGAAATATCAGCAGGAGAAATTGTATGAAGCATTTCATCTACCTTCTACTTTTACCCTTTCTTTTGTTTGCAGAAACTAAACATCCCTCTTTTTCTACAGGACAACCGCCGCCTTGGGTGATTGCTGTCCCTTATGAACTTGCGCCGGCAACCGTCAAACCTTCCCAAGTCAATCTGCAATATCTTCTGATGGATACCCAGAAACACTGGGAAGAAAAAACATCGTTTAGACGACTTGCGATCAAACCTCTTACACAAGCAGGTGTTGAAGAGGTTTCTCACTTAAAACTCCTTTTCAACCCGGCCTTCAGCCATATTTGTGTCCATTCGATCCGCGTTTATCGAAATGGTGTGTGGCAAGATCGTCTCTCCACTGCAAGACAACATATCCTGCAGAGAGAAAATAATTTGGAAATGCAAATTTATAGTGGACTCCTAACACTTGTCTATTTTATCAATGACATCCGCGTCGGCGATGTGGTGGAATATCAATACTCCTACATCGGTGGAAATCCTCTCCTAACAACATATCTCGATGATGTCGTTTATCTTGAAGATAGTGCGTCGATCGAAAAAATTTCGTACCGCCTCCTGGTCAACCCCGCTCTTAATTTAGAAGTCAAAACCACTCTAACAACCCTCGTTCCTTCCATCCAAGAACTCTCTCCAGACTTAATGGAATGGACAATTACGGCCACTGAAACAGAAGCAAGACCCTGGGAACCGAATCAACCAGCAGCTACTAATCCGTGTGCACGGATTCAAATTAACGAATACCAATCTTGGAAACTCGTCATTGACCAACTGAAGCCTCTCGTCATTTTGCCAGACAATTTTATGGACGACCCTTCTGAGGAAATTCTTCTTCTTCTCAGCGAATGGATCTCCTTTGATCCGTATGAGCGAGCGCGCCTAGCCACACGGTTTGTCCAAAATGAAATTCATTATTTAAGCCTCTCCGATGGGATTTCAGCTCTCAAACCCGAAGACCCTACTATCTGTTTTACGCGCCGTTTTGGAGACTGCAAAGATAAAACATTACTTCTGCATGGACTGCTCAAACTAATGGGAATTCCATCGACTCCTATTCTCGTGAATAGTTCTAAAGGAGCTGCACTTCCCTCGTTCCTTCCTAGCCCTCATCTCTTCAATCACATGATTCTACGGATTGAACTGAATGGAGAACCGATTTTTGTCGATCCTACAATTACACTCCAAGGAGGACCGATCACTGCCAACTATTGCCCTCGTTATTTTTACGGCCTCCCTCTTTCAGAAGAGAGTTCACATTTGATCGCGCTCCCTGAAGCTATCTTGCTCCATCCTGTGGAGATTGAGACAAAAATAGAGCTTAAAAATGACGGGCTGCTCGAAATGAACGTCGAAACGCACTACTATGGCAAAGAAGCTGAAACGATGCGTCGTAAACTTGCTTATCAGGGCTTAAGAAAGCTCTCCGACTCCCATTTACTCTACACGCAACAACTCTATCGAGGAGCCACTTCAGTCAAACCACTCAAAGTTTCTGACGATTCCAAACAGAACCTCTTTTCAACCGTTGAAACCTATCAAATCCCACTCCGCTCCAAAAAAGTGAATAGACTCTTATATATCCAATCCCAGCTACTGAAAGATTGCCTTGAGACAGATATCAATCCCGATCGAAAAACTCCTTATGTCGTCACCTATCCTCTCTGGATCAAAGAACATATCCACGTTAATCATCTCAGTTTGCAAGAGAGCCCTGCGAGTGAAGAGATAAACTTTGATCATGAATGTTTTCTCTACCGCTCTTCCTACAAAAGAAGCGCTACAGATGCCAACTTTAACTTTGAAATCAATTTCAAAAAAGACCACATCCTTCCCAATGAAATCCCGAGCTTCAATGAGATTATGTCAGAGATCGAATCGCTGACCGACCTGGAAGTTTCCTTTAATTTTTCAGATAGGAAAGGTCAGGAATCACCTGAATTGCAGGAAAGACTTTCGACTGCAAGATATTCTGAATAGCAGAGAGCGTCGACCCTGTCGCCGAATGACACGATGTGCACGATCCTTGATAGGCAATTGTGAGTTCATGCCGATCCGAAAGGTCGATGATTTGAATCCCACCTGCGTCGAGTTCAATGTAGGGACGAATTTCTGTTTGAATCACTTGCTCAATAATGGAGAGTTTTTCCTTCAGAGAAAGTTCCTCCCATCCTTCAATTGCCGTACCACTCACCATTTCTGGAGTCAGTGGAGAGATCAGTTCCGTTTCATCAATCGGAATATCCATACATTGCTCAGCTGCTTGTTCAATCGTCTCAAGAATCAAATTCAAATAGCCGTAAAATTGAATCGGAAACGCCTCTTGATTCGGAGCATCTCTCACTTCTCGATCAATCAAATCGGCACTGACTCTGCGTGCCTGATCGTAATTTTTCCGAAGCAAAAGATGACACGCAGCCTCTAACGCTCCTATAAGAGCCGAAGGACCAATCATCTGGTATCGAATATCGGCAATTACTCCATCCGTCTCATCGACGAGCCAATAAAGGGCAATCGAGTCTTGCCTTCCGATCACCAATCTTAAGCCCCGTCCCTCCACATCTTCAGGTTTAAAAAAACCGACAAATTGGGGCTGATCGATTTTCAGACTGAGCTTTTTTCCATAGAAATACCAGGGGTAAGGTCGATAAAACGTCATAAAGCAACACTCATTTTTCTAAGGTTTCGCACCGCTTTTACAAGAACGTCCAGCACATGGGCGAGCTGATCTTCCTCTATTCCTTCATGCAAAGCAAAGCTAATCGCACCTTCATCGCTTTTTCCACATTTCTCTTGCAGTGCCGTCAGTGTTTGAAACTGGCCTCCTCCAATGGATGCATCGATTTTCTCTCGGTAGAGTGCATAGAGAAGCGCTTCATTCATGAGATCAGGAAATGAGAGAGCAAAGATATGAGGGACTCTTAAAGCCTCCCCACCAACCACCTGGCAATCTGGAATCACCCGCACTATTTCTGCCTCGAACTCAGCTCTCAATCTCGCTGTCTCCATTGCAAAAGCTTCTTGCTTTTCAGTCACTTCTTTGAGCGCTCTGGCCAACGGAATGATTCCAAAGGTACTCTCTTTGATCGATTCGCGTGAGAAAAGCCCACCGAGCCCTTGCGGCGTTCCAATTTTGTCTCCATCGAATGAAAGATAGTCGACCTTCCACTCTTGCAGTGAAACGCCCCACGTTCCAATTGCATGGGAGGCATTCACATGCACCTTCACCCCTTTGGCGTGGCAGATTTCCACAATTTCTGGAATCGGCTGCAAGACACCTGTCATCGCTGAAACAGCAGAGATCGAAAGAAGGGATGTTTTGACCTTAATTGACTCTTCCAAAGCTTTCAACTCGATGCGTCCCTCAGAATCGACCGGTAAAAGTTTTATCCCACATCCCATCATCTCCATCCGGTCGAGCATTTTCAAAATTGGCGCTTCATCAGTCACACATGACAGAAAATGGTTACGACCCGAATGCCGAACTTCTTCCAAATAAAAATGGAGGAAAAGATGTTGCATCGCATGAAAACCACCTGGGGTCACCTGAAAACGGTACCCATCGGCCTCGAAGCATTTCAAAACGATTGCCATTGCTTCATCCACGTCAGGATACATTCCAATCCCTGAATGGTGAGGCGTATCAAGAAGGCCCCATTTTTCTTCCAAAGCCTTCAGAACACTTTTACGCGGTTTTGTAATCACATGCGAATCAAGATGGATCATCGACGCTTCCAAACTCCCTGATCAAATGTATAAATCCACGGAGCACCTGTCGGAACTTCAAGGCTAACCACTTGTTCAGGCGACAGTTTATCGAGCATCATGACAATGGAGCGGAGAGAATTTCCATGCGCCGCAATAAAGACATTTTTCCCCTCTTCTAAAAACGGCAAGATTTCCTCTTTAAAGTAAGGAAGCGTTCTTTCACTTGTCATCTTCAAACTTTCTCCACCGGGAGGTGCCACATCAAAACTCCGTCTCCATTGTTGAACTTGATCTGCCCCAAACTTTTGACGCATCTCATCTTTGTTCATTCCTTGAAGTTCCCCATACATCCGCTCATTAAGTTGCCACGCACATCGGACAGGAACCATCCCTCTACGGGTCTCTTCGCTATGAATCGTGGCCCACTCCTCTAAATCTCCCTCACCTGGATGCAAAATAAACGGAACTTTAGGATGGTTTAACATCGCCAGCATCGCTGTCATCTGAGCCCGTATGAGGGTCGAGGTAAAAATAATATCGATCTCCATTTTTGAGACAATTTCGCCTGCTTTGATCGATTCTTGGACCCCTTTTGCGCTTAAAGGGATATCAACCCACCCTGTAAATATATTCTTGTCATTCCAAACAGACGCCCCATGTCTTAGTAAAATTAGAGTTCCCATGCTTCTTGTCATTGTGCACCATCCAACTTTGTGATACCATTGTACCCGTATGAAACGCTTGAGTAAAGCCCTAGCAGCAGCCGGAGTCGCATCTCGCAGAGCCTGTGAAGAATTAATTTTTGATGGGAAGGTCACCGTTAACGGAAAAATCGTCCTCCTCCCACAAACCCTCGTGTCCTGGGAAAACGACGACATCACCGTCGATGGCGAGCCCCTCAAACGTGAACAGGAAAAAGTTTACTATATGCTCAACAAACCGAAAGGGTATGTCTGCAGCAGCGCCCCACTAGGATCCAAGAAATTAGTTGTCGATCTCTTTGCCCACCTACCTTACCGCCTCTACACCGTCGGCCGTCTCGATCGCGACACCACAGGCCTACTGATCGTCACCAATGACGGCCACTTTGCCCAAAACATCATCCATCCTTCCAAAGGGCAAACGAAAGAATATCTCATCAAAACGACCCAAGAAATCACCCACGAACACCTCGTCTCGATCTCCAAGGGTGGCCTCGTTGAAAATACCTGGGTGAAACCTGCCAACGTGAAAAAAGTCCGTCGTGGAACGCTCACCATCAGCGTCCACGAAGGAAAAAAACGGGAAGTCCGCCTCCTTGTTCAGAAAGCAGGCCTTGATATCGTCTCCCTCCACCGGATACGCATAGGTGCCCTTGTTCTTGGAAACCTCGAAGTCGGCGAATTCCGCCCTCTCACCGAAAAAGAGAAAGATATCCTTCTAAAAAGAGAAAGACCCTCGAAGAAGTAACTCAGGGCGATAGTGCTCAATATCAATTTCATAAAAAAAAATCCCGCACTCGAGATCGAGCACGGGATGTAGACTTTATTTTGCTTCAATGCCTTTAGGGGCTTCTGCCCAAAGCTTCCAGACACCATTTCCTTCTGATGAAACTTTCAGAACACTTCTGTCTCCAATATCTGGAGCCGCAAATCTCTGAATCGACCCATCATAGGAAGTGAAAACAACCTGACCAATCTCTTCATGTTCAGCTGGCTTCAAAAGGAAATCATCTTTCCAATTCATCTCATACGACTCTGTACGCTTTTTTTCATACGACTTGTATTGCCATGATGTATAGTCCACACGAATCCGGACTTTTCCTATATCGCTGCCCGATTTGCAATAAAGACCGATCTTCAACGTAATCTTATCAGGAGTAACTGAGACGATTTCTTGTTTATGATCACCATGTACATGCTCCACGATTAAGTTAGCACCTTTGCTAATGTCAACAGACCAACCTGGCTCAGGGAAAATATCTTGATAAATCGTATGCCAATGTTCGGGATACCAATTGTTTCCATCGTAGAAGTAAGTGGGTGACGAAGCCGCTTTTGTCACACGCTCGGACCCCTTATCCACATACTCTGCAACTGCAGTACCTGCGATTCGAGGAAGAGCACCCAGTCCCACTTGATATTCAAACTGAGTTTTGTGAGACCAAATCCAGCCGTCATCCCATGGAGTTACAAGTTTACCCACGACATAAGAATAACGAGCCTTATCCGCTTCACTAAAAATACTTCCGGGCACTTCAAAGGTGATTTCCTGTGTTGTTTTGTTGAAAATAACACAAGGTTTACCAGCAAAAGTTAAACTAGGATCAAATCCTGGCTTTGCAGAATCTGGAAAATTCCCACGGAAAACCACCCGAGAGACCTTTTCCAAATCTCCCACTACCAAATAACGAGGGGAGACCTTGGACAATTGGGGTTGTTTTGAAGTAAACGGAAGTGTATTCACAATTTGTTGAGCCTCGAGTTTGAGATCTTGCATCTCATCGCTGATTCTCTTCTGATATTTCTGAACCGCACTATCTATGCGATCAAATGTCTGTTTTGCTGCTTTGCTAACTTTATCTATTGTGTAGTCTAACTCTTGATGATACGCATTTTTAGCGTTTTCAATCGCTAATCCCAGCTCCTTTCCTGCTTCAACTCTAGCTCAATTCCAGCGTTTCTCGCCTCACCCACAGCCTGTTGGATGGTATCGTTGACTTGATCAAACAGCCCCCCAAGGAGCACCTTGAAGGTTGCAGTCGATACGGTTGTCGTTGTACTCATAAAAACCTCGTTTTAAGATTTTCTAAGCCTCTCCCATTGCACTGTGTGCAATGTCGACTATCAAATCTACTCCTTAATAAAAAATTTATACTAGAAAAAAAGAGAGACTTACAAAAACTCTAGTAATCTGTTAAGATAAAACCATCTTGCTCATGATGGGCGAGGAGGTTAATATGAAAAAATCACTTACATCTTTTGTGACATTTTCGGCCCTCCACCATCATTTCCATCAATAAATTACCGTTTTAGCTCCCCTAACCCACAATTTTAGGATTTAAGTATGAAAAAAATTTTATTATCTTTGCTTTTTTCTGCCTCTCTTTTTGCTGACGATCCCCTAGTCGTTGGAACCACCAGCGGCTATGCCCCTTTTGTTAGCCTTGATAACCAAGGAAAATATGAAGGGTTTGATATCGATGTGGCAGAACTTCTCGCCCAAAAGCTAGGCCGCAAGCTCCAAATCAAAGACTGTGGCAGCATGCCCAGCCTCCTGCTTGCTCTTAAGCAAGAAAAAGTCGACGTGCTCATTTGGGCAATCTCGATTACAGAAGAGCGGCAAAAAACAATGGAAATGGTCTACTACCAGGGTGAAAAAGTCACCGAAATGCCCTTTCTTTTCTGGAAAGAGATCCCTGCGGGCGTTAACTCCATCGGAGATTTGAAACAGCTCTGCGTCGAAGCAGGAACGTTTCAAGAAGCCGCCGTTAAAAAATTCCCCTCCGTGAAACTCAAAAACGTCGATAAAATCACCGACGTGCTGCTCGAGTTGCGCTATGGGAAGTCGGCTGCTGCTGCCGTTGACCCTTCTCTTGTCACCCGCTTCCAAACTCAATGCCCCGAGATCAAAGTCCTACGACTTCCTCTTGCACCGTCTGAGCAGGCTCTAGGAAATGGGATTTGCATCTCAAAGAAAAATGAGGCCCTCGCCGCTCAAGTGAAAAAGGCCGTCGCGGAACTTATCGCCGAAGGAAAAATCGCCGAATTGGAGAAAAAATGGAATTTGTAGACCTCTCACTCTTATGCAAAGGCGCCTGGATGACCATTCAGGTGCTCCTTTCTTCTTTTGCTGTCAGCTTCATCGTTGGAACATGCTTTGGGATTTTTACCTCTAAGCAGCTAAAAATTCCGTATCTTTCTCAATGCATTGAAGCATTAACCTTCATCTTGCGCGCCGTACCCTTCTTCGTGCAACTCTTGATCGTCTACTTTGTGCTTCCCGATCTTTTTCATTTCAATCTCGAACCGTTTTCCGCGTCCGTCATCTCACTCGGAATGTGCTCGTCCGGTTATGTCGCGCAAATCATCCGCTCCGGCATCAATGCAATTCCTTTATCGCAGTGGGAATCAGCAAAAACCCTCGGCTACACCACGTTCCAAACGCTGCGCTACATCATCTTTCCGCAAACTCTTTCCCTCGTCCTCCCACCTCTTAACAATGAATTCGATGCCCTCCTTAAAAGTACCGCCATCGTCTCCTCGATTGGAATGCTAGAGCTCACACGTGTGGGGATGAACATCGTCTCACGTAACATGGATCCTGTTCCTGTCTACCTCACTGTTGCCCTGTTCTATATCGGGATGTCAGCGCTCCTAAACCTTTTCGCACGAACCTTAGAAAAAAGAGTCTCTTATGTTAAAAGTTAAAAATCTCACCCTCCGCAAAAAGAAAACGATCTTGAATAACCTCTCTCTCGAAGCGCCACCGTCAACCATCACGCTACTGCTTGGGAAAAGTGGTTCTGGGAAAACGTCCCTCCTCCGCTGCATCGCCGGCCTTGAAAGTTATGAAGGAGAAATCACCTCACCTACTGTTACCTATGTTTCACAAGCTTACACCCTTTTTCCTCACATGACTGTTCGAGAAAATTGCGAGCAACCTCTCCGCCTAAATAACGTGACCGCCTCCATCGAATCGATCCTCGCTGCTCTCGACATGCTCCCTTACCTCAACGCAAAACCATCCGAGCTATCCGGAGGACAGCAACAACGAATCGCCCTTGCCCGCGCCTTTCTTCTAGACACACCCTACATCCTCCTCGACGAGCCGACCTCTGCTCTCGACCCCGAGAACACCGAGCGCCTCATCAGCCTCCTCAAATCAACCAAGAAAGGAATCATCATCTCCACACAAGACATGGCCTTTGCCTCGTCCCTCCTCGAGCGTGCCTACTTTCTTGAAGATGGAACCATCACCGAATTTTACGACTCCACCGGACCCCTTCCAGAAAAGATGGCCCAGTTTCTCACTTGAAGCTTAAGCCCAATCGTCATAGACTTTTTTGTTATGGCTATTCATTTTAATCCTTCAGTTCATCTCCGAGAATTACTTCGAAAAGAAAATGACAACGACGCCTCTTTTGATTTTCAGGCCCTCGTCGTTTCTGTTGCTCAAAGTGCCTTGATCCTCATTTTTCAAGGGAAACCCATTCAAGGATCGGATCGTTGCGGATACTTTATGTTTCCAAGAGCTCTTTCGGTTGAAACAACTTCCATTGTGGTCTCAAAAAAATTGCTCCCCCATTTTTTCACACCGACGAACGCCTCTTTCTCCGGTTCTTATCTATTTGCTGCTCTTCATGTCACACCTTCTCTTATTGCCGATAGCACCTTCTCTCAACTCGAAGCAGCTTTCAAAAAACCTGATGTGCCCTTTTATCAACGGCAAAATCGTTACGTTCGCTTAGAAGATCGATGGGTTGACTTCAATCATCTAGAAGGACTCAAATTCTTCATTGCGCTCCCCTTTTATATTGAAATCAGAGCTCACCAACGAGATCCCAAACTTCTCGACCTACAAACAGTCGAGATCGAAACTCTTGGACGACAAATTCAATCGGACAGAAGCAAGCAGCTTCAACTGACTGATACAATCAGTGAACTCAAAGCACAAAAAACAGATCTCGAAAAAAGGAAGCAAGATAGTTCAGCTCTGCAGCAAAAAATTATCTCTCTTGAAGCTGAACTTGCAAAAATGAAAGAAGCTTTGAAGAAAAAACTCGAAGAATATTCTAAACTTGTCCAAACACCTCCGGTGCATGCTGCCACAGGCCCCGTTTTACGTGCACTTGCAGAACGCTCGATTACACAATACCAAGAAGCAGGAGAACAGCTTGCAACGGCCTTAGAGTCGACCCGTAAACTTGGCAGTCAATATTTACAAGCTGAGGAAGGATTTCTACACGAAACACAATCGCTTCCACTTAGAAATAGACAAATGGATTTTTTTAAACAGTGGGTTTTGTTTCTGCAAACAAACTACATTCATATTGCACCTGTATTTACAGGCTCTTCGAAAACAGCTGTCGCAAAAGAGAACCTAGGAATAGTTCAAGAACATTTAGAAGTGCTAGCTCAGTCACTCCTGCTCCTTGATCAGTTTGAAGCACAATCCAAAAACTTCCCAAGAGCTGCTCATTTTTTATCAAATGCTCGAAATAATTTCCGTTCCCAAGTTTTACAAGAAATTCAAAGGCGAGAAAAAGCTCTTTCCAGTTTCATTCTGGGAGCCATGGGAGAGCTCCTGAGACTTGATCCCATCAAATATCTTACCGACGCCCTTCTCTACTACTATGAAATGCGCACAATTTTCGACATGAGACTCAAAGAGCTCGGTCGCATTGATCCTCGAAAAGAGAAGGCAGAAAAATATCTTGCCCCTCTCGATTATGCAAACGAAAGAGCCCTCTTAGATGACCAAATTCACCTCCTATCGTTTATAGCCTTTACATCCATTTTAGCAACCGAGCTCGCTCACCCACTTCTGCCCGTGGTACAAGAAGAGATTATCATCACTCCTCCCAAACCACCTGCCCTATCCATCTTACAAACAAAAGCTCCAGAGCTTTTCAGTCCCATTGCAGGAAAAATCCAAAGAGTCCTAGACACCTATAAAGCCTTCGAGGAGTCTATCCCTTCCAGTGACGTCAAAACACTCCAACAAAAATGGGTCCAATGTAAACAAGCGATCACCTCACTAGAGCAAGATCTCCCGAAAGTGCCGCAACCATTTGCAGGAAGTTATGATACGACACTTGCACAGCTTCTCCAAGCACTCCCTGCCACTATGGCAGCAGAAAGGAAAAAAGTTACCGACTTGAAAAAGGAACTTAAAAATTCAGAAGACCTTCTGAAAATAGGAGAGCTCGCAGTGTCACTCTCCTCCTTACCACAAAACACACTCCAAACAACAGCACTCCTTGATCACCTAAGAGTCAGAAGCCTTTTATTCCTGAGCTCTGCCTTAAGTGATTTTCCAAAACTCCAACTCAATCAATGGGTCTTAAAAAGACACGAACAACAACTATCCATTCGAGATCACCTCCACTGGCCTTCAGATAAAACCGATCCGTATTACATGGCAAACGAAACCCATATCCCCGTCTAATGAAAAAACTAGCATCACTCCTTCTTACTTCTTCCCTCCTCTCAACTCCCTATTAAGGAGGCACCCTTCTCTCCACCATCCCCGAAAACATCCCTCCAGGTACCTTGTACATCGAACCGTACCTTTAAATTGTAGTGCTCCCCATTTATCAAGCTTGAGAAGTAGGAGTATTTAATTTGCTTCTGAAGGGATATTTTTAAGTTCATGCGGCTTTCCCCTTGTATTCTTCTTCGATTTGCACCGGTGGATTATACCCTAAGGAAGAGTGCAGATATCTCGTGTTGTAATAACTTATCCACTCTTTAATCGCCTTTTCCAGCTCACTAAAACCTTCGTATTCCCTCGTCCACATAATCTCTTCTTTTAAAGTTCTAAACACCCTTTCTGTATCAGCATTTCCCTTCGGACTGTTATAGTTGGTAAGAATCTGCTCTATTCCCATCAAGCTGGTTGCCTTCATAAAGCTAACCGATGTCGGCTGACATCCGTTGTCAGATACTAGCTTGATCCCTTGACCTCTTGTTACTTCTGGGCATTGGAGGCATGCTGCTTGGTTCAGAGCCAATAGCCAGTGGCTGCTTTTCGATCGCTCATCGAGGGTATGACCCACGATCTTCTTCAAATACCAGTCGATTAGTAAAACAAGATAGGCCCATCCCTCATATTCCAGCTTGATTTTTGTCATATCAATGCCATAAATCTCATTGGGCCTTGGTGCTTGAGGTTTGGGCCTATCAGAGACCCTTTTTACTTTGTGCTTGGTCTCTGTACTGACGATAAGCTTATGGTTTTTCATCAGCCTAAGCACTCGCTTTTTATTCACGCTCATTTTGTCTATAAAATTAAGATGGGCCCATTTCTGTTTTAAGGGCCTCTATTCTTTTCAAGATGGCTTCATTTCTGATCTGGATTTTCATAGATGATTTTCTCATAAAAACAGCTCGTCTGTTTTTTTTAACTCTAGGGTTAATTCTCCGACTAAAGCTCGGAGCTTTTGGATCTCAGATTCGAGTCTTGTTTCTCTAGAGACTTTTTGAGGCAGGTCAAAGACCTTGTCCAGGTTGGACAAAAACTGATCTCTCCACTGGTAATACTGCGAAACGCAGATTTGATATTCGCTGCAAATTTATGCAACTGGCCGGCCTTTGATGCCCTCAAGAACGATCTTGGCCTTGGCTTTGGGATCCCTTTTTCTTTGTTTCATAATGCTCCTTGGTTTTTGATTGATTATCTCCTAGACCAAGCTCTTTCTTTAATGGGGAGCAGTATAATATCCGAATTCATTTATATTCCAAGTCTCTTCAGCTTCAGTTTTTTTACTAATTTGTGTTGCTCCAGCACAAATGTTATTAGCTGCAGGATGTAAAAGGATTAACTTAACCATCGAAGGAACCGTGGAATAGGCTGCATTAGCTAGTACTCGACCTAGTCCAAATGTCCTATTAGGAGAAATTAAATGAGAGATTTGAGCGTTTAATAGCTCTTGAACAGCTTTGTCATCTTCATCTCTAAATGTAGTTTCTCCTTGCGCTGCTAAATAGAGTAATGACTCTCCAATTAGATCAGAGAGCGCCTGTGTAAATTGAATATGATGACCGTTTGGGTGAGCAACGATTGCCTTAAGATAATCAGGATTGGGATCGTCCGGCATTTTTCGTTCTGCCAAAAAAGCTCGAAGGTACTCCATCAAAGCGTAACTCAATCCATACACCCCATTAGAACTAATCGCGTTAAAATTGGGATGTGCTTTAAGGCTTTCTAACCCGCTAGGCTCTTGTATTCGACAAATGACCACTAAAGCGTGCCCAAACCCCATTGACCATCGGTGGTATGCCAAAAGCGGCCGGAAGCTCCAAAATCGTACTGCAAAACTGTTCTCGAAAGACCTGGAGTGTATTGACAAGTGCATAGCCCAAGTCTGTGCTCGATAGTAGACGAGCGCTGGGATCAGAAAGAATTCGATCGATTTCATTTTCGTTTTTCTGATCGATCGCCCCCCTGAGCTGAATGCCCAACAGAGAATGCACTGGGTTTAATAGAGCTGTATTTAACTGAACATCTGTTGTCATATAAAACTTCTTCTTTTAATCGTGCTGTTTGAGATCACAGCGAGAGAAGTGAATTCCTTTGTGGAAAATGATGATCTTCTCATTGGCAGGATCTCCTCCCTCCAGCGCGGGCTCAACTTGATCGAGATGCCGATGCGTATAAATCACGACATGCTTGTTAAATAACTGAGCTGCAATCTGAAGCTCTTGTGTTGAGAGATAATAATTCTTTTTTGCCAACGCTTGAAGATACGCCTCCCAAACTTCTGGTTGTTGAATAAATTTCCTTAACGCCTGCTCTCGCCGATCTTTAATATCTTTTAAAGCGTCAACATTCTCTTGCAAAGAAGCTCCCAATTCTATTTCTTTAAGTGCTGCAAGCACATACTTTAAACTTCCTCCCAGTTCTGTCTGCATCTGTACAGGGTTTATTTTCAGATCTAGAAGTGGCCGGGCAATTACGTCCTTTAATGCTTTTCGGCATTCCTCCGAATCACATATCTGCGTGAAAAGTTTCATTTGAGCGGTTTGAGATTCACGTTTTTCCTCATCCAGATTTTCTAGCTCTTCTTGAAGATCATCCAAGTCCAATTTCTCAAAGACCATCTTCGCATAAAGAGAAGGAGCTTTGCCCAGATAGTCCTTCAAGAAATTAGTGAGCCAAGGTTCACATAAGGCTTTTTGATTTTTTAAACGCTCTACAAAAGTTTCCCGCGCCTTAGCATAAACATAGTGCCCTTCCTTCACTTGGCCTAAAAGCGCGTGGAGTCCACAAGCGCCATCCCCAACAGTCGGCATGATATCAAATTCTTCCTCGCCCACCTTAAAAGAATCGCCCTCTCCAATATCTCCTCGAATAGAAGCTCTTGTCTCCTCATCTAAGTCATCCACTGTACTCACTTCGAATTGGGGATCTTTCACCCTCACAAACGCTGCTTGATCTTCCGGTCCATAGTCTTCCCGTTCCACCTGTAAAATCTTCAGCTTGAACCCTAGCTTGGTTAAATCATCTCTCAGCGATAAAAGCTCTAACTTTGCAATTGTTGAATCAAACTGCGTACAAGCTTCATTTAGACAGTCATAAAGAGACTCTCTCTGAGCTTTCACGCCAAGAGAAGGAAAAGCAAAACTCACTTTTGAAGTAATCGCAAATTTAGAAGTGATCCTACCTCTTTTTGATAAATACCCTTCTTTGACTAACTCTTGAAAGAGCTCATTCCCTTTTCCTTTAAACTTAGGGTGAGCCTTTTCAAGATCTCCTTCTTTAAGGCTAGATTTTACATCTCGCTCCTTGGAGAGCCTTCTTTCTTTCTCGGATGAATCGATCACAGCATAAACAAAAACAAACTCTTTATCAGCAAATCGGTCAATAAATTTATCCTCAGAAATCGTCATCTGTGCAGCAACATGCCCTTTAGTTTTGGCTTCCTTATAGAATTGTCTTAAAATACGCATCGGATTTTTAAACTTCCCGGCATGGTGATGAAGCATTTTTGCTGCATTTAAAATCTGAGAGCAGGCATCTCTTGTTTGATGCCCAAAGTTTTCCTTCACATGGAAGAAAAAGACCTCTTTCTCCTTAAAAAGGAAAATATCGCCCAGTTCAATCCCTGCAGGACAAACTTTGTCTCCGACAATAAAACCCTCTTTATTGAGATATTTAAGATTATATTCCCCCTCAATATCGTATTTCTTCTGTCCCAGTTTTTTCTTTGTTTCTTCACGTTGCTTGGGGGAAGGCCACTTTTCAGGAAGTAATTTCGAACTTATTAAATGATCCTCTAATAATTTTCGAAACTCTTGATGGACCAGACCCAAATAATCAGCATGCACCTCAAACCACATCGTATGAAGTCGCCAGTAAACCTCTCCTGTTTTTACCCTCAACTCCCCTTCAAGATAATCCACAACAGGTGCTGACTCCGTCTTTCCTTGATGAACAAACCCAAATCGGACCCCATCGATCCAGTCAGCAAACTTTTTTTCCTCCGGCACATGCTTTTTTAAAGCAGTCATGACCGCTACAGCCATTGGAACTCCATCCCAAGTTGCCACAGCTGTTTTACCTACTTGTAAAATGTACCTTGTAGCCTGAAAAAAATCGCTCCGATGTTTATGACAAAAATCAAAGGGAGGCAAAACAACATTTCGAAAGAAGAAATCCGCAAGAACAGCCACTAAAGTCCGATTTAACTCAGGTACTCTTGTAAAATCGGTGGGCTGAAAATTATCTAAAAAATCAAACTCCTCAGAATCGACTTCTTCCTTCTTATCTTTTCCAGCACAATATGTTTTTTGTTTACAGGCAATTTCTGATAAGTGATGAAGAATTGCAGGAAAATCATTGGGATGGATCTCCTTTGAAAACCGAACAAGCCCCAGACCTATTTCAGCACCCATCCCCCTAGCTAACTGCTTGCCCTTTGAGTTTTGAAAGAACGAAAGGCGAAAGATCGAAGAATCATTTCGGAACTCAAATTTTGCTCGAGCAAACAACTTATCGACTTGATCCGTCTCAGAAACTTCAGCTCCCTGCTTTAAAACCTCTGTTAAAAGGAGAACAGACCCCACAATCGGTCTCTTCTTTGATTTTTGAATTTCAGGATCCATCAATCGCCGAGCTACATTAATGGGAAAACGGTAATCTGAAAAACGCTGCACCACCCGGAATGCCTGACCTGTGGTCAAAGCAAAAACCTCTTTGAAAATCTTCTCCCCAATCTTTCTTTCTCTAAATAGAAAAAAGAGATAGTGTACACGCTGAACCCCAAGGCTTTCTTTAGAACCCAGCTCATTCAGCCAAGAAGAAAGACGAGATGTAGATCGAATAATCTGCGCATAGATACACATTGTGAAAGGTTCAAATGTTTCGACTTTCCAAGCAGGCCGTCTCTCAAGCAGGACCTCTTTATAGTGACTCTCCTCTGAACCTATTGTGTGATTGTATAACGCAACAACTCTCACAATCAGTTCTCTCAAGTCAACACTGACTTTTTCTAGAGAAAAGTAGCGACAGACTTTCAATACACTCACATAATGGATGCTAAGAAGCTGAGCCCCGTTTGCTTTTTCAACTGACATGCGAAAATTTTAACAAGAACCATGCTAAAAAACCATTCACTAATTTATATTCAGCTTGATGAAGCTATTCCCCCTCCTTCTTCTCACTTCTTCCCTCCTCTCAACTCCCTATTACGGAGGCACCCTCCTCTCCACCATTCCCGAAAACATCCCTCCTGGCACCTGGTACATCGAACCGTACCTTTACATCACCCATCAATATTCCAAACCGACTCACAACTACATCCAAATGCAATGGGAAATTGAAACAGGCATCACCCCATGGCTCGATATCGCTCTTTACCCTAACTTTTATTATACCAACGACTCCCTCTTTCTCGGTGACACACAACTGGCCCTAGGCTTCCAAATCTTAAGTGAACAAGATAACATTCCTGCCTTTCGTTTTATCCTCCAAGAAAGTTTCCCATCCGGGAAATACGACCGCCTGACACACCTCTCTCAAGCCACAGGTGCGGGCGCTTACCAAACGTGGTTTTCTACTGTCCTCTACAAAACCCTCACACCGTATACCCTCAACCTCACTCTCAATTATGTTCTCTCTTCACTAGTATCACCTGAGGGCCTAAACATCTACGATACCCACCACACCTTCCGCCCCGGAGACCAATTCATTGCAAATCTCGGTATTGAATATAGCCTCACCCAAACCACCATCCTTGGTCTAGACCTCCACTATCAATACCAAAACCCTGCCAGCAACCAATACAGCCTTGCACCCTGTATCGAATACAACCCCAGCCCGAATCTCTCCTTCGAAGCCGGCCCCTGGTTTACCATCTCAGGACATAACGCTCCAACCTTTGCTTCCGCCGTTCTCACAATGTATTGGCAATTCTGAATGGTCGCTTTTTCTTTAGGTTAAATAGATACACTCGTTGACAGCATCTTCTGACAATTCTAAAATAATTTATCAAATTCGGAGGCATAATATGGCGATACAGTCTGTTGCAGAAAATAGAGGCTCTTTCCCCGTGAATAGAAAACCTCCCCAACGAGCTAGATCCCTAGCAACGATCGCCCACACAATTGAGTCTCACCCCCGCTCTCTAGAAAATCGAGGCAGAACATACCCTGGGACACTTTTGAAAACAGCACTACTAGGATTTTTAGCACTATCTGCAGGAGGTACTGCAAGAGCTGCTGTTGTAGGTGGGGATACTCTTCAACTCAGCAATAACAGCACGACCTCGTGCGATGGAGTTCAACTTGATAATCTTGCACTTGCAACTGCAGCTCTCGATGGAGGAACTAGCAATTTAAGAATTTTCAACTCTTCTCAGAGTGTTCCTCCCTCAATCCACTACTTCGCATGCACTGAGACAAATGTTGTTCCTCGTTCGATAGGAGGATATGTTGTTTTCGGAATCGATGATCAAAAAAGAGTGACATACCAAGCTTTTAATGCCTCGAATGGCGCAGGATCTGTCTCAACGGCTTCGACATCCACAAACACCAACATTTTAGGGCTGACCTCCACAAGAGCAAATCGACTTGTCGCTGCTTGGTGGGCCGATGGGTACATTCGTCAAAGACTCTTCATTGACAATGCCGCATTAACACCCAGTGGAGCCTCCGAGACCAATCTCATACCTGTGAGCAATCCAACAAGGCCTTATCTTTTCCCCATTGTAAGTTCTTGGGGACTGGTCTACTCTAACGGAACCCAAGTCACTTCCAATCTCTATACAATATTTGGACTGGGATCCTCCATCATTATCAATCCCGGCAGTACTGACTCGTGCGTCAGTCCGTGCGGTTGTCAAACAATAGGTGGCCATGTTGTCATCTTTGCAAAAATCAATCCCAATACCAATGAGATCTTAGGCTACTATTTTCGAAGAACTGATAACGACGCTCTCGTTGACCTAACAGATCAACTTATTGTCAGTGGCAATTTTGGAACCTGGGATGGAGAATCACAAATTGTCGATGCCAACAACAACAATGATGGAACATTTACAGTGACCTATGATGGAGGAGCAAACCTCTACCAAACCGTCATCAATGGCACCTCCGGTGTGATCGTAGAACCTCCCTCCGTCGTAACAGATGGCCCTACTACTTCATTCTCCATGTTTCCCCTCTCCCAGGAAGGGCAAGGACGGTGGGCAGCTCTATGGAGTAATGCGACAGGATTATTTACTAGAATCTTTAGCCAGACTGACCCCTCAACAACTACAACAGCACCCTCATCAACATCTCCTCCAACGACCTCAACTTTTGGTACAACCTCTTCTTCAACACCACCTCCATCCATCTCAACTACTAACACAGCTTCTTCTTCAGCATCATCCACTCTAACCACTTCAGCCTTTAGCCCGACCTCGACTGCAGCCCAATCATCCTCATCATCAGCTCACCCAACTTCATTTGGAGGAACCTCTACAACAACACATTCGGATAACGGCTCAACAACAGCTTTGCCCGTTTCTCAACCTAACGATTCATCTAATATAGTTGGGCCTGTTATAGGAGTTATCAGCGGCGTGATTTGCCTTGCAGTCACAACAGTTACCGCAATCTTTGCTAGACGATGGTTTAAAAGCAGATCAGATGACACCGACTTTGATATGCCTATTTCAAGACAAGATGATGCTCCAACTACAGTCGTCAACTCCACTCTTCCGCCCCCACGAGCTCCTGGCACAGACTACGCATCCTTCGGAGGAGTGGCAACCAATAACGCTCCTAAAGCTGGGACACAGTACCAATCCTTTGAACCAGGAAGTGGTTTGGATGAGTCCAGAGTCCCATCTTATTTACGACGACCACCCTTACCAACCTCACCTTCTCCACCAACAAGAACTAGAGCCCAGATTCCTGCACGACGTCCTGTTGGCCCTCCTGTTGAGAACCCTATCTATAATAATATCAGTGATGCTGTCGGACTTCCTGTTAGTGAAGATGATGCTCCCACTGAAGACCCTACTTATAATAACTACAGCGCACTTGTAAGTGCTCCAAACCGCCCTACAACTGATCCCAATTATAACAACATCGATGAAGCTGTAAGAGGGGCAGGTGTAAACCTTCCTACTCAATCTGATCCCGCCGTCTACGTCCCCTTCTCTGCTCTGTCTGGTAAGCTGCCAGCTAAAGGTTCTACTTCACATCAAAGCGATTAGAAGAGCAAGCGTAGATTACAACGCTGGCTCTATAGACTATTTTCCGACCGGATGCTTTTTCTTAAGATGGTGCTTCATCACTGTCCGAGCCGCTACTTCTTTCGCTCTCTTACCATAACGACTGGTCTTCTTCGCACTCTTAAGAATATGTTCATATTCCCTCTGCTCTTTTGCACCGACTCCTCTAAGATGTTTTCTTCCAGGCATATCAACCTCCTTTTAGAAACACACCATAAGCTTGATCCCGTCTCACTTTCTCAACAACCACAAAATAAGCGATACCACCCCACTCAGTATCAAAGAAGTCATAATCGGAATATAGATCTGTGTCCTCTCTCCCTTCACATAAATATCCCCTGGCAACCTCCCTAGCGGCACTCCCATCCAAATCAACGCCCCTACAATCGCAATCCCTACTCCTCCAATCACAAGCCACTTACCGATGTTCATTTTAAAACCTCCTATAAAAACATCTCTATTATATACTCTAGCTGTACTTGGAAGGTTCAATAAAAATGCAATTTTTAAAATGTGTTCTAGCGTTTTTACTATCTTCAAGACTGCTCTGCCTGCCATCTTTAACTATCACAGATAACGGACGGCTCTACCAAGCTACGATCGAGCAATATCTTGCTCCGGAATCCATTGAGGAACTTAAACAAATCATCCTAAAAGCATCTTCGGAAAGAAAAACTATTTCGTTTGCCGGACAGAGGCACTCGCAAGGCGGACATACATTTTGCGAAAACGGCCTTACCGTTGATATGCGCTCTCTCAATCACATTTTGAAAATCGACCCAGAAAAAAAGACCATCGTCGTAGAACCTGGAGTGACATGGGAACAGATTCAGGATGCGATCAATCCGTATGGGCTTGCCATCAAAGTCATGCAAGCCTCTAATATTTTTACTGTGGGCGGCTCTTTAAGTGTCAATGCTCATGGAAGAGATCCTCGATACGGCACTCTTATAGAGACTATACGTTCTATTAAAGTGATGAAAGCAGATGGCATTATTGTAACTGCGAGCCCTTACGAAAACGAAGACCTTTTCAAATCAGTGATTGGTGGTTATGGACTCATCGGAGCTATCATTCAAGCAGAAATAGAACTCACCGACAATGTCGTCTATAGAAAGGAAGCCAACGTTGTATCTATTCAAGATTACCCAACCTATTTTCGTGAGAACATTTTGGCCAACAGAGGAGTGGGTCTCCATTTTGCACGCATGAGCCTATCTAAGAAAAACTACCTCCAAGACCTCATTGCCGTTTCATACATTGAAGACGACCAAGCATCCTGTAACTCTCTCTTGAATGCAGAAGATCATCTCTTTCAAAATCAGATCAAATTGTTTTTCTTAAGAAATTTTGAATTCGTAAAAACACTCAGATGGCCTCTTGAAATCTCAGCAGAAAGCAAGGAACAAATTATAACTCGCAACCAAGCCATGCGACCCCCTGTCAAGTGCTTAACTAATAACTCTTCGTATACAACTGACATTTTACAAGAGTACTTCGTACCTTTAGACCAATTTGTGAATTTCACCCAAGCTCTTCAAGAAATTAGTCAGAAAGAGAATATCAATCTCCTTAACGTAACAATAAGATACGTACCCAAAGATACCTCATCTTATCTTCCTTATGCCCAAGAAAACTCTTTTGCTTTCGTGCTATACATCAATCAAAAATTTGCAGAAACGCCCAAAGCAATACGCTCGACACAGCAACTGATTGATGCCGCTCTCTCATGCCGTGGGACTTATTATTTACCCTATCAGCTCTACGCAACAAAAGAACAATTTCAGGCCACCTACCCCACAATGCCTTTTCTGTTGCAGCAAAAACAAATACACGACCCCCAAACAGCCTTCTCAAATACCTTTTATCAAGCTTATGCAAACTAAAGCGGGTTATAGTTTTGCACTCGTTGTTCTAAGTTCATGGAATTTAAACGTCGAAAGCTCATCTACTCCCTTCACAACCAACAAAAGCTTTCCACCTTTATTCAAAAGATCGACATAACGACCATGCGTGTTAGCCGTCAACGCTTGCGTTGTTCCATCAAATGCATGCAACATGATCGAATAATTAATCCCGGTTGTCTCTAAAGCAAACGAATGTCCCCACTTCAGCACCATCTCCTGTGCATCTTTTTCTTCTTTCTTCATCACTCGTCTTTGCACTGCAGAAATTCTAAACCTAACTTTATCGCAATGCTTCTCTGGTGGATACTTATAGGTCGAAACTTGCCATGTCACATGTGTGGGAAACTCTTGCGCAAGTGATCTTTCCATTCTTGGCCTTGGCCGCCCTTTCAATTCATCCACATGAAAATACGTCGTCCCCTTCACAATCTCCCATCCTTCCTCTGCCGACAACGTATAAGGATGATTTAACTCCGTTCTATTAAAACCATACTTCCTTGAAGTTTGAAAATACCCAGGAGATACAATCGGCTTCTTTTCCTCTACCTCATCAATTTTAACCGAGCTTACAACAATCTTCCCCGGGGACTCAGGCAGCAACGTGATCATACCTTGATATGTCTGCACAGCTTTTTGATTATAAAACCGACCTCGTTCAAGATAAGGTATCTGAATGGAATAAGCTGCAATACGTAATTTAGTTTCATTAGAGTCAGGAAACAACTCATAAAAGGGGACAGAAAAACAAAGCTCTCCGCTAAGGTTTGATACAGGATAGAAAGTATTAACTCCCGCCTTAAGACTAGGTCTCCCAGCAACGGAAGTAACTGGAGGGAACAAACCTATGCAACGAAGAAAAATATCATTTCCCCTGCAATAGGGGGTTGTGAACATTGGAGTAAAGGCCGTAATAAGTGGGCGATCTTGTAACCAAAGAGAAAAGTTGGAAATTACAGCCTGAACTTGACTAACAGTTGACACAATATCAGGTTTAGTTACAGCCGCCATCCAACCATAGACCATTGCATCAACTTGATGAAGTTTTTCCTCCACCTCTTTTCCAGCTCTTTCCACCGTTTCATTCATGACTTTTGAATAAACCGTTTGTATATCCTGGAGTAAAAGTTTTGCATGGCCGAATAATTCGATCTGTTGCATGGACAAACCTGTAAATCCGGTTGTCATCAAAGATCGTAAGTTTTCATCAATTTGATTTGAAATTCTTGTTATAGCGCCTTCTACTTTATCAACCTTCGAATTAAAAAAATGGTTTGATATAGTCCCGTCTACTCCCATTTTAACTATACTTACCACGCTAAACCTCCAAATTTTAAAAAGAAAATTTATAGAGAATAGTTATTTTAATCAATCTTAAACCACACATACCCTACGCATTATTAATTACCACAAAAACAAAATATATTTAGATGAAAAACAACTGAATATACAGTATAATTATATCGAATTATTAAAAGGAGAATACTAATGAGTAGAGATTTAATCGCTTTAGGGGCAGGAGTTTTAAGCTTTGCAAATATTTTAGCTTTTGCAACAACCACTCCAAGAACAGATATAACCTTTCCTATCCCACTAACAGATGTAAGCATTCGTATGGCACCCATTGCAAGTGTGGCTATTGCTGCCATTTCTTTGTTTGCTATGAAGTACAGCAAGGATGGGGAGAAGCAACTTAACTTATCTGACTATATCACCTCTATTGGAGCCACGCTTATTGGTGGAGCACTTGGATTAGCTGTTGCACTTACAATAGACGATGCAGTTAAGAAGATAGCCGCAACCCATTTATTAGGTTCTATTCTCGTAGAAACCTTGAGAAAAAGCTACTAACAAGTAAAGAATTAATTAGTTTAGGAACAGCTGATTTAAGTTCAGCTAGTACTTTAGTTTTCTAGCTGAAAACGCTACGAGACGAGGATGCATTAAAAATTGCTGCTATTTCTTCCATCGTAACTACAGCTGTGGGTTTATTAGCAAGGTACTCTACAAAAGAAGCAGATCTGAAACTCGATTCGGCTAATTGAGTTACAAGGCACTTGAGCTATTGAGGTCCTTAATTAAATTATTTTTTGCCTACGAAAGTTATGAATATCATTAGGGAAGAAAAGATTTAGAGTTTTCCTATTCAGAATGTTGGGGAAATTCCACTCGTTTGAGAACAAATGGTTGTACAATTCCCAGTGTGTTTGATCGGGATTTTCAAATTGTTTTAACTTTTGCAATAAACCTTGTTTTTTATAATCAGATTGTTTTAAAATAATTAAATTTTGATTTAGATCTAAATGACCATTCAAATCACTGGCAGTCAAAAAAGCACTGTTCATTCTTTACAAGACCGTTTAGATGCATTCTCTCATTCAAGTGCCTCGTATCAAAAAATTCAAAATGAATTAGATAAATTAAATACGCAAAATCTCAGCTTAGCCGATATTCCCGCACATGAGGATCGCCTTCAATCTATCTTGCTTCGCTTCCAACAATCTATACAACAGTTGAAAGCTGATGCGCAAAGGGTTGCAGAAAAAACAGATGAGAAACACATCGAAAAGTACTTCAAATTAAGAGATGATTCTTGGTACAAACCTCGAAGTGCTAAAAGTTGGCGCTACATTGATTTTCAGCACAAAGAACCCCTCAAACAACTGCATCAAATTGCCAATCAAATATTAAAGCAAGATTACGAAACAGTTCTTCTTCAGTGGCAGAAAGATAGCCAAGAGAGAAAACAAAATGCTCAAGCTGCCCTAGAGTTTTCCCGTATTGATCAAACCTTTCCTCCCTCCTGTGATCGGCTTCTTGCAGAAAATCCTAAAGAGTATCTACGTCAATCAGCTCTATATCATTACAAACTGATTCAGCAAGGAGATCATCAGTCCGCTTTAACTTTTGGAAAACTGTGGATGAAAAACCCTCCAAAAGAAGCCTCGTGGGAGGATGTTGAACAGGTAAGTCTACGCCTTATTGAAGCAGCAAAAATTACTGGTAATACGAATCTCGCAGAATCTTGTGCCGACTTAGAAAGATGGTTAGAAGCAAACCCTCTACCATTATCCCCTGATTCAGTGTCTATGTCCCCGGCTCAGGCAAACACACCTCTAGGGCGAAGGATATACCTTCAAGGGTTAATGCTTCTTCATAATACAACTTCACTTTTGAATCCTAAAGCATTCCAGACCTATCAAACATGCAGTTTGCTTTATCCCGACCAACCCATCTGGAAGGTTGCACAAGCTTTTTACCATATTTCCGATCAGAAATGGGTCGAAGCAGAAAAACTACTGGAAGGGTTGCCAATGGATGACCCCTCAGTTAGTCATGCGATGAATCATTTAGTGCAAAAACGGCAAGAGCGAATCTATTCGGCTGTGTTGGATTTAAGTGTTTTAACTCTTTCTCGGTTTCTCCCTACAAATCTCAGCAACACACCTACTTTTGACATAATTCATGTAGCTCTACAATTCGCAACCCATCCTTCATCGAGAAGAATATGGCTTCCACGCTTTTTAGCTGTTCCTCAGCAGCCTATACCAATTCACACCTTACTCTTAAGTGCCAGTGGAACAGGCTTGGCTATAGATACAGTCGATTTAATCTTTCGACATTGGGTCTCTTCAAAACGTCTGCAAAAAGCTGAGGGCTTAGTTAGCGCAATGTTTCAAACAGCCTCTAGAACATTGACTCTTTACTCCAATCGAGAGCTAGTTGGCTCTATTACCGTTATTAACATCTCAAGCTCTCTGATCACTTTGAGTCATGCTTACGATAATTACCAAGAGAATCGACGATCACCCACTTTTCGAGCGCTTTTATCGACAGTACAAAAGATTTTGCTTGATGTAAGCTCGGTTGCCACAGTTGCTTCTTATGCCGACTTGTTTTCATTGGTAAGGGTTCGCTCCAATCCTACTTTGGAACGACTCATTGTTACCCCCATCGCTCGTCAAATCTCCTCTGCATTGGACAAAGGAAACCCCAAAGCTCAAAGAAATAAGAACCTTTTAACCGCTTCAGGCATTGGACTTTTGGCATCATACCGTTTTTATTATGACTACCCTAGTTTATGGGCAGCTAATGTGATGCAAGAAGCCGAGTGGTACTGCTCACAGCAAAAGTATGATGATGCCCTCCGTTTCATCGGTGAAGCAGAAAATAGTTATTTTGTAGGAAGTACAATACCTGTCATTCAAGGGTATGCCCGTTATATTGAGAAGCTTAAATATTATCCGGCCCTTATGGAAGATCCTTGTCAATTTGAGAGCTTTATGACAAGCCTAGACCACGCTTTAACCCTATTAAAGCAAAATTCATGCTACACCTCTCTTCGCAATCACTTACTACAGAAAAAACTAGTAGTTGCCCTCACAAAACACGATCTTAATCTCATAAGGGCAATTATAGAAGAAAGGCCTCTTCGAATAATTATCGATAACTGTGTCACTTATGCGCTGAACTACGCCTTTTATCTGGCTCTTAAAAACCCTGCTGCTGCTTCTGCGTATCTTCACTCGCTCAGACCTATTTTCCCCACACACACAGAAATCGCCACCCTTGCCGGACATCTTACAAACCACGCAGAGCTGCTACAACAACTTCCACAGCTCAACCTCGCCTCTCTTAGGCAAAAAAGACCCTTACCAGAAACCATCAAGCAATGGCTCCAAGCAATCCAAGATCTACAAAACTTTTTCAAAAAACATGGCGGATCAAAAGAGGTTGATCAAGAACTCCAATTTTATAAACTCCTACTTACTTTTAACCAGAACTCTCCTTCAGCAACTGTCGATGCTTTATTCAAAGAGCTAGGAGTTGAAGGACACCGACGCTTTTCTTATGCACTTGTTATGGCTACAAAAGGTGTGTTGCATAGAGCATGCTCCCCCGAAGAGGCGACCCAGCTCTTAGATAAGACTTGTTTTCCTGCATATAGAGACAGTGCCCTAATCAGCAAGTACAAAACTCTTCTCACTTTAGGTACATCTTCGTTTGAAGAGCAAATGGAAGCCCTCAGCAGTTGTGTGGAATGTTTAGATAAGGAAGAGAAGTTCCATAACGAGCTGCATGTGGTTTTATCTGCCTACCGCATTGTACTTTATTTCAATGCCGAACAATATGCCCGCGCAAACGGTTTCCTAGCTCGAGAAGGCCCCGACTCCCAAGTCCATCCAGCAGTAGCAATCTATCTATTTGAAATAATGAATACTGCAGTCCAAGCGCATCGACAACAAGTTGCCATCGATGGCCTTAACAAAATTATGAGAAACCTTGGCACCTGGAAGCATCTCCCACTCTTCCAAACTTTCCTGGCGTATTTAAAATGTAAGGACTCTCCTTCGACTTATCTTGCAATCCGGACTAACTTAATCGAGCAACTATCATCCGTTGCAAGATTAACCCCACTTGGATATGACTTGAGCCTCCCTGCCCCAAGCTTACAAGAGCACTCATTCTATTTTGAAACCTGCCTGCAAGAGCGCAGAATGGCTGAAGCAAAAGTGCTTTTAGAACAATTAGCACCCACCCCTATTTACCCTCAGCTTTGCAAAAAGGTCCTCAACTTTTTAATCCAGACCGGTGAAGATTTGCGCCAAACCGTAGAATTAAAAGATCTGCTCGACTACTTGCAAAATTTGAATCAATTTTTTTCCATCCCCCAATCCAATATCGTTGAAAATTATATTCATTTTCTCGCTTGTCTTGAACATGTCCAAAAGGATGAGACCCTTACAATCTATGAAAAGGCAAACGATCACGCAGATCAACTCTGCACACAACTTCAATCTACTGGGTTTCCTATTCCAGAAAAGTTAAAGAAAGATATCGCAAAAATGAAACTAAATTTTTCTCTTTCTGCAAAGCGAGCTGGCCAGCGGGCTACTGCTAAAGCAGTCTTTGAATCAATTCAACGACTTAATATCAGAGATGAGCTAACACTCCAATTTGTTGACAAAATTAGGCAACAATTTTCTAATACTTTCCAGAAGGATCATTAACCATGTCAAACTCCTCATTTCCCAACTCGTGGCAGACTCCCCCTAATTACTCAGCTTATACACCTCGCTTTGACCCCCCTCCCTCTTTTAATCCCCCTTCTTCCCTTAGCGGACGTATAAACCCGTTCCCACCTACATCCCCCGGTGGAGTCCCTCCATCTTTTGCCCCCTCTTTCACCTATCCTGCAGCTCCTACCAGCTACACCCTTCCTCCTGCAAATTCTTTAAACGGCCGAACACAGTTCCATCCTCCTTCCTCTCCTCCTAATTTATCACCCCCTTCATTCCAAGCAAATCCCGCTGCTTGGCACCCTTCTTTTTCAACTCAACCTTTCATCCCTCCCGTTTCCACTCCCACTCATTACTCTTTTAAAACACCTCAGATCAGTGCGCCTCCTCAGTTACCAGCTCCGGCAGTTCCAACTTTCTCCTTGCCGCTTCCACCGACAACTGTTCCCCCTGGAAATTTTCAAGGAACGCTCCCTTCTTCTCATCATTCACATCCGACTTGGGCTCTACCTCATTCCTTTGAAAGATCTATTGTTCCTTCTGATATGCATCTTTCCTTCCCCTCTACTTCGCAAGCCCCTTTCTCCTTTGCGAAAGAGGCCCGCCCTCCTACTTTTCCTCCCACTCCCTTTCCTGTTCTTACTCAAAAACAAGTAAAAACATCCTCTCATCAAACACTTCAAAGGGATTTCGAAGAAATCATGGGAAAGGCATACACCTTGTTCCCCCCACTAGAATTCCCCTTACCAACCTATGATGGCTCCTCCTGGATGCAGAGAATGATGCATATTCCTCCTCTTGAAAATGGCTCTTTAATGGCATTTCAGATTAACCATCAAACCACGCTCTTCGTTGATTCCCATGCTGTGAATTATTTCCTCCAAACAGCTACACCGGCAGAAAAGGCAGCGGCTGCTTCCTACCTAATCTCTTGGAGTAAAAAGGTTGATCAACAGCTCCCGTCTCATTCATCACTGGTATCTGAGAAATCTCCTACTTTACTCCAATGCTTGCTCAGCGATATTGCTCACAAAGCCTATGATTTTTTGAGACACGAGTCCGATAACATGCAAAATGCTCTTGCTACTGTCGAACGTTTTTCACCTCTATCAGAAAAAATAAAAGCGTCAAGGCCGCAGGCATTAGACGATAGACAGTTAACCCACGCAAAAATCGATCTGTTTTTTAATACTCAACAAGCTTACCAGTACGATCCAAATTACAAGCCTTTCTTTCAACCGGTTATGGGAGAAATCCCTCTTTTTCCAACCAGTGCTGTAGTCTCTCTATTCGGAAGGATAAGATCTATCACTACTTTAGAGGGTACCGTAGTAAGGGCAGAGGCTATCGCTACTCGAGCACTAGAAAGACAAAAAGTTACATCACAAACTCTTAACTTGAATCACACCTATCTCCCCACAAAACCAACAACTAATACTGCCAGATGGGTATTACCAAAAGAAGGTGGAGGAGCATTTATTAATGGTCGCTGGTATGTTGAGCATGCATTAGAACGAATGGCTCCAAGAACACCTCAGGTTATGGCTGAATTGGAAGCCAGGGCCTTAAAAAGGGCTAATGCTAAGGGCCTTTTGCCTGGAACAGAGGAGTTTGGTAAATGGATGAATCGTAATGGTCCAAATCCAAGAAACATTCCTCCTTCGGTTGTTGAAGCAGAAATTGCACAACCTGGAAGTACAGGAGTGCGTGTAATTTTAAATGAAAAAGGTCATGTTATAACAGTTATGCCTGGAGGACAATGAAAGTCGATATTACCCAATTACTTATCGTATTTGATGAATTAATGCCAGTTACCAATGAAGAGCAAGGCACTTATTGGTTTAAGACAGTACGATCTGATGGCTTAATTATTACTTTTACTTTTTCTATATATGAAAATTATGTTGATATTATCATTCATAATACATCGAAGGTTGACATTGCTAGCTTAAGCTTGGAAAAGTGTTCTGAAATCAAAGTTCTAGATGAGAAGAAAAAAAATCTTGAAATTGTCCACGATGGGCGACCTGGAAGGTGTTTTTTACAATTAACAGGTGATACTATTTTGAGCTACGATGAATGACTGCTTTAAGAAATTCATGCCTAAGGATAAGCACGATGCCAAACTCCCCGTTTCTCAAATCGTGTCAGTTTTTCTGCAATTACTCAGCTCATATACCTGGCTTTAACACTCCTTCCTTTTTAATTGGCAGAGGGTGGAAACATATTTGACAAGCTTCATACCTATGTTAGATCTACCTGCAAAACGCAGCTCTACTTTCCAGGGTTTCTTTTTGTTTGTAGATAAAACTTATTCATACCCAGTAATTGTGCTGTTTTCCAATACCACCACAACATACCAATCAAATACATTAGAGCCCCTGGTAAATAATCCATTTTCTGTCCATCAAAGTTAAGAAGCTGGTCTATACTATTTCTTACTTCCGCCGCTGTGATACAGACATTACAAATAAAAATCAAAGTAAGCCAATAAACCCCTCTTCTCTTGTACGCAAAGAAATACATAATAAGAAAACCTATCGAGTAGACAAACATATACCCGAATGATTTGGCCAAAATCTCTAGCGACACAGGCTTTGACAGATTAGTAATTACAGTTATTATTAAATCACAGATAGGAAGCCCTAACCACATGATAACTGTTAGGAGCAGCCAGTCCTTCTTAATCTTCTCACTTTCTTTAGCAATCACTCTTTCCACAGCCACAATTTATCCTTGATTTAGCCTGACTATGCTCGCAATTCCGTATGAAAATTGTCAACAGAGACTTGAAATACTACTTCTTTTTTCCTCTTTGATTTGTATGGAGTGCTCCCCGTTTAAATAGGACCACCTAGTTTGCTCTAAGACTAGTCGTATGACTATCACTAAAGAACAAGTTCACGTAATAACCTCAGTGGAAAGACGCCGTAGATGGTCTCTGGAAGAAAAGCGTTCTATCATCCAGGAAACCTACCTTCCTGGAATGTCCCTTTCCCTTTCAAGGAAGTCGCCCATCAAAGGCCGACCTACGGTTATAGAAGAATAACCGTCTTGCTGAATGAAAAACTAAGAAAGATGAATTATCCCTCTGTGAATAGAAAAAGAGTTTACCGTTTAATGAAACGCAATAACCTCCTTCTTCAAAAGCCCGCTTTAAAGCCTGTAAGATCCCACAATGGCAAGGTCGAAACCTTGCACAGTAATACGAGATGGTGCTCGGATACCCTCCGTATCCAGTGTCTAAACGGGGAGCAGGTCCATGTCGCCTTCTCTATCGATACCTGTGATAGAGAAGTGATGAGGTATATTGCCTCAACAATTGGGATCGATGGACAAGCAATCCGAGATCTGATGGTCGAGACAGTAGAATATAGGATAGGCCGCTGTCAGGCGGCCTATCCAATCCAATTGCTTACCGATAATGGGAGCTGTTATACTGCCAAAGAGACAGTCCAGTGCGGAAGAAGGCTAGGGCTGGATATTAGAACAACACCGGCTTATAGTCCTGAGAGCAATGGGATAGCCGAGGCTTTTGTTAAAACCCTGAAAAGGGACTACGTGTGGCTGAGTGACATTAAGGATGCCAAGACTGTTATGCATCAGCTGCCGAACTGGATAGAGGATTACAACGAAAGAGCCCCGCATAAGGCTCTAAAGATGTGCTCCCCTAGAGCGTTTATAAAGAAACAAAAACTAGCAAGCTAGTGGTCCGATTTTATGGGGTGCACTCCAGCTATTTAGAGAAACAACGTTGGGTAGTTGAGAGAACTATTTCATGGTTGAAAACCCGCTTTCCCAGACTGTCTGTCAGATGGGAAAGAAGGAAAAAAACATTGGGAAGGGTTCTTGCTATTTGCACTCATAAGTTATTGGACAAATTGTTTAGGCCGATGGATGTTTAAATAATTTGTTTAATATCGGATAGGCTCATAGGAAGGGAATAAAAATGCCTATTTTATATATGCTTTATTAAGTAAAAATGAGTGGTATATGATATAGGAAAACTGGAAGGCGCATTAAAGTTGTAAGAAGTGAAAAAACTATGAAAATACGTTCATCCGCGCATCTTTTATTTGGTCTTTATGTTTCTACGTTTTCCTCTATATTTGGGAATGTTACTGCAAATAGTCTAAATACAGACTTGCCTTCGCAACCAATAAAATACAAACAGTGGTTTACCGGACCTGTTTTAACTCCAACACCAATTACAATGCCCGTAGGACATCCAGGGCTAGAAGTAGCTTGGCTTATAGGCGAAACTTATGGATATTATAATTCTGATTGGCAAGTAAAACATTCCCCAGAAATGTGGTCTACAGGACCGTATATAGATTTCCAAGTTGGATTCAATAGTTTTCTTGGAGCAGAATACATAGGCGCATTACTTACAAATTTTTGTAAAGGAAAACACCATACACACCTAACTGATTCCATTCTTCGATTAGGGTTTCAGGTGTCTACTGATCAGAGCGATTCTTGGATACCTGATTTTAGAATACTTTTTCAAGAAACCTTCCCTACAGGAAAATACCAGAAATTAAAAACAGATCAACACAGAACAGATTTATCAGGGCAGGGCTCTTTCCAAACGGGCATACATTTAGCTTTTCAGAAATTGTTTCATCCATTCGAAAATCATGATTTCCGCTTAAGATGGACATTTGGTTATTTTGTTCCAGCCTCTCTGGATATTTCAGGAATTAGTTATTTAGGAGGAACAAGTCAGACAAAAGGGAAAGTCTATCCCGGACAATTTTTTATTGGGTATTTGTGCGGAGAGTATGCTTTATCTAGACGGTGGGCCTTATGTGTAGAGTCCAGCTATGAAATAGGAGAAAAAGGAAGCTTCACAAGACAAAGAGGCCCTAAAATTTTGGTTCCAGCCTTCAGGCAAATCACCATTGCACCCGAAATCCAACATACTTTTTCCCCTAAACTCGGCTTATTAATGGGGGCCTGGCTATCAATCGCTGGTAAAAATGCTGGTGCTTTTAGAAACTATTTCATCTCAGTACTGTATTCTTTTTGATATTAATATTTAATTTAAAAAATATTAATTAAACTTAAAATCGCTGTTTTTAAATTGAAAAATTAATATAAAAAATAAATTATAACGTTTACATATATGCTTGAAAAAGGTAGCATCAATGCCCAAGTATAGGAAGTGAAAACATGACCACTAGAACAAGTTCTAGTACAAGATCATCTAAAGTAACAAATCCTAAGAAATCAACGGCTTCCGATCATATAACCTTTATTAAAGTTAATTTTGACTCTTCTCACTTTGAAACAGTGCAAAAATTCTTCAAAAAAATGCTTGCCCCAATTTATGGCGATCAAAGCAAAGCTATTGCCCAAATCAAGTCTAGCATAGACAGAACATGCGAAATAATGTTCAAATATGATAACCCAGTGGGGTTAATCGTTTATAAAAATAAATTACAAAATGAATATGGCTTAGAAAATGCCTTAGAGCTTAAGTCGCTCTTTTTACTCAATCCCATAAAGAATTCTGGTCAAGGTTATGGATCAAAGTTGTTTCAGAGGGTAGAAAGTATCGCAAATACAATGGGAACCAATACCATATATTGCACAGCATCCTCTAGGGTAGAAAATTCTATTAAATGTGCAATCAAGAACGGTTATGAGATTGTTCGAATTCTAGAAAAGAAGAAAAATAATATTTTATATTTACTAACAAAAAAGTTGTAAAATGATGACGGATGAGTCGAAGCTCTTGATTAATTTCATCCATATGGCCGAAGGCTTGAAAAATGAGTTACGACACGGTTATACATCTAACAACAAACGTGAGAGCGTAGCTGAACACACATGGCGTGTATCCTTAATGGTTTTACTATTTGCTAACCTCTTAGATAAGAAAATCTCCGTGGAAAAAGCGCTTAAACTATCGATAGTGCATGATATAGCAGAACTCATTACCGGTGATACCCCCTATTTTATTCACGAGCAGCAACCACACCTTGCAGCTGATAAAGCTGCGAATGAATTGAAAGCTTTGGAACAAATTAAAACCACTCTACCTAAAGAACTTGGTGAAGAAATCTATTCTCTGTGGAAAGAATATGAAGATGGTATTTCTTATGAAGCTAAAATGGTCAAAGCATTGGATAAGATTGAAGCCCAAATACAACATAATGAAATGGACTATTTACGGTGGAATGATCACGATCGGGCTTGTGCACTAACTAGGTTAGATAAATATTGTGAATTTGATTCATTTCTGAAAAGAATTAAAACTATGATTCAAGAAGAATCACGACAAAAAATGAATATCTTTAACAATTCTTAGAATTAAGAAGCTAATGGTGTCTTTTCTTCCTCTTTCCTAAACACAAACAGAACTCCAATTCCAATTAAGACTAACATAACTATGCTTGCTATATGAGGATTACCTGCTGGTCCTTTAATATTTCCTAAAAAGAATGTTAAAGAGATCATACCTTCTGCAAAAATTTCAATGCCTTCCATAATGCCAAAAAGCAATCCAGTTTCATGAGCTGTGACCTTATGTGAAAAATAACCAAAAGAGAGGGCTAAAACAACTCCTCCAATAGAAGAAAATAAAAGCCGCGTTAAGTTATCAATTACAAAGGTTTGATCAAATATGACTTTGATCCATGGGATAAAAAAAACAAAAAACAAAGCTATAGATGATATTAGAATTGTTTTGTGCGATGATCGAAAATGTTTTGTATACGTAAATCCAATCCGGGCTATTATTCCTCCTAAAAAAATCCCAGCACCTTCAACAAATAAAAATTCCTGCCTTAATCCATTTAAATCGTACAATGTTTCTGCTAAATAATTAATGAATTGAAAGGCAAGATCAAAAAACAAAAATGCAATCATTAACCTTAATGCATAACCATGAAGATATTTTTTAGTTGCTTGCTTTAATTCATTAGAAACTATTCTGGCATCTTTATCCCTTAGATCTCGAAACTTCACAATTACTAAGAACAATGACATTGCTAAAAAGAAAAATGCAACAGGAATTAGCAGATTCTCAAACAGATTCCTATTGAAACAAAGAAGCACCCATGGAAGAGCTTGGATAATATTAGTATCGGTTACTAACCTATCTTTATTTCCATATCCTCTACTATTCACATCCCAAATATCAAAGTAAGCAGCCCTTCCAATTGGGGTAGCAGCTGACCCTAAAATCCCATCTATTGCTAATGCGCTTAAATACAATAAAACAGAAGTCAGAGTATGTTGAGTAACATTAGCGGCTATTGTTAAAACAACTATTGCTCCTACCGAACCAATTAATGAAAGAATTAACATTTTCCGACGGCAGTCTTTATCTGAGCGAAGTCCTAAGTTCATTGAAAAATAAATTGCTAAAAACATCAGAAGTGCAATAGAAAGGGGCCCTTCGGAATCTAAATTTCTCAGCTTTACCATGAAGCAGACTTTCGAAATCTCTCTAGAAAAAATACAGAGAAGAGGAATGAAATGAAGAAGCGAAAGCTTATTATTCTGTGTTTTTATTGCTTCTACCAAACAAAACCCTACAAAGCATGTAAACGTGCTGCTTTTAATCAATACATATCAAAATACCTATGCACAGTCTAGAGAAATTCCTAGATAATCCATTTCACACTACAAATGCTCTTTAAACTATCCTTAAGATTCTTTGGCACAATAGCAACCAATGGTATACAGCCGCCTAGCTTATAGTTTAATGGAATGATATCACGCAAAACCCGAATGCTAGAATTAAATTTCATTTTTTATAAAAAACACAAAACAATAGTACACTAAACCCTTATTCTATGGCAAATTTTCAACAACCCTTATTATTACAATTAATTACATTTGAAACGTTCGCTTTTGAATACATCTAGGCAATCTTTGTTCACCTACGTGGATTTTAAAATGATCTAGGTACAGACTAGCAACTACACGAACCTTTGTTTGAGTATCAATACTTGAATTATCAAAGCGGAAATATGCTTCGAGTTTTTGTTCGCTTTTTGCGAGAAGGTTATCGACTTCGACAGTCATTTGATTAGGGCCTAAAAGTGTACTTCCGGTGGTACTGAAGATGTCTGTTGTCTTTGGGGTGTCGAGTTGTGATATTTCAAAAACGACAAATAGACGTCTTTTTTGCGGTCCTTCTTTTCCCATTGCGATGGAGGAGATATTTTGGAGGGAGAGGGTGAAGGTGAATTTCTCCTCAAATCCTTGTGTAACCTTACCGGTCAAACGAGAAATCTGTACTGGGTATCTGATGCTGTATTGATCTACTTTTTGGTCGATAGAGGAGAAGGATCTGTTTATCCGAGGTAAGACGGCCCGGTAGGTCAGCGCGGCTTGTCTGTAATACGGTTCTTCTGAGACTGTCTCTTGCTCTTTAATCTGGAAGGAAAAAGGTGTTTGTAGTGTGCGAGTAGCCTGGGGCGCTATTTGATCGGTGCCGGGAAGGCGTATGGTTGTGTTCTTTCCATAAAACTCTTCGGAGGGAACCAAAGAGAACTCAATATCTCTTAGAGGAGTGGGCATGCCGCCTGTGTTGGCAACTGCGGCCGATAGATGGATTTGTTCTCCGGGTTCGTAGATTTCATCGGGGTTCCCTTGGGAAAGGTCGACCATTTTGGTGGTTTGAAGTTCGAGATTGTAAAGAGAGTGGTAAATAACCCCTTCAACGCTCATTTGAAAGACTCCAGGACGACCGACATTACCTGTCATGCCATTGAAGCCGTCAACTCCGTTAAGTCCATCTAATCCTTTTTCACCTTCAGGATTGCTGTACGAGTAGGGAACAGTGTTGAAAGTGTAACCTCCAATTCCATTAGGATTAGAATATGTGACACTTTCACGCCATGTATAACTTTTTCCTCCTAAACCTCCAGGGCCTCCTCTGCCACCGCCGCCTTTGAGTCCGCCGTTTCCTTGAGTTCCTGCTTTTTGCTCGGGTGGTTTGATCAACATCAAGAGATCGGCATCTTCTGGTCGAACATAGATTGTTACGTTTCCTCCATTTCCCGCATTTCCTCCGTTCCCCCCATTGGCACCTATTCCTCCTGATGTTCCAGGAGTTCCGTGTCCGGCGTAAGAGTATTGAGTTGCGTTGCGGCCGTGAACTCCTGGTATTCCTTGTCCTCCAGGGCCTCCATTCCCGCCCTGACCGCCGTTTCCTCCAACAGCTCGCATTGAGATAGTGCTAGTAGGATCTTGTAGTTTAAGAGCTCTTATACCGTCATGCCAAGACGCAATAATATGTTGTCCTTCTGTTGTTAGGCGTAGATGAATATCGCGAGCATGTTCTCCGTGGGCTCCATTGGTTCCGGAGGAGCCGTTTCTTTCTGCTTGTCCTGCAGTTCCCTGATAGCCGTTACCTCCGTTTTTTCCACTGGTGTCTAAATGGAGCGAAGAGACAACGGATACTTCTCGAGATTGATTTTCTTTTTGGTCAGGATAGGAGAGAAGAGATGCTTGTGCAAGAGAAATAGCATCCGTGTAGACTTTCAAAAGTTTTGCATCTTTTTGCACGCTTGGCTGGCTGCATTGCAATTTCAATAATCGTAAAGCCTCCATTTCACGGGTACGATCATGTTGCCCCTCATGTGTTCCTCTTACTACATAAATAGCCATAGACGCTCCCGCTTCAAAAAACTTATGAACTAGAATAATCTGCCAATAATATTTTGATCCATATTGATTCTTTGTTTCTCTTGAAATATGATTTCGTCGCAAAACAAGGTATCATCTTATGGCAAGCTCTGCAAGAACCCTAGAAAGACAGCCCTTGCTGGTAAGTGGTGGAACAACTTACGGGAGCTCTAATACTATTTCGGAAGGCACTTTAGATCCGGAGGAAATAGCCAGAAGATTTTTAGAGCAAGCAGTACGAAATGCAGGGCCAGCGGATTCAATAGCCGTTGCGACTGTTCAGAACACTCTTCAGCTACCTGAAGGAACGTATGTTGGGGATATCCTACATGGGAAACCTCATGGCCACGGAACACTTACTTACCATCCGGGTGGAGAACTTAGTAGATACACAGGACTATGGAAAGAAGGAAAATATCATGGCAATGGCATCTTAATTTACACCAATAATTGCAGGCATGAAGGAACTTTTGAAAATGGCCTTGCATCAGGCCAAGGCACTCGGTATTTTCCTGATCGTTCGACTTATGTGGGAGCTTTTCTAAGAGATAAAATGCATGGCAAAGGTGTGATTCGATTTAAGAACGGCGACATCTATGAAGGTGATTGGGTAAATGGAAATAGAGCTGGTCAGGGGAAATACATCTGGCGTCATGGTGATGTATACACTGGTGGGTGGAAAGATTCCAAGAAAGAGGGCAAAGGAGTTTTGGTAAAAACAGACGCCAGCAGAGTGGAAGGCGTTTTTAAAAATGACGTTATTTGGGAAGGGAGTTTGAATGGGAAAAAAGTAACCAAGGGAGGTCCTGCCATGGATGGGATTCATCGAGTACGCTGTACTCTATTAGCAATTGGGATCGTTCTTGGCTTAACTATTATGGGATCCGGTTATAGCGTGCCTGATGCCACTACTTCGCTTGTTTTCTATGTGTTGGGTGGAACACTCACAGGAATCTCCTGTCTATCAGCGCTTATTTTTCGTAGGGCGATCTGTAATCAGCCCAGAGATAGCAGAGGCTGGTGGAGTAGTTAGACCTGAAAAGTCTACTAGCTAAATCTCATTTTAAAAAATGAGATTGTCCAATGATGATCTATAAACTCAAATCTTAGTCACTTTTTTCATCATCCCAGAGACCTTCGGTTCTCATACCACAAAATTTATCCCAAGCTTTACAGTAGGCAATGGATTCTTTTCCTAAATATTGACAAATAGTCTTGAACTTAATTTCATCGGGATCCTTACTCATTATGTACTCTAAAAAAACTGTTGCTGCTCCATTCTGAACAGATTCATCTCCTATACAAAGCAATAGTTCGACCAAATCAAAAATGTTCTTAATCTCAACTGCGTTATTGGCTTTTATCGTCTCTATAGCATATCTACTAAAGGGGCCAAAAAGAACTATTATTCCTTCATCTCCATAAAGAGAAACTTCAGCCTCCCAATATGGGATAAATTTTGGAAATTTCTCTTTCAACAATTTTGTGCATTCTTCTAATGATATTTTTTTCACTGTCCTATTCCCAGAGCATTCTTCAAGTCTAAAATAATGTTCTCAGCAGCAGCTCTGTCTCCTAAGCTTGCCGTTGGATTCTGCTTTAACCATAACTCAAGACGCTTAATTGACTCCCGACCTTTTTGAGAATGCATTTTATCGCTCACCATCTCTCCTGTCATCTTTTCATGCCTAATTGCTGCAGCAGTGCTGCCACTGCCAATTTTCGCATTGGGTCTAAAAATATCATCAACTATTATTTTAAGCCCATTATCAACCACATGTGGTTTTTCCATCTCTACTCTAAGTACGGTCTTGTATTGCTCAAAAGTAGCGCGATTGTAAGCGGTACTATTTGCCGTTTCTTCAGTCAACGCAATTTCTGATGCGGACTGAGCTAGAAGCTCATTCTTTATGATTGGCTTTTGGGCTGTATTTCCTAGTCGAGCTTCTAAGGAAGCTATTTTTTCAGTACCGGCTTGACGGTGAGCTATTGCCGCTTCTTCGATCACTGCCACCCTTCCAGTCGCACCAGTAACAACCATTGCTTCTTGTCCTATTGCTTCACCTCTGGCAACTGTTCCAATTTTTCCGACGTTTGCAGGCAAAGCTGTGGTGCTTGCAAAGAAAGTCTCGAGGAATTGTTTTTCTGGTGGTAGATTTCTGAAGTCGAATTCTTCTTTGTTGTTAGTTGAGAAAAAATCATCGATTTTCTGATGAACTTTCGGTGATATATCGTTGTACCACTCTTCTTGAAATGTTTTTGGTTCTCTTCCTTCTTTTGAGGCCTGCAAATGAATCTTGGTTGAGGGTGTAGGATTAAACAGCTCTCCTAAGGAATGGATTTGTACTACAACAGCTGATACACCTCTCCAGCTCAGATGCGTTAATGCAGAACCTGCTTCTCTTAATCCAGATGATACTCTTTCCATAAGAGTGGGTGGCTTAGAAGTGGCCTGGCAGGATGTCTTCATAGAGGCGATGGCAATGGATCCAATACGCTCCGTTTCTTCAGTTCTGCGGATGGGATGGGCAGTTTCTTGTAATGCTGTTGGTTCAGAAGAGACCTCTTTCTGCTTTGTTTCAGGAGGAGGACTTTCAGTCTCTGTTCGAGTTACTTCTTTCGACGGTGGAGTAATTTGAGGACTTGGATAATGAACAATAGGATTAGTAGCAAGAGTGTCGAAATGGATGGGCTTGCTGTCAGGGAGTTGGTAGTGGTGTGGTTGGTAGGTGGGAGTTGGAGTTAGTGGTGAAGGGTGGTTGACGAGTTCTTGGATCGGTGTTCTTGTAAGTGGAGAGATTTCTGGAATAGGCGGAGGTGGTGGCGGGAGGGATCGATTAAGAGGGACATTTTTAATGTCGGAAGGATGCGGTGGTGGTGGTGTGGTGTTATTGGGTCCAAAATTTGTGCCGACACCGACCTCGGCGTGACCACCATATTTTTCTGCAAACTTTTCTGCGTGGGTGATTCCTTTACGGGCTTCACGCATGATACGTCTGTATTTGTGTCCGATGAGTTGACCCCATCTAGAAAGACCTCTTTTTGTGACGGCTAGGTCATTGATTTCGAAAGCTGTTTCGTTAAGTTCGATGTCTAGATCGAGAATGTTTAATTTGGTAATGCGAATATACTCAGGACAATCGTCCATTCCGAATGAGCGATGCTCTCTTGGAATGGCACCTATATGATAATTATCATAGTCGCGGTCGACGGAGTCTATCATAAAGCCTCACAATTTAAGTCAGGGCTTTATACAAGTTATTACACATTTTTTGGAAGCTCTTTACTTATTATCGGTTGATGATTAGATTTCATTGTCTTTAGAAAAATGGAGCTGACGATGAAATGGTTTCTTCTTGGTCTTTTAGTTGTTGCTGGAAAAATATATGGTACGGAGACGCCTGGTGCGGTGAAAAACTACAACCTTTATCTAGGGGTCGACGGAGTATGGGCTCATTCAACACCAAAGATTGAAGGTGCTTCAGTCAAACGGAATGCGTTTTTAGTGGGTCCGTCGTTTGAGTTTGAATATCGAAAACCTAGAGGATTTTATTTTGATGCGTGTGAAACTTTTGCTTTTGGGACTCATCACTATCATTTGAAAATCCATGAAGGTTGGAACGGCAAAAAACACCATGAAAATAGTGCGACATGGTCGAACGGTGCTTTGGGCTTTGGATACACGTTTAATCCCATGACTTCTTTATTGGTTTCTCTCTACACAGGTCCTGGCTTTTATCGCCAAACTTTTGGTGACAACACTGATCGATGGCTCTATTGGCAGTTTGGGCTTAAAATGACCAAAGACTGGGCAAACTGTTTGAATGCAGGTGTGGATGTAAAAACGTACGTTAAAAGTGATTTCTGGGGTTTCAATGTTGGTGTTCCCCTGCTTTGGTATTTAGAGAGTCGTCATCGATGGGGCTTAAGAGTAAAACCTTATTTCCTCAAGATGGATACGAAAGGGTCTGAAGTAGTTGTGGGGTTAAGTCTGGAGGGTGTCTATTCTTTCTAATATGAAATGGATTGCAGCTTCTTCACTCACTTGTTCGCTCTTTGCGGAAAGAACTTCTAACTTGATCGTCGATCGGTATTTGTCGCCTTATGTAGGTGCAGAAGATATCATCACGGTGCATCGGGGGCTGGAATATAGCGAGGATTGGATGATTAAGCCTCGTGAGAATCCCAAGAGAGATTTTTGGAGAGACTCTGGCAGGTTTTTGGAGCTCTTTTTCATTTGGGATCCGATCAATATGGTAGCGAATGTAACTCAGCATGAATTTTTCGGGCATGGGTTCCGCACACGTGCGTTAAACCAGAAAGGGACGTGCGTTAGAGGGTATGAAATTGATGCTCCTTTTCCGTATGGGGATGGCGGTGGAGCAACTGAATATAAAGCGAACGAGCATTCAACTACTATTTTTGGCGAACTCTCAGTTGCTATTGGAGGAGTAGAAGCAAGTGCGATTTTAGCAAACAGGCTAAAATTGCAATGGCTCCAGCGCGGGAACATCGATCCAAGAGAAAGCTCTCTTTATACTAATGCTGAGCAAGACGTCAGTTTTTATTGTTGGGTTACCGATCGTCATGACTTAGAGGATGAGGGTGATATTGCTTATTATGTGCATCACTTGAATAAGGCCTATCCAAAGGGGCATTTGAGTGTTAAGTCGCTGAAACAACAGGCTTTGATCAATCTTTTAGATCCTTGTACTTTTTATTCGATCTATTCCTGGTGGTATTACATCTTCACTGGCAAGAAAGGTCCTCTACCTCTGATTCCGATTAAGTCATATGGATATATTTTCGATTTGAGGTTAGGTCTCACACCTTTTGGACCAGAGTATTATTTTGAGAACTTTCTTGTGAAAGATGAAAAGCCGATTTATTTCTATATGAGAGGCGGACATTTTGCAGATCAGAATTATTTTGGATTTGGAGTTGAGCATTCATACATCTGGGAAATTCAGTCTGTACCGTATGGCCTTCGTTTGGATGCTTGGTATCAACCACATTCGGCTTTTTACGATAAACGGTATTCGTTAAAACATCTGCAAGAGAAAGATCATTTTAATCACCAACCTCATCACCCTTTGGTGGGGATTGCTTTGTCTTTTATCGGCCATAAAAGGCTGTCCGAGCATTCCTCTTTATTTTTCCAAGCGGGTGGAAAAACAGTGGGTTATCTTGAAGGAGAGCCGTTGAAACCTAGTATTATCTTTAGGATTGGGATGAGCTTTAAGTAAAGCGATTGTGGATATATTTACCGCACACTATACTTTACGACATCAACTCGACATAAGCTGGACAAAATGGGGAAAACCTTAAAAATATTCGCACTTATCACTGGGATTGTTGCTGGAATAACTATAGGGTTGTGGACTTATGGTGTTTATCAATTAAAACACGAGATAACGAACTTAGCATTAAAGGATAACGAACACTTTTCTTTAGAGTACAAGGATATCTCGTATAAAGGATTTCCATTCTATCCAACTGTTACACTGAAAAATCCTATTTTGACTGAGAAAACACTTAATAAGTCAAAAACACAACTTACAGTTGATGGCGATGTATCTATCGGTGTCTCTCTTTTAGGGACTCATGGGTGGTTAGAAATAATAGGGACTTCAATCATCGGGACAACTAATAGAGATTCTGATGCCGTCCTGATATCAGGATCGATGAGATATGAAATCGATGACATTCGTAATAGTTTCCTGGCTCTCAGTGCTCTTGTCCAAAAAAATGAAAAAACTAAAAGCAACATAGAATTATTTTATGGACAGCACTTCATCGGCGAGGAGATTTCTTGTCGCCTTTCTTCTTCTGATAACCCTTTTTTTGAAGCAGAGCATATGGAGCTCAATTTCAATAAAATCCAAGAGAACGCTACTTATTCGACAGCAGGACGTTTAGAGCTTGCATTTCTTCAATACCACTGGTCTTTTGAAGAGCTCTCTAAACATAATATGCAGATGCAAAGTGTAGCTTCTTTACTCAAGGAAATTAACCAAGGAAAAGATAATTTCATTCTATCCGCTCAAATGCACTTTTCTTTTGCAGAGGATGGGGCTATGTCAGCAGCGAATTTTGATTCGGTGGAACTGAGAACTAAAAACGACGTGCTAGAATTTAACTATAATGGAACATTGAGTGTTGAAAAACTCAAGGAGTCTTTTATAGATGTATCCATGGCGATAAAGCTTGCATGTAAGACTTCTGATAAATGGGATTCTCAAACACCGATCACTCAAAAAAAAACCATTGAACTCTACCGCTACTTGGGCCTATTTACTTACTTCCCTCGTCTAGAAAATCTCTTGGGGAATCATTGGGAAAAATTTTCTGAATTTACCAGTAAGTATAGGTCCAGCAAGCCTGTAACCGCTGAGATTGTCGTACAAACTCAAGTTCCAGCTGATTCTAAAAACATAAATCATCCAAAAGAGGTAACTGGCTTTTGTAAACTTGCTTATCAAGTCGATCCTTATGAAATCGACTTAAGTGTTCATTTTACTCCCAGTAGTACATCAAACTGCGAGCATTTCGAGATAACCATTTCAAATTATCAACAACTTACTGACCAGTTTGTCGTTTTTTACAATGATTTGCGCGATCTTTTAGTCTCAACGCAAACAGTGGGTGAGGTGGAAATGCCATATGTCAATAAAAATGTGACAGATAAAATTGTTCGTTTTCTTGAAACACTTTCCACTTCTACTAAAGCAAATGTTTTACAAGTCGTGGTAAAGCAAAACAGCGATGGAACAGTCAGTTATGGAAACATGAACCAGTTAGAGTATCTGGCATCTTTAGGTCAATTCATAGCGGAAATCCAACCAGAGCTATTTCCAAATACATCTTATCAAAATGGCAGCAGTCCAAATGCTGCAATAACAACTTCTCCTTAAGGGTTCTGAAGATTCTTGTGTCAATTTGATAAAAGTAGATCCTTGACTCATAAGTTAAAATGAAAATAAAATTTTTGGCATGTTGGATGTGTTGAACTGGAAATTTCTTCACCCTTATTTCAATCTTGAATTTTTGATTTTGATTCTAGTTCGAATTGTTCTTTCGCATATTCCATAAAAATTTATTATCTTCCTTGGCTAAGCCAACTTCAAAATAACTTTATCTATCGCGGCTTTTGTTACTCCAATACGTGTTTGAAATTCCCACTCTTCGATTTGCTTAAGTACTTCGCGATAGGAGTTTTTTATTATATCGATCTCTTTGTTACTTAGATCGATTTTCATAGATACATCAGATTCATCATCACTTTTTTCATGAACGGCCAACTTATCTAACAACATTAGAACTGAGTCATACTTATAACCAATCGTACTCTCAAATGATTCGATATGGACTCCATGACATACTTCATTCAAAATATTAACAATGGGCCAGAGGTGTGCCCAATTTATCTCTAATGTTTTTACCGTCATTTGCTAATGAACCCAATGATCGTGCAATAAGGTACCCTTCTATTGCTGCTTCTTTTGAAAACAGGCTAACTGTACACAGGACATTAAATAGTATTCGAATCCATCTCATAAATACTCCACTATTTTTCAGAGTGTGAGTATGGAAAACGATTTTGTTTAAAACAAACACTTTGATAAAAGCAAGAACCTTGACTCATAAATCAAATGGAAATAAAGTTTTTTGCATGTTGAATGGATTGTCAGCAATTCCGAAGATTGTCCAGGATGGGATGAAGAGCTACGGCATGGGTGGGGCTGCGATGGTGGTTGCGGGTGTGATTCAACGACAGTGGGGAATGGCGGCGGCAGTGAGTTTTGTAGTGGGCGTCGTTGTTAACTATCCGTTATTGATTGGTCGGGTTGAAGTATTGCCACATGTCGATGTGAGTTATCTAGTACAGGCGGGGGTTGCTTGTAGTATTCCAGTGCTGTATTTCTATTATCCGGTGGGCGCTCCGATGTACATTCCGATGGTTTGTACGGCTCTTGCGCTGGCAATTTTGAAGCAGATGTGGGATCAGGCGGTTTTGGTGCGGCAGCTGAGCGAGCAAAATAAAGAGTTTGCGCGCTTGGAAAAGGAGTTTAGAGAGGCGGCTGGGACGCTTGAGGTAGCGGTAGGAGTTTGTTTGGGTCAATCTGCTCAAATGGAATCTATTGGGGAGAAGCACGATGCAGCGGCGGCAGTGGTGGATGCAATTGACAAACGGTTGTCTGCTCTTAATGTGAAAATCTTGGGGCTGGTGAAGGTTTGTGAGGGGGCTCGATCTGCGGAGACGGTTTTGGCTAGATTAAGAACTGTTGGGGAAGCTGACAATAATCTTGCTCGACTGAGCAGTGAATGTCATAAGCGCCAGGCAGAACTTGAACGTTTGAATAGAGAGATAACGACTTCAAAAGATGAGCTTCGAGGGATTATACGAGCTCTCTCAGCAGATCAATTTAGGTTGCGAAAAGATCTAGTAGAGTTAGAACAAAAGCTTTCAGAAATCGTGGGGAAAGGCCAGTGAAGGGAAATTTCGCAAACAACATGAGGCTTAACTATGGGATAGCACGGCTAGGAGAAAAGCGGGCTAAGCCGCCCTCCGCGCCTGTAACCGCCCTACCTTCTACTATTTCTACAGCTGTGAAAGCTGTGGAGGTTGTGCAAACAGTTCTTGCAAATGCCGCTGCACCTGCGGTGACGAGTGTTATTCCAGCTCCAGCTTTGCTTCCAGTTGTACAACCTAGAGAGTGGGAGTTGGTGAAGTCTTCGTTTATTAAATCTCAAGTCCAGCAAGTGATGATAGGATTGGTCATCAATCAGGCACAAAATGTCTCTCTACTTCTTCTCTCAAAGGCGTTTCACTATTTTAGGAGAAGAGATAGTGGAGAGACCAAAACCCTTGCAGCTGTCGCTAGTGATTTTGAAGTGGTTCAAGATCGGTACAAAGAAGTGGTCAAAAGGCTGGCTCCGCTGGTAAAGCATTTTCATGATGCGATGCGAGGAAGAGCGGATAGTTTAGAGCAAGCAGACAAATCGATGGCATTAGAACTTCAAGAAGCGTTGAGGCTGCAGTTGATACTTGATTCGTTAACGGAGGATGATTTAAATGCGGCGGTGAGAAATTTGGCGGAGAGGTTGGCAGTCGTTGTCGCTAAGCATCAGGAAAATGTGCCGATTCTAGTGGCGGTGATGGATGATTTACAAACGGCTGAAAAAGATCTGGCAGAGGCTGTTGCAGAACTGGAGAAGACGAAGAGAGAATTTGCAGCGCTGGTGGAAGAGTTGTCAGGGCTTAAGTTTTTGATTGAGAGTGCGGGTCTTGAGCAAGATCAGGAGCTGAAAGCTTTAATTCGAAAATTGGATGGTGTTTTAAATGGTTACTAGAGTGGTTGATGCAAGGGCGCCACTTATTCAAAACGGTGAAGCTGCTTTGGAAAAGTTAAATGCAGCAACTGCTCAACTAGAGAAGTTAAACCCAGAAAATGGTCGATTGATTAAAGAGTTAAGAGAGCGAGTTTCTAGGGACGGAGTCACAGAGGATGTGTTGTCAGAAATTGTGAGCTTTGTTTTAGCTGCAGAGAAGGCGGGCTCCATCCCTGACACGGCTCGTGAGGCTCAGAGTGTTCGAGAAAGAGCTCGGAAAATAAGAGAAGAGACGTTGAAGCTCCAACAGAATATGGCGGAAATGAGAGGGTGCGTTCAAGATCTTCAGCGAGTTCTAGATTCGAAAACAGCCAACACGGAATTCATTCGTGATCTGGCTAAAAAAAGCTAAACCCTAAGCGGATGATGGCGGAGGGACAGAGGGTTTCTCCGGGAAGAAAGCCTGTGGTTTTGCCGCCGGCTTGGAAGAAGATAGCGGAGGCTTTGGAGATCTTGATATGGCCGATGAGGGTGAGGGCAAAGCCGAAGCGGTTTTTGTAGTGGCCTTGGTGTTTGTAGTCGAAGGTGATTAAGTTGTTGGAGGAGCCTGCTTTATACGGGACATCGGGTTGGAGCCAGGCGTCGAGACGGAAGCCCCATGGTGTCTCTCCGACAGTCCATAGGTAGGCGTGTTCGAGGCCGAATCCATAGGAGCGAAGGCCTGCAAATTCTCCTCCTCGGAGGTAGAAATAGACGGGCTTTTTGTCGTGGACGAGGAAGTTTTCGAGGTAGTATTCGGGTCCGAAGGGGGTCAGTCCGAAGCGGAGTCCAGGGAGATAGCCGTACGATCCGATGGGGATCATGGGGATCTTGAGCTGTTCGCCCCATATAAGGTACATCCACCAGGCGCCGAGGGCGTAGTACGTAAAGGGGTCTGCATAATTGAGCCAGAGTCGTTTTTTGAGGTCTCGTTCTGTCAGGTGTCCTTTAGGGAGTGAGTCATTTAAGAGATCGATATAACGATGGATATCGCCTTCGTTCTCGGTCGCTCCGAAGAAAGAGAGGCGAGTTTGGCTGGCTAAGATGTAGTTCGTGAGGTCTTGCTGAGCATAACTATAGAGAGAAGTTTGTGTGGAGTTAACGTAGCCTGTTTGGAGCCATTGGAGTTTGAGGCGAAGAGCGAGGATGGAGGTTGCTTCGACACCGCCACTGACGATGGAGCTGTATTGAAAGGGGGTTAGTTTGTTGGGCTTTAAGGTGAAGTGAGTCGCTCCTCCTCCCAATCCATAAGGGGGTGGAGTGCCGTAGGTGTATTTTTTTACTTTGACGCCTTCGCTGTGGAATGTACGATCTCGGTAACCGTGGCCGAAGATTTCGTGTTGTGTCACCATAGAGAGGTAGTTATACGGTTCCCAGAAGAGGATCAGTTCTCCAGCTCTTTCAAGGCTGGGGATCCACCCTTTTTTAGGTGGGTTGGATTTTTTCACGGCCCAGTTTTCTGCATACTGAACGCCGGCGCTTAGGGTGAGAATGTCTTCTGCTCCGGCATAGGGAGAGAAATAACGGTCGGCAATTATGTTGAGGGTGGGCGGTTCTGCCGAAAGAATGAGTGGTAGTGTTAAAAGTAAGAGTTTTTTCATACAAAAAGTGCCTCCCTCGTTAAAGGGAGGCTATTAAAGGTTTAGAAACGGTATCCGACTGTGCTGCGGAATCCAAAGTAGTTTACCTGTACATTTTTTCCATGCAGGTAAATATCAAAGGGCTCGATGCGGAAATCCCAATGTCTCTTATGTCCAAAACGGAATGTAATTGGGAGGCTTGCATCGAATCCATAGACGGGAGAGCCCCAATCATGGTCCTTTTTATTGACGCCACCGCCGATCATTCCTTTGAGGTTAAAGCCTAAGTTGAAGATAGAATTGAACTCGTGGTCGTAGAGGAATCCGAGGACGCCATAAGCTACTACAGGCAATCTTACAAAGTGATGGTTGATGTCTTTGCCCCACCAGCTACAATCGCAATGGCGTGCTCTGTAATTCTTGAGAGCGCCCACTCCGACGAAGGGAGTTACATGGTCACGGCCATTGTAGAAGTAGTTATATCCCATGCGAAACTCAGCTTCTCCGAGGAGCCAGTGGTGTGACTTCGATGTAATCACGTTAACAAGCCATGCTTCTACGCCAGCATAGATAGCATCGGTTTTGATTCTTTCGTAAACTTGGTGTTCAGGTCCGAACACTGCCATACGGTTGTGGTATTCAATAAAAGGCGCCTGTGCTTGTTGTTGCATCGATGTATTGGCATCTTGCATGGAAAGTTCTCCATCAGCATGTGCAAAAATGGGTAGTATGAGTAGTAATAAGAAAGCGATTTTTAGTTTTTTCATATGAACTCCTTTCAAGAGAGAGCCATGTTAAACGAGGTTTTTCATTTATGTACACTGTTAAAAAAATCGTACGACTGATAAAAAGCTAGTTAGGAGACCCTTATGAAACGTTGGTACATTGTTGGATTGATTGCTGTGATGAGTTTGGCATATGGTGATGCTAAACAACCTGAGCAGGTCAAACCTGCGACTGGCACTGAACCTGTCTCACCTCAATACGACAACCGTTTTGGTTTTTCTTTTGACCGCGTTGTCTTCGACCATAACAAAGCAAATTGTATCTATTTTGGGGCAGACTTCTGGATGCCTTACTTCTTTAGTCACTCGCGCAACAGCCGATTTGGTCATCTTTATGAGGGTGAACTCCGGTTAGGTTACAATTTTTTCCTCGACGGTTGCGACCATTTTACTCCGCTCGTTGGTGCTGGATATCTCTATTACAATGTGGGAGATTTTCATAAAGCCAAGTTTGCTTATACGACAGCAGGATTGCGGTATTACCATGAATTCAACACTGTCTTTGGTTGGGGCCTATACTTAAAGGGGCTGGCGGGACAACAGTTTAGTGGGACTGAAGCGAAAAAATTTGCTTGGGGTGTCGATCTGAGTATGCCGTTTGTGTTTCGCTTTGGGAAATGGCGTCACTGGGATCTCACGCTGGAGCCATTTTATCTCTATGTGGAGTCTAACCACAAAACCCAAGCTGCGTTTGGGGGACGTGGAACGTTTGGGTATCAGTTCTAAGTTCGGATAAGCAGGTGATTCTCTACTGCCGCTGTTTGCACGAGTTGCACAAGCGCGTCAATCCAATCAGATCGATGATTGAGTGCGGGGCATCGATGAGCAGAAAATCCTTTTGCTCGGATTTCAGGGAGATACGTATATTCTATCTCATAGAGCGTCTCGAGATGATCTGATGTAAATGTCAGTGGAATAAATACAACATGCTTCTGTTTATCAATCCATTGAAAAGGTGTTTTGGAAAGTTCACTGGTATACGGTTTCAGCCATTCGCCTGGTCCAAACTTCGATTGAAAAGCTAGAAGGGAAGGAATTTGTGGAAATCCCTTCATAATTGCTTCGTAGGAAAACCGACATTCTCGTTGATACGGATCGCCTTGATCGACAAACTCCTGTGGAAGTCCATGAGCTGAGAAAAAGAGAAAGGCTTCCTTTTCATCGATTTGTTTCTCCTGCAGAAATTCCCGAATACATTGTTGCATCGACTCAACATAAGCGGGGTGAATGGCATACGATCGGACCCACTCCATTTTTTGCAAAATTTCCAGTGGTAGGTGGGTATCAAAGAACCTTGCAACGCTCCCCGTTGTCGAATAACTAAATTGGGGATACATGGGGAGAACAACAAACCTCTCTGCATCGTGCGCTGTAATGGTATCAAAAAAGTCGGCGTGTGTTCCAGGGAGGTAACGATGAAACGTGATCACTGGTAGTTCTGTTTTTTCTTGCAACATTTTTGCAAGACGCTCTGTGTCATCAAACAGGGGCGATTTTCCTCCGATGATCTCATAGTCCTTCGCGATTTTACTGACGCGCCTTTGTGCGACTTTTTTAAAAAACCATTTTTCAAAAAACCGTGGAAGTGGGGTACGGATGACATCGACATCTGTTAAAAGCTCGGTCAGAAATGCTCGGATCTCGCTTAATTTTCGCGGACCCCCAAAGTTAACTAAGACTATTGCTGTTTTTGTTGACATCAATAAAACAGTGTATGCATTTTGGCATCAAATGACAATACGTAGATTATTACCTCTCCTGTCACTCCTGCTTATGTGCTGCGGAAAAAAGTCATCGGGTTATGATTTTAAAGTTGCTTTTGATCCTGCGTGGTATTCGGTTGAAATCCAGGGAAGAGAATCGATGCTGACGGCCTTTACCTCGGAACTCATAGAGGCGATAGGAAAAGAAGAGAATCTGAAAATTGGGGTCTATCAACGGAGCTGGAGCAATTTAATGCTCGGGCTTCAAGAAAATGAATATCAAGCGATTTGCACTCCGATGCAGCCGTACGTTTTCTACGAAAAACTTTATGCCTTCTCATCGATCTATCTACCTACAGGCCCTGTGTTGGTGGTGGGCGCTCAATCAAAGAGCGACTCTCTTTCTCAGCTTGAAGGACGCGAAGTGGGGGTTTTACGCGGATCGTCCTACGGTCTTATCTTAGAAAAATTTCCTAATATTATTCAAAGAACCTATGATTCAATCCAGGCAGCTTTGAATGACGTTAAAGAGAACGTGATTGAGGCGGTTGTTTTAGATATTTTATCGGCAGAAGCCTATACAAATGATCTTTACGCCGGACAATTAAAAATTTCTTCAGCACCCTTGACACAAGAAGGGATCCGGCTCGTGGGTCTCAGTGGCAAATCAGAGAAACTCATCCACAATTTTAATCGGGGGCTCTCCCGTTTGAAAGAGAATGGAGCCTATAGCAAGATCGCTAAAAAATGGGGTCTTTCAGAAGCGAAATAACCGTTCTTTCTGTAAAATGATGTGATGTCTCACTGGAAAAATTATTTAACACAGGCCCTGGTCCATTTTCTGAAGCTCTTTCAGAGAAGGGGAAATAACGACCATTTTCTCATCGTTTCAACGACAGGTCTCGGTGACACTCTGTGGGCAACTCCTGCCATTCGAGCGCTCAGAGAGGCTCATCCTAAGGCCTATATTGGATGCTTGACAAGTGCCTTGGGCGCAGAAGTTTTAAAAGGGAACCCTTATCTCAATGAGCTCTTGGTTTTTAGGCGCCCTTCATCACTTTTGAAACTTTATCTCCAGCTCCGCAAAAGAAAAATTGGAACGGTCTTTCTTTTTCACACTTCCCAAAGAGCCCTTCTTCCCCTTTGCTCGGTGATCGGAGCAGAAAAGATTGTCGGAACGGCTGGATTGCAAAAAGGTCTCGATGCCCTTCTGACAAAAGCTCTTCAGTGGGACGGCTCTCATGAAATTGAAAGACGTCTTGATCTTGTGAGAGAATCTGGGGCTTATCGTCAAAATTACGATCTCGATTTCGTAATTGAGAATTCGGATCGACAAGCAGCTAAGAAGCTTCTTCCAGTAGGTGTCGTTATCGGCCTTCATCCGGGCGCTAAAGATAAATTCAAGCAGTGGCTTCCTTCCAATTTTGTCAAAGTCGCACGAGCCCTTAAAGAAGAGACAGGATGTTCAATTCTAATTACAGGGACACCGAATGAAAAAAATCTCGTCGAATCGATCTGCAAAGAAATTGGTGAAGCGACTCCGTTTATTCATCCTCTAAAGACTATGGCCGCAGCTCTGGAGCGACTGACTCTTTTTATTACCAATGATACAGGACCTCTCCACCTGGCCCTTGCTATGAAAACACCAACGATAGCCCTTTTCGCTCCGACAAATCAGCGCATCTGTGGTCCTTATCATAATGCTTCGGCTGTTGTGATTCAAAAAGACCCCACATGCTTCCCCTGCCTTAAGAAAAAATGTCACGACCCTTTTTGCATGCGACAAATTGGTCCCGATGAAGTGATTAAAACTGCACTCGCACAACTCAAGGTGTCTGTATGAAGGCCACTATCGTCATTCTAAACTGGAACGGAAAAAACGACACACTCGCTTGCCTTCAATCCCTTCGTGGTTATCCAGATATCATTGTGGTCGACAACGGCTCCCACGACGATTCTGTTGAAGCGATCAAAACACAGTTCCCTAAAATGCAGGTTGTTGAAACAGGCATGAACCTAGGGTATGCCGGTGGAAATAATGTTGGCATCGAAATTGCCCTTAAACAAGGAGCCGACGCCGTTCTACTCCTGAATAATGATACCATTGTCGATTTAGAAATGATGAATAGATTTATCGAAGCGGCCCAAAAAGACCCCTCTGTCGGCATTTGGGGCGGCTATCCTCTCCGATTTTCTAATCCCGAACATCTCGATCATTTAGGTGGAATCTGGAATGGCGAGAAAGGTGATTTTGAGCTTGTTGGACTCAGTGAAAAAAAAGGATTTCGAACCGATAAACCCCTTGATTATGTCTGTGGATGCTCGATTTTTATTCGACGTGAAGTGTTTGAAAAAATTGGCCTACTGGAAGCAAAATTCTTTCTATTCTGGGAAGAGGCGGACTTTGCCATGCGTGCTAAAAAGGCAGGCTTTAAAATCGATGTGTGCTACGAGGCACTTCTACTCCATAAAGTCTCGGCCTCTTTTGTGGGAGGCAGCCCTCACAAGAAATATTTCTGGTGGCGCGGTAGACTCCTTTGGATCGAACGAAATTGCACGCCTCAAGAGAAAAAAAGGCTCTTCCGCAAAATTCTCAACCCTGAACTTTGGCACTACAAAAAGCTTCTCTATATTAAAGGGGCAGAGCTTAAGCTTCTCAAGCTTCTCCGTAAGCAAAACACCCACGAAAAACAAGAAAAACTCAAACAATACCGTGCTATTGTTCAAGGATTGCAAGATTACTCAGCAGGACGGTTTGGCCCTGGACCTGAGTGGTAGTATTCGCAGAAATATCTGTTAATCGACTCAGTATACATAACCAAGATGAATGTTTTGGTTCCAGTAATTCGGTTCCCATTCCATTTGGTAATTCAAAGAAAAGACTCCTTGGATAGCTCCCTTTGACGCTCCTTTTCGAGGATTTGGCTCGTAAGAAAGATTCAACCCTCCTACGGCAAGATTGCGCGTTGGTTGCAATCCATAAACATTAAAATAACCTTCGGCCCCCTGCATTTTTGACGAATACTTGGTACCCCCAAAACGATCTTCTCGAACATATGATACTTTAGGCTGTATCCACCATGCTTCCTTTCCTGTGCGGAAACAACTTGAAAGTATTATCCCTACTTCAGAGCGAAGGAGTTGATAATTGGTTGGCTTCACGGTGAGGTTAAGACTATCTGCACCACTCTCTTTGAATCGATCCTGGTGCAAATAGATGTAATCGATTCCACCTAAAAACCCAAAAGATGCGCCCTTTCTTTTACAAAAAAGATAGGTTCCATCGAAATGTCCTTGCGTTTGCCATCCATCAAAATTTGCTTTTGCTTTACGGTCGATCGTAAGAAATTCGATCTTTCTTCTCTCTGTGTAACGATTCCATCCCTGTGTCACAGATCCATTCAAGATGAGCTTGTCATTGAACCAATTGCCGTATAAGCTTCCATAGATTGTGTTCACACGTCCTTTATCTTGTCGATCTTCCCAAGTAAGTGACGCTCCACTATATGTTGCTGCTACACCTACCACCCCCTTGTGGCAAATTGAATAATCAGCTCCTAAAGTCGCTAAAAATGTTTGATTGTAATAAGCGGTATTTCCATTTATCCGCTTCTGCTTGAAGAAATCACCCTGTGTATCGACCCACATAGAAACAGGCGATCCATAACAGATCGATGTCATGCAATTTCCTAACGCATATTGATTCATTCGATTAGATAGAGTAGTTCGCGTCTGGATACCACTATTTTCAGCGGAAATAGAAAGCCCTTTTAAAGGAGCTGGGTGGAGCAGATTAAGGTCGTTTTTAATAGCGCTGACCGTTGGTTCCATCTGAATCGTACCAATAACAAAAGCTAAATCACTAGCAGGATCAACATGTTGAGCATCGAGATAGGCACCGACTCTGCCTGCGTTACCAGAAGGAACTAAAGCAGAGAAGGGCAGGCTCTCTACTCCCAACTCAACCGTTGTAGGTGTATAAATAAGATTGATAACAAAAGCAGGGAAACTGTTTTGAATTGTAGTAAACTTCCCATTAACCCCATCATTTGCCTGTAGCAAGACAAGATTTAATTTTTCTGGATAAACGGTTGGGACAGGCTGAAAGAAAATTGTAGCTCCAGGCTGGATTGTTAAGCTCCCGATGATAATATTGACTAAGTCAATTTGTGTTGGATCGAGTTCCACCTCAAGAATAGAAGTAGCACCTAAGATTTGATTTCCAAAAAACGTAAGCGTACCAATAGAGGCTCCAGGTTGCAATCTTCCATTGATCGTAGAATCAGCAGCAATGGACCCATTCCCCTTTAAGATCGTGCCAGCCGCTGTCACTAAAGTATTGCTAGATAAATATCCATTGACTTGAAGCGTTCCATCAACGACTTGACTAGCAGCTCCAGTATAAATATTTGATCCATTGATCAGAAGGGTTCCCCCCCCATTTTTAATAAGCCCCCCGCCTGTAGAGCTACCATCTTCAATAACCATGTCAAATGTGGCACCTCCAACAGGAACAGTGAATGTCCGATCAGCACTACCTAAGTTGATTGCAGAGATGTATGCTGTGCCGTTATTGGCTGCATCAAATAGGATTGTCGTTGGAGTGAGTGTTATCAAATCAACGGCACCTCCCAGAGTTGTATTGCGCATTGAGAGGACGGTACCAGTACCATCGAGGGTTAAATTGCTATTATTGGCAACGGATCCCCCATTGTAAGTCAACGAAGCAACAGTCTCAATTTGTGAATTAAGATCCCAAACACCTGATTCAAGTGTCACATTCGATGTCGACGCAAGTTGGCTACCTGACAGATGTAAAACAGTTCCACCGTTGATGACCATATCTCCAACAACAGCTCCGCCTCCAGTTTTGTCGAGCTCTAAAGTTCCCTGTAAAACTGTTGTTGTTCCCGTGTAAGTGTTAGCTGAGGGTCCAGAAATAAGAAGAGTACCTGGACCTGTTTTATTAAATCCTGCAATAGTGGCATTTGGTAAAATGTTATTTAAAGCTAAAACATCTGCAATCACACCTGAAATCGTCGCAACGCTACCACCTACATAGATATTTCGAGTCACGCCTCCAAGGCCGAGATTTCCCATCATAGGTGACCCGGAACCAAATGAGATATCTCCCGAGCTTCCTGTCAACTGAACCGTTCCGGTATGTACTGGACTATTAGTGACATTGAGGGGAGTTACTGTCCCTGAAAGAAAAAGGGCTCCTGTCCCTGTGCTGACCAACCCTCCTGATAAGTCAAGTGTTGAACAAGTCTGAGAAAAGTTATTGAGATCCCATGTTCCAGATGAAACTGCTACTGCAGCTGATGTACTCATCTGAAGGGGTGCACCATTTCGTAGAGTTCCTCCACTTACCGTTACCGTATCACTCATAACTACGGAGCCTGTTGCACCTATTTCAAGTACTCCATTAGTTACAGATGTTGCTCCAGTATAAGTATTGACCCCATTGAGAGTGAGAGTCCCGGCTCCGGTTTTAGTCAAGGACCCACCTGCTCCACTCAACACTCCATTCCAAATTCCGGTCCCAGCAGCTACGTTGATCGTATCGGTACTTGAGTTTAGAGTCAGCGCCCTAGAAGTGGAGAACCCAGTGCTCATCGTCAGCGTTCCAGTATTGATCGAAAGGTTCCCTGTTCCTAGGTTGTTGTCTGCTGAGATTTGTAGGACTCCCCCATTAATATTGGTTCCACCACCATATAGGTTGGAATTACTTAGAATGAGCGTCCCTGAACCTATCTTATTGAGAGTTCCACTGGCTCCACTCACGACTCCAGCCAGTGTTCCGGTTCCGGTGGTAACACTGATTGTGTCGGTGCTTGAGTTCAGAGTCACCG
>CAZNAR010000005.1:0-75558 GCA_964571465.1 uncultured bacterium
TATCGGATGACGGCAGGAATCACTCCGGCAGCGCCGTTGGTTGGGGCTGTAACAACACGTCCACCCGCTGCGTTCTCTTCGTTAACGGAAAGGGCATAGAGACTCACCCACTCCATAAATTCAGTAGGATCATTGACATTTCCATTTTCGGTGAGTTGTCGATAGAGATCAGGCGCACGTCTCTTTACGTCGAGACCGCCTGGAAGGATCCCTTCTTGTACAAATCCCCGCTCCATAGAGTTATTCATGACCTCCCAGATCCGCAAAATCCCTTTTCGAATTTGATCTTCGGACCGGAGTGCGAGCTCATTTTCCATGATGATTTCATAAATCATCTTATTTTCTTCACGGCAATGAGTCAGCAGCTCTTCACATGTTTCATACTCATATGGCATGACGTCTACCGACTCATCAACACCTGTTTGAGCGATGTGTTCATGCGAAACGACAAATCCGCCGCCGACTGAGTAATAAAGTTGGTTGATGAGGAGGTTTTCATTTAAATCATATGCTTTAAACCGCATCGCGTTGGAATGGTATGGCAAGCGCTTCCCTTTATGAAAGATAAGGTCATAGTCAATCGAGACAGCGCTTAAAAGATAAATATTCTTTTCATTTTGAATCCGAGCGACACGGTGGTCCACGAGGTCAGGGTCGACCGCTTCAGGAGTTTCCCCTTCTAACCCCAAAAAAATTGCTTTGTCGGTTCCGTGACCAACCCCTGTCATCGCCAGCGAACCGTACAGCTCCACGGTAACTTTGGAGATGTTCTCAAGACCAAAACTTTCTTGAAGAAGGGTGGCAAATTGATGGGCTGCTCGCATCGGTCCCACGGTATGAGAGCTCGAAGGCCCAATCCCAATAGAAAAGAGTTGAAAAAGACTTACCATCATCCATCTCCCATCAAATAATTCCAATCATTACCGACGGGAGATTAGTTTGCAAGTAAAGGGTAGAACCCCCTAAAATGTGCCCATGACTTCAAAATATATATTTGTAACAGGCGGAGTGATCTCCTCCTTGGGCAAGGGGCTGACAGCAGCTTCCCTTGCGATGCTCCTTGAGTCTCGCAATTTAAAAGTCTCCATGCTCAAACTCGATCCTTATCTCAACGTCGACCCAGGGACGATGAATCCGTTTCAGCATGGCGAAGTCTATGTGACCGATGATGGCGCCGAAACCGACCTCGATTTAGGCCACTACTACCGCTTTACTAACGCGCCGATTTCGAAAGCGTCGAATGCAACCTCTGGTCAAATTTATGAAGCCGTGATCAAAAAAGAGAGACGGGGCGACTATTTAGGGAAAACTGTTCAAGTGATCCCCCATATCACGGACGAAATCAAAAAACGAATCCTGGATGCTGCCCATATTCAAGAAAATATCGACGTGACGATTGTGGAAATCGGAGGAACGGTTGGTGATATTGAATCGCTACCCTTCTTAGAGGCGATTCGGCAATTTCGACTCGAGAGACCCACCGACTGCCTTAACATCCACCTCACCTATGTTCCGTTTGTCAAGGCTGCCGGCGAAGTGAAAACAAAACCTGCACAACACTCTGTTCAAACGCTCCGTAGCATCGGGATTGTCCCTGACATGATCCTATGCCGCTGCGAAGAACACCTCCCCGATGACATCAAAGATAAAATCAGCCTTTTCTGTAGTGTTCGTCGTGATTTTGTGATGGATGAAGCCGATGTGGAACATTCGATCTATGAAGTTCCGTTAAGTTTACATGAGCAGAAGGTCGATAGCAAGGTGATCGAGTTTTTAAAACTTCAAGATCGAAAACCGAATCTACAAGCATGGCAAGAGATGATCCACAAACTAAAAAATCCACAAAAAAAAGTGGTGATTGGTGTTGTGGGAAAATATATGCAGCTTGAAGATGCCTACAAATCGGTCTTTGAAGCTCTTTCACATGCTGCAACCGATCTGCAAGCCTCTCTTGAGATCCGGGTTTTTGAATCTGACAAAATCTTCGAGAATGGGTCGGTCCAAAAAGCCATTGAGGGGTGTGACGGCTATTTAGTCCCTGGTGGATTTGGAGAGCGAGGATGGATTGGAAAAATCTTAACCGCTAAATACTGCCGTGAACATAAAATCCCATATTTTGGCCTTTGTTTGGGGATGCAAGTGATGTGCGTTGAATTTGCCCGCCATGTATTAAAACTCCCCGATGCCAATTCGACTGAAATCGATCCTAAAACACCTCATCCGGTGATCTCGCTCCTCAGCGAGCAGAAAGGGGTGGAAGATCTCGGTGGAACGATGCGTCTTGGCGCATATCCATGTGAACTAAAGAGCGGCACCAAAGCAGCAAAAGCGTATGGATCTGCGACCATTTCTGAACGACACCGTCACCGTTTTGAAGTCAGTGATGCCTTTAAAACCCCATTCCAAGAGAGCGGCCTTGTCATTTCTGGAATTTTACCGAAACAAGGTCTTTGTGAAATCGTCGAAGTGAAAGACCATCCTTGGATGGTAGGTGTTCAATTTCATCCAGAGTTTAAATCAAAACCAAGCCAGCCTCACCCTCTGTTTAAAGCGTTTATCGAGGCTGCCATCCATCACCATGGGTAGGATTGTAGGACTTGATTTTGGAACCGTTCGTATCGGGATCGCTGTCTCCGATGAACGGCATATTTTAGCTCGCTCTCTGGGCATGCTTCAAAACACGGTTGATTTTTCCAAAAAGCTCCTGGAGCTTTTAAAAAAAGAAGGTGCCATTGATAAGATTGTCGTCGGACTTCCTCTGAAGCTCAGCGGCCAAGATAGCACCATGACTGAAGCGGCACGAAAATTTGCCAAAGAACTCGAAGAAAGCTCTAAACTCCCCGTTGAACTCTGGGACGAAAGACTCACCTCCGCTCTTATTGAAAGGTCTCTGGTTGACGCAGGCGTCAGACGAAAAGAACGGGCCCAAATGAGCGATACCCTCTCTGCCGTCATCATCTTACAATCGTACCTGGATAGAAAAGGAATGCTATGAACCTTCTTGCTGAAGAAAGTCAAACCCGTTTTACAGAGCCGTGTATCGTTGTGATTTTTGGAGCAACAGGAGATCTCACCTCAAGAAGACTCGTCCCTGCTCTATATAATCTTCTCAAAGCCGGTCAGCTCCCTTCGCAGTTTGCGTGTGTTGGTTTTGCAAGACGCCAAAAAAATGATGACCAATTCCGCATAGAAATGCACGAAGCGGTGAAAAAATTTTCCCGCACGCAGCCGATTGATGAACATCTCTGGAAACATTTTGAAGATCACCTATACTACCACGAGTCAGAATTTCACGATGAGGAAGGGTACGCAAAGCTGAAGAAAAAGCTCGAAGAGCTTGATCACCGTTTAGGAACTAAAGGGAACCGCATTTTTTACCTGGCTACACCTCCGAGTTATTTCCCAACGATTTGTGAAAAGCTCAAAAAAGAAAAACTTGTCTATCCTGAACAGCAAGACCAACCTTGGTCACGGGTCGTTATTGAAAAACCATTCGGTCACGATCTTCACTCTGCCGAAGAGCTTCAAAAAGAGCTCATGAAGCACTTGGGTGAAAACCAGATTTACCGTATTGACCACTGGCTCGGGAAAGAGACCGTGCAAAACCTCCTCGTTTTCCGCTTTGCCAACTCGATCTTTGAATCGCTCTGGAATAATCGGTACATCGACCACGTTCAAATCACCGTTGCCGAAGATTTGGGGATTGGAACACGGGGGAAATTCTGGGAAGAGACCGGCCTACTGCGCGATATCGTGCAAAACCACGTCATGCAACTTGTCTCGCTGGTCGCCATGGAACCGCCAGTGAGCCTTGATGCCAACGCAATCCGCGATGAGAAAGTGAAAGTCCTCCAAGCGATCCGGCCCATCGAAAAGAAAGATGTAGTCCACGCTCAATATACAGCCGGGTTCATTGACGGGGAAGATGTCGTTGGCTACCTGCAAGAGAAAGATGTCGCGCCACAATCAACGGTTGAGACCTACGCTGCCCTCCGTCTCCACATTGACAACTGGCGATGGTCAGGGGTCCCTTTCTATCTTCGCTCTGGGAAACGACTCCCCAAACGGTCGACCGAAATTGCGATCACTTTTAAAGATCCTCCAGGCGTTTTATTCCAAAACGGCCACCGTAAAAACGATCCCAACGTGCTCGTGATGCAAATTCAACCTGATGAAGGAATCTCGCTTAAAATCAATTGTAAAGTCCCAGGCCCTGCAAGCCCGATTCAACCTGTGAAGATGGACTTTAAATACGGCTCGTATTTTGGAACAACGCCACCGGAAGCGTATGAACGTCTCATTTGCGATGCGATCCTCGGCGATTCGACCCTCTTTGCAAGGCAAGATGAAGTTCTCATTTCGTGGAAGCTGCTCACACCCGTTCTTAAGGGAAAACCGACAACATACCCTGCAGGAAGCTGGGGACCTGATGCGGCCGATAAACTCCTTGAGCAAGATGGAAGACACTGGAGACTCATTTGACAAATTTGACAAGCGAGCTCAAAAAAATTTGGCAAAAACTGGAAGGGATGGGCACCATGCGCGCCTCCCTTTTCAATCTCATTGTGGTTGTTCCTGATAACGCTCGCCGTGAATATGTCAGAAAAATCACTAGCAACGTGATTAAAAGGTTCCCCTCCCGTGTCATTTTCATCACCGTTGTCGATCTTCTAGAAGAGATCAAAACCCACGTTTCAGCCACCTCTGAAGCAGAAGGGATTGCGTGTGACTCAATCGAAATTGCAACACCTCCTTCGCTCCTTCACAAGATCCCGTTCCTCATCCTTCCCCATTTCCTCCCAGATCTCCCCATCTACCTCCTCTGGGCAGAAAATCCCACAAGCTACCCCGACCTCTTAAACACCCTCCAAAAGTGGTGCACCCGCCTCATTTACGATTCCGAAGTTGCAGACAACCTCTCTGATTTCTGTGAAACTCTTCTCTCTAAAAAAAATGAAGTTGCTGACCTAAATTGGGCTCGAACTGAAAACTGGCGTGAGCTTCTCGCCTCTACATTTTACTCTCCTGCGCGTCTGGCCTCACTGCAAGGAGCCACACAAGTTGAAATCTATTATAACAACTACGAAACACCCTTCTTCTGCCACACCGAAATCCAAGCCCGTTACATTGAAGGATGGCTAACCTCCTGTCTTCATTGGTCTCCGAAAATCAAACGAATCCCCCACGTGAATAAAGAGCTCGCTCCAGGAACCGTGATTTCGATCGATATCCGCTGCCAAGATCAATTCCATTACTCTTTCAGCCGGGACCCAGACCATCCCCACGACGTCCGAACTATCATTTGTGACGAAGATAAGTGCGATATTCCTTCTCGTTTTATCTTCTCAAAAGCGCAATCGGGTCTCTCCCTGGTTAACATGATTTATCACTCCGATCCTAGTATCCATTTCTCACAAGCCCTCCATTATCTAAAGGATCATCGATGAATGCAGAGTTAATTGTTCCAGGCAACCACGCCGACACCCTCCACTACGCTGCAGAACATTTTGTAGCGACCTGCGAAAATGCAATCCAAGATCATGATTTCTTCACTGTGGCCCTTTCGGGTGGATCAACACCCAAGGCTCTTTATGAACTTCTATGTCAACCTCCCTACTCAGAAGAAATCGATTGGCAAAAAATTTATCTTTTCTGGAGTGACGAGCGGTCTGTTCCCCCAACAGACCCTGAAAGCAACTACCACATGGCGATGAAAGCTGGCTTTGAAAAAATGCTCATCCCTCCTCACCACATCCATCGGATGATCGCTGAAGATCAAATTGAGCATCACGCCAAAAAATATGAAGAGAAGCTTCGCTCTATCCTGAAGGGACAAACCCTTGACCTCGTTATGCTCGGGATGGGCGATGACGGCCATACCGCCTCCCTCTTCCCTGATACTGATGCACTGAACGTCAAAGGGCGCTACGTCACTCCCAACTACGTTCCGCAGAAAAAAACCTGGCGCATGACGCTGACCTTTGACGCCATCAATGATGCTGTTAACACCGTCTTCTACGTGATGGGAGCTTCCAAAGCTAACGTGCTTTCTCACGTCTTTAAATCCGAACCCCATCTCCCCTGCCAGTTCGTCGGCACGGAGGGACATGCGGCTCTTTGGATTGCAGATGAGCTAGCCAGTAGGCTAATTAAAAATTGATTGGTATACAAAAATCCTTTAACATTTCCTTGTTTTAAGAGTTCTTCATAAAGTGAAGCAGATTCTTATCACTAAAAACCAAGGATGGTGCTTATGCAATCTATGAAGTATTTAACAATCGTATTTACACTCCTATTTGGTCACTTATGTGCTAGTGGCGAAACTGACTGTGAGCGGAATCCTCTACAAGATATGCGAAATATGATGAAAAATATTCGCGATGATAATGATAAATTTATGGCAGTTCATAGACACGATGATCGTTTTTTCGAATTACAAGAATTAAAACAATGCCCGCGCACTACGATCGTTGGATGTGCCGATTCACGGGTACACACAACCAATTTCGATTTACGTCCATTAGGAGATATTTTCTTCATCCGCAATATCGGTAATCAAATTGAGCCCTGCCTTGGATCCATTGATTATGGAATACTTCATCAACATACATCCTTATTGATCTTTTTAGGACATTCCAAATGTGGGGCTGTAACAGCTGTAAGCAAAGGAGATGATGTAGAAGAATCTATCAAGAACGAACTTGCACCAATGGTTGTCACCCATAGAGGACGTAATACGACTAATGAGCAAATAGACGAAAATATTTTCGAAAATGTACACCATCAAGTATCAAAAGCTTACACAAGATATCAAGAACTTGTTGACAGTCATCAACTGTGGATTGTTGGAGCCGTTTACGACTTCACTCGACAAGGACGTGGAGAACTTAAAGTTATTCAAGTTAATAACCGAACAGACCTTGCCTACATTAATGAATTTTTAGAGGATGTTGATAGAAATGGGCAAGAGAGTGAACCGCTTCCCACAAACTAACTAAAATAGACATATCTTATTTTTCGGGCCAGAAGATCTTGCGTCTGGCCTCTTTTTTTGCGACATACATGAGATCTTTTTCATGCACCTTGATAAATTCAACCACTCGGATTGGATTGTGCTCGCTTAGGTCGCGCAACCACCAGCCGATTGCTTTTTGAATGAACCACTCACGATCTTGCACGTAGGTAGAAGCCCAGCGCAAGGGTCGTTCGGGATTTCGACCCGGTTTGGCATATGGAAGTGTGTAAACAAGCGCAGCCCTGCGCATCCAAAAGTTGGAATGCTCTGTCCAGGATTCAACTTCATCAAGAAGCGCCTCATTAGATAAGATACATTTCCAAGCTGCATGCGCCATTTGGTCTTCTAGCGCCCATCCATCGACATCTTTTAAGAAACAAACAATGGTTTTCCATAAATGAGGCGAAGGTTGAACCTTTTTAGCCGATACAATAATGGCAGCGCAAATCATCGGGTCAAAAAGATCGGTTATCCAGAGATCTTGTGCAATTTGAAGAAGCTCTTGCTCCGATCTGCCTTTGACCAGCTCAGAAATCAATTTTCTTTTATCACGATTCGTCACTCCCCAGTGAACTCTAGACGATTTATGGTATTTTTGGTCGGCCACCGCCCTGGCAGGAGTCCCTAAAGCTTCCAGCTGTGACAAGAATTTCTTTACCATAAGGCTCATGATTTTAACTCTTTTTTCAGATATAATTGTAACATGAAAATTTTAGGAATTGAGTCGACCTGCGATGAGACAGCGGTTGCCATTGTAGAAGATGGAAAACTTATCTTGGCGGAGACGATTGCAAGCCAAATTGATCTACACACACGGTATGGCGGTGTTTATCCAGAGCTTGCCTGCAGAAGACACTTTGATGTTTTATTTCCCCTGATTCAAGCGACGCTAGAGAAAGGAAAGCTCACTCCAAATGAGATCGATTTAATTGCAGTCGCTCACGGGCCTGGACTCATTGGCGCACTTCTCATGGGACTCACTGCAGCAAAGGGGATTGCCCTTGCCTGGAATAAGCCATTTGTAGGGGTCAATCACGTCGAAGCCCACCTCTATGCGGCAATGATGGAAGTGGAGCCAGAATTCCCTGCATTAGGCGTTGTAATTTCTGGAGGCCATACGTTGCTCGTGAAAATCCATTCGCTGGGTCACTATGAAGAGATTGGATCGACAGTCGATGACGCCATCGGTGAGGCGTTTGATAAAGTCGCCATCCTCTTAGATCTCCCCTATCCTGGCGGTCCTGAAATCGAAAAGCTCGCAAGAACAGGTGATCCGAAAAAATACCCTTTCAAGCCAGGCCAAGTGAAAGGAAAGCCTTGGCATTTCTCGTTTAGTGGTCTTAAAACAAACGTTCTTTACACCCTAAAGGGGCAAAACTGCGACCGAAAAGCCCCCTCTCTTATTCCTCCTTCTGACAGAGCCCACCTGGCAGCCGGATTTCAAGAAGCCGCCTTGGGAGATATCGTGAAAAAAGCTCTTAGCGCAGCCGAAGCATTTGGATGCAAAATGATTTTTTTAGGCGGAGGTGTTACTCAAAATCAACGGTTGAGAGAGCTTTTCCAAAAAAGCCGCCTCCCAGTCTTCTTCCCTCCCTCAGGACTTTCTCTTGATAATGCCACGATGATTGCAGGGCTTGGCTATCAAATCTTTCTCAGAAAAGGGATGAAAGGTGATACCTTTGATTTAGAACCTCTTCCACGTATTCCCCTCAATCTGTTACAATAACGCTCAAATCATTTTTTAGAGGAAATTTTTATGGCAAAATCGGCACGTGAATTCGTAAAACTCAAAAGTACAGAAAGTCCAGAAGTTTATTGGACTCAGAAGAACAAAAAAACTTCAACAGAGCGTTTAGAGCTTAAAAAATACGACAAACGCCTCAAAAAGCACGTTATCTTTAAAGAAGCAAAATAGTGGTATTTGAACTTTCGATTCTCCGAAAGTATCTTGTACCTAGAAAACGACAACTTTCCGTAGCACTCATTGCCTTTTTGTCAGTGGGTGTCATCTCTGCTGTCGTTTGGCTTGTTTTGCTTTTTTTATCGGTCACTGAAGGAATCGAAAAAACGTGGCTCAAAAAGCTTACATCGATCCACGCTCCGATCCGCATTACCCCGACAAACGACTATTTTTCCTCTTATTACTACATGGCAGACACGATCAGCCAGGGCGCAGGTTATACACCCCGCAGCTTTGCAGAAAAACTGAAAAAACCAGGGCTTGATCTCTACGATCCGAATGCCGATGAATCGATCCCCAGTTATTGGACCTCCCCGATCAAAGAGAAGGGGCTTTTGCGCGATCCTGTGATTGTTGCAAACAAAATCCTACAGCAGCAGCCGGGAATCCAGACCGCTCCGTTTGAAATGAGTGGTGCAGTGCTAAAAGTACAGCTCACAAGGCCAACTGCCCAAGGTGGAGAGACCCACTCCTTTTTAACGCAGGCCTCCTACTTAAGCTCCCTCCCTGAAAAAAACAGTTATATCGAAAAACTTCTGATGGCACCTCTCCTCAAAGGGGTTGAACGAGGCGTTGTTCTAGCTAAAGGATTTTACGATTCGGGAGTTCGAGTTGGAGATCGTGGATGGATCCAATATCAAGCCTCGACGGCCGGCGCTCTACAAGAACAAAAACTGCCGGTGATTGTCTCAGGATTTTACGACCCTGGCGTCATGTCAGTGGGGAACAAATGTATTCTCATCTCCGATGATATCATCCATATGATCCGCACATCGAGCCCAATTGAGCATTTCGATAAAACAGCTGCTATGGGGCTTTGCGTATGGCACGAAGATCTCACCAAAACACGAGAGCTTGCCGCCGACCTTCAGAAAAAATTTAGTGATGCAGGCATTAGTCAATATTGGACGATCACAACCTACCATGACTACGAATTTTCCAAAGACCTCATGCAACAGTTTCAGAGCGACCGCTACCTCTTTACTTTTTTAGCGGTGATTATTCTTGTGGTCGCCTGTTCTAATATCATTTCGTTCCTCATCTTGCTCGTACAAGACAAGAAAAAAGAGATCGGTATTCTTCAAGCCCTCGGAGCTTCTAAACGAAGTATTGCCTATATTTTCGGAGGATGCGGCGCGACCATCGGACTCATCAGCAGCTTTGTCGGGATCGGAGCCGCTTACCTCACACTCAAAAATCTCGACTCGATCGTTAAATTTTTAAGTTTTCTCCAAGGACATGCGGCTTTTAACGCAGCCTTTTATGGAAATTCTCTTCCATCTGAAATGAGTGTCTCAGCCTTGTTTTTTGTCGCGATCATCACCCCTATTTTGTCGCTTGTTGCAGGACTCATTCCAGCCCGCAAAGCAACCGCCCTCAGCCCCTCTGAGATTTTGAGGTCGGAATGATTTTAAAAGCGAAAAACCTTACAAAAAAATTTAAGTCGCCGGTCGAAGTCACTATCCTCGATAACATTTCTCTTGAAGTTTCCCCTGGAGAAACGATTGCGATTGTCGGGAAGTCAGGAGAAGGAAAAACAACTCTACTCCATCTTCTTGGCACACTCGAATCCCCAAGCAGTGGAACAGTTGAAATTTGTGGAGAACTTGCCACCACTCAAAATAGTCCTCATCTCCGAAACACCCAAATAGGTTTTGTCTTTCAAGCATATCATCTCCTCGATGAATGCACCGTTTTAGAAAATGTTCTCATGCCTGCCCGGATCGGAAATCAAGAGACCCGTCCCGGATCTCCAGCCCATGCCCGCGCGCTGACTCTTTTAGAAGAAGTTGGCCTATCTCATCGTCAAAACTTTTTAGCTAAACTCCTCTCCGGTGGAGAAAAGCAACGGACCGCAATAGCACGCGCACTCATCAATAACCCTTCCATCATTCTTGCAGATGAGCCGTCTGGCAACCTCGACCATGCTCATTCACAAGCGATCTACTCCCTCCTCTTTGAAGAAGCTCAAAAAAGGAATAAGGCGCTCGTTGTCGTCACCCACGACTTAGTTCTTGCCTCCCGCTGTGAAAAAACGTATGCTCTCCAGGACGGAAAACTCTTATGAAGATACTAATTCTTGGAACAGGCTATGTCGGACTTGTGACCGGTGCTTGCTTTGCCGATATGGGTCACACGGTCACCTGCTTTGATATCGATGAAAAGAAAATCCAAAATTTAGAAAAAGGAATCATCCCGATTTACGAACCGGGACTTGAAGAACTTATCCGTCGTAATGAAAAAGCAGGCCGTCTTCACTTTACTACCGACCTTGCCCTTGGCATGAAAGAGTGCACCGTCTGCGTGATTGCTGTCCCTACACCATCGGCCGCTGATGGATCGTGTGATTTGTCGTATGTTTTAGAAGCCGCCAAATCAATCGCTCTCAGTATGACCGACTACCGCGTTATCGTCACCAAATCGACCGTCCCTGTCGGAACCTCTAAAAAAATCCGTGAAACGGTGGCAGCCCTATCTTCCGTACCGTTTGATGTCGTTTCAAACCCCGAATTCTTAAAAGAAGGCGCAGCCGTTTCCGACTGCATGAAACCCGACCGAGTGATTCTTGGCGTCGAAAGTGAAAAAGCGGCCGGCATCATGAAAGAAATTTATAAAGCTTTTACTTTGAACCACGACCGCATTCTTCTCATGGATCCAGCCTCTGCTGAGATGACAAAATATGTTGCCAATGCCATGCTGGCCACTCGCATCTCTTTCATGAACGAAATGGCCGGCCTTTGTGAAAAACTCGGCGCAAATATCCATTCTGTTCGTCAAGGAATCGGCTCTGATCACCGGATCGGCTACCACTTTCTTTATGCTGGAGTCGGTTATGGAGGATCGTGTTTTCCCAAAGATATCCGTGCTCTAGAAGCAATGGCAGCTGCTGTCGGTTATGAAACCCCGATTTTAAAAGCCGTTGACACCATTAACGAGAAACAAAAGAGAATTCTCGCTAAAAAAATTGAGTCGTATTTTGGAGTCGTCAAGCAAAAGACCATAGCGATTTGGGGACTCTCCTTTAAACCAGACACCGACGATCTCCGCGAAGCTCCCGCTCTTAAACTCATTGAAGAACTGCTGGCTCAAGGAGCTCACCTCCGTCTCTATGACCCTGTCTCGATGGGAAAAGCGCAGGAAAAACTCAGCCACCCTCAAATCACCTGGTGCACCGATGAGTACCACGCCGCAGAAGATTCTGACGCCATCGCTCTACTCACCGAATGGAAACAATTTAGGTTCGTCAATTTTGAAACGATTTTAGACAAAATGGAAGGATGTGCTTTCTTTGACGGACGGAACCAATATCGAAAAGAAGACATGCTCGCAAAAGGTTTTCACTACTTCGGCATTGGTGTCCCACATGCTTGAGACATTTGAATTCCTGCTCGACGAACTTCTCCACGACACCCGGTTCCCCGCTGGAATTTTAACAGACGCTGCTCGCTATGCAACCCTCGGCGGTGGCAAAAGACTGCGCCCTCAACTTCTCATGGCCGTCAGCACTCTCAATAGCCAGCCCCTAGAGCCGTCTTTAGTTCCCGCTTGTGCCATCGAAATGATCCACGCCTATTCCCTGGCGCATGACGACCTTCCCTGCATGGATGATGATGATTTCCGCCGCGGAAAACCGTCTCTCCATAAAGTCTACACCGAAGGGCAAGCCCTTCTCACCGGCAACTTCCTTCTAACCTATGCCTTCGAGCTCCTCAGCACAGCCCCTCATCTGACCACCGACCAGCGGCTCCAACTGATTCAAACTCTTTCCCATCGTTGTGGCGCCTGGGGCATGATCGGGGGACAAGAGCTTGACCTGCGTTGGAATTCGGAGCGTATAACAGAAGATAACCTTAAAGATCTCCACAGGCGAAAAACAGGAGCCCTCATCCAGGCTGCCGTCGAATGTGGGATTATCATCGGTGAAATCCCTCAGCCTCTCCAACTCAAGAAACTCGGCGTCCTCCTCGGCGACCTTTACCAGCTTCTCGATGACCTCCAAGACCCTCAAGATCTCATAGAAGGCCGGCCCACGGCTCTTGCACTCTGGGGCACTGAGAAAACCCGCAAGATTGCCGAAAGCCTTTATGAACAAGCCCTCTTCCTCACACGCTCCTGGGAAGGCTCCGATCTTGAAAGACTCCTCTCCTACTGGAACCCAACCCTTTTAACCTAAAGAATTGATAGGAAAATGATTTATAGAAATGGAAGATGACTGCCTCCTTGCACTTAATGCATAAAAGATTATATCGTTAGACAGCTATGGAGAATAGTAAACGCCTATTTGATATTATCTTTAGTTTCTTCGCTCTTTTATTCTTTGTGCCATTTGGAATTGTCATTGCAATTCTCATTAAGCTCTCATCGAAAGGTCCGATTTTTTATAAATGCAGGCGCGTAGGAAAGAACGGGGCAGAAATTGAGTGTTGGAAATTTAGGACGATGTGTCTTGATGCTGAAAATCAGCTGCAAAAGATTTTAGCAGAGAGTCCCCAGTTGAAGAGAGAATGGGAGACGTACTTTAAATTAAAAGACGACCCACGGATTTCTGGGATCGGTAAATTTTTAAGAAAAACATCGCTCGATGAATTTCCTCAATTTTGGAATGTCCTTATAGGAGATTTAAGTGTTGTAGGCCCGCGGCCTGTGACACGTGAAGAAGTGCGAAAGTATTTCCGTGACAAAGCATCGAAAATTTTATCCGTGAGACCAGGACTGACCGGTATTTGGCAGACGTCCGGAAGAAATCTACTGACCTTTGATCAGAGAATTCAGCTCGAAGAAGAATATGTTGATCGCCACTCTTTTCTTTTAGATCTGCAAATTATCTTCAAAACAATTCCTCATCTTTTCTTTGCGAAAGGTGCTTTCTGATGAAGGTACTGGTTGTTGGGGGCGCCGGTTACATTGGAAGTCATACGTGCAAAGCTTTTCAACAAAAGGGGCTTGTGCCGGTCGTCTATGATAACTTACAAAGTGGTCACACGTGGGCTGTTAAATACGGACCGCTAGTGGTCGGTGATCTTTTAGACCAAAACCTCCTTGATCAAACCTTTGAAACGTACAAGCCCGAAGTCGTGCTCCATTTTGCTTCTTCAATTGATGCTAGAGCCTCGATGCAAAATCCATCCCTATATTATCAAAACAACGTTGCAGGCTCACTTGCACTTTTGAATGCTTTGCAAAGACATCGTGTCTCTAAGCTTGTCTTTTCAAGCACTGCGGCCGTCTATGGACTCCCGCAGCAAGAGACTCTTTCCGAAGCCCACCCCTGCAAGCCTGTAAATGTCTATGGCAACACCAAGTGGATGGTGGAACAAATGATCCACGATTTTGAAAAAGCGTATGGCCTTGAGAGCGTGATCTTGCGATATTTTAACGCAGCAGGGGCCGATCCTGACGGAGAGCTCGGTGAAGCCCACAACCCCGAGACCCACTTGATCCCCCTTGCACTCAATGTGGCACTCGAAAAACTAAGCCATCTCAGTGTTTTTGGAGATGGATCGGCCATTCGAGATTATATCCATGTCAGTGATCTGGCTGATGCTCATGTTAAAGCAACCGAGTGGCTCCTGGAAGGAAAAGGACCGATGACCTTTAACTTAGGAACAGGAAACGGCTACTCTCTCAAACAGGTTCTCGAGATGGTGGAAAAAGTCTCCCAAAAGCTGGTGAAACAAGAAAAACAGCCCGCTCATCCCAATGAGCCGACCTGCTTAGTCGCCGATTCGTCCCTGGCACAAACAACCCTCGGTTGGAAACCTGTCCACAGCGACCTTGCAACCATCGTGTCGACCGCTTATCATTGGCATCAAAAAAGGTAGACCTGTTTCAAAACTAAGGGTTCGTCTCTTTTCTGAGAATTTTTGGCCCAATTTTTAGTTTCTTTATTGGGAGTAATATACGTAAGTTGATATAACCCCCAATAAAGAAACTAAAAACTGGCTCAAAAAGTCCAGAAAAGAGACTGAACCTTAGTTTCGAAAAAGGTCAAAATGAGATCTGTTCCTCTCTGGTTCTTCTTTGGGCTGGCACTCATTCCGGCTCTTTTTGGCTCAATTTTGTTTCCTTTTTTCCCTTTAGCTCCGTTTGTACCGTTTCTGGCGATTGTTTTTTATGTCGCTCCTTTTTCAAGAGCGCTTTGGATCAGTTGTGGATGTGGATTGATTCTCGATCTGCTGTCCTCAGAGTTCCATTTTGGCGTGCATGCGCTTACCCTCATTTCAACGACAGCAATTCTTTACCATCAAAAAAAACACTTCTTCGAAGATAAGCCACTGGCGTTTTCAATTTTCACGTCGGTCATCTCAGCTCTCTCGACTCTGATGCAGCTGATTTTCATTCCTCTCTTTGATCGAGGGATCTCTTTCTCACTGCTCTCCTTCATGACAGATGTCATCGCCCTTCCGATGCTCGATGGATTGTATGGTTTTTTGTGGTTTACATGTCCCATGAGATTGTATATTTACATAAAGAAAACAGGATGGAAAGCCGTTTTCCAAAAGGCACAGGATAGTGAGCAGTAATTCAGAGTTTTTAACAGTCGCAATGCAGGCCGCACTCCAAGCAGGGGCTCTTTTAAAACACGGGTTTGGAACAGCGTTTGAGATCTCTTCAAAAGAAGGGCATCATAATCTGGTGACAACGTACGATAACCTTGCCGAGAAAACAATTGCAGAGACGATTGGGAAGCGGTTTCCAGCACACGGATTTCTAGGGGAAGAGTCAGGGCATCAAAAGCATGGTTCAATCCTTTGGATTGTCGATCCTTTAGATGGAACGGTTAATTTTGCTCATAATGTTCCGGTCTTCAGCGTAAGTATTGCAGTTGCGATGGATGGGAAAGTCGTTGCGGGAGTCATTTATCAGCCGATGACCGATGAACTTTTCTGGGCTGAAAAAGGGAAAGGGGCTTTCCTCAATGGAAAATTGATTAAAGTTTCGTCTCAGGCAAAACTCGATCAAGCCTTTCTTGCGACAGGATTCCCCTACAATGTCAGCGAAGATCCGCTGAGTTGCATTGAAACGTTTGAAAAGTTGACGCGAAAAGGAATTCCGATTCGTCGTTTGGGATCTGCCGCTGTCGACTTGTCCTATGTAGCCGCTGGCCGCTTCGATGGATACTGGGAGGTCATTCTCCAGCCTTGGGATCTAGCAGCAGGACTGCTGATTGTCGAAGAAGCAGGGGGGAAAGTGACAAGATACGACGGCTCACCATGCAATCCTTTGGAAAAAGGCCCGGTCCTTGCGGCGAATAAACATCTTCACTCCCAACTCCTGGAAGTCATATGAAACAACTTGAAGGACGCTCTGTTGCAGGTCATATCGTTGCAAAACTGAAACAACAAGTTGGAACGTTAACACGTCCTCCAGGTCTTGCTTTCATCTTAATCGGAGACCATCCCCCTTCACACTCTTATGTACGGATGAAAAAGAAACGGTGCGCTGAAGTAGGCATCATCTCGACGGTCCACGAGCTCCCCGAAACAACGTCAGAAAAACATTTGCTAGAGTTGATTCAAAAACTCAATGAAGACCGTCATATCGATGGCATCTTAGTGCAGCAACCTCTCCCCTCTCACTTAAATACAGCCAAAGTCGTCGAAGCGATTGATCCGACAAAAGATGTCGATGGGTTTCACCCTCTTAACCTGGGTAAATTGCTTGCTAACGATCCCACAGGTTTTATTCCCTGTACTCCATTGGGCATCCAGAAACTTTTGGAACATTATGAAATTCCAACTGACGGTAAGCATGTTGTCATTTTAGGACGGAGCGCCATCGTTGGAAAACCTCTAGCTGCCCTTCTAGTGCAAAAAAATCGACATGCCAATGCCACTGTAACAGTGGCTCACACAGGAACGAAACATCTCCCAGAACTTGCTCGTACGGCTGACATTTTAGTTGCGGCGATGGGGAAACCTCTCTTTGTAAAAAGGTCGATGGTAAAACCAGGCGCTGTCATCATTGATGTGGGCATCAACCGGCTGGGGCATCAGATTGTCGGCGATGTCGACGTTGAGGATATTGCGGGGATCCCCTCTTACTTGACCCCTGTTCCTGGTGGAATTGGTCCGATGACCATTGCTATGTTACTTTCAAATACTCTTCTCTCTATAGAACGTAGGAGTTCTCATGCTTGAAACACTTTTAGCTGCGTGTGCAAATGTTGTTGTCCCTGAACCTTCCGAGCAAGCGATGCGTTATTACACGAGTGGGAATCTTTTGTGGATTTTGCAGCAACTGGTTTCTCTTGCTATTCCTCTTCTATTTTTATTTACAGGCTTTTCAGGAAAACTCGGCCGCTTTTCTGAAGGATGGGGGCGCAAGTGGTACCCGTCGCTTGTAATTTATTTAGCTGGTTATCTTGTCATCTCCGCCTTCTTAAGTTTTCCTCTTGATTACTACTCCGACTTTGTCCGGCAACATGCCTATGGACTTTCAAATCAAACACTCGGTCGGTGGTTTGGAAATTGGAACAAATCCCTCATTGTCACCTTCATCGGTTGTGCGATGTTCGTTTGGATCTTTTATCTTCTCTTAAGAAAGAGCCCCAAGCGTTGGTGGCTCTATGGAAGTTTTGTGAGTATCGCCGTCTCGTTTTTCTTAGTGATGATTCAACCTATCTGGATTGCTCCTCTCTTTAACACCTTCGGTCCAATGAAAAACAAGCAGCTCGAAACAAAGATCTTGGACCTAGCGGCCCGTGCAGGCATCGAAGGTGCCCGCGTCTTTGAAGTCGACATGAGTCACGATACCAAAGCCGTCAATGCCTATGTCACTGGCTTTGGCTCGACTAAACGGATTGTGCTGTGGGATACAACCATTGAAAAACTCTCGACAGACGAAATCCTCTTTGTGATGGGCCATGAAATGGGGCACTACGTTTTAAACCACATCTGGTGGGGATTTCTTGTGACCTCTGTCATGACATTTGTCATTTTTTATCTCCTCTACCGCCTCTCTCACTTCTTCTTAAATCGGTATAAAAAACAGTTCGGGTTTACGCACCTCTATCAATTTGCCTCCTTTCCCCTCTTCTTACTCCTCATCACGGTTCTTCAGCTCGCAGCTACACCTCTCTTTAATGCCTTTTCCAGACAAATCGAACATAATGCCGACTGTTTCGGCTTGGAGATCACCCAAAATAGTCAGGCAGCAGGTGAAGCGTTTATTGCACTGCAGCAAGAGAACCTTGCGAACCCGCGACCCGGACCTATTTTCACATTCTGGCGCGCCTCTCATCCTTCGCTTGGAAGCCGCATAGACTATTGCAATAGCTACTGTCCTTGGGCAGAGGATGAACCTTTAAAGTACGGAAAACACTTTAAAAACTTGACAGACTAGCTTTCAGCTCCTAAAGTGAGCCTATGGTCCATTCAAAGCTTGGATACCAGGCGATCGTTGCCATTTTCCTTGGAGTCCTCACAGGACTTTTCTTCGGTCCGTATTGCGACATTCTCAAACCGATCGGAGATCTTTTCATTATCTTGCTGCAGTTTGTTGTCATCCCTTACATCCCTGCGTTGTTGATGCATGGTCTGGGATCTTTAACACCAGATCTCGCTAAAAAACTGCTGCGGAACGGGTGGCCTTTTCTGGTTATGCTTTGGGTGCTCGTTCTTGGAGTTTGTTACATTGTCAAGGTTGTGATTCCTGTTCCACTGGCCAATCCCGCTCCTGATTTCTCCATCGAAAAATCGGCGCTGGTTCCCGAGCAATACGGACTTCTCAATCCTGGCAACTCTCTCTACGATCTCTTTAACAACATCGTGCCTGGCATCGTTCTTTTTAGCATGATGTTTGGACTAGCCATCATGTACCTGAAAGACAAAGAGCCCCTTCTCAGTTTCTTGGAACGAGTCAATAGCTCTTTAGACCATGTGATCAAGTGGATCTCAATAGTCTCCCCTATCGGGATCTATGCTCATATCTCGCATGTGATGGGGACAATTAATTTTGACGATTTAGGCAAACTTCAGCTTTACCTCTTAATGGTCATTGGTACGACCCTCTTTTTGAGCCTGTGGGTGCTTCCTGTTCTTCTTTCGTGCCTCACATCGATTCCACTGAACGATATTTACCAAGAGTTTCGTATTGTTGCTTTTCTGCCGTTTGCAACTGGAATTCCAACGCTGGCCCTTCCGTATATTAATAATGCCATGAGGCGCCTGGCCGAAAGAAAAAATTTGGTCCTCAGCTCCTTTAGAAGCACGTCTCAAACGATTGTTCCAATTGGCTTCGGATTTGCGCAGGTCGGAAATTTTATCCCGCTTTTGTTTATCTTCTTCTTAGCGTTTTTCTATCGACATCCGTTCACAGACTTCCAGTCACTAGCACTCCCTTTTCTTGTGACCCTGTTTTCAATTGGAACTCCCCAATTTTCTTTTTTAGCCCTTCCATTTTTATTAAATGTCTTTAACTTACCAATAGACGGCTTCAACCTCTACGCTGAGATCTCTTCAATTACACTAAACTTCCAAGTTCTTTTGAGCGCAGCTTCAATGCTTACCTTCATGTATCTTGTGACCTTAAAGTACTACGACCTCCTTGAAATCCATTGGAAAAGGTTATTCATCCATGCCGCAACGACGCTAGGTTTCCTCGTTCTATTTACATATATCGGAAAAAATTATGTCCACACCACAGACAACTACAACAACCTCTATTACAATCTATCGCTCAGCGAAGTGATCGAAAACCCTCCTAAAGTAACCGTCTTTAAGGAAAGAACCCCTCCTCCTCCATCAAATTTCTCCGAACCTTTAGCACGCATCCTCGAACGAAAAACTCTCCGCGTCGGCTATGACGTGCGAAATATCCCTTTTTGTTATCTCAACCACAAAGACGAAGTTGTCGGTTATGACATTGCTTACGCCTATCAATTGGCTAAAGATCTTAACGTCGCGCTGGAGCTGATCCCATTTGAATATGACACACTTGTAACTGATATTAATACCGGTTACTACGATTTAGCGATGTCGGCAATCTTGATGGATGAATCTCGCATCCTCAAACTGCAATTTACCGACCCTTATATTGAGCAAAACAACGTCCTCGTTGTTGCCAATACCCATATGAACTACTTCCGAAGCATCGAGGAATTAGCCCACCATCCGAATATTAAAATTGCAGCGATTGGAGGGTATCGAGAAGTTGTTGCAAATTACTTCCCTGATAACCTTTTCCCCTCAACTTCCATTACAGACTTTACATCAGGCAAAGTGCAAGCAATGATGTGGTCGGAACTGCCGGCTTACATTTGGTGCCTTGCTAACCCGACCTATACCACGGTCTCTTTCAACAACAAACTTGGCAAAAACTACTTTGCTTATCCTTGCGGTGTCCAAACCGAGCAGTTCATCCACTTTATGAATGAATGGCTCAACTTAAAGCAGCAGCAAGGATTTGAGCTTAAACAACGACAATATTGGTTTTTAGGACGGTCCCAAACCCCTGAAAGTGAGCGGTGGAGTGTTATTCGTGACGTACTTCATTGGGTTAAATAAAAAGTCTGGTATAATCGATTGTAATGAATAATTCTCAATATACCTCGTTCAAACAAGTCATCGTTGAATACCTTCAAGGCAAAAAATACGAACCCGTCGGAGAAAAGAGTCTCTTCTCCAAACTTAAAATCCCTCCCAAATTTCATGAACTGTGTCGTCAAATTTTAAAAGATTTGATCACAGAAGGAACCATCATCTACAAACGAAAACAATTTCATCTCAACAAACCTGAAAGAGAAATTCTTTCCGGTGTCATTAGGCTCCATACAAAAGGGTTTGGATTCGTCCAGCTCGACCAACCAGCGGCCTATGCAGAAGATATCTTTATCCCCAAACACCTCACTGAAAACGCCGTTGATGGCGACCGTGTACAAGTCGAAGTGGACCCCGACTCCAACTGGGCTAAAGGGCCTGAAGGAAAAATCGTCGGCATTTTAGAAAGAGCGCGCACGCATGTAGGCGCCACCCTCCACCATTTTGAAACCCCGACCCGTATCTATGCCTACTCCCCTCTCATGGGATCCTCGAAAATGATTGCTGTCACCCCTCGCAAACAAAGCGTTGTGGGAGACCGTGTGATTTTAAAAATGATCAGCTGGGGCGATGAAAATGCACCTCCTCACGCTGAAATTGCCCACTACCTCGGCTCCATCAACGACCCTTCCATCGATGTTACCTCTGCGATTGAAGAGTTCGATCTTCATAATGTTTTCTCGCCTGAAGCGATGAAACAAGCGATCGATTGGGGTACAGAGGTGTCGAAAGCCGATCTAAAAAAACGGACCGATCTCACGAACGTTACAACCATCACGATTGACCCTGAAACCGCCAAAGACTTCGATGATGCCCTCTCACTGACCATCGATGCCAAAGGAATCTTTCACCTCGGCGTTCATATTGCCGATGTGGCCCATTATGTCTCCTTTGGATCGCCTCTGGATCACGAAGCAAAGGAACGTGGGAATTCAACCTACTTTCCTGGGAAAGTGCTTCCCATGTTGCCGCATGATCTTTCTGACAATCTGTGCAGCTTAAATCCCGATGTTATTCGCCTGACTGTCTCCGTCCTAATGGACTTTGATGCGCAAGGAAACCTTCTTAAAACAGAGATCGTTCGCAGCGCTATCAAAAGTGCCAAACGATTCTCGTATGAAGAAGCCAAAGAAGTGCTCGATGGCATCAAAGAAAGCCCTCATAAAGCTCTTTTAGAGCAGATGGTTAAGCTCTGTCTTCTTCTCAAGGAGAAACGAGCAGAACGGGGAAGTATCGACTTTTCCCTCTCAGAGCTTCAGATCGTCGTCGATGATAAAGGAGCACCTGTCAAAACCCGTAAAATCGAATACGACATTACTCACCAGCTCGTTGAAGAATTCATGCTAAAGGCCAATGAAACGGTCGCAAGACACCTTGCAGAAAAAGGGAAACACGCCGTTTTCCGCATTCACGAAGCGCCATCACCCACCGACAAAGATGAGTTCTATGGCATGGCACGTGCGATGGGTTTTACCGTCCCAAAAGATCCCACCAAACAAGATATACAAGAGCTGTTTGAAAAAGCGAAGCAAACTCCTTATGCCCACCAACTTGCCGTCGGTTTTATCCGCAGCATGAAGCTTGCCTACTACTCGACCGAAAATGTCGGCCATTATGGACTCTCATTGGACTACTACTGCCACTTTACAAGCCCCATCCGAAGATACACCGACCTTATCATTCAACGGCTTCTTTTTGATGAAGAAGGAGAACTGACCGACGTTGAAGAGATTGCTAAACACTGCTCCGAAAGAGAACGGATTTCCTTCAAGGCTGAATCAAGCGTCAAAGTTCTGAAAAAATTCCGCCTATTACATAGATGGCTCCAAGAAGATCCCCATACCGTTTATGAAGCAACCGTGACCCGTGTTAAACCATTCGGACTCTATTTCGAAATCAACCACCTCATGCTTGAAGGTTTCCTCCACCTCTCCGACCTCGAAAATGACTACTTTGTTTTCAACCCCACCCAAGACTGCCTCTTTGGTCGCGCCACCGGCCAAGTACACAAAGTCGGTGAAGTCCTCAAAGTCCGCCCCGTATCTCTTGATCTTGTTCTCCTTGAAGCCAAGTGGGAACTTATCATGGGTAAAAAACAACAGCGCAAAACAGGCCCTAAACGTCGCTAGTCATGAAACTCTCTTCTGACTTCTATCAACGTGATAATGTCGTCACTGTCGCTCAAGAATTGATGGGCAAAGTTTTATTTTCTTGTTTTGAGGGGAAAGTAACGGCTGGTGTGATCGTTGAAACAGAAGCGTATGATGGGATTCACGATCGGGCGTGTCATGCGTTTGGTGGCAGGCGTACTCCTCGAACAGAAGTGATGTATCGGGCAGGAGGTGTATCATATGTCTACCTCTGCTATGGGATGCATCACCTGGTCAATGTGATCACAGGTCCACAAGACGTTCCGCGAGCCGTTCTGATTCGGGCAATAAAACCGATTGAAGGGATTGAGACGATGCAGAAAAGACGGAAAGGAAAAAAGCCGCTGGCTGCAGGTCCTGGAACAGTGGCTCAAGCTTTAGGAATTACGACGAAGCACAATGGGCTTTCTTTACTTGAAAAAACAATCTGGATTGAGGATCAAGGGATCGCTTTTAATGACCTTCTAACGGGTCCCCGAATTGGCGTCGATTATGCCGGTAGCGACGCGCTCCTCCCCTACCGCTTCTTTCTGCCGAAGGACTAAAGCTGAGGCCAATCCTGTCACAACAACAGGAAGGGCTGCCATCCAAACAGCACCAGACTCTCTAACAAGCCATGTCGCTAGAAACGGCACAGGAGCTCCCAAAACCTTGGATCCCACCATTGCGGCAAAACTCCCGACAAGAAAACGGTGATTTTGTGGAAGATGTTCCAACTTCCATGCATGGTAAGGTGCGGCGAGCGCCACCCCCAAAGTGACAAGGACGAGTCTAATGGCAGCAACTTCCCACCAAGAAGAACCTTCTAAGAGACAGAAGAGTGGAATGATGCAGAGGGTTGAGAGAAGGGCCGCAACCCGCATGAGCCGCTCCTTTTGAATCCACTTACATAGATAACCAAACCCGAGAAGAAGAAGAAAATCGATCCACAAAAGATGAGTATTAAATTTCATCATCTCTTGTTTTGATAGGCTGGAGATTTGGGGAAGAAAACCGTTTAAAAAGACGGTGACAATGAAATAATTGGCGTAGGAAAACCCCGATACAATCGCAATTTTCCCAATCACTTTCTTTTCTTGCCAGAGCACCTTCCACGAACCGACAGACGATTTGAAGTGGGGCGACTCTTGCGCGTGTTTCCTCAAAAACGCTGCAAGAAGGCCACCGAGTGCTGCAACCCAAAAGAGGAGCCTCCAAGAAGTTTCACCAAAAAAGCTCGCCAAAAGGGAGGCAAGAAAAATTCCCACAATCCCCGACGCATCATACAAAGCGCTCATCCGGGTACGCTGGTCTTCAGGTGTATTTTCAAGTAAATAAAGAGCTGCTCCCTTTTCCTCACCTGCTGCAAAGAAGCCTTGCGCTAGACGACAGACCGCTAACAGCTTCCACGACCCTGTCGTTAGTGGTAAACACCCCATCAGGAAGGTCGCAAGAGCCATCCCTAGCATGCAAGAAATCAAAACCGGTTTTCTTCCCTGACGATCTCCGATCCATCCCCAAAAAACAGCTCCAATCGGTTTTAAAACATAAGAAAGAGGTAAAAAAGCAAACGTCAGCAAAAGAGCATCACTTCCTGATTTGTCAGGAAATAAGACGGGCGCTAGAAACGGAGTCAACCATCCAAATAAAGAGGTTTCATAATGGTTAAAAACATTTCCAATTAATGCAGAAAGTCGTCCTTTGTACATGAGAAAATAATACCAGGTCTGTTATAAGTGGGCTAATGTTTCAAACTCTCAAGAAAAATCTAATCACGGGTCTCGTTATCTTGCTTCCGATCGCAATCACGATCGCCCTTCTTAGTTTTTTAATTAATCTATTTACAGCGCCCTTTGTCGATCTAGTTTCTTCTTTCTTAAGGAAATTTCAGATCTCCTCATCGGGTTTTCTTTTCCTCTCGTCCGAACAAGTGATCCGTTATATCAGCAAACTGCTGGTGCTCTGCCTTCTTTTTATCATCACAGTGCTTCTCGGCATGCTAACCCGCTGGTTTGTCGTCCACTCACTCCTTTCACTCACGGACAAAATTTTGAGAAAAATTCCTGTGATTAATACGGTCTATAAAGCGTCGCAAGAAATCACGAAGACTTTTTTCAAAAATGATCAGACATCGTTTAAACAAGTCGTCATGGTTCCCTTCCCACGCAAAGATACGTATGCTCTTGGACTTGTTTCAAAAGAAGCCCCTGAGAGTTGCAGCAAACTAGTCGGCTCTCAATTGATCTCTGTCTTAGTCCCGACAACACCCAACCCCACATCAGGCTTTCTGCTGATGGTGGATCACAAAGATCTTATTTATTTAGACATGAAGCCTGAAGATGCGATCAAATATGTGATTTCAGTGGGCGTGTTAACTCCGCAGATTGGGAGAAAAAAATGAAGAAATCATTCTCAACAGGCCTGATTATTTTACTTCCGTTTGCTCTATCGATTTGGGTCCTCACCTACCTCTTCGATCTCTTTACAAATCCTCTCTATCATTTCATCGAAACCTTGCTGATTTGGTACGAAAAGAAACAAGGAATGATCCTCGTCGAACACGATACTCTTGTCCACTTTATGAGCCGTGTCGCTGCCCTCATTCTGACTTTTTTCTTCATCGTTGTTCTCGGCTATTTTGGAAGAAAATTCTTCTTCCACTCTTTAATGAAAGCAGCTAACAAAATCATCTTTAAAATCCCCATTGTTGGAACTCTTTATCGACTGACCAAAGATATCACCAAAGCGATGCTCTCATCCGACCAAAAAACATTTAAAGAGTCGGTGATGATTCCTTTTCCTTACAAAGAAACCTACTCTGTCGGCTTTGTCACAGGTGACGTTCCAGAAGGTCTTAAAGATCTTGTTCCATCCATTGACGTGACGGTGTTTGTACCGACCGCTCCTCATCCCATTTCAGGTTATGTTCTTTTCTGCCCTAGATCTGCTTTAAAGACAATGGAAGTCTCCGTCGAAGACACCTTTAAATTTTTGGTTTCATGCGGAGTGATTCACCCGCCGGAGAAACCAGACCTCTCTCGGAACTAAGGGTTCGTCGCTTTTCTGAGAATTTTTGGCCCGTTTTTATTTTCTCTATTGGGGGTAATATACGTAAGTTGATATAACCCCCAATAAAGAAACTAAAATTGGCTCAAATAGTCCAGAAAAGCGACTGAACCTTAGTTTCGAATGAGGTCTAATGAAAGTCGTCTTTTACCCCGTCAAAACTACCTCTGCTAAATTAAATAAACTCACCCAGCTTGCGCATCACTATTTTCAAAGGGGAGAGTCTCTACTCTTCCTTGTGCAAGATGACGCTTCCTGGGAATTTCTCGACAAACTATTTTGGCAGGTTCCTGCAGAGAGCTTTCTTCCTCACCCGTCCAAGTTGATCCAAGTCAGACAAACCTTAGATCCCTCGTATCCAACTGTTTTCAACCTTACTTCGTTGCCACTTTCCTCCGAATCTATCAAAACGCTTTATGAGTTAGAAGACCACACCTCCCCTGATAAGTTAAAGACCTCGCAAGACCGTTACCATGCCTACCGAAATCAGCAATTTCAAATCGTTGTTGAAGTCTAATCTCTCCCTTCTTAATATTTCCCTTTTTAAAGGATGTTTATGACAGATTCAGTAGCTCTTGATTCGACAGAGAACCGAAGTGTGTGGGATTTACTAGAAGAAGGAGGGTCGATTGCCAAGAGAAATCTTGATCGTCTCCGCATTCAATTTTTAGACTATGTCTGTCCACAGAACATTGTAACAGGCAGCCGAGAGTTTCACTTCATCCCTCTCTCTGTTGAAAACTTCTTGGGAGCCGCACTTTATCCTAGCTATAAATTTCAATCTGGAGGTGAAGTCTCTTCTTCCAAATACTCCCACTACAATGAAGTGGTCCAACGGATTGGAAAGGCACTTGCTTCTCAATCGCCGCGCCCCGGACTCAACTTTGAATTTGCTGTTGTGAATGATTGGTCGATCAATGCTTGGTGTCTTCCAGGGGGTAAAATTGCGATCAATCTCGGCATCTTAAATGCAATGGAACGGGATATCCGAGATTATGGTGGAAAACTTCCCACCTTTGAAGAGAAAGTCGCAGCCGTATTAAGCCATGAAATCACCCATGCAACAGCCCGCCATTTTGGACGGACCATGGAATTTAGAATTTTGATGGCAGGGATGATTAAAGTTCTTAACTTTTCAGTGAACTACTTCGTTAACACCTACTACGATCAAAAAATCAAAACAGCTGACCCTTCCAAAGAGTCGCAGCAAATTGAAAAAGAGAAATCTCGCTCAATCCAATCGATCAACAAAGTTTTTGACTCTCTTGCACGCATTGCTGTTTCAGGTCTTGGAAAATGTAATAGCAGAGCGCATGAGCTTGAGGCCGATAAATATGGCATGATCCTCCTTCATCAGGTCGGCAAGGGACGAGAAGCCGGGCTTAATCCTGAGTCAGCAAAAGCCGCCATCTGGCTACAAAACTTTTTTATTCAACAAAAAGGACCCTCTTATACAGGATTTTTTGAATGGATCAGTCACCTCACCTCAACCCACCCTTCAAGCCATGAAAGACTCCAAGCCAACCAACGAACCTGGCAAGAATTAAATAAAATTTGAATTTAACAGTTTTAAAAGAACTTGAATCATTCTGTGTTCTAGATTAGAATTGCTTCCTTTACGATTTGGAGATTTCATATGGTACGTATTAGTAAACAAGCTGAGCGGCGCGCAAAATGCCCTCACCGTCCTCGCCCACCAGCAGTGAAGACAGGACCGAAAAAAGACGCACTTCCACAAGGTTTTAAACCTGTTGCAAATGCCGTTGCAGATGCAGCGCTGTCTCAAAAACTCTTCATCCCCAAAAAGATAGGTTAACTTTATGACACGTCATCGTAGCTACGGAAGAGCCAGTAAATCTGCTAAAAAAAGAAATGTGTTAAAACGTTTTGAAAGAGTCGATGTTTTACGTAAACTAGGTAAATGGAAAGACGGCGAAAACAAAAAAGTGACAGGGCTTCCAAAAACCCCCTCCCTTTAATCTCGGTTTATAACCGTCAAAAAGATCTTTCTATCATGACAGCCTCCGTCCGGAGGCTCGTCTATTTTATCGCAGAGCAAAAAAAAATCTCCTTCAAAACACTCTCTGTCTACTTTGTAGGTGTGCGTAAAATCTGTGAGATCCACGGAGAATTCTTCGATGATCCTACTGAGACCGATTGCATGACCTTTCCAATCGATCAAGAATTCTTAGGCGAATGTGTCATCTGCCCTAAAGTTGCGCTGCGGCGAAACCGTAAGAAACCTCACGAAGAGACGTCCCACTATCTGATCCATTGCCTCTTGCATCTAATCGGCTATGACGATATCGATAAGAAGAAACAGGTAATCATGCGGAAAGAAGAACTCAGACTGCTAGCCTTAGCAAGGAAATCGGGATGTCTTTTGGAGCCTTAAGTTTAGCCTTTTTCTTTCTCCTAGGTGGTGGAATCCTTGCAGGAACAACGACAGCCCTCCAACAAATGGGAAGGCTCCGTGCCAAAGATGAATTTAAGAAAATACCCTCCCTCTTTTTCTTTCAACATCTTTTAAAACCTCTATTTGGCAAACGGAAGTGGGAAGGCCTTTTTCTCACGCTTAGCTTTGGGAAACACGTCCTTCATCTCTGCTACGGTATCGTCACCCTTTTTCTTTTACTGACCCAAGCTCCCTTTAACGCAGCATTAAAAATCCTGGAAACAAATGGTTATGCCCTTGATGCTCTCTGGGTTTTTGCCGTCGGTGGCATCATCATCATTTTATCGCTGATCGCCGATCTTATTTTTAAGTTCTTTGCAACGGCCACTCCTTCCATTGCTTTCAAAATGCTCGCCCCTCTCTCCTCTGTTTTTCTTACCCTTTTTGCTCCCCTCACCGCCCTTATTTTTCACATGCTCTCCTCGTTTTTCTCTGGAAAGGGAAAAGCGATGAGTGGTGAAGATTCGATTCGAGATAAAATCTTAGAAGTTCTCTATGAATCGGAACTTTCAACACGGCTCGATCCTCAAGAGCGCAAACTAATCCTGTCGGTGGCAAATTTCAAAGAGCGGAGCGTCCGTGAAGTGATGGTCCCCCGTATCGATGTGATGGCCCTTCAAGAAGAGATGACACTCAAAGAGGCCGCCCAAATCTTCTTAAAAGATCGGTATAGCAGGCTCCCTGTCTATCAAGATAGCATTGACCATGTCATTGGTGTTCTTCTCTACAAAGATGTGCTTCCTGCCTACGCTAACAACCCTGAAATCGAGTCCATTAAGTCGCTCATTAAACCGATCCTTTACACGCCTGAAACCAAAAAGATCTCTGCCCTTCTTCAAGAGTTTCGTAGTAAACAAATCCATTTGGCGATTGTCGTCGATGAATATGGAGGAACAGAAGGGATTATCACCATCGAAGACGTTTTAGAAGAGCTCGTCGGTGAAATCGCCGATGAAGACGACACCGATCATGAAATCCTCTTCTCCACTCTTCCGACTGGAGGGTGGGTTGTCGATGCCAGGATGACAATCTTGGATATTGAGAAAGAACTTTTAATTCGTATTCCAACAAGTCCTGAATACGACACCTTGGGTGGCTATATTTATCACCGCGCTGGAGCCATCCCAGCGCGCGGGTGGCGTCTGCACCACGACGACTTTGATCTGGAAATTTTAAGTTCCGATGAAAGATCGATCGAGAAGGTGAAAATTATTCCTCACAGAGCAGAGCATTTTTCATAGACTGTTTCAATTTTACAGAGCACTGACTCATCAGCCGCTGGAAATTGAACCGTCACGGATCTATTCACCTGATACCCTACAATCAATTCTCCTCTCAAATCAGTGATGAGAACTTGGTCTCCCTTCACTGTGAAATGGATGTCGATATCTTGTTTGTCCTGAAACTGTATTGCTCCACACTCAATAGGAGTCAGATCGATCACTCCTTGATACGGCATCAGTTCTTCTGGGCTATGAGGCTGCATAGGGAAAGGGAGCGAGTCATCACCGAGTTGGAAAAGAGTCGCTGCAACTTGAAGCGCTTTATAACTATTCTTTCCAAGCTCATTTTGAAGAGCCACTTTAGGACTCCATTCATTTCTTCCTAAAAACTTCGTGACAATATGATCCATCATCTTGAGATCATAAAGGCCACCATCTTCTACACCTTTCATCCGTCTTAAGTAAGGGTTCGCTAGTCCAAATCGTTCAAAGGGGACATAATAACTCCCGACTTTTAAAGACCAAAATGACTTTAATTGTTCGGGTGTATACGTCCGTTCTTCCGTATAGGAGGAAAAAGTTTGATCACAAATTTGGATGATTTTTTCTCTTTCTTCTTTTGCAAGTTCTTTATCGGTTTTAATTTGAACCCATTCTTCTGCGTGGAATTCAAGAGCCAGTTCTTGCTTAGGTCCCCGCCAATAATTGACGGCCATGTTATAAGGTAGAGAGATCACTGTTGTAAGTGTCGATGTCATTGGACACCTCCATTATTAGCTGCTAGAAAGTGAGGTACATATTCTCGTTCGATGATGCACTTAATCTCGCCATTACGATTCGGTTGGTGGATTGAAATCCGTCTTTGACCCATAAAACTTCCAATCTTAATTCCATCTAAGTCTTTAACATCGATAAACTCTTGTGAAACAACGAAGCGAATCACCCTGTCTGCTGGGTTAAGAGTGCTAAAGTAAATCAGTCCCTTCTGTTGGGAATCAAACGTCACAAACCCTTTAGATTCGATCAAAGTCGCATTGATTGTAGGATCGTTTGGAAGTGGGGATAATGAGTCACCTACTTGGTGAAGAACGGCCGCAACTTGAAGTGCTTTTGCACGTCTTGGATCTCCCTCTTTAAGCTGCGCACGGAGAACTTGTAGAGAACTATGGTCCTTTTCAAGGCCCAGACTTTCATTAATAATTGCTGACGCAAGTCTAATATGGTAGGTCCCTTCCCCTTCACCCTTAACGATGTTAGAGGCGTAGGTATGCGGTGTGTCAGCGTTATAATTGGTAAACGGCGTAAGATTTCCAGACCCATTTAATTGGCCCGTAGAAGCTAGGTCGGCAGGAGTATAAGTGACCACTTCACGGATCGTGTTACCAAACAGCTCTTTAACTTTATCAATGAGTTGTTGCTGTTCAGCCGTAGAGAGAGCTGTAACAGGGTCATCGATAATCACAAAATATTGATCATCAAGAACTTGTGATTTTAACGGGGAAAAGCCAAATACATTTTTAAAAAACAACTGAACTGACATAATTATACCTTATTAATTATTAGTAAAAACTCTTACTAATTATAATAAAAATTATAATTACAATCAATTATAAGAAATATTTTAATTGATAGTTTAAGTCGCTTATTATAAACTATTTAAGTTGATTTGTTGATGAACATAGATCCATCGAGCTAAATTATCAAGTAAGGTACTAGTATTATGAAATTTGGGCTGGGTCCCGTTTCCGACAACTTCTACCTCAAGGCCTGCAGGTAGTGCCCACTTGGCGACTGCCTCAAAATAGCAACAGTAGGGTTGATTGGTCACAATCAGAGAGGGGCCTTCAGGCTTCGATTGAAGCCAGAATACAAACGTATCATACGTAGTTGGCCGCCGAAAGGAGCCCTCTTCCGTGGCAATCATAGGCATCTGGAGGTTTTGATAGGCAAACAGCTGAAAAAGAGGTGACGCTTTCCAAAGGACCATAAAAGCATCCCCTTCCGTCTTACACCCCTCTATCACTTGATCGACTTCCGGGTCAAGTGAGCGTGCTCCAGAAAGAAGAACGACCTTTTTAACCATCACCCCTTCATGAATAAGCTTTTCAAAGAAGTCGATTCTCTTCCGCATGGAGAATGTCGTTGCTCCACAGATAACCCCTGCCTGGTAGGTATTTTGGGTCGGCCGTCTCTCATCAAACTTTCCTGTTTGAATGTAGTAAGCTAAAACTGCCTCACGGTCGGCTTCGGTGAAACGATCTGCGGATTCCCATCTTTCTTTCCCTTTGGGCCTGAGCCACGCTTTTTGAGTCACCTCGGTAATCGATTCAAGCGTGCCATCATGTTTGAGATGAAAGTGATCAATAAGTTTGAGAAGTTCTGGGGTGATAACCTCTTCAGTTGCATGGATGAAGGATGTAATAAGTAGGAAGAAACTTACAATAATTTGTCGCATGACTATCCAATAATTAAAAAATCATTTATAGCAAAGATAGAGGTAGTTTAAGACAGAGATACATGGCGATTCAACCTTTTTCTTATTCTCGTAAAAAAAAGATTCTCGTGCTTGTCAGCCACGGGGGCGGTGGGCATAAATCTGCTGGCGAAGCGATTGAACAGATTTTAGGTGATAGCTACGACATCGAAATCAACTATGTCTTCGAAGATATTCTCCGAAATATCGACACCCTTAATCTATTGACAGGCGGCGCTTATACAGGCGAAGATCTCTACAACTTCCTCCTCAAGAATCACCAAAAAAAACTTCTGAGGTTACTTGTCGAATCTGGTCGAAAAGCGATTAATGGTCCGCGCGTAAAACGGGCCTTTGATAAATATTTTTCAGAGGCACGTGAGCTTCCTGATCTCATCATCTCAACCATTCCTTGGATGAATTATGGCGCCATCTGCTCGGCCCATGCACGCGATATTCCTTATCTCGTCATTCCAACAGATCTTGATGGATCGACCTTCTTAAATGGATTCCCCGAAAACGCAACTCCACTCAATTTCAAAATTGCCCTCTCCTATGATGACCCTCAAATCAGAGAAGTAACATTGCAGAAAAAGGAATTCCGTGACGAGCAGCTCCATTTAACAGGGTTCCCTGTTAAACCCGCCTGTTTGCATAAATACTCAACCCAGGAAAAAGAACAAATCCGCTCTTCATTCCATCTCTTTGAGTCGCACAAAACCATCACACTTGTCATGGGCGCCGTCGGTGGAAATCAGATCTACAACCACATGAAATCGATTCTCTCTCTCGACCCTCGCCTCCATGGACTCCATCTCGAGTTAAATGTTTGTACGGGTAATAACACTAAAATTTCGGACAAGATCTGCCAGCTCCTTATATCGCAAGGAGCAAGGCCTCTTGCAAATAACACCTATCTCCTTCCTACAGGCCTTGTTGTACATGTGAGAGGATATGTCGCGAACCTGATCGAGCTGATGGCCGTCTCCGATCTGATCATCACAAAAACGGGCTCTTGCACAGTCAATGAAGTGATCTACTTAGAAAAAAAACTTCTACTGGACAATACGACACGGTCCACATCTCGCTATTTAGCCTGGGAAGAGTTCAATGTTCCATTCGTTGAGAAATATGGGCTCGGTCTTCAGTTTACTGATAGTCGCCAGCTGCCGATGTTAATCCCCTCAATTCTCAAATACCCCGATAAGCCTAAATCGTCTCTAGAGCGTCCTCACTTCGAAGAGAATCTACGCTCGCTTATTCGTTCAATGATAGACTAACCAGCGTCTCCACATGGACCGTTTGAGGAAACATGTCAAACGGCTGCACCCTTTCAATACGGTAGTCTGCAAGAAGTTGCAAATCCCTAGCAAGAGTCGCTGGATCGCAAGAAATATAGACAATCCTCTTCGGTTTTAAGAGGACCAGTTTTTGAAGGAACGATGCTTCACACCCTTTCCGTGGTGGGTTGATCACAGCCACATCAATTCCAGATAGCGCCCCAATAAAATCTTCCGCAAGCGCACAAGTAAAGTGAGCATTTTTAATTCCATTCAGACGACTGTTTTCCTCGGCATCTGCGATCGCTTCAGGGACCGATTCAACTCCGGTTACTTTTTTTACTTTTTGAGCCATGAGGAGCGATAGAGTTCCAACTCCACAATAAGCGTCCAAAACCGTCTCGGATCCCTTAAAATTGCAGACGTCGAGCGCTTTCTGGTACAAATTTTCGGCTTGCCCCGAATTGACTTGGAAAAAAGAGGCCGGTGAGACCTTAAATGACAGACCACAAATCGAATCAAAGATACTCCCCTCTCCAATAAGAGTCTCATACCGACGTCCCAAAACGACATTCCCTGTTTCGTCATTGAAATTTTGTACAACCCCTTTGATTTCAGGCATCGAGCTTTGAATCGCTTCAGCAAGCTTTGAAACATCTGCCTCCTGAGTCGTCACTAAAATCACTAAAACCTGATGTGTATGGACCGCCGTTTTGATCAAAACATGGCGCAAATAAGGAGCGGAAACTCCTTTCAAGACCTTCTTGACAACTTCAATTGCTTTCTCCCCCAAAGGACAGTGGATATAACATTTTTCGATCGCGATGAGATCATGTGTATTAAAAGCATAGAGCCCTAGCTGCCCATTTCGATAAGGAAGTTGGATCTTATTGCGGTACGAAAAGGGAGCAGGTGATGCAACACAGGGCTGCACATCAACCTTAATTTTTCCGATTCTTTCTAAGGCATCGATCACCCGTTGCCTTTTTGTCTCGAGCTGCTGTGGATAAGCAAGATGCATGATCTGGCATCCCCCGCACCGCCCAAAGACCGGACAAGGCGGTGAAACGCGATGAGGCGACTTAACTAAAAACTCTGTTGTTTGGGCCCGGCCATAATTTTTCCGCACCTCTGTCACTACAGCATGCACCTGTTCTCCAGGAAGTGCCCCTTCGACAAAGAAAGTAAAACCGTCCAAAGAACCGACCCCTTCCCCATAGGTTCCTATTCTTTGAATCGAGAGTGTGATTGTTTCACCCAGACCTGGTTTCATCACATAATTTTATCCCAAAAACCTTTAAAAAATCCGTTTAAATAAAAATTTCAATCGATATGATAGGTTCATGTTAAATCGCTTTGTCTCTTTCTTGCTTCTTTTCGGATACCTCGTTGCTGATGAGGCCCACGTCGCAAAGCCACCTCGATCGATCTCGCGCGAAGTCTTGCAACCGATTGGGATGCCAGTGGTCTCTGTGTGGCATTCGATGAAAGATAACCTGTTTCTCAACTATGCAAGGCAAGAGGCAGTCGGGCTGGAAGCTCTCGGGGATTGGATGTTGACTCCCTGTCGCTATCTCCTAGGGGGGGCCGATGTCGTTCAAAAAAAGGACCACTATTCGACGATCCCTTCTTGTGATTACAAAGAAAATGATGGATTTAAAACGACCCTTTCAGCGCTAGCGCTCCCCGTCTCACTTACGATGGGATCGGCGATTAAAGGAATTTCTCACCTTTTTGCAAAGACAAGACACTCCTATGATCGCTTTAAAACGTGGAAAGAGACGTTTCGATTAACACCCAACAACGGCAAATACAAGAAGCTCGGGGTTGAAACCCTTTTCTCGGACGAAGTAATCACTTCTCTCAACTATCCCCGTCCTTCAAAACTTGCAAAAAACCGGCAAATCGAACTTCAAGTTTTCAAAGAGATTTGCCTGCTGTTAAAAAAACATGATATTGTCTTCTGGCTCGATTGCGGCTCTGCCCTGGGTGCCTACAGACATCAAGGGATGATCCCGTGGGATGATGATATCGACATTTCAATTATCGCTGACGATCACCAAAACGTCCGTAAACTCCTTGAAACGCTTGATCCCGAAAAATACCAAGTCCAAGATTGGTCGAGTTACCGCCATCCTCAAACTTTCATCAAGTTTTACATCAAAGAAACAAAAACGCTCATCGACATTTACCATTATAAACTCGATGCAAAAACCAAAGTTGCCACCTACTTTTACACGTACCAAGACACTGTTCTCCCCAAAAAGTGGAAACGGTTTGAAGAGGTGCTTACAGAGCCGATCCCTTATGGAGTTATGTTCCCGCTCAAACATGTCGATTTTGATGGAATTGATGTGTGGGTTCCTAACGATCTCGAAACATTTCTCCACTTTAAATACGGTGAAGATTTATCCCCGACCATGATCTGGGATGAAGCCTCCGAGTCGTATCTAAAGGTTATGAACCATCCGTACTGGCAGTTATATGAGTAGAAAGGTCGGCCTTCACTTGAGCCGGTGACTGACAGTGAATCCCTGTTATTTTCAGTTTTTCTGCAGCCTTTACATTATCTAACCGATCATCAATAAAAATCGACTCCTCTGGGTAGAGTTTATACTGCTGAAGAAGTTTCTCATAGATCTGCAACTGAGGCTTGATCGCTTTCACTTGATAAGAGAAAATTCCTCCATCGGTATGACTAAAGAAATCATGCAGCTGCTCCAGCTCTAGATGCATTTCTTCAGGCATATTCGAAAGAATGTAAACTTTATATCCCTGTCTGCGGAGTGCATGGAAAAGGTCAATCATCTCAGGAATTGGATGAAGTTGAGCCGAGATCTTCCTGACACAGTGACTAAAGACCTCTTTTTCAATCGGCATAGGGAGTTTATCGATCAGCTCTTCCCTTGTCACAAGTCCCCCATCATGCATCGCCCATAGCAGCGACTCAAATACAGCGTTAAAGTGACTTGGAAGATCAAGCTCTTTTAAAAACTTTGGCGGATTCCACTCGAGAAGAACGCCACCCACATCAAAAATCACATTTTTTATCATGCAACTATTTTACCACATCTGCTTTTTTCTTGCTGATTGCTGATTAATACTTTAAAATTTTATTCATATCTCAAGCTGTCTATCACTCCCAAGGCAATCCAGGAGAACAGCTTCTCTGTGTCTTTAGACATCCCAATGCAAAGGTTAACAAAAGATTACTAGGCCCATTTATTGAAGTCCTGCGCCAAGGAACCAACTATACTCAACATGTCGATGAGGCACCTCGTAGATCCGATTGCATCACAGCAATCGAGTACATCGCAAGGCACGCTCTAAAAGCTTCCATTTTTCCGACCGACCTATCGGTAAAGATCCACACTCTCTCTGAACTTCCCCCTCACATGATTGCAAACGGATGGAAAGTATGTTCGATCTTCCTTCACGAAGTCCGCTCTGGAGACGTTATTTTAGTTGCTAAAGTCGGCATGGAAACCCTCTCGCATGCAGCCCTATTCATGAGCCCGCAGAATATCTTTCATGTCAATTTAACCGACCGCACAGGCGTTGTCTGCTCTGTGCGCGATTTTCAAGAGAGTTATGATATCTACCTCACCCGTGACCAGATTTTCAATCCAACACCTTCTCCCACCGCTAAAAAACTTAAAACTGTCACTTCTGTTGTCCGATCAAACACATGCCCAGATTTGGCCGGCAGTTTACCCACTCCCTCACTCCCCTTACTGAAACGAGGAGCAACCGATTTTGCACCCAGGATCCCATCTCCAGAACCCAAATCTCCCACGGTGGATGATAAAGTTCCAACACAAAAGGTATAAAAACATATGTATAAAAGTTTGATCGCGATACTACTGAGCACCACGCTGACCGCAAACGAGTTCAACGTCTACCAGAAAGATTACCGATTCTCAACCGTGTTTGAGATGGAATCCCATGGGAAATCGCAAGGTACCGCTCAAAAAAGCGTTTGGCGCTGGCTCAAACCCCTCCGCGACACCTATGACATCTACAGTGAAAGTGGAGAATTGCAAGCCGTCGGTATTGGAAGAATTTTCTGCCTGGGGCTCTTTAGACCCTGGGGAGCTGAATTCGATGTCTACAATCCCAAAGGAGAAAGAATTGGCGTAATTGACGGACAAGTCGTCACCACTGAATCAGCCAAATTCAGTATTTACAACGCCGAAGGTGTTCGCGTAGGAATTGCTTACATGGATCTTAAAAATGCCGGCTTCTCGATCTTCCACCCCGAAAAGACGTCCCTTGTCCTCGCCTATCTCCGCCGCAACTTTATCGCTGATCAGACCGACCACTGGACCATCACCGTCAATGACGAAGCAGGTCTCATCGACCCCCGCATTCTCAAAGTCTTTACAGCCTTTGCCGTCGACAAACAAGGCTATTTCAAAGAAGATAACTAAAACAAAAACGCACCCATGTAGGGTGCCTCTTTGTTTGTAACGGAATAGGTAGGATTCCTCTCGGCTACTCGCTGCGCTCATGCCACCTCGAGCCTGTTGCGTACGGTTTTGCTTTGCAAAACATCGCTGCTCACTTCGAATCTACCACGCAAGCCAAACTCATGGCCCGCTTGTTCCGATTTTTTTACAAAAAAATACGGACCCGGCAGCCACAAATTCGAACTATTAGCCTTATCCCCTGTCAGATCAAGATTACTTTGATTCAAACAGTACCTGTCTACCAAAAGCTAGCTCCTAAAATCAAAGAGTTAAAAGCCTTGGGGATGTCTAATGAAGCAATTGCTGAAAAACTGCAAATCAACAAGAAAACTGTAGGGAGAGCATTACTTCCTTTGGCGATGGATAAACAAAACTAACCTGTCAGCCAACTAAAACTTTTTAGGGAATTTTCCTCTGGTAATGCTATTCACGTAGATTAAATGATGGAAACATTCGATAAATGTACCGTCATATTTTTTTCTTATGTCTGACAAAGCCTCATTTTCTAAATGCCTAGTAGCCTCTTCAGCCAGTTCAATCAATTCATCGGTTGAAAACCAACTTGCCCTATCCTGTCCTTTCGTCCACACTGGCAACACATCTCTGATTTGCGCTTTATTAATGTCCATTATTTACCTTTGATATTTTACAACTCAAAGAACCTAAATTACTATATTTAGATTGCACACTTGTCTAATTTTAAAATCTCACAACGAGCCATTAAAAATCAAATCCATTATCAGATCAGTTTAAAACTTACTATAAGCATGTCGAATTATTTCCTCTGAAGATAAGGTTATGGTATACAAGTTTGCGGGCACATGAACTTTGAAGTTTTTTGTGATGCAAGGGATGACATCAACAGTTAATCTGTGATTAATTAGAGATCCTTGCAAAACTAATACTACTATTAGAATTTTTGGGCTAGAATGAAAAACTCATATGACCAATACCCAAAAATCAGATTTTTCTTATTAGTTAGGCAAGAACCTCTGTCATCAAAACAATTATGAATCTATTAATATCCAATCAGATGCTGTAACATCCTCGATGGAAAATTGGCAATAATCCGCGACACTATCTTCATCGTGTACCCAAAAAGTTCCGAATTTAGTCTTCTGAGTTTTACCATCATAAATAATGATTTTCGCGTATCCCTTCCTCTCTGATTGTCTCTTGATCCTTTTCCCCTCCATAAGGGCTTTAATTGCTTCATCAAAAGACACTTTTTCTTTAAACATATTCTTCACGGGCGCTAATCCTTTTCCTGGGTATTTTGTTTCAATTATTGTGTAAGCACACAAAGAAAGCATGAATGCTAAAAATAAAGCTGGTAATACTATTGATAATTTCATAATACTACCCTATTTTTCCATCTGCTAGCTGATCAAGACGATTGATAACATTATGCACTTTTGGGTCTAAGCTATTATTAACTGAAACTTTGTTAATAAGATTTGCTAAGAACTCGGAAAGAATAGCATATGATTTAACGCGTGTTTGTGAAGAAGTCTCAATTAAGGGCCGCTCACAAACCAATTTAGGCTCTTCTTCTTTATACTCTTGAAGAAGGATTGGGAGAAATGCAGATGGATCATCAACTTCTTGATAACCACTCTGCTCAAACATTTTATAAATGAGTCTATAAGACCTATTTTTTTGAGATTTATTTTCCTCCCAGGCTAGGTATTCATATCTATAGAGCATTTTTATTAATCCGTTAGGATTAACATCTACCTGAACAGACTCTTCGTTAAATTTAAATTCATATGGAATATGTATCCCATATCCATGCAAGATTGCTTCGAGCTTTGTGATATCATCTGAAATTTTTTTGATATCGTCACTATAATTTTCCAAAACTGTTTTGGAAGTGTTAATCACATTGTTCAATGTGTTTGAATAGAACATATAAGACCTCTTAAAATTTTACATTTTCTCAATTAAGAGTTAAGAGCCCATTTAAGGGTCATAGAATGGCAAGTTAAAACACTTGCGTTTCTATTTTGGTAATGTCTATTAGAACACCCCTTAAAATAGAAACAGACACGATTATTACATTATTTGTCTTTTAATACAAAAGAAAAGATGGTTAAAAAAATCAATTAATAATTTTGTCGAAATAGAACTTTCAAATGTGAAATTACTCGTCTAAAAAATATCCGAATGGTTTCTTTAGCTTTTTAGCAATTTTTTCAAGCATTTCAAGAGATGGAATGGATAGTCCTGTTTCATATCTCGATATGCTCTTTTGCATAGCTCCTATTGCTTCAGCAAGCTGACCTTGCGTCATGTCATGCTCAACTCTGGCGAGCTTGATACGTTTACCTAATTTTTTTGCATCCATAATCAACATTTTGTTTGTTAGAATATACCCTTGAAGGTATATTTAAGTCATATAAGGGTGTTTTTCATAGCCTTTACGGGTTATGTTAACCTCCAAAATCAAAAAAGACAAGAGCAATGGCGCAGCCAGTGGAAGCTATCAGGGATTTGTTCGATGAAGAATGTTCAGTAAGCCGGAACTATTCAGAAAATCCTGCTGCCAAAAGACTGCTCGATGCCGTCGTTTCCATTCTGTCTGAAGAATACATTCAAACAGCCAAACAAAATCCCGACATTTTCACCGTTTAAGGAGTCAGTTATGAAAGTTGCCATTTACGCTCGGTACTCAAGCGAAAACCAGAGCGAAAAGAGTATTGATGATCAAGTCAGGGTCTGCCAAAAGCATATCGAGGAAAACGGTCTTTTTCTCGATGAAAAGCATGTCTATGTCGACGAGGCGATCTCAGGATCCATTCATAACAGGCCAGGGCTGCAGGCGCTGGAAAAAGCGATAGAGAATAAGGAAATTGAGGCTGTAATGGTGGACGATCTGTCCAGGCTATCAAGGAGCAACCACCAGATGCTAACGCTGGTACAGAAGTTTGACTACTATCAGGTGAAGATCATTTCGGTCTCTGATGGAATTAGAACAGATGATGACAACTCCAAGCTTGGCATCCATATCAGAGGGTTGATCAATGAGCTTTATCTGGATGATTTGAAGAAAAAGACGATGCGAGGGCTGGAAGGTCAGAAATTGAGAGGTTATAGCACGGGCGAAAGCGTTTATGGCTACAAGTCCCACCCTGTTGGAGAGCTGAAACTGAATAAGAAGGGCCAGCCGAAATATGATGGGATGGTGCATAAAGTTCATGAAGAAGAAGCAATCGTTGTCAGAAGGATATATAAGGACTTTATTGGGGGCAAAAGCATCAATGCTATTGCGCAGGAATTAAATGAGGAAATGATCGCCACTCGAAGAGGCGGGCATTGGAATACATCCACGATTAGCAGGATACTTAAGAATGAAAAATACACAGGGATGTGGACATGGAGGAAATATAAGAATGTCAGAGATCCGATGACTGGGAAGCGAAAGCAGCATTTGAGGCCTGAAAAAGAACAAATCACTTCGTACAAAGAGGAGTTATCTATCATCGGACAAGAGACATGGGACTTGGCACGAAAGAGATGGGTGGACTTGAATGGTGTATGGCCGGCGGCTAAAGAAAGCGGTGTAGAGAGAAAGAGTTATGTTCATACCAACCCGACGCATTTGCTAGCAGGTTTGATGAAATGCAAGTGCTGTGGCGGTGCAATGGTGCAGATCAGCGGAAAAGGCGGAGGATACTATGGGTGCTATAACAACAAGAGAAAGAGCTGCTCAAATAAGCTCATGGTCCCCCGCAAGAAGGCTGAGGCTCTAATTGTGGGCGATTTGCAGGAGAAGTTCTTGACGGTGGAGAATTTGAAATATGTGTATGAAAATGTCGAAAAGTCGGTGGCTAAGTCATTGAACGAAGTTCCTGAAGAGTTAAAGCAAAAAAAATGCCAGTTTGAGAAGGTACAGACGGAACTGCAGAATTTGCTAAATTTTATTAAGACAGGAAATTTCTCAAAAGTCGTTTCGGATGCGCTAGTGGATGCTGAGGGAAGAAGCGAAAGGCTTAAGCATGAAATGGAGGGGTTGGAGTACCAACGAAGAAGCGCGTTTAAAGCCCCACCAAAAGAGTGGATTGAGTTTAGGCTGCACCGGCTGCATGAGACGCTGAATAAGAATCCGACGATGGCTGGTTTGGCGTTAAAGGAATTATTAGGAAGCATCGAGATGGATCCGGTGCCTGGAGAATGTGTAGTCGAAAATGGAAAGCTGATTGAAAGCCGGGCTTATTACGTGGCCCATACGAACATCGATACCCTCGCTCTCATGGATGAGACCAAGGGTTCGAATTGGTTGCAATGGCGGAAGAGGTAGGATTCGAACCCACGGTTGGTTGCCCAACAACTGTTTTCAAGACAGCCGCAATCGGCCACTCTGCCACTCTTCCGTAAGCGATCCATTATAGAAATGAATCACTTAAGCAACAACCAGATTTTTGTCTCCACCCAGCTGTATAACAAAATATTTGCTTGAAAATAACACAAAGCCTAAAATTTCTTTATTGAACTTTTAAACAAGGAGGCCTTTATGGCATTAGCAGCACTCAATACACAAGCAGAAAATGTGATCAACACTGTTGCACAATTGGCAACAAGCGTTAACCATGGTGTACAAGGATGGCTTCAGCATTCAGACATCACCTGGATTTCAACAGCTGTTGCTTTTTACGGAGTTCGATTTGCGCGAGAAAATAATTGGAACTACGGCGTAGAAGAAGTCAATGCCGCTAAATTTGTAGCGATCGCCTGTTCTCTATACAGCGTAGCCCTCGGTGTTTTTGAAACAAGACAATCTGTTGAGATTGAAAAATTGAAAAACAAAGGCCTGATTGCAGTTACAAATGCAGCTGCCCTTTCTCTGTATGCTGCAACGCTCCTCAAGATTAATTTGACAGCTGTTCAAGCAGCAGTTGTGACAACGGCGATTTATTATGCTGTCAAAATGGGGCATAACACACTGGCTCCAACCAGCACAAAGGTTTAATTATTGACCCTTGTCAATAATTAGATTGATGAGATAACTTTTACACCATTCAAAAAACTCCCTCGTCAAAAAAGGGAGTTTTTTCAATCAACAAGGAGTACTTATGTCCATATCTGGATTCGCATTTAACAGTCTACAAAGTCTTTATGAAAAAGCCCCTTCGATAGCAGCAACAGCAGCATTCTCTGCTGGCATTAGCTTTGTTAACAATCGATACAATGCACGCCTCACACTACCAGCCCCTGAAGCAATTGCAAAATTCACAGCTGTTGCCTACACCACCTACCTGATTTTTAATCAATTTCTTATTGAAAAATCTTACGCAGAACAGATCCGACCTATTTACCATGATCGTGTGCCTGACAGTTTTGATCGCCAAGTAGCACAAGGTTCACGTTCAAGTGATACACTTCAATATAGTAGTTCAGCGACAGCCTTTCGCTCAGAAATGCCAAGAGTTGGAGCTGGGAGCAGCCTCTCAAGACGAGAAAGAAGTACCCGTTCTTATGCACAAATCGCTTCTGAATTAACAACAGGTTTAGTCGGAGCTGCTTTCCTCAATGCAAAGTTCAATCCTGAGTCGACACTTCTTTCTTTCGTGAAATTGAGTGTAACTGCAGCTTTAAGCTTCTTTGCCGTAGAGACAATTAAAAGTTTTGGAGACGAATAATATGTCATTCGATAAAACTACATTTTATTCATTAACGAACATCTATAATTCGCTTCCGAAAACAGCTGTTGCTGCTGCAACAACATGGACGCTTTGCCGTTCTGTAAGCCGCCTGGGACTCGATGCCAAAACAGTTGCCATTTTCACAGTGGCAGCCTCTGTCATTTCAGAAGGCAGCAAACCTTTCATCAACGAATTTATAGGTTTGCTTACTGATAGTCCTAAATCTAATTGGATCAGCCACCTTGGGTTAACGTATGTAGCTACAAAATTGCTAAAACTCGACTTACCACTCTATCAACAGTTTGGTAAAGCGTATGCAGTTGCTACTGGAACACTTGCTGCAATCCAATTTGGATTTGCCAAATTAGCTGTAATGAACAGACCTCCAAGAGATCAACTGTAACAATAACCTGAGCCCTTCGAAAGAGGGGCTCTTCTTTTAGAACTGCTGTAAAAAGCGGAGATCGTTTTCGGCAAAAAGACGGATATCATTGATATCATAGCGCAGCATAGCAAGCCGTTCGACTCCCATTCCCCACGCATAGCCTGAGTAGATTTCTGGATCGATGCCACCATTACGGAGAACTTCAGGGTGGACCATTCCGGCTCCACACACTTCAAGCCATCCAGAATGTTTACAGAGACGACACCCTTGACCTTCGCATTGTGTGCAACGGATGTCAATTTCTAAGCCAGGCTCGACGAAAGGAAAGTAGCTAGGACGGAAACGGGCTTCGATATCGCGCTTAAGAAGTTTGGACCAAAACTCTTTCATTGTTGAGAAAAGGTCCGCAAATGAGACATTCTTATCAACATAGAGCCCTTCGACTTGATGGAAGAAGACGTGAGAGCGGGCGCTGACGTTTTCATTGCGGTAAACTGTTCCTGGTGCGATCACACGGATGGGAGGCGTTGTTTTCTCCATGACCCGAAGCTGGGTGTTCGAAGTGTGAGAACGGAGCAGTCTTTCTGCATCGATGTAGAATGTGTCTTGCATCTCTCGAGCTGGATGGTCGGGAGGGAAGTTAAGCCCTTCGTAGTTGTACCAGTCGGTGTCGATGTCAGGACCATACTGAACAGAAAAACCCATCCCGCGAAGGATGTCGGTGATTTCATGAAGAAGTTGTGAAAGTGGATGAGAGCGCCCTTGAAACTGTTTGCGACCAGGAAGGGTGATGTCGATCTTCTCACCTGCGATTTGATGTGCAAGCTCTGCCTCTTTATACCCTGTTAAGGCTAGATGGCAGAGCTCTTCGAGTTCGACTTTCAGATCGTTGATTTGTTTCCCGACAAGGGGACGTTTATCTGCAGAAACCTCTCGCAGCTGAGTCATCAGCGTTTGGAGAGGTCCTTTCTTTCCTAAATAACGGACCTTCAACTGCTCGACGTCTTTAGAATCTTTGACGAGGTTCAGCTCTTGTTTGAATTGCTGTCGCAACTCTCCAATTTGTTGGTCCATAGAACCCTTTTATTTAAGCAAGAGCCTTTTTAACATGTCCTGCAACGACAGCAAATCCTGCTGGATCGCTGATCGCCATTTCAGTGAGCATCTTTCGATTGAGCATACATCCGGACTTTTTGAGGCCGTTGATGAATTTGCTGTAAGAAAGACCGTGGAGATTAGCTCCAACACCAAGACGGTTGATCCAAAGACTTCTAAAGTCTTTCTTCCGTTGCTTTCTTCCGACGTAGTTATACGCCATAGCTTGAAGAACAGCATTCGATGTTTGACGACGGTGATTTTTACGATCGCCAACATACCCTTTTGCTTGCTTGAACAAACGTTTCCGTTTGCGATTACTATAAACTGCGTTGGTTGAACGTACCATTGTTAGACTCCCATTAATCTTGCATAAGTCTTCACGAACCCTTTATCGACGAGGGCGTCTTTGCGAAGACGACGTTTTCTTTTTTGTGCCTTTCCTGCGAGGAGGTGGCGGCGACCGGGTTTACGGCGCTTGATTTTTCCTGTTCCTGTCACTCGGAATCGAGCAAGAACGGCTTTTTTAGGTTTCATTTTAGGCATAAATTTCCTCTTTAAACTTTCTTCTTCGCTCCAGGAGCCAATACCACAGTCAGCGATTTTCCAAACATCTTGGCTGGAGATTCGGGTGTCGCAATGTCTGCTAAATCTTCGCAGAGTTTTCGCACCACTTTCTCTCCAAATTCCGTATGAGCCATTTCACGGCCTCGGAAGGTACATGTGATCTTAACTTTGTTTCCTTTCGCAATAAATTCTCTAGCATGTCTCAACTTCGTTTGAAGATCGTGGTCATCGGTATTCGGTTTGACCTTCACTTCTTTCACTTTCACTTGGTGTTGAGACTTTTTGCTTTCTTTCTCTTTTTTGGTTTGTTGATATCGATATTTACCATGATCGATGATCTTACAAACTGGTGGGTCAGCACTGGCGGAGATCTCAACGAGATCTAAACCGACTTGTTCTGCCCGACTGATGGCATCCATCAGGGTTAAAATACCGAGCTGATTTCCATCTTTGTCAATCACTCGGACGCGTGCCGCACGAATTTCTCTATTAATTCTCAAGCTGTTTCAACCTATTCAAACTATTCATCATTGCTGTTTCATTTGAGTCTGCAACAAGCCCTAGGCATCTCTCAAACGAGATACAAAGCGACATCTGCACAAGTTTTGTCTTCCGATTCCACTCTAACGTCGACAACGTCCATAAGCGGCCCAGTCGATCTTTCACCCGAAACTCAAACCGAGACTGTTTGACAACCTTCTCGTTATCAAAGTTAAAAATTGTAAGGAATTTTGTGATGAGATGCAAGTACGAATTTAGCTCCCCCTCATCTTCTGCTCTTCCCCAGGCTTGATCCGAGTTAGCAACTGCAGTGTCCCACGTCTCTTTAGGAGTGATTCTCTTTTTTTGAAACTGGAATCCTCCCTTTTTACGGCTTTTAATCCATTCCAATATAAGTTTTTTTTCATCTCCCTCAGGAAGCGTGACATGATCAAACCCCTGGTAAATCTCTATAATTTTCTTTTGGAGCACCGCTTTAAATGCCTCTGCACGGGGCTCCCAGACCAACCCCTCCCCCAACCAGCTAACATACTTTTGTTCTTCTAGGAGATTTTGAGGGTTTTGAAGGGCCTTAATTGTTTGGGCTTTCTCTTTCAATTCTTCTTTTGACGATCCACGCACACCGAGAATTCTAATTCCATCTTTAAGGGGCCAGAAGCAAACGAGTTTAAAGAAAGCGATTTTCTCAGCTTTAACAGGACCATCGATCAAGAAGAAAAAACGATCGAGCTGAGCTAAAACGACCTCTCCTTCCTCTCTTCGGACTTGCTGTGCCAGCTTTTTATCCCCATGGTGCTCGAGCATTTGCGCCGCATTGCTAGGTAACATGGTGAGTTCCTTTAAAGGAACCTCTTTACTAACCCAAGCTCGCATCCGTTCTTCCAGCTGGGGAAGCATTGTTGCGCTAAAATTTCCCGGAAATTGAACATCGCAAAAGAAACAGTCCGAGGTTGTGACAACTTGACTCACTTCGGTTTCAGGGAAAAGCTCCCTTAGGGAAGCTGCTAGGATATACGCTAGGTTCATGTGAATGGGATATAGCTGACTCGAACAGCTGACCTCTACGATGTCAACGTAGCGCTCTAACCAACTGAGCTAATACCCCGAGAAGGTCAAAAGATTATCTTATTTAAATCTTTCCCGCAAGGTCTTTCCTTGCATAGGTTTGCCGTTTTTAATATAATTTCGGCTCAAATTATGATTGAAGTTAATGTTGATTCAAAAACAGCCTTACCTCAGCCAACTCTCCCTCAACCTACCAATCTAACAACGCGTGTTTGGAATAGTATCCGTCCAGCTATTGTCGATGACAAAGTCATCCATGGAAGACAACTGATGGAAAGAGTCGAAAGAGAACATCCGACCAGCCCTGATCACGAACTTTTTGAGGCTCTTTTTAAACTATTTAAGGACCAGTTTGGGGTTTCGATTGCTCCTAAAGCCGACTACACCAAAGATGATATTAACTTCTTGCAGCAGCTGGCAAAAAGAGAAGTGGTCCGAAAAGCTAAAAGGCTTTACCAAGAAATTGAAGCAAATACACTCGATGCCGTCACAGGAATCAGTTTCAAATTGTTTTTCAATACAGAAGACGGACCTTTAAGACAACGGCTTGAAACGTATGCTACCAACTATGCTTACTTTATCCCCAATGAAACGATGGTTGCTTCGATGGCGAAATTCATTGGAAATCAGACTGTTCTTTCTGTTGGATGTGGGAAAGGATTGCTTGAATTTTTGCTTTACTCTCAAGGGGTGCAAATTCGAGCTACGACTGAAGAAAGCGGGTATAACAAAGATTGCCAAGGAACTCCCTTCCATGAGATTGAATACATGGATGCGACAGTTGCAGTAAAAACCTATCTCACAGATATCTTGCTCCTTTCCTGGCCTCCTAAGAAGTCTCCCATGGCTGCTGAAGCTTTGAAGGAATTTAAAGGAAAACATGTTATTTACATTGGAGAAAGCCGCGGTGGTACATCTGCTGATACTGACTTTTTTGATCTACTGGACACAAGTTACCGGGAACGAACCGAAATCTCCGACACGATCCGGATCTTAAAACGGTTTCCGACAGTTCTTGACCGAGTCTTTATTTTTGAAAGAAAGTGAAACCCCATCTTGAGAAAGCCCACCAATTCTGGAAAGAGTTTCTAAAGCACGCGGACCACGTTATTGACGCGACCTGTGGAAATGGGAAAGATACTGCTATCCTTGCAGCACTTGTTCCAGAAGGCCATGTCTATTCTATTGATATTCAAGAAGATGCATTGAAAAAGGCACGAGCTAACGTTTCTCTAGAAAACGTGTCATTTCTCCATCAATGCCACTCAGAACTCCCTCGGGATAAGCATGTTAGACTGGTGGTTTATAACCTCGGCTACTTGCCAGGAGGTAACAAAACACTAACCTCTCAAACATCAACGACCCTCATTAGTGTTACTAAGGCTTTAGAACTGCTGCCAGAAGGAGGCGCTTTATCGATTACCTGCTATCCTGGCCATGAAGAAGGCGCACGGGAAGAAAAAGCACTACAAGCATGGTCTAGAGAGCTCCCCTTTCATGTTGAATGGAGCACCTGGAAACAGGGTTCTCCGACGGTGTTAATCGTATCAAAGTAAAAAGTTTAATTGTCAGTTAGTTTCACTTAGTTAATGAATAGTATGTTTAATTATAATAATTAGTATACTTTATATAATCTTAAAATAAGATAAAATAGAGGAAGATCGAGAACCACTTGCTTTAATTTTTAATATAATAGTATGAGGTGGAAAATATGGATCTTAATCTGAACTCAAGCCACTACTCTGCACTTGCAGAGACCCTATCTTCCGTCGAGGAAGTCCTCTCGTCCGTTAAAAACGTACTTGAGTCACAGCCTGTCACGGATGAGCTTCGTCAATCTCTTTTGGAGAAGTTGGACGTCGCTTCGCAAAATCTTTCCTCCCTGGAAAGAACAGCATCGACGGTGAATCAATTTGCTCAGACATACTTTGCGCAGCTCCGTCAAAAAACGATTACCCTCTATGGCAAGGTCGATGATTCGTACCTTCAACATGAGGTGGTTGTTTTGCAGGACGAGACGCACGACCTGGAAGATGTGATCAATAAAAAAGATATGACAGCTATGGTGCAGCGGATTGATGGAATCAAGGAGCATCTGATTAAAATATTAAATGAGTTTTGTCCGGCCCTTCAGGAACGGAGAGCTCTTGTGGCCGCTAAGCTTGTTTTAGAGAAAGCTGAAGCGTTTTTAAGAGGAGAAGAGCTTCCAGAATTTCCTTTGGATGAAATGTCTCTTTTAGAAACCGAAGCGATTTTAGAAGAGCTGGCTGATTATTTAGGGGATAATAACAGAGGCGCTCTCCGTCTTTTAATGAGACGGTTAACCCCTGCTCAGAAAAAAATCGTGTTAACTTACCTGGAGCCCCAAGATTTGCTCACGAACCTGCTTCATGATATAGAACGACCCACAAACCAAAATGTCATGATCGCTGGCTAATGCCAGAGACATCGCTTTTTCAATCGTTTCACACGCTGTATAATTGGAGATCTTCTTGGAAGAGAGGATCTCCCCTAATTGCTCTGTCGTCGCAGCCCGCTTCGTCCCTGCTGAGATCAAGAAAACATGCTCGGCACTTTTGGACATAATTTCAAGGCATCCTGCTAAATCTTTATCGGATGAAAGGCCGACGACCGCATCGAATTTTTTGTTGGGATAGTTGTGGTTCCAGGTTTTGATAAGTTCTTCAAACCCTTCGACATTATGAGCCACGTCGAGCACAAAACGGCCCATCCGTTCAAAACGGCAGGGTGGTTTTGCAAGAAGCCCCTTTGCAAGATCGTATTCAGAGAATGAAAAATGGGACGAAAGTTCCTGGAGAGCTGCCCGTGCGATAGCTTGATTTTCTAGGTCATAGTCCAGATGTGATGCGGAAACCTCGATCAGAGGACTTTTTTTAAGCTGCGCTTGATCATAGATCGGGCGGTAGCGCGCTTTAGGTCCGATGACAATCGGTACGCCAGGTTTGATAACCCCCGCTTTTTGGAAGGCAATTTCATCGTGTGTCGATCCCAAGATCTCCATATGATCAAGCCCGATCGATGTGATGATAGAGATGAGCGGGAGGACTACGTTTGTAGTGTCATAGAGACCACCGATGCCGGCTTCAATGACTGCAACATCGACTTTTTGCTCGCTGAAATATTGAAAAGCCAAAAAGGTGGTGTAGTCGAAAAAACAATAATTGGGGAACTTTTCAAGAAGAGGGGTAAGAAGTCGCTGGATGTCTTCATCGGAGATTTCAACGCCGTTTATCTGAATGCGTTCTCGATAATTTTGGATATGGGGAGAGGTGAAAATGCCCACTTGATAACCGGCTGATTCAAGTGTTTTTGCAATTTTTGTTGTGACTGATCCTTTCCCATTTGTCCCTGCCACGTGAATTGTCGGATAGTTTTGCTCCGGATGGCCGAGTATTTGCAAAATTTCATCAAACTTTAAGTCTTCCCGGGAAACAAGTCGATTTCGTTTCAAAAAGAGGTCATAGAGAAGTTGGTCGATCGTCATAGTCTCCTTTGAAAAATTTGTTCAAATGTTGCTTGGTCGACACCCTGACAGCCAAGCGGAAGATCGGGTTTTACGGTGCCGTGGAAGTCGGAGCCACCACTCATGAGCCACTGCTTTTCCTCTGCAATTCGTACCCACGGTTTATTGTTTTTGATCTTTGCATAGCGGCACTCAATCCCATCAAACGGTTTTTGAAGCAGTTGATCGATTGGAAAGCCTGATGCTAGAAGATGGGGATGGGCAATAAATGCTTTTCCACCGGCCTTATGAAGCACCTCAATTGTTTCATCGACTGTTAAAGTGTCACCGCGGACATAGCAATTTTTCCCCTCTCCTAAATACCTATTAAAAGCCTCTTTGATGGAGGTCACATATCCTTTCTCAACCATCACATGAGCAATATGTGGACGTCCTACGGAGTCTCCGTGGACCTTAATATCATCGATGGTGATGTCAATTTGGTGGGATCGTAGTTTTTCTAGCATCGCTAAATTGCGATGGAGCCGCCGGTTTTTATGTCGTTGGCAAAGCGCCTGAATTTCAGGAGAGTCAAGGTCGAAATCGTATCCGAGGAGATGGACATCATGCCCTTCAAAGACGCAGGAGAATTCAATCCCAATTCCTAATCTAATACCGAGCTGCTTCGCTTTGGGTATCGCGTTGGCATAGGCAGCTGTTGTGTCGTGGTCTGTGATAGAAAGGCCAAACAGTCCGCACTCCTTGGCATGCATAACGAGATCTTCAGGAGAATGGGAGCCGTCAGATGCTTGTGAATGAGTATGAATATCTGCCCATGGAGTCATAAGCTGTCAATTATACGGAATGACCCGTATTTCCATCTCGAGAAATTGTCCAGTCTGCTCGTGTACCGTCTTTTGGACATGTCTTGCCAGGGCGATCACATCGTCTGCTTTTGCTGACCCTTTGTTCACGATAAAGTTGGCATGCATCGTGGAGACTTCTGCCTCTCCGATGGAAAAACCTTTGAGTCCGCACTCTTGGATCAGCCGTCCTGCAGAGACTTGCGGTGCATTGCGAAACACACACCCTGCCGATTGATCGGAATAAGGCTGCGTTTTCGTTCGATAGTCAATCAAGGTGAGTTGTTTTTTGCGCGCTTCACTCGATGCTTTCAGTTGAAAGGTCGCAGCTGCAATCGCTCCTTTCTTGTGATGAAACGATGTGTGCCGGTAGCTCCACTCAATACCATTTTTAGGAAGAAGTTCCACCTCGCCTTGTTCATTCACATAGGTGACATCAACGAGCGTTTCAAACGTCTCAGTTCCATTAGCTCCCGCGTTCATGAAAACTGCGCCACCCACAGAGCCGGGAATTCCCGACGCAAATTCAAGCCCTTCCCACCCTTTACGGGCTGTTTGAGACCCAAGAAGTGAAAAGCTGTAGCCTGCTCCGACATGAAAGAGTCCCTCTTTCTCTTCGATGAAGTGAATTTTATTCAGAATAATCACCCCATCAAACCCCTGATCACTGAAAAGAGAATTCGACCCTTTTCCTAAGACGAGATAGCGGAGATTTTGATGATTGCAAGCGCGAATCGCTTCCTGGAGTTCTAGAATTGTTGTGACTTGAATAAAATATTTAGCGGGGCCGCCAATGCCAAACGTTGTAAAATCTTTAAGAAGTTTTCCTTCTTCAAACTGCATTTTTGTAAATAGTATCCAAAATGGCGTTAACAAAACTGGCGCTTTCTGCTGTTGCATATTTGCGCGCGAGACGAATCGCTTCACTCATCGCCACCTTCGGAGGAACTTTCTCGGAATAAACCATTTCAAAAATGGCCAGTCGCAAGAGGTTCTTCTCTACTCGTGGGATCCTGTCAAATTCGTACTCTTTTGAATGTCTTTTAATCGATGCGTCGATTTCTTTTAAACGTTCTTTAATGGCACTCACTTCCGCTTGTGCTTCATAGAGTGCTTTTTTTGTCACTTTGTGGTGCTCCATCAAAAAAGCAAACCCATCCTCATCTAGCGACTCAAAATCGCCACTATAAAGAAGATGGAAGACAATCTCACGAAATTTTTGAATTGGAAGCGCCATAATTTAAACAGTATACCAGGTTGAAAAAGGGTGTGCAAGAAACTCTTGACGGCCAAATTAAAGAAATAAATTGTCATTTAAAGCAGTTAAAACCAAGTGGTTAAGTTATTGTCTTTAATGTTGTCTCTGCTTAAGATATCTCCCAAAAAAGGAGTTTATATGACATGTTTAACTATTTCAACACAACTTTGCGGCATCTCAATGACTTGGGCCCAAAGAGAGCAAGAAAAGGATAACGTTGTGGTCCACAAAATTGGATTTGATCCAGTCGCAAGAGTGGCATCTTTATCAATCACTCCTTCAAGTGGTAACAGTTTTACCTTTTGGATGCCTCAGTATAATTCTATTTCTAGAGGCTATGAAATAAGTTTTAATAAGAAAGGTGAATCCAAAAAATATATTGTAACTGTAAATTGCCCAGAGATTTCAACCACAAAGGTCCAAAGAGCTTTCAATCAGGCTCTCAGCTCTGGAGCTCTCACAAGCTTCCTTGGAGGAGCTAGTCTCGCACTCCAGTTTTCGACTTTTTCAACGAAAGTTAAAATAGGTAGTTGCGTGGGGTTGGCTCTTTCGTTATTACCCCTATTCCTCTCAATCCACCGTTTTAAGACAGAAAGCCTTAGCTTTGGAACTCATCTCATAGCAGTGCGTGAATCAGCTATAAATGCATCCGAAGCAAACAAAAATCAGGTCAATTTATTTATCCCTGATTATTTGTATAACTTCCGATTCATGGGTTGGAAAGTCTAAGGGACTATTAGAGGTCCTAAGCACTTTTAATAGAGAGTGGTAAATAAAATCGATTCTTGCTACGGTTGTGATTTGGCCTTTAGTGAGGTAGAGTTTGCTTGGAATTTTTCTCGATACAGAAACAAATGGGTTAAATCCGTTTGTTCACCGTGTGCTGGAGATCGCATTTAAGATTGTCGATTTGTCATCGGGAAAAATCATAGATTCTTACGATGCAACCGTTCATCAATCTCCTGAAGAGTGGAAAAAAAGCGATCCTCAGAGTTTAAAGGTGAACGGGTTTACGTATGGGATGGTTGAGAGAGGGGTATCCCCTTCTCAAGCAGCTTTAGACATCACCAACATTTTGCAGAAGAATAAGGTCACCCGCGGCACGGCTGTTTTCATCTGTCAAAATCCGTCGTTTGATCGGATCTTTTTCTCTCAGCTTATTAGCCCAGATATCCAAGAGAACTTCAAGTGGCCTTACTACTGGCTTGATTTTGCTTCGATGTATTGGGCTGAAGCAATCCGAGAAGGACGTAAAGGTGATGCCAAATTTCCATGGAACACCGGCTTTTCTAAAGACAAAATTGCTTCGGTCTACAACCTTCCTCCAGAGGCGAATCCCCACCGCGCAATGAATGGAGTCAACCATCTTTTGCTATGCTATGAAAAGGTGATAGGTTTCCAATGAAGCTTCTAGCGCTTTTAGTGGCAACCAGCTCGATCTATGCACTGTCGATGCAAGAGGCAGAGACACGGGCGTTGCAATCGAGCCCGGCGATTAAAATTGGTGAGCTGCAGTCGCAACAAAATGATGCCCAGTATGCACAAGCACTTCTTTCGTGGTTCCCAGAAGTAACTTTTGGATCGATGGTAGCTGTTTTGCAGAAGTCACAGAAGATTTCCAACTGGCAAAAACAAAAACATCTCTTTTCAAATCAGTTTACACTGACACAGCCGATTTTCTCTTCGGATCTTTTAGGGAATGTAAGACTTTCGAAGCTTGCCAAAGAGGGAGGGCTTGTCGGGAAGGCGCTTGTAATCAATGATACCCTATTTGCGGTCCGTTCCTATTACCTTTTATTGGGGATGAAACAGCAAGAGTCTGCGGTAGAGCAAGCAAAACTTGCCTACTTGCAGCAAGCGTTTCAAGATGAGCAAGTCCGTTTAAAGTCGGGACGCTCGACACAGCTTCAGGTGGCAAAAGCGAAAGCGGCGATTTCGTATGAGCTCTCAAAACAGATCGACACGCAGAAAGAACAAAACGGAGCGCGGCATGAGCTCGCCCTCCTGCTTCATTTATGCCCTGAAGAAGAGACAACTCTCACATTCGATCGGTTCCCTTCGATTGAGGATTATTCTTTCCTCAAGGAAAAACAACGGCTTCTGCAAAATTATCTCCTGGCCAATACGATGAGTGAAACACCTGCAAAGCTTAATCTCTTCAAAGAATCTGAAATCAATGTCCTCTTAGCAAAAGCGCGTGCGAACAGGCCCGAGCTGAAAAAGACCCGTCTCTATGTTCAGGCTGCAGACACGAAGCAGACGCAGTCTAGAACCCAATATCTGCCTGAAGTATCGGCCTTTGTCGATTACGGATATTACCAACCTGTAAATGGCCAATTTTTGAGACAACGGAACGATTGGGCGGGAGGAATCCAGCTGTCGTGGTCGCTGTTCGATAGTTTGAAAAGAGAAATGAAATCAAAAGAGACGGTGGCTCTTCGAAAAGCGGCAGCCGTCGCCTACAATTTCGAAAATGACAAACTTGAAATGGTCATCCGGCATGATGTCCATGAAATCGAAGAGGCCCTTTTTCTCTTCCAAAACGCTCAGGAAAATCTCTACCTTGCCCAACAAACTATGGAGGAAGCAGAGGTCCAGTATGCCGCAGGGAGTCTTTCGGACCTCCAATTCCAAGATGCTAAGAAATTTTTAATTGAAAGCGAATTTCATCAAACGCAGGCGCAGGTTGCTCTCCTTCAGAGGTATTATCAGCTTCAGCACGACATGGGCGTTGACCTTAACTAATGCCATGACTACAATGACGCAAGCACTAAAAAATTAATATGAATGTATTGGACGCAATTACTCCTGTCATAGAAATCGGTGTGATCGCCATCATCCTCAATTACTTGCTGTCATTTTTTTGGAATACACGATCGATGGACTTACTCGTGGGGCTCCTTGCTTTTTTCGTGATGTTCGCTATCAGCTCTGTCCTCCATCTCCCAATTCTCTATACGATTATGTCCAATCTCATGAACGTGGCTGCCGTCGGCCTTTTGATGATTTTCCAGCCTGAGCTAAGGGTCGCCCTATCAAGATTAAGTTTGAAAGGAAAAAGGTACCGCGAAGTGACGCAATTTGATAAATTCTTAGATCAGCTGACTAACTCCGTCTACCGTTTGGCTGCCAAACGGGTGGGTGCTTTGATTGCTTTGGAGCATAATGATAAGCTGGATGAATTTGCACAAAAGGCCGTTGTTTTGAACGCCAGGTTTTCTTCCGAACTTTTAGAGACGATTTTCACTAACTCCACTCCTTTACATGACGGGGCGGTGATCATCCGTGACATGACGATTGTGGCAGCCGCTGTCATCCTTCCTCTTGCCGATGAAAGCCCCAAAGTGACACGAGCCATGGGAACAAGACACAGAGCCGCACTCGGGATCTCGCAGACCACGGACGCAATGGTGATTGTCATTTCAGAGGAGTCTGGAAAAGTCACGCTTGCTAGAGAAGGTGAGTTTACTCAGACAGGAGTCCATCCTGAAAAGTTTAGAGGCGTCATTCACAGTATCTTTAGCACTTCTGACACGAAACCTCAACGGAAGAAATTTCTTCTAAGGGAATGGATGGGGGTTTGATGGAATTCCTACGTCATATCTTCCTTAGCAACTGGCACCGCAAGCTCGTCTCACTTTTGCTAGCGATTTCACTATGGCTCATGGTCAATCAATCGATGACCACGACAAAGACCCTTGAAAATGTCTCAGTCCGTTTGATTAATATTCCTGCGGGGATGACGGTGGATGGACTCTTGACAAGCGGCATGCTTTCAAAGAAGATTTCCCTTGCACTCCAAGGAAATAAAAACCTTCTTAAAGATATCACCTCCAACGATCTCGAAGTGATTTTAGATGCAACTGATAAATCAGATGAATGGATCGCATCGATCTCCCGCAAAAACTTGATTTCCCTCAACCCCGATATCGACCTATCAAAAACAGTGAAAAAAGTAATCATGCAAAGACTGCCTATCTCTTTTACTCGTATGATCACCGAGAAAATTCCAGTTATGGTGACCCATCCGATTGGAGAGGCGCCCAGCGACTATCAATTCTTAGATGTCTGGCCGTATCGTTTATCGATCACAGTGAGTGGCCCTGTAGAGAAAATTAAACAAGTCAAAGCCCGCGGAATCAACCTCACCTTTAACCTCAACGACATCACCAGAGCAGATCTTGAAGAGGCCGATTCAACGTCCGATGAAATCTCTTTTATGATCCCCGATGATTGGAAGCAAATCGAGATCCCTTCTCTTTCAGAACATCCTTTTATGATCGATGATGCCCAAGCCCAAGATTTGCGGATCGATTTCGTGAAATCGGATCTCCACCCTATTGCAAAACCAGTTCCGATTTCTCTTTTCTTCCCAACAGAACATAGTATGAATCTAAATCCTGAAACCTACTCGATTGCTCTAGGTGGACTTGTCGATCAATACCGCGGCCTCTATATGATGAAAGATTCGCTCTTTGCAAAAGGAGCCAGCCATCTTTTTGTTGAGCTCGTTCAAGATATGATTCAAATTTCCGTCATTGTCCATCCCAAAGAGAATAAGCTCGACTGGTCCGTTCAATTTCAAAACCCTCGTGTTTTAGAAGATCGTTACGTCTCCATCCTTCTCTCGGATGAAGAACACAGACATGAAGATCCCAGCTTTGCTAAACAACGCGAAGAGTATTTAAGAAACCGGTTCAGAAGTTACATGAACCGTTTCCAACTTTATAAATCACAGACAGAAAAGTTGAAACTTGCCATTGAAATTGATCAAAATCAGATCTGTGTAAAAGATGCGTCCCCATGAAAAAGCTGGCCCTCATCAAAAAAGATTTCCATTCGCAAGGGGGGCTTGAAAAAGTCACCACTCGAATCTTAGAGGCTCTTTTAGAACGGGGTATCGATGTCTCTCTTTTCACATCTTCCTCGTCAACGAATCTATGCCCCACTTACACCTACAAGCCGAAGGGGTTTTTAAAAGTTCAGAAAATGAAAGATTTCGATCGATGGCTCGCTGAGCAAACAGCAGGCCATGACGTCGTCTTTAGTATGGATCGTTGCTCTAAACAGACCCACCACCGTGCAGGCAATGGTGTGCACGCCGCTTACCTTGATCTACGAGCCCAGGTGGAAGGACGTTTGAGAGAGCTTTCGTTTGCCGTCAATCCCCTTCACCGTTTCCAACTCGAGCTCGAACAGAAAACCTTTGAAGCGGAAGAGACACGAGCGATCATTGTGAACTCAGGCATGGTCCAAACTCAAATCCTCAAGCACTACAAGACACCTCCTGCTAAAATCCATGTAGTCCATAACGGTGTCGAATGGAAAGAATTCGAAGCAGACTTTAACGATTCTCTGAATGAACGGGCTAAGTATATCTTAGATCTAGGACTCGACCCTTCGGTCTATCAGTTCCTCTTTGTCGGACATAATTTCCAAAGAAAGGGTCTTGATGTACTTTTAGAGGCGCTCGCTCTTTTAAAAGATAAAAATTTCCACCTCTCAGTTGTTGGACATGACAAGCAACTCAAGAGCTATCAAATTCTTGCCGATCATCTAGGACTTGCAAGCCAGGTCACGTTCTTTGGGGCCGAAACTTCCACTAAGCCTTACTACCTCGCCGCCGACTCTCTTGTCATCCCTTCAATTTATGACCCCTTTGCGAATGTGACCGTTGAAGCGCTCGCCCTTGGATTGTTCGTCGTTTCCTCAAAGATGAATGGCGGCCATGAAGTGCTCCAATCCCAGACCGGAATCATCGTAGAAAATTGTCATAGCGCTGAAGAGCTGGCATCGGCTCTTGAAATTGCTCTGGAACATCCTAAAGAACGGTCAAGAGCTGCCCTGATCCGATCATCTGTCTCTCACCTTGATTATCCGAATCAACTCGAAAAAATCTGCGACGTATGTCTTGGGTAAATTACTTCCTTTTTCGATTTTTTACGTTTCCCCTCCAGTTTCTCCCCTATTCCGTGATCACCCAGCTGGGCAAAGGTCTCGGCCTTCTCATCTATTACTGTTATCCTAAATACCGGAAACGGGCTCTTTCGAATCTGGCGCTGGCCACCGACCTCCATCTCTCCCCTACTGACATCATCCGTCTGGCAAAGCTCTCGATGCAAAACCTCGCCATCAGCACTCTCGAATACCCCCGTCTCTATCGCGAAAAAGATATTTCGAAAATAGCTGCTTGCGAGAACCCTGACTATGCTGCCTCACTTATTCATCAAGGAAAAGGAGTAATCTTTTTCTGTGGACATCAGACCAACTGGGAAATCCTTTTTCTAGAAGGAACAAGCCGCATGCCAGGAGTTGCCATCGGCAGACCGATAAAAAATAAACCACTCTATGATTGGACTCTCCGCCTCCGTGAAAAATTTGGAGGTAAAATCATTGAGCCCCGCGATGCCTACCGCGCCAGTGTTAAAGCCCTTAAAGAAGGTAAATTTTTAGGCGTCGTCGGTGACCAAGGGATGCCCGACTCGGGATTTTCCTCCCCCTTTTTAGGGCGGGATGCATGGACCTCTCCCCTTCCGGCCCTTCTCTCCAAAAGAACCGGATGTCCTATTCTAGTGGCAACAATTCGGCGAGAGAAAGGGAAATACCTCATCCACTACAGCGATCCTATCGAGTTTAAAGGCGATGTCGAAGCCCAAATGCTCCAAGTCCTCGATCTTTTCCAGGCCAGTATCAAAGCCAGACCCCATGAGTGGCTCTGGATCCATAATAAGTGGAAACAACAGCTCCCGGGTCGTCTCAAAAAACCGTTTCGCCACGATTCTGTTGCACTGATCTTTGGAAATAACCCTGAGCAGCTCACCTGGCTCCCCATGATCCGTGAGCTTTATCCCCGCGAGCAGCTCACCGCTTTTGTAACCCCGAGTGTTATTGCCCCGGATGCCCCTTGTGAAGTCAAAACCTACACCTCAAATCCCTTTACAACCGACTACCGATTTAAGCTTGTGATTGATTTTGCAAACACCTCTTTCAAATCACCGACAGCCTTTAACCATTTTAAATTTTCCCACCCCAAGGATCTCATTCAGAATGCCTGCCCATCGCTTCTACCTTAAAAACATCGGAGAAACATTAGACGGAGAAGAGTTTCATCATCTTAAAGTTGTGATGCGCGCACGTCCAGGCGACCTCATCGAAATTGTGAACGGAAAAGGAACGTTGGTTCAAGGACGTGTCACAGAGATCGGAAAAAATTCGGCTTTCTTTGAAATTCTAAAAAAAACAGAAGAGCCTCTCCCTTCCTTCTCTCTGATCCTAGCTCAAGCTTTTACGCGCCCTGCTCTTCTGGATTGGATCATTGAAAAAGGAACTGAACTAGGAGCAACAGAATTTTGGCTTTTTCCTGGAGAGCAAAGTGAGAAAAAAGAGCTCACACCCCATCAGCTTGAGCGGCTTCACACCCTCATGATCTCTGCCCTCAAACAGTGTGGACGGCTTTATCTTCCCTCTCTACAGATCAAACCACCTTTATTCCAGTGGCAAAAACCAGTTGGAACACTTCTTTTCGGCTCTCTTGCCGAAAACGCTCAGCCCATTAAGAAATTTCCCGCTCCCGTGACAATCGTCATCGGTCCTGAAAAAGGACTTACAAACGACGAGCAAACGACCTTAGAGACAAAATTAGGAGCTTTAGGCATCACACTCCACCCCAACACCCTCCGAGCCGAGACCGCGGCTCTGTGTGCTCTCAGCTTACTGTTTAATGCGATCCACAATTAAGGTATTAGTGGTCCCTTTGTTCCAGAAGGGTGTACCAGTTGTCATCACAACGAGATCACCTGATTGAACCAGCTTATGGGCGAGGGCAAAGTGAGACGTATACGAGATCGCTTCAGCTAGGGTGATATGAGAAGCGGCTTTCAGAGGAATAACGCCCCATTCGAGGGCGAGTTGATGGAATGTTTTTTCGTTGGGAGTCAGAGCTATAATCGGCAGTTCGGGCCGGAAACGAGAGATGAGGCGGGCGGTAGAGCCGCTAATGGTAAAGACAAAGATCGCTTTGGCCTCTGCGGTATACGCTGTCTGGACAGCTGCGGACGCCAGCGAGGAAGCGACATTGGTGAATTCAAGCGAGATGTTTTGGTCGTAAAAGTCGCGGTATTCAAAATCAAGTTCTGTCTGCTCAATCACCCGTCGCATCATCGAGACGGTTTCAATCGGATATTTTCCAACGGCGGTTTCACCAGAAAGCATAACAGCTGACGAGCTATCATAGATAGCGTTAGCGACATCAGAAACTTCTGCACGGGTAGGTCTAGGATTATGAATCATTGACTCAAGCATTTGCGTAGCGGTGACAACCGGTTTAGATGCTTCGCTCGATCGATAGATCATCATTTTTTGAAGGGCTGGTACCTCCTCAATGGGAAGTTCAACGCCTAAATCACCACGCGCTACCATGATGCCGTCTGCAGCTTCAAGAATCGAATCAAAGTTACTGACTCCTTCAGCGCTTTCAATTTTGGCCATCACTAAAATGTCGGACTTGCAATGCTTTGCCAAAAGATCTTTGATTTCGTGGACATGTTCTGCTGAGCGGATAAAAGAGGCCGCAATCCAATCGATCCCTTGCTCACAAGCAAAAATGAGATCTTTCACATCTTGCTCTGTCATCGCAGGAAGTTTTACTTGGGCTTCAGGCAGTGTCACGTTTTTATGACTTTTTAAAGTGCCGGCATTGAGGATTTCGATTTCAGCCTCTTTGGAGGTTGCCTTGAGAACTCTTCCTTGGATATAGCCATCATCAAAAAGAAGAACCATTCCTTTCTTGACCGACTCCAAAACTTCCGGAGGTGTAATTGGAATAGTCCCTGTGGGACCTAATACAATTTTATCCCCTGTTTTGACGGAAAGACCGTCTCCTGCGATCTCTCCTAGACGGATTTCAGGCCCTTTCGTATCGACCATAATCGCCAGCGAGAGCTTCCGTTCCTCACGGGCTTTTTTTAAATTTGCAATGACACTCGCATGTTCTTCATGCGTCCCATGACTAAAATTGATGCGTGCAACGCGCATCCCAGCATCGATCAGTTTTAAGATTTTTTCATAAGGAGCCGTCGCCGGCCCCATCGTGCAGATAATTTTAGTTCGAGTCATATCCGTCACTATAGAAGATTCTTAGAGCTTTGTCTATTTTTTATGAGGTCGAGGATCGGCCACGTGTTCGGTCAGTGCTTGGATAATCAGCTCTGAAAGGCCCCCTCTACCAAACGTATCGACCCATTTAACCACATGCCCTTTCAACTCGACTGGCGTGATGGTAGCTTTTTCTTTGTAAGGTTCGATATATCCCCAGATAGTACCTGGCGACCAATTTGACACCTTAGCTGCGCCCCACGTAATCCACGAACTTAAGCTTGTCCAACTCTTATCTTTTTCAGCGGCTTGCATGAAATCCGTCAAAGAACCTAATAATCTCTGTTTATGAGCTTCTGGGATAAAGTCAAGCAGCGATTTCCTCTCTTCAGAATGGTGCTGATGTGCTGCGGGCTTTCCATTGCTGCTTTCTTTAAGTTCATCGATGACGAGGTCGACAATCGTGAAAATCCAATGCTTCACGAGCTCTTGACAGGTGAGAAGGGTTAAAGCTTCGTGAATAACCCTGATGCAAATACTCTTCAAAGCTGCGCCTCCAGCCATCGTCAGAACTTGAGTAAGGTAACTATCTGCAACGTAGGTGACTAAAGTTCTTGCACGGTAGAATTGTTGCAATTCCTTTTCTCTTTTTAGCTTTTCACAGGCATCAACGATCTGAGCAACTTCCTCTGGGTTAGCTACAGAATCGACTTTTTTGAGAACATCAACCAACTGATTTACAGCGCCCACATAAGCGCTTTCTTTTCTCTTCATTTCTTCAATCTGAGACTGTAAGTCGCTGGAAGTAAAGCTTGACTTCTCTAATTGGGCTTTACGTCTTTCGAGAGTCGAGTTAGTACACACTGCTTCCAAATGCTTTAGAACTTGCGCTTGCTCTTCAGGTTGGAGGAATAAATAGGCCTGTTGAAGAACAGATAGATTTTCATCCCATTTTTCATCCTCTTTATAAATAAGCCCCTTGACGACAGTTGTTGCAATCGCAGCACCTAAATAACCCGTTGAAGTCACCTCATTGATAGAACTCTGAATCGCTCTTACGCCCTTGTTGACAACCATGGACTCGACACCTGAAAAAAGGAATGACAAGACACTCTCAACTGCGGGAACATTACGTAGTTTATTAGAAAGCGATAGCACGGCGCTGACAACATTAGTTGACTCGGGAGCAGGTCTAGCCTTTAAAAGACTCGATAACAAAGTGCCTTCTTCTTGAGCATATTTTTGGGCGCGTAGTTGTAGAATTGTTTTTATTTCTTCTTTTTTAAGTCGAATCCACTCTTCTTCATGGAGAGGTGAATCAAGACTGCGACGAACTGCTTTGTGGATAGACCCTTCTGGAAACTTCGTGATAATCTCTTTGCCAGAGATCTGCGATCTAGTCTCTTTGTGAAGACGTTCCATCTTGTCAAAGTCAACCCCCTCAGCACCCACTTTTCTTAAAGCTAGAATCAAGGGGTCGCGTCCTGGCATAAATTCAAAATTTGAATCCAACCCTGGCTGGCGTACTTCTTGCATTGTCTTACTGCAATTGAGTAATTCGATGAAATAGTCCACAAATTTTGGGACAGTTCTCTCAAAAGAAATTTGAGAAAGGGCCTCTGTCGATTTTGATAATGTATCAGTCAATGTGGGTTGAAGCTGAGCAAGAACGCTGGCAACGATGCTTTGTGTCGCACTGCTAAACGCGCTTTCATCACGACCCATCAAACGTACGGCTCTCATAAAACAAACCATGGATGTGAGTGAGGTTGGAAGAACGTGGCTTTGCACATTCTCCAAAAACTGCTTCTCATCAATTTTACCATCCATAAATTGCTCAAAAAGGTCGGTGTTGGTCCCCAGCCGTCCCAAATCTTCTCGGACAGCTCCATTCCACTCTGCAAATTTTATGGACCATAAAGGCATCAAATAGTTCGCTGTGAGGTCTTTCTGAACCTGATGAGAGACATCTCTGACTAAACTGGTGAAAGGATTTGGTTGAGACTCCTCAACTCTAGCCCCTATTGCGACTTGAGGGAGAGCAACAGGAGGGATATTCATAACAGTGATCCACCCTTCGACAATTGCTGACATATGAGAGAGTGTATTTGCCATCCCATTGTTCATGATGAGCGCGAATTGTTTACGAATCTCCTGCTGTTCAGCGAATTTGGTCTCTTCTCCAACGATGGGTTGATTCCGGATTGCATCGAGTTTAAAACAAAGCGTTGCTATAGGGATTTTGTCAGAAAGTGGGCTCCCTAAAATAGCTGCTAATATCTCTGCAGTTGGGGCTTGCTCAAACATCTCTCCTAGAGAAGCATCAATTTTCTTGGCTGCAGTAACGATGGATTGAACCGTAGGAGGAGGTGGTGTTTTCATTTGGACATATTGATTTTCCAGCTGATCCCACATCAGCCCCAGACGCCAAAGAGTCATGCACATGAGCCATTTTTTCAATCCTTCGTGTGTATATTCACGACCTAAGACGAGATCCTTTTTTTGAACCAAAGGATCAATGACGAGTTTTTCAACAAGCCCTAAAAGTTTTAAGAGCGATTGGTTTCTTTCTTTTGCAGCATCAATCGGTAGCGGTGCGAGGGTGATAGCTGCAGATGATACTTCTGATGCTCTTGAAGCCACCACCGGTACTTGGCGTTGGATGAGCGAGTCTACTCTGGCAGGTAAGTCTCTCGGTTGTTGCGGATCAGGCCTTACCGGGGCCACATGTCTTGAAGCTAAAAAATCGTTATAAACCGTGCTTGCTTTCTGATAAAACATCCTTCCAATTTCTCGGATAGCTTTCGTCATGATCGTATAAATTAAAGCCCCAACACCGGAGGCTAGTAAAAGAACAGGAGGGCCGATAAGAACAAGACGTTTCCATCCTCCCGTAAAAGGTGCCTTTCCTGTTGCCCATGCAAGCGAGACAGCCGCATGTCCAAACTGATTTAAAGCCGCTCTAAAACCAAGATTCTCACTGATGTTATTGCCCAAAATTTTTTCCTTCTTTCTTGAAATTCAGCACTAATTTCATAGAATATTATAAAGAGTTTTTGCAATGAAAACAACGCGTTTATCAAACAATGATAATTTCAAAATAATTTAATAGAGAAAGGACCTCTGGAGAAGAAAATCGGGCTTTTTTAAGCTGGTTTGTAAAGGGATTAATTGAATAATTGATGGCTGAGGCAAAATTAACTTGAGATAAGTTGCAGTGGTGGAAGGTGGTGCCTGAGAGGTTAGACCCCGAAAAGTCGGCTTCGGTGAGGTTCGATTCGAAGAAAGAAGCTTCTCGAATAAGACAGTTGATGAAAGGAGTTTTTTTAAGATCAAGTCCCGAGAAATTTGTCATGTCAAGAAGGCAATTTCTAAAACGGACAGAGAAAAAAAGAGGGTCGACCATTGAAAAATTGACGCCGATGAGCTTACAACTTTCGAACGTAACTTCCTGGAGACGAATCCCTTTAAATTGTGTGAGGCTTAAATCTTTTCCTATAAACTTGTAGTCTACAAATCTTTCCATTCTGTTAGAATAGCCCCTGATGAAAAATAAGATCAATCCACCTCTTCTAAGTTTTGAAAAAGCGTTGGTAGAGCTTCTAGAAAAATCAAAGAAAGGGGCCGTCTCTGTTAAAACTTTTTTAACGGCCCTATCTGGAAGAGGCAAGGTGATCATCCTCGTCATCATTACATTGTTTTTTAGTCAGCTCCCGGGAATTGCCATCCCGTTTGGCATTTATCTCTGTTACCTAGGGCTGCGTATTGCATTTAATCGGAGCTGGATCTGGCTTCCAAAGTTCATTCTTAAACTAAAAATCCCCTCCGGGATTTTGAGAAGAGTTTTGAACCAACTCGTCCGCTTTCTAAAATTTTTGGAAAGATGGACGTCTCCCCGTCTTCATAAACTTGCTAGACCCTTGCCTAATGGTCTTGCTATTGCTGCGATGGGTCTTATTTTGGCACTCGCCCCACCCGTTCCGCTTATCGGTTTTGCCGCCTATTTTGCAGTTTTTCTCATTAGCATTGGGATTCTCAATAGCGATGGGATCTATACACTATTGGGTTATATCTCTGGCTTATTTTATCTCTCTTTTGTGACTGGAACCTATCTTTACCTTTATTATTGATGGGAGAGAATGCACAAGCGATTCTCTCCCTAAGACGAGCGATTCTAATCTTTAGAATCGTCTTTTTTGAATTTGCTTGCGACTTTATGGACTTGAGACTTAGCTGAGTCTTGTAGATCCTCGGCCGTCTCCTTGAGATTTTCTTCTAACTCATGGTACTTATCAGCGATGTTCTTTCTGAGTTCCTTACCTTTTTTAGTCGTAAAGAGCATGGTTGTTAAGGCTCCCACTGTTCCACCGATGACGGCCCCGAGTATAAAATCTTGTGTTTTGTGATTGTTGAACATGGCTAAACTCCACTTTTAAATTTTTTAAGTAAACTCACTCCACTAGAAATCCAGTCAAAGACTCCGCTCATCACATCACTCTTCTTCGGAAGAGCCTTTTGCACTTCCTCAGTGATATCGCTAAAGCTTTCAATTTCACAGTTTTCTAGAGCTTCTCCTACCTCACAAATTGTTTTACCAATTTTGTGTAGAAGTGGTGTTTTGTGGTGACGGGCTGCATGAATCATATAGAGAACTCCAGCACCTATTGCAGCTCCAACCACAACGCCGACGACAATTTTTTTGGAATCGTTGTTATTTGACATATTTTTTTATAAACTCCTTTGATTTTTTGAAGAGAAGAAGGCTTGTGGCCGCCCATTCAATAACTTGCGGGAGAGTATTATTCTGAGATAATGATTCCTTAGCGGGAGCGAATAAGAAATTCAGCGACTGAGATTTCTTTGTAAGATCCGTCGTGAGTTCATTCACACGTCCGATCAGATTTGAAGTTTCGAGAGAAAGTAGATGGATATCCGTTTGGATATGAGAGATCGTTTTTTTAACTTGTAGTCCTAAGGCGATTAAATAACCGACCAGAGTGACTAACGCGATGGCAATGACTGCCAAGGAGATTTGAATGACCATTGTCTGCCTCCTTTGTGCTTACAAAAACTACTTCTTTAGAACCTTCCTTTTTCCTATGTTAGAAGATAATTGCTCCTACATACCGAATGATCATGCTCCTCTTTGCTTAATTCACTCAACAAAAAAGATCCTCCCCCTGCTATAATGAATCTAATTCTATGAAAATCGTTTTGAAAAAAGTGCGTGTGCACAACCTTAAATCGGTCGATTTAACACTCGATCCGTTTCAATTGATTGTTTTTACTGGTGTGTCAGGATCAGGAAAATCGTCGCTTGCGTTCGATACGATTTACACTGAGGGACAGCGAAGATATGTTGAGTCACTCTCGACCTATGCACGACGTCATTTAGGAGATTTCCCCAAACCTGACGCAGATCGGATTGAAGGGATTTCACCGACGATTGCCATCGAGCAAAAAACGGCTGGACGAACTCCTCGTTCAACCGTTGCTACCATGACAGGGATTTACGATTTTCTTCGCGTCCTTTTTGCGCGTGCCTCGATTCCCCACTGCCCTGTGAGCGGTGAACCGGTAGCCCCCCAAAGCGTGGCTCATATTTTTCAACACTTAAGTGCACTCCCTAGCGGAACTAAACTCATAATCTTAAGTCCCTATGCAAGAGGGAAAAAAGCTGAGTTTAAAGAGGAGTTTGCTGAGCTCCAGAGGAAAGGGTTTACACGCGTCCGGCTCGATGGTGCAATTGTTGAACTTTCAGACGCTCTTTCGATCGATAAAAATAAAGCGCATGATGTCGATCTCGTCGTTGACCGAATTGCCCTTCCAGACAACGATCGACTGAAAGAAGCGGTTACCCAAGCGTTAGATCTCGGCAGTGGACTGATGAGCGCTTATAACAGCGATACGAAAGAAGAGCTTTTATTTTCTCAACATGCTTATGCAAAAAAATCGGGACTTTCGTATCCACCGCTGGAGCCGCATGACTTCTCTTTCAACCATCCGCTTGGCATGTGTCCAACTTGTCAGGGGCTCGGCGTCTCGCGCACATTCCGTCTAGATAGAGTGATCGATCCGAATAAAAGTATCGCTGAAGATTGCTGCTTAATTGCTCCCTCCTACACGACCGTTCGATTCGGTAATATTTATGACAACTTAGCGCGCATCTATGGATTTAAAATCGAGACACCCTGGAAGAAGATCCCCAAAGAAGGGAAAGAGGCCTTCCTGAATGGCATCCAGGCAAAGTGGACTCGCATGCTGTTCGCCCATCCCCATAAAAAAGCGCGCTGGACTGAATATGTCCAGTGGCGGGGCGTGATCCAAGAGGCACTTGATCGATATCAAGCAGCTACTAGTGATGTGTACAGACAAAAAATGGAGCCTCTGATGGAAGAGGCGATTTGCCCTACGTGCCGTGGTAGCAGGATTAAACCGTATCCATCCGCTGCACAAATCAATGGGAAAACGATTGCAGAACTCACAGCACTGCCCATTGTGGAAGCCGCAGCCTTCTTTAAAAAAGTTCCTCGCACAACTATCTCAGAAGAACTTCTGAAAGAGATCATCCACAGACTCGATTTCTTACTCGGCGTTGGTCTCGGCTATTTAACACTTGAGCGAACAGCCCCCACCCTTTCTGGCGGAGAAGCGCAGAGAGTCCGTCTTGCTTCACAAATTGGATCAGGCCTTGTCAGCACCACCTACGTTCTCGATGAGCCTTCGATTGGCCTCCATCCGATTGACAACAACAGGCTTCTTACAACCTTGAAAGCACTCCGCGATCAAGGCAATACCGTGATTGTCGTTGAGCACGACGCAGAAACAATCTTTGCGGCCGACACCGTTGTCGATATCGGACCACTCGCAGGCTCTGCAGGAGGAGAAGTTCTCTATGCAGGCCCCGTTGAAGGACTTCTCCACTGTGAACGCTCGATCACGGGCGACTATTTAGCGGGACGCAGACATGTCACACTCCCGAAAAAGAAACGGAAACCGACAGACAAAAAAATTACCATCAAAGAAGCGACGCACCACAACCTCAAAAAAATCACCGTCTCGATTCCGCTCGGCCTTTTTGTCAGTATCACCGGCGTGTCAGGCTCTGGGAAATCGTCTCTCATCTCCGACATCCTCTTCCCAGCACTCACCAATGAACTCCAAGGCGGCGAGCTACGAGTTGGCGCTCACAAATCGATCGAAGGAATCGAACAGGTCGACAAAGTGATCGGGATTGATCAAACCCCGATTGGAAAAACACCTCGCTCCAATCCCGCCACGTACATCAAACTCTTCGATGATATCCGTGATCTCTTTAGCCAGCTGCCTGAAAGCTTATCGCTTGGCTATAAACCTGGCAGATTTAGCTTCAATGTCAAAGAAGGCTCCTGCCCTCACTGCAGCGGCATGGGCATGGTGAAAATCGACATGGACTTCCTCGAAGATGAGTGGACCACGTGTACCCACTGCGAAGGGAAACGGTTCGATGACAAAACACTAGCGATTCGGTTCAAAGGAAAAAGCATCCACGATGTTCTTGAGATGCCGGTTTCAGAAGCAGTTCTCTTTTTTGACTCCATTCCGGCGATTAAAACGAAACTCGAAACCCTTCTCAAAGTCGGTCTCGATTATCTTCGGCTGGGGCAACCCTCCCCTACTCTTTCAGGCGGCGAAGCCCAGCGGATCAAACTCGCCAAAGAGCTCTCGCGCCCCTCGACGGGAAAAACCGTTTACCTTCTCGATGAGCCTACAACCGGTCTCCATTTCCACGACATCGGAAAACTCATCGAAATTCTCCAGTCACTTGTTGATCGAGGAAATACAGTGCTTGTGATTGAACACAACATGGACCTTGTTAAAGCAACTGATTGGATCATTGAGCTCGGTCCCGAAGGCGGAGCTGGCGGTGGAAAACTTCTTGCCGAAGGGGCTCCTGAAAAAATCGGCAAAAGAAAAACACCAACTGGTCTTGCACTCTCTGAAACGTTTCATTTTTCCACACACAAACGAGCTAAATTTGATCCGATTACCGATATCGTTGTTGAAGGAGCTGCCCAAAACAATCTTAAATCGATCGACGTCAAAATCCCCCGCGGGCAAATCACCGTCTGTACAGGACCTTCAGGCTCCGGTAAAAGCTCGTTTGCTTTTGAAACCGTCTATGCCGAAGGACAACGTCGCTTTGTCGACTCGATGTCTCCCTATGCTAGACAGTTCATCAAGCAAATGGCCAAACCTAAAATCGAACATATTGACGGCCTCTCTCCTGCCATTGCCATTGAGCAGAAAAACCACGCCGGCAATCCCCGCAGTACCGTTGGAACGATGACAGAAGCGTACGATTTCCTCCGCATTCTTTTCGCTTACCTCGGCACTCCCTACTCCCCTCAAACCGGTGTTAAACTTGAAGCTGTCACCGTCCGTTTCGTCGCTGAAAAAATCATGCAGCTTCCTCCCAAAACCAAGCTTCACATTTTAGCACCCCTCAAACTCAAGAAAAGTGAGTCGTTTACTGAACTTAGCAAACGACTCCAAGCTCAAGGCTATCTTCGCATCCGCCTCAACGGCGCCTACAAAGAGCTCGATGAAGAAATTCCTTTTGATGAGAGCCGTAAAAACGATCTCTTCCTCGTCATCGATCGCTGTATCTTGGATCCCGAATCGACTCCTCGCCTCCTGGAAGCGATTGAACACGCCACTACCTTTTCCAAGGGCGTTGTCACGATTGATGCAGAAGGGAAAGACCACTTCTTTAACCTCGCCTTCTCCGATCCCACCACCGGTATTTCGTATCCCTCGATCACACCACATACGTTCTCCTTCAACACTGAAAACGGTATGTGTCCTGACTGTCTCGGCCTTGGATTTCAGTTTGGAATCGATCTCAAAGGACAAAAAGAACTCCTCGCGCTCTCCCCCATTGGCCTTTTACGCCATCTTTGGAAAGAGGCAACGTCTACCTATGCCATCAGTCTGATTGAAGAGATGATGCTTCATTACGACATCGATCCTGACCTTCCGCTGAAAAAACAACCGGCTGAACATCTGCAACTGATTTTTAATGGACCGATGAAACGAAAAAGCTTCGAGTGGCTCGGTCTCTCCAACGTTCTTGGTAAAGCCGCCAAGCTCCGCTCCGACTACCGCGAAGCGTTTGCTCCACTTCTTACACAAGCGACCTGTCTGAGCTGCCAAGGGAGCAGACTTCATCCGCTGGCTCGCCATGTGAAAATCGAACACACTTCCATTGCAGACTTCTCCCGCATGCCGGTCGACGAAGCGCTCAAACTCATGGAGCGGTGGGACGTCACTCCATACCTTCAAGAGCCGTACAGTCAGCTTAAACATAAACTCCACTTCCTCGAAGCAATTGGGTTGGGCTATCTCTCACTTGAGCGAAGCGCGCCCACTCTTTCAGGCGGCGAAACACAGCGCATCCGTCTCTCGCGCCAACTCGGATCAGGCCTCACAGGATGTCTTTACGTCCTCGATGAGCCGACGATCGGCCTTCATCCGAAGGACAATTTAAAACTCAACCAAGCCCTCTTAAAACTAAAAGAAATGGGAAACACGCTTATTCTAGTGGAACACGACCCACTGACCATTCAAATCGCTGACTATATTTTAGATTTTGGCCCTAAAGCTGGAAAAGAAGGCGGTAAGATCACCGCACAAGGGACGCTTCCTGAAATTTTGAAAAATCCAAACTCACTAACCGGTGCCTACCTTAGCGGCCGTCTTGAAGTCCCTGTTCCAGAAAAACGGCGTAAACCGAAAGACTACTTCCCTCTCCTTGATTGCTCCAAATACAACCTGAAACATTTCACTCTTAACTTACCCGTTGGAATCTTCACCTGCCTGACCGGCGTCTCGGGTAGTGGTAAATCAACTCTCCTGCACGACGTCCTGCGGCCTCTCGTTGAAAAAAATCTCGAAGCAACACCGTGGAACCAATTGATCGTCCTGCAGCAAAATCCTCTTGGCCAAACGAATCGTTCCGACGTCTCAACCTACGTCGACCTCCTTACACCTCTTCGCCACCTTTTCGCCTCGCTTCCCGGCGCTAAAACAAAAGGGTTAGAAGCTCGCTATTTTAGCTTTAACCATAAGCGAGGGATGTGTCAAACCTGCCAAGGGCACGGAACTCGTCTCATCCAGCTCCAGTTTCTCCCGCCCGTCAAAATCACGTGCGAATCATGTCACGGCTACCGCCTCAACCCCCTTTCTCTGACTGTGGAATATAAAGGGAAACACCTCGGTCATGTCTTCCAAATGACCGTTGCTGAAGCACGCCCCTTCTTTGACGCCTTCCCTAAAGTCGTCAAAATTCTCGATACCCTGATCGCCGTTGGCCTCGACTACCTCCAGCTAGGCCAAGAAGTGGCCACCCTCTCTGGCGGTGAACAACAACGGATCCGCCTCTCCCGCGAGCTCTCTCGCCGCTCATCTGGTAAAACTCTCTACCTTCTTGACGAGCCTACCGTCGGTCTCCACAGCGACGACATCGTCAAACTCCTCAAAATCTTCCACCAGCTTGTTGACCGTGGCAATACCCTCGTCATCATCGAACACAACCTCGATGTAATTAAAAATGCCGACTATCTCTTTGAATTGGGTCCTGGCGCCGGAACTCACGGCGGACAGCTTGTTGCGGAAGGAACTCCTGAAGCCCTCAAAACTATTTTTGCTGTCTAATTACTTGACTTCCAGAATGACCGAAGCGCTTTCTCTTCCGGCTGCACCAAACGCTGTTACTGAATAGAAATGTCTCTTACCCTTCTTTTTCATCGATATTTGATAATGAAACTGGTCATTTGAAACGGTTGCCACCCTCTTTCCATCTCGGTAAATGTAATAGCCACTACTGGGCAAGGAGGTAGGATTTTGTCTCCAATTCAGGTGAATGACATACTCATAAATCAGACCAAAATCATTGATCTCTTCTTTGATGGTGAAATTTATTGGTGGTTCCAATTGAAGAAGGGTTTCTTCAACGAATGGAATTTCTTCTTGGATTACAGCTTTATTGAACTCTTCAGTAGGGGGCTCTAAAGGGAGAACTTTTTCCTCAGCTATAGGGGTTTCCATCTTTATAGAGGGTCGAATCGTTTGAATAACCTCCCTGGGAATTGTCGTTTGGACAACAGAGACGGTCGTATCACTTTTGTTGGTAACATAAGCAAATCGTCCATCAGGAGTCATGGCAATGTCAGAGGGGCCATTGAATGTTGGGTGGATGATCGTATCGACAATGGACGAAGTCTCTGTATCAATGACAAAAAGATGATAAGGAGGATTAAGATCGGGAACGTAGGCAAATCGTCCATCAGGAGTAAATGCAATGACTCCTGGTGCTGACAGATCAGGAAGTTTTATCAGATAGGGAACAGTGTTCGTCGCCGCTCGGATCACTGAAATAGTGCTCGATTTTGCATTCATCACATAGATAAATTGATTATCAGGAGTGACTCCAATACCGGTGGGATTTAGGCCAATGCCTGTTGTGATTGTAGTGACGGCTCGTGTGGTTGTATCAATTACTGAAACACTATTGGAATCTGGATTTGTGACATAAGCTTTCAGTCCATTCGAGGAGATTGCAATCCGAAATGACGACGTGCTAACAGGAATTGTATCGATCACGGTGTTTGTCTCTGTGCTGATAATCGATACGATCCCAGAACTATTCACAACCCAGGCGTGCTTACTATCCGGCGTCATCGCAATATCCGTTGGAGATGACAGGCTTGTATCTGTTATACGATGAACAACTGTGCGATCTGATACACGGATGACATTAACAGATGGGGAGGAGCCTGCGCATGTAACATAGATGAACTGCCCATCGGCAGTTCGGTCAAGGGCTGTGGGTGTAGGATTGACAGGAATAACTCCGATTTCGGCATTGTTTGTTGTGTCAATGATAGTTACTGCATCAGGAATAAAATCTGTTACATAGGCATTTGTTGCAGAAAGATTGGGCAGGAAAATAAGAAAGACTAATAAGAGATAACTTTTCATTATTTGCAGTCAATTAAAGCACGGACAAAACTAAAAATCTATCCTAACATGCTAGTATGAGATGGATCACGATGAAAATTTAGAAAACAAACTTACAATCAAGGTTTATATATTGAAAAATATTCCTAAGACAATTACTAAAATTTTAAAAGCAGTGTTTATGTTGGACAAAAGATCGCGTCGGTGGCTCACCACTCTGGCCCTTTTGTGCGGAACAACTCTCAGTGCCCAACCGAACCAGCCACACGTTGTTGCAGGAGAGGCCGTCTTTTCAGATTTAGTAACAAAAAACGGCCCTATTAAAGGTAACGATCGAACGATCATTGAGTGGAACTCGTTTTCGATTGCAGCAGATGAAATTCTTAGAATCAGTCTCCCCTCCACTAAGTCGGCTCTCTTAAACCGCGTCACCGGGAAAGAAATAAGCCAGCTATTAGGAAGACTTGAGTCTAACGGAAAAGTCTACCTCATCAACCCAAGTGGCATCGTCATCGGAAAAGAGGGAGTCATTAAGACAACCGGTTTTCTAGCATCGACCCTTGATCTTTCTAACGAAGAATTTTTACACTCCACAAGCTGGACATTAAAAGGAGAAGGATCTGACATTGTTAACTTAGGTACCGTTGAGACAACGTATGGCGATCTTATCTTGATTGCGAAAAATATCCGGAATGAAGGTCATATTACATCAACTGGCGGAAGCACCCACTTAGCTGCAGAAACTACTGTTCTTTTGAAATTTAAAGAGACGCCGCTGCTCTCGATCGAGCTCTCTGAAGAAGCTAAAAACACGATCGTCAACACGGGACATATCGAAGCCATCCAAACAAACCCCTACACCTTTGCTGTGGTTTCTGAAAACGGGACTATTAAGTTAGAAAAATCAGAAGGGCGTCTTCTGATTGTGGCTGCGAATTTAGATAACTCTGGCAATTTAAAAGCCTCTAATGACATCCAGCTCAAAACTGAAAGAGTTATCAATACTGGCTCTTTGGAAACAAAAGAGAACCTTCAAATCACTGAGAACAAAATGTACAACGCCGCACCTATGACGACTCAAGATATTAAGGTTAACCTGAGCGGTCCTTATATGTAATCAATAGGAGGGTCTCTTTTAGCTCCAGGTGGCTCTATCCATATTACAGCTCCACGTATCTTCACCTCAGGACGCCTTAGTGTAAACAATCCAACAGGAGCAGCAGGAACCATCTCCCTTGAATCCAATGAACTTTATTTGCCAGGGGCTCGTCTCTCTGCGCAAGGTACAACTGATGGTGCGATACGATTGGGCGAGACTCAAGCTCTCTCTGCCACTCTCACTTTTACACAAACAGAGCTGATCGACTCCAACCAGGGAGGTGGAACAGGGTTTGGGACTGTGATTACCACCTTGCCTGCCAGAAATATTGTCGTGACAAAACCTGGGGATAATTTTTCTGCAGCGAGTAGCGGAGCAGTCTACCTCTATGATGGAGCCACCTTGGGGCTCGTTTCAATGCTCTATGGTACACAAGCAAATGATCAAGTTGGAAGCGGTGGAGTCACAGCCTTAAGCAATGGCAACTATGTGGTAATCAGCCCATTTTGGGACAATGGAGCTACAACTGAAGCCGGAGCGGTCACCTGGGGCAGTGGCCTCACTGGCATTGCGGGTACTGTCTCGAGTCTCAACAGCCTCGTCGGTACGACGGCAAATGATCTAGTTGGAAGTAATGGAGTCACAGCCTTAAGCAATGGCAACTATGTGGTAAGCAGCCCACTTAGGGACAATGGAGCTGCAACTAATGCCGGAGCGGTCACCTGGGGTAGTGGCCTCACAGGCATTACAGGCAATGTCTCGAGTGCCAACAGCCTCGTGGGTACGAGGGCAAATGATCTAGTTGGAAATATTGGAGTTACAGCATTAAGCAATGGCAACTATGTGGTAAGCAGCCCACTTTGGGACAATGGAGCTGCAACTAATGCCGGAGCGGTCACCTGGGGTAGTGGCCTCAC
>CAZNAR010000006.1:0-59648 GCA_964571465.1 uncultured bacterium
ATCACAGGAGCGGTCTCTTCAACAAATAGCCTTGTTGGAACTCAATCCAATGATAGTGTTGGAAGTGAGGGCCTCAAAGATTTCGGCGTCGTCTACGCTGTCATCTCACCCGCTTGGAACAATGACTTCCTTGTCGATGCCGGCGCTGTCTCTATTGGCGATCCCTCTTCAGGTCTTGTGGGGGAAGTCTCTTATCAGAACAGTCTTGTAGGAGAAAGTTCTAATACAAGCTTAAGCTCTGCAACGGTTCAATTCGACACGTTAAACGGCATTGTTCTCGCCGGCTTTCCAGCGGAGCTGTCCGGGAGAGTACGCCTGACCTCTTTAATTTATCCTCCTGTTCCACCTCCCGTTAACCCCTCTATCCCTTCTTCTAAGCTTGATAGAGGAGTTTACAACTTCACCCGCTTGATTGGTAACATCTATCAACTCTGGGACATCCTCACCTTCGGATCGTTACTTTATCAACCTCCGCTACGCTCTTTTCCTCTGTATGAAGGGTGGGAATTTGAACGACCCGTTCGTCTGGAGTCCCTCTCTACAAAGGCAGATCAAGAAATTTCCTTAAACGATGAACATCAACAAAGGTAACGTATGCGCTCTTTACAAGCTCTCACCTGTCTGACGCTTTTAACCTTCAGCCTGCAAGCATCCGTCCTAGAAAAATTAATTTTTAAAGGTCCTGGAGGGACGGAAGCTTCAGATGAGGCACTCTCTTTTCGCACTAAAGCGCTTGCGTCCCATCTCACTCCTTTTTTGGGCCAGCCTATAAGTGACACCCTTCTGACAGAGATAAAAAAGTCGATCGCTTCTTACTACCAAGCGGAAGGATATCCCTTTGTTGCTGTCCAGATCCCTACTCAAGAGATCGCTGCAGGCACTTTGATTATCCAGCTGAACGAGGGAAAAGTCGGCCAACTTACTTACAAAGGAAACAAGTGGTTTTCTGATCAGACACTCAGTCGCTTTATCCATCTTAAGCCAGGAGAAGCCATTTCCCAAGAGAGGCTTTTAAATGACCTCACCTCTTTAAATCGGAGCTCTTTCCATTCCACGAAGGTGGTGGCATTAGCAGGCACGTCACCGGGGACGACTGATTTTGAGTTTGTCACACAGGACCGTTTTCCTCTCCGCATCTATGGCGGAGCGGACAACACAGGGATCGACACAACAGGAGAAGAGCGGTATTATGCAGGCTTTAATTGGGGAAACGCTTGGGGCATCGGCGATCTTATCTCTTATCAGTGGACAACGGCTGGAAGTGCCCATCTGTTTAACTCCCACTATCTCAGTTACACCTCTTACCTTTCGTGGTACCATACGCTCAAAGTCTACGGCGCGTATGCCAAAATCCATCCCAAGATGACAAGTTTTGCTTCCGAGGGACAGCTGGTTCAGGGAAGTGCTCGGTACATAATCCCCTTCCTTCCTCTCTATTCTCCCTTTAGGCACGAGATCAGTGTCGGAGCCGATTTTAAAAGGACCAACAGCAGCCTCTTTTTTGCAGATGCTCCTGAGTCGGTTCCTCTCCTCACTAAAAATGTCAACCTCACGCAGCTGGCAGTCTCTTACCATCTCGAAGATCGTTTCAAGCACCACTTTCTATCGTTTGATGTCAGCGGCTACCTCTCTCCTGCTGCCTGGCTTCCTGACCAAGCAAAGGCCGATTTTAACTCTTTAAGAGCAGGAGCAAAACCCCAGTATGGCTATGGAGAGCTCTCTTTGCGAGAGGAATACACTTCTAAGTACGGCTCGGTTTTAGCTCTTTTGCGAGGACAAGTTGGAACAGGCCCTTTACTTCCCAGTGAGCAGTTTGGTCTCGGAGGGTATGAGACCGTCCGAGGTTACGATGAGAGAGATTTTGATGCTGACAATGCTCTCTGTTTCAACCTAGAATTCCGTTCTCCTGAGGTAGGCTTTTTGGGCTCTTCTCAAAAGAACCACCTCATCTTTTTAGCGTTTTTAGACTACGGGGTGGGCCATAACTACGACAACAAGCTCGCTGGGATCCCTGCCAGCGCCTGGCTCCTCAGTATGGGGCCGGGTCTGCGGCTTCTCATGTATCCTTACCTGACGGCGCGTGTCGATTACGGCTTTCAGCTCCACAAGCTAAAACTTCCTACCCAGACGTTTGGTAAACTCCACTTCAGTGTGACAGCGAGCTATTAGACCTCTTACAAAATTTGAGCGATCGACTGTCGAAGATTAAAAAATATATTTTACATGTGTTTGCCAATAATCACGGGAAAACCTACAATGACCGACGTAGGGGAGGCGATTTGTTGGTAAGTCTTTCATTACCAATCTAATTCGTAATAAACTATGTTTGATAAATTTACTAATCGCGCAAAGCAGGTCATTAAGCTCGCTAAAAAAGAGGCGCAGCGGATGAACCACAATTACTTAGGAACGGAGCATGTCCTTTTAGGATTGCTCAAACTCGGCCAAGGAATTGCCGTTAACGTACTCCGCAACTTTAATCTAGACTATGAGACTGTGCGCCAAGAAGTCGAACGTCTCGTCGGCTTTGGCCCTGAAATCCAAGTCTATGGAGACCCCGCCCTTACCGCCAAGGTTAAAAAGGTGTTCGAATTTGCCAATGAAGAAGCGGCCAGCTTAAACCACAACTATGTTGGCACAGAACATCTCTTACTGGCTCTTCTCCGTCAAAGTGATGGCGTTGCCGCGCAAGTTCTTGAAAATCTCAACGTGAATCTCAAAGACATCCGCCGTGAAGTCTTGAAAGAACTTGAGACCTTCAACCTTCAACTCCCCCCGATGGGAATGAACCCTTCTTCTCCCCCACCACCTTCAGGGACACCCCCAGGAAAGCCGCAAGATAAAGCGCCTGTCTCCCCTGATAAAATGCCAGCACTGAAAGCGTATGGTCACGACCTGACAGAACTCTACCGCGAAGGGAAACTCGATCCTGTTATCGGTCGTAAAGATGAAGTTGAAAGACTTATTCTAATCCTCTGTCGTCGCCGTAAAAACAACCCGGTTCTCTTAGGAGAAGCTGGCGTTGGTAAAACAGCGATCGTGGAAGGACTAGCCCAAGCGATCGTCCGAGGAGAAGTCCCTGACAACCTCGCCAAGAAAAAACTGATTTCTCTCGATTTAACTCTCATGATCGCCGGTACAAAATACCGCGGCCAGTTCGAAGAGCGGATCAAAGCCGTCATGGATGAAGTGAAGAAAAATGGAAACATCCTCCTCTTTATTGACGAGCTCCACACGATCGTGGGTGCAGGTGCTGCCGAAGGTGCTATTGACGCTTCGAACATCTTGAAACCAGCCCTTTCACGTGGAGAGATCCAATGTATCGGGGCGACCACTCTCGATGAATACCGCAAACATATTGAGAAAGATGCCGCACTCGAGCGACGATTCCAAAAAATCTTAGTTGCACCTCCATCCATTGAAGATAGCATCCAAATCTTAAAAGGGCTCAAAAGCAAATACGAAGAGCATCACCACTGTACCTATACCGATGCTTCGATTGATTCTGCTGCCCGCCTCTCAGACCGTTATATCGCAGGCCGTTTCCTGCCTGATAAAGCGATTGACCTGATGGACGAAGCAGGAGCAAAAGCTCGCATTGCCTCAATGCACCAACCCCAAGATATCACCAAGTTTGAAGCCGATATTGAAGTCGTGCGCGTTGCCAAAGAAGAAGCGATCGCAGCCCAAGATTACGAAAAAGCCGCCAAACTGCGTGACAATGAAAAGAATCTGCGCGAAGACCTTCAGAAATTGATCACTCAATGGGAAAATTCGAAAGATGAACACCAAGTGATCGTCGATGAAGAAGATATTGCCGCCATTGTTGCAAAACAAACCGGCATCCCCATCACACGTCTTACAGAAGGTGAAACGGCTAAAGTCCTTAAGATGGAAGAGATCTTAAAAACCAATATCATTGGTCAAGACGACGCCGTCGGCACCGTTTGCCGAGCGATCCGTCGTAGTAGAGCAGATATTAAAGATCCGAACAGACCCATTGGCGCCTTCCTCTTCTTAGGACCTACTGGTGTGGGAAAAACCCTCCTTGCAAAACAGCTCGCTATCAATATGTTTGGCGGTGAAGACGCTCTCATCCAAGTCGACATGTCTGAATACATGGAGAAGTTTGCTGTCTCACGTATGACAGGCTCACCTCCAGGTTATGTCGGCTATGAAGAAGGTGGACAGCTCACCGAGCAAGTCCGTCAACGTCCTTATTGCGTTGTTCTCTTCGATGAAATCGAAAAAGCACACCCCGATGTGATGAACCTCCTGCTTCAAATCCTAGAAGAAGGACGTCTCACCGACTCGTTTGGTCGCAAGATCGATTTCCGCAATACAATCATCATCATGACATCCAACCTCGGTGCCGACCTCATCCGTCGTCAAACCGAAGTCGGTTTTGCTGCGCAAGAATCGATCCTTGATTACAAGAAGATGCAAGAGACGATCGAGATAGCCGTTCGTAAACACTTTAAACCTGAATTCATCAACCGCCTCGACGGTGTCGTGATCTTCAGACCTCTCGATCGTATCAATCTCCATAAAGTGGTCGATCTCGAGCTCCAAAAAGTCAAAAGCCGCCTCTCTCGTAAACACATCCTTCTCAATGTCGACGACAAAGCAAAAGACTTCCTCGTCGAGAAAGGATACCAGCCTGAGATGGGAGCACGCCCCGTCCGCCGCGTGATTGAGAATTACCTCGAAGATCCGCTCGCCGAAAAACTGCTCCAAAATCCTGACAAAGGTGTCTCACTCCTCGCTACAGTACAAAACGATAAGATCGTTTTCCTTGAGCAAGAGCCCGCAGAGGTGGATGTCAAAACCCCAGCAGCTCTGACATCCAAGCCCGGATAATGATCGATTCTTGATAATAAATGATTGTTTATCGATAATCATGGGAAACGCTTTCAAAGGAGTTTTCCATGAATATCGAACGTCTCTCTCAGTTTCTTAAAATCGTCTGCATCCTCGGCGCCATCGCTAAACCGATCTGGGTCGCTGCCTATTGGATTACCAATGGATTTGCTGGCATCAACTTTGGTCCCCTTCAATCGGAATGGCACCCTATCCCACAAGGAGTCGCCTTTGTTTCCCTTTCAGAAATCCATCCTCTTCTCAAATGTGCAGGCTTTCTTGTTGATCTCCTTCTGACGGCTTTCACCTCAATGGCTTTCTGGCTCGGTTATGAGCTTTTCCGCAGATTCCAAACAGGAACTTTTTTCTCCATAACTTCCTCCCGAATTACCTATCGGATCGGGATGCTCGTCCTCCTTCAACAATGTTTCTACCCTATCTATAGCGCTCTCTATTCACTCATTATCACTATTTCCAATCCCCCTGGACAGCGGATGATCTCTGTCTCTATAGGCAATGCACAACTCGAACTCGTTCTTTTTGCACTCATCCTGATCGTCGGCTCACGCCTCATGGCCAAAGCCTATCTCCTCCAAGAAGAAACTGAAGCGACGGTGTAACGATGCCAATTATTGTTAACTTAGATATCGTTCTCGCTCAAAAAAAGATACGCTCCAAAGATCTTGCCGAAGCAATTGGGATCACTGAACAAAACTTGTCGATCTTGAAGACAGGTAAAGCAAAAGCTTTACGATTTTCGACGCTGGATGCCATTTGTAAGACACTCAACTGCCAACCAGGGGATTTACTAGAATACAAAGAAGAAGAGATGTGATAAAATAGCCCTATGACCCTATTGATCAATTGTCAGTCTCTTACAAAAGAGATGGCAACAAAACTTCTTTTTAAAAATTTATCTCTTAGTATTTTTCAAGGAGATCAGATTGGGCTCATTGGACCGAATGGATCAGGTAAATCAACCCTATTAAAGATTTTGTCTGGTCTTGAGAAACCGTCTTCTGGCACGCTAGCTGCCCGCAATGGCCTCAAGATAGGGTATGTAGCCCAAACCTGTGAATTCCCCTCAAAAACAGTCTCAGACCTTCTTTTTGAAGCGATCCAAGATGATCTTCCCGATTATGAAAAAGAACATGCCGTCGAAATGTGTCTCAGCAAATTTGGGTTTACGGGTACAGAGCCGACTGCCAACCTCCTCTCTGGCGGATGGAAAAAACGTCTCAGCATCGCCATCGAGCTCATCCAAAAACCTGAACTTCTTTTGCTCGATGAGCCGACCAACCACCTCGACCTTGAAGGAATCGTCTGGCTCGAAAAGTTTCTCAAAAAAGAAGCTCCGACCTATCTTCTTGTGTCCCACGACCGCTTCTTCCTTCAAAACATGACGACTCGCATCATCGAAATCGATAAGCTTTATCCCAACGGGCTTTTTGCCATCGATGGCTCCTACTCAAATTTTTTGGAGAAAAAAGAACTCTTCATCCAAGGGCAACTTGAACAAGAGCGCTCACTCTCTTCAAAAGCGCGCCGCGAAGTCGACTGGCTCCGTCAAACCGCCAAAGCTCGCACTTCCAAATCGCGCGCTCGCATCGAAGACGCCCACGAACTTCTGGAGCAACTCTCTGAAGTCAAACGACGCAACAAGCAGAAGAAAGCCGACATCGACTTCTTAGCCTCCGAGCGAGAAACCCGCAAACTTGTCGTCGCTAAAAACCTTTCCAAAGAGATCGGAGGCAGATCTCTCTTTCGTAACCTAGATTTTATCCTCTCTCCTGGAACACGCCTCGGCCTCATGGGACCTAACGGTTCAGGGAAAACGACCCTTCTCAAGATCCTGGCCAGTGAGCTCACTCCCGATCAAGGAACACTCAAAGTGGCCGATGATCTTAAAATCGTCTACTTCGATCAACACCGCATGCAATTTCCTGACAACATCACTCTCCGTGATGCGCTCTCTCCAAAAGGAGATTTTGTCGATTACCAAGGACAAAAAATCCACGTCAACGGCTGGTGCAAACGATTCCTCTTCACACCCGACACCCTCGATATGCCGATTGGGAAACTCTCCGGAGGAGAAAGAGCCCGCATCTCAATTGCTCACCTCATGCTACAACCTGCCGACCTCCTCCTCCTCGACGAACCCACTAATGACCTCGATATCCCCACCCTTGAAACCCTCGAAGAAACTCTTCTTGAATTCACCGGTGCCGTTGTTTTGATCACCCACGATCGGTTCATGCTCGATCGCATCTGCAACGGATTCCTTGCGGTCAACCAAACCCAAATATTCCCAGACTATCACCAATGGGAAGCCTCTCTTAAGGCTCTCCCAACCCCAGAAAAAAAGCCTGCGCCCAAACCTAAGGTCTCTTACCAAGAAAAAAAGGAAATCGACCAAATCGAAGCAAAGATTTCCAAACTCGAGGAGAAAATCAAAGAACTCAACCACCTCATCGACTCCCCTGAAATCGGTGCTGACCCCGAAAAGCTGAACACACTCTGCACCGAAGTCGGTCTTGCTGAAAACCAAATCGAACAACTCTTCCTTCGCTGGGAAGATCTCGATAAAAAGTCGTGATAATAAATTGCTTTGTAAAGTAAAATTCTCCGCATAAAACCGGAGTCTCTATGTCATTAATCAACTTTTTACGTTACGGCCCCTCACATCCTTCTTTTAATGACTTTCATGCTAATACATCCCTCCGACGACTTGAAGTAATCCCCAATCCTTATGCTACTTCTCATGAAGCCATATCTACACAACCAAGCAACTTCTCAATGGATAGAAGTGTATTTCATGTGAATAGAGATAATGAAAGACTCTTTACTGTGAATTTTGCTGCTCTGGATGCGGCATGTCAAACTTGGGAGAAGTTTCGTATAAAGGCTACGTATATTAGGGACGGCTCTGCTTTTCTCTCTTTAGCCTCGCTTGGCACCCTCTATTGGAAATATATTCCAGGAAATAGTTGGCGCTCGCCTTTTAACCTAATCATGGCGGTTGCTGCCAGTGCCCTTGCTGGGGTAGCTCTAGTGGCGCAGTATAGAAAATCTGAAATACCCTCAGTACTAGCTAAGTTCCCTTCTGTGAATACCCTGGCTCAGCAGATTTGTGACTTCAGAAACTACCTACTCAATGCGGCCTCTAATCGTGTTGATAATCCTTTTGAGATCCTTAATCCGAATCTAGAGTCCGGAGTCTTCGAATTTTTCACTCAAGACGAACTCTCCTATCTTTTTACTGATGTCTTATTTGTTGAAAATGGAAAACTCACTCCTGCAGCACTCTATCTTTCATTTCCTACCCCTATAAAAACTGATACAAATTGCTTCGAGGGCCAATTAATAGAGGCGTATAACGCATTTAGAAAAGAAGTCGATTTTAACAAAATGCAGGAGGAAGTCGAATCCCTCTATCAAGCCTGGGCTCGTACTGCACTACCTAGTAACCTTAGTCTCTTTTTGGAACCAGGTAATATTCCTGGGGGTGGAGGTAATGAAATGCTGCACCTCTTTAGTCAGTGTTATAGAGAGAAGATGCCAGTCTATTGCGAACCATCCGTTGATCAGTACTATGCCGCTTTTGGAGCCGTTTGTTTAAACATCGGCAGTAAATTAAGAATAAGCAATCAAGCGGCCTTGGATTATCTGCATACACAGGCCTCTGCTGATTTCAAGGATGTTCTTTATGGACCAGACTTCGTCCAAAATTTTGAAGATGTGGTTGCCGCCATGAATCTCAGACTAGAAGACAAAAATGCTCAAGAGTGGCTGAAAGAACGCTTTAACACTCTGAACGAAGGTCACTTTAAAAAAATGGTTATGGCGAGCCTAGATCTAAATGAACAGCATGAAAGCTCTTCTTCAGAAGATGAATAATTTTTTAGTTTATATCTAAAGAATCGTCCATGGGAGTACAATATCTTTCATGGATTTTAAGAAAAACGTTGTCGTAGGAATGTCAGGAGGGGTCGACTCGTCTGTCTCTGCTCTTTTACTCAAAGAGCAAGGATACGAGGTCGTCGGCCTCTACATGAAAAATTGGGAAGACTGCGATGGAAGCTGTCCAGGGACAGCCGATTATGAAGATGTTGTCCGGGTCTGTGATACACTTAAAATCCCCTGTTATACGATTAATTTTGTTCAAGAATATTGGGACTCGGTCTTCTCTCAGTCCCGACATGATGAACCTCCTGCTTCAAATCCTAGAAGAAGGACGTCTCACCGACTCGTTTGGTCGCAAGATCGATTTCCGCAATACAATCATCATCATGACATCCAACCTCGGTGCCGACCTCATCCGTCGTCAAACCGAAGTCGGTTTTGCTGCGCAAGAATCGATCCTTGATTACAAGAAGATGCAAGAGACGATCGAGATAGCCGTTCGTAAACACTTTAAACCTGAATTCATCAACCGCCTCGACGGTGTCGTGATCTTCAGACCTCTCGATCGTATCAATCTCCATAAAGTGGTCGATCTCGAGCTCCAAAAAGTCAAAAGCCGCCTCTCTCGTAAACACATCCTTCTCAATGTCGACGACAAAGCAAAAGACTTCCTCGTCGAGAAAGGATACCAGCCTGAGATGGGAGCACGCCCCGTCCGCCGCGTGATTGAGAATTACCTCGAAGATCCGCTCGCCGAAAATATGAAAAAGAACGGATCGTTGAAATGTGGCTGAGTAAATTTGGGTTTACTGGCACCGAACCGACCGCCAACCTTCTCTCAGGAGGATGGAAAAAACGGCTCAGCATTGCCGCAGAGCTCATTCAGAATCCTCACCTTCTGTTGCTCGATGAGCCCACCAACCACCTCGATCTTGAGGGTATCGTCTGGCTTGAAAAATTTCTCAAAAAAGAAGCTCCCACCTACCTTCTTGTTTCCCACGATCGCTTCTTCCTTCAAAACATGACCACGCGCATCATCGAAATCGACAAACTCTATCCCAACGGACTTTTTGCCATCGACGGCTCCTCTTCAAATTTCTTGGAGAAAAAAGAACTCTTCATCCAGGGTCAACTCGAACAAGAACGGTCTCTTTCCTCTAAAGCTCGGCGTGAAGTCGACTGGCTCCGGCAAACCGCCAAAGCCCGCACCTCTAAATCACGTGCTCGCATCGAAGATGCCCACGAACTCCTTGAGCAGCTCTCCGAAGTCAAGAGGCGCAATCAACAAAAGAAAGCAGACATCGATTTCTTAGCCTCCGAAAGAGAAACGCGCAAACTCGTCGTCGCAAAAAATCTTTCCAAAGAGATCAGCGGTAAATTGCTCTTTCGGAATTTGGACTTCATCCTCTCCCCTGGAACACGTCTGGGCCTTATGGGTCCTAACGGTTCAGGAAAAACAACTCTTCTCAAAATTCTAGCCGGTGAACTCACTCCTGACCAAGGCACTCTGAAGACCGCTGACACTCTAAAAATAGTCTACTTTGACCAACACCGGATGCAATTTCCCGATAACATCACGCTCCGCGATGCTCTTTCTCCTAAAGGAGATTTTGTCGACTACCAGGGGCAAAAGATCCACGTTAACGGCTGGTGCAAGCGGTTTCTCTTCACCCCTGACACTTTAGACATGCCAATCGGCAAACTCTCCGGAGGTGAACGGGCCCGCATCTCGATTGCCCACCTCATGTTGCAACCTGCCGATCTCCTTCTCCTTGATGAGCCGACCAATGACCTTGACATCCCGACCCTTGAAACCCTCGAAGAAACCCTCCTTGAATTCACCGGTGCCGTTGTCCTGATCACCCATGACCGCTTCATGCTCGACCGCATCTGCAACGGTTTTCTTGCCCTCAACCAAACCCAAATCTTTCCTGACTATCAACAGTGGGAAGCCTCCCTTCAACCTACCCCTGCCCCTGAAAAGAAACCATCTCCGAAACCCAAGGCCTCCTACCAAGACAAAAAAGAAATTGATCAAATCGAAGCAAAGATTTCAAAACTCGAAGCAAAAATCAAAGAGCTCAACAACCTCATCGACTCTCCTGAAATCGCCTCCGACCCAGAAAAGCTAGGCAACCTATGCACAGAAGTTGGCCTCGCAGAAACGCAACTTGAGCAACTTTTCCTTCGCTGGGAAGAACTTAATAAAAAGACGTGATAATAAATCTCTTCTCCTATTAAAATTTTTGCCATTAAATTAGGAGATCTCAATGTCATTCATCACTTTCTTACGCCACGGCCCCTCTCACCCTTCTCTCTATGACATTCAACCGCAAGGCTGTGCAGATCGTCTTTTTACCAAATCAGAAAATGATCAACGCACTTTTACCCAGATTTACCATTCTAACGATTCTCTTACGTTTGGTACCGATAGTTTTTCGATTAAGACGTCGGAAGGTGTACAACTAGTGGCATGCTCGTATGTTCCATTTTCAAGTGCTCGTAGAACGTGGGACAACTTCATACTACTTTCGACGTGGGTTCGAAATGGTACAGCAGGCCTGACTCTTGCATCGGTGGGTGCGCTCTGTTGGAAAAGACTTTCAGGACATGCGATGCGCACACCTTTGAACCTCATCACTGGCATCGCTACAACCATCTTTGCTGCTTCTGCATTGTTGGCACACTATAGAAGATCAGAAGCCATCTCACAATCTGGCAGGATCCCCCCTATTACTGAGATTGCAGATGGGATTGCAAAATTTAGACAAACTCTATTCAAAACGGCTTTTTCAGATAAAGATTCTCCATTTGTCAACCTCCCTTACTACCTACATTCCCAAACTTCCAAATTTTTCACAGAAGATGAAAAATGCTACCTCTTAACATACATTTTCTTTACGAAATCGATCAAAGACCGCTATGAAACACTCTATAGGGCTTTACCCACTTTTGAAGCTAACGATGCATTGACGGATCAGACTGAATTGACGAATGGTTCTGCTTTATTTCAACCAAGGCTAGATTACAATCAAATAGAAGAATTGAGGGATCAGACTGAATTCAAACATGCTTATGCTAAATTCCGAGCAAAGCTAGATTTCGAACAAATGCAAGAAGAGTGTGAAGATTACTACAAAGATTGGGTGGCAAATAATATTACGTTTTTACTTCGAGACTGTTTAGATTCAGACACGTTTAATAATGCTGATGATAAAATAATGGCACAACTCTTTGAAGATTCGTATGAAGAGGAAATGAAAGACTGTTGGAAACCTAAAGATGATCAATATCTTAAAGCCTTTGGAATCGTTTGTGGGTACGTTAAAGATGGATTATATGTAAGAACTCGAAGAGCAACTGAATATCTTAATGAAGCGGCCTACACCGATTTTCAAAAGGCTTTATATGGCCCAGGTTTTGTCCAACACTTTAGAAAAATTGTCGCCCGTATGAATGAATCTTTAGTTGATGAAGATGCCGCTGATTGGCTAAAAACTCAGTTTACAGATTTAAATGCAAGAACTGGAAAAGAACTACTCTTACAAAGTATTACTCTTACTGACGCAGATGATTAATTTTTTACTTTATATCTAAACAATCCTCCATGGGAGTGATACCATTCTCGAAAAAAAAGACGTATTTGAGCACGTCAAAGCGTTGAGTTTCAACGGTCCGAAAAAGGCTAGTATTTGATTAATACAAGCCTCTTTCGGATCGTTGAAACTGAACAGCTTTCACGTAGCTGAAATATGTCTTTCTTTTTCGAGAATGGTATACAATAGTTCCCATGGAGTTTAAGGAAAAAGTTGTCGTTGGCATGTCAGGGGGGGTCGACTCATCAGTCTCTGCTCTTTTGCTGAAAGAGGCGGGGTACGAGGTCGTCGGTCTCTACATGAAAAATTGGGAAGACAAAGACGGAAGTTGTCCGGGCACTGCCGACTATGAAGATGTGGTGCGGGTCTGTGATACGCTTAAAATCCCCTGCTATACGATCAACTTCGTTCAAGAATATTGGGACTCTGTCTTTTCTCAATTCATCGAAGAGCTTAAACTCGGCTACACACCGAACCCCGATGTCCTCTGCAATCGAGAAATCAAATTTAAGGCCCTTTTCCAAAAAGCAAAAGAACTCGGCGCCAACTTTTTGGCAACAGGTCACTACGCACAAACACAAGACAGACAATTACTCCGTAGCGTCGATCTGGCTAAAGATCAAACCTACTTTCTATACACCCTCAAAGCCGACATCTTAAAACAAGTCCTTTTCCCTGTCGGCCACCTGGAGAAAAAAGAGGTCCGAAAACTTGCTGAAGAGCATGGTCTTGCCACCGCTGCAAAAAAAGACAGCACGGGAATTTGTTTCATTGGTGAGAGAAATTTTAGAGATTTTCTCGGCGATTACATCACTTACAAAGAAGGCTCTTTTGAGACCTTAAGCGGCAAAGTTATCGGCACCCATCAAGGGGTTGCCTTTTACACCATCGGTCAACGGAAAGGACTCAAGATCGGCGGCGCAGGTGACGCGTGGTTTGTCGTTGGAAAAGATGTCGAGCGTAATGTTGTTCTCGTCGAACAAGGTGAAGACCATCCAGCCCTTTACCGTCCCTCACTTGAAGCAACCGATGTCTCATGGGTTGGTGAAACTCCCTCCTTTCCACTAAATTGCACAGCTAAAATCAGGTATCGACAAGAAGATCAACCCTGCACCGTTTCACAAAATACGAATGGACTTTCCGTTACATTTGACAAGCCTCAAAGAGCTGTTACTCCGAGGCAAGCGATTGTCTTTTATCAAGGACAAGTTTGCTTAGGTGGAGCCTTAATCAAGCCTAACTAATCTAAAGAGAGAAACCCCGCCTGAATCAGGCGGGGTATAAGAAGCTTATCCGTTGCGGATTTTGCTGTGTTTACGTCCGTAGTAGAAGTAAAACGCACATCCAAGACCCATCACAATGAGCATCTGAAGCCAGGTGACAGCAGGCATCAGAATCATCTGGAAAAGGCATGCCAGTGTTCCAAGGAGTGGAACCCACGGCGTAAACGGCGTTTTAAACGGTCTATGCAGTGTTGGCTGTGTAAAGCGGAGTACGAGGACCCCAAAGCACACCATACCGAACACGAAGAGCGCGCCCATCGAAGTGAGCTGACCCAAAATGTCGACAGGGAAAAATCCTGCGAGCGCCATCCCAACAGCGGCGATAATGATCGTGCTGTAAAAAGGGGTGCGGTAGGTCGGATGGGTTTTTCCAAAGATTTTTGGAAGAAGGCCATCGTGTGCCATCGTGTAGAAAATACGGGCTTGAGCAGCCATCATCACCAGAATCACCGATGTAAGACCTGCTAGAATCGCCAATTTTACGATATAACGGAGCCAAATGAATTTGGGTCCGAAAGCATTCACAGCAACACCAACCGGATCAGCAACACCAAGGGTACGGTAGTCAACAACACCTGTTAAGACGACTCCAAAAATAATGTAGACAATCGTACAGATGACGAGTGATCCAATCATCCCGACAGGCATATCGCGCTGAGGATTTTTAGCTTCTTGGGCCAGTGTTGAAACGGCATCAAATCCTAAGAAAGCAAAGAAGACCACGCCTGCTCCACGGAAGATTCCGCTCCAGCCGAACTCACCGAAGACTCCTGTATTCTCAGGAATAAATGGCATGAGATAGTCTCCACTGATGAACGCTAAGCCGAAGCCGACGAACAGGAGAATAACCCCAATCTTGATAATCACGAGCATGTCGTTTAAAAATGCTGCTGTCTGGATTCCGCGGGCAACGAGCCAAGCTATGAGCGCGATGATCGCCATGGCAGGGAGGTTGAAGTAAGCTCCCGTGTGTTCCCATCCACCCTCATGGTAAACAAAGGGGGCTTTAGAAATGAGAGAGGAGATCGACCAGCCGATATCACTGAGCAAGCTATTTAAATAGCCCGACCAGGCGACGGCGACCGTACTAAATGAAAAGAGATACTCCATCGTGAGGGCAATCCCCATGATCCAAGCAAAAAATTCACCAATGGCGACGAAGGCATACGTATAAGCACTTCCAGCAATTGGAATAAGTGAGGCAAATTCAGCGTAACAAAGGGCAGCAAGGCCTGCAATCAGAGCTGCAATCACAAATGAGATGACGATTCCAGGTCCTGCAAACTTTGCGGCAACTTCTCCCGTCAGAACAAACACCCCAGCACCGACGATTGCGCCGATACCCATGGCGATAAGATTCATAGGGCCTAAAGCTCTTTTTAAACCGTGTTTATTATCAGCTGCTTCTTTGAGAAGAGAGCCAATTGATTTTTTTGCGAACAGTCCTTTTTTCATTGTACTTCTACTTTATTGGTTTTGATTCCGAACTTTGGCTTCCCACTCCTTGATATATGCAAGAAGCGCCTCTTGATTAGGCTTTGAAGCAAGAAAGTCGAGGGCTTGAGGTTGGCTTCCTAAATGGGCCAACTTCGAGAGGAGGTGAAGATGGGTCTTGTCAGACGCAGAGAAAAGAAAGAAAAGGGTATGGACAGGCTGTCCGTCAAGGGCACCATATTCAATAGGAGTTTCAGGAAATACTGTGACAATCGTGTCAGATCCTGGAATTTCAAGGACAATATCTCGTGGATGAGGAACCGCAAGTCCCGAGTTGAGAGCGGTTGGCATGAGCGCTTCCCGGTCTAAAAGAAGTTCAGCGCAAAGGTCAGGATCGAGTCCCAAACGAGGAGCCGCTTCATGCATGACCATTTTAATCAGCTCTTGCTTTGTTTTTGCAGGGACGTTCGCAACCACACCCCCTTTAAACATCGCTCTATAAAGGCTATATTGCTGAGTTCCTGTGCGAGTTGAATCGTCTGTCAGAGGTGGGTAAATCTGTTTTTCTTCAAAAGGGGAAAAACCGTCTCTGCCCAGTTTCAACTTACATTTCATCATCCAATCTTCAATCTCACCCCGACTGAATCGGTATTGATGATTGAGTTGGTAAGCTGGAATTTTTCCGTCTTTTAACCAACGACGCACCGTCGTTTCAGAGACATTCAAAAGTTCTGCAACATCTTTAATTTTTAAATCCATCCTCTAACACCCCTTAAATAAGTCGATAACTTGTTTCGCCGATGTGGCTTTGAGGAGGGCTTTTCTTCTTTGCGAATCTTTAATGGCCATCGTTAGTCGTGATAAAATATTTAAATATTCCGTCTGCCTATTATCGGGCCCCCCGATCATAAAAATCAAATGAACTTGTGATCCATCCAGAGAATTCCACTCAATTCCCTGCCCTTCTTGGATGCCTATCGCGATAAAAAACTCTTGATAACCTGGAAGCTTGGCATGGGGGATGGCAACACCCAGCCCAATCCCTGTCGAAACAATTTTTTCACGATCTAAAATCGCTTGATGAAACCGCTGACGATCTTTCAATTGGTTCGCCAGCTGAAGGGCCTCGATCAATTCATCAATTGCTCTCTGTTGTGTGCCTGCCTGCAAAAACACCACAAGACGATCATCTAAATAATCTGTGATCGACACAGGTCCATCCTTTTTGAAAAGTTGCCGTAAGAATTTGAGGAGTCGTTTAGGGTCAAACTTCCCTTTCCAACCTCCCCCTGAGTATTTCCAGCTCTCATGTACAGCTGTCATTGCACTCCTCGCTTCTTTTCGCAAGTCTAGCCAAAGGTAGCCATTTTAATCACGAAAGTTTTTTTTAGAACCCGCCAAATTGAAGAAATCCCCCTCTAAAAAGGTCATTTATTAACAACTGATCCTCAATGGTTTAAAATAATGTTTTGACATAAATTTACAGAATCTTTACAATTAGAGTAAATGATTAGGAGATTTTTATGAGTTTGATTCCATCATCAAATCACGTAAGCCGATTTGATGACACCCTCTGCCGTTATTATGAAGGGGAGGATTTCTTGTCTCATCTTAACTTACACTCTCTATGCGACTTAAGTCAAACCAACCGTTCATGGAGATCTCTTATCGACCAGCCTTTTCGATGGAACGCTAAAAAACTAACTCAGGCGATTCAGGAAGGTTGTTTACAAGCAGTTCACAAAATTTTTCGATTCAACCCCTCTCCAAAAATGACTGCACCCTACGTGGGATCCAATTGCGCCATAATCTTAGATAAAATAAGACACGGCAGAGCCACAGAATCCGATTACAGAATACTCTGTGTTGTGGATGCAAGGCACCCTATATCAAGCCAGAACCGTTTAATGGCTTGTAAAAGCGCCTTTGCTAAAGGATTAGCCAGATATGCTCGAGCTTTAGTCCGACAAGGAGCTATCGAACATCCGCTAGATCTCATTGAACTTGCAGCTAGGCAGAATGAACAGAAAATCGTACGGAGCCTGATGCAAGATCGCATACTTCCAATGGAAGGGGTTCTTAAGATTATTGCAGCGGCCTTGGAAGTCGGGAACCTCCAATCAGTGCGAGACCTCCTTAACCTCGATTGTTGCAAAGAGCGATATGGGCAAGAATTTTCCGAATTCAATCAAAAATTTTATCTAGATCTATTGGAAATCAATGCTATTCAATATGCACTAGTTGCAGGTCATCCCGAATTTGCGAAGGAGCTTATTGATTCCGTTGATGGACCCCACAGAGATTATTATCAAATAGAGGCCCTTAAAACCGTTGTGATCAATGGATTATTCGACGCAATTAAAATATTCGAGCCGGTAGAAGAAAAAGATCAGTATTATGCTGCATGTCGATCTTTATGTATTACTCATCACAAATGGGACCTATTAGGACGCCTCCTCGCTATGCATCCAATCTCGGATGAAACGAGAACGCATCTAATCAATGACACTCTTGTTTTCTGTCCTTGGAATGACCCATCGATAAAAATGGCACTGCTTTTCTCCTTGATCACTGAAGAACAAACCGAGCACAAAGAGAAAATGTTTCTAAACGCTTTTAAAGAGGCTCCTCTGGAACAGGTGAGAACACTATTAAGTAGATTTGGCTTTCCTGAAACCATTCGGAACGATTGCTTAAAATGGGCTCTCATGCGTTTATCTTTAGAGCATTATTATCTTTTAGCAGAAGACCTCAGCCAGAAGCATAAAAATATCTTAATCGAACAAGCTCTGTGTAAGCGGAATAAGCAGGTGCTGCTTCAATTGGAATTAAGTCAAGAAACGAAAATCGAATTCATCACATCGAAAATCAGATCCGGAAGATTACAGGATGTCGAATATCTCTTGTCTATCGAATTCTTATCGGCAGAAGGACTTTCTATCGTCTCGAACTTTCTTTGCACACCCTTGGTCGATCGCTCTCAGATGCTCAATTTAGCATCTCAGCAGGGACTTCCCCTTCTTGCTAAAATGATTTTGGAGCAATTAGACTACAGCGTAGAAAATTGTAAGTCGGTCGAGTCGGCTTTATTAGCGTATACACCCCTTCGAATCAATTACGGTCAAACAAGAGTGAAGGAAGAAATTCGAAAATGGCAGAACGGTTTAACTGCAGCTCAAAACCGTATAAACAACGTATTTTCTTTCCATCTACTCTCTTTAGGAGTGGCGGCAGTTGGGGCTTTACTGAACACCCGTGTGGCCAAATCCTCCCTCACCACGTGATGTTGTTGAGAGTGCAGCCTCGAGAGAAAAGGAAGCTTGAACGACTTGAGCTACCACGAGTTGGGCAATGCGCATCCCAGGTGTAACTACGAACGGCTCATTACCATGATTGATCAAAATGATTCCGATTACCCCCCGATAGTCAGCATCGATCGTGCCTGGGGTGTTGAGAACAGTGATTTTATTTTTGAGAGCCAGTCCACTGCGCGGTCTGACTTGGATTTCATATCCCTCTGGAATCGCTACGCGCATCCCTGTTGAGATTAATGCCGATTCGGCCGGAGCAATGATCATATCTTCTTTGATACAAGCGCGGGCATCAGCTCCTGCAGCAAGATCAGAGGCATAGGAAGGGAGCTCGGCTCCTTCTTCTAAGGTGACTGGAATCTGTATTAATTTATGATTTGACATCCGCTAGTACTCTCTCCTTTAATTCCTCGGCTGATAAGGCCAGAAGGGCTTTAAGCTTTTGTGGAAGCTGTCTGAGCGCTTTTGGATCGATATTTTGATCCAATGAGTGAGCCCTTTCATTTCCACATAGAAAGCTAAGGAGTGAGCCTAACTTATTTTTCAATTGATGTCGACGAACGATGCAATCAATCATTCCTTTCTCCAGGAGAAACTCTGATTTCTGAGCCTTGGGAGGAAGTTTTTGACCAATCGTTTGTTCAACAACGCGAGGACCTGCAAAACCAATGAGTGCATCGGGTTCTGCGACAATAATATCTCCGAGCGATGCAAAAGAAGCAGTCACTCCCCCTGTTGTAGGGTTCGTTAAAACAGAGATATAAGGAAGTTTCTTTTCATGCAGTTTTGCAAGAGCAGCAGATGTTTTTGCCATTTGCATAAGCGATAGAATCGATTCTTGCATCCGAGCGCCGCCTGAAGCAGAGACTAGAATTAAAGGAAGGTCATTTTGGGCTGCATGTTCGATGATACACGTCATCCGCTCACCGACCACAGACCCCATCGATCCTGCCATAAAGCTAAAATCTAAAATTCCAAGGGCGACTTTTTGACCATTCAGTTCACAGATACCAACAACAGCGGCTTCATCTCGACCCGTTGATGCTATTGCCCTTTTCAGACGACCTTCATACGCTTCGGTATCTACAAATTTAAGAGGATCTTTCGGTTTGAACTGGGTGAACATTTCGACAAAGGTCCCCTGATCCGCAAGGAGTTCCATCCTTTGAAGACCGGTCAGCCTGTAATGGTAGTCACATTTGGGACAGCAGTGTTGATTTCCTTGGAGTTCACTCGCATGGATCATCTCATGGCAACCACTACATTTGATCCAGCCACTGAAGCTGTCTTTTGCTGTCGTTTGAACTTTAATTTTCTTCTTTGTCGAAAAAAGGCCCATGCGAACTATTATAACCTAATTATTAATTCCATGAAACCGCTGATCGACATTTTCCCAGTTAACGACATTCCAAATATTTTTTACATATTCAGCACGGACGTTCATATACTGCAGATAATAAGCATGTTCCCACACATCAATCCCCAAAAGAGGAACAAACCCTTGTGTGCTGAGCGGATCTTGATTCGCGCAAGTTGTTAAAACAAACTTTTTATTTGCCTTATCATACCCCAGCCAGCCCCACCCAGAACCTTGGATTCCCACAGTCAAAGTTGATAATTTTTCTTTGAAACTGTCAAAACTTCCAAATTGCCCTTCCAATGCTTTCAGAAGCTCACCTTTGGGCTGCTGCCCTCCCCCTTTTGAAGTAGGAGCTAGATTAGTCCAGAAAATCGAATGATTGACATGACCACCACCATTAAATTTAATCGCCTGCTGTAGAGCGATCATAGCAGCGAGATTCCCCTGCTTTTCTGCTTCTTGATATTTTTCTAACGCGGCGTTGAGATTGGTGACATACGCTTGATGATGCTTGGAGTAATGGAGCTCCATGATTTTACCAGAAATCACAGGCTCTAAAGCGCTAAAATCGTAGGGAAGAGGGGGTAACTCGTATTTCATGCAGGGTCTCCTTTCCGAAAAAGGATACCCTGACTGAAGTTTAAAAGTGAATTTAAATACTTTGGACGTATTTAAGAATATAGACTTGGTCTGCACCTGAAAGATCACATGTGCCGACAATCGCTTTAGTAACTCTCTCTTTAAAGTCTTTAACTCCAGAAAAGTTGTGGTTTGGCTGGTTCAAAAGACTTGAAATTGCTTTCACGACTTTTTCTGTACCATAGCTACGCTCAAGCTTTGCAATAAACTTCAGACCATTTCTCGGACGAATTTGTTCAACTGATGTATGAGAAAGTTTTGCAATATAAGGATCCATTTTTAAAGAAACTGTCATAATTATCTCCATTATTAATATTATTAAACTGCATATGTTAATTATATTATAATTTTGATTATATATGTCGAATTGTTAAGATTTATTAACAAACACTAAGCAATTGAATTACAATTAGATAAGAAACTAGAAATGAAGGAACTGTTCTGTGATGGGTCCTATACTCGTCAGCTTGATCCCCAAAGGGAGGGTTTTATAAAGGGCTAAAAATGCCTTTACAGTTGAGGGACTTGTGAAGACGATTTCCTCGAATTCAGTCAGATCAGGTAGAAGATCGGGTATGAGGAAGATGGTTTCATACAAGTCACATAATTGATGCTTGAAACCTGACTCCTGGAGATAGTGCTTGAGAAGAGGTCTTGCTGTGGAAGATCGAGGATAGAAGAGGTAGCTGTTTTCAAGAGGTTGCTCTTTCAGCAGTTCAATCATCCCCTCTTGTGTTTCAGGTGAGGCCACTCCCGCGCATTGGACTCCCAAACTCTTCAACACTTCTTCTGTCCCTTGACCGATGGCAAAGACTTGTTTCCCTTGAAGGGAAAACTGATTGGCTAAAATGGTGGCAGCGTTCGGGCTGGTAAGCAAGATGTGTGTGAAAGCATTAAATTCGACAACGATCTGTTCTGAAAGTGGTAGAGGAGTTGTTTTGATCAAGGGGAGATGGACTACTTCGCGCGGGAAGCGCGAAGGGTCTGTTCCAAGATACAAGATTTTAGAGGGCATCATGCATGAATTGAGGAAGTGCAAAAGAGGCTTTATGCACTTTGGCATTATAGTACTTGAAGGATCCTCTCACCTTTGAAATACGTCTTTCAATTTCCTCTTCGGAAAGATCACGGTAGTCAAGACGGTCCGTTCCGTAGCCAAGGGCTAAGAAACCACCGACGTAGGTTGGAACTGCCACCAGATAGAATCCAGTATCTTTGAAATAAGGACGTCGGTTTTGATAGGTTTCAACAAACTCTTCTTTTTGAAGAAACGGAACGCCGTTTTGGTTCACAAAAATACCATCAGGGGTCAGTGCATTTTTGCAATATCCGTAAAATTCGGTAGTGAAGAGCACTTTTCCAGGACCAATCGGATCAGTCGAATCACAGATGATGACATCAAATTTCTCTTCCGTATTTTTGACAAACTCGACTCCATCTTGGATAAGAACTTTGGCACGTGGGTTATCAAAAGAGTTTTGACAAATCATCGGGAGGTATTTTTTTGTGCGCTCAATGACTGTTGCATCAATCTCAACTTGGACAACTTGCTCGACTGAGTCATGCCGTAACACTTCTCTTAAAACGCCTCCATCCCCGCCTCCAATAATCAAGACTTTCTTGGGATTTCCATGGGCAATCAAAGGAACATGTGCGAGCATTTCTTGGTAGGTGTATTCATCAGCTTCGGTAATTTGAACGACTCCATCGAGGACAAGCACACGACCATAAAGATTATTTCTGAAAATAACTAAATCTTGCTGCTCGGTTTTTTCTTCGACAATTTTTTCATCGACGCGGAACTCTTGTCTCCATTCAGGATAGAGTGTCTCAGTGACCCAAAGAGGGGCTGTCATAAGTGATAGAGCAATCATCATAGTGCACCTTTTGAAAAATGTTAACCATATGAGTATCATTTTTCCGTGCAATTATTGCAAGGCGACCTTGCATTTTTGCCGTCTCCCAATCGAGATGAAGTCGAGACCTTTCTGTCTGCTTCAAGCGAATGAGCGCAGCTTCTGCCACGACAATGCCATCAAGCTCACCTTCATCTAGAAGTTTAAGCCTTTCATCAATGGTGCCTCGCACATCGACACACACTAAATCTTCCCGCCAATTTTTTAAAAAAGCTTCCCGCCGCTCGGACGAAGTTCCGATCCGTGCTCCCTGTGGAATCGGGAACTCTCTTACCACGAGAGAGTCGGAAGGATCGACTCCTTTTGTAAAAGCAATTACCTCCAGCTCTGGATGAAGCGGATCGGGTAAATCTTTAGCAGAATGGATCGAAATTTGAAACTCTCCGGCGACCTGACGTCGATCGACTTCGTCTGTGAAAAAATTCGTTTTCTCTAACGTTTTAAGCGACGTTTTTTTGTCTTGATCTCCGCGTGTCGGAATCCAAGTCGGAACGAAACGAATCTCTGGGAAAAAGAGCTTGATCTCTTGGTAGACTTCTTCAACCTGCGCCTTTGAAAGGCGAGAGCCGCGAGCGCCTACTGTGATTTCAAGAGAGGATTTTGTCAATCGCTTCCTCCACCCTGTCGATTCCAATCAGTTCCAGTTCACGGAAAGATAATCCTTTCAGATTGCGCTTCGGCAATACACAACGCTTAAAGCCCATGTTGAGTGCTTCTTTGAGTCGAAGCTCCACTCGAGAAATACTGCGAACTTCTCCTCCCAGACCGACTTCGCCCATCACAACGGTATCTGAGTCGACAGCTCGGTTGCAAAACGAGGAAGCAATCGAGAGTAAAATAGCGAGATCAATCCCCGGTTCGATGATTTTGAGACCGCCCGTGACGGCCACAAACACATCATTTCGATGGAGGGTGTATCCCATCCGTTTTTCTAAGACGGCAAGCAAAAGAGAGAGTCGGTTCGGATCAAGTCCAGTTGATTTTCGAGAGGAGGTGGCAAAGGCAGAAGAAGCCACAAGGGCTTGTACTTCGACAAGAAGAGGCCGGCTCCCTTCGACGGTTGGAACGATCACTGATCCCGGAGATTCTCTCAGCCTCTCTTCTAAGAAAGCTTGAGAGGGGTTTTCAACTTCTTTGAGACCTTCCGTTTGCATTTGGAACAAAACAATATCATCAGTGGGGCCAAAACGATTTTTGATCGCTCTTAAAATGCGATACCCATGCTGCCTATCCCCTTCGAACTCCAAAACAACATCGACAATATGCTCGAGAACACGAGGCCCTGCAATTTCACCTGATTTCGTGACATGCCCGATAAGAAACGTAGAAATTCCCAATTTCTTTGCCAGATGCATGAAGGCAGTGGCCAGCTCTCTCACCTGTGTCACAGAGCCTGGAGCCGATGGAATTTCTTGTTTATACAAAATCTGGATCGAGTCGATGATCAAAATCTGCGGTTTAAGTTTTTCGATATGGGTCTGAATCTGCTCAAAATTCGTCTCGTTATAAAAGTAGATTTGATCTGAAACCATTTTCAATCTGCGAGCTCGAATGGCTGTTTGCTCAACCGATTCTTCCCCACATACATAGAGAATGCGCAAGTTTTGCTGGGCTAAATTATGGGCTAGATGGAGCATCAACGTCGATTTCCCGATCCCCGGATCGCCGGCCACGAGTGAAAGTGATCCGACAACAACGCCACCGCCTAGTAAGCGGTCACATTGAGAGAGTCTTGTTGAGTAGCGCGGCGCGTCTTGCCCCTGCACTTCATCAAGTCTAACTGGATGTGATACAATCGATTGTTGAAGGGTTGTGTGTCGTTGCGGCGTTTCAATCTCTTGGACAAACGTATTCCACTGAGTACAAGCAGAACAGCTCCCTGTCCACTTGTTTTGGCGATTCCCACATTCCTGACAAATCCAGACAATTTTTGTTTTGGATTTTGTAGTGGATGTCATGTGTTCTCTTTCAGTTTTTCGATGGCATTTTGGGCAGCCGCCTGTTCGGCCTCTTTTTTAGAAGAACCGGTTCCTTGACCCATTTCTTGTTCGTCTAGGAAGGCTGCAACAACAAACATTTTACTATGGTCAGGCCCTTCTTCCCGGACCACCTTATAGAGCGGTGGACGTTGATATTTTTTTTGAGAATAATCTTGAAGTTCGGCTTTCCAGTTACGAGCCGGGTGGGCTAAAATTTTTTCAATTTCTTGCTTAAAATGTCCCCAGAAAAACTTTTGTGCTGCTTCCATTCCCCCGTCGAGATAAACAGCTCCTAGAAGCGCCTCAAAGAGATCGGCCAGAATGGTTTCCCTTCCTCTCCCTTCATTCATCCTCTCCCCACGCCCAAGTTGCACAAAATCACCGAGCTCCAGTTGCTGCAGGAGACGAGCACAGCTTCCTGCTTCGACTAGGTGCGCTCTCAACCTGGAAAGCTCCCCTTCTGCCTGAGAAGGGAGGTGGTGGTAAAGATAATCAGAGATCACGAGCCCTAAAATCGAATCACCTAAAAACTCGAGCCGTTCATTGTGATCGTCCACTTGGTCTCGATGTTCATTGAAATAAGAACGGTGGGTGAACGCTTGCTGGAGTAATTTTTTATTTTGAAAAGTATATCCAATCCGTGATTCAACCACGGAAAAATGAGCCATTAAATCCTTCATGAGCTATATTATGTCTTGGAAAAGAGACATTGTCAAATGGTACAGATCAACCCTCATTTCAAAAAGCTTAAACGGGAATACGTTTTCCCAATTATTGAACGTAAACTCGCAGAGCTAAAAACCGCTTTTCCCACCGTTCAAATTGTCAATTTGGGAGTCGGTGACATTGCACTTCCTCTTGTCCCGTCCATTGCAAAAGCTGTGTGTGATGCGGCCGTTGAAATGACAACAAATGTCCGGGGTTATGGACCGAGTGAAGGACATCTTTTCTTACGACAAGCGATTGCAAGCACGTGCTATCCCAAAGATCTTATCGACCCTTCCGAAATTTTTATTTCCGAAGGAACAGGTTGTGATGCGACACAAATTCAAGAACTGCTGGGCTCGCGCGCAAAAATCGGGATACCTGACCCTACTTATCCTTCTTATCTCGATAGTGCCATTATCGGTGGTCGCAGTTCTAAAATCGTTTTCCTTCCTTGCACCGAAGCAACGGGTTTTTTGCCGCAACCCCCGCAAGAACACCTGGATGTCGTCTATCTTTGCACACCCAGCAACCCCACAGGCGTAGCTTTAAACAGAAAGCAGCTGAAAGTATGGGTCGATTATGCAAAACAAGAAAAAGCTCTTTTAATTGTCGACAATGCGTATGAAGCATTTGTCACATCTCCTGATGTCCCCCGCTCTATCTACGAGATCGAAGGGGCTAAAGATGTGGCGATTGAACTTCGCAGTTTTTCAAAATCGGCGGGGTTCACAGGACTTCGATGTGCCTATGCTGTTGTGCCAAAGAATATCGTGAACGGAACTTTGAACAAGCTGTGGATGAAACGGCAAAACATCAAATTCAATGGCGTCTCGTACGTTATTCAACGAGGAGCGGAAGCCTCTTTATCTCCCCAAGGACTTAAAGAAACCAGAGCTCAAGTGGAGCACTACCTCTCTCAAGGAAAAATCCTCCTAGATGGCCTGCAAAAACTTGGATTCACAGTCTACGGTGGAACAGACGCTCCTTATATTTGGTGGAAAGTCCCCTCAGGACAAAGTTCGTGGGATTATTTCGACACCCTTCTTAAAAAATGTCACCTGATCTCAATTCCAGGTCGGGGATTTGGATTAAACGGCGAAGGATATATGCGCCTTTCAACTTTCACCTCTAATGCAAAACTTGCCGTGGAGAGATTATGCGATTTAAGATAATTGGAGAACACAGAGCCTTTTTTAATGAAAACGGCTATCTTGAGCTGGAATCTGTCCTCTCCCCTGAAGATATTACTCTACTTTCTTCTTCGACCGATAAGCTGGTCGAAAAACGTCTCTCCGATCAACTCGAGTTTCGTTCCGCTGAAGAACTCTACCGCGTGGGGCGTGATTTGTGGCGTGAAGACGAAGCCATTCGGAAAAAAGTTCTCTCTCATAACTTAGCAGAACTGGCTGCAGATCTTTTTAAGAAAAAGACGATCCATGTTGCATTTGATCAACTCCTGCGGACTGGTTCAAAACCTGGATTTCCAGGCCAACTTCCCTCTACATTAAATGAAATTAGTTCCATTTTTCCGCTTGCTGGAGCCATCCTTATTCATCTGTCGGGCCTACCGGCTCCCTATGAATTGATTCCAAGCCAGCGCGAAAATATCATCTACCTTTCCCCTGATAAAACCATTCCATGGGAACTCTTCTTCCAAACACCCCATCAAAGTTACCTTCTCATCGCGTATGCCAACCCTGAGTCAGTTTACGTCCTCCAAAAGAAAGATCCTCATACTCATGCTTTAAAAAAGCTTGGTTACGTATTCGGGGATCGGATCAAACACGACAACCATCCCATTATTTTTAGAAAAAATTAGATTAAATATAGTTTTTCAAATATAGTCACTCGTTCAAAAAAGAGGTTATCGTGGAATCAATTGCGCCCATAGATGGTCCGTATGTTGTTTGCGATGGAAAAAAGCTGCTCGACTTTTCTTCTTGTGACTTTTTGGGGCTCACGCAGCACCCCGAAGTGAAAAAAGGAGCGATCAAGTACGCCCTTAAATATGGCGTTGGGACACCACCTCCCGGAATTACTTCCACACCTCAGTTAGAAGTTGAAGCCAAACTGGCCCACTATCTTGGAAAAGAGCAAGCTCTCTTGTTTTCTAGTGAATCAGAACTCCATAGACAACTTGAAAAACTTGGCGCGACTCTTTTCTCTGCTGAAACCGAAGAAGAAAAGAAAGGGAAGGGGCTCAAAGTTGCCGATGAAACCTACCTCCTCGGGATGACAGGCTCGAATGGTTTTGGAACATCAGGAACCGATCTCGTCTGTGGATCGCTCATGTGTGGATCAGGAGCGTTTCTTGCCGGTCCTAAAAAACAACTCTCTGGCCTAACTGCAGGCTCTCTCAGCTTTCCTACTCTGGGTGCTCTTGACAATGCTCTGATCTTTATTCCTGAGATGGAAGCAGAAAGAAAGATGATCCTCAAACATAAAGCATGGCTCTTAAAGCAACTTGGTGATTTTTCAGTCACCGAACTTCGGTCCCCGCGCATTTTGATCACAACCAAAGAAGCCGTACAAATCAGACAATTTCTCATGCAAGAGCAAATCTATCTTGCTCCGAGGAAAGATCAAACGCTCTATTTTTCACTGACAGCGCTTCACACACCCGACGATTTAGATCAGCTTGCTGTCGCACTTAAAAAGCTCTCAGCAACCGATCTAGCCCTCGCAATGCAGTCATTAACACCGACTCCATAAAGATAGTTACCAACTAAGCGCAGCGTTGGGTGTCTCTTGCTAAGTTCCTCTTCAAGCGTTTGCATCCTTTGATGATGTCCTACCAAAAATTGTGGAAAAACATTAGGTGCTCGAAGCACCATTGAGACTTCTGGTTTTTCAGTAATTCCTAAATGTTTTGCAACACCTTTAAGGGCAAGCGTCCGTGCCTCGCTCTCTGACATGCTGACATTTTTCAATTTGACAGTCAGCCGTGTCTCTTTAGGAAAGCGATTGTTTTGAGGAAACGCATTAGAGTTAAAAATGACACCTAAAACATCCTCTTTCTCTTGCGTCGATACCAGATAGCCAAATCCTTTTTGATTCAGCACGTTATTTTTGTATCCTAAGTTCACAATCGTAGTACCTTCACTCGGTAAATGAGCCAGCTCTGGAATCAAAAGCTTTCCAATCACATGCGCTGGAAGAGCGCTGAACAAATAATTGGCCTCATATGACATCTTGGATGTTTTCACTTCAAATTTTTTACCCTTTGGCACAATCGAGACGACTTCTTCTCCTAGGTGAAAAGGGATCGATGTTCTCTCTTGCAACCGTTGGATAACGCTTTTCATCCCCCGCTGAAATCCAAACATCAAGGGGCCTTTAAATCGCTCCTGCTTCAGTAAGCCCTTCACAATCGATCCATGCTCTTCTTCCAACTTCTTATAGAGAGGCAAACACGACCTGACTGAAAGTTTCTTGCTATCTCCCCCAAAAATTCCGGTGATCATCGGATCGAAAACGGTTTCGGCAACCTTCTGGTTAAAACGCCTACACGCAAAATCCCACACCGACTCATCTTCTTTTCCCCAAGATGGAGATCGCAAATCATTAAAAATTCCCTTTAAAAGACCCCAGGAAACCATCGGAAGCCGGCGTAATTTTCCTTCTTTCCATAAATACCGACTCTGCCCCTCTCTTCTTGATTCAATCAACTCCCCATAGAGTCCGATTTCTTTGACCAGCGCAAGAAACTGTGGCGATCTTGACCCACGAAAAACTCTAGGCCCTTTTTCAAAGAAAAAACCGGTTGATGTGTCGGTGTCAATCCATCCACCCAAATGATCACTTTGCTCAATGAGTCGAATCTGAAATCGATCTTGGTGTTTGGCAAGTTCATAGGCAACCGTCAGCCCCGAAATTCCACCACCCAGGATAATAATTGTTTCTTTTGGCATACTCGAATTATGAGCGACCGTGCTGAAATAGTGCAATTCCTAAAAACCTTCCGAGACACCGTCATCACTGCATTCGAAAAGCTCGAACTAACTGCCCGCTTTGAACGCACACAGTGGAATCACACAACCGGTGGCGGTGGAGAAATTTCACTGCTGCGTGGCGATGTCTTCGAAAAAGCAGCCGTCAACTGGTCGGGCGTCAGTGGACCTCATTTCCCCATGGATGATAGTTCTGGCCCCTTCTTTGCAACAGGCGTCAGCCTCATCACCCACATGCACAATCCCCACGCTCCGACCGTTCATATGAATGTCCGTTATATCGAAACTGAAAAAGAGTCATGGTTCGGTGGCGGCTACGACCTCACACCGATGGGGTTCCCATACGACGAAGATACCGATCATTTCCATGCTGCCGCAAAAAACGCCCTGGGAGCTGAAATCTACACCACTTTCTCCGAAGCTGCCAAAAACTACTTCTACATTCCCCACCGAAAAAAAGAGCGGGGTGTCGGTGGCCTCTTCTTCGATCATTATAAAGACATCGATATCTGGAAAGCAGTTGCCGGCTCGTTCCTTCCTGCCATCCTTCCAATTTATGAGCGACGCATCCACACTCCCTTCACCGATGCCGATAAAGAGCTTCAACTGAAGCTCCGCGCTCACTATGTCGAATTCAATCTCCTCTATGACCGTGGCACCAAATTCGGTTTTCTCTCCGGTGGAAACCCCGACGCCATCCTCTGTTCCATGCCACCTCTTGTGAAGTGGTAGTGAATGTGATATGAACTAGAAAATGGAACTCATTCGACCATTTGCAACCCTCTCTAAAAAAGATGTTTCACTCGTCGGTGGGAAAAATGCGTCTCTTGGAGAAATGATCCAAGTTCTCTCCTCACAAGGCATCAAAGTCCCCGACGGATTTGCGACCACAGCAGATGCTTATCGAGATTTTCTTAAAACAAACAGTCTTGTCTCTCCCATCAAAAGAATCTTAAGCTCCTCAGAAACGCTTCAGAAAAAAGGGATGAAAATCCGGCAGCTCATTTTACATGCGAATTTTTCACCTCAACTCAAAGAAGCAATTACTGAGGCGTACTATGCCATCGGAAGACACACAGATGTTGCGATTCGAAGCAGCGCCACCGCAGAAGATCTTCCTCAAGCCAGTTTTGCAGGACAGCAAGAGACCTATCTCCACATCCGTGGTATTGAAGCGGTGCTTGAAGCGTGCAAAAAGTGTTTCGCTTCTCTTTTTACCGACCGTGCGATTTCTTACCGAGAATTGCATCACTTCGATCATTTGAGTATCGCTCTCTCAGTCGGTGTTCAAAGGATGGTCCGCTCCGATAAAGGATCGGCCGGTGTCCTCTTTACGCTTGACCCTGAAACAGGTTTTCGAAATGTCGTCGTGATCACAGGGGCGTTTGGAATCGGTGAAACCGTTGTTCAAGGAAGCGTTATTCCCGATGAATTTACGATTTTCAAACCGACCCTCACACTGCTAAAGAAAACACTCGGCTCCAAAGAAAAGCAACTCGTCTACTCAGGATCTCACACAAAACTACAAAAAACACCTTCGCATAAACAATCGACCTTTGTCCTCTCTGATTCTGAACTGACCACCCTGGCAAAATGGGCGATTGCCATCGAAAAACATTATAAGTGCCCCATGGATATCGAATGGGCCAAAGATGGCATTACAAACAAACTCTACATCGTCCAAGCTCGCCCTGAAACCGTTCAATCTCAAAAGAAGTCGTCCCACTTTGTCACGTATGAAATAGGCGAGAAAAAATCCCCCCTTCTCACAGGACTTGCCATCGGTGAAGCAATCACGACAGGACCTGTGCAAGTGATTTCAAGTGCGGCACATATCAAAACCTTCAAGCCGGGCTCGATCCTTGTCACACCGATCACTTCTCCCGACTGGGTTCCGATCATGAAGCAAGCCCGCGGCATCATCACCGACCTTGGCGGCCGCACCTCGCATGCCGCCATCGTCTCACGCGAGCTCGGCATTCCCGCACTTGTAGGATCCAAAACCGCTACACGCCTTCTGAAAAATGGACAAAAAATCACACTCTCTTGCGCAGAAGGGCCCACCGGTGCTGTTTATGAAGGAATTCTTCCATTTGAAACAAAATCGATCGACCTTTCCAAACTCCCTCCCCCTCCTGTTCCGCTTCTCATGAATATCTCAAGTCCCGATGAAGCGTGGAAATGGTGGCAAGTCCCCTGCCAGGGAATCGGTCTTGCTCGCATGGAGTTTATCATCAACAATCTCATCAAAGTCCATCCGATGGCCCTCCTCCATCCTGAAAAAATTTCCTCATCCAAAACACGTGCAGAAATAAAAAAACTCACCGCCGCTTATAAAACACCGCAAGATTATTTCGTTTCCACACTCGCTTCTGGTCTTGCCCAGATTGCAGCAGTTAGCTTCCCCCACCCTGTGATCGTTCGCTTTAGTGACTTTAAAACCAACGAATATGCCCGCCTGATCGGTGGAGAGGCGTTTGAGCCCCATGAAGAAAATCCAATGCTCGGATTCCGAGGCGCTAGCCGCTATTACAACGAAAAATACCGTGAAGGCTTTGCCCTTGAATGTCGTGCTCTCAAAAAAGCACGCGAAGCCTACGGCCTGACCAATATCATTCCGATGATCCCCTTCTGCCGCACCGTTGAAGAAGCCGATCTCGTTCTTAAAACATGCGCCGCCCACGGCCTTGAGCGTGGAAAAAACAAACTCCAAATCTACATGATGGCCGAAATCCCCTCTAACATTCTCCTCGCCGACCAGTTTGCAACCCGCTTTGATGGCTTTTCTATCGGTTCCAATGACCTCACCCAACTCACCCTCGGCATCGACCGCGACTCTGCCGATCTAGCGCCACTCTTTGACGAACGAAATCCCGCTGTCACGGGGCTCATCCAAACGCTCATTAAAAAAGCCCACGCTCACAAAGTCAAAGTCGGCATCTGTGGACAAGCCCCCAGTGATTATCCTGATTTTGCTTCCTTCCTTGTCCAAAACCACATCGATTCGATCTCACTCAGTCCCGATCGAATCATCCCACTGCTTCACTTCTTCGCAAACAAATCTTGATCCATCGTTAATATTTCCCTTGAATCAAAACTGTATCCTTTCTCATAATCTTCCTCAGTCAAAAAAACCTTAAGGAGGTTAGATATATGGCAACCGTAACAACATTAAGAGCACCTAATATAGCTGTTCTTGATCAGTTGAAAGCAATCAACAATACTCAAGAACTCTTTGAAAAATATAAGCCTCTTGCAAAGACACATACAGAGGGGAATGAATGGAATGTAGCGAAGTTAGTAGGTGGGTTCGTTCTCGAAGCTCTCGCAATCATTGCTTACAAATACGCACACAAATACTCAACTGTTGCTGCTACAGCTTTAGGATTAGCAGGTGTTTATACTCTTTATAAGTCACGCGTTACAGCTCAAATTGAAACACCTGAATATGCAGCACAAAAAGCCGCGATCAAAAAAGAATTCGATGGCGTTGGACCTGAACTTAGAACAAGCTGGGAAGTCGCATCAAAATTAATTGCCCAAGCAGTACAAACTAGCAAAGCTAAAACTGTTGAAGCTGCTAATAGAGTAGCGGGTGACACCCTTACTGCGTATATGGATGCAGCTAACTGGTGGATTGCTACTGACCCTATCAAAGCAACAGATCTTACACAGCAACCATGGAGAGAAACTTATAAAACTCTGCGTCCAGAAGTGGAAAAAATTGCTAGAATTAATCCCGGCGACTTTGCAGATGATAAACAATTTAACCCCTTAATCGTCGAAGAACTGGGTAACCTCCAAACAGAAGCCGTACGGTTTCTCACTGGTAAAGCTCCTTCAGATGGCAAACATGCATATGTTGAAAACGTTGTCGAAGGAACAGCGCCTGATACAAGATTAGTATCTAGACCTTGGGCTGTATAAAGCACTAGTAGTGCTTGTAGTTTTGAAGTCCACTGAAGGTTTCTTCAGTGGACTTTTTGTTTTTGGAGATGTTGGACAAGCCAGCGGACGTTGTCGACGGAAGCAGACGGTTCGATGCCATGACCTAAATTGAAGATGAAGCCAGGCCGGTTTTTCATCGAGTCAAGAAGATGATTTACGGCAGGTTCTAGAAGAGAAAGAGGCCCGTTTAAGAGTTCAGGGTTCAAGTTTCCTTGGACGGCAATATGTGAAGGAACTCGCTTGGCAATTTCAGACAATTCGACTTCCCAATCAAACCCAATCGCTGTCGGCTCGAGTGCAATGAGTTCGTTTAGGTAGTGATGGGAGCCACGGCAGAAGAGAATGAGCGGTTTACCTAAAGGCTTGATCGCTTGAACAAGTCGCTTGAGATAAGGAAGCGCAAGAGAGTGAAATTCTGTGGGAGAAAGATGACCAGCCCACGAGTCAAAAATCTGCAGGACATCGACACCTGCTTTGACTTGCATCTTGAGATACTCAATCGACGCATCTGTCACTTTACTGAGCCACTCAGGAGTGAGCCTTTCCATGTAGCGGCAAACCGTATACGGGCCGCCACAAAACCCAATGAGTGGAACAGGAAGCGTTTTCTTCAGCAGCTCGATTGTTTTCGGGACGTAGTGAAGGGTTGTCTCAACAGGAAGATCTAACTCTTTTGCAGGAGGACGGAGTTTCATCCCCTGCCCTTCTATAAAATCGATCTGAAATCCAAAAACCTCTGCGACGACTAAGATGTCAGAAAAAAGAATCGCTGCATCAAAACCAAAAAGATCGATGGGAAGATGAGTCACCTGAGCTGCAAGCTCAGGAGTATGAACGAGAGTTTGAAAGGAGTGCTTTGCTCTTAAAGCACGATACTGAGGCAGATATCTCCCCGCTTGCCGCATGATCCAAATCGGAGGCCGCGGAACAGGTTCACAACGGAGCGCTTGCAAAAAAAGATCGTTCATTTAAATCGTTATACCACGCCGAAGGCATTAATCACATCTTCAGCAGTGAGAATGATCACATCAGGAGGAAGTTCTATCTTTTTTGGTTTTTCAGGTAAGAATAGAACATAGAGTATATGTCCACTGGGGTGCCTTTCAACTGGTGGAATGCCTTTATTCTTGAGCTCATTGATGATTGATTGGGTCGCTCGAATAGATGGAATGCTGTCCGTCCATTTTGCTTCACCTATGAGAAGCGTTTTATGGTCCATCGATTGAGTGATCACATCCCATTCTGAACCCTGCCCCTGCCAAAAGCGGGCTGCAAGTCCAAATGTAATTCCTTGTAGTTTTTTGGATAGAAGAGGAACGGCGCGCCTAGCTAAATCTTCCCAAGCTGCTGCAAAAAGTTGTGGGAGCTTTTCTTTGACCATCTCTAATCGCTGTGCTGAAGAAACTTGTGAAAGCCAGCTACGCTTAGGAGCTACAACGTTAAACCAAAATCGAAGAAAAGGATCTTTGATTTTATAGAGGGTCCGTTTCGTATTTTGCTCACCTACCCCATAAGGATGTTCCCGTTCAAGAAGATCAAGCTCTATAAGGCGTTCGATAGGTCGAACAAGAGACGTAACCCCAAGTCCAATACGAGCCCCAACTTCAGATAAACGGTGATGACCCATCCCAATGGCATCTAAGATCGGTTTTAAACTCATGGCTGACTCTTCTAAGAGCAACCGTCTAGGCTCTTCATGCAAAGATCCCATCGGATCTAAGACTAACCGATCTAATTTTTCTAAGAATGAATAGCTTCTACTTTCTGAGCTTGTTGAGGATAGCTTCGACGGTGAAACCAAACTCGGCAGCAAGGTCGGCTTGAGGGGCTGATTCACCGAAAGTTTCTATGCTGATGGGGATGCCATCAAAACCAATCCACTTATGCCAGCCGAAGCTGACGCCTGCTTCGATGCTGACTCGCTTGCCAAGGTTGCCACCGACAACGGAGGCTTGGTAAGCGGAGTCTTGTGCTTCGAAGATTTCCCAGCAAGGCATTGAGACGACACGGACGGCTTTTCCTTGGTTTTCTAGAGCGGTTGCAACATCGAGCGCGAGTGAAAGTTCGGAGCCCGTTGCAAAAAGTGTGTAATCAGGTGTTTTCTTCTCTTTGCGGACAATGTAAGCACCACGTCCCATTCCGGAGTGGTACGGAAGGTGGGTTGCTTCGATATCAGGAAGCGCCTGACGCGAGAGGAGGATTGCGGTCGGGCCTTTGTAGCGGAGAGCTGCAAGCCACGCCATCTTCACTTCCCAGTTATCTGCCGGGCGAATCACTTGGAGTTTAGGAATAGCGCGGAGGGAAGCATAATGTTCCACAGGTTGGTGGGTCGGTCCATCTTCACCCAGGAAAATCGAGTCGTGGGTAAATTGATAGATGACTTGGATATTAGAAAGCGCGGCTAAGCGGATCGCATTTCTCATGTAGTCGGAGAACGTAAGAAAGGTTCCAACAAACGGAGTGATCATCTGGGTTTGTGCAAGACCTGTTGCAGCGGCAGCCATCGCGAACTCACGCACACCGTATTTAATGTTACGTCCATGAAAATTGTTTTCTGTAATGATTGGAAATTTCTTCATCATCGTTAAATCGGAACACGAGAGATCGGCCGAGCCACCAACCAACTGAGGAAGTTCAGCGCCGAGAGTTTCCAAGACAATTTGAGAAGCACTCCGTCCAGCCAGAGGCGATTTCATTTCAATGCGTGCAAGTTTCGCTTCTAAATCGGCAGGAAGGTCATGATTGGCCATTTTTTCGAATTCGCGCGCCAGCTCAGGATGAGACGTTTTATATTTTTCGAATTTTTGATTCCACTCGCGCTCGAGATTTTCGCCCTCTTTTAAACGCTCAGCGAAAAACTCTGTGACTGCAGGAGGTACAAAAAAATCTTCTTCAGGAAGGCCAAGCGCTTTTTTCGTTGCTTCGACTTCTTCTCGTCCAAGAGGAGAGCCGTGGACTTTATGGGTTCCGGCTTTATTGGGAGATCCTTTCCCAATGATCGTGTGCAGAATCACGAGTGTTGGCTTCGCTTGATGATCTCGGATCTGTGTGAAAGCTTTGTCCATCATCTCAAAATTATATCCATCGATTTCAACGACATCCCAACCGTACGCTTTGTACCGCATTTTGGTATCTTCTGTGAGACACTCTGTGATGGGACCATCAAGACAGATTTTATTGGAGTCGTAGATGAGAACTAAATTATCAAGTTTTAAGTGGCCGGCTAAGGAAGAAGCTTCCGATGAAATCCCTTCCATGATGCACCCATCACCCGCTAAACAATAAACCTTACTTTTAAAAAGGATGCATTCTTCGATATTGAACTTTGCTCCGAGAATTTTAAGTCCGAGCGCTTGACCAACTGCATTCCCAACACCTTGCCCTAAAGGACCTGTGGTCGCTTCCACCCCTGGAGTGATATGGGATTCAGGATGTCCCGGAGTTTTAGAGTGAAGTTGTCTAAATTGTTTAATATCTTCGAGCGACAGCGGAAATCCGGCAAGATGGAGAAGAGAGTAGAGAAGCATGGAGCCGTGACCGGCTGACAAAATAAAACGATCTCTACCGAGCCACTGGGGATTTTTTGGATTATGTCTTAAGAGACATGCATAAAGATAGGCTCCAAATTCTGCACAACCCATGGGAAGGCCCGGATGTCCTGAGTTTGCTTTCTGGACAGCCTCCATCGAAAGCTCTCGGATCGTATTGGCAATTTTCGTCAGTTGCTTGGCAAGTTCTTGATCCATCTTTTATCCTTTAAAAATGGATCGAGAATAGCTTAAACGACCATTTTCTGGCACAAAGTAATCATAGATTGGAAAAATGAAATGATAAACAGGATGTGCCTCCACAAACCCTCGAATGACATTCGCTGCCCCATGGACCGTAAAATCTAAAAGCTTCCACCCTTCCGTTTGAAGTTCTCGGTCGTTTATCGCTGCACCGTAATTGTAAATAAGGATCGAGAGAGCAAGGGAGCTGACAGCTTCTGCCACCCCAAAAACCATGCGAGTTCCTCCTGAAACCCGATGCACGGTTGGGGGGATATACCCTGCCCAGTTAAAAGCTTTTTCGACATAAGGAAGATGGTCTTTGGCTAACTTAACACCTGTTCTTAAATGGTAAACAGTCGACATGCAACCTCTTTTTTAGGGATCCAAGCTAACGTATTAAACTCTTATTTTCCTACAGATTTTTAATACGCCCTTTTGTAAACTCCCTCTGTCAAAATTAGAGAAGGTGCAAGATGACTGGAATCGTTAATTGGGTAAAATCGTGTATCCCTCCACAAGGAACTGTCGATCGAACAATCCTTTATTATTGGCCCTTGAGTACATTTATCCAACAAACGACAGACCGGGATCGCTTTGGTGCAACCTACGCAACCTTAGGATTGCAAGGACGTCTTTCTGCTGAGAATAACCCTTTTAGCACATGGATGAAAACCATAGGAGATCCCGCACTTGTTAAGGAGGCGGAAAATGCACCTTCAAGAGTGTTATTAACTTCACAGCTCCATGACCTCATATGTAAGGTGATCGTTTCGGCAGGATTTTATGCTACAAGCCATATCTCCTTTTACGCTACCCTCACCCATCTTTTATCTCATTCTCAAAAAGTTTCTAAGGTGGCGCAGCCCCTCTTAGATCGACTCGCATCGCTGCCGATCCCACACCCCTTACAATCGGCGCGGGTCATTGCTTTTGCTCCTGTGGCCCTAAAACTCCTTCACATGGCCTTCCTTGCTATAGACCCTAAAGGAGAGAACAGTGTAATGGAGCTGTTCAAGAGAGGTTCTGACAAGACCGGTCAAGCTCTTGAGTTTTTATGGTGCCTACGCTTTTCTCTTATTTCTCTGGGGATTTCAAAAAACATCTACGAATCGATTGCCTCAACCCTATTTAGCCAGACACTCAACTATTTTGTGAAAGACCCCCAAGTCAAAGCTCTAATTAACCTTCCTATTTTGCTGTTTAAGCCTAACAAAGGAGAAGAGGCTCAAGGGTATAAATATCTTTTAAGTTTAATTGGTGGAATGGACAGTTTTTGGCCAACAATAGGATTTCAGATAGGACTGCTCGGGATGTGGAGTGCATTTTTTGCCTCTGCAGCACCTTGCGACTTTGCAGCTTTGGATAACCTTTATACTCGAATTACGACCACAGAAATCTCCCCTGCAAAAATCGATGCTGTTCGTCAAATCCGCCTCAGCATCAAACAAGCCGTTCAAAGTAGAACGATAACCCCTAGCCTCGCCCATGAACTAGAGGAACTGATCATTGCAAAAGGTGTTGATGCCTGCCTTGCAATGCAACATTTAAATGATCCTCATGAGGACTCCGCCTTTGTTGATACTGTAAAAGAACTCTGTGCTCCAAATCATAACGCTTTGGATGCAAACATGTTTGTTGAAATTTTGTTTTCATTTTCTAAGCTCGAAATCAAAACAGCTCGACGAGCTCTAGAAGTCCTTTCTGAGCTGATCGATCCTATCAAAGCAGAGGTCTTGAAAGGGAAAGCTCTTCAATCTCTTAAAAAATTTGTGCTCAGTCGTATCGAATCCTTAGATATCTCCTTATCCTCTACATCCGATTTTGTGTTGTTGCTAGACTCCTGTAAAAGCTTGTGTGGGGAATGCACAACTGATCTCCAACGTGTTCAATTGAGTGTTTGGGATAAACTCTTCCAGCTTGTCTCCTCTGTAGATGTATCACAACTTAATTCAGATGAAGAATCACAATTAGATCGGGACATGAATTGGCTATCCAAAATCGCTTCGACACCTGAACAACAAGAAAAAGCCTATTTCGTGTCACAGCAGTACCATATTGCCCGTTTGAATCTAAATTTAAAGTGGTATTTAGAAAACCAACCCGCAGAAACAAGCAAACAAAAAGTGTGTGAAGATTTAATTTGCAAACTTGCTTTAAGATTCTATACCAATCTTGAGAGCCAGCTTGCATGCTATCAAAGCTATCAAATAAGGCAGCCTACTTCTGATTTCAAACAATTCGTCTGGGAATCAAAAGCTTTCGACTTTGCAAGAGACACTATCCCAATCCCTGCTAATTTCAAATTTGGTAGTTTCGACCTCCCTTTTGTCCTGGGAAAGCTGAGTAGAGATGTCAATGCAACTCAAGATCGATGGACATTTGCTCGAAATTTCCCTCATCCTACTTGCGACCAATTGACTGAAAATAGTTTCCCCCATGATGATACAATCCTTTTACCACGGGTTAATGAGTTTGTTTCAACAGAAACAATCAGAACTGCAGCGAGCGATTGACCTACGAAGAACTGAGTGATATGATGGATCCTTAATCTATAGGGATTCATCATGCTGTCGCAAGAAATTCGAAGCGCTTTTCTAAAATATTTTAGAGATCAAAAACATGCGTTGATTCCGTCGTCACCCGTCGTACCTCATGACGATCCAACACTCCTATTTACCAACGCAGGGATGAACCAATTTAAAGATGTTTTTTTAGGGAAAAGCCATCGAGACTATTCGAGAGCGGCAACGTCTCAAAAATGTATCCGTGTCGGTGGTAAGCATAACGATCTTGACAATGTAGGCCATACGAGTCGCCACCTCACTTTTTTTGAGATGCTCGGAAATTTTTCCTTTGGAGATTATTTTAAAAAAGAGGCAATCCGGTTTGCGTGGGATGTCTCGACATCTGTCTTTAAATTCGAAGCAGAAAAAATCTGGATCACTGTTTTCCGCGACGATGACGAAGCATTTGAACTGTGGAAGAAAATTGTCCCTGAAAACCGCATCGTCCGCATGGATGAAAAAGACAACTTTTGGGCCATGGGTGATACGGGACCGTGTGGGCCGTGCTCAGAGCTTTATTATGACCGTGGATCCGGTTTTGGAGATGCGTCGACGATTTTGCATGACACTGCTGGTGAGCGGTATCTCGAATTTTGGAATCTTGTTTTCATGCAATTCAACCGAGATGCCCATGGGAAGATGACACCTCTTCCGAAACAATCGATTGACACCGGAAGTGGTCTGGAGCGGGTGATTTCTCTCAAGATGAATGTCGACAATCTTTTTTCTACCGACATTTTACGCAGTATCATCGCTCAAATTGAGCATGTCTCCGGGAAAAAATATGCAGGCGATCTCATGCCCGCCTTTAACGTCATTGCAGACCATATCCGGTCGCTGGCCTTTGCGATTGCCGATGGCGCACAACCCAGCAACGTTGAGCGAGGCTACGTGCTTCGCAAATTGCTGAGACGCGCTGTCCGATACGGAAGGCTATTAGGGCTCCAAGAGCCGTTTTTGGGGCGTGTATTACCACGTGTAGTTGAAGTGATGGGAGATGATTATCCTGAACTGAAATCATCCCAAAGCCGCACAGAAGAAGTGCTCGGGGTCGAAGAAGAGTCATTCTTACGGACTCTGAAACGGGGTGGAAACATTTTATCATCGATTATCAGCACAGCGACACACCGAACGACCAAAGAGATTACAGGTGAAGAAGCCTTTAAATTGAAAGACACCTATGGCCTTCCTCTTGAAGAAATCTTACTCATCGCTAAAGATTCTCATCTCTCCGTGAACTTAGAATCGTACCAACTTCTAGAAGAAGAGGCGCGTGAAAAATCGAAAGCCGCCCATGTTTCAGAATCTCAAGTTGTCGAAGAAAACGTCTATAAAGAACTGAAGCCGACTGAATTTGTTGGCTATACATCACTGAGCTGCGAGTCCATGGTGCAGGCTCTCTTCGTTGATGGAAAGAAAGTGAGTGAAATCGATGCAGGACAAAAAGGGATGGTCATTCTCGATAAAACTCCTTTCTATGCAGAAAAAGGGGGCCAAGTCGGAGACATGGGAGAGATTTCAACGGGAGAAGCGCAGCTCTTTGTCTCGGATTGCCAATCTCCTTATTCGGGAGTGATTGCTCACCATGTTGAGTGTAAGCAAGGCACCGTCAAAGTCGGAGAGAAAGTCCACGTCCATGTCGAAGCAACACGACGAAGAAAAATCCAAAACAACCACACAGCAACACACCTTCTTCACTGGGCGCTTGTGCAAGTCCTGGGCGGGCACTTACGCCAAGCAGGATCGCTTGTGAATGCCGAAAGACTCCGATTTGACTTCAGCCACCATAAAGCTCTTTCGAAAGAAGAGATTTTAAAAGTTGAAGATCTCGTCAATGAACACATTAGGCTCAACACTCCTGTTGGCGCCTATGAGATCTCGTATGAAGAGGCACAGAAAAAACCGGAGATCAAACAGTTCTTCGGAGATAAATACGGTGCAAAAGTTCGCGTGATTGATATTGACGCCTCAAAAGAACTTTGTGGTGGAACTCACACTCCTTCAACGGGAACGATTGGATATTTCAGAATTGTGAAAGAAGGGAGTATTGCTGCAGGTGTGCGACGGATAGAAGCCGTCACAGGTGAAGCGGCTGATCGTTTAGTCAGAGACGAAGCAAAAACGCTTGAAACACAGATTGCCACTTTAAGTAGTGAGATGAAAACACTGCAGCAACAACTCAAAGCAGCCCGCAAAGTCGTCCTGCGAGAACTTGCTGGCACGCTTGCAAAAACAGCCTCACATGAACCACCTGTTGCTTTCTTAAGTGCTGTTGTTACCGTCGAGTCCGATGAAATAACACCTCTTTCAGAAGAGATCGCAAATCACCTTAAATCAGGCGTGATCATCTTGGCCCTTAAAATGGCGGAGCGGTGCCAAGTCGTTCTAAGACTTACTCCGGATCTCGTGAAGAGAGGATGGAATGCAGCGTCACTTCTCAAAGAAGTGGCTCCCTTGATTGGAGGCTCTGGTGGTGGCAAACCAGAAATGGCCCAAGCCGGTGGAAAATCTCCTGAGCATCTTGAAGCACTCTTTGTAAAACTGCATCAGATTATCCGTGGACTTAAATAGTAGCTCTCTCGATTTTTTTCGTGAGAATCTCACAGAGACGCCCTCCCTTTTAGTGGAGGGGCTCACCGACGCGCCTAAAACAGTTTTCTTAAAAATCCTCCAGGAAAAATCAAAGAAAAACATCTTAGTCATCACCTCTGATGTTCGAGCCAATAAAGTCATCGACAATGCTCCGTTCTTTGATCTCAAAGATGTTTTCGAATTTACTCCGTGGGAAACACTCCCTGGCGAAGAGATCCCACCCAGCCCTGATATCGTCGGGAAACGGCTTGAAATCCTCCACCATCTCCAGACCTCAAAAAAACCATCTGTTCTCATCTGCCCTCTTCAAGCAGCTCTTCAGAAAGTTCCCTCACCTGCTTTTTTTAAACCGCTTTGTAAAACATGGAAAGTGGGTGATGAAGTTCCCTTTAGCTCACTTCCTGAGCTCCTGCGAGAACTCGGCTACAGAAGATCAACTGTGGTGGCAGACAAAGGTGAGTTTGCAGTCCGGGGCGGCATCATCGATATTTTCCCGGTGAGCGCAACGGAGCCGTACCGGATCGAATTTTTCGGTGACGCGATTGATAATATCCGCTCGTTCGATCCGATTGGGCAAAAATCGATCACGAAAGTGAAACAGTTTTTCCTCTCTCCTGCTCATGAAAGTACTTCCGAAGGTGTCACACTTTTAGAGTATGTCAAAGATTGCATCGTTGTCTTCGATCATTTGCTTGAAATCGAAGACCGCTGGGTCGCTCTTCAAAAATTGCCGGGCATGCAAAATAAAATGATGACACCCTTTCCTAAACTTTTAGATGAGATGAAAAAAAATCAGCTCGTCTTTTGGAGCGATACAAAAGTCGAAGAGCTTTCCGATGTACAGATCCGAAAAAAAACCGGCCGCGATTTTTACACCGGAAGAAATCCTCTCCAACCCCTGACATTTGAATGTTTTGGGAAATCGTTTGAAACCAGCCGCTGGCACAACCCTTTTACTCCGATCGATCTTCAAAAACCAGGACAAGATATCCATTTCATCTGTGAACATGAGGCCGAAGAAGATCTCATTCGAAAAACATTTCCTGACGCAAAAAAATTCATCAAAGGGTATCTCTCCGAAGGGTTTGGACTCATTGATTCCTCCATCACTTGGTTTCCGTTAACAGAACTAACCCACCGTCAAAAAGTTAGACGTGAAAAGTGGAGAAGCACCTACCACACTCCCCCCTCCGATTTCCATGAACTTAGCTGCGGTGATCTCGTCGTTCACTTCAACCACGGGATCGGAAAATACCAAGGGATGGAGAAAAGGCCGAATCACCAAGGGATTGAAACAGAATATCTTCTCTTGGAATACGCCGAAAAAAGTAAACTCTATGTTCCTGTTTCACAAGCATATCTCGTTTCCCGTTATATCGGAGCCAAAGAAGATTCGCCAACACTTCACACTCTTGGCACAAAAAATTGGCAAAAAGCCAAAGCATCCGCACAAAAAGCGATTGTCGGTTACGCGCAAGACCTCCTTCGCATGAGTGCAGAACGAGAAATCCATGGTGGATTTGTCTATCCTGCCGACGGATCGGAACTGATCCAGTTTGAAGAAGAGTTTCCCTATCCAGAAACAGAAGATCAGCTCCGGGCCATTTTCGATATCAAACAAGACATGGCCTCTTCTAAAGCAATGGACCGCCTCCTCTGCGGTGACGTCGGTTATGGAAAAACAGAAGTTGCTATGCGTGCTGCTTTTAAAGCCGTCGCCGATGGACGGAAACAAGTCGCGGTCCTTGTCCCCACCACCGTCCTTGCTCTGCAACATTTCCAAACATTTAAAGACCGGATGGAAAACCATCCGATTGTTGTAAAATCTATCTCGCGGTTTCATTCCGCCAGAGAAGTGAAAAAGATTCTCGAAGACGTGCGAGATGGAAAAGTCGATATTTTAATCGGAACGCACAGGCTTCTTTCCAAAGACGTTGTCTTCAAAGATCTGGGCCTCATTATCATCGACGAAGAGCAACGGTTTGGCGTTCGCTCGAAAGAACATCTCAAAGCGCTCAAAACAGGTGTCGATTGTCTCACACTGACGGCGACCCCTATTCCACGAACTCTTTATCTCTCTCTTTTAGGCGCCCGTGAAATCTCTCTGATTAACACACCTCCTCAAGATCGCCTGCCAATTAAAACAATCCTCGTTGAACGAGATCCCAATGTCGTTGCGAATGCAATGCTCCGAGAGCTTTCCCGTGATGGGCAAGTCTATTTCATCCACAACCGCGTCGAATCGATCTTCACCGTCTCTGATGAAATCAAAAAGCTCCTCCCTCAAGCAAAAGTTGTCACAGGACACGGACAGATGTCCGGCGATGAGCTCGACACCGTTTTCTATGCCTTTAAAAACGGGGAAGCTGACGTTTTGGTGGCGACGACCATTGTCGAAAACGGGATCGATATTCCGAATGCTAACACCATTCTGATCGATCGGGCAGACCAGTTTGGCCTCTCGGACCTTTACCAGCTTCGAGGCCGCGTCGGACGGTGGAACCGCCCCGCCTATGCCTACTTTCTTGTCCCCCGCCTCAAAGAGCTCCCTGAAATTGCCCGGAAAAGGCTCTATGCCCTCATGGAGTCTCAAGGATATGGAGGGGGAATGAAGATCGCCATGCGTGACCTTGAGATCCGCGGCGCCGGTGACATTTTAGGGGTTCAGCAATCGGGCCAGGTCTCCACCATCGGATTCCATCTCTACTGCAAGCTCCTCAAACGGGCCACCGAAGCCCTCAAGAAAAAACAAGAACCGTCGTTCTTTGAAACCAAGATGGAGTTCCCCTACGACGCCCGTCTGCCTGAAGAGTATATCCCTGAGACCTCGCTCCGGCTTGAGATGTACCACCGACTGGGCGAGGCGACAACCCCTGATGAAGTCGATGCCCTGTATAACGAACTCAAGGATCGATTTGGCTTACCCCCACCCCCCGTCCTGTGGCTTTACCATATGACCCGCCTTAAGACAGCCGCAGCCCAGAAACGGTACTCCCTTCTTAAATTCAACTCCCATACCCTTGAAACAGAGCAACAGACCCCTCGCGGTCCGATTAAAAAAATCTTTACTATTAAGCCATCTAAATCTCCCGTTGATTTAGAACAGTTTGTATTAAATCTTATCTAATATTAAAACCTTTAATTTATATCTAATTTTTATTATAATAGTTACATAATAATTAATAGGTATTACTATGTTAATGGTTGGTCAAACACCCCATCAAGTCTCTTTTCAGCAGCTTAAAAACCTGCCTCTTACCGATTTAGAGAAACGGATCGTTAAACTCGCAACAAAAGCGTTTACATTTCTATCGAATCTTTTCGCCAAACTCCGTGACTTTTTCAGAAGCTGTTTCGGCCCGACTGAGATGGCTCAAGCTCTTTCCGTGAAACATGAAATTAAAATGATTGAACAACCTCCAGCTCTGGTCAAGGAAGCGAAAAAAGCCCCAAAACCCAACCCTGTTATTAATGCCATGATGAGCTTAGCACTGGCTCAAGCACTTAAAGATACATCCCCTGAAACAGGCGTCTTGGTTGGTAAACTTTTAAGTGTATTAACACTGCAAACAGTCAGCTGGAATAACGATACCCATACCGGAAATTTGGGCGTTTCTTTGGGCGATGGAATCGAAGGAAAAGTGTCAATCCAACTCCCTGAAGAGACCGTTGAGTCGACAACTCAAAAAGGGGCTGCTGTCAATCCCTTTATTCTTCGAGCATTGCTTAAAGCAAAAGTAGACCCAACCCTTCTCCAGGCCGTCCTCCGCAATCTACCAGCCAGTGTTGCAACAGTACAATGGCATGGTTTCAACAATAACCTCGTCGTGGTCCTTGACCTGCCCAATGCCGTGAAGTTAACCGTTGATCTCACAATCCCTCCAGCACAAGTCCAGAAACTATTCCCGACCCTTCTTGATAAACTTCTTCCAGAAAAAGCCCAAGAACTCATACCCATGATAACCCCTCTTTTAGGTCAATCAATGACCGTCATTTGGGATGGAAAATCTTCAAATGTAAAACTTCTTTTTGCAGCACCCCAGATGCTTGAAATCAATGAAGTGATCATCAAAAAAGTCGGATTCCTCCAGAAAGTTGTCAAAGGTCTGACGAAAAATGTGAAAGTCGAACTTCCGCAGCAAATAGCAGTACAGGTCAACCTCCAAACTCTTGAAATGAAATTTGAGCAAGCGACCTTCAAAGTCAGAAAAGGGATTATTTCCAAAAAAGTTGTGTTAGAGAGAGTCGCTTTCAATCCTCAGAAAAAAACTCTTACTATTGGAATCGACTGTTTGGGAAAACACACCATCCCTATCGACCTCACAACCTCGAATGTCGACAAAGTCAAGGCTGGGATTCATCCAACAGAAGGATAATTGCCCCAAACCCTCTAATTTGACATAATGGTTCCTTTTAACTAGGAACCATCATGCCACAAGTCAGCACAAACGAATTTAGAGCCGGAATTAAAGTTGAAGTCGATGGTGAGCCGTACACCATGATGAGCAATGAATTTATTAGACCAGGGAAAGGGCAACCTTTCAACCGCGTCAAACTCAAACATCTCATGACAGGCCGTACCATTGAAAGAACCTTTAAATCAGGTGAGAAAATTGAGATTGCTGATGTTGAAGAAAACAAGATGCGACTCCTTTACACCGACCAGGATAGTGCCACCTTCATGGATGACAACACCTTTGATCAAATCCAAGTTCCCCTATCTCTGATTGGCGATAATAAACAGTGGCTGATGGATGAACTTGTCTACTCGATTGTTTTTTACAAAGGACAAGCGATCGATGTCGTTCCTCCGACATTCATGGAGATGAATATCACAGAGACAGCTCCAGGCCTTCGTGGAGACACTTCAGGACGTGTCTTAAAACCTGCAACAACAGAAAGTGGAGCCAAAATCCAAGTTCCTATCTTTGTCGAAGAAGGTGATCGTGTGAAAGTCGACACCCGTACCGGCGAATACGTCTCACGTGTATAAAACGATCTCTTTACAAGCTCTTCAAGCGCGCGCTGAAATGCTCGCGCGAGTTCGAACATTTTTTGCAGACCGAGATGTCCTCGAAGTAGACACCCCCATCCTCAGTCCAACTGCTCCGGTAGCTACGCACATCGATGTGATGACTATTCATTTCTCAAATGGTCAGAGAGGGTATCTTCACACTTCCACCGAATATGCGATGAAAAGGCTTCTTGCAGAACATCCGATCGACATGTATCAACTCTGCCATGTTTTTCGCGAGGGAGAATCAAGCAAGAGACACAATCCAGAATTTACCATGATCGAGTGGTATCGCATCGGCTTTTCACTCCAAAAACTCATCGATGAAACAATTGCACTTGTTGAACTTTTTATCGGTCCTCAAAAACCGATCTTCATGACCTACCGAGAACTCTTCTTAAAATATTGTGGATTCGATCCATTCACTATCACCGCTCAAGAACTCCATCCTACCTGGGCCCTCGATACCTCTCTTGATTACCACATGAGTTTTAAAGTGCAGCCTCAAATGGAAGGACTCACCGTTATCCAAGGGTTTCCTCCTTCACAAGCAGCTCTTGCACAACTCACCCATGACGGCCCCAGCTTCGTCGCTGAGCGGTATGAAATCTATTACAATGGCTTAGAGCTGGCCAACGGATTCCACGAGCTTACCGATCCTATCGAACAGCGCGCTCGGTTTGAAAACGATGTGAAAGAGCGAGCTGCCCTTGGGAAACCACAACTTCCCATTGATGAAGCCTTTCTTCAAGCTCTCGAAAAAGGAATCCCCGACTGTTCAGGTGTTGCTGTCGGGTTTGACAGACTCATGATGCTCAAGCAAAAAACTTCCTCTCTTAAAGAAGTGATCCCTTTCCCTTGGGAACAATAAACTACGTTTTATTTCCAAAAATTGGAACAACCTGCCCATTCACTAACGTCCATCCGATCACCTGTTGAGTCTTTAACCAATCAACATAACGAGGGAAAACTCTTAGCACTCCATAAGCAGTCGTAATCATTGCAGCACAACCAAGACCCATGATAACTCCATTTACAAACCCTTTTGACAATCTCTCAACTGTTGTGCCCTTTCTTTCAAAAGAAGATGCGCACATCCCTGCAACACCTCCGCCCAGCACGGCGACACCGAGAGTAGCAGAAAAAGTCGAACGAGTGAAAAAAGATGCGGCAACGGCTGCCACGCCTCCTGCAGCAAGGGTCCAACCTTTGTTGGAATCGTCCATTGCACTAGCTATTAAAGCTGCTATGGCTCCGGCAGAGACTCCTGCAGCAATTGTCTTGAACATATTATCCCCCTTAAAACTGGAAACTTATGGAGGATAACTTTAAACCCATTTCTGAACAATGGGGTATCTACGACCGACGCGGAACGCTTTCTTGCTGACCCGAATGCCCGGAGGCGCCTGACGTCGTTTGTATTCGGTCCGATGGATCCGTTGAATGAGCTCGTAGACAATTTGTTTGGGCAGATGGTGAAGCTCGATGATTTCTTTGGGCGTCATCAGATCTTCAACATACGATTGCAGGACACGATCAACGATCGAATAATCAGGAATTGTATCAGTATCTCGCTGGTTGGGTCTCAGCTCAGCTGAAGGAGGTTTATCCAAAATTGCCTGCGGAATGATCTCTTTTTTCCGATTAATCCACCGCGCTAGCATGTAAACTTGCGACTTGGTCACGTCGGCAATGACAGAAAGTCCTCCTGCCATATCGCCATAGAGGGTACAGAAACCCATTGCCAGCTCGCTTTTGTTGCCCGTGCTGAGCACCAATGCCCCGAGTTTGTTAGAAAGAGCCATGAGGGTTAACCCTCGGAGACGGGACTGGATATTTTCTTCCGTTACATCCACACTGCGGCCCTTAAAATGTGGCGTCAGCTCTTTGACACACCCTTCAAACATCGCTTGAATCGGGATCACATCCCATTCAATGCCTAAATTCTTAGCGAGTTTTTCGGCGTCGGTGGTACTTGCAGGAGCGTTGTACTTGGAAGGAAGAGCAACTCCTACAACATTTTCTTTCCCAAGTGCTTCGACTGCAATAGAGGCAACAAGAGCTGAATCAATCCCTCCTGAAAGCCCCACGATTCCTTTCTTAAACCCTTGCTTATGGAAATAGTCTCGCGTTCCAAGTACTAGGGCGCGGTACAAATCGCCCACCGGATCGTATTCAAACGAACAAGGACAGGCAGGAGCATCCAAGTCGACGACCATCCAATCTTCTTCAAACCCTTTTGCAAGCTGCCGGAGCTTTCCATCCGCTCCAACTGCCACACTATACCCATCGAAAACAAGTTGATCATTAACACCCACCTGAGCACACAAAATCACCGGCTTCTTCAGAGTCTGTGAGGCAGATTCACATACTTTCACACGGGTATCCGGTTTTTGAAACTGATAGGGTGATGCTGATAAGTTTAAGAGAAGATCGATCTTTTGCTTGGCAAGCTCCGTCACTGGATCAACGGAATAATTCGTAAATCCTACTTTATTGGCATGCTCCCAAATATCTTCACAAATGAGCACACCCACACGTTTCCCTTTCCATTCCCAGGAAGAATGTTCGTTTCCGGGCTCAAAATACCGCCGCTCATCAAAAACATCATACGTCGGAAGGAGTGCCTTATCTTGAAATCCAACAATTTTCCCATCTTGGATAATGGCCGCACTATTGAGAAGCGGCTTTTCACCCTTTGCTAAATTCCGTCTCACAAGCCCGACAACAACCATGAGCCCTTTCGTATGTGGAACGATTTCTTCGAGCACCGCCTCACCGTCCAGGACAAAATTTTCATGGAGTAAAAAATCTTCCGGCGGGTAACCACACAGTGTCAGCTCCGGAAAAAGAACAATATCGACCCGCTCTTTTTTTCCTTTCTCAATCGACTCCAAAACCTTCTTCAGATTTCCTTGGTAATCCCCAATCGTTAAATTGAGCTGACAAACTAAGACTTTCACTGAACACCTCTTGGTGCAACCACTTGACGGTCGATCACATCCCCTGTGCCAGTTCGCGCTTCAATACTAGCTCCCTTTTTTGACAGATGGATAAACCAACAGGCGTTGATTGATTCAGCCATCGCCAAATACCATAATTCTGCAGGAGTGTGGACATGCCGTGGGGGCACACCCCACGACCCATCGCCATAGTAAACGACTCCGTTTGGATCGATCTTTCCATCTTTAATGGGATGGGTCCGTTTCAGCGCGTGGCTGTGATGTTCAAAAGCCCCGGAAATATGAGCCTTTTCGAAAAGTGGAACCCAGGTTTTTCGAAGAAGCATAGGTGCTTCCCCCTTGAATTTATAAACCGAAGGGTATGCCCCTACATGGTAAACGGTGAAAAGGTAAGGAGCTGAATCGCCTGCCAGCGTGGATTTGAGCCACTCTGTTTGAGCCCCTTCCATGGGAGAAGAATGGCCTGTATCTAAAAGAACCAAGTGTAAATACGACCCTATTTTCAAACTCCGATACGCTTTTTCATCCTTCAGAAAAGGAAAGACCCCATAAAACACCTCCGGGACCTTCTTGGGAGCGCTCATCCGATGAACATCGTGATTCCCGACAACAGGAATCATAGGGATCATGCGACCATCCCTTCCCCCCATCGATTTTTGCATCACCCGGAAAAACTCCTGCCACCGGTTGACTTCCCACTGGCGCTTCTTAACCGACCGTTTAGCCCCTGTCGTATAGGCTAAATCACCCCCTAGGACCACAAAATCGGGGTCGTCGTAGCTCACAGCTCTGTTCATCCGATCAAGCACCTCTGAGCCCCAGTAATAGAAGAGATCGCCCCCTATCACAAACCGCACCTCGCGGCTTAGAGCGGGAGGCAGCGTCCTAAACTTAAATTCCCTCCGACTCCCTTCAACCTTAAAGACATACGTGGCATCGCTCTTAAGTCCTTCTATTTGAGCTACATGCACCTGAATAGTCGTGTCGGGGATCGGATGCGATTCAGCCGTCACCGACATCCACCCACCTCCTGCCACAGGGTGATAGAGGACCCGGGTCGCCTCTCCTCCCTGCCAAACAACCGTCATCGTCGTCGTCGGGTCATCTGCCCAGGTCAAATAAAGGGCATCGGGCTCAGAAGCTCCTGCCCCGATCCAGACCACAACAAAGAGAAAATATCTAACCAGCTTAATCACAGCAGTTTACACCTTGACTTAGCCTGATTATCCCAATTAAGTCATTCAAAATCAATATTAATTTTTACATACTACAATTTATTTACATTTAACTAGTTTTGTTATAAAATAATTACTAATAATTAATATGTTAATAATGTCTAGCACAATTAGTTCATGTAGTTACGATCCCAGAGATGAAAATAACTTTGTGCGCATTAATCCCATTTCAGCTGTTCAGCAAAATGGTCAGTACGACATCTCCTACCTCGTGCAAGACATTGTTACCCGAGATTTTGGCTACACAGGAACTAGCCCCTACCAGCTCACCCTCCAAGACGCGCATATGGTCCTCGAAATCTGGGATAGCCCATCCAGAATTTCTAAACGGGAATTTGCACAGCTCTACTTCAATGGTAGACAATGGGAAAAAACACTCCCATCATCTCATGATGTTACCGTTTTAAAAGACACAGACACGAGCCAAATAACAGCTCGTCTTCGCCATACAATGCGTCGCGTAGCTGAAGCTTATAAAAGCTTTGAAGATTCTCCAAGTGTAACAACTCGACCTGCCGTTTCCGTTGAAGGTGAAAAATCATCAACTACAGGCACTGTCGTTAACAATTACATCACTTGCGGCCACTCAGACTTCGGTGTACTGATCAGGGGCTTAGAACATCAAATGTTCCAACTCAACCAACGCCTTGCTTATCTTGAAGAACTTGTCAGAGCTGGTCAACCTATTAGAACCGGTGAGACTTCACAAGGTATAAGCAGACTTGAGGAAACCATTCGCCAGCTCCATGACAGAGTCGATGGCCTCCAAAGAGATATTCAACAACTCCACGATCAAAATGCCGCTTTAAAAGGCCTCAAAAAACCTTTAGACACACTAGCAAAAGATGTTCCAGCAGCTTTAAGGGAAATCCGTTTTGAAATTGAGCAATTAAGAAATGCTCTGGGTCAACTCTCAGAAAAATCATCTGGAACACAAGCTCATATCATCGAAGAGATGCAGTCTGCTCTGCGTAAAATGGAAAGCCAACTCGATCCACTTAAGAAATCCAATCAAGAGCTCCAAGCAGAAAGAGACAGTCTCAAGCAAGCAAATGAAGATTTAAAAGGAGTAGCAGCATTAAAAGAACGAGAAATCGAATCTTTACAATTAAAAGATCGTAAGCAACAAGAAGTATTAGAAAAACTGCGACAAGAACTCGCAGAAGCCAATGAAGGAAAAGAACAGCTCGCTACAGAAATTCGAGCCTTGAAAGAGCAACTCGAAGGATTCGAAGCACTCAAGGCTCAAATGGCGCCTTTAAGACAACAATTAGAGGAGGCGCAAAGAACTCAACGAGCAACTCTTGAGGCTAATGAATCTCTCAGAAAGCAGCTTCAAGCAGCAGAAGCAAGCAATGAGGAATTCCAGCGTCTAGCCGCCACAGCTCAAGCTAAATTAGAAGACGCAAATAGATTGGCTGACAGAAACTATCTTGATCTTACCGAAGCACGGTCTAATATCGATGAACTTGAAAAGCAAGTTGCAGCTAGTGAAAAAAAGATCGCTTCTCATGAGAAAGAGTTAGCACAAGCTTCAGAGAAACATCAAGCCGATGAGCAGCACATTTTAACACTTCAAGGCATGCGGGAGCAGTTGATATTAGAAAATAGTCAACTAAAGGATGCAATCGCTGGATTAGAAAGACTTCTTCAAACTTCGAAATCAACGGACCAAGCAGCCCAAAGAACAATTGCAGAACTGCAAGACGCACTCAAACAGAAAGAGGAAGAACTTGCACAAGAAAAACAGGCTACAAAGACAGCTCAAGCTTCGACAGAAAAAGCAAACGCTGCATTGAAACAACTTCAGTGGGAACTAGGAGAACAGCAAGAACGTACAAGAGAAGCAGAAATGAGCCGGGCCTACTACGAAGATCTCTATAATGGCATCGCTAAAAAATATGGCGCCGCAGCATTGGAACTTGGAGACCTTAAGAGAGACTATGAGGAATACCGCCGAGTTTCAAATGGTCTTGAGAATGAACAGGATAAGCGCATTCAAGAACTGGAAGTTCAACTCCGTGCCCTTCAGTCGCAACTCGCAAGCGCTCAGGAAGCACTTCAAAATAAAGTCGACCCTTCAGAACTCGTATCACTACGACAACAAGTCGAAGAACAGAAATCGGCTAAAGAGATCAGCGATCGCTTATTACAAAAACAATTAGAGGAAGCTAGACGACAGTTGACAAATGCTGAAGAATCTCGACGGGCAGCTGAAGCTAAAAATGTTCTTCTAGAAAGACAAAATCAACAACTCCGTCAAGAGATTGAAGAACTCCAAGCCGAAATTCAACGCCTTAGAAAACTGTTAAAGTTGGATGAAAGAAAACTCACACAGGATCCGACACCACCCACAGCTTCTGATCTACGTGAAGCTCCTCTACTTCCTGCTGCAGTTCCATTTGTACCTGTCATACCACAAGTGATTCAAACAGCAATTGCTCAAGGAAAGATTGACTGCAATAAAGAATGGGCAACCTCTCTTATCGTTAACTTTGCTCTCTTACATTTTGAAACGACTCCATTGACTATTAAAAATGTTGATTCAGAAATCACTCAATGGTATGAAAGTCAAAAATTTGATGCCTCTTTAACTGATGTTGTGAATAAAAGAGCAGTGATAAACCAGCTTGTTGGAAGAAAACAAGGCTATCAATACAGCAATCAAGGTACTGAGAAAACTATCGGTGAGTTAAAGCTTCTTATTTCCAAAATTGAAAAAGATTTGAACTTCGATAACATGACAACCTTAGATGATGTGTTTGGTAAAACAACTAAAGCTTACTTAGCACAAAGTCTTATTGCCTATGAAAAAGAACTCGAAACACTTCTCGGATACCTTACAGGAGTAAAGCTGACAGATAGACAAACTCCAACGGTTCAAAAAGCACGCGAGAGACTTGAGTGGATTCGGTCTATCAAAGCTTGTTTAGTTGAATTGAAAAAGACAAAAATTGTTGTGAAATAAAAAAACCTTCTAGAGGTTATCTAGAAGGCTTTTTGAAAGAAGTGTATTAGTTGCTTTCGACAGCAGTTTGAACTTCTGGTGTCTCTTCTGTTCCTGGTTGAACATCTGATACAGCCATCGTGAGAACTTCAATCTTAGATCCGTCGACCATTTTGAGGATGACGGTTTTCTCTTGAACACGCACAACAGTTCCAACGATTCCCATTGCAGTTACACGGTCTCCCTTTTTCATGGAGCTACGTTGCTTCTCTGCAGCTTTACGTCTCTTTTGCTCTGGGCGCCAGAGGAGGAAGTAGAAGAAGAGAACGCCGAAGCCGAGGAGCATTAGAGTTTGCATGAAGTTGTTCTCTTTAGCAGGAGCTGCAACTGCTTCATCAGCAAAAAGAGCGCCAGTAGCTAGAACAAAAGGAAGAACTTTCTTGAACATAAGACCTCTAGTAGGGGTTTAATAATTTCTCTATTGTGCCTGAAGAGAGGGGGGTAGATCAAGGAAATTCGTCAGTTTTGTAAAGGCTATTTTTTAACTAAGTAGACAATATTTTCAATATGAGGAGTATGGGGAAATTGATCGACCGGTTGGATTTTAACAATTTCATAATCTGGAAGCTCCAGGAGGTTTTGAGCTTGGGTTTTGGGGTTGCAAGAGATGTAGAGAATTTGGGGAGGATTTAGTTTTTTTAAGAGTTCTAGGGCTTTGGCATCGAGGCCAACGCGAGGGGGGTCGAGAATCACTAGATCGGGAGGTGGAAGAGTTTCGCGGGAGAGGACTTCAGCAACATCACCTTTGTAGAGTGTGATGTTAGAGAGGTTGTTGATTTCTGCATTCATTTTTCCATCGAAGACCGCATGAGGATTAAGTTCGATGCCGATCACTTGCTTCACTTGAGGAGCACATAAAATGCCCAGCGTTGCTGTTCCGCAGTAGAGGTCGTAGACAGTGGAGTCTGAGGTGAGCTTTGGCATGCTGAGAGCAGTTTGATAGAGCTTTTCGGCTTGCTCGGTATTGGGTTGGAAAAAAGAGGTGGGGCTGATTTTGAATTGAAAGCGGCGGTTATTGAGGGTGAGCTCTTCAACAATGTGAGTCGGACCTGCAAGGTGCATTTCGAAAAACTGAGTGGTCTGCCCTGCGATCGCTTGGTGGACTTGAAGGAAGATACTCATGGTGGGATCGTTTAAAGCTTCTACGAATTGGTTGAGATGGGCTTGTGTAGGTGCAAATTGAGGATTCCCGGAGACAGTGAGAAGAGCCAGTTTTTGCTTCGTTCTTAACGCTTCGCGAAGGGTGAAGGTACGGAGCGTGCCGTTTCCAGATCTGAAATGAAACGCAGGAAGGTTGGTGGTTTTCCACCAATTGCGAACACGTCCTAATATTTCAGCGTACTCTTTGGGAGCAATGAAACACTCTTCGAGGTTAAAAACTTTGCCGCGTGATTTTCGCAAGATGAGGCCAAGGAAATGATCTCCGCCTTTGTTTTGTGAAAAGGTGAATTCCATTTTGTTGCGATAGTGCCAGTGATTTTCGCAGGGAATAATGGGTAAGATGAGGTGTGTAGGATAGAGAGATTGGATGAGAGCTTGTTTTGCTTGGAGTTGCTCAGGATAGGGAATATCTTGAGAAGTGCATCCGCCACAGGCAGGAAAATGTTGACATAACATAGGAGGAGAATACTCCCTCTCCTACTTTTTTTTCCCTTTCTTTTTGAAGGCGGCGACAGATTCTTTACGATAGATTTTAGAAATTTTTGCAAACTTGATGGTGCCTGTTCGGACACGTTGAGAGGCGGCCTTGTTTCCTCGTTCAGCGCGCGTGAGATTATGTTGAAGTTCGGACAAGAGTTTTTTTAAGGTATGAACGGTTCGATCGAGGGCCATAAAGTCTCCTTTTCCATTTCAATAATTTTTTTTGCAATAAATTAAAATAGATATTTGATAACGATTGTTAAATATCTCTACACCTCAATCCTCTCATCAGGTAAACTAGTTTGTGAGTTTGGGTTCTTAGTCCTACAGCATCGATTGCTAGAAGGTTATTGGATCAGACTTTTGAAGCCCCAAAAGGGTAATTTTTTAAGGTAAGGAATTTATGCAAAATCAAAAATTGTATGTAGGAAGTCTCCCCTACAAAACAACAGAAGATGAACTTCATCAACTGTTCAGCCAATTCGGCACAGTCACTTCAGTTAAAATTGTAACTGATCGTGTAACTGGACAATCCAAAGGATTTGGATTTGTTGAGATGGCTAGCGCTGATGACGCACAAAAAGCAATCGAAGGTACAAACGGCTCCCAATTTGGCGGCCGAAGCCTGATCGTAAGCGTTGCTCGCCCTCCAGCAGCACGTGAAGAAGGTGGCTTTGATCGTGATCGCCCACGCGGTGGATTCAGAAACCGTCGTTAGACTAATAGGCTTTGCTGCTCAAAGGAGAATTCTTCTTCCAAACGGCAGCAGAGCCATTCTCCTAAATCATTCCATAATTGTAGAAACGCCTCTTTATTCTCCCACGTCAGTGTGTTCGTATTATTGACAAAGAGAAGAGCTTTATTCATTAAATAGACCTTCTCAGGGTAATAGTTCGAAAAAATTTCAATACAGACAGGTAATTCACGCGAATACTCCTTAGATCTTTCAATAACGAGCTCCATTCCCAATCGGATGAGTTGTTTGGCAGCGCGTAAAATCCGAACCTGCAAATCTCTCAGATCAGTTGCTTTTAAAATCGCATTGGGAACTTTTGTAAAATTTTCACGGAAAGCAGGCGCATGTCGAATAATCTCTCTTCCCGGCTTAAATCTTAAAGACTCTGACCAATGGTGTGAGCCTGAGAGGTGGTGAGCTTCAGTACTCAATCTGAGTTGGAGTGATTTGTCTTGTTTCATCTCTGCTTCTGTAATCACTTCTAAATCGACTTCGGTTGCAGTCGGATAGGCATCCAAAACTTCTTGTGCCACTTTGTCAATCGACTTGTATTGGCTATCCTTTGCGTAGGTGACAATAATCATCACGTCAATATCGGAGAGTCTTTCTAGAGCCGTTCCAGCCGCGACACTTCCTCTGACATAGATCGAGGCTTGACTAAAGATCTCTTTGCATTTAGAGACGATTTCTTTGAGAGGATCTTGCCAAACATCATGAATTTTGGTTCGCTGAGCGACAGGAATAAGAAATCCCTGATTATCTGTTGGGAATGAACCTACTATCAGGGATTCGTAAGACTGATTTCTTCTAACGATCATACGCTACCCTTATTTAGGCAAATATTCTACCATAAGGAAATAAATGAAACATGGAATCATTATTGGAGCAGATACGTCGGCTCAGTGGCTGATCCCCTGGTGGTGGGAGCGGTATTCTACTCATTGTAAACTCCCTGTGAGCATCGTCGATTTTGGAATGTCAAAAAAACAAGTGGCCTGGTGTAAAAAAAGAATGGAGGTGATTCCATTCAGCTCGAAGCCTTTACAGGTCCAACCCAAAAATAAAATTGCAAAAGAACATCTTAAACTCTGGAAAAAGCAATACAGAGGCCCTTTATGGACGGCGCGAGAAGCATGGTTTAAAAAACCAAGAGCCTGCCTTCTTTCGCCCTATGATTTAAGTTTATGGATTGACTTAGATTGTGAAGTGTGTGGATCGTTAGATTCACTTTTTGCTCAGTGGGATAAAGGAATAGAACTTGCGATTGGGAGGCAAGATTTCAGACTCGATCAACCGCTTGTTTATAATTCAGGTGTGATTTTGTTTAGAAAAGGGGCTCCTTTCCTTACAAAATGGGACCAGCTCAGCCACACTTTGAATGGTACAATGATGGGTGATCAAGACGTATTAACTGAAATCCTTCTGAAAGGAGCGACTCCTTTCAAAGAACTCTCCCCTTATTACAACTGGCTCATGTACTCAGGAATACAGCCCGGGATTGTCATCGCCCACTGGGCTGCGGGCTGGGGGAAGGAGTACATCTTAAAGTTCGGGGGTTTGCAAGCGCTGCTTGAGCAACAATGAAATCCCACCACCCTTTTTCAAGATCTGTGGTTTCCCAGAAAGATTCTTCCATGGGAGCAAAAGTTTTTTCTCAATCGAGTATTTGTGCAAAAGCCTCTGTACCATTTTGAGTTTGGGTACAGTTACTCGCATAGAAGCTAGAATCGGATCGCGAAAAGGGCTCGTGGGAGAATTAAAAAAAATCAGCCACATTCGCTTTTGAATTTCAAACCTCGGCTTTTTTAAAGAAAGCTGTCGATCAATCCATCTTTGAAGCTGCAAATTAAAATTTTGCTCACGTTCAACTGGGGTAAATACAATTTCAGGATGATCAGAAAATGTATAATGAATAGGAACCTCAATCGGAGCAAAAGGTTGATTCCGACAATGCATAATTTCAGTTAGCATACAAGAACCTATCCAACTTAATTTATCTATGGGCTTTACGACAATTTTCGCTTCAAATCGACGATTTTGTTTTGGTTCATATTAAAAATATGGACCAAAACAAAATCGTCGATTTGAAGCTGAAAAGTGCGAAAAGACCATGATAAATTAAGTTGGATAAGTTCAACGAACAGTAATCACGATGCTTTGCGAGTAAATGGTGAGAGCTTCTACAGGCATTTGAGCATCAAGGCGTTTATGACGAAATTTAACTTCGAGGACACCATCAATCACATACGTTAAATATTTATCTCTTACTGCTACAACCCTCTTATGAGTCAGATCTCTAGATGGTGATGCAAGATAATTAAGACCTTGTGCAGATAGATAACGAACATGGGAGAGATAAGGAGCATAAAGCGAAAACATTATAAAATCCTTTTTTATCTAAAATAAAAAAACCCTAGCTAGATAAACTAGCTAGGGTTGGAAAAAAGAACCTGGCGGCAACCTACTCTACCATACTCTTGCGTACAGTACCATCGGCGATGAGGGTCTTGACTTCTGAGTTCGGGATGGGATCAGGTATTTCCCCCTCTCAATGACCACCAGGAAAAATCGTTCGAATATGTTTAAAATTTGCAGTCGCATTTCGTTAATGTAAAATAGCGCTTGGAGGATGTCATCACAACATACCTTTTAAGACGCTCAGCTTTTTATTATCATTGACTTAACCCTCAAAACTGAGGATGAAGCCGATAATAAAAAGAAAGATCAAGTCAATCGACCTATTAGTATTGGTTAGCTCATCGTATTACGACGATTACACATCCAACCTATCAACCCGGTCATCTTCCGGGGGTCTATTGGGATACTTTATCTTGAAGGAGGCTTGGCGTTTAGATGCTTTCAACGCTTATCCTTTCCGAACATAGCTACCCGGCTATGCAGCTGGCGCTACAACCGGCACACCATTGGTTCGTCCACTTCGGTCCTCTCGTACTAGAAGCAGCTCCTCTCAAAATTCCTACGCCCGTAACAGATAGGGACCAAACTGTCTCACGACGTTTTGAACCCAACTCGCGTACCGCTTTAATTGGCGAACAGCCAAACCCTTGGGACCTTCTCCAGCCCCAGGATGCGATGAGTCGACATCGAGGTGCCAAACCGCCACGTCGATATGAACTCTTGGTGGCGATAAGCCTGTTATCCCCGGAGTACCTTTTATCCGTTAAGCGACGGCGATTCCACTTTCTACCGCCGGATCACTAAGCCCTACTTTCGTA
>CAZNAR010000007.1:0-48453 GCA_964571465.1 uncultured bacterium
TTACTATCAGTTCCACCTCCGCCACCTCCTCCGCCAGAATAACCTCCATTACCACCGTTTCCAGCCCCCGAACTAGGTGAGGGGCCCCCACAGCCACCACCGCCACCACTAAAAATTATTCCGCTGCCTCCAGGTTGTGGATTTAAACCTGCACCAGATCCACCGCCGCCGCCGCCGGGCCCTCCAAAACCGCCTAATCCAGAATTATTTGAGGCGTCTTGTGTTCCCCCTCCGCCACCTTGTCCTTGTCCGCCATTTCCACCAGCATTAGAGGCAGTCGTTCCCCCGGCACCACCTCCGATTCCTAGTAAATTAGGACCACCCGCGCCACCATTCGGAGTACCACCATCATTACCGGCATTGTTGACTCCGCCGCCCCCTCCTGCTCCCAGAAGACCGCCTTTGCCTCCATCAAAATATAAACTTCCGCCACCGCCGCCGCCACCGCCGGATAGTCAATTAGAAACCCCTCCTTTTCCGAAGGCTCCGCCTCCGCCAGACCCTGGACCTTGTGTAACACCTAAAGCAAAGAAACCTCCAGCGCCACCCGTTGCAGAGGAGTTGACAAAGTGGCAATCGTTCAGTGTCACTTCACAGTTTTCACCGACGAAAAGTGCTCCCCCAAAGGCGCCACCGCCGCCGCCTGCCCCGCCATTCTGAGGCTTATCTCCCGTTAATCCTCCTGCACCGCCGATATAATTGTTGTTTTGAAAAGTAATATTGTTAATCGTGGTTCTGCCACCATAGATAAGAAGTCCGCGAAAATTGCCGTTTCCATCAAGCGTTGATCCTCCAACCACACCGTTGATGATAGTGACACTGTTAGCAGGCTCGAACCCATTTTTTGCATTCACAGGTTTTAGACCTGGAAGGGATGTAATGGGAATTGTAGCGACCCCGAAATCGATTGGTGACGAAGCTGGATAAAGAGCGTTGTTAAGGTCGGCCTCATTGATAACGGTTACACCCAAAAGAGGGTGGACTGACAAGCAAGCCAGTGTTGTAATCAGCGTAGAAATTTTAGACATAAATCACCTTGGTTTGTTTAATTTAACCTATGCGCGATTCAAATTTTTATTGCAAGATATTTTTTATTTAAGATGTTTATCAAAAAAGTGGACAGCAGCTGAACCGACTTCATCGTGGATTTTTGCACGATCAACCATCGGGGCGTCGTGAGCAACCCGTTTGTCGAGGAGCATTTTGCCTCCTTTACTCACTTCATTGAGGAATACATAGTGGCTAGCGCTTCCTGGGATGAGCGTCATGGCCGCTTTTTTGATTTTAGCTGCTAAGATATTAGGACCTGCTTCGAGCGGGACTGTTGAGTCCCCTTCTGCAGCAACGATGTAGACTGGAACAGAGATATTTTGAAGACTTGTCATGTCAAAGAGATAACCGAGTGCTGGTGCCATCACAAAGACAGCCGAGACACGGGGATCTTTATACGAGTTCATAGCTGGAGCAAAATCGATGGAGTCGATGACATCTTCGTTGACGGTTGTTGGAATCTGGTCCGAGGGCATCTTTTTCATATCGGGCTTATCAAACTTACTCACTGTTCCACCCGCTACCCAAATCGCAGTGTGACCACCGAGCGAATAGCCAATTAGACCGATTTTATTTTGGTTGATATGCGGGCCAAATCTCTCATCTTGGAGCAATTGGTCAATGACAAAGCTAACGTCTTGAGGACGGTCCCAAATTTTGATGAAGCATTCAGCGATTTTGTTATTCCAAGTGTTGCCATAGTGGTCCATGGAAGCGACGATGTAGCCATTTGCAGCAAGCGTCTCTGCAATCCATGAGTTGTTAAGTCTGTCGCCCCAGTTTCCGTGCGACATCAGAACTAATGGGTATTTGTCAGACGTTATTTTTAAAGGAGCATCACGAGCTTCAGCACACCGAACCCATAATCCTTCAACAGGAGCTGCTTGGACTGTTTCATCCACTGGATACCAGACTTCTGTGATGACAGGTCGGTTCCGCACTTCATCGTGGTACCGAACAGTCGTAATCCCGGTCTTTGTTGGATGTAGCACGACCTGGGAAGACGACTTACCGCAGGACGGAATAAGGGTTAAACACCCGACAACTAAAAATAGAGAAATAAGCCACTTTTTCATAGATACCCTTCTTATAACTAAAAACGGATTTTTCTAAAAGACTTGATCAGATCTAGAAAAAACATATATTTTGTAGAAATGACTAAAATCAAACTTCTTCTGTCAATTTTTACCTGTTTTTTTATTTTTAGCTTAGGTGCCGCAGAGGGCAAAAAAAATATTTTAGTGTTATGCAGTAACGGGGGATATGGCCACAAAGCAGCTGCGCAAACCCTCAAAGATTTGCTTGAGGAAGATTACAACCTCACCGTTGTTTTTCCCATTGATGAGATGAGAATTTGGGGCTTAAAATCGGGCGAGCAACTCTACAACTCGATGTTGCAAAACGACTGGATCCAATCGCTGAACCTTATTACCAAACACTTGGCTCCTAAAATCTTCCGTACACGGAAAGAGCAAGTCGAAGAACTCATTAAAAAACATATTGAGAAACAGCAACCTGACCTCGTGATTTCTCTGATTCCTTTTATCAACTACCCCGCCAGTGAAGCAGCCAGAAAAAAAGAGGTTCCATTTCTTCTTATTACAACTGATAACGATTTAAGATTGTGGGTACACGGACTGCAAGGAGTACAACACCCTTCCTTTAAAGTGACCGTGGGGTCGGACCTCTGGTGCAGCAGAGAGTTGCTCCGAAAACGGAACATCCCTAATACGGCCATAGAAACCATTGGCCTTCCAATTCGAACCGAATTTTTCTCCACTAAAAATAAAGAGTCAATCAAAGAAGAGTTTGGAATCCCCTTGCATAAACCGGTAGTCCTAGTGATCATTGGAGGCGCCGGTGGAGATCGGGCTCTTGAATACGCACGTAAAATCGGAAAAACACAGTATGGCATCCATCTGATTGTCTGCGCAGGCAAGAACAAAGAGTTAGAAAAAGATTTAAAAGCGCTCTCGCTCCATCCTACCAACACGATGACAGTCATGCCGTTTACCAGCCGAATTTCAGATCTGATGGCCGTTTCAGATTTACTCATTACAAAATCAGGGCCTGGAACAATTACAGAAGCAATGGCGATGAAACTTCCTGTCTTGGTCGATGCAACAGCCACCGTTCTCAGCTGGGAGCAAGCCAATATCGACCTGATTTCTCAGTACGGAATTGGTGACTATATTGAAGACTTTGACGAGCTCGAAACTCTCTTAAGGCAGTTTATATTCGATACCGAACTGCAAAAACAGATGAAAGACGCGTACCGCAAAGTACCTGAAAACCGCTTCAAAGAATCGATTAGGCCCCTGGTTAACTCCATGATAAAAGAGAAAAAAGCTGTATGACACAAATCGCAGTGGCCGGGCTTTGGAATTCCCCGATTTCTCCTGAGTGGCTCACCCACAGTCAAAAGAAGTATGGCCAGATTGTTTTGGAAGGAGACTCCATTTATTGGGATGAACTCCGTCCACATGAAAAGGGTCGATACGTCATCATGGAGAAAAAACCTGATGGAACACTAAAGGAACATACACCGGAAGGGATGAGCTGCCGCACTAGGGTTCATGAGTACGGTGGTATTGCTTATACCGTCGCAGACGGTGATGTCTACTTTGTGAATGACAAAGACCAGCGAATCTATCTCAAGAATGAACCGCTTACAGAAGCTGGAATGAAAGCCGCCGATTTTCATGTGGTGGGATCTTATTTGATTGGCGTCGGTGAAAAAGGGCACGATAATTTTCTTTTCGCACTTCATCTTCCAACAAAAAAACTGAATCGAATGGCAACGGGTCATGATTTTTACTCGTCTGTGGCAATCAGCCCAGATGGTCAAAAAGTTGCCTACCTGACCTGGAATCATCCCAATATGCCGTGGGATGGAACAGAGCTCTGGATTGCCGATTTTATAGACGGAGAGCTGCTAAACACCCAAAAAGTTGCCGGAAGCGCAATAGAATCGATCTTTCAGCCTGCTTGGTCGCCCGAAGGGATTCTTCACTGCATCTCGGATAAGACAGGTTGGTGGAACCTTTACAAGTTCGAGAATGGAAAATGGACTCCCCTACACGCTATGGACGCGGAATTCGGGATGCCCGGATGGGTGTTTGGGATGTCAACATATGCGTTTGCAGGAGACAAAATTGTTTGCTCTTTCACTCAAAATGGCATCTGGAAAATGGCTGAGCTCAGCCCCTGGAAAGTGTTAGACCTACCCTGGACCTTTTTCACGCAAATCCGCTCGACAGAATCTAAAACCGTTTTCATTGCTGCATCGGATACTCAAGATAGATCTATTGTTGAGTACGATCGGAAATCCCACAAGACAACTGTGATTGCCCACAATCCAATTCCCCATATCGATCCTGAGACCCTTTCGCTCCCTGAACTTATTACATTTCCTAGTCAAAAAAAACGCGTTGCCCACGCCATTTACTATCCGCCAAAAAATAAAGAGTGGAAGCCGCCCGCAGGTTCCCTTCCCCCGCTCATTGTAATGTCCCATGGAGGGCCGACAGCTCAAGTCCTTCCTGTGTTTGATTTGAAAATTCAATTCTGGACCTCGCGCGGATTTGGAGTGGTTGATGTCAACTATGGCGGAAGTACCGGTTATGGAAGAGCCTACCGCGATGCCCTCAAAAATAATTGGGGTATCGTCGATGTGGAAGATTGTGAAGCCGCTGCAAAGTATCTCATTGCACAAGGGAAAGCAGATCCTAAACGAATCGCCATCCGTGGCGGCAGTGCAGGCGGCTATACGACACTTGCAGGGCTGACTTTCACCGACACCTTTACTGTGGGAGCCAGTTACTATGGGGTGAGTAGTTTATCGGCCCTTGCTAATGAGACTCACAAATTTGAATCGCGTTATCTTGATGGACTCGTGGGACCGTACCCTGCAGCCGAATCGATTTACAAGGCAAGATCCCCCATTGAGCATGTTGAAAGGCTGAACTGCCCAGTTATTTTCTTCCAAGGGGCCGAAGATTTGGTTGTGCCTGTCGATCAAGCGCAGAAGATGTACGACGCTCTTCTGAAAAAAGGGATCAAGTCCGAACTGATCATTTATCCTGAAGAACAACACGGCTTTAGAAAAGTTGAAAATATTAAAGATTCTTTGCTGCGAGAGCTGGCTTTTTATAATCAGGTCTTCGCAAAAGTTTCTGGAAGCTCCTCTTAGGAGTTCCGTTGAGTCCATCGATAATCTCAAAGCACCGGGTTAGAACTGGAACTTGAGAAGGGTCGAGCCCGAGTGTAAGGCGGATTGTTGTGTTCTCTTCACTAAAGAGCATCGTAAAATTCGGGTGGTAAAAGCCCAAACTAGGACGGTAAAAAATCGGATGTCCTGCTTCCATACATTTGAGATAGAGAGAGCCACCAACAAGTCCTGCTCCTTTCATCTCATGGTAGGGACCTGAGATTTTCACATCGACAAAAGCGGCATCCGCAGCGGCGTTACAAAAAACAATGCGGTACTTGGAGTTTTCATCAAAAAGTCTTTTCGGCACATTTTCTAAAAGGGCCCTTGTGTTATCAAAGATCTGTTTTCTGTAGAGCTCCAGGTAAGGGGCTGCACATTCGTAGGCAAGACAAAACCAATTCAAGCTCAAGGTATCAGTTTGTAAGACTGGGTCTTTGAGAAGTCGATCAAAAGAGCTCCAATGCAGACCTCCGTTATGAATCATATAGAATGGAGCCCCTGAATAGTTGTCCATTCCAAAGAGATCAAACTTAAGGCCGCTTCTAAAACAAACAACATTAAGCAAGCCGGTCGTAATTTCATCTTGAAATTGCTCGAGGAGCTCCCCAACGCGGGATGAGTCGATGTAATCGAGAGTACAGTCGATCGCCAGTGTCAGGGGCCTCTTGCCTCGTAGCGCTTTGGTGACAACATTTGCAATCGGCTCAACGTGGTATTCGGTTGGTTTCAGGTCAATTCTCTTGAGCGCCGGATTGAATTGGGCAAGGATTAAGTCAACGCCGTTCCAATCGTCTTCGGTTGCCTCTAAAACGGAAACTGCTTGCCCAACATCTTGAGCCATATGGATCGATTCAAAATAGGTGTTTTCTCCATACAGAACATGGGGTGGTCGTCCCAGTGCTTTTTCGACCGCTTTAAAAATGCCGGCTACACTTGTCATCCCCGACGAGTGAACACCAGCAGACGTAAGAGGTTTTAACGGTTCCGGAATTTTAGTCAGGCGCTCTTTATAAATGGAGGCGAAATCGGACTCGCAATAGGGTGAAAAAACCTCTAGAAATGATGATAAACTTGCATGGATTTGCTCCAGGTGAGATGCCGTGTCAAAAAAGAGAGTTTCCTCTTTCTCTTCGAGCAGCAATTTGAGCTCTTCTTGAATTTTGTTAAAGCCCAGTTGAACTACATGGGACCGGGTGGGACATTTCACAATTTCATTCCATCTTGCATTGGAGAGCCTAGCAAACAGCCCTTGTAGAGCTTGCAGCGTACCATGGACCATCAGTTTTTTTTGCGGATGCGATGAATTCCACCCATGGAGAAAGTTTGAAACTTGCAAAAGAAAGGTCTCTTTTGACTGCCGTGCATAGGTCAAGTTAGGAGACGTATTTTTCGTCAGAGGATAGGTGGAAGGAAATAGGCAACGGTCGAGTTCTAAACGGTTCGCTGTCAGTCCAAACGTCGAGACCCATTTAAGTAAATACCGATGGTCCCGTTCAACTTTTTTGGAGGATGAGCAATCAAAGGGTAAGATGCGAAGTCCGCCTAAAGCATCTTGCTGTAGTCGTTGGACACATAATATTTTATTAAGAGAGATCTGCTCTTTGTCACATGCTTTCACAAGTTTTGACTGATATCTCTTCCACACTTTCAGCCACTCGCGCTGAGTCGTCAGATTTTCAGGGAATAGGCTGGAGACATCAAGAATAACCTTTGTTTTTTTATTCTTTGCAGCAAGCTTATCGACAGTGGTCTGGACATTTTCCCCTTTTGCGACACTCACATAGGAAGGGAGGTAGTCTCCGAGATCTGAAGGACGGGTAAGCACGAGCGGAAATTCAGGAGGCTGTGGGAGAAATTTCTTCCAAAGCTCCGCTCTTTTTTGATAGGTCTCCGAAATTTTATTCCACGGATTTCTTGCATAGTGACTTGTCGATTCAGGATTAATTTGAACCGAAACACCAAAACACGGTGTGATCCAATTGACAAGCGATGAGAAAAAGCCGGTTGATTTGGCAAGCCATCGATTCTCTAAGAAGACCAGCAGCTTTTTTTCTTCATAAGTAGAAGTAGGGATTTGGGATAGAAACTCATGGTTGACAGCCCAAGAAAACTGGGGTGCGGTTGTGGTTTTCGGTGTAAAGGCTTGTGAAAAAATGTGGTGGGTCACAGACTTGCAGAGATCTTTGAGCAGAAGATATTCATTTTGCTGAATCGATTCGGTAGGAAACTTCGATCCTGTGTAGGCAAAAAGTGAAAGAGCTCCGATGGCACCGCCTGCAGTCAAATATACCGCTTTTTCCGAAATCTGACGCAGAGACTCTTCCACCTGTACAGGATCGTAGCTTTCCAATTCTACACCTTGAACAAAGTTTATAAGAAAAAGGAAAACAAGGAGAGACCTCTTCATAAAAGGGTCATTAACAAAATTATTTTAAATCGTCAACGGGCCCTGAGTGATTTTTCAGATACCACCACTTGAGAAGAGTTCCAAAACATACCAATACAAAACCGATATATTTCCAGAGATCAGGCCAATTTTTATAAAAAACCACATCTAAAATCCCTGATCCCAAAACGGAGATATAAAGGAGAGGCATGAGCAAGTAAGACGGAGCCATTTGATAAGCTTTAGACCGGAAAATTTGATTTCCGATGGAAGCGATAGCAACTCCTAAAATGGAAACCCATAAGAGTGATGTGTGGATGGGGTGAAGCGAAATGGGATCTCCAAAGATAAGCCACACAATCAAAGATAAACCCGATGCAAAAACGTAGAGATAAAAGAGATTTTCTGTGATTGATCCTTTTTCAGCATTATGCCCCCAAAGCACTTGTGAGAAAGCAGCAGACAGACCCGACAAAATCCCCCAAATGCTAAAGGGGTCGAAGATTCCCGACGTCGGTTTGATCACCAGTGCAACGCCGACTAAACAAAGCAGTATTGAAATCCATGTAATTAGTGGGGTTTTCTGTTTGTAGAGAAAGTAAATGATGATCGGAACATAAATGGGGCCCGTTGCCCATAACATTGTTGCATCAACTAAACTTGCTTTTGTCAGGTAGTAGTTGAGGGAAACTTGACCTGCGGTTGCAAAAAAGCCTCGGAGCATATGAAGACCGAAACCGACTTTCGGTTTAAGATGACTCCACTTACCACGCATGATAAGAAACGGAAGCGCCAAGAGAAGCGGCGCAAAATACCGAATAAATGTCGAAAATGAAACTCCCAGCGGCCCAATACATCCTTTCACACTAAAGTTGAGGAGCGAAAGAAAAAGGGAAGAGTAAACCATGTAGCTTACTGCTTTCTCTTTAGTGTTAATTAAACGCATAGTTTGGTAACGTTTTCAGGCATGATCAAATGGTTCATCTTTCTAATAGGCCCTCTGTGCGCAGCACCCTCCCCTGAGCATGTACTTACCTCAAAGCATGTATTTCTTGATACGTTAGAGCTCGAAGACCATTCCAAGTGGGAGATTGCACCTCCCGATACTTACAAAGTGGTCGGGTGGGAGCCTCAAGATAAAATGGTGCTAACTCCCCATTACTCATGGTTCTCTATTTACAAATACCAATTTTCGATGACAAACCTCACCCGTAACTCGTATGTGCGCGTTAACTTTGTCTCTCACCCTTGTGATTACAAGAAGATGGCGCGCTGGGTCATCTCTATTGATAAATTTTCCAATAAGCTTTTCTTGAATGATGGAACATGCTGGAACATCCATCCCAGCGATGTCCCTCTTTTCAAAGAGTGGGATGTCAACGATTTTATTGTCTATGGAAGGAACGACCAACTCCTCGCCCAGTACCCCTACCTTTTGATTCACGTCCGCCTAAATCACTCCATCCGTGCTCAAGAGTTCTGACGTAAACACTAGCTGAAATCGTCGAAATTACTCTAAGAATTTGTGGGACAGAGCACTAGACAGATAATAGACGCTTGAATTATTTTATAAGAATTCAAGGAGACGTTTATGTCAAAAAGTCGTGACGCAAAGAAAGAAGAAAAGAAAAAACCAAAATTGACACTCAAAGAAAAACGAGCAGCTAAGCAAGAGAAGAAAAAAGGCTAATACCTCTGATATAAGAAAGGTATTTCAAGCTCTTCAGGAGTTAAGCCTCCATGCATCGCATGGAGGTTTTGTACAAATCTTCCCTCTTCATACCACCAAATTGAGTGAGATCCTTTTGCAAGAATGGCAATATCTGCCATCCGCTTTTGACATTCGCGTGAAATTCCAGCGGGACCAAAAAAGCCTCTTTCAATCAGCTCGGCCGTCAAACACACCCACGCCTCCTCTTGCAGTCCCTCTTTCAGCTCCTGAAATACATCCATAATATAGGGAGGCTTTACGTGGAGAAAATAGTCACGGCACGAACCCGCCGGAGTTAAAGCATGCCCATCCGCACCCACCTTAAGTTTTTTTTCTAACGTTGGGAATTTTTGATTCAAATAAACCGTTGTCTTAGGGTCGATGTCGATCATCCCATGGTCAGCAGTCATTAAAAAAGTGGTCGAGTCAGGAATCACCAGCGATTCAAGAGTCTTGAAACACCGGTCCAGCGCTTTCTCTACTTCCACAGACGTCACTCCGTGGTGATGGGCCTCATGGTCAAAATCTCCGAAATAGATATAAAAAAGACCTTTCGAATTCAGATGCTCCCCTAACAGCTTGACCCCTTCGGGCCAATTTTTGTAAGCAACCCGACGGGTCTCATTAAACATCCAATTTGAATAGACAGAATGAGCAATCGTATCTTGCTGAAAGACCGTACAATTGATATTGTTTTTCTGAAGCTCTTTGAAAAAAAGCCCCTCAGGATAAAATTCAGAAGGAGCAAGATGGTCTTCTAAATTTCCAACTTTCTTATCACCTGCAAACGCAAAAAGAAGAGGAGCGACAACCCTTTCCACAATCGGCTCATACATAAACCACTCGTAGATCCCGTGATCTCCCACCAGTTGATTGGAACAGAGGGTCGTCATATGTGCGGCCGTGGTCGAGGGGAATTGAGACGTCAGCTTAGAGGCAATCCCCTTTTCAAAAAACCGCTTAAGAAAGGGATAGCGGTCTTTATATTTTTCGACAAATTTCCAACCAAAACCATCAACGAGAAGTAGAACGACACGTTCAGCTTTGTGAGGTTCAATACACTCTTTAGGTAGTCCCCCCTTCCCACATCCCAGAAGATGTAAAATGGTGTTAGGGATTTGCGAGAAACAGTAGGAGTCGTAGAGAGGTTTTAAAAAACCGTCAGGCAGCTGAGCTTGCCGGGTCGCCTGGTGCGACTTTTGGTTGATCATAGCCTTATATTGATTAGTTTAACCCGATTTGTCTAGAAATTTTAACTAAAAGTTGTCATCATGAGTAGATATGTCGAAAAAAATCATCTCTATTTTTACGTTAGTCATGATCAACCTGGCCGCCATCGGAAGCATCCGAAATTGGCCGACCATTGCCGAGACGGGATTCTCTTCTATTTTCTTTTTCCTACTTGCTGCCGTCATCTTTTTTCTACCAACAGCTCTTGTTTCTGCAGAACTTGCAACTGGGTGGCCTAAAATTGGCGGAATTTTCGTCTGGGTCAAAGAAGCTTTTGGTCAGCGGCTAGGCTTTTTAGCCATCTGGCTTCTTTGGATTGAGAATGTTTTTTGGTACCCCACCATTCTGACTTTTATCGCAGCAACGGTTGCCTACATTTTTGACCCCTCCTGGGGCGAGAATAAAACCTACCTCATTCTGTCGTCCTTAGTTGCCTTCTGGCTCCTTACCTGGGTGAACATGAAAGGAATGAAAATCTCTGGGTGGATCAGTAGCTTTGGAGTGATTGTCGGTTCCTTTATTCCTGCTGCTGTCATCATCTTTATGGGATTTACCTGGTACTTTTCCGGTAAGCCGCTTCAAATCGATTTTAGTTGGGACTCGTTCATCCCGAATATGTCATCTCCCGAGCAATGGGTGATCTTCACAGGCGTTCTCTTCTCACTCTGTGGAATGGAGATGTCTGCTATCCACGCCCGCGATGTCCAAAACCCACAAAGAAACTATCCTCGCGCCATGATTTATACCATCTTGCTCGTGTTGATTCCTTCCATCTTAGGGGTGCTCTCTGTTGGTAGCGTGATCCCTCAAAAAGAGATCAGCTTGACAGGCGGTACCATGCAAGCGTTTGTTCTCTTTGTCGACAGCTATAATCTTCACTGGCTGATTCCCATTATGGCTCTCCTGGTTTTCTGTGGAGCCGTCGCTTCCCTCAGTACGTGGATCGTAGGTCCCAGCCGAGGACTCCTCGCCGCTGCCCAAAATGGAGATCTTCCCCCCAAATTCCGTCAGTTGAACAAGCATGGAATGCCAGGCAATCTTTTAATTACTCAAGCGTGGATCGTCACCGTCTTGAGTCTTCTCTTTGTCCTCATGCCGTCCATCAATAGCGCTTACTGGATCTTAACCGTTTTGGTCGCTCAAGTCTACCTCATCATGTACATCGTGATGTTTGCAGCAGCCATCAAGCTGCGCTACTCCCACCCAAAAGTTTCCCGTGCGTACCAAATTCCTGGCGGTAAAGTCGGGATGTGGATTGTCGCAGGCCTTGGAATTTTAAGTTCTTTTGGCGCGCTGATCATTGGCTTTTTCCCACCCGCTCAAATCCCCACCGGCAACGTCACTTTCTATGTTGCGTTCCTGATTGTAGGAATTGTGCTCATCTGTCTTGCTCCTTCACTCATCTTAAAGTTTAAGAAACCGAGCTGGGATCATCGACTCTCACATGAAACAGGCGAAGATGAGTAATACATCGTGGGAATCATCTCATAAGTGGTACGACTCGATTGTTGGAGAAAGAGGACACTACTACCATGAGCAGATCGTCCTTCCCAACACCAAAAGACTTTTAAACCTGCAGAAAGACAGCAGCCTGCTGGATCTCGGCTGTGGACAAGGAGTACTGGCTCGCCAACTCCCTCCAACCGTCCGGTATGTCGGCGTCGATGCCTCGTCGTCCCTTGTTAAGAGCGCCAAAACAAAATCGAAACATCCGTTTTATGTTGCTGACATTACCAAGTCGCTTTCGATTAAAGAAACTTCCTTTTCTCATGCAGCGATGATCCTGGTCACACAGAACCTCGAACATCCCGAAGGAGCGTTTAAAAACGCGGCCCACTTCTTAACACCCGGCGGCAAATTCCTCATTGTGATGAACCACCCTTGCTTCCGTATTCCCCGCCAATCATCCTGGGGTGTTGATGAAGCAAAAAAACTTCAATACCGTCGCCTTGATCTCTACATGAGCTCGCTCAAAATTCCCATCCAAACAAACCCCGGCCAGCAAGAAAAGTCAGCAACAACCTATTCGTTTCACCATCCACTCTCGTTCTATTTCCAAAAGCTTGCAGAGACAGGTTTTGTCATTGAAACTGTCGAAGAATGGATCTCAGATAAGAAGAGTACAGGCGGAAGAGCAGCCATGGAAAACCGCAGCCGCAAAGAGTTTCCCCTCTTTATGGCAATTTTAGGTCGCCTTTCTCGCGTCTAGATTTTCGAGCTTCGGCTTCTGAGCGTCGACTTTCTCGTCGCAAATTCGCCTCTTCATAACGACGCTTTTCTAAAGCTGTTTCGGGAATGACTTGGGGGACTTCCGTCGGTTCTTTATTTTCATCGATAGCAATAAAGGTGAAGTAGGCGGAAAGGATATGACGTCGCTCCCCTGTTTCATAGTGTTCGGCGATGACTTTGACTCCGATTTCCATCGACGTACGCCAAGCACGGTTAATCGCTGCGCTGAAAAGTAAAATATCTCCTTGACCGGCAGGCCGGAGAAAATGCATCGAATCGACAGAGGCGGTCACGCAGGTTTTCCGGCTATGGCGTTCTGCAACGACAAGAGCCGTCCGATCACAGATCGCCATGATCATCCCCCCAAAAGCGGTCCCATAGGAGTTCAGGTCATTAGGAAAAACTTTATAAGTGTGGTTATCGACTGCTGAATGATTCACTTTCTCTGGCTTCATACGAAATTTTTGTATTCCCTACTGAATGAACTTTTTGCTATATTCCAAACCTATAACATATGTGTGGCATATTTGGATATATAGGGCCGGAAGATTCGGCTGTCATCTGCTTGAAAGGACTCGAAAGACTCGAGTACCGCGGCTATGATTCTGCCGGTCTTTGTGGGATCCATGATGGAGAGCTCAAAGTCTGGAAAGAAGTCGGGAAAATCCGGGCTTTAGAACAAGCTTGGACCGCAGAACCCCTCCCCCTTTCACTGGCCATTGCCCACACCCGCTGGGCAACCCACGGCGAGCCGACCAAAGAGAACGCCCACCCCCATTTTGACCAAGATTTGAAGGTGGCCGTTGTCCATAACGGAATTATTGAAAACCATCGCTTACTACGCGAAATGCTCGAAAGTCACGGGGTTAAATTTAAGTCTCAGACAGACACCGAAGTGATTGCTCAATTGATTGCCTACTACTATCAGGGCGACCTGGCAGCTGCAACTCAGCAAGCCCTTTCCCTTATGCAAGGGTTTTGGGGCATTGCCGTCATCCACAAAGACCATCCTCATCAAATTGTTGCTGCAGCACGTGAAAATCCGATTGCGATTGCCTTTAACCCTTCTACAAACGAAGCCTACGTCTCGTCCGATCCGAATGCATTCCACAGCTCTGAGCTCGATATCTTATTCCTAAAAACCGATGAGCTAGCGGTCATTCAAGCTGATAAAATCGAAGTTTTTGACCCCGCTCGCACACCCGTTGCAAAAACTGCCGAAAAGCTGACCCTTGATAATTTCAGCCGTTCCAAAGGTGACTACGAACACTTCATGCTAAAGGAAATCTTTGAGCAACCCGAAACCTTAAAACAAGCCCTTCATAACCGCTTTATTGAAGATTTTGGAAATGTCGAATTCGAAAATTTCCACCTCTCCCCACAAGATCTTCAATCGACACGCCGTATCCTTATTTTAGCGTGTGGAACGTCGTGGCACGCAGGTCTCATTGCCGCCTCTCTTTTTGAAGAGAAAGCTCGTATCCCCTGCCAAGCTGAAATTGCCTCGGAATTCCGCTATAAAAATCCGATTGTTTCTGAACACACCCTTGTCATCGCCATCAGCCAATCGGGAGAAACCCTTGATACTGTCGCTGCCATCCGCGAAGCGAAACAAAAAGGGTCAAAAGTCCTGGCTATTTGTAACGTCCGCAATTCAACCCTTACACGTGAAGCCGACGCCACGATTTTCTTAAGGGCCGGACCTGAAATCAGCGTTTGCTCCACCAAAGCGTTTACAAGCCAAATCACCGTACTCTCCCTTTTAGCCCTCCTGCTTGGACGGCAACGCCACCTCGACAAAGAAGAGGGACATAAATTCTTAAGCCACCTCCGAGACCTCCCTTCTGTCGTTGAACAGGTGCTAGCGCTGGAGCCACAAATTAAGGCTCTGGCTGAAAAGTACGCCAAATACTCCAACTTCTTCTTCCTCGGTCGCCACTACATGTTCCCAACCAGCTTAGAAGCTGCCCTGAAACTCAAGGAAATCTCCTACCTGAACGCTTGCGGCTACCCCGCCGGTGAAATGAAGCATGGTCCGATTGCACTGATTGATTCTAATCTCCCTGTCATTGGCCTCTGTGGCAACCACAAGACCTCTGATAAGATGATCAGCAACATGATGGAAGTCAAAGCCAGAGGAGCTCCGCTTCTCGCCTTTATTTTCCCGCAAATGAGTGAGATTCAACGTATTGCAAATGACTTTGTTATCCTCCCTGATTGCCTCGATGAACTGGCTCCTATCCCGTTCTCCGTGGCAACCCAGCTCTTTGCCTACCATGTCGCCCGCACCCGCGGTACCGATATCGATCAACCCCGCAACCTGGCCAAATCGGTCACAGTTGAATAGCACCTAACTACCTCAAAATCAACGCTTTCGTGTTAAATTAATTTCTTTAACATTTAGTTATATTATGTTAAAATTAAGTTAATAATTAATAAGGATTAATACTATGATGAAATCAATGTCTTCGGATTCTTTAGTAAGTATCCCTTTCTCCGATAGTAGCGATCATAGCATGCCAAATGGTACTTATGTTGAGTTAAAAAAATTCTATTTATATTTTGACTACAATGACAAAATGTATCAAATTACATTTGTGAATCAAAAGATTGGAACAGGAAAAGAACAAGCTCTTGATCTTTCAAAACTCTCTCCTGAAGAAATTGAAGTCTTAAAAAATCAGGCCAAAAGGACCATGGCTGCGATGGAAAAACTGAGCGGTAGACCTGAAGGACTTTTGGGGACTTCTTTTACACTCCATTTCTCTTCAACCTACAATGAACCTACCTTGATTAATAAAGCAGCTGCCCTTCTAAGAATTGAAAGGTTCCAATACAAAGAAAATCCTTTTGAAATCGATTCGATCACCTACAAAGACGCGAGTGGCGTTGAACAGAAATTTACCGTTGACCTTTCAAGATACAACCCGGCATCGAAACAAAAAATCATGGGTGAAATTCAACCCTTAAATGCACTTGTCCAGAGAGCCTTCCATCGTACTGTTTATAATGCTGAACCCCTCACATTTGGCGAGCACAAAGCAATTACGCCTGCAAAACAAGAACATGATATGACCGACCTCGTACCTACTGATGAGGACGAGCAAAAATTGGTAGATCCTGGAATGAGTTCGAAGCCGCTAGTGACTGTCTCTATTCGAAGTGATGATGATGATGATTTAGAAGCACGATTAGCTGCTCTAAAAAAAGATGACTAACTTCTCCTTGACGGAAGGAAGAGGGAGCCCGCATAATCCAAAGCATGAAGTCCCATGCTGAAAAACAAGTTGCGCTAGAAAAAGCCGCCACGATTCAATCAAAGCTGATCCATGAGGGAAAGTTTATCTCGGTTCGCCGCGATGAAATCGACTATCCAAATGGAATTCATAAAACATGGGATATTGTCCTTCATCCAGGGGCTGTCGCTGTCGTTCCGATCACGGATGAGGGAGATCTCATCCTAGTGCGGCAATGGCGTCGGGCCATTGGTCAGATTACACTTGAGATTCCTGCAGGTGTCATCGATCCTGGTGAAAAACCTGAGATTTCAGCCCAGCGTGAGCTTCAAGAAGAAATTGGAAAGAAAGCCGATTCTCTGAGCTATTTAGGGCATTTCTTCTCTTCTCCGGGGGTCTACACTGAAAAAGTTCATATCTATCTTGGAAAAGATCTGCAGCCAAGTGCTCTCACTGCAGAAGATACAGATGAGATCGATATCGAAATTGTCTCCTTACAGCAAGCCCTACAGTTTATCGCAGATGGAACCATCTGTGATGCCAAAACAGCTTTAGGGATATTATTAGCAAGAGGTCAGCTATGAAACTGATTATTCGCCTTCTCGTGTTGGTTATCTTGGTCGGTATTGTCTTAGCGATCTTTGCACCTTCAGTTCTTTCAACGCAGTTCGGTAAAAATTCCATCTTTAAAATCTTAAAAAGCATGTCGGGATATGAAATCCATTCTGACTCGCTCAAGCTGCAGTGGATGGGAGAACAAGAGGCCCAAAAAATAACAATCTTGGATCAGCAGGGAAAAAGAGTTTTCACCGCCGATCAAATAACTTCCACAGCTCCTCTATGGAAGCTCCTTTTTTATCACGATGTCGGATCGCTCAATGTCCAATCCCCTTTTGCAGTCATTGATCCACCCCACTCGTTTACTTCTAAGTTAATGGTCCAACAGGCTGGCTTCGCTTTGGCCGTTTCGTTCACACCTTCATTCGATTTGCTTGGGGAAATTAATGTGACAAATGGATCAGCCGAATTTGTGACAACGGGCTTAGAACCGATTGTCATGAAAGATGTCGAGATCGAAGCCACGCTCCTTCCTAAACAAATCAAGCTCAGTTCCTCTGGCGCTGCAGGCGAAGGAACCTTTCAAATCGGACTCTTAGCTTATCCTGGCTCCGATCAAATCGATGCCAGTCTAAAATTAACGTCGTTTCCACTCAGGGCCGTTGACCAACTCGTCACCCTCATGTACCCCGATTTAAAAGGAATCGTACGAGAAGCAATTGGTGAAACCTTTGATGCCGATCTTAAACTTAAAAACCTGAAAGAGGGAACCGAAGTTTATCTCAAGGCTAAATCAGATTATTTCTCAGCTAATTTAGAGACCACTGTTCAAGATGGGAGGCTGGAGCTCACAACGCCTGCTCTTTTTCAATTCCAAATCCCCGCAACCTCGCTACAAAAATTTCCGATTAAAAATGGAATCAATGCCCAGATCAAAATTGATCAACTCTCTGCGAACCCTTTTTCCCTTCAGGGGACACTGAAATCAGATGCCCTGAATTTGGGTGAGTGGACGGTGGAACCTTTCACCCTCTTTGTCGGAAGTGCAACTGCAGGAGAGTGGAATATCAATATCGACTCGCCCCAAGTTCAATTTAAAGGAAATCTCACCCTGCCAGAGAAATGGGAGCTGCTTTCATTTACAGGACAAGCCCTCCTTCCCAATAATACGAAGCTCGACCTCAATGCTAGTTCTCTAAAGGCGATTACAATTGCCGTGCAAGGCGATCAGTGGAAAGGGCGGTTTAAAGGAGCGTTTGATCCATTTAAGAAAACAGTCTCACTCACAGAAGCCGGCGCTCTCACGGTTCAGATGGAGAAACTCCCCTACTCTCTTCCAAATCTCCCCCTCCAAGTCACCCTTCAGCCGACCACGATCTCCCTTGATCCTCTTGCAGGCCCCATCAAAGGAGTCGCTGAAACGGCTTCCTTTCAAATGGGCACTGCAACCGTGGCTGCCACGCAAGTCCAATTTAGTGGCGATCTCAAAACAAAAAAAGCCGACTTTACCTTAACCACCAAAGTCGACAATGGCCCCTTAACAGCGGACGGCACGTGGGCCTATCCAACCGACCTCAAACTCAAAGGCTCCTGCAAAGATTTTCCAGTCACGTCCTTGCAACCTTTTTTGGCAGGTGGCCCCCCTTTGTTGCCGCTGATCGGCACCTCGCTGACAACCAATTTTCAAGCCAACTGGTCTGAAACTGCTAGGTTTATTGCCTTGAATACTACCTCCCCCCTTCTCTCTATGAAGGCAACTCTCAAAGGAGATGATAAAAATCTCACTCTTTTAGAGCCTGCAAGTTTTAAGTGGACCCTCACACCCGACGGTTATGCAACGATTTCCAAATGGCTTCAAGGTTCTGCTGCTCTGACGCTCTCACAGCCCTCCGTTTTTAATGGAACCGTCGACTCCTTCTCATTCAACTCTGACCAGCTCCTCTACCAAGGGAAAATCGCCACCGATCAGCTGTCATTTGGAACGAGTAAAGTCACTGCACTTCAGGCTTCATTTAGCCACCCTGTACCCACCTCTCCACACCAATTTCAGATCTCAGCTGCGGCAGCTCCTCAAGGAAAACTCTCCTGTCAGGGAACCTGGACACCTCAAGGAACGGCTGACGTTAACCTTCTTTTCGAACAGTTTCCCTCTGCCATGTTTGATCTTTTCACATCTCCCCTTGTTGGAAGCCGGTTTTCTCTTGAAAAGCTCTGCGGACCTCTTTTAAATTTAACGCTAAATACCACCCTCAATAACTGGAGCGGACCTCTTAAGTTTGAACTCCATTCACCGAACCTCCGCAGCTCTTTGCAAGGAGTTTTCAAGGAAGGAATTTTAACCTTGTCGGATAAGTTCCATCTTCAAATGAACGTGACGCATGAGTTGTCCCAGATGTTTTCGGACGGCACATCCTTTCGCTCCGAAGGACCCGTTACCCTTGAGATTGCGCCTCAAGGATTTTCCTACCCTCTCTTCCCATCTAATCTCTCCAAACTTCAAATTGGAAGTGGCCGTTTAGAGCTGGGAAAAATCTTGTGCAAAAATGAAGGAAATTTACAAACGACCCTGGGTCTACTCAAAAAAGGAAGCTACCGCAGTGGAGACGATCTTGAGCTTTGGTTTGCCCCTCTCGACTTTAAAGTCCAAAATGGGACGGTGAATTGTGATCGGACAGAAATCCTCATCGTCGAAGAATTTCAAGTCTGTCTCTGGGGCGATGTCAATCTTCCTCAAGAATCGGTCGATGGAATTTTAGGGCTCACTTCAAGCTGCCTGAAAAGCGCCTTTGGAATCAAAGGCCTGCCTGAGAACTATGTGCTCCAAATCCCTGTTTACGGATCAATCAGTGATGTAAAAATTGATAAAGGAAAGGCAACGACAAAAATCGGCGCCCTCATGCTCTGGCAACAAAAAGATGCTGTAGGCAATGTTGTCAAAGGACCTGCTGGAAAACTCCTCGGTGGAACCCTCAACCAACTCGGACCACTTCCAGGCGGTGATCAAAAAGCTCCTCCTCCTAAAAAGCCGTTCCCTTGGGAGACTGATACACCGACTACTTCCAAAAAGAAAACCTCCGACGCCTCCCACGAAAGAAAAACACATCTTGATCCGAGAGAATCGGCTCTCAAACAAGTTCTGAAGCTGTTAAGATAAACTTGAAGTTTACACCCTCCCCTTCTAAAATCTTTTCAGATTTTAAAAGGAGGGATGTATGGGAGTTTATTTAGGTTATGTGCAGACTGTCGCCAATAGACTAACTGTTGAATCTGTTGCTGATACAACTCTTCAATGGATGCAGATAAAAAAGCTCCTCGAGAACCCTTCGAGTGTGATTCTGTCAGGGTTTAATGAACAATCGATCGACTCGATGATTCAACTCGTCTCGCGCGTTGCGATGGCTCGTTTTATCTATCCGCGCATCGCACCTCTCTTTGCTTTAGCTAATGTTGTGATAGGAGTGGTCCACCTCAGTGTCGGATTCACCCAGCGATTTAAAACAACGGAGCCCGCCTCCAATACATCAAAAGAGTGGCAAGAAATTGCCTTAAATATTCACAAAGGATTTACCCATCTTCTTGTGGCAGGGTATGATTTTGGAATCGGTTTTCTCCTCAAACAAAAATATTTCGATTTAGGCGGGGTCATCGCTTTTGCCACCCTACCGGTCGTTGCTTATCTATGGCATCAACGGATGTTTAAAAAACCCGGCGATGGTTTTGTACCTCCAGCAAGCACTGATCAATCAGCGCTTGTTCAAAAGTTAATCGATGTCGCTGCTATTCCTCCAAACATGGCTGATACCGTTCGGTCTCAATTTGCAACGTTATTAACCCCCACAACCGCTCCTGCCTCTGAAAAAGTCCTCCCAAAGTATTTGGAAAACACCTGTTACATTTACATCATAGCAAAACGATTCACTTTAGAAATGATGCCAAGTGTCAAAAAGGAAACTGAAGGGCTTACAACGCGCGTTCTAAAAACATGTCGTCGTGTATCAGGGATTGGGGTGGAAGAACCGCTGCCAGATTTCGGATTGTAGAAGCGCCTGAGCAAAATACATCGGCAGGCCGTCGATCGTGATACATCCTTTTACTTCCGCGCGATGAAGGAACGGTGTGGTTCGAATGGAGATATCCATCACTGTTGTTCCTGGAATGAAATGGTCTTTGAAGTCGGGATCACCTGAGGAAGTTGCATTGACTAAAACATCGTAGGAAGGGATCTCCATTTGACGTTTTAGGAGTGTCGTTTGCGCGCCTTTTTCTCTAAAACTCTTTGCCAGCGCTTTAGCCGCACCACCGGTTCCTAAAATAACCACCTGTTTTCCTTGAATCTCTCCTACAACTTGGGCAGCTGCAACGCCATCAGTGTTACAGTAGCTCCATCCGTTATCTGTCCGATAGATGGTATTGATTATTTCACCCGGTACGATTCGCTCTTTTAGAGGAGCTGTCACACTAAAACCGTTGAAAGGAAGAGCTTCGATTGCTTCAAAAAAGGCCGGGAGCTCTTCAGCAGTAACAAGTAACTTCACATAAATCGCATTCATCTGGTTTTGACGGAAACGATCGTTGTGGTAGAGATGGCCGATACTTTGCTTCACCGGGTTACCTAGGAGGGCAAAAAGCTTTGTTTCTGCATTAATGCTACGCCAGTGGTAAATCGTCTCTAGTTCACTAAGAAGCAATTGACCAGGAGCATTTTTATCATCTTCCGAAAGAGGTGCATACGTGAAGGGTGATAAAATACGAGTGAGCGTTCCTTTTTCCCCCATGCAAATACCGATAACTTCAGGATGTTTTCGTTGGAAGTGGATCATCCGAAGCGCGTCCAAAATGGAGTTTGCAAACGTTGCAATTTTGTAATAACAAGCTGAAGGAGTGCGACGTTTCATTTCAGCAAGAAGGGGCTCTAAGTCTGGTGTTTCATTGAAGTTATGATACGAGAGAATAAGGTTAGGAAGTAGATCTATTTTTTCTTGCCAATCGATGTCTACAAAACGGAGTTTTTCATTCTTGTCGTAGAGAAGTTTTCTGTTTCCCTCCATGAACTCATAGAGATCGGCAGGCCGCTTTTGCGGCCACTTCTTAACAGGAGCACAGAGAAGCTTCATGGAGAACCTGGGTGAGTAAGGCGGTTTCTACTGGATGTGTAAATCGTCCCTCTAAAATGTAAGGAACCCCGATTTTTTCGAGCAAAACAAAATGGGGAGTTCCATCCCGTGCTTTTTTATCTCTTGAAAGTTGCTGAATGATTACAGCAGGATCGATATCAATATGAACAGGTGGAAAATGAGATTCAATTATTACTAAATCCTCAAACGATAAGATCCCCATCGCGTGAGAGAGACGCGCTTCTAAGACGATCCCGCTGCTGACGGCTTGCCCGTGGGAGAGTCGGTAATTTGAGAGAGATTCCAGCGCGTGGCCCAGTGTGTGACCCAAGTTAAGAAGCGCGCGACACCCTTTTTCATACGGATCTTGTGCAATGACTCTCCGCTTTGCTTCAATAGCTCGCTCAATGATCACCTTCAGAGAAAGGTGTGAAAAATGGAAAAAAAGATGGGGATCGAAAAGAAGCCCCGCTTTTAAGATTTCAATGATTCCATTTTCCCATTCAGCCTCAGGAAGTGTTTCAAGGAAGGGGAGGTGCAAAATCACTTGCTGCGGGAAGGTCATTGAGCCGAGAAGGTTTTTTCCCTCGCGAAGATTTACCGCTGTTTTCCCCCCAATTGCAGCGTCAATCATGGCAAGCAGAGTTGTAGGCACCAAAATGAAAGGAACTCCCCTGCAATAGATGGATGCTAAAAAACCTACAAGATCTCCAATCATTCCTCCACCCACTGCAACCAGTGTGGTGTCGCGGCCGTATCCTCTTTGAGCCAGTTTTGAGGCCAGTTCTTCGATGATCTTGAGCGATTTAGACGACTCCCCTGCGGGAACGACCAACCAATCATCACTCCCATAAAGAGGTGCCAAATTGGAGTCTGTGATGAACACATACTTCATAACTTAGCAACACGGTTGAGAAGGATTGCATCGGCTAGTACAAGGGCAACCATCGCTTCGACGATGGGAACAGCACGAAGGGCAACACACGGATCGTGTCTGGCATCGGTGCCAAGTTGTAAGAGGGTTGGGACACCATCACTCGTGACGGTTTCTTGCGGTTTCTTGATGCTGGATGTCGGTTTAAAAACCACACGCCCAATAAGGGGAAGTCCTGTCGAAATTCCGCCGAGAGTTCCTCCGGCATGGTTGGACGCTGGATGGATCGCGGCATCTTGCACCACAAACGGATCGTTATGCTCGGAACCTTTCATCTGAGCCGCTGCAAATCCTTCCCCAATTTCAAATCCTTTGGTTGCAGGAAGTGAGAGAAGCGCTTTTGCAAGATTAGCCTCGAGTTTTTCATAAACTGGATCACCAAGCCCAATCGGCAGTTCGCTTGTCCGAAATTCAACGATCCCTCCGATCGAATCTCCGGCCTCTTTGATTTGTTCGATGAGAGCAGCTATTTTTTCAGGGGTGGTTTCTGACCCCACCTGAGAAAGAAACGCCTCACATGTAATATTGAAGTGGCGGAGCAGTTTTTTTGCGACAGCCCCGGCAGCCACGCGGCAGGCTGTTTCACGCGCTGACGCCCTTCCTCCTCCCCGGTAGTCAAACACACCGTATTTCGCTAAATAGGTGTAACCGGCGTGGCCGGGTCGTAAAATGTTTTCTAAGGCTTTATAGGCTTCGGAGTTTTGATTTTGATTCTTGATCAGAATCGAGATAGGAGCGCCTGTGGTCACTCCATTAAAAACACCTGATAAAATTTCGGGATGATCGTCTTCCTTCCGGGGAGATGTTAGCGGCTGGCCCGGAGCGCGTCTTTGCAGGTCGAGAATCAGATCACTAGCAGAAAGCTCTAAACCGGCAGGACATCCATCGATGACAACACCTATGGCAGGGCCATGCGACTCTCCCCAGGTGGTGATGCGGAAAAGGGATCCAAACGAATGACTTCCCATAACTCGTCCTCTGTCGTGATGTTATGATGAGCGATCTTCTGATAAATGCCAAGCCGCATGTCATACTCTGCGAGAAAGGGGTGGCTCCCAATCCTCTCTTCAATGACAGCGCATGGAGTCTGAAGATGAACAACTGTTCCAAGCTGGCGAAGAAAATCTCCATTTAGGAGCGGTGTTCCACCCCCTGTTGCAATCACAGCTCCTGTAACATGTTTCAGCGACTGAATGAGCTCTTTTTCCTTTGCATAAAACAGCTGAGCTCCGATTTTCTGGTAAAGTACTTTAGGGGGTTCTTCAAAGAGATCGTCTGTATCAATCAATGGACGCTGGAGCTTTGTTGCAATTTGACGACCGAGCGTTGTCTTACCAGCCCCTTTAAAACCAATGAGAATGAGGTTATTCAACGTGGGCCCCTAGGTTTTTGAGCATCTCAAAAAAACCGGGAAAACTTTTAAGCGCACATTCAACGCCCTGAATTTCGGTAGAACCACGCGCCATGAGCGCTGCAATCGATAACGAAAGCGCCATGCGGTGGTCTTCATAACAGGTCACCGTCGCCCCTTTAAGCTGGGATGGATGGACGATCATTCCATCTTGCGTCTCTTCAATCTGTGCCCCCATTTTTTTCAGCTGAGAGACAATTGCCGAGATCCGATCGGACTCTTTGAAGCGAGCCACTTTTCCGCCGTAGATTTCGGTAGGTCCTGAGGCTTGACACGCAAGCACGGGCAGAAGCGTGATTGCATCGATAAAGCGTCCAATGTCGATCTGGGCACCGGTTAAATGAGACTCTTTTCTCACCGTAACACTTCCTTGATCAACCTCGATTTTTGCTCCCAAGGTTTGAAGGAGTGTGACGACCTCTTTGTCACCTTGCGGATCGTTAAAATCGACGCCATGTAGAGTGATTTGAGAATTTGTCGCAAGGGCAGCTGCAATCGGATAAAGAGCCGAGCTCCAATCGCCCGGGACATGGTAGTGAAATCCCGTAAGAGAGGCATTTCCTTCAATCTCATAGCGCGTAAAGTTGTGGTTTTTGTACGGGATCTGAAAACGATCGAGCCACTTGAGGGTGAGCTGAACCCATGGAAGTTCGCCTGGATTTTCAATAATTAGCTCGGTCTTACCAGGAGTAAAAGCCGACGCGATCAAAAGACCAGAAACAGGTTGCGAATCTTCCCCAGCAATCTGAGCAGCACCCCCATTAAGAGGTCCACGGATCATGAGTGGAGCATGATCATCCCCTCTTGCAGAGAGGGCTGATCCTCCGAGTTGATTGATCCCCTCTAAAAGAGGTTTCACACATCTACGATGTCGAATCGATGCGTCGCCTGTTAAAATCGTATAGGTTGGAAGCAGCGCTGCGATAGCGCCGATGAGGCGAAGAACGAGCCCTGAATTCCCACAGTCGATCACATCTTCGGCGGGATGGAGTCCCCCATGAACTTCAATCCGATCTGAGAAACAATCCACCTTTGCTCCCAGCAGTCTGCACGCACGGACCATCGCTTGGGTGTCAGGAGATGGTAGTGGATTGAAAATAGTGGAACGACCCTCTGCAAGAAGCGCAAAGGCCAGAGCTCGCATCGTCTGAGATTTGGAAGGTGGAATGGTCACCTCTCCGGAGAGAGATGACCGCTGAATGATAACGTTAGTTGATCCCAAGAAGTTCCATCTCGAAAACGAGCGTGGTGTTAGGGCCGATTTCATTGCCAAAGCCTGCTTCTCCGTAGGCGAGGTAATGAGGGATCACAATTTGCCACTTATCGCCGACATGCATGAGTTGAAGGGCTTCAGACCAACCTGGAATGACGCGATTAAGAGGGAATACTTGAGGTTTCCCTCTCTCATAGCTGCTGTCAAAAATCGTTCCATTGATGAAACTACCGCGGTAGTGCACAGAAACAACATCGGCAGGTGTTGGTTTTGGACCTGTCCCTGCAGTCAGAACTTTATATTGGAGTCCACTTTTCAATGTCACAACCCCTTCTAGGGCTTTATTGTTCTCTAAGTAGCTTTCCCCTTCTTGCCGATTTTGCTCAGAAAGTTTGGCATAAAATTGTCGTTGTTGCGTCTCGACTTGCTGGCGCAGCGCTTGCATAATCGATTGAATTTCATCTTGATTAAGTTTTGGGTTGTTATTCGCAATTGCGTCTTCAAACCCTTTTCGTAGTAGCTCGACATCCATGTCATTGAATTGACGTTGAAGATTGCGGCCTGTTTCAAGACCTAAACAGTAGCTAACTTTCTCTCGAGTAGACTTCATGTATAAAAACTCCTTGTAAGTTGCGGATTATCAGATGTATAGCTGACATTTGAAATACGATCAAGTATTATGGTATACTGCAGGGACAATGAAAGCAAAAGTTCAAGAAAAGTGTTACTTATTAGATATCCTCCAAAGTCTTAGCCCAGACAGCTCAAAAAATAGCTTAAAGTCGTGGGTCGAGAAAGGGCGCGTCTTAGTCGACGGCACCGTCGTGAAAAAGTTCAATCTTGAGCTCAAAGTAGGTCAGCACGTTGAAGTGGGGCCCAAAGCCTCTTTTACCGATGAAGGGATTAAAATCGTCTACGAAGATCGATACCTTGTTGTTCTTGATAAACCGAGCACCCTCCTTTCTGTGGCCACTCTCACCGAAGCAGAACGGACGGTTCATACGATCTTGAAACGGCGTCTAGGGAAAGCTGTTTTTGCCGTTCACAGACTCGACCGAGACACATCAGGTTTGATGATGTTTGCTTATACAAAGGAAGCCAGTGACCGGCTCAAGAAACAGTTCGAGATCCATGCCGTTTTAAGACACTATATTGCCCTGATCCAAGGACATCTCAATCCGAAAAGTGGGACGTGGAAAAGCTACCTTCAAGAAGATACAAACTATCGAGTCTACAGCGCACCGACGGGACAGCTGGCAATCACCCATTATGAAGTCCTCGATGAAAAACCGACGTTTTCTTTTGTCCGTTTTGCTTTAGAAACAGGACGAAAGAATCAAATCCGGGTCCATTGTAAAGATGCAGGAAACCCCATCTTAGGAGATGAGAAATACGGCTCTACAATTAATCCTTACCACCGTCTCTGCCTCCATGCCTTTCAGCTCGAGTTTGTTCACCCCTTCACCCAGAAAAAGCTCTCCTTCAAGGCTAACCTTCCTCAAGAATTTAAGGCTTTTGCAAAAAAACTCCAATCTTTTCAAAATTAGGTCTGCACGAACCTCTAGCTGATTTCAACAATTGCCATGTCTCAATCCCACCCCTTCAGGGGTGGATAAGATAGGCCTGTGATAGGTCGGTTCCTTAAATTGAGACGAACCTCCTTCATTAAGGAAGGAGTTCTTTTCGCTATATCCATGCAGCCCCGATTAGTGTTAAGCACGCTAGGAAAATAGCGTAAGATGCGTCGTAAAGTTTTCAAGGGCATAAGTCACCACATAGCCGATCTGCAATACAAAAAAGACCCAACTCGAATAAAAACCCTTTTTTGTAATCGGGGCAACTTCATACAAATACGACATCGTAGCAGGCAGTTCTCCTCCCATGGAAATTTCTTTACTGAGAGTCGGGATCTTGATAATCAACCAAAGAAGCGCCTTACGACGTCCCCACTCATCCCCGGTCTATCCAAAAATAATAGCTGCCAAGAGGTCTCATAAAAAAGCCGATGGCATAGACAACAAAGGTGCTTAAAAGGGATTTGATTTAATTATCCGAAGGAAAAAAAATAGGAGCAGGTGAATCGCTAAGGGGCCAAAGAGTGCAAAATCGTATCACTCAAGAAAGTTTCCGATCGAGCACGCAATAACCTCCTTTTTATGCTTTATAAAGTGAGCATGGCCGAGAGCGGCTCAACATAAAATAAATAAAGAAGCGTCCCTAAAAGTCCACCCAGCAGTGGAGCGACAACAGGAATCCAAGCATAGGCCCAATCAGGAGACCCTTTCCCACGAATCGGCAGAACAGCATACGCGATACGGGGTCCTAAATCTCGAGCGGGATTGATCGCATAGCCAGTCGGTCCACCCAGTGAAAGTCCAATCGCGAAAACAAGAATTCCTACTGCATACGGCCCCATACCGCCCGCAATTCCATTATGTTCATTGAAAATACCAAGCACTCCTAAGAGCAGCACCATCGTTCCAATCACTTCGCACACAAAATTCCATTTGTAGTTTCGAATGGCAGGTTGTGTTGCAAAACACAAGAGTTTCATTTGAGGATCGGGGGTCTTTTGCCAGTGGGGATAATAGGTCAGCCAAACAAGTGCTGCACCAATGAATGCTCCGAAAAATTGTCCAATTAAATATATCGGCATTAAATCCCACGCCGTTTTTTTCGCAAGGCAAAGCCCTAAAGTCACAGCTGGATTGAAATGACCACCACTGACCCACCCTGTGATGTAAACAGCCATTGCGACCCCGAAGCCCCACCCTGCAGAGATGATCATCCATCCCCCATTGTGTCCTTTAGTTTTCATCAAAAGATGGTTGGCAACAACGCCATTCCCTAATAGCACTAGAACCATCGTCCCGATCAATTCTGCCCAGAAAAATTGCATGTTAGTCTCCTCTTAAAAAAAATAACTATAAAGTTCTGAGAGAAAAACATGAAGTCTTTTTAGATACCAACCACCCTGCGGGCCCAGCCTGTTACCTTGTTCAGGAAATAAGCTCCTAAGAGAGATTTCGTCACCCCCCAAAGGCGAGACCCTTGCTGAAAGGGAGTAGAAACTTGAGAAACTGCAGCTCGGTAAAAACGGTAAGACCAGTTTACGGATGAAGGGTCAGCTTCGAATTGTATCCGCTGGAGACTCATTTGGAGATCGGCGCCATATTTTGCATGAAACGCTTTGCATAACGCATCAACTGATGATGACACATGTAAGTTTTGGTCCAACCCAATCTGGACAACAGTTGCATCCAACATTTCATAGGGAGGCTTTAATAATAATAAATAAAGGTTTAAGAGTGCTAACCTTGTTGGACCTTGTACTGATTGTGGTAGAGCTTTCTGGATGAATGATCGAACTTCAGGCTCCATTAAAGCACTCGGTTTATAACGTATTTCTAATTCGAAGGGAGTGGATTGTGATCCTTGAACTGAAGTGCGAATCTCTTGAAAAACTTGAACCCCTCGATCAACTAAATGACTTAAGCCTTCGCTTCTCTCACCAGATGGAACCTGAGCTGTTACAAAAGAGACAATTTTGCATCGCTTTTTCCTTAAAGCTTGCACAATTGTAGGGTTTGCAATTGCTGCCCCATCCAATACAATAGCAGATCCCTCAGGGATCGAGTTCAATGCCTCATTGATCGCAAGAGCTTTTAGTGCTGGCGGCATTTGTGTAAATAGTTGGGCATTCAGTTGATAAAAATCGCGCTGAAGTGTTGCAATTTGGCTCAAAATGGATTGTTGTCTAACCTTGCTCTCTTCCTCAATCAATAACACAGCGTACTGAGAAGCATGGAGAGTTCTTAACCACTGTGCCTCGAGTGATGCAGGTGGATTCACTTCAGCTCGATAACCGATTTTTGTCAGTAACTCTCCTTCAAGGTGGCTTTGAGCATCTCTCCACGCATCACTAATCTGAGTTGTTGTCCGGCATCCATCTAAAACAGAAGATAAAGAGTCGTGTGATTGATTATTTTCTGCTTGGAGATCTATGACTCTAGCAGCCATCTCTAGAGGAGCATGCTTTAAATTGTGATCATGCAAATAGTATAAAGTTAAGAGCGTCTTTCTAATCCACTGGCAATCTTGGTGTTGATTACCACTCCTTTCTTTGAAACGGAATTCCAACCATTCGAACATTTGTGCGAAAGTCAAGGGAGTCGTCGGTCTCACTTTCCAAGGATCAGATGAAGTTGGCACTACTTTTTTTTTCTTATCTAAAACAACAGCAGGGATTCTTTCTCTTATAATAAATTTAAGAAGATCGTCTACAATTCCTGGCTCCTTTCTATCAGGAACCGCGGAGTGACCATTGGACATCGTAGCCACTAATCCCGTTGAAATCCTGTCAACAACTTGATCTATAACTTCTGCTCCTTGAGAGAAGTTAGTAGACACTGAATCACTTTCATGCGATCTAAGCCAATCAGGATTGTACTCTTCTAAGATAAGAATTGGCAGGTTCACCTTATGCATAAAATTACGTACGAGATACTCTTTTAAAAGCTCCTTACCTACAGAGGTGTTAGCCAAACGGTTTAGCTCTCTCAAATTACATCTATAAACAGGTCGATGATCTTTTACCCAATAGGAAGCAAGAAGCTGGAGAAAAGTAGGCGATTCTTCCTGTAAGACTAACCAAGGTTCATCATTTTGCCCATGAAAAAAAACCTCCAATCTCTTAGCCTCTTTCTCGACAAAATCAGGAGAGGATGTTACTCGTTCAAGAGGTTTAAAAAAAGTCGTCGAAAAAGTAGCGTCATTAAAGGCTTCTCTAGCCCCCAGCGCTAGCCTGCTATTGACTTGAGAGACATCTTGCTTTTTATGTTGAGCGTAATAGTTAACAACATCTTCGCTGGCAATCGTATTCTTATCCGGTTCGGTGTTTCGATAGTAACCACAGATATCCTCTAGAAAGGAAATTGCACGATCCGGAAACATCCGTTTCGGATACTCTTCTTGAGAGAGCGCAACAAGGGCCTTTTCAACTCCGGCTTGAAATGAAAACCCATGTGGTGGTGTTTCTCTAAATTGTTCAGTTAACATCTGCTCTGTTTCAGCAGGAGTCATTGCAGGAACATTTATTTGTTGTACACGGCGCAACATTCCTTCACCGGTTCCTGGTCGACTTCGTAAAGAATGAATAATAGATTCATTCGTGGTTGCACCGATGATTTTGACATATCCTCGATCTAATACATCCCGGAATTTGTCAAACATACCGACATTGGCGTAGAGCAGATCGTAGATTTCATCAATGAATAAAATCGTCGCCTTATTGGTCCTATTGAGCTGTTCTAGAACTTCGATCATTTGCCCAACTTTGTTTTCCACTCCCCCAAACCACAGATTTTGAAGCACGGCTTGGGCGCCTGCACCACCTTGAGCTTTTCTTAAATTAAATCTAATAATCTTAGCACCTCGCAAACTAGGAATTTCATTGTTTGCGACCCGGCAGGCAAGTTCTTCAACTAAAGCAGTCTTACCGACACCCGAATCACCGACGAGAACGACAAAACCTTTTGAAACAGCTACTGCGAGCTGCCCAACCTCTCTCTGTCTGCCCCAAGCCCGCCGTAGCTTCCCCTGCTTTGCTTGCTCTGTCATATCTATCGTCGCTTCAAAAACAGTGACTCGATTGACTAAGTTAGTCACTTTAGAGGCTGTTTTTATTCCAATCACGGTTGTGATACTTCCCAAAATAACACTTCCAAATTGAAAAAAAGGGATATAAGAGAGTGGATTAAAAGACCATGTCTCATTCGACATCAAGCCTTCTTGAGTTGCGGATGCATTGAGGGCGTTCGCCACAGGTAACATGGGTATAAATGATAGAAGGTTCAATAATAAAATTCCTCAAAAACTGACTCTTGAAAAAATAACTACAATGGTCCACCTTAAAATTATGAGATATATCTTAGCGCTTGATCAAGGGACGACAAGTTCAAGAGCCGTTTTAATTGCTGAAAATGGCCTTTTACAAGCGTCCAGTCAAAAAGAGTTTAAACAGATTTTCCCCTCTCCGGGTCTTGTTGAACATGATCCAGCCGAGATTTGGTCCTCTCAAGCCGCTTGCATCACGGAAGTTTTGATTAAAGGAAACGTCAAACCAGCCGAAATTGGTGGGATCGGAATCACCAACCAGAGAGAAACCACCCTTGTGTGGGACCGCAAGACCGGCAGACCCCTCATGAATGCGATCGTCTGGCAAGATCGGCGCACAACGGAGATCTGTCAAAAACTGAAAAAAGAGGGTGTTGAACCTTTGATCCGAAAAAAAACGGGGCTCCTCTTAGACCCTTATTTTTCGGCGACAAAACTCCAGTGGATTTTAAAAACAATTCCGGGAGCGCAGGAGCGAGCCAAAAAAGGAGAACTTGCCTTCGGAACCGTTGACTCGTGGCTTTTGTGGCAGCTCACCGAGGGAAAATGTCATGCAACCGACGTCACCAATGCCTCGCGAACTCTCCTACTGAATATTCATACGCTTCAGTGGGATGACGAACTCCTCCAGCTCTTTAACATCCCCCGTGAAATTCTTCCAGAAGTCCACCCTTCAAGTCATGTCTATGGAAACTCGACCCATCCAATTCTTGCATCCTCGATTCCTATTGCCGGAATTGCAGGCGATCAACAAGCTGCTCTTGTTGGCCAAGCCTGTTTCAAGCCTGGGATGGTGAAGTCAACCTACGGAACAGGATGCTTCATGTTGATGAATACCGGTGCGATGCCTGTTCTATCAAAAAACAATCTTCTCACTACTGTTGCGTACCAAGTCGGAAAAGAAGTCGCTTACGCGCTCGAAGGGAGCGTCTTTATCGGAGGCGCTGTTGTCCAATGGTTGCGGGACAACTTAAAGATCATTCAAAAGTCGTCTGATGTTGAGTCGCTGGCAACGTCTGTTCCCGATTCGGGGGGCGTCTTTTTTGTGCCGGCTTTTACAGGGCTGGGCGCTCCTTACTGGGACCCCTATGCAAGGGGCGCGATTGTCGGTCTTACACGGGGATCAACGTCAGCCCACATTGCCAGAAGTGCGCTTGAGAGTATTGCCTTCCAAGTGACTGATGTATTACAAGCGATGGAGGGAGATGCTGCAAATCGCATCGAAGAGATTAGAGTCGACGGCGGAGCTGTCAATAATCCGATCATGATGCAATTTCAGGCCGATTTGATGTCGGCTCCTGTCATCCGTCCTAAAGTAACAGAACTGACTGCCCAAGGAGCAGCGTATCTTGCAGGACTTGCGATCGGCTTTTGGAAAAATTTTGACGAGATCTCATCTCTTTGGAAAGAAGATCTCCGTTTTTCACCTAAAATGGCTCCAGAGCAAGTACGTGAGCTGCGGCGTAAATGGCACAAAGCGATTGTTTGTGCCCAAACATGGGAAACTAGATGAAGCGGGAAGACCTTTTAAAAAACTTAGCAACACCTGAGTGGGATATACTCATTATCGGTGGCGGCGCAACGGGTCTGGGTGCAGCGGTCGACAGTGCATCGCGGGGCTATAAAACACTTCTGCTAGAACAGCACGATTTTGCAAAAGCAACTTCCAGCCGCAGTACAAAGCTGATTCACGGAGGTCTCCGGTATCTCCAGCAAGGAAATATCCACCTTGTTAAAGAAGCGCTACGGGAACGGGGCATTTTATGTGAAAATGCTCCCCATCTTGTCCATCATCTCCCCTTCTTAGTTCCTCTCTACCACTGGTGGGAAGCCCCTTTTTACGGAATTGGACTCAAAGTCTATGATTTGCTCGCCGGAAAGCTCGGCTTAGAACCCTCTAAGCACTTGTCCCGCAGACAAACTCTCAAAGCCCTTCCTAATCTTCACAGAGAGGGACTGCGTGGCGGAGCTCTTTATTACGATGGCCAATTTGATGATGCCAGGCTTGCGATTACGCTCGCTCAAACCGCTGTCGATCAAGGAGCGACTGTCTTAAACTACTTCAAAGTGACATCTCTTCTTAAAAGGAAGGGAAAGATAGTCGGTGTAAAAGCATGTGATGAAGAGACAGGCGAGACATTCCAAATTCGCGCAAAAGTTGTCATTAATGCGGCAGGAATTTTCTCAGATGATGTCAGGAAAATGGATCAACCTAAAACTGCACCCCAACTTGCTCCGAGTCAAGGGATCCACCTGGTTCTTCCCGCTTCTTTCTTAGATTCGAAGACAGCCATCTTAGTCCCCCACACTGATGATGGGCGGGTCATCTTTTTAGTCCCATGGCACAACCGTGTACTTGTCGGTACCACTGACACCGCGCTTAAAAAACCGGTTCTAGAACCGCGCGCCTTGCCTGAAGAGATTGACTTTCTATTAAAACATGCCGGCAGGTATCTCACAAAAGAACCCACACGAGCCGATATTTTGAGTCACTTTGCTGGGATTAGACCTCTTGTAAAACAAAAAAAATCCCGCAGAACCTCTGCCCTCTCCCGTGATCACATCATCACAATCTCTCCTGCAGGACTCGTAACAATTGTAGGTGGAAAGTGGACCACGTATCGAAAAATGGCAGATGACGTCATCGATCACGCCATCCTTGTCGGACTCCTTCCCCCTCGAGGTTGTTGTACGGCCAGCCTCAAACTCCATGGATATACTGAAGGACTCGACCCACACGATCTACGCAGTGCGTACGGCTCCGACCTCAAACAGATTAAAAAACTCGGCTTAAATAAAAAGTTAACCCCTGACCTTCCCTATACCTATGCCCATGTCAAATGGGCTATCGATTATGAAATGGCTCGCACGGTCGAAGATGTTTTAGCAAGACGGACACGTCTGCTACTCCTCGATGCTCATGCCGCCCTAAAAATTGCCCCCGCCATTGCCCGCTTCATGGCAAAGCACTTGAAACAAACAAAAAAATGGGAAAAGACCCAAGTCTCTCAATTCTCAAAACTCGCCCAGCAGTATACTTAAAAAGGGCGTTTCAGATATAACGGTGACCATGTCATTAGCATGGATTTTTTTACTACTCGCCGGTTTTTTTGAGATCTGCTTCACAGTCACCTTGAAGTATAGTCAAGGTTTTACAAAATTGATTCCAAGCATTATTACCGTTATTTTTATTATCCTAAGCTTCTTTTCTGTTTCGCAAGCGATGAAAACCATTCCAATTGGGACTGCATATGCCGTCTGGGCAGGAATTGGAGCTGCAGGAACCGTCATGACTGGGATTATCTTCTTTGGAGATTCGTACCACATTATTCGGTTGATCTCAATTGGTCTCATTATCATTGGGATTGTTGGTCTGAAACTCGCACACGTGGATTAATATGCTGGCTGTCTTGTTTGGACTTCTTGCTCTTTACTGGGTCGCACGGCTTATTTTTTGCCGAAAATCCTACCTCCATGTCGCCCTAGCCACATTCTCTCTGGTCCTTTTTCTTATGCTTCCTAAGCAGTTTTTTCCAGTCCCAACAGCGATTATTGCTGCTCTTTTAACATTTTCACTCATCAAACATCTCAAAAATAAAGAAGCTACTTTTCACTTCAGCACATTAGCTGGGTGGACTACGCTTTATGTCTTTGGTGGTGTCGTCTCACTTTTATCCCTTGCCTTTCGTTACACTGACAATCAAGTCATTGGCCATGTTGTCTTGAAAGGAAATGATCAATCGGTCTGGATGTCATGGAAAAATCCTTCACAAAGAGTGACTGAGAGCGGTTGGCTTCATTCGTATGAAGTTGAAGTGCAAGACGGTGAAGGAAAAAAACTTTTTAGCGATTTTCTAATGGGTGATTATGTCGGTGTGAGGGCGCAGGTCATCCTAATAGAATGGCCCTACCAGCTTCTCGGATTTTCCCATCTCTATCGATTAGAACTTGTCCACAATGGCTACTCGACGGCAGAAAGACATCGCTTTTTTCCTCATGTTGCCTACGCACTCCCCTTTTCCCGAAAAATTCTTGAAAAAGTTTGGACACGCCTCTTTGAAGGAACGTGGCAAATCCCCGGTGTTAAAAGCACGACATTAGAATCAAGCTACTTTCCTTTGCGGGAAGCAAAATTGAATGCAAGCACACGCGAGTATAATCTCGTGGTTGGACCCACAGGCCTCTCAGCCGTGGCCTGCAGCTCGAAATAATCGATCTTTAAGAGCAGGCTCGTTTTCTCCTTTCCAGACAATCACAATCTCCGAAAAACCTTCTTGATCAGCCTGCCTTAAAAGTGCATAGAAAGTCGCTGCTGTTAAATGATGAAACGCAGGATGAAGCTCCGTACTCATTCGGAAGGCTTGTTCAGACTGAAGGGCTTCTTCCATTGTGGCTACTATTCTGATCTGGGCACGTGGAGCATAGTGACGGTACTTGGTCCCTGGCGACATTTCAAGAAGATCTCCGTGTCCACTTTCAATCGATCGACCAAGCACCTCTGAGAGAGCTTCGGCCCGAATAAGACCCGGCCTTAAAATACAGGGAGTTGAATTTGCAAGATAAAGAACCGTTGATTCAAGCCCTCCTTCTGTGGGTCCCCCATCAATGACAGCCCCCTCCTTAAAATCAGCCAGAACATGCTCTGCTGTCGTGCTACTGGGCTTTCCTGATTTATTTGCCGAAGGAGCCACAAGTGGCTGTCCGACAAGCCGTATGAGTTCTAAAGCAATCGGGTGGTTTGGCATCCGGATCGCAACCGTTGCATGCCCTCCCGTAACACAAGCTGGGACACTCTCTTGCTTTTTCAAGATGAGTGTTAAAGGGCCTGGCCAAAAGTGAGAGGCCAGTTTAAGCGCGGCTTCTGGAACCTCTTTTGCAAGCAGATAGAGTTGATCTAGGGAGGCAATATGACAAATGAGCGGATTGTCGGAGGGTCTCCCTTTCATTTGGAAGATTTTTGAGACAGTGTCTACGTCAAAAACAGGAGCCCCCAAACCATAGACAGTTTCAGTGGGAAACGCAATGGGGGTTCCCTCTTTTAAGAGTTCTGCGGCTTTGGAAATTTCAGTAGGAAGAAACCGCTCCATGATTTAACTGAGTGCCCAAAAAAAGGAGAGGGCAAACGCAATCTTGATACCAACTCCCACCACAAAACGGTGGAAATGTTTATCGATAAACGCCTTGATTTGGATCCCCCATTTTTCAGTTGCTTTTGCGATAAGAAAAAATCGAGCCATCCTGGCAGCCAAAATAGCTCCTAAAAATGGCAGAAATGAAAGATGACAAACTCCAGCAGAAAGGGTTATTGCTTTGTAAGGAACAGGTAAAAAGGCTCCGAAAAAGACGGCCCAATTTTGAATAGCCACGTAATGTTCTGTAATGCGATTAAAAAGAGACGATGAAATCCAATGATCCAAAATATAAGGTTGCAGAAAGTCCCAGGCAATATGGCCTAAATAATACCCTATTGTTCCAGTGATAGCAGAGGCAAGGGTGGCCATCAAGGCGTAATAGTAACGACGGACGGGATTTTCCAGGCAAAATAGAAGAAGTATGGCATCCATGGGGATAAAGAAGACAAGCTCTGTTAAAAAAATAACCCCTAGCCAAAGAGGAGCTAGCCGCATTTTGGCCTTAAAGGAAGCCCATTCATAAAGCTTTTTGGCTGCATTAAACATCCAATCATTGTACTTGTTTTTTTACCCAAAGTCAAAGTATTGTAAACTCCAAACCTATGTATATTTTAACTTTTATTTACATCGCTCTTCTCTTAATTGGCTCATTTATAGGGTACTATAAAGCAGGCAGCATAGCCTCTCTCGTCATGGGGCTTGTTTTTGCCACTTTAATCACCGTTTTGACCCTTCTCCTCCGTAAGGAAAAAAGTTGGGCCGGCCAAGTCCTCTTGGGGGTTGTTTTGGTTTTAGACTGCTTCTTCAATTGGCGTTATATTAAGACCGGGGCGTTAATCCCCTCAGGGCTTTTTAGCATCCTTACAACCATCTTATTGATTGTTATATACTTAAGAATTAAAAAGCGCGGTTAATTACAGACTTGTTAATATTACATAAATACCTCATTCTAAATTGATTATTATTTAATTATTTAGTATAATTAAAGGTTCAAGGGGGTAGAATATGTCAATTCTTAGAGGAATCGAAACTGTTGATTCAGTCACACTTAATCTCATTTCTACCGGTAAAGAACTTAGAGAAGCAGTCAAATACGGCGATATGATGGGAGCTGCCCATGCCGGCCTGGAACATACCAGCGGCTATACGACGGCTGCTAACTACGTGGCGACAGTTGCTAACAAAGGGGCTTTCTATGCCTCCGAATTTGCTAAACAACTCCCCTTTCATGTTGACACACGCATTATCCATCTGCTTGATGGTCTGACGATCGTCCAGGCGATCGGAGGTCTTGGGATTGCCATTAGTGCGATTGGAATCGCCGCAAACTCGATCTTAATTTATCGAGATGACAAACTTACCGCTGAAATTCCTTCCTCTGTAGAACTCAAAGATAACGAAGTCCTTAAAGGTGCTTTAGAAAGACTTGAAAAGGTCAACTACAACCACTTTAAAAAGACACTTCCAGAATACCTCCGTTTAAAAATTGAGAAATATGGGGAAGAAAATATCTTCACCTACCTGAAAGACGAAATTGCAGATGGACGGGATGTCACTGCACGCAATCTTCTCTCAGAAATCAAAGACCATGTCAACCGGAGTCGAGTGGTTCATATTCTTGCCTTAATCGGAAGTTTAGTCGCCTTAGCAGCTGCAATCGGACTTTTAGTCGGTTTCCCTCCCCTTCTGCTGACAGCACTCACCGTCATCGGCGTTATCATTACGATCACCTGCGTTGTTATGAAAAAAGGGTGGGTCGATAACCCCAGAGATGGCTTTAATTGGAAACTCATTCTTCCTGAATTTCTTCAGAAAAAATTGAAGGTCGATCATACCATTGAATTGGAAATGAATGAATTCGAAGCGACTGCCAATGCTCATGAAGGGATCATTCCTCTCCCACACTTCATTACAGAATCAGAAATTTCTCAAGAAGAGGTGACGACTTTCTTAAGACCTGTAGAACCTGAAAAAGAGCCTACATTCTGGGAAAAGCTGAAAGAGAAGTTTGCTAGAAAGAAAGAGACCCTCGAGCCTGAAGTGGAAGCTCCTGTTGTGACCAAGAAAGAATCAACTTGGGTCAAAGCATCTCCTACACAAGAGTATCGAGTCCATCCTCTAGAAGAGATGATGTCCGCTTCATCCTTGGATCACATTATGGCTGAGCAAGGGATACTTCGTATGGGATCCCATCGAGCTCAAAAGCTCAGCGACACTCCCCCAACTAGCTCCAGATAACGTTGGGTTGTCGTCATAAAAAGTCCATTTTTGGTTTGCAAAGACCACCGTTCGGTCTCTGACAATTCCCTCTGTATCCAAATAGGTCAAGGTATAACACTTGACCGTTTTTTTGAGTCCCCGACGTAAAATCTCTTGTAATGTGCTCGTAAAAGGATCTTTTCTAAACAAATAGGTTCCCGCTGATTGTCGCAAAAGGAGATGTTCTGCTCCTTCCCGATCAACATCATGCCAAGTTTGCCGGATGATGGAGTCCTCTCCTTGACTGTCTAAAGGAGTTTGCCACTGAAAGTGGGTAAGACTACTCAGTTTTTCAATTTTGGGAAAAATCTTTTTTAAGACTTCTGCCACCTCTTGGAGATGGGTCTCCGCCTTTGCAAGGAGCTTGGCTCCTTCTTTTGTTTTCCACGTCACTTGAGCTCGGTCGATATCAAGTGTGATGATGAGAATGGCCATTTCATGCGGTGGTATCATGGAAGGGGTATAAAGGATCATTCCTGTTTTCAAATCACAGAAAAACTCTAAACTCGCTTTTCTTTCAGGCCCTATATCGAGATCTTTGATGGCTTCAGATAAGACCTCAAGATTTTGCCGTACGAGCGGATTTTGGATCACCTCTGAGCGCATAGAGCCCCCTCTCTACCTTTATTCTAGATGTAAATAAATTACTTTACAAGTTCAGGAGTGGCTTTTTTGCATATCATGGGCTTTTTGCAGCGTTGCTTGGTAGGTTCGCATGAGAGCTCCTCGGACGCCGCCTTCTTCAAGAGCTTTAAGCCCTGCTATAGTAGTCCCTCCAGGAGAGGCCACTTTCAGCTTCAGCTCTGCAGGAGATAAACCCGACTCTCTAAGAAGCTTGATGGAACCTTCGAGTGTCTTTAAAACGAGCTCTTTGGCTTCGTGCGCGGGAAAACCTAAGAAGACGCCGCTATCGATCATCGCCTCAATCAAAACATAGACAAATGCAGGGCCTGATCCAGCAAGAGCTGAGAGCCCTTCGAGTTTTTCTTCTGAAAGCCATACGAGAAGCCCTAGCCCCTGGAATAATCCGTTGATTTTCTCTTTCAGCTGGTTGTCTTCAACAAAACCGATCACCCCTTCACCACAGATCATGGGGATGTTAGGCAAACACCGCACAATTTGAGGGTTGGGGAAGTAGTTTCGAAGCGTTGCAACTGAGGTGCCCCCTAGTGCGCTGATCAAGATTTGAGATGGTTTAAAAAGCGCGCTGGTCTCCTCTGCAAATTTCTTCAAATCTTTCGGCTTGATCGCTAAAATGATTACGTCGGCTTTCTGGATTGCATCGGACACTTTCTCTGTCGCAGTGGCTCCAATTTCCTGTGCAAGCTTAGAACTTTTAGCTAAACTCCGATCACAAAGAATGACACTCATCTTTTTGGAAAAATGAGTAGCGAGTGCGCTTCCAATTACGCCACATCCAATAACTGAAACTTTCATACAATCCCTTTCATGAGTTTTATCCGACAATACTGGATAGGGCTATATTGTGTCTCGTTCGCGTTTAAGACCACATATCCTATGTTATCAACCTCGATGTGGTGGAGATCAATGTCTGCGATTTTTGATATGACGCTCCGTATAAGCCCCCCATGCGTCACAACAGCAATTTTTTGCTCCGGATGTCGAAGCACGAGTTCATCTAAACATTCAATGGCTCGTGAAAAGACTTCAAAAGGACTCTCTCCTGTTCCATCAAATTGATAGTGCCAATTGTCTGTTTTTCCTAACATTTTACGCTCTTTGATTTTCGCTTGCAACCTAGGATCGTTCCACAATATTCCATCATAGATGCCGTAACTTATCTCTTTGAGTCTTTCATCTGTTTGAATTTTCTGTGACAACGGCTTTGCTGTGTTATACGCACGGATGAAGGGAGATGCGTAGACAGCGTCAAACTCGATATCGCGTAACTCGCTTGCCAGCTGAAGGGCTTGTTCTACCCCTGTTTCATTCAATGGAACGTCATGATGTCCTTGGACCCTTCGATTACGATTCCATTCGGTTTCGCCATGCCTGATTAAATACAATGTGGTTGATTTCATTCTCATTCAATTATATACATTACTAATATGAAAAACAATCGCACTTCTGATTACCCTATCTCTTCTTTCATCTTAAATCGATGGTCCCCACGCGCAATGACAGGAGAGCCTATTTCAAGAGAGCAACTTTTCTCCCTCTTTGAAGCAGCTAGGTGGGCTCCTTCCTGTAACAACAACCAACCTTGGATTTTCATTTACGGAATAAAGGGAACTCCCGATTGGGACACCCTTCATCAGCTCCAAGTCCCTTTCAATCAAGAGTGGACCGCTAAAAGTAGTGCGCTGGTGCTTATCGTTTCGAAGAACAACTTCTATCACAATAACAAGCCTTCGATCACCCATAGCTTTGATACAGGAGCTGCTTGGATGGCATTAGCCTTCGAGGGAAGTCAGCAAGGGCTTGTGGTTCATGGAATGCAAGGATTTGATTATGAAGCAGCCAAAACAAAGCTGCACATTCCTGAAGGTTATACGGTTGAGGCAATGATCGCGATTGGAAAGCCTGCTCCCAAAGAGACGTTATCACCAGAACTCCAAAAGAAAGAGTTCCCTAGTTCTCGTAAACCTGTCACAGATTTTGTTATGGAAGGTATCTTTACAGAAAAATCGAGCAAGCCCTAAGGCTTGCTCGTGCTTTTACAAAAAGCAATGCTTATCGAGAAGCTTTTCTTTTTGAACGACGTACTGTACGTCTTTTTGCTTTTTTCGCAGTAGTCTTACGTGCAGACTTACGTGCTCTTTTTTTCTTAGCCATTGTTTACTCCTTGTTAATCTGTAGGCCTAGTTTAAGATCCCCTACGGGAAACTAAACACCTTGTATATTCCCTACAATTTGTAATGTAATAAATATTATTTTAATTTGCAAATAATTTTATTATTTGAATCGTAATTAATATAAAACATGCTCAAACATCATCCAGAACTACATTTTAAAAATTAAACCGATTCACAGTTATTTCTGAGTGGGTTTTTATAAATGAAAAGAGAGCTTCTATAAGAAGCTCTCAAAGTTTGTGATTGACTATGAACCTATCCAACTTAATTTATCATAGTCTTTTTGCACTTTTCAGCTTACCAGCAACGGCAAGAGCGCATTTTTCGTTTAGTTGTTCTTTTTTTCTTTTTAGTTCTCTTCTTAGCCATATAATTTCTCGTTGTTTAGGGAATCCCCTATCTATTATTCTATCTGCGATTAATTAATTTGTAAATGAAATTAAAAGAATTTGTTTGACCAACAAAAGCTGGTCTTGATACAACAGAAATCATGTTAATTATATCAACGTTTCTTCTTCTTGCTGACCTCACACCATCTTCCCCTACAGTTGCTGCTGCAGAGGAGACCCAAATCAAGTCCATTGCCCTCTACTACAAACCCGACTGCCCTCATTCACAACGGGTGCTGGCGTACATTAAAAAGGAACATCTATCTGTTCCTTTGAAAAATGTTCCCCAAGATCCAGAAGCCAGAGAAACTTTGCGGGTCGTGGGTGGTCATTTAATTGTCCCCTGCCTCATTGTCGATGGGAAAGCCATTTATGAAGATCACGCCATTATCAAGTGGCTCTCTGAACATAAGAGCCAATTAACGATTTAAATTTCCTGTAGTAATTTGCTTTGAAGTTGTCTAAACTCTGACCCATGACAAACAATAAACGCGTTCTCAGTGTCTTCGTTTTAGCCATGCTCAATGTTTCTGTTATGGCCAGCCTCCGAAATCTTCCGCTTGTCTCCGAATATGGCCTAGGCGCTGTCTTCTACTTCCTCATCGTTGCGCTCATGTTTCTGATCCCCTGCGCCCTCATTTCAGCTGAGCTTGCCACAGGATGGCCCCGCACAGGAGGCGTCTACATTTGGATCCGAGAGGCGTTAGGTGACCGATGGGGCTTTTTCGCTGTCTGGGTTCAGTGGGCTCATAGTCTTTCCTGGTATCCGGTGATTCTCTCGTTTGTTGCATCAACTGTTGCGTATGTCGTTAACCCGGAGCTAGCAGAGAATAAATACTACATTTTGACTGTTGTGCTGATTTCATTTTGGGGAATGACACTGCTGAATTATCTCGGAATCAAGACGTCTAGTTGGTTTTCAAGCCTTGGAGTCATTCTAGGGACCATTCTTCCAGGGATCTTTATCATTGCCTTGGGCGTCTCTTGGGTCATGCTGGGACACCCATCTCAGATCGCCTTTAACTGGAGCTCGGTGATTCCAGAGCCCGGTAACATTAACAATTTGGTCTTTCTCTCGGGGATGTTTTTAGCGTTTGCGGGGCTCGAAGTGACTGCCGCTCATGCTGCCCAAGTAAAAGAACCTCAGAAAAACTATCCCAAGGCGATTTTGATCGCCGCACTCATTACGTTCCTTATCTTTATGCTAGGCTCTCTTTCGATTGCGGTCGTCATCCCTAAGTCGGAAATCAGCCTGGTTGCAGGGCTGATTGAAGCGTTTGGCCGCTTTTTCAGTCGGTACAACCTGGAAGGCATCTTGCCTTTGATGGCCATTCTTCTCGCTATCGGAGCTATTGCTGAAGTGAATGCCTGGATCATTGGACCTGTCAAAGGGCTCTATGCTACAACCTCCAAAGGGAACCTCCCTCCCTATTTTCAGAAAGTGAACAAAAAAGGAGTACCAACCGGACTTCTGATGTTCCAAGCGATTGTTGTTACACTGATAGCCTTCGTTTTCCTTAAGCTGCCTTCGGTCAGCGCCTCGTATTGGATTCTAACGGCCTTATCGGCGCAAAGCTACCTTGTGATGTACATCTTGATGTTTATCTCAGCCCTCAAATTACGTTACACCCATCCAAGAGTTCACAGACCTTACCACATTCCTTACGGTAAGGTCGGAATGTGGATATTAGTAAGCATGGGGGTTCTTTCCTCCCTCTTTGCGATTATCATAGGATTTATCCCTCCAGGACAATTTCAAACGGGGAATCTCTTTTTCTATGAATTCTTCCTCATTGCTGGATTGACCATGATGTGTGGAATTCCACTAATTATTTACCAGTTAAAAAAACCTAGCTGGACAAAACAAATAGAAAATGACGAATAATGCGCCTCTTGCTGAACAACTCAGACCCCACACCTTAGAAGAGATTGCAGGGCAAACACACCTCCTCAATTCGGACGGTTTTTTAGTCCATCTGATTAAAACCAAAAGACCTCTTTCTCTTTTGCTCTGGGGACCTCCTGGCTGCGGTAAAACAACGCTTGCTCGCCTTTATGCAAAATCACTCGAAGCTGACTTTTATCCGATCAGCCCCCTCATGCAGGGTGTCGGCGATTTAAAAAAACTCATCGAAGAGCAGAAAAAACACCCTCTTCTCCAAACACGACTCGTGATCTTTGTTGATGAGATCCACCGCTTCAATAAAGCCCAGCAAGATATCTTCCTTCCCTACCTCGAAAATGGGACGCTCATTTTAATTGGAGCTACTACAGAAAACCCTTCTTTTGCCCTCAATAAAGCTCTTCTATCCCGTCTGCGGGTCCTTCAACTCAAACCCCTGACAGACGATGAACTCGAGCAAATCCTGAACCGCAGCGAGCAAAAAATTGGACCACTCCCCTTAACACTCGAAGCTCGGCTCTTGCTCATTCAAATGGCGCAAGGAGATGGAAGACATCTCCTGAATTTGGTTGAAAATCTCCAAGGAGTTGAAGGAGTCATCGATCCTGCAAGGCTGCAAAATCTTGTTCAACGAAGATCGGCTCTCTATGACCCGCATGACGATGTCCACCACCAGCTCATTTCAGCTCTACATAAATCGATTCGTGGATCGGACCCAGATGCTGCACTTTACTGGCTGGCTCGCATGCTTGAAGGAGGAGAAGCTCCTGCTTATCTCGCACGGAGGCTCGTCCGCATAGCGATTGAAGATATCGGTCTTGCCGACCCACAAGCCCTTCAGATTGCGCTGCAATCGTGGCAAGCTTTTGATCAGCTAGGATCCCCTGAAGGCGACCTTGCTCTTGCTCAGGCGGTTGTCTACCTCGCCCTTGCTCCTAAAAGTAATGCCACCTATGTGGCCTATACGGAGGCACAATCAGAGGCAAAAGCGACAACGCATCTCTCCCCTCCGGCTCACATCATTAACGCTCCTACCCAGCTTATGAAAGAAGTTGGCTACGGCGAAAACTACCAATATGATCACGACCTTCCGGAAGCTTTTTCTGGGCAGACTTATTTCCCAGATGGCATGAAAAGACCCACCTACTACCAACCTGTCGAACGTGGATTTGAGCGGGAAATGAAAAAAAGAATTTACTATTTTGAAGAGCTTCGTAAAAAGAAGACCTCTCTATGAATTGTAGCTTTCTCGAAACAACTGTTGTCTGAGGCCATCAATTCATAGAGAGGATAGAAGTTATTTTAACTTGAGCTACATGGATCGGTATTTATGCATGACATAAATAGCCGGTCGAGACCTCTTTTAGAGGATATGGTTGCCAAGTTCTGACGCTTAAAACGAGTTTAAGCAATCACTTAACTTCTTTAAATACAGGTTCCATCTTTAATTTAAAATATTTACATTATAGTTGCAAGTTAATTATGGATATTAACTAATAAATATATTATAATATTTGCATTCAAGGAGTTAAAAATGGTTTTAAAATTCTTTATGACGCCTCTTGCTCCGCAAAACCTTCCGTTTATCGCTCTAGGCTACGCTCTTCCCACCTATCTTTCTAAAACGAAAGTGGATCTCATATCCCTCTTGCCGACTTTTGCAGCTCAAACGGAGTATTATAAACCTCTTTATTCATTAGGGATCGGTCTCGAACTCTACTCGATGGTTGATCTAACAGGTCAATTTGGCAAGGCATCGACTAAGTCCGACCGCTTTATTTTACTCTGCACTGTATTTGTGGCTGCCGATTGTGCGTATGAGTACTTTACGAAACTCTTACCGCCAGCAGAAGAAACAGAAAATCTTCCCTCTACTCCTCTTCCGCTTCATACAAGGAACTTTATTCTCATCACCAAAACCTTTGCGATGGCAGTTCAAATCACCTTCCATCCTTTTATCACAGTGGCAGGTGTCGTTACCGGTTTTGCACTTTCTTGTATTGATATTTCAACTGTTATTAAGAACATAGACGACGAAAATGTCCAAACCCAACTCTCTCAAACTTGGGAATGGGTCCAACCTTACTTAGCCCGGTCCCAAGAAACACAGAAAACAGTGGTTGTATGGAATGAATGGAGAACTGTTACCAGCTCTGTTGCAAATGGAAGTGGGGCTTTTATGGCAGGCCTCAACCAGGGGAGAGATCTTGCTGTATTGTTTGGAAAAACACCTCCCCTTTCCCCCAAGTAAAGTGAGCCGGAAGCTGTAGGTTAAACTTTAGCAATTCCTGACTGACCGAGATAACACGGCTTCCTTTTGGAAGCCGTTTTAGTTTTTCTCTTAAGGATCCTAAACATTCCTCTGAGTACGTAGTTCCATAGAGATAAACACAGGTCGCATCTTTAAAATCATACGCTAGAAAATCGTCGCAGAGGAAAGTGAGCTTTAGGTTCTCTTTCGATAAACGACACGCTTTTTGAATAAAAGAGGGGGTCAAATCAATCCCCGTTGCGCGGCATCCAAAAAAGTGAGACAAGAAAAAGACAGCTCGCCCTCTTCCGCACCCGAGATCAACAAAATGGTCTGTCGGTTTAAGGTCGACAGTCTTTGCTATTTCATACAACACACGTAGAGGCGTCTCTCCATACGGAAAAACCTTGGCGCTTTTGTATGGATTAGGACCTGCTAAAAGCTCCTGATCTAAAGCTTTAAATGCAGCGTCATGGTAGAAATTCTGAGCCACCCACCGTTGCTCTTTCCATTCGAAGAGAGGAACCTTGAAGCGGTAATACCACGTAGCAAAAAAATCAATCATTGTAAAATGAGAGGAATCGAATCGGTGATTTGAAGATCTCCCTCAAACTGAATCGGCCCCGGATTTTGGTAAGTGGAATGGCACATCCATTCCTGGCGATGTTTTTGAAGCGTTTTATACGGTTTACCCTCAAGATCAACGAGCGCTTTATGGATGACCGGCTTTAAAACACCTTTTCGCTCTTCCATTTTCATGAAGGGGACCAGCGGTGCTCCCCCAAAACTCCACTCGGCTGGTGCTTTCTGGAGATCTCCCACGTAGGCCATCAGCGCTGTTTGTCTGTGAGCTGCAAGAAGCGCAGCCGTCACCCCTAGCGCGTAACTGTAGTTCGCATCAAAATTGGAAGGATGTCCACACCGTCCTTCATAGCCATAGAAATGAGGCAGCGGATCGAATTTTCCTTTAAACCCTCGTCCTTCTAGTTCTTTGCGGACAGCCTCGATCACAAACTGCTCTGTCTCTACAATCGAAAGATTCACATTTCCATGCTCATCTTTGGGGAGTGAGGGATCGAGCATCCCTTCTAAAAGCCCTTCAGGGACGAGCACAATACCATAGGGAGTTTTCTGACGGCTCTCAACCCAGTCCGCGAGCTCTTTGATAAACGATCGTTTCTCTTCAGAAATGAGCGTGACATTGGGCTGCGTTTTAAGCGCACATTCAAGTGTCAGATGAGAGGCGGAACGGCCCATCAATTTCACAAAATGAAAATATTTGAGAGAAGAGATGGTATCGCGTGCGAGGTTACCGATCATTTCACTATAAACTTTAGCCGCGGTGTCAAACCCAAACGATATCGGAACATACGGATTTTGAATATCCCCATCAATCGTCTTAGGCACTCCGATGACACACGTCGGACATTGTTCTTTTAAGAAATATTCTGCGAGTAAAGCTGCGTTGGTGTTGGAGTCGTCGCCCCCAATGATAACCAGCGCATCGAGTTTGAGTTTTTTCACGACATTTAGAACCGACTGAAATTGATCAGGTGTTTCGATCTTTGTCCGTCCTGTTCCTAAAAGATCAAAACCTCCTTGGTTTCTGTAATGATCAATTTCTGACGCTTTGAGTTCTTTGTAACTGCCAGTTATAAGAGCTTCCGGTCCACCGATAAAGCCTATCACGGATGAGGCAGTATCAAAAATCCCCGCCACGACATTGTGCCCACCAGGAGCTGGTCCTCCTGAAAAGACAACGCCGACTTTGGTGGGGAAAAGAGATGAGGTGCCTTTCACGCCTCTTAATGCTGGAATCTTTTTCGTGAGAGGGAAATGAGATTCAACAGCGGGGTCGGTCGAAAGTGTATTTATTTTTTCAAAAACAACCACTTTGGGATCACGTAAAAGGGAGGGAATTTTAGGTTGGTATCGGCGCCTCACATCAGATAGAGTTAACATTCCGGAATCCCAACTGAAACATGAAAAGCAAGTCCTGCTTCTGACGTCTCTTTATACGTGCTCTTCATATCTTCGCCGGTTTGTCGCATGGCTAAAATGACTTGATCGAGAGTGACCCGGTGGGTGCCGTCTCCACGAAGGGCCAGCTTCGAAGCGTTGATTGCTTTGATTGCTCCCATCGTGTTCCGTTCGATACAAGGGATTTGTACAAGCCCTGCAATCGGATCACAGGTTAGGCCTAAATTATGCTCCATGCCGATTTCAGCCGCATTTTCGATTTGTTCATTGGTTCCGCCGAGCGCGGCAGTAAGACCTGCCGCTGCCATCGAGCAGGCAACACCGATTTCTCCTTGGCACCCCATCTCAGCAGCAGAAATGGAGGCTCCAATTTTGTAAAGCACACCAATGGCCGTTGCTGTCAGCATAAACTTGATGATCCCGTCTTTGGTGGCGTTCGGCATGAAGTCAAGATAATATCGGATGACGGCAGGAATCACTCCGGCAGCGCCGTTGGTTGGGGCTGTAACATCACGTCCACCCGCTGCGTTCTCTGCGTTAAGG
>CAZNAR010000008.1:0-33743 GCA_964571465.1 uncultured bacterium
GTAGAGCAGAGGACTGAAAATCCTTGTGTCGCTGGTTCGATTCCAGTTCTGGCCAAAATTGTCCCAAAAAATTTTTGCCAGAAAAAAAGCCACCGACGTGGCTTTTGACTGGAATCGAAGTGAAGATCGCTTGCGATCGAACCGGCGGGAACCGGATTCTCAGTTCTGGCCTCCTAATTTCATTCCAAAAAATTTTTGCCAGAAAAAAAAGCCACCGAATTGGCTTCTGTGTGGAATCGCAGTGAAGGCCACTTGTGGCCCCATTCCTTTTATCAATTTAATTATTTACTTTGACTTGTCAGAATTGCCCATATTTCACCCCCACAAACCAGGATGATTCCAAGCCAGGCCTATAGAGGTCGGGGATTTGGTTGTAGAGGGCCTAATCGATCAAAAGGGAATAGACTACGGCTGAATAGCAAAAAGGTCCTTGCTCGGAGGCGCTCCCTTTCTGAAAAGCTCTAACATAGACCCATTGACCACAGGTCAAGAGGACTCGGCTAGATCCATTTGAACAAACTTCAAAAACGACTGCTAAAGCACAGAACACGAAGCTCTTGCTCCTTTCTGTATGAGAAGGCTCTCGCACGGCTACAGTATTGATGCTCTGAAGAATTCCTTAGTTACAAAATTAAAACCTATGGCCGTTAAGCTGACACAGTGATCGAAAGATGAGGAAGGGGAGTCTATCCATTTGAAAGAGGCCAAAACCTTAGGATTTTAACCAAGAGAGAAGGAAAGGGGAGCTATCTGAATTGCAAAACGAATGACGAGTCAACAAAGTAAAACAGAGCTTCGCCAGAAGGATGTAGATAATGCCTTTCATGCGGTGATATGCTTTAATGCGTTTATTTTTAGTTTCTTGGCACTGAATGGCTAAAATCCAATGAAGTCGGCCAGTCGTTTTTCAAAAAAAAGGTTGACATGCGGGTTGGAAAGTATTAGAAAAAAACCATGTCTAAATCCCACAAAAATGCTCTCTTTTTTTCGACACTTTTTTTAACCGCTGCCTTTTCAACATCTACATTAACTGGTTCGACATGGAATGTAGACAGTGGAGCATGGAATATTTCAACGAATTGGATTTTACCACCTGGGGTTCCAAATGGTGCAACCACGGATGTGATTTTCCCTGAAAACGCTCCTCCAGCAGCAGCCACAGTGACGGTGCCAGGGACTTTTGCTATACAGAACATCCAATTTACCGCAACCACACAGAGTTATACTTTAACGGGAGGGACATTGAATGTTTCTCCGACAGCTGGAAATGGAATTTCTACAGTAGCCGGTCCACAACATGAAATTAATTCGAATATTAACATCCTTTCGGCCACATATACAATTACAACTAACTCGGCTAACAATCTTAACCTATCAGGAATTCTTTCAGGATCTGCACCGCTCACAAAAGCTGGAGCGGGAGGAGTCACATTAAGTGGGGCCAATTCGAATCTATTTACAGGAGCTTTGACGATCAATGCTGGGACAGTTGCACTTAATAAAACTCCAGGCTTAGTAGCCCTTGGAGGGCCTATTACACTTAATACTGGAACGTTATTTTGGAATCAATCGAAACAGCTAACTGCTAACACAGCTATAACTATTGCAAATGCTACATCAGTTATTAATTTGAATGGCCAAACGGATACGATCTCGTCACTAACCGTAAACGCAACGGGGACTTACTCACTCAATGGTAGCTTGAGTTTGTCCAGTACTGGGGTAGCTTTAAATATAGGGGCCTTCAGTCCGACAATCAATGGAACAATCAACTTAACATCAAGCAGCGGTGGATCAATTGCAAAGGCTGCAACTGGGACGTTAACTTTACAAAATCTAGGTCTAGAAAATGGAATCCACGATATCAATACTACAGGTGCAATGATTGTCAGTGGAGTGATAAGTGGAAACGGGGGATATAATAAATTAGGTGCAAGTACACTGACAATAGGCGGAGCTTCTAGTAATACTTACACTGGGCAAACCGTCGTCACAGCTGGAACTTTGATTTTAAACAACACAAGCGGTGCGGCCATCCCGGGAGATTGCAACATAAATGGCGGAACTGTCCAAGCTAACGGTAGTGAACAGTTTGCAAATGTTTCGAATCTGACGATCACGACTGGAACTTATAATATGAATTCCTTTCAGGAGACTTTGAATAGTCTAAATATGATCGGAGGAACGATTACAAATAATACGGTTGGATTGACCTTAGCATCCACTCAAACAGCTCTTACAATCTACAATGTAACTGTCCCGGGTCAAGTATATCTTACAGGGGCATCTGGGGGAAATGTTATTCAAAGCTCTAGTGCAGGATTAGGAGGAACTCTAACGAATATTGACCTAGGAGGTTTTACACGTAATTTTATCATAGGCGACATTCCGCCAGTAGTTGACACCAACATTGTAGGGATCATAAGTGGAACTGGCGGTGTTATTAAAAGTGGTTTGGGCACGTTGCAGTACAGCTTGACAGGCTCTAATTCATATTCCGGCCTTACAACAGTATCTCAAGGAGTGCTTCTTTTGAATAAAACAGCCCCTTTTGTGGCTATTCAAGGAGATATTAAAATCAATGGCGGGACTCTTCAATTAGCTTTATCGGATCAGATTTCTAATGCTTCAAATATTACAATCGATTCGGGTACCTTCAATCTTAATAACTTGGCAGAAACGATAGGGAGCCTGACTTTCAATGGTGGTATTCTAGCTCAGGGAACCGGGATCCTGTCACTTGGCAGCACTTCAAATGCTCTGACAATGCGTAATACTTCTGTTAACGGTACGATAAATTTAATAGGCGCTTCAGGTGGGGATGTTGTATTTGATGATACCAATGGTGGAATAGCTTATATCAACAACATATCACTGGGTAATGTCAATCGTACTTTCAATATTGCGGGAGGAAGTAATCCCGATGTCAAAATGATGGTGGCAAATAGCTCTGGAGGAAATGGGGGTCTTATAAAACAAGGTCCAGGTATTTTAGAGTTGATAGGGAACCACACTTATCCAACTTCAACAGTACAAGTTTTGAATGGAACTTTGACTGTAAATGGAAATCTTTCAGCTACATCGCTCACACTTGCTAGTGGTTCAAAGATAAGTGGAATTGGAACCATTACTTCTAATTCCAGTTTGAATGGTATATTGAGTCCTGGGAATTCCATCGGGACTATCAATTTTGTAGGATCTCAGACTTTTGGGCCGACACTTATCCTGGAAACCGAGGTTGCTCAAACTTCCGTCGACCTGGTCAATATCACGGGTTCACTTACTATTTCACCGGGTGCTAAAGTTGATGTTATTCCACTTGCTTCAAGTTACGACCCAAACACAGTATATACGATAATTCAAGCTTCAACGGGAGTCACGGGTCAGTTTTCAAACGTTTCTCTGCCGCTCATGTTCTATACTCCTGAGTTGATTTATAATCCCACGACGGTTCAACTACAAATTGTACCTGCTGGATTTGAAGAGTTTGTTAGTCAAGGCAACGCGGGGGTCGTGGCACGTTATTTAGATGGACTGACGATTGTCCCAGGATCTGATTTAGATGTTGTGGTCAATGCTCTTCGAGAAACTACTACAACATCTCAACTTGAGAAAGCGTTATTCCAGCTCCAGCCCAGCCCTTTGAAAGGGGTTGCTCTTACGCAAGAAAATAACTATTTCAGGGTAGAAAATCTCTTGATGAGTCGGATGCATCGTGATTGTTTTGATTCTGAAAGAAACATTTGGATCACAGTGTCAGGAGATTATTATCATCAGAGAGCTCTCGGGGGAGAAAAGCCGTTTTTTTCAAAAACGATCGACTGTACGATTGGAATCGAAGGCAAAGTTTCTGAAGCAGGCCATGTTGGTGCTGCAGTTGACTACGCTGCTTCGAACATCAATTGGCGTCAAGTCTCAAACAATGCCCACATAGATGCGCTTTCTTTAGCTCTTTACGGGGGAATCAATAGGAAGTCATTTTTCTTAAATACCCTTTTCATGGGAGGAGGCCTGTGGATCAATGAAGAGAGACATATCAAGTTCACATCTTTATCTCGAAAGGCTCATGGTGATACAAGAGGCGCCCAATTTTTGGCAGGGTTGGAAACTGGTTTTTCAACAGAAGCGCGCCAAATCAAGATATCTCCTTATGTCGATGCCGAGTTCACCTATATCAAGATGAATCAGATCAAAGAAAAAAGGGCGGGAAGCATTAACCTAAGTATCCATAGCTCATTTTACAGCATGTTGAGGGGCAAGATGGGTTTAATATTTAATCGCTGTTTCACGCTCAGTTCGGGAATATTTGGGGTCGATCTTGATCTAAGTTACATCCGCCAGCAAAGAATGGAAGGAAAGAAATTTACAGCAGGGTTTGAAGGGGAATCCAGTTTTATTGTGAATGGAATGAATCCTTCCCGCAATGCGTTCTCACCGGCCTTAAATCTATCATTTAGTAGTACAGATCAAAAGAAATCGTATGGAATAGGCTATAATGGAGAGATCGGAAAAAAATACAATGATCAAACAATCTTTATGGAGATCGATTTTAGCTTCTAATCAATAGACCTCTTATGCAAGAGGTCTATTCTTATCTTACTTCTTATTTGCTAAGAAAAATTCTGCGTCGATTGCATCTTTGTTACCGGGATCAGCTTTATAACATTTAATTGTTAACTGACCGTGGGGGACTTTCGATAAGTGATGTGTAGCAGTAGCACTCCCTACACCAAACATGTTGAGGTAAGAGGAGCTGTGGATGGCAGAATGGTCTTGTTTGTCGGTAACGACAAAGTATTTATAACCATTTCTGACAGTCACTTCAGAGGCACGCGTTAATAGACCTGAAATAGCTTTATCATGTGTCGTTGTATCGGTTGCTTTGATACTGATGATAAAGGAGTCGGAAGAGAGCTGGATTTCTGTATATTTTCTTCCCCACGCGTCAGAGGGAATTGTAGTTGCCATAAAACATCCAGATAAAATAATGCTAACTAATTTTCTTAATTTCATATTGAAGCCCTGTTTTAGTTTAAAATGCTAATACATTATACGCTAATAACGAATAAAAAAAGACGCAATAATTATTGTTTGAATTGATAGGTTAAAATTTTATTTTATAGCGGAGCGTTTGCTCTGACAAGGGAGTGAATCGCTTGTGTTAGCGGTTTAATCCCTTCATTATTCAAGGCAGAAACTGGGAAAAACTGAAGAGTGGGGAATGCTTCTTGGAAGCGGGGAAGGTTAAGTGCAGATTCTTCGATATCCATTTTATTAAGAACAACGATAGAAGGTTTTTCAAGGAGAGCGGGATTATATGCTTTAAGTTCTGCTTGAAGGACGCGGAAGTCGTCGAGCGGATCTCTTTCTTCGAGGCCTGAGGTGTCGATGACATAAATAAGAACAGCAGAGCGTTCAATGTGGCGGAGGAATTCAAAACCGAGGCCGCGATCTTCATGGGCTCCTTCAATAATTCCTGGGATGTCTGCAACGAGGATACGATCTTCTTCCGTAAAGTGGATGTAGCTTAAATTGGGGAAGAGAGTTGTGAAAGGATAAGCGCCGATTTTAACTTCAAGGTGGGTCATACACGTCATGAGAGACGATTTACCAGCATTCGGAATTCCAACAAGGCCAACATCAGCGATCAGTTTGAGCTCCAGCTCAATTTCAATTGTTTCGCCATCGGTTCCTTCCGTGCAGATATAAGGAGCTTGGTTGGTCGGTGTTTTAAAGTGGTTGTTCCCTTTTCCACCTTTCCCGCCTCTGCAGATGAGTTCGCTTCTTTCTTTTTCAACGAAGTCGAAGATGATTTCGCCGGTTTCTGCGTTTTTGACGAGAGTGCCAGGAGGGATTTTCAGAACGATATCGTCGCCGCCCTTGCCGGTACAGAGATTGTAGCCTCCGGGCTGGCCGTTTTGGGCTTTGATGATACGGCGATTGCGGTGATTTTCTAAAGAGACGGTTTGTGTGTCAGCTTCAAGATAGATCGATCCACCTTTTCCACCATCACCTCCACAAGGACCGCCTTTAGGGATGTATTTTTCCCGACGCCAAGCAATGACCCCATTTCCCCCACGACCTGCGGTTAATGAGAGCTTGACCTTATCGGTAAACATAGCAAATGTGATCCGGTTATTCAGGGATCGGGAGGACAGACACGAATGTCTTAACTCCCTTTTTAAATGAAACGATCCCGTCGATCATAGAAAAGAGAGAATCGTCACGGCCGACCGCTACATTCTTTGCTGGGGCCCACTTGGTTCCACGTTGGCGGACTAAGATGCTTCCAGTTGTAACGACTTGACCTTGAGTTGCTTTAATGCCGAGGCGTTTCGATTTTGAATCTCTACCGTTACGGCTTGAACCTTGACCTTTCTTATGTGCCATGACCTATCCTGTAATCTCTGTAATTTTAACGCGGGAATATTTTTGACGGTGACCTACTTTCCGTCGGACCCCTTTTCGTTGCTTGTACTTAAAGGAGATGACTTTAGGTCCTTTGGATTCCATCAATAACTGACCTTTAACAACGGCTTTTGCAACGTAAGGAGACCCTACTTTGGCATTTTTGCCATCATTGAAGAAAAGGACGTTTGTGAATTGGACGGTGCTTCCTGTTTCGGAGTCAAGTAGCTCAACGTCAATGACATCGTCTTTCTCTACTCGGTACTGTTTTCCACCTGTTTCAATGATAGCGTACATCGTTTTACCTCAAAAATACTAAAAGTAGGGATCATGTTAATCGATTTACTAGTTTCGATCAATGGGGATGTCACGGAAGGGTGTTAATTAATAATTATTCGAATAGTTGAATTATTTATTTGAAAAGTAAATAAATTCATTTTAATATGTAACTAAGAGGTGTCGTATGAAGTCCTGGGGTAAAAAGAAATCTTCTAAGATCACAATAAAAAATCATAGGAAACATGCGCCGACTCCACGTGAGGAGACCAAAAAAATCCCTCAAAAGCTTGTCGACGATTTATCCACCCTACAAAAATAGGTGTTTGTATGAAGAAAAAAACCCGAAGAAAGTCACATCACAAAGGTCACCGCAAACCACAGCTGAAGAAATCAGGTTGGCAGCAGCTTGTTCAGCGGTACACGGCTCTATAATTGATCATCAAGTGGACGGTATAGGCCAGAGCAGCAACGAGTGCAATCGTTGCTCCCGGAGGCCAGTTCAAGTAAAATGAGATGATCAGTCCCGCTGCAGTAAAGAAAGCTCCAAAAATGACGGCTAAAACCATCATTCGGGAAAGTTTTTTCGAAAAATGAGTCGCAACAGCAGCGGGGATTGCTAGCATGGCAATTACTAAAATAGCGCCCACAACTTGAATCAAAATGACCACAGAGATCGCGACGAGATTTAAAAGAATGAGATAGTATTTTTTAGCAGAAATTCCTCTGAGTTCTGCTTCAGTTTCATCAAAACAAACCGCTTGGAATTTTTGGTGTAAAAGGAGCGTGATTAAGACGACAAACACCGCCAACGAAATCAAAAGTGTTAAATCTGTCTGTGAAATCCACAAGATATTTCCAAATAAAAAATTCATGAGTTCGACGTTGTAACCGGGCGTGAGTGAAACAAAAATCACACCGAGTGCCATGCCTGTCGACCAGATGGCAGCAATCACCGTATCTTCCCTCTCTCGGTATTTAAGATGGATCCATCCAATGAGAAGCGCAGAGAGGATAGCGGCAATTAGCGCGCCATAAAGAGGGTCAAGCCAATCTAGATTGTAATTTCTTTTAAGCCAGAGAAAAAAACCCATTCCACCTAAGACAGAGTGGGCAATACTTCCACTGATAAAAACAATTCTTTTCACAACAACATATGATCCGACAATTCCACTGGTCACGGACGATGCAAGACCTGCTAAAAGTGAAGAGACTAAAAACGGAAACGAGAGAAGAGAGTCTAACATTTAGTTGTTCCTCTTTCTGAGCGGTGGATGGTAGAGACCTTTTGCAAAATGGTCACAGACTTGGGCTGGAGAATAAGGAGTCACGGTATGGTAGACGCAGAAAAATCTGTCGATATACGACATCTCTTCTGGAAGATCGTGTGTGACCATCACAATGGTCTTTGTTCCTTTAAGTTCTTGAATCAGGGTATGGAAATGTTTTTCAGCGGTGGGATCGACACTTGCGGTGGCTTCGTCCAAGAAGAGAAAGTCGGGATGTCCCATGAGCGCTCGAGCAATCAGCACGCGCTGAGATTGCCCTCCGGAAAGGGCGCCGAAGGGGGCTTCTGCCATATGAGCAAGGCCGACTTTTTCTAGCATTGCAAGGGCTTCAGCATGACAATCGTTGCTGTAAGATTGAAAAATCGAAGAAGAGAGTGCCCCCATTTTCACGACATCTAAAGCAGTGATAGGGAATTGTCGGTCAAGATGGGAGATTTGAGGCACATATCCGATGCGCTTTCTATTTTGATGAGGCTCTTTTCCGTCGAGTAAAATCGCTCCTTTCGAAGGTTTTAAAAACCCCATTAGAAGCTTGAGAAGAGTCGTTTTCCCTCCTCCGTTCGGGCCAAAGACAGCCAAACATTCACCTTGGGCAGCCTCGATGGAGACATCTTGGAGAAGAGGGGTTTGGTCATACTGAAACGAGAGATTATGAATTTGAATTGTCATAATACTTCACAATGGTATCAGTGAGTTCATCAAACATCCCAAAATAGTTTCCACTGTAGGGATTGATTTCAACATAAGGGATCTTGAGTTTGCTCGCGATTAAGATCGCCCCTTTCTTGTTATATTGAGGCTCAATCAACACTACCGGAACAGGGTGTTTTTGAAGTGTCGTCATGAGGGCCGCAATATCTTGAGGGCGGGGATCTTTCCCTTCGATTTCAACAGAGAGTTGATTGAGATGATATCGGTCGCAGTAATAGCCCAGTGCAGGGTGAGAAACGAGTAGATACTGATTTTCAAAGCGAGCGAGTTTTTTGCTGGTTTCAACATCGAGATTTCTCAGCTTTTTTTGCATCTTTTCGCAGTTATTTTTAATGATAGCGTCTAATTCGGGAAATTGCTGTGATAAAATTAGAGAGATTTCTTGGAGTTGCTCTGCGACAATTAACGGGTTCATCCAGAGATGGAGGTCTTTCTCGTCATGACTATGAACATGGCCCTCTTCATGTGTATGCGCGGCTGCATCTAGAGTAGCCCAGTCTTTGGAGATATTCACAATTTGAATGTCATATTCTCTTAAGAAAGAAACCATCTTTTTTTCGATAGGATCGCCGATGCTAAACCAAACTTTGGCTTGAGTAAATTGCTTCACTTGATCAGGGGTAGGCTCATATGTATGGGGATTGGCTCCTGAGGGGACAAAGACTTCGACTTGAACCTGATTGTCGGTCAAATTTTTTACAAAACCAGCGTAAGGAGCAATGGTAACTAAAACTTTTGATTTAGGGTTTTGAGAAGAAGTACATCCAAAACAAACCAAACAGAGTAAAAATAATACGACTTTTTTTAACATGACTCTGTATCATACGCGAACCTAGGGCGTGTCGTCAATTGTAGCTTTCAGCAGTTTTGTGGTTATCTTAGCTCCCTTTTTAGTCATTAATATAAAAAAATACAAACAAAAAATTTTAAAACTCACGATTTTTATGTTTTGTGCTAAAATCATCGCAATTAAAAGGGGCATAAAATGAGTTTAGTTGTACGAAAGTTTGATGTTGCTAATGTCTATGATAATCATTTTTTTGAAGAGTTTTCTGCTGAGGTAAGTGATCAGTTACTAGCAGCGATTGATACTAGTCAGGAGACCATTCGAGCAGGTACCCTCTATTTTGACTTCAATCCATTCCATCCAAGCAAAAATGGTTTATTTGTAAAATATAAGAGAGTAGAACAAAGGACTGGGTATACACAGTACACTCCTTCAGAGTCTCTCAAGAATCTGGATCCTGCTCAAGAAACAACCCAAATATTGAGGAAGGAATTAGAAGCTGATCATTTGGCTTTTAAAGCAAATCAAATTGAAATTGTTCGCAGGTTTATTTTTGATAAGGCAAAAGAAAAATGGTCAAAACTTTCTCAAGAGATGGCAGATACTGTGCAGAAAGTAGGCCCCATAGCTTTTATAGATAGTGAACTAGAGGTGAAACTTGAAGTAGTCCAGAGTGATGGAACTCAAAGACTTTTTGAGCAGAAGTTTAAGTTTGTTGTATCCCAAAAGTTAATACAAACAGAGTCGCTTGCGCAAATCGACGACACGCCTTAACTTGTTTGTAAATCGATCCATCGTCTAAGATAGAACGCTTTTCTGGAGGAGTGTCCGAGTGGCCGATGGAGCACGCTTGGAAAGCGTGTAAACATGAAAATGTTTCGTGAGTTCGAATCTCACCTCCTCCGTTTTTTCTTACTACTGTCGATTTAATTTTTTTATAATAAAAGCATCTTTTTAGCATTTGTTATATTCAATGTATCATTGTAAAATAATGGTATTAAAATTAGGGGTATAACAATGAGCACAGTGTTAAGAGATCGTACAGTTGCGAATGTCCGTGAGAACTCTTTTATAAGTGAGGTCTCTCAAGAATGTGTGGATCGATTACTTGTGGGATTCGATCCGAGCCAAGAGACGGTTCGAAAAGTTACTCTTGTCACTACAAGTAAGCCGTTCCACCAAGTGGGTGGAAAATATGCATGCTATCGTGAAGTTAAAATGACAGATGAGCAGACATGGAACAAACCTCCTCAGAGTGTGAGAGAATTAATACCTGCTGAAATATTAGGTAGCTCTACTGTACAAGAACTTGCACAAATCGTGGAGCAATTAAATTCAGATCAGTCTGCTCTAGGGTTTCTCTCCCAAAGCCAAGAACAATATGGAGCTTTGATCACTAATCCATCACAAGTGGTCCAAAGCACTGTTTCTGACATGTTACAAGAGGGTTGGGAAGGGATGGCTAAAGCGGTGCAAGCGCATGTAGGACAGCATGGTCCCCTAGCTTTCGTCGAAAGCAACTTAGAAATGCAAATCGAAGTTGTGAGAAGAGATAACACTCCGAGAATTTTAGGACAAAAGTTCGAGTTTAAAGTGTGTGATTCTCGTCTTTTGGAAAATCGCTAGGATTTTTCTCTCTCTTCTCAGAAGATAGAAGACATGAAGAAAAGATGTCCTTGGGTGACTGCGGGCAACGAGCTCTATGAGATCTACCACGATACAGAGTGGGGAGTTCCCGTTCATGATGATCGGAAACATTTTGAATTTCTGGTGCTGGAAGGAGCGCAAGCAGGTCTGAGTTGGCTCACTATCTTGAAAAGAAGAGAAGGATATCGTCGGGCATTTGCTAACTTTGATCCAGAAGTGGTAGCAACCTATGATGAAGCAAAGGTTGCAGAGCTAATGAAGGATGAAGGAATTATCCGAAACCGCCTTAAAATAGCCTCCTGCGTTAACAATGCCAAGTGCTTTCTAGAAATCCAAAAAGAATTCGGCAGTTTTAATCACTACATATGGAAATTTGTGGGAGGCAAGACATTGGACAATCAGCGCAAGGCGCTGAAAGAAGTGCCTCCAGAGACTCCAGAGTCTAGGGCTTTGAGTGCCGATCTCAGGAAGCGAGGATTTAAGTTTGTAGGACCCACAGTGATGTATGCGCACATGCAAGCCACAGGGCTTGTGAATGACCATCTTATTGACTGTTTCTGCTACCGTCCTTGGAAGGTTTACATGATCCGCGCAGAAGATGGAAAGCTTTATACGGGGATAACAACCGATTTAGACCGCCGCTTTGAAGATCATAAAACAGGAAAGGGTGGCGCTAAATTCTTTCGAATTTCACCTGCCCAAAGCATCGTTTACAATGAATCACACCCCAATCGATCTGCAGCTTCAAAAAGAGAGAGTCAAATAAAAAAGATGAGTTTAGAGCAAAAGCTTAAACTTTTGAAATAACATAGATTTTGAGATCAATGTGGTTTACTAAAGCACCTTGGGTAATCAGAGAGAGATATTCTGGAGATGGTTTTAGCTGTGTCTTAGATGTATATTCCGGGGTTGCTATATAGGTAACGGCTTGTGTTCCATCAACTATGACCCATTTTCTTTCATAGTGAGTTGGTGTTCCTTCATAGGTATCTAATATCTCTACTTGACTTTGGGTCAGTTCATAAAGAACACCTGAAACAGTAGATCCAGTCTCAGGCACAATATTTGCTTTGCCTGTTCCATCCATTCCTAGTTTGTTAAAAGAAAAATGGTAATTTTCTAGGGTTGCTTTTCCCTTGCAAACAACAAAACCCACACGGTCTTCAAGTCGTTTTTTTAACATGTTCGAGCCGTAGGCAAAGTAAGGGATTAAGAAATCATTTTTCTCATTGACAGGAGACATCGTCGACATATAAAGGCTTTAGTGTGGACTCAATAAATTATCAATTCCAATTAAAAAATTTAAAAATAACTCCTTGCCGCTCATAGGTTTTCTTTGGTAAAGTTGTTGTCCGGTCTGTGGAAAGGTTCTTTTTGCTTTAAAAAAAAGAAGAGCCCTTTTAAAACAGGCACATGGAACTCTTGTTAAAGAGTTAGAGGCTAGGTTTTTTATGCACTGCCCGTTTTGTAATCATTTTGACTCGAAGGTCACCGACTCGCGTAATGCCGTCGAGCAGAATGCGATTCGACGTCGAAGAGAGTGTTTAAATTGTCAAAAACGGTTTACTACGTTTGAAACGGTGGACCTGACGATTCAGGTGCATAAACGAGATGGCCGGTATGAAGATTTTCATCAAGATAAGCTCATACGGGGTCTTGATGCGGCTTGTCGCCACACGCGGATTAGTCACGATCAGGTACTAACGCTTGCTTCGCAAATTACAGCTGACTTAATGGAGAGACAGGTTCGAGAGATTGATACAACAGAACTCGGTGAAATTGTGATGAAGCATCTCAAAGAATTAGACACCATTGCGTACATCCGTTTTGCGTGCGTTTATCGTCGTTTTAAAATGATGGATGAACTCATGGATGAGATCCAAAGTATTTCTGATGAGGAAGAAGAATTAACGAAGGAAGGTTCACATGCCACTCAAAAAAGCTGATATTGAAAAATTCCGTAAGAGACTTCTTGAACTTAGACAACGTTTTAGCCAACTCGTGAAACATGTGAATGATGAAGTCAAAACACCCGATGAGTCGAAAGGGTATTCGCAACATCAAGCGGATGAAGGAACTGATGACTTTTACCGCAATGTGAGTCTGCAAGTTTCTGACGAAGAATATAAAGTTCTAAGACAGATTGATCGTGCACTCGAAAAGATGGACGAAAACACCTATGGGATCTGTGATATTTCGAATGAGGAGATCCCTATTGCCCGGCTTGAAGCAATCCCTTACGCAACGATGACTGTCAAAGCGCAAGAGATGCTTGAGAAAGGGATGATTCAATGAACTTCAGGAACGCTATTCGGCTGCTTCTCGTAGCCGTGGCGATTTTAACGGTCGATATTGTTGTTAAAGGGTTGACCCATTTTTATTTTGCGCCCTACGAACATGCTCCTCATTATTTTCCGTTCGGAGGGGTTTCTGTTTTTCAAGCATTTGGGATTGATTTCTCCATTCACCATGTGACAAATAAAGGAGTCGCGTGGGGTCTTGGAGGTGGATTCCAAGATCTAATCTTGCTTGTTAGAATTGCCATTATAACAAGTCTTATTGTCTATTTATTCAGGTCTCCGAAAGCGTATCCTCAAAGGTATCCTCTCATGCTCATTATTGCTGGCGGGATTGGAAATATTATCGACTATTTTATCTATGGCCATGTAATCGATATGTTCCATTTTATTTTATGGGGTTACTCCTACCCAGTCTTCAATATTGCGGACGCTGCAATCTTTTTTGGTATTATCACACTTCTTTGGAAGAGTTGGAAAAAACAAGGTGCAGAACCCGTCACATAAAAAGTTTTCTGTTTCTAAATGGCTCAAAACTCAAGTTCTTTTAGATGAGAATGAGATGAGAGCGTGTCTTGAAGCGCTCTCTCCTGTCCAATTCTACAATGTCAGTTCCATTGCGCTGCGAGATCAGCTCGAAATCTCGCATGCAACTTTTCTAAATGCGTATGAAAAATATGTGACAGCTCTAAAGCAAGGAACCATTCCTGAGATTGATCGTCCGATTTTTTCATCGATTGCAACGGTAGAGCCTGATGCGATTTATCCAGACGAGGTTCAGCCAGGTCGGTGGATGGCCAAACTTACAAAGCCTGTGGTGCAGTTGCAACATCATCGGTTTTTTGCCTCTAAAATTGATCACAAAATCCATCCGATGGTGATGAGTCCTGAAAGTATTTACTGGGGATTGCAGTTTGCGTTTCCGCAGATCTTTTTTGACGGGTCAGGTGGGAATTACACAAAAACGTCCGATGAGGAGCTTTTCCCTAATAGTGGATTATTTACGAAGCTATTAAAATGGCTTCGAACATTTTCGGTTCCTACGACATTTGTCTGGGACGAGCATAAAGTATCAACTTCTCTCAGGCTAGGGAAAGAATGTTTTGCTTGGATTGAAAACCATGCTCAACTGAAAGAACAAGGGATTAAAGTCCATGTCTATTGAAATAGTGGCAATTGGCAATGAAGTGCTACGTGGGATGACCGTTAATACCAATGGAGCTTACCTGGGGCGACGCCTGGATGAAGAAGGATGGACGATCACAAGACAGTCGGTCCTTCCCGATACAAAAGATTGTCTGATTTCAGGGTTGGAAGAGGCGCTAAAACGGTCGTCGATCGTCATTGCGACAGGAGGATTGGGGCCCACACTGGATGACCTGACTGCAGAGTGTGCAGCCTCTCTTTTTTCATTTCCAGCAACGCCTCTAAAAAATCATATCGGTTCTGCATCTGGGTTTTGTTTTAAAGAAGGGCAAAAAGTTTTATTTCTTCTCCCTGGAGTACCTCAAGAAATGGAGAATATGTTTGAGAAGGAGGTTCTGCCGCTGCTTCCTCCTCAAAAAAAAGAGCATCGCTTGACAGCCCATTTTTCAATGCTTCGAGAGACAGAAGTCGATCCCTTTTTGCGAGACATGAAAATCGAGGCGGGCATCTATCCGTCCTACGGGAGTTTGACGGTGGTTTTACGCGGGGCGGATCTTGCAGTTCTGGAAGCAGGAAAGGAAAAGCTTAAAAAGCAGTTCAGCGATCACTATTACGAATCGGCAAGTGGAAAACTCGAAGAAGCGATTCAAGATTGGATGATTCAACATAAAAAGACGGTGGCTTGTGCTGAATCTTGCACAGGCGGTTTACTCGCATCCCATCTCACCGCAGTTCCGGGGTCTTCTGCCTATTTTCTTGGATCGATCGTCGCTTATTCGAATCGACTGAAGGAAGCGGCTTTGCAGGTCTCTTCTCAGACACTTGATACAAAAGGAGCTGTGAGTTTAGAGGCTGTACAAGAGATGTGGGCAGGAGTATTAAAACTGACCGGTGCAGATTTGGCAGTGGCTGTTTCTGGGATTGCTGGTCCATCCGGTGGAACTCCTGACAAGCCTGTTGGAACCGTTTTTTATGCCATTGGCTTTAAAAACAAAACTCCTGAAGTGGGCAGTTTCCATTATGCAGGGCCGCGCAATTTAATCATTTTACGTACGACTCGTCGTCTTCTAGCATTGATTTGGAACCAGCTTCACTGATATAGAAAAGTGAATGCGCCCTGTTTCTAACATCCGTTTAGCCATTCCCGCTGTTCTTTTTGCCTCGCTGGTCTACGCCCTTTTAAGTGCGATTGTGAAGCAAGAGCTTTCCCATCTTTCTGTGCCGGGGATCTTATTTTGGAGATATTTAATCTCGATCGCTCTTTTTATTCCCTGGATGCTTTTTCAAACACGGCACACCGGGTGTGATTTGAGGCCAACTTCTTTAAAGCTGTATTGGTTACGCGTGGGATGTACACTAGCCAGCATTTATCTTTATTGTGCAGCGCTTAAAAATCTCTCGATTGGAATGACCAGCCTCCTTTTCAATACACTGCCGCTTTTTGTGCCGCTGGTGGGTCGAGTCTGGAAAAAAGTACCTATCAACCATCAGCTCTGGTGGGGATTTGGAGTCGCTCTTTTCGGCGTAGGATGTGTTTTGTCTCCCACTGAAATTGTTTGGAATTCCGACATGTTGTTTGCTATTGGTGCAGGGCTCTGTGGTGCCGTTAGCGTTGTTTCCATTCGATTTTCTCACTATGACGAGCCTTCCTATCGCATCAATTTCTATTTTTTTGTGCTCGCCTTTTTGATGACGATTCCCATGACATTTTGGGATATTGATACCAGCTGGCGCTCTCTCACATGGGGTGACGCTCTTCCTCTTTTTTTGATTGGGATAACAGGTCTTATCTATCAACAATCGTTTTCGTTTGCCCTTAAAAACGCTCCTGCTAGGTTTCTGTCTCCTTTCATGTATACAACTGTGATTTGGGGTGTGATGCTAGATTGGTGGATTTGGAAAACAAATTTTACTGTTTCAATGTGGATAGGGATGGGATTTATCATTTTCGGTAACATATTGATCTATCTTCTCTACCCAAAGAAAGATTTAACGGTATAGGGTGTAGTAAATATTTTAATCGTGCTGTTCTTACCTTTTTTCAGGTATACTTTCTCCTGATGAAATACCAACTTTTGGACAGTGGCTTTGAACAAAAACTCGAAAAGTTTGGAGAGTACGTTTTGTCACGTCCTTGTTCGCAAGCCGTTTGGAAAGCAGCTCTCACTCCAGGGGACTGGAAAAAGGCTGACGCGACTTTTACGCGTGAGCCGGCCAACAAATGGATGGGAACGGCTCTGCCCTCTTCGTGGGTCGTTGAGCATCAGGGGATTCGCTTCAAGCTCATGCCGACAGATTTTGGCCATGTCGGGATGTTCCCTGAACATGCCCTCCTTTGGACGTGGATGAGAAATCGGATCAAGAAGGGGTCTCAAATTCTGAATTTGTTCGCCTATACGGGTGGGGTAACATTGGCAGCGGCACAAGCGGGCGCTGAAGTGTGTCATGTCGATGCTTCTAAAACGACCGTTGCGTGGGCTCGTGAAAATTGTGCGCTAAATGGGCTTCAGCAAGCGCCGATTCGATGGATTGTCGACGATGTGATTAAGTTTCTGCAGAGAGAAGTCCGTCGAGGGCGTACGTATGACGGAATTATTTTAGATCCTCCGACGTTTGGTCGGGGAAGTAAAGGGGAAGTTTTCAAGATTGAAAAAGATCTACCTGAAATTTTACGCCTTTGCTTTTCGCTCCTTTCGAAAAATCCTTCCTTTGTCATTTTATCGTCCCATACGCCGGGTTATACACCGCTCGTGCTGCATCATTTACTTAAGCAAGCAAGTGAAGGTGGAGCGATCGAAATGGGAGAGCTGGTGATTCCAGGACCGCTCGAGCTGACATCTGGAACATATGCGAGATGGTATGTATAACAAGTTAACCAGCGCGCAAAATCCTAAAATCAAGTCGCTCCTTCATTTACGCGAGAAAAAAGAGAGAGATACCACGGGGTTATTTTTAATCGAAGGGTATCGGGAAATCAAACGTGCTATCGAGAGCGGTGTGAAATTTGAGTCGCTCTTTATTTCTCCTGATCTTTTTTTAGGAAGCAACGAGCAAAGTTTGATTGATCAAGTGAAAGCGCCCATTTTTGAACTTCCCGATTTTTTATTTCAAAAGATCTCTTATCGCGATCGTCCTGATGGACTGGTCGGGATCGCCCATCAAATGAAAAGACAGCTTTCAGATTTAAAGAAAAACGGTCCCGCTCTTTATGTTGTTGCTGAAGCGATCGAGAAACCGGGTAACTTGGGAACCATTCTTCGTTCTTCCGATGGGGTGGGTGCTGATGGTGTGATTATCTGCGATCGTTGTACCGATATTTATAACCCAAATGTGGTTCGAGCAAGCGTTGGAACTCTCTTCACACTTCCTGTTGTCGAAGCGACAGGGGATGAAGTTTTAGAGTGGCTTCGAAAAGAGAAGATTCAAATTGTGGCAGCAACACCCTCTGCAGAGGTTAATTTCACCGATGCACCACTCAGTGGCGATGTTGCCATTGTGGTGGGGACCGAGCAGCTAGGGCTGACACAAAAATGGATGGAAGCTGCTGATATCCGTGTTAAAATTCCTATGGAAGGCGTTGCAGATTCTCTCAACGTCGCTATGGCAACAACTCTATTATTATATGAAGCCCTTCGGCAGCGACAACATCTTAATATGTGACAACCACCTTTTGGTGGTCGACAAGCCTGCAGAAATCGCTACACAGCCCGATTTGACTGAGCTTGCAAAGGCATGGGTTAAAAGGAAGTTTAACAAACCAGGAAATGTTTTTCTTGAGCCCATTCACCGTTTAGACAAACCGGTGGCTGGCGTTGTGCTTTTCGCGCGGACAAGTAAAGCTCTCTCAAGGCTTCAAGAGCAGATGCGTGAGCGTGAGATGGAAAAAATCTACGAAGGATGGGTTGAAGGCGTACCAAAAGAGTCGCAGGCCGTTTTGAAGCATCATCTTCTTCATGGCTCGTTTCGAGCCGAGATTTCCCCGGAGGGAAAAGAAGCGATCCTAGAATATGAAGTCATCAGGAAGGAGAGAGGTCGTTCGCTACTCCGTATCCGACTTCATACGGGGAGATATCATCAAATTCGAGCGCAGCTCTCAGCAATTGGATGTCCGATTTTAGGCGATACAAAATACGGGAGTCATGTCGCTTGGAAAAAGGGGATCGCTCTTTATGCAAAAGAGCTCTCATTCAAACACCCAGTTACTCAAGAACTCGTCCGAGTTAGAAGTCGATTTGAAGATTAAAGCTCACACCCATGAGTGCGAGTGCTCCATGCGACTCTGAGAACATTGTCGGTGTCTCATAATATCGATTCATATCCCACCAGAAAGTTCCCTCGAAGAGAAACTGTGGAAAGATGCGGACGGTGTTATTCTGAACCCACGCTTCCCAGCCAAGGCCGATCGACCCTTCAAGGTTCCCTCGCATCCAAGCAGAACTATCTTTCGATGTTTTAACGGGGTGAACGCCCGTCTCAGGTGTGAAGGACGATTCTCTTTGATGGGTTTTATAAGGTCCATAGACGACAGCAGCTGACAACTGTCCTAAGAGAGACCATTGGTGTGAGAAGTAAAAGCTGAGGTGTGATCCAATACGAGGGCCAACTCCCCAAAACCGATTGTCGGCTTTAAATTTAAAAGAAGAGAAATGGTCATGGGTGTCAAAGGGGCCTCGATAGGAACGAGAACTCTTTAGAGAATAATCTTGATAGGTTAAAAGAGCGCGGAGAGCAACAAAAGGGTGAAAGACGATCGCTTTTGACATCGCTACTTCACGACCTAAATTCAGATCCCACGAAAAATAATTCAAATCCCAGTGACCTTTCAGTTGATTGGGTGCCACGTAGACGAAATCGTTAACAACTCCATAGGTGGGAGTAACCCCTTTTCCATGGGCTGGATTCGCGTTGATTTTTTGGGTCACATCTCCATAGAAATAGGTCATGTCAGCAGAGATATCCCAGTGGTCATGATGAGGAAGGTACCGTCCGAAGATGAGGCGTACTCCTGAATTCCAAGAATAATCTGGTTTTTTGACTTTGACATTCAGGTTGCGCTCAGCAAATGCAGGGGAAGACTCTGTAATAACATTTGCAAAATCAAGGTTGTCGAGAGTCGGTTTCATGAGAAGATAGCTATTCTCGATAAACCACTGCTGTTTTTCATTGAGGCGGAAAATAGGAGGGGTTGTCTGGTTCTCTTGCTGAAAGACTCCTTCCATCGATTTGCCCCAACCTTGGAGTTCAAGTGATGCAAGAAGTAGTAATGGCATCCATTTTTTCATCTATAACCTCAAAAGTCGACTTGTATGTTAATGCTAAACCCCATGAGTCCTAGAGAGCCCGAAGGGGGTATTTTTTTCACGAGAGAAATATCTCCCGGCTTCGGTGTTGTTCGGATTTCAAAGAAGTGATTCATGTCATACCACTCAGTTGCTTCAAATAAGAAGGAAGGAGCAAAGCGGACTGATCTATTTTTAAACCATTTTTCCCATCCGAAACCAATCGCTGCTTCAAGGTTAGCTCTGACAGAAAACGCATTTTCATGAATGCGATCATGTTCTACATGGACAATCGAGTCTTGATTGAGCTTGTCTTGAAATGACTCGTGAACTCCATAGCTTCCCAAAACGAGAGAGCCTGTTAAAGTTCCCAAGAGTGACCAGTGACGTCTGAAATTAAATTGTAGATTAGCTCCCAGCCGCGGACCGATTCCCCACTGACTATTCGAGGCCTTAAACTTCTCTGAAAAATTTCCAATCGATCCATTGACTGGAAATTGTCCTGAGGCGTGGCTGTGATAGTTTTGCGTCATGTAAGCAGCTCGAAGTCCCATCAAAGGATGGATGTTAAACCAGCTTGTCATTTGATAAAGTCTTGCAGCAGAGAGATCCCATGTGAAGTAGTTAAGTCTCCAATTGACATCGGCTTTACTGAGAGGATGTGCTAACATCACACCCCAGCGAGATGTAAGACGACCTCCCTTTGACAAGTTGGCGTTAGCATGATCTTCGGATGAAGCGTAATAGTATGTGGAAGAAAGAGAAATATCCCAATAGTCGTGATGTTCGAGATATCTTCCGACATTCAGTCGAACTCCAGAATACCATCCAAAGTCAGGTGTTTTTTTATTCACTTTGAAACTGTAGTGATCACCGGCAGAACCTGAAAGGGCGAGTTTTGAGCTATACCAGAGGTTGTCTTCATGCGGCTTTAAGATGAGATAACTTTCCTCCACAAACCATCCTTGAGAATCGGAAAGAGGAAATTTATTTTCGACAATTGGTGGGTCAATCACTTGACCTACAGGATGGTCTCTCCAGTTTCCCCAGCTATGGAGTGAGAGAGTGATCAATGAGGATAATCCAACCGAAGTGATCCAATTTTTTGACATGAACATCCTCCTTAAAAGTCTATTTGAAGGTTAAGTGCAAAGCCCATGAGTCCAAAATCTCCTGTTCTCTCTTCGGGTCGAAGCCCATAGTCGGCACTACCAAAGAAGGAAGTTGGTGTTTGGAAGTGGGACCAATGGATCAAATCAAACCATTCCGACATTTCAAAAACAAAGCTGGGAGCGATGCGTACAGAGTTTTGTCGAACCCATGTTTCCCATCCAAGCCCGAGTTTCAGTTCGAGATTGGTGCGGAGTGCTGTAATCGTTTGATGGTATTTCAGTTGGCTCGGGGTTAGGCGATTGGTTGTAAGATCCGTGAGGTAACCAGATCCTTTCTCATGAATCGATTGGTTGCTGTAAATAAAACTTGCCGCTAGCTGTCCTAAAAATCTCCATTGATTTTGGAACAGATAACTCAAATCATATCCAAGACGAGGACCGCCTCCATAAAAATGATCGCGGATTTTGAAAGAGACTCTATCTAAGAAAGATTCTTCCGTGATTTCGTTGTAAAAAGCCCCTGTTGGACGGAGATGATATTTTTGATAAATGAGAGGAAATCGAAGTCCTAAAAACGGCTCAAATGTCACATTTTTCGAAAGAACGTATTGTCTTCGGACTTGCAGGTCCCACGTAAAATAATTGAGAAGATATTGAGTTTGTACCTTTAAGGCTTCGGTATTGATAGGGGTCCACCCAATATTGATCACAGGCTCTTGCTCAATTGCTGAAAGGGGAACTGGAGACATTTTCACATGGGCGTGTGAGTCAGAGTCGTTGTAAATATAAGTTGTTGTCACTGAAAAATCCCAGTGGTCGTGGTGAGGTAGGTAGCGGCCAACTCCAATCCGGACGCCTGATCCCCAATCAAACACAGGTCTTTCGGTCTTAAATTTTCGATCAAGATTTGTGGGAGCCTCCACTTTATAGCCATAGTCGACACTATCAACATTAGGAATCATGATCAGATAAGATGGCTTTACAAACCATTCCTGCGCTTCATTCAGAGGAAAGTCGTGAATTTCTGGCTTAGGGCGGAGGGTAGGCTCAATTTGGGCAGGCCATACGACATGACGACTCCAACCATGGAGTGAAGAAACAAGTGTGAGCGCGAATAGGGATAACCATTTCATAGAAATCTCCGATGACATGAACGGCATCTTATTTCAAGAAAGTTTTAATTGTAAAGAGACTATTTCAGCAATTTGAACGGCATTGAGTGCAGCGCCTTTTAGAAGTTGATCACCCACCACCCAAAAGTCGAGTGTGTTGGGTTGCGACAGATCTTGACGGATCCTTCCAACAAAGACATCGTCTTTTTCTGAGGCATCTAAAGGCATCGGAAATCGATTTTGCTTCCAGTCTTCCAGAAGTTTAACGCCCGGTTGCTTCTCTAAAATGGAGCGTGCTCGTGAAGGGGACAGCGGTGCTGAAAACTCGACATTGAGCATCTCGGAGTGTGCCCGAAGAACGGGCACACGCACACAGGTCACCGCAATTTTTAGGTCAGGTGCTTCCAAAATTTTTCGGCTCTCTTCAACGACTTTAAGTTCTTCTTCGTTATATCCAGAGTCTGTCATCGGGGCATTATGAGCGAAAAGATTAAAAGCATATGGATGAGGCATGACAGTGGGAGTGAAAGACCGCTTTTCCAAACGGGCACGCGTCTCTTCCTCTAGCTCTTCCATGGCGAGTTGTCCCGCGCCGCTAGCTGCCTGATAAGTCGACATGACAATACGCTTAATGGGTACCTCACGATGAAGAGGAGCTAGCGCCATCAGCATCATCGTCGCTGTGCAGTTAGGAGAGGCAATGAGTCCCTCATGATACTCTAGGGCATGGCCATTTATTTCCGGAATGATGAGAGGAACATTAGGATTCATGCGGAAAGCAGAGCTGCTATCGACAACGAGCGTGCCTCTTTGAACGGCTTCAGGAATGAACTTTTCAGATATTTTTTTACCAGCACAGAAAAAGGCAAGATCGACACCGTCAAGATCAATAGTCTCAATTTGGAGTTGCTGTCCCCGGAAAGTTAAAGTTTTTCCTACTGATTTAGGCGAAGCAAAACAACGAAGCTTTTTAAGCGGAAAGTCTCTTTTTTCAAGGAGATGGACAATTTCTTGTCCAACTGCCCCTGTTGCACCGACTATAGCAATTGTCATATTATTGATTATTATCCTATGATGGTCTTTTTTCATAGAAGGACTCGTATGTCGGTCAAAGAAATTAAACAATCCAGACAAGAAAAAATTTTAAATTCTGTTGCTGATGTCATACGGGCCGCCCAGTTGCTTCAAAGTCAAGAGGTCGTCCTTTTTATCGAAAAAGCGGCTCTATTAATTGCCAATTGCTTTCGAAACGAAGGAAAAATTCTGGTTGCAGGGAACGGCGGCAGTCTCTGTGATGCGATGCATTTTGCTGAGGAACTCACCGGTCTTTACAGACATAAACGTCCTGCACTTCCTGCCATTGCTTTATCTGATCCGGGACACATGAGCTGTGTTGGTAACGATTTAGGGTACGATCATGTTTTTTCAAGGGGTGTCGAAGCGCTTGGGAAAAAAGGGGATGTTCTTATCCTTCTAACGACGAGTGGAAACTCCCTGAATTTAGTCCGAGCGGCAGAAGCTGCACGGGAAAAAGGACTTTCTCTGATTACTTTTCTAGGAAAAACAGGTGGAAAACTCAAAGGAATGGCCGATTTAGAATGGATCGTGACGGGTTTTCCTTACTCCGATCGGATCCAGGAAGTTCAAATGGCTGCGATTCATATGATCATCGAAATGGTCGAAGAAGAGCTCTTTCATGGTGCTTGAAAACAAGATGAAAGAAATTCTAGAAGGGCGTCGCCGTGGAAAACGAGCCCTCTGGCTTTTAAGTCTTCTGTATAAAACCGGTGTTAAGTTGAGACACATGGGATATAAGTGGCGCCTATTACATACAAAAAAAGTTCCTGCAGTGGTTGTTAGTGTGGGGAATGTTGTTGCTGGCGGAACGGGGAAAACACCTCTGGTCCATTTATTGGCCACTGAACTTTCTAAAGATCACAAAGTCGCGATCCTTACACGAGGTTACCATTCTCAAGCGGAAAAGTTGAATATTCTAGTCGATTCTACAATGACTGCTGAGCAAGTTGGTGATGAACCGTACTGGCTTTCTCAAAAGCTTCCCCATGTTCAAGTTTGGGTCGGAGCGGATCGAGTCACGTCTGCATATAAAGCCCTCGAAAACGGAGCTGAAATTCTTCTCTTAGATGATGGTTTTCAACATTTAAAACTGCATAGAGATTTTGATGTCGTTGTTGTTTCAGGAGAGGCTCCTTACAGCAATGGTCATTTTCTACCCCGAGGTTACTTGCGCGATTTTCCGTCACGCTTAAATGAGGCTTCTGTGATTGCTGTTATGGGTCCCAAACCTTTAGATCTCGTAGCTCCCCAGGTGGTATTTGATAGAACAACAGCGGTTGATTTAAAAGGAAAAAAAGTCGCACTTTTCTGCGCCATTGGAAATCCAGAGAGATTTATCAAGCAGATTCAAGCAGCGGGTGCTCATATCACTGTTTCTCTCATTAAACCTGACCATGAGCCGTTTAGCCTGCAGGAATTAGAAAAGCTTAAAACGAAAGCCGATGTTCTTGTTTGTACCGAAAAAGATTTCGTAAAAATTCCCCCCACATCTCTTCCACTCATCGTTGTTCCTCTGGAACTTTCTATTACGCAAGGTGGAGAAATTTGGAAACAATTCATCAATCAAATTAAATCACAGGTTCAACATGTCACAATATCAAGTCGTCCTTCCTAAACTCGGCGAAAGTATCGTCAGCGCAACCGTTGTCCAATGGTTTAAAAAGGAAGGGGATACAGTCCATTTAGATGAACCCCTTCTCGAAGTTTCAACCGACAAGGTCAATAGCGAAATTCCGTCGCCTGTTGCAGGTGTTTTGACGAAGATTGTGGCAAAGCCTGACCAAGAAATCCAAGTCGGAGAAGCGCTTGCCCTTATCGAGCAATCGGCGGCAGGTGAAAAACAGACTCACGTCCATGTCGATGTTAGAAAAGAGTCAGGACCTGTTTCAAGTGAAATGCAAGATTTCTATTCTCCGGCCCTCCTTCGTTTAGCTAGAGAACACAATGTCTCTTTAGATGAAATTTCCAAGATCCCAGCGACAGGAGCAGGGGGAAGGCTTTCAAAAAGAGACTTAGAGCAGTATATCGAAAAGAAAACTCCGAATAAACCGTGTCCCATGACAACAACAGCCCCTAAAGGAGATGTCGAACATATCAAAATGAGCGGAATGCGCAAAGCGATTGCCGATAATATGGTGAAATCGTTCTATGAAGCACCCCACGCCTCGCTTATCACCGAGGTCGATGTCACTGATATTGTTAATAAAGTCCAGCACGAAAAAGAGGCCTTCTTTGCAAAACATGGGTTTAAACTCACGATTACCTCTTTTGTGGCTGAAGCGATCGTAAAAGCTCTGCAGCAATACCCCTACCTCAACTCCTCTTTAGAAGGCGACACCATTGTGGTGAAGCGATTTGTCAACTTAGGGCTTGCCGTCAGTGTTGACCAGGGGATCATGGTTCCTGTGATCAAAAATACACAGTCCCTCGACATTCCACAGATTGCAAAAGCAATGACAGATCTTTCACAGAGAGCTCGCGCTGGAAAATTGCAGCCTTCTGAAGTCCAAGAAGGAACCATTACCCTCACCAATTTTGGTATTTCAGGCGTCATGATTGGGATTCCTATCATCCGTTACCCAGAAGTCGCCATCGTTGGAATGGGAGCAATTCATAAGAAAGTCGTTGCACTCGATGACAACACCTTTGTTTCGCGCTCTGTGATGCATATCTCGCTGACGTTTGATCACCGTGTGATCGATGGAATGTATGGATGTGGTTTCTTAAACGCATTGAAAGAGCAGCTCGAGTCATCCCAGAAGCATTAATGGTGCAGTTAGTCATGATTAATCCGTATGGAATAGCAGACAATTCGACCTATACAGGACGGAAAATTATTAACTATGACGATAATGAAACAGCCTCTTATGTCCCTAGCTGTTTTCTAGAGGAAACCCGCCGTGCAGCACCAGTCAGTCAATCTTTGAAATTCAACAAAGATACCGATGACCCTGGGGAGCTTTTACAACTTGCTGTCAGTTTAGAACAAGATATTTAAAATCATGTTGAAGTGAGGCTACAACTTTTCTGTTTACAGCTGGCTCTCGTACATAAAACGGGTCTGGTTTTTAATCATCATAAGACAAAAGCGCAAGCTGGAATCAAAAACAAGTCATCGCCTCAAAAAAATAATAACTCTAAGCTTCACGAACTTCATGCTTCGACTCTTCCTAATCTAAAATTTATCTCTCCGGAGACAGCCCAATCAGAAAAGATCGATGTGTTCAAAATGGACATCTATGTATTTGGGTTAGATACGCCATCGTATATGAATTTTAATGCGACCCATAAACTTCCCCGTTTTGTGAATGGAATTGATTCAAATATCGATAAAAACACTCCGATTCCTTTTTTCGATCACTTCCGTCAATTTTGTGTCAAACTTCTTAACGATAGTTCTCAAGGAAGTGGAATTGAGAAAGGGTTTCGATGTTTTCTCCATAATTTAGGCCAAACAATCGGAGTTATTAAAAGCAGAACTCTAAGCAAATATGCAATCACGGTCTTGGACTGGTACAACGATGTTGTTCAGTCGTATTTATCGAGAATCGACCTTGTTTTTAACGCTTTTTTTCGCGCGGATGTCAAAAATATCGAGACGGTTTGCACAAGGCTACAAGGAAATTTTCAGCGAGAAGTAGATATCAGTCGTAAATTAGGCAAGAGATTGGAAAATAACCATCTCATTCGATGCGCGATGATTGCTCTCGTCGGGCTCAATGCAACATCGAAAATGATTGAGGAGTATACACTTGATGCAAGAAACAGTGCAGGGTATACATCATCAGGTATTATAACCCATACAATTAGTGTGATCCAAAAACCAGAAGTCGTGGCAGAGGGTCGACGGTTATTAGGAACGGTTCAAGAGATAAAAGATGTAAAGCAGGCGCATAAGCAATTTATAGGTTTCATTAAAGGCCATCTTGCCAAAGGCACTCATCACCCAGAATATATTGCAATCAGAGCGCTGCAAAAAATCAGCGAACAGGAAACCGATGGAAGACATCTGAGCAAGTTCTATAGTTTCTTCTGTATCAGTCCAGGAAAGGTGCAGGCTTTGCTGCAGGAGAGGCAACCGACCTCTGTTTTTCACCAAACATTAACAGAGATGAGAGCTGACGTTCGTTTCAAGCAGACTGTAACAGACATTGCGCAGCTTCTTGATGCCTTTGTGTAAGCGAAGAGATTGCAATACGCTATCTCTTTGGACTGACTCTACTCACGAGCTCTTTATTTGCCTTTTCAACATCTATTCCTTCGAGTCCGCCTTGCATCATCACCTTTAATAATGTGGAGATCAAAAGATGATCAATACGTAGACCACGCAGAAGCTCCGATGGATTACCGTGTTGCTAACTGACACGATGAAACTCTTTGAGAGCAGCTTTTTTAGCGATGTCATGATCAACAATTGGTGCTATGTAATCATCTATTAAAGGGGCATGGATCATTTTGGAAGAAACATCTCTCAGCTCTGGCACCCACCTTTTAATGTAGACGCCGTCTGGATCAAATTTCTTGCTTTGAAGAAGAGGATTAAAGATGCGAAAGAAAGGTTGCGCATCAGGCCCTGTCCCTGCACACCACTGCCAGTTGAAGCTATTATTGGCCAGATCCGCATCAAGAAGCCGCTTCAGAAACCATTCAGCCCCTTTTTGCCAGGCAATATTGAGATCTTTGACTAGAAAGGAGGCAACAATCATCCGAACCCGATTGTGCATGAAGCCTGTTTCATATAGCTCACGCATTCCCGCATCGACAATTGGATAGCCTGTTTTCCCTTTTTTCCACGCTTCAAAGTAGGCAGTATTATTTTCCCATTTCCACCTTGAAAATTGCGGCTTCATAGGCTCGCTTGGAAGATGAGGGATGTGGTAGAGAAGTTGAGCCGCAAAATCTCGGAAAACGAGTTCCCTGATGAAAGGTTTGGAGTGACAGACTCGTACGATCGCATGGGGACTGATCTCTCCAAAGTGAAGATAAGGCGACAGCCTTGAATGGGCTTCCTGCGCAGGAAAATCACGCCCTTTTTCATAGTGTGGAAGAGCATACTTAACAAAGTGTTTAAGCCTTTTATGCGCTCCTGTTTCTCCGGGTTCCCACTCAGAGCCTAAAGTAATAAGAGGATGATCTAGCAGCTTAAAGTCACTTAATTTTAGTAAGTGTACCGAAGGAAAGGTTTCATTCGGCTTGGGCTGGGGTATGGCCTTAGGAAGTTCATAAATCTTTTGATGGGCATTCCAGAAAGGAGTGAAAACTTTGTAGAAATCACCAGACCCTGCTCGAAGTTCTGTAGGGTTGAGTAAAAGAGTTCCATGAAAGGTGGTAACAGAGATATCCTCCTTTTTAAGGAGCTTTTCAACATGTGCATCTCTTTTGATGCCTTCCGGTTCATAACTTTGATTCCAAGAGACATGCGCAATTTTATGATGAGTAATTAAGTCTTTCCAAACCTCAAGCGGCGATTTTTTTGCGAAAAGAAGAGGGATTTTTAATTCCTTTAACGAATGCTCAAGAGATTGTAAAGAAGCATGCAACCAAACATTTTGGACTCTTTGACCTTCTTCTTCTAAAATGTAGAGCCCTACAACAGGCAATCCGAGGGATGTAGCTTTAGAAAGAGCAGGATTATCCTGAATTCTTAAATCGTTGCGGAACCAATGAATAACAATCTGCGATTCTTTCTTATTAGCCATCTGCAGAACTATAACCTGGATGACCGTCAAATGTATAAAGATTTTCTGTCTTAATCACATCATAGCCCGACACAGTTACAGTTTCGAGAAGTTTTAAAACTTCATGAGGCTCTGTTCCTTTATCTGATAAGAATCTGCAACGCCACTGTTCAATGCAAAACGTTTCAGGATGACCATTGGGCCAAATGCGTGCACCGCGATTCGAAATCATTTTAAGTTTTAAGTTTTGCGTCGGAATCTTTGTGAGTTTTTTCTCGAAATCAACGGCTTTATCTTTCGAATAAATGAAGACATCAATTCCCACGAGTTTTCGTTTAGTTATCGTTTCCCTGGGTGAAAGTATGGGAACAATTTTTGACCGGGCTTCATAGATGGGTGCTTTGAGGCTTTTGGGCTTATTTCCTAAATTTTTGACAACTGCTTGTGCAAATTCTTGGGTGCTCACCACTTTTTTTGTCATCTGATCATTTTTAATATCGTAAGTATGGATCCCTTCCTCAATCGTAGCAAGCCAGGCCTCATGGATCCGCGTGGCAATTTCTGCCTCGCCCAAATAGGCAAGCATCATGACTGCTGCCAGGAGAAGGCCCGAAGGATTCGCAACGTTTTGACCGGCTCTCCGAGGTGCAGAACCGTGGATTGCTTCAAACATCGCCCCAATGTTGCCGATATTGGCGGATGGTGCAAGACCGACAGATCCAGTGATCTCAGCGGCGACATCGGAGAGAATATCTCCATAGAGGTTAGGAAGAACGATGACATCAAAATTTTCTGGGACTGTCGCGAGTTTGGCTGCTCCAATATCGACAATCCAATGCTCTGGCATGATATCAGGATATTCTTTAGAAATCTCATCGTAGATCTTATGAAAGAGACCATCCGAGAATTTCATAATATTATCTTTAGTGAAGGCGGTGACTTTTTTCCGGCCATGATGGCGGGCATATTCAAAAGCATATCGAATGATTTTCTCACACCCCTGACGCGTGATTACTTTATGGGAAACCATGACATCGGGTGTTTGCCGATATTCGATCCCAGCATACAGATCTTCTTCGTTTTCACGAACGATCACGACATCCATTTTCGGATGTTTTGTTGCGATAAAGGGAGCGTAGGAGACACAAGGGCGAATGTTCGCATAAAGCCCTAAAGTCGTTCGGATTGTGACATTTAAGCTTTTAAACCCTCCGCCTTGAGGGGTCGTGATGGGGGCTTTTAAGAACGCTTCTGTATTTTTAATTATTTCCCATGTTTTGGGCTCAATTCCTGTAAGAGCACCCTTCAAATAAACTTTTTCACCGATCTCAACTTCGTGAATTTCAAGCTGTGCTCCCGCTTCTTTTAAGATGTGCAGGGTCGCTTGCATGATTTCAGGGCCAATTCCGTCCCCGCGTGCAACTGTGATTGTGTGTTTCATAATCCACACATTATCTACTTCATGCAAAAAAGCCAATATCCTATCATCTGTCAATGAGGAATAACCATTTGTTAAAAAAAATATTTGAAGATCAGCAGAGCCATCTTAACTTTTACTTTCAACAGGTTGATCACGTCCGTGTCGAAGCCGTTGTTCAGGCTTGTGCTGAAACAAAAGGGCTCTTGATTTTTACAGGTGTTGGAAAAAGTGGGATCATTGCAGAGAAAGTGGCTATGACCATGATTTCTACAGGCACAAAAGCTCTCTATCTTCCAACAACGAATTTTCTCCATGGTGATATTGGGATTATCTCACCAGAAGATACCGTCATCATGCTCAGCAAAAGTGGAGAAACCGAGGAGCTTGTTAATTTAGTTCCCTATATCCAGAGAAAAGGGGCTAAAATTATTGCCTGGGTTTCAAACCTGAAAAGTCGACTTGGAACCCAAGCAAATCATTCTCTTTTACTTCCTGTTGAAAAAGAGCTCTGCCCATTTGATTTAGCGCCAACGATTTCAACCGAAGTCCAACTCCTGTTTGGAGATGCTCTAGCCATTGCTCTGATGAGGAAAAAAGGATTCACTCTCGAATCGTATGGGGAGAATCACCCTTCAGGGATGATTGGAAAAAAAGCAACCATAACGGTTAAAGAACTCATGGTCCCCCGTTCCAATCTTCCTCTGTGCAGTCCTTCTAAAAAACTCCATGAAATCCTTCCCGAGTTTTCAGAAAAACGGCTTGGATGTGTCATCGTGACCGATGAAAATGGAGATTTTCAAGGGATCTTTACTGATGGTGATTTAAGACGCGCTCTTCAATCGTTGGGGTCGGCCGTTTTAGAAAAGAACCTAGGTGAACTGATGACCCGATCTGCTATGACGGTTCATTCCCAAGAGATGGCATGGGAGGCGCTTAAAATGATGCAAAAAGACCCATCACGTTGGATTATGATGCTTCCTGTTTTAGAAGAACGTCAAATCGTCGGTCTCGTTCGTATGCATGATATCATTCATGCAGGGATTGCTTAAAAACTTCAGATCCGTTCTACTGATGAGTTATGCAAACAATGCTTATCTTATCCATTTTTGTAGCCGGTTATCTCGGAATCATCTTTGAGAGTTTGATCAAACTGAATAAGGCAGCTATTGCCATTTTAATGGCCGCTGGATGCTGGGCTGTTTTCTTTCTTACAGACCACACAACCTTGCAACACGACATGCACTTGCTCAAAATTGATACTGCCAGTGTTGCTCAAGTAGTTTTCTATTTGATCGGAGCCATGGCACTTGTTGAAGTGATCGATACTCATAAGGGATTTAAGATCATCACGGATCTCATTCGGACAAAATCAAAACGGAAAATGTTGTGGTTGATCACATGGGTCTCCTTTTTTCTCTCAGCAGTTCTCGATAATTTAACGACCACAATTTTAATGGTTTCTTTGCTCCGAAAAATCATTCCTGCAGGAAAAGATCGCCTTATTTTTTGCTGTCTAGTTGTCATTGCCGCCAATGCTGGAGGAGCATGGTCGCCCATTGGAGATGTCACAACAACTATGCTCTGGATTGAAGGGCAACTCTCATCGCTTCCCATTATCAAAGCACTCTTTCTCCCTTGCGTTGTATCCCTTTTAGTCCCTCTTCTATACTTCACATGGACTTTGGAAGGGAAATTAATCGAAAGGAAGAATCATTCAGAAGAGGCACCAGAGCCCGGAGCAAAGCTGGTTTTTTGGCTAGGAATGGCGGGCCTTATTTTTGTACCTATTTTCAAAGCTTGGACGGGACTTCCGCCCTTCATGGGAGTCTTAGTGAGTTTATCTTTTTTGTGGCTTGTAACTGACGGGCTTCATTTTAAGCATGAATCACGCAGACACCTTCAAATGCCCCATATTTTGACGAAAATCGATATTTCAGGAGTGATGTTTTTTCTAGGAATACTACTCTCCGTTGGAGCTCTTGATGCAACACAACTTCTCCATGCGCTTTCAACGAAACTAGGAGAGTATATTTCTAGTCTGCCTGTTCTTGCGACGTGGATAGGAATTTTGTCAGCGATTATTGATAACGTCCCTCTGGTCGCAGCTTCGATGGGAATGTATCCCATGGAACAATTTCCCACCGATCATCCACTGTGGATGATGATTGCCTACGCAGCAGGGACTGGAGGGAGCCTTTTAATCATTGGATCATCAGCTGGAGTCGCATTGATGGGAATCGAGAAAATCGATTTCCTCTCCTACATGAAGAAAGCGACGCTTCCCGTTCTGGGCGGGTACCTAGCGGGAATGGTCGTGTATGTCGTTTCTGGCTGGTAAAACACCATTAAATTTTTTTATATCACATTTTTGAACGGTTGTGGGCCTTCATTTTTTTGAGCTCTGAAAAAAAGTTCAGTTTGGGTCATTTCTTCTATGGAAAATGAACCCTAAAAAAACAAAAAAAAATCAATTTTCTGAAAAAGCATTGCACAAAAATCAGACCGTTTAGTATGTTGTTGGCTTCCTCAGCAAATTGTTTGAGTGAAAATGCGAAGCTCGGTCTTCGCTGTGTTGTTTAGACAAGTCAAGAGAAGTGATGAACAAGCAGAAATAACAAGCTTGTGCAATTGAAACATTTAGTTGTTTCAATTGCCTTTATAAATTTTTTTTATTATATCAAATCAAATTTTCAACTTGAGAATTTGATCTTGGTTCAGATTGAATGCTGACAGCGTGGATGAGGCATGCAAGTCGAACGCTATTATGGGGCAACTCGTAATAGAGTGGCGGAAGGGTTAGTAATACATGAATAACTTGCCTTTAACCTGGGGATAACGGCTGGAAACGGCCGCTAATACCGAATGAGGTCACTGAAGGATACTTCGGAGGATCAAAGTGGGGGACCGGTAACGGCCTTGCGGTTAAAGAGAGGTTCATGGGATATCAGCTAGTTGGTGTGGTAATGGCGCACCAAGGCTAAGACGTCTAGGCGGATTGAGAGATTGACCGCCAACATTGGGACTGAGATACTGCCCAGACTCCTACGGGAGGCTGCAGTCGAGGATCTTTCGCAATGGGCGAAAGCCTGACGGAGCGACGCTGTGTGAGTGATGAAGGCCTTCGGGTCGTAAAACTCTTTTGCCTGCGAACAAGAAAGATGCGTGAATAACGCATCGATTTGAGAGTATCAGGAGAAAAAGCACCGGCTAACTACGTGCCAGCAGCTGCGGTAATACGTAGGGTGCAAGCATTAATCGGAATTATTGGGCGTAAAGGGCGCGTAGGCGGTTTGATAAGTCAGATGTGAAATACCGAAGCTCAACTTCGGTGCTGCATTTGAAACTATCTTACTAGAGGATTGACGGAGAAAGGGGAATTCCACGTGTAGCGGTGAAATGCGTAGATACGTGGAGGAACACCGGTGGCGAAAGCGCCTTTCTAGTTTAGACCTGACGCTGAGGCGCGAGAGCAAGGGGAGCAAACAGGATTAGATACCCTGGTAG
>CAZNAR010000009.1:0-15599 GCA_964571465.1 uncultured bacterium
TCCTCTCATCCCACCACCACCACCTGGAGACGAACCACTGCCCCCCCCATTTCCTCCTACAGCTGAACAGAGGTTAAAAGTGGGATTGACTAATGTCACTGAAGCACCATTAGCAACAAAAAGTGCTCCGCCTAAGCCGGCACCCCCGCCCCCTGCTTGTGCACCATTTCCTCCAACGTTTTTACAACTTGTAAATGTCAGCTCTTTAATAGTGATGGTACCACCTCGAGCAAAAAATCCCCTGAAAGAGTTATTCCCATTCAGGATATGACCATTACCATTGATTGTGAGTGATTGTGAGATAGGATCAAAAGATGTAGTCGTATTAAGAGGCCTCAAAAATGGAGATCCATCTGCTAAGGACGATAGCGTAATATCGGCAGTGATATCAATGGGCTGGGGAGAGGAGTTCGCATTAATAATAGCGGTTTGAAGAGAGTCTGCATCAGTAGCTGTATAATCACAGACTACAGTGCTAGAAATAGATAGGCAGCAAAGGGTTTTAAGTAGAACATGCTTCGACATATAAGGACCTTATTCTAGTTAAAAAACGTTTATTTTATGCTGTTGCTACCAGCTTCTTGCTAGTAGACTCACGTGTGACATCGGCTCCAAGGGAAACGAGTTTTTCCACGAGGTTCTCATAGCCTCGGTCGAGGAAGTGAGCACCTGAAATATTGCTGGTGTCAGGAGCCATCAGGGCTGCTAAGACATAAGCAAATCCTGCGCGCAGGTCAGGGATGACGATATCTTTTGAGGTAAGAGGGGTAGGACCTTTGATGACGATGCTGTGATTGTGGTTATGGGATTTGAAGCGGCAAGGGACACTTCCCAAACAGCGAGAAAAGAGTTGGATATCAGCCCCCATTTCGCGAAGTGTTTCAGTGTATCCAAAACGGTTTTCATAAACAGTTTCATGGACAATCGAATGACCTTCAGCTTGCGTCAGCAGTGCGACAAACGGTTGTTGCCAATCTGTCAGAAAGCCAGGGTGGACATCGGTCTCTAAGAGGATTCCACCTTTAAGAGGTCCTCTGTAGAAAAATTCGATTCCATTATTGCGAACGTTAAAACCAGCTCCAATTTCACGGAGTTTGTTTAAGAAAGCAATCATAGTACCGTGTTGTGCACCTTCCACAAAGACTTTCCCTTTTGTGCTGATGGCAGCCATCCCAAGGGAGGCGGCTTCAATCCGATCCGTCACAACGGTATGTTCAACATCGAAAAATTCTGTCGCTGCTTGGATCCGAATGGTTCGGTCGACATCGACCACAATTGCAACGCCGAGTTTTTGGAGAAAAAGTACGAGATCAATGATTTCGGGTTCGGTTGCGGCATTTTTGATGACGGTGGTTCCTTTTGCACGGCAGGCAGCAAGGATCGTGTTTTCTGTGGCGCCGACAGACGGGTAAGGGAGTTCGATAAGCGTTCCTTTGAGTCCATGATGAGCTCTTGCGAAATAAGCCCCTTCTTTTTTCATGTCTCGGAATTCAATCGTTGCGCCGAGTTTTTCAAATGCGGCGATATGGAAATCAACAGGGCGTGGACCAATTTTGCAACCGCCCGCAGTCGGAACAATAATATCTTCGTCTGTGCGACCCAGCAGTGCTCCGATCATTAAAATAGGAATACGGTTGGAGCCCGAGAAACGTTGGGGGATGTAAGTGGTCTTAAGGTGTTTGGTGACGATTTCAATGACACCTTCTTTTTGATCCCAGTGAACGATACTTCCGATTTCACGACAGAGATCGACGGTGATTTCAACATCTAAAATATTGGGAACGTTAAAAAAGACACACCGCTTATCAGAGAGTAAAGAGGCGACAAGCAGTTTAGTTACTGCATTTTTTGCGCCAGCTGCTTTGACATGACCGTCAAGGGGACGGCCCCCTTTAATTTTTAGAATATCCATAGTTCTACTCTCATAGCGGGATGATTATTATTACGCAAGCTGCTCAGCAAAGAGATTTCGGTGAAACTTCATTACTTTCCCATTTGGTTTTATAACTCCTTGTGGGAGAAGAGGTGCTGAGTGATTTGCCGATGTATAGCTTACTTGAATTGTTTGATTTGGGAAAAGACGTTTTCGAATTTGGAGTGCAATCCATCCCATTGTTTTGCGTGCATTGATCTCAACCACTGCATGCAAAATGTCATCACCCCAGATCATGCTATCGAAACCAACATTTCCAAAAAAACCGAGCATTGCCATTTTTTTCAGAGTAACTTGTGCTCTTTCTTTGTGTTCCTCTAACTTCGAAAGGAAGCGGCCGAAAATTTTTGCTTCCTCTCCAATAAGGTTTCCTGCATACCGTCCATGACTATCACTTTGAAGTACAGTTGACCCAACATAGGTGATACTGTGCTCTTTTCCAATGACCCACTGCGTACTGAAATCGAGTTTCCGTGCAACCCACGGCTCTGCAATCACAGGGCGCATAGCTTGAAACTCTTTTTCGACGAACTGTTTGATTTTCTCTTCTGCCGCAGGGAGAAGCAAATGACCTTGTCCAGAAAGCCCGAAACAATTCTTCAACACTTTAGGACCCTCTAGGATGTCGACCCACCTTTTAAGATCATCCCATGTATAGAGCAGTTCAGCCTGAGGAAGCGGTTTTGTTTGTTCAAACGAAAACTCTTTAGAGTTGACTTTCTTGACGATCTCCCAAGGAGGCATTTCATATTTAAGGCCGCGTTTCTTCGCCCACTCAGCAACTGCTCTGGAAGGTCCCCACGATTCGATTTGATCATACGGGATTTGTTCTTCAGATAGAAGTTGACAGTGAGATCCATTTAAAGGAAGGTCTGTGATACCCACGCCGTCGCTGCTGCTTCGGTACAAAAGTGGTAGGAATTGAAGTTGATGAACAATCGGATTGCGTCTTAACCCTTCTTCTAAACGAAGAGAATGCGTCAGCTCAAACTCTAAATCTGTATTTGCAATATGAAGTAAACGCATCTTGTTATAACATTCTTAACCATGATTAGAACAGGAATCGGACAAGATAGCCATCGGTTTGTAACAGAAGAATCAAGTAAGCCGTGTATTTTGGGTGGGCTGATCTTTGAAGATGTCTCCGGTCTTTTATCCGACTCTGATGGGGATGTTGTCTTGCATGCGATCTGCAATGCCATCACGTCTCTTTCAGGTGTTCAGATATTAGGAGCGTTAGCTCAAGATCTTCATGAAAAAGAAGGAATCACTGACAGCGCCGTTTATTTGAAGAAGGCATTAGAGTCACTTCACCGTTTTATTATCGAACACGTTGCTCTCTCCATCGAGGCAAAAAAACCACGCATCCAAGATCGTATCGAAGAGATGCGGTTAAAAATTGCGTCTCTCTTGCACCTCAGTGTTGATCAAGTCGGAATCACAGCGACAACTGGATCAGGTCTTACTGAAGTCGCTCTAGGAGAAGGGGTTGAGTGTACCTGCATCTTGACCGCTCGTGTAAAAAATTAATTTACTCGATAGTATGTTATGCTTTTGTCCATGAATATACGTGAGTCCGTTTTAGATGTTGCAGCCCCTTATGAGGGGATCTTGCTCGACGCCTACGGTGTTTTTTGGGGAGGGAATGCAGTCGGACTTTTCCCAGGTGCAAAAGAAGTCATGGAAGAGCTGATCCGCCAAGGGAAGAAGGTGGGAGTCCTTTCTAATGCGACACAAACTGGAGCTGCAGAAATGGGAAAAGTGGCTAAAAAAGGACTGATGCACGGAACCCACTTTCATTTTTATCTCACTTCTGGAGATGTAACAAAAGCGATTTTTAAGCAGGGAGTGCTCCCTTTTCCAACCGACAAGAAAAAGTATTTTCTCTTTAGCGAGGCACATCCTAAATACACCTCTCCTTATGCTCTTTTTGAAAATACAATGTTCGAAGAGACGCGCGAGATCGCAGAAGCAGATTTTATCTACATCCCTACACCGCATCTTGAAGGGGAAGATCAAACCGATCCGGAGCTCTTTAGAAAGCAAGTTGAGACGCTAGCTTCGTCTAGTCTTCCAATGCTCTGTGCTAATCCCGATCGATTTGCGCACGAAGGAAGTCCACCTCGAGCAGTCGTCAGACAAGGATCGATCGCTGCTATGTATGAAGAAGCAGGAGGGACAGTTTTTTATATTGGAAAACCATCGAGTTTAAGTTTTTCTGCAGCGATGAACCAATTCAATGCTCTTGGATTGAGCAATCCTGCAAAAGTTATCATGGTCGGTGATACCCCTGAAACCGATATTAAAGGTGCGAAAAAATTTGGCATGTCAGCTGCTCTAATCTTAGAAACAGGAATCATGAAAGATCGCGAAATCAAGGATATCCCCTCACATGAACAACCCACCTACTATCTCAAACGACTTTAAGCTCCATCCCAATTTAGGAGCCAAAACATTCATCATCGATCTGCCGCTATGTTGTGTGCTACTCGAAGACGAATCGAATTACCCCTGGCTGATGCTAGTTCCAAGGCGTCCTCATGTGAGCCGTATCATGGATCTTACGCAAGACGATCAAAAACAGCTCCTCCTAGAACTTGATCTTGCTCAAAACATCGTGTGGGACCATTTCAAACCAACCCAGATCAATGTTGCCGCGATTGGAAATAAAACGCCGCAGTTGCATGTTCATGTGATTGCCCGTTTCGAAAACGATCCAGCCTGGCCCAAAACAGTGTGGGACCATCCTGCAAGAGCTCCCTATTCAGGCGAACAAAAAAAAGAAGTCGTCGAACTTCTTAATAAACGTCTGCAAGATACCGCTTTTCATGGCGGAGTTTCTTAAGATAAGCTTTTGCTTGATCAAGAGAGTGGTTCCCATTAGAAGTACAGATTTGCAAAATTGCAGCTTCCACTTCTTTCGCCATCGGATCGGCATCTCCACAAACATAGAAGTGAGCGCCCTCTTCAAGCCACGCCCAAATTTCAGCCCCTTTTTCTAAGAGCCTGTGCTGGACATAGAGCTTATCAGCTTGATCCCGAGAGAAAGCTAAGTCGAGTTGCAATTTGTTTTGACTTGCAAGAGTATTCCAATATTCTTCGTAGTAGAAATCGGTCTTTTGGTTTCTCTCACCAAAGAAAAGCCAATTTCTTCCTGAAGCATTGTTATGAAGTCTCTCTTGCAAGAATCCACGGAACGGAGCCACACCAGTTCCAGGGCCTACCATGATAATAGGAGTATTATGACTTGTTGGGAGGGTGAAGTGAGTTGTCGGTTGAACATAAATTGGAATTGTTGCCTCCAACTCTGCGCGGTGGCAGAGGAAATGACTTGCGACACCGTAGCGGAGCTCGTTTCCATGCTGGAACTGTGTGAGTGTTACAAGAAGATGAACTTCATCTGGATGGAGAAGCTGTGAGGAGGCGACCGAATAAAAGCGAGGAAGAAGGGGGCCCAGTGTAGCGATAAATTGTGACAGGTCAAACGGCTGATGTCCAAATTGGAGAGCAAGATCCAGCACATCCATCCCCACAGGATCACCGCTAGGAGTAAACAATTGAAGGAGAGAAGTTGTCACTCGCGCAAGGTTGGCTTGAGTTGTGAGATACTCTTTTAAAGTAAACGGATGAGCTGTGCGCGGATGCAAGATAGAAGTTGTGGGATCTAATTTAAAACCACTCAAAATCCGATCGACAATTGTCGGATCGTTTGGAGCATAGATCCCAAACGAATCCCCGACTTTATAAGTAAGTCCTGAACCTGCAATATTCAATGTGACATGGTACGTCTCTTTCGTCGATCCACTTTTTGTAAGGGGATAACGGTCTTTAATCTTGGCAGGAAAAGGATGCGTACGGTGGTAGGTCATACAGTTTGACAGTTCCGACTTTCCCAAGCGTCCGAGAGGACGTCCATTTTCTTATTCGAAATTCCTCCTAAGAATTCAATCGAATTGAGGAAACGGGCTCGGCATCGATCTTTTCCAAGAAGTTCAAATGAGTCGTAAAGTGGAGGTCCTTGAAGCTTGCCAGTCAGAGACGCGTAAAGCAGAGGGATGATCACTTTCTTGTGATTGACGCCAAAAACTTCAGCGACATCTTTGGAAGCTTTTTCAATGCCTGCACGTGCCCAATTTTCCTGCTCGTCTAAGCTCCAGATGATCGATTGTAAAATAAAGGCTGCTTTTTCTTGAGTAATCCCCGTGGGTGCAAACATAGGAAGGGCATACGGAAGGTGGTTGACAAAGAGGAATGAACACAGCTCAATGAACTCGGCAAATGTTTTAATCCTTGTATGACAAAGAGGCATGAGCTTTTTCATAAACTCATCATTAAAGCCCCACTCCCGAATCTTGTTCCACAATTGATCGGCAGGAACTGTATTGATGAGATATTGTTGATTGAGCCAGTCGAGTTTTTGAATATCAAAGAATGCGCCAGAAACTCCAATCCGTTTAGGATCGAACGCAGGGATAATTTGGTCCAGCGTATAGATCTCTTGATCGTTCGGCATACTGTAACCCATCAGAGTCATGAAATTGACGAATGCTTCAGGAAGATAGCCGCTATCTCTGTAGTAGAAAATTGAAGTCGGATTTCTCCGTTTTGAAAGCTTTCGTCCATCTTTCCCAAGAAGAAGTGGCATATGGAGGAAGGTGGGAGGTGTCCATCCAAAACTTTCATAGAGTAGAATGTGCTTTGGCGTTGAGCTAATCCATTCATCTCCACGGATAACATGAGAAATTTCCATGAGGTGATCATCGACAACGTTGGCGAGATGGTACGTTGGGAATCCATCCGACTTCAAGAGGACTTGATCATCAATGTCGGCCCACGGATAAGTGATCCGTCCTTTGATTCCATCTTCAAAGACACACTCACCAGTGAGGGGAACTTTCAATCGGACCACATAAGGTTGGCCTGCTTTTTCACGTTCGGCGACTTCTGCAGGACTTAAGTTGCGGTATCTTCGATCATATCCGACACGGTGACCAAGCTTCGATGCCATCTCCCGCATTTCTGCCAGTTCTTCAGGTGTTGCAAAACATTTGTAGGCTTTGCCTGCATCTAAAAGATCTTGGCAATATTTTTGATAAATAGAAGTTCGTTCGGATTGACGGTACGGTCCAAAAGGTCCACCCACATCCGGTCCTTCATCCCATCTAATACCGGCCCAGTGAAGGGCTTTAAAAATATTTGTTTCGTACTCAGGACGTGAGCGAGATTGATCGGTATCTTCAATGCGGAGGATGAATTTTCCGTTGTAATGTTTAGCAAAAATTAAGTTGAAAAGGGCCATGTAGGCGGTCCCCACATGCGGATCTCCCGTTGGGGATGGAGCAATTCGTACACGTACGTTCATAGTTAAAATCCTAATTTGATGAGCCTCTATTTTCCTCTAAAAGAAGATAGAAATCAAGCCGCGCGGCTCTTTAGGAAAATTAGATCTTTCATGATATTGACTGCCTCCTGTAACTGAAGGTCATTCGACCCAATCGAAGGAGGGTTTGACGAGTTTTTATTTGAAAGAGTTTTGAGTAGGTTTTGGTGATCGATATCATTTTTAAGACGGTAAGAAGAATTTTTAAGTAGCTGGGGGAGGAATGGCTTATAGGTCGTCACGACTGGTTGTAAATACGGTTTGTAAAGTTTTGCAATTTGATGACGATGAATTAAAGGGATATCGGAAAGGTCATCTTCAAACGAAGCAGGAATTTCATCAGGCTCCAGAGGGTACTTCGCAAAACGCTCACCGATTTCCATCTCAGAGAAATACCCGGGAACTGTGATGTCTGCTTTAACGCCGAGCTTTTGTGGGGTTTTTCCAGATACAGTGTAGTATCTTCCGCGTGTGACTTTATATTCACCCTTGGTGTTGACTTTCCCAAAGTTGACAGCTTCGAGTGTAAATGTTTGGAACGTCCCTTTCCCAAATGTCTCTGCATCACCTACCACGAGAGCCCGTCCATATTCTTGCAAACTTTGTGCAACAATTTCTGACGCGGATGCGCTGAATCGGTTAGTTAGAATAATGAGAGGGCCATCCCAAGCAACTTGGGATTCCAGGTTTCGAAGATGTTGGATATAACCGGTATTATCTTTGATTGAAACGACCACTCCTTTGCTCATGAAAAGGCCAGCAACTGTAACGGCTTGAGGAAGTAGACCACCTGTATTATTCCGTAAATCGAGAATGATTCCTTGTAGCTGATGCTCTTTTTTCATTTTCTGAATCTGCTCGAGTAAATCGGTTCCAGAAGAATACTGAGCATCTTGATAGAACGAGTGAAGGCCTAAGACTCCAATAGCCCCTTTTCCAAACGGTTCGTAACTCGAGTCAAAGCGACTCTCTTTTAAAACGATTTCACCGCGTGTAATTTTGACATCGAATTTTTCATCTTGAATGTTTTCTTTTTGTCTTAAGAAAGTGAGGGTGACTAAAGTTCCTTCAGGCCCTCGGATTAAGTCGACTGCATCTGTAATATCAAGTCCGATCACGGGTTCATTATTCACTGCGATAATTCGGTCGCCAATTTCGACTTCAGGATGATTACTCAGAGGACTATTTTCCAAAATCCGCATAATTGTGAGCCCGTTGAGATCGTCTCTTAGTTGTGCCCCCACACCAAAAAGTCTCTGCTGAACTTGCATCATCAGCTGATTCGCTTCCGAAGGTGTAAAATAGGAGGTTTGTGAGTCAAGTGCAGACGAGGTTGCTTTTAGAACATACGTATATAAGGAGTGATTCCCCTTGGAAATCAGTCCCTCTTCACGGGTAAGGCGCCTTTTTTCGAGCCGTTTTTTAAACTGTCCCTGCTCTTCGGACGACAAGATTTTGCGAGCTGTTTTCATCTGCAGCCCCTGAATTCTCTTAATGCGGGTCTCTAGTTCTGCCTCGGTTTTGGCCCACGACATATCCTTAAACTCTTCAGAATCAACATCTTCTATAAGTGGCTCAGCGGCAAGCTTTGTTTCGATACCCCGCCGTCTCTCAATGGCCTTGAGCATGAGATTGTACATCTCGCCAAAAGTGGAAAAGTCTTCTTTGCGGACTTGGTGTAGGATCGAATCGAGCTTTTCTGGGGAGGCTTCTGTCCATGGAAGTACTTCAGGTTCAGTTAGGTAGCAGTACGTTGGGTCGAGTTCTTGAAAAAAATTGTTTAAAGTTCGTGATATAAGTTCCTGGTTTAAAGTATGATGTGTTGCATGAGCCCGTAAAATCTCATCGATTTTAACCCGGGTATCATGAGGGGTTAACTCAGGATGTTTAGCATGTAGTAGGAGAGGTAAGAGTAAGAAAAGAAGAGCTTTGCGCCAGTGAAATTTCATGAAATATGAGCCCCCGGGCACCATTTTAATCCTGGCCGTAGGTTAAACCAAGTCAGGGGTTTATGACGATTAAAATAATTTCTTAACCTTAACTCTCTCAGATTGTTGAAGCTGCAGCTTGATTTCAATTCGTTTTTATGACATAATTAATAATCTATTAGAGCATAATAACTTTTAATAAATAAAAGCTGCGAATAGAAACAGAAAACGTTGAAAAACAAAGAGTTTGGATCCACAACGCTGTGGACCATAAAAAGTTATATGTTAGGAGGATTTCTATGAACAACGACTCACAAAACCAAATGCCCCACACTGAAGAAGTGAATGGCAAAAGGGTCGTGTCCATTACTGAAGCAGCACGGATCAACAACGTTACGCGTCAAGCGATTTACGTTGCGATCAAACAACGCAAGTTGAAAGCGCATAAAGATTCAACACGTTGGACGATTGATTTGAAAGATTTAGAAGAATATCGTAAGCACAAATACTCCCGTACAAAGTCAATGTTTGACGGCGAGCTTTTATTTGATAATACGAAAGGTTATTATTCTGTAAATCAAGTTGCTGATTTGTTGGGCGTACCCGCACAAAAGATCTACTATGCGACTCGCGTTGGTTTACTTAAAGCCATCCGTAAAGGAGCAGCTTGGGTTATTCACTCTAACGATGTGAAAGGATACCAAGAGAATTACCTTTCTAAGAAAGGTGCTCAATCGCAAGTTGGTTAATCTAATCCCGTAGAGGCGCATCAAGCGCTTTAAGGGGCAATGCCAAAAAACTAGGATTTGGCATTGCCTCTTTTTTTTTTTGCCACAATTTTAATCTGATCCTGATTGCTATAAATTCTATCTTTTACATATCCTCCTGTAATTTGAAAAAGGTTGTATTATATGTATGAAGCTTCTCAGCAAGCCGTTCGCGCACCTTCGCACTATGAGCAAGTTATTGAAATAGGCAGCCGAGAGGATGCACGTCTTATTAAACAAGAAGCCTTTAACTATATGCGTTATCTGGAAGGATGGTGTGCAGAGTCGAAGGCCGGAATATTAATTGACTTGATTCTCAAAGTAAAGCCCTCGGTTATTTTAGAAATTGGAGTCTGGGGTGGAAAGTCCCTTGTCCCCATGGCGCATGCCCTGAGAGCCAATCGAAAAGGGATTATTTATGGGATAGATCCTTGGAATAATGATGCATCAATTCAAGAAACTTCCGATGAAGCAAACAAAGCTTTCTGGGGGGCTGTAGATCATGAAGCAGTTATGAGGAGTCTTATCTCGCGAATCGATCAATTCAAACTAAATAACCAGATTACACTCATTCGAAGCACTTCCGAGGATGCCGCGCCGATTAAAGAGATCGATATTTTACATATCGATGGTAATCACTCTGACAAAACGTCTTACCTCGATGTTACGAAATGGGTGCCGTATGTAAAAAGTGGGGGATGGATCGTTTTTGACGATATGACTTGGTTTGAAAATGATGTCTATACCACTGCACGAGCTGTGCATTGGCTGAATGAAAATTGCATTCGTGTTGCGCAATTCAAAGATAGCTGTGAATGGGGACTTTGGAGGAAACCATGAAGTATTGGATAACAGCCTTACTTCTCACCTGCTCAACCGGTTTTGCAGATCCGAGATTAGAAACACTTAAACAGCATATTATTGATGTACGTCCGACTATCGAAGGGTGGTGCTCTCAGGAAAAAGCAGTCAACTTATTTGATCTTATTATTGAAACAAGACCTGATGTGTATGTAGAAATTGGAGTATTTGGAGGCGCATCGCTTTTCCCTGTTGCCATGGCCTTGAAATATAATGACCACGGAATCTGTATTGCAGTTGATCCCTGGGATAAAATTGAGTGTATTAAGCATTTTGATCCTTTTAAAGACCAACAAGATTTGCAATGGTGGGCCAAGATCAATTTAAACTATATCTATTATTCATTTTTAGACCTTCTCTCTAAACATGACCTTGATAGGTATTGTAAAATTATTCGAGCTACCTCCGACAAAGCAGCTCCGATGATAGGATCAATTGATATTTTATTTTTAGACGGTAATCATAGCGAAATCGCATCGACACAAGACGTCATCCTTTATTTACCTAAGGTAAAAAACGGAGGATATATTTGGATGAATGATACTCTCTGGACGGATCGCCAAGCTGCTGTGGATCTCCTATTAAAAGAGTGTGACGTGATTAAATTAATCGACAACGGGAACTGTATTTTATTTAGGAAGCGATAGACTTCCTTAAAGGATAAATCAATGCTGAGAAATATGTTTTTTTTGATGTTTATGACGGCTTCTTTTCTTTCTGCAGAGACTGCCACGATAGACCTGCAGAAATGTGAAGCTTCAATCTATAGTCAAAATGGGGAAGATGGAGTTTTGGCCAAACTCTTTCAACTGATCGATTCTCCAACAAAATTTTGCGTTGAATTTGGAGCTTACGATGGAATTACGGGAAGTAATACATATCTTCTTAGAAAGCAAGGATGGGGTTGCATACTTCTCGACCGAATGTTTGAGATTCCAGAATTTAATCTATATAAAGCGTTTATCACTGCAGAAAACATCAACGAAATTTTCGATCGCTATAAAGTTCCCTATGACTTGGATCTCCTGTCAATAGACATCGATTATAACGATTTCTATGTTTGGCAGGCACTTGCAAAGGAATACCGCCCTAAAGTGGTCGTTATCGAATACAATAGCACCATTCCTCCTGATCAAGATAAAGTAGTCGCCTATAAACCTTACTACTGTGGGGATGGAACAACCTATTATGGGGCGAGTATTCTGGCTTTATTCCAGCTAGCACGCTCTAAAGGATATTCCCTTATTTATGCTGATGAAGCAGGAGTTAACCTATTCTTTGTACGTGATGACATTTTGAAAGAGAAACATTTATCTTTCAAAAACATTAACGATGTTGAGAAACTTTATCGCAAGCCAACTGCTAAGCACCAAGTAGATCAAAGAGATAGAGCCTATGTCTCATCTATCGAAGCATCTACTAAGGGAATGTAACAGTTACGGTTTTGCTTTGAGACTCTGCATTGTTTGTTGAGGCAATCCCGTAGGTTACAGATTCTTTATAGTCCGTATTATGATCAAAAACTACGAGCGGTTGGTTAGCGTCCACCTCTGTAAAATACTGACCGTTCCTGTAAATAATATATCCCTTTACTTCAGGAGAGGGGCTTGCCTGCCACACCACTTTATTGCAATACTCTGTAAAAATTCCAAAATTATTTGCGATCTGAGTAACAGCTAACTCCGAAGGAGGGAGTAAAAGATTAGTGAGTCCTGTTATTGCAGTAACTTGTCTATTTTTACCATTGTAACTTAGCCATGTAATAGCAACGTTTAGGGTATTTTCAAATTGAGTAGCGTTAGTGTGGGGATAGCCATTTATAGAAGTGGGGGAAATAGACTGGGGTACTTCCCAATGTCCCTTATAGTGTGCAGCAATATTTGCATTAGTTGCTTGAATAGACAAAATTGAGCTTGTCTGATCATACGACATATAAGATACCACCGCAATTCCTGATGGTACGAGTTTCAGGTCTGCTGCGTAAGTATATAAATTGAATGCCACTAAATCGGAGGGGGGCTCTTTAGTTCCATCTGAATTGATAATATTGGTTCTAATCCCAAAAGAGTCTTCTAGATATTCAGTTTTCCATAAAAAGATCGTATTCCCTTCGGTATCTATACCTGCCATGACTCCTCTTGCTTCTGGATTAGCAATTCGAGAAGTGGTAAGTGTATCCGGGGACGACCAGCTATTATTCTCAGACCAGAAAGCATATTCAAGGGAACGACTGATTGGGGAAGAAGTTGTATATTTATACCAAACAGCAATACCTTTACCAGAGTCATTCAAACTGATATAGGAATAAGGGTTGTTAGGAAGAGATGAGGTAATAATTTCTGGCCCTCTCCAATCACTTGGAATTGTTTTATATGCAGATAAAATTGAGTAAGACCGTCCATCGAATTCATTCCAAACGATCATCACTTTTCCATCATCGGAAATCGATATATTAGGATAGGTGGCCTCTCCGGCTGACAAGACATCAGGAGAAGCTTGCCAATCAGCTTCATACAGTTTTGTTGACGCTTCTACTTTGCCTTCTCGGGTCCATACAGCAACACTATTTCCGCTCCCATCAATTGCTAGCTGTGGTGTTGCAGCATTTGAACTCGATAAAGCAACTGAAGAGCCCCAAAAACCATCAAAAGCTTTAGAATTTGCATAAATAATTCCTTCTTGGATCCACACCACAGTTATATTTCCTTTAAAATCCATTTTCAATTGAGGTTGTGAAGATCCATTCTTTGAAAGTATGGACGGTGGGTAACTCCATTTACCTCTGGTAGAGCACTGGGAAAACATCACAAAACCATTTTCAACCCATACCGCAGCACTATTTCCTAAACTATCAATCGCGATTTGGGGCTCGGTCGCATCTTGGCCCTTTGTAGAAATAACTGTGGAAGGATACCAATTAATTTCCTCGGATTTTAAATCTCCGCAGCAAAACAATGAAAGAAATAACGCAATGATTTTTTTCATCTTCAATACCCCATTTTCTTTAATACATCAGGCACGAACCTATAAATCATACGTTCTTGATCTTCGATTTCATAGCCCAGATCTAAAAGCTCTGCGCATTCTTCATCGGTCAATAAACGATTATCCACATGTAACTTATCTTTTATCTTCCCAAAGGTGAGGTGGCCTTTAAACCTGTTTTCGTATCTATTCAGGCAAAGCTCATATTTCCGAAGAGTGATAGGTTGGTGGTTGTTTTTAAAATGACACTGATAAGGAGGCCACGTAAATCCTTTAGACTCGCTTGGCTTAAAGATCAGTTTTGCAATGCTTTTATGCGGATGACAGGGGGTTGGTTTTACAAGCTCAACAGTTTCAATCAATAAACGACGAGCTGGAGTCGATAATCCGGCAGAGGCATCAAACGTATTGGCGCTAATTTTGATCCCCGCATAATTCTTATATTTTTCCAAAATTGCTTTCGCATCGTTCTCTCTTGGAATAACAAGAAATTCGTCAACATCAAGGAAAATGAGCCATTGTGTTTCATGAAACGCTTTTGATTTCATGGCGTTTTCATAAGCAGGTATCTGAACACCGAGAGACCACATGAAGATATTCTCTTCGTTATTCTGTTCAACCACCGAAGGCCAATTAATTAACGAAACAATTCCTTCTTTGATGTAGGGCTTCAGCACTGTAGTAAAACGATCTTTACTTCCGGTATTGTAAAGATAGAAATGGTCAACACCGACTAAGCGATGGTATTCGATCCATTCTTTCAAATAGATAGCTTCGTCTTTGAAAACAGCACAAACAGACAATGTGTATTTATGCCGATTCTGTACAGCAGTAGGAGAAGAATAGTCCGATGATAAATGTAGTGGTTCTTTACGCTGTTTTTGATCCATTGTGTTAAATTGTACCTGAATAAAATTGCCGTGTATCAATTGTTTATATGCTGGAAAATGAAACCATAAAGAAAATAGCAACCAGCTTAAAATTTTTATTTGTAAAACCAAGGAGAGCTCCCAATACTCAACTAAATATAGACTTAACATTCCTCAATTGCAATTCTTTTATTGAAGTTTAACAATAGTCATAAAGGCAACAGGACCGTCAGCGGCTCCTGTAGCCGTATCTAAGTTTCTCGCTCCTCCTGAAACGTTGAGTAATTGTAAAGTAGATCCTCCTGGAGTGGTTAGGTTAAGTATGATAGTGATACTATTCATTATAGTATCAGCATCTCCTTGGACCCGGTTCTGGATCACAGGTACTGCAGAGCCATTCACCCTCAATTCGAAAATTGTATTATTAGAAGCTGAAGATACACCGAACGATATTTGGTAAAAACCGGTGTCTGCGATAGTAACAACAGATCCTATCGGTGGTACTACCGATACAGACTGAGAAATCCTAGTCCCTGGAGGAGTATTAGACAGGGCTGTAAAAGTCACAGCAGCACCATTGGCTATATTTATTGGTGCTGCAGTCCCAAGCAAATAAAGAAAGCCAAAGTCGACACTCATGGTTCCACGGGGTCCAGTCGGACCAGTTGGGCCTGTGCTTCCTGTAGACCCCACACTTCCTGTTGGTCCAGTCGGGCCAACATTGCCGGTAGGGCCTCTACTACCAGTAGGTCCAGTCGAGCCGATGTTACCAGTTGGGCCCCTACTACCAGTGGGACCCGTCGAGCCGATGTTACCTGTAGGGCCTCTGCTACCAGTAGGTCCAGTCGAGCCAACGTTACCAGTCGGGCCTCTACT
>CAZNAR010000010.1:0-3295 GCA_964571465.1 uncultured bacterium
CCCGAGATGCCAGTGAGGCCACTGCCCCAGGTAACCGCTCCGACGTCGGCTACAGCTCCATTGTCCCAATTTGTGCTTCGTACCACATAGTTGCCATTGGATAATGTTGTGACCCCACCAATTCCTACTCGATCATTAGTTTGTGTGCCATACAGTGCCGAAATAAGACCTAGAGTGGCTCCATCGTAGAGGTAGACAGCTCCGCTATTGTTTGCAAAAAAATTATCCTCAGGTTTTGTGACGACAATATTTCCTGAAGGCAGGGTTACAATAGTAATCCCAAATCCTGCCCCACCGCCTTGGTTGGGGTCGATCAGCTGGCTCTGTGTAAACGTGAGGGTTGAAGAGAATGACTCCATTTCTCCTAAACGAATAGAACCATCCGTTTCTCCTTTCACAGAGAGGCGTGCTCCGGGTAAATGGAGTTCTTCACTTTGAAGGTTGATGGTCCCTGCTGCCCCGTCTGGATGATCAGCGCTCAGATGTCCTGAGGTAAAAATGCGAGGCGCTGTAATCTGGATCGAGCCGCCTGGAGACAAAACAGAGCCTTCCGTCGATTCAATATAAGGACCGCTGAGATCTACCTTGATGTCTTGAGCTTTTAGAGGTCCAGCATTGTACATTTTGTTGCCGGTGACTTGAAGGGTCTCTTTTGCATCCATCGAGCCCGTATTGATAACTCTTTCGGCTTGTAGATCGATGGCCTGAGTAGCTTTTAGCTTGCCCGAGTTATCCAGATTTGCAGCAACAATCAGAAGACGTCCCTCAGATTTTACAAGACGGGCTGGTTCGTCTTCATGAGCGACGACAAGGGTATAGGGATTCTCTTGGATAGCTTCGATATTGCCACTGTTTACGATGGTGTTTTTAGCTTCCTCAGAGAGCTCAATTGAGAGCATTGGTGTTTCTTTAAATTTCAGAATAACTGTGGGTCCTGCAGCTAGATAGGTATTTCCTTCTGCTGAGATCGCACTTCCTTCGTTCCGGATGTTTTTCCCAATCAAGATAAGATCGCCGGCAGCTGTCTCAACTGTGCCTAAGTTAACAATCTCTGCCCCTTCTCCTTTCAGGGTCCAGCTATCGGAGTTCAAAAAGTCTTCATTTGAAAGATCGAGGGTAGAAGCTAGAAATCCGGCTGTCTTTATGACTCCTTCTTTACCAATGACAATGCCGCTGGGGTTGATAAGGTAGATTTTTCCGTTGGAGTCAAGTCTCCCTAATAGATGGCTTATTTCTTTCCCGGTGACGCGGTTTAATAGGGCGGCTTTTGCAGTAGGAAGATCGATTCTAAGAGCTTCATCAGCGGCAATCGAAAATGAGTTCCACTCAATGATCGACTGCTCAACAGCTTTAATATGGCCGTTCTTTGTTTCCAGATCTGAAAAGATGGCTTCTCCTGCAACGACGCGGGGCTGCTGCGGCTGGGCGGTGAGGGTGGCACCTGATAAAAGCGCGAGAGTAGTTAGCCACCGGCGAGATCTCTTGTCTAACATAAAGACTCCTAGTTGATTCCTACATAAATAGATAAATATTATTTGTCATCATCTTAAATTTGGTGCAGATTTTAATGTAAAAAGATGACCTTGCGTAGTTTTGGCCTCTAATAAGTTGTGCCAAAAAAAATTGCTAATTGATGTGCTAAATGGATCATTTGACTAAGTCACTAATCAAAATGATGTGCAGCTATTTAATAGCATAAAAAATGGACCTTGTGGTTTGATGACCAAAATGAAACACTTTCTTTTAGTCGTTTTTACTTTTCTCACTTCTCTTGTTCTTGGGAAGCAAACAGTCTGCTTGAATATGATTGTCAAAGATGAGAGCAAGGTCATCGAAAGATGTTTAGATTCGGTCAAACCTCTGATTGATTATTGGGTGATTGTCGATACTGGGTCGAGCGACGATACAATTGAGATCATTCGAAGAACGATGCAAGGAATTCCGGGAGAGATTCATCAAAGGCCTTGGCAGAATTTTGAGGTGGGTAGGAATGAAGCGTTAGAACTTGCAAAAGGGAAAGGGGATTATCTCCTATTTATTGATGCTGATGAAGTTTTATCTTATGAAAAAGGATTCAATTTTCCTCTTCTGGAACACGATTTCTACACCTTCATCGTGAAGAATGAACTCAATGGAGTGATCTCAAGTGAGTACAACCGCATGCTTCTTGTGAATAATCACCTTGCTTGGCGATGGAAAGGTGTGATCCATGAAGATATTTTTTGTCCTCAGGCTAAAAGCTCGGCGGTGATGAAGGGAATTTGCAACATCTCTAGGACACAAGAAGGAGCACGAGGGTTAGATCCGAAAAAATATCTTAAAGATGCGCAAGTTCTGGAGAAAGCCCTTGAAAAAGAACCAAATAATACTCGCTATACGTACTATCTTGCGGCAAGCTACTATAATGCGGGAGTGCTTGATAAGGCTCTTTCTACTTTTCAGAAACGGTTAGCTCTTGAGCCAGGAAGATTCGATTCCGATGAGATTTACAATGCCCTTTATTTTATTGGATGTATTCAAATTGCTCTCAAGGCAGATTTAAAAACGGTGATCGATAGCTTTTCAGCAGCTCATCTTTATAACCCAACACGGGCAGAACCTCTCTATCAACTCGGATTATATTTAATTGAGCAAAACAGTCTCATATTAGCCGATCTTGTTTTGCAAAAAGCTTTGCAGATGAAGGCCCCTGTTTCTTTTAGTGGCTCTGTTTATGTCATCTCCTGGATTTACGACTGGGGAGTTTTGCACCGTAGTGCCGAGTGTGCATTTAAACTCGGACGCTTCCAGGAAGCCAAAGAGGCACTCCAAAAGCTGATCACCAAGCCGCTTCCTACGGATCTACTGGAAGCGATGAAAGCTAATCTAGAAAAACTCTGAAAAAGTTCTTGATTTCGATGTCAATCAATTCTTATGATGGTTGGTCTAAAAGGGAGCTTTTTATGAAGTATTTGTGGACGGCGATGATTTTATCATCACCTTTATTTGGAACTGATCTGACCGTGAATATTGACTGTAACGGCCAAGCAGTCAAGCAGCTAAAAATTGCCGTGTTTGATGAAACAAGGACCCAAGTCACTGGCTTGAATGAAACGGAATCTGACGGATCTTTTGTAATTCAAAACAGCGAGCTCTATTCGGCTCCTTTCTATATGTTTTTCACAGACGCCAGCGGTTCACAGTGTGGAAGCTACCCCATCACTCAACATTCAGCCACAGAGGGAGTGGTCTATCTCAACTACTATCCCACAGAGCTCCCTTGCAGCTGCTCTAAACTTACTCAGTAGCTGGCAGT